>NZ_JAVIDR010000001.1 GCF_031157835.1 Acinetobacter rudis | reverse complement strand
AGTAGTCCGAAAGGTAGATCAGGGCTTGGAATAAGAGCATGGCAGTGCATCTTGCGCAGCAGTGCTGCTCAGGTACATTCCATGATCGGGATATAAATTCCGCACTGAACATACTTGCGCTTGGACATAAGCGTCTAGCAGTAGGAATCACCCCCCATTTAAGGGGGTGAGGATGTCAATATTGAGTTGCTCAAGATACTGTTGATTGAGCTGTAGAGTGCGTTGAAAAGCAGGGCGTGCGATTGCTTGATCGACATAGGTTTGTAAAGTGTCATTGAGTGGTATGGTCTTTTGAAATGCCCATGCGAGTAATGCAACCATTAATACGTCCGCCGCACTGAATTGTTCACCCAGCAAGTAACGATTTTGAGATAAATGCTGAGTGACCTGATCAACAATCACATCAAGTTTAGGATAGCCCAAGGAAAAACGCATCTCATCTGTAATTTCAATTTGATGCATGTAATCCGTAAGGGCAGGTTCAAATTGATTACTCGTGATAAACAACCATTTGTAGTATTCACCACGTAGTGGGCTGTCTATTGCAGGTGCAAGTTGTTTTTCTGGATAAAGATCAGCCAAATAGCTAATGATCGCTGCAGTTTCAGTAATAACAACACCATCATGAGTCAGTGTTGGTACTTTCCCTGCTGGATTGAGTTTGAGATATTCTGCTTGTTTCATATCAGTATGAAACTGTAGTGGCACAACTTGATATTCTGCTTGGCATTCTTCTAACATCCAAGAGACTGTCACGCCGCGAGAGTGTGGGTGAGTATAAAGTGTTATGTTAGACATGTTTAAGTCCTTTAAAGATAAGGTGTTTTTCTGAATACCTTTACTTTATCGTGATGTGGTGTCAGAACATGTCAGTAGGCAATACCTAATCAAAATAAAAATCCTGACTAGCAATGCCTGTTTCTTTGAACCATTGTTGTAATAAAAAAGTTCGATCAGGCTGATAGTGCTGTGATGTTTGCTCAAGTTGCCGTATACGGTCTATACGAAAATTACGAAAGTCTTGACGCTTTTCACACCAACAGAGTAATAAACGCACTTCATTAAAATAAGCTAAAGCAAGAGGGTAAATACAGCGTTCAGAATTTTCTTTTTTTGCATCACTATAGTGAATCTTAAGTACAGATTGCTCCTGAATAGACTGTCGAATTAATTGCGTAAAATGATTTTCTTCTTGTTGAGGGAGATATTCACTGCCAACCAACATTGGAGCATTTTGTAGGACTTCCTGCATCACTGTAGGTAATACGTGTTGGATTTTATGAAATAAGCTTTTGGCGGATTTAACAAGATGTTCATCACTATGACGACAGACCCAGCGCAGCCCCAATACCAATGCCTCAATTTCATCACGGTCCAGTTGGAGAGGAGGTAAGGCAAGGTCTTCTTTAAGGATATAGCCTAATCCAGCCTCACCTTGAATATTTGCGCCTTGTTCACGTAACAGTTCAATATCTCTGTATAGTGTACGAACACTAATGTTGAATTCTGCTGCGAGTTTTTGTGCGCTAACAGGATAACGGTAAGCACGTAATAATTGCAGTATGCTAAGTAATCTATTTGATCGATTCACAAGTTATATTGGGTGGGTAACAATAAAGTAAGTTTAAAAATTATAGGGTCTACTTGATTGGTGTGTCTAGAACAGCATGTAGTTAGACCTAACTTACTGTCTTAGATAAGGAGGTATTGTGCAATATTCTAAGAAGGCGATATTACAAGCGTTATTGTTAGCACCTTTACCATTGTTGTCTTTGAGTGCATTCTGGCTGGTTATTGCAAATCGAGAATTTAGTTTATATTCAATTTCTGTATTTATTGTTGGTCATGCTGCTGTTTACTTAGCTTACTGTATATTGACCCTACCATTCGCATTTGTGATTTCTTTATTGCTGGCTCGACTGCATTGGTTAAATATTTTCAGTATGACTATTTTTACCCTACTGATTGCGGGTGTGTTTTTTCTTGGATTGGGCTGGGCGCACACAGGAACAATGCCATCACCGTGGTGGGAAATTTATCTTGAGCCCTTTGGTATGGGGTTGGCATTGGTTATTGCCTTTAGTTATTGGATATTTTTAATCAAATTCAAACAAGGTTAAATAGACAGTAAAAAAGCACGCAAAATGCGTGCTTCAATCGTCTAGGTAATAGCTAGATAACTATTACTTTTGACCAGTATGACCAAAGCCACCTGCACCACGATCACTTGCAATAAAGTCATCAACGATATCAAATTCTGCTTGTACAACAGGAACGAGAACATATTGAGCAAGACGTTCGCCTGGTTCTAAGCTAAAGGTTGTTTGTCCGCGGTTCCATACTGAAACCATAAGTTCGCCTTGGTAGTCTGAATCAATCAAACCGACAAGGTTGCCAAGTACAATACCATGCTTATGACCTAAACCTGAACGTGGTAAAACTAAACCAGCGTAGTGAATATCTTCAATATAAATGGCCATACCTGTTTTGATTAATACAGTTTGACCTGGTTCAATTGTCATTGTTTCATCAATACATGCACGTAGATCAAGACCTGCTGAACCTGTTGTTGCATAACTTGGCATTGGCCAAGTTGAACCTAAGCGTGAATCAAGAACTTTCACTTGGACTTTCATAAATAAGGCCTATGGTAAAAATAAAAAGTTAGGAGATAGCCTGATCAAACTTAACGTTTGAGCAGGGCTTTTAAGTTTTGTAAATATTGCTGTGCTTGTTGTTTGGGATCAACATTTTCAGCAAGTTTCTTTTTACGGCCGAGCCAATCAAGATCATCTTGTGGCAACTCATCAAGGAAGCGACTTGGCGTCATTTGCTTCATTTGCCCACCATTTTTACGTTGCTCAGCTAAGGTCAGCGTGAGTGCTTGTTGCGCACGGGTAATTCCCACATACATTAAACGGCGTTCTTCCTCAATGGTCTCTGCTGCAATCGAGTTTTTATGAGGAAGTAATTCCTCTTCTAATCCCATAATATAAACAAAAGGAAACTCAAGACCCTTCGAAGCATGTAGGGTTAATAAATTAACTTTGTCAGTATCTTCATCTTCTTGCTGTTGCTCTAACATATCAAGCAAGACCATTTTACGAATGACACTTTCAATATTACGTTCATCTACATCTTCTGCACGGTTAATCAAACTTTGAATACTGCTATAGAGTACTTCGACATTATCTAGTTTGGTTTTTTCTTGCGCAGGAGTTGCCGCTGTTTCTCTTAAATAGTCGATATAACCAGCTTCATTCATCATTTGGCGAATGATTGGTACAGGCTCATCATCTTCTAGCAATTCACGCGTGAATTTACTTATAAAGTCTGAAAATTCAGCTAATTGACTGGTGGCTTTTTGTGGTAATACCATGCGAAGACGTTGATCACCAGCGGCACTGAGTAAAGAAAGATGATTTTCTTGTGCAAATAAACCAAGTTTTTCTAAAGTCACTGGGCCAATAGCACGTTTAGGTGTGTTAATAATACGTAAAAATGCACTGTCATCTTCTGGATTGATGATTATGCGTAGATAACTCATGATGTCTTTGATTTCTGCACGGGCAAAGAAAGACTGACCACCAGAGAGTTTATACGGAATTTGCATTTGACGAAGCTGAGTTTCAAGCACGCGAGCTTGGAAATTACCACGATAAAGTACGCAATAGTCTTTCCAGTTTTTGCCGTTCATCAGTTTATGAGTGAGGAGGTCTTTAACCACACGTTCAGCCTCATCATCGTCATTACGGCAAGTAATAACCCGAATGATTTCACCATGTCCTTTATCACTCCATAATTTTTTGTCAAAAATATGGGGATTGTTTTCAATCACATGGTTTGCAGCTTTTAAAATACGGCTGGTAGAGCGGTAATTTTGCTCCAGCTTTACAACCTTCAAGTTTGGAAAGTCATCTTTGAGTAAAGCCATGTTTTCAGGTTTAGCACCACGCCATGCATAAATGGATTGGTCATCGTCACCCACCGCAGTAAACTGTCCCATTACTCCAACGAGTAGCTTGACTAAAATATACTGTGCAGTATTGGTATCTTGATATTCATCTACCAGTAAATAGCGGGTTTTGTTTTGCCAACGATCACGAACTTCTGCATTTTCTTGTAGTAAGCGTGTGGGTAAAACAATAAGGTCATCAAAATCTACTGCATTGTAAGCACGCAGATTGCGCTCATACAGCTGATAAAGATGAGCGAACTGAACATCTTCTTCTGTTTCGCAGGTGCTATGTGCTTGCTCAGGTAAAATGAGGTCGTTTTTCCAATCGGAAATTTTTTTCATTGCTTTGGCAATGAGATCTTTACTTTCTGCTCCGGATAAATTGTCACGGTGCATCAGATCCATCAAAATTCGTTTACAGTCATCGGCATCTAAAATTGAAAAATTATTTTTAAGTGGTGTATTTTTCAACTCTAAACGTAACATGTTTAGCCCAAAAGTATGGAAAGTTGAAACGGATAAACCTTTGCCTTGTTCTTTAGATAACAACTTAGCAACACGTTCTTTCATTTCACGTGCAGCTTTATTGGTAAATGTCATTGCTGTAATACGATAGGCAGGAATGCCAATTTGTTGTACTAGGTAGGCAATTTTACGAGTAATTACAGATGTTTTACCCGAACCGGCCCCTGCAAGTACTAACAAGGGTCCTTGAGTGTATTTCATTGCTTCAAGTTGCTTGTCATTGAGTTGACTTGCTGATGACATAGTGCCTCCTGTTTATTTCGGGCTTGATTATAGTCATCTTAACGTGACTTGTAATCCCCATCCCGACCTTCCCCTAAATCTGGGGAAGGGGAAAAGCTTGTGCGCTGTTCCTATGAGCAGGGGATAATTATTTTAATGTTTCCAAATAACGATCTGCATCAAGAGCAGCCATACAGCCAGAACCCGCTGAAGTAATGGCTTGACGGTATACATCGTCTGCAACGTCTCCAGCAGCAAAGACACCAGCTACAGAGGTTGCGGTTGCATTTCCACGAGCTCCACTAACTTCAATATAACCATCACGAAGTTTAAGCTGTCCTTCAAACATGGCTGTATTTGGTTTATGGCCAATTGCAACAAAGAGACCTTGTACAGGAATGTCTTGAGTAGATTGATCTTGTGTAGATTTGATGCGTACCGCAGTCACACCTGATGCAGCCTCACCAAGCACTTCTTCAACTTGATGATTCCAAATGATGCTGATCTTACCTTCTTTCTCTTTTTCAAATAGCTGTGTTTGCAAGATCTTTTCAGAACGCAAGCTGTCACGGCGATGAACCAAAGTAACATGAGAAGCAATATTTGATAGATAAAGCGCTTCTTCAACTGCTGTGTTCCCACCGCCTACAACCATGACTTTTTGATTTTTGTAGAAGAAGCCATCACAAGTTGCACAGGCACTAACACCTTGGCCCATGTACGCTTGTTCAGATTCTAATCCTAGGTATTGTGCAGTTGCACCAGTAGCAATAATTAATGCATCACAACTGTATTCTTCCATATCACCTTTTAGTACGAATGGGCGTACATTCAGATCAACTTCATTGATATGGTCATAAATCATTTCTGTACCAAAGCGTTCTGCATGTGCTTGCATACGTTCCATTAACGCTGGGCCTGTAAGACCTTCTGCATCACCTGGCCAGTTTTCAACATCTGTTGTTGTGGTTAATTGACCACCTAATTGCATACCTGCAATAAGTGTCGGCGCTAAGTTGGCACGTGCTGCATAAACAGCCGCACTATAGCCAGCAGGGCCAGAACCTAAAATGATTAAGCGTGAATGACGTTGAGCCATGAAATGTATCCTTATTCAAATTTTTAGTGATCTCTAAAGTTGCTCAAGATTATACGTGAAACTTGCACTTTGTTGTGCGCTTGAAACTGGGTAATATAGATCATCATGATCGAAACTGGCTATAGTCAATGCCAAGTGGCTTGTGAGTTTGAAACAATTTAATATACAGTAAAAGAAACATGCACCTTTTTTGTAGAACAGGTGCATAATATAAAAAAATTTGCATTTGACCATAACGATTCGTTTTAACATCTCCGAATTGATGCATTAAAACCTACAGGACAGTATATGACCGCGGTGCCGAGTGTTTATCCACAACGCTTTTTAGTTACAATTTTCTTGATTTCATTTGGAATATATTTATTCCTTGCCACTGTGACTTATACACCATTCGATCCCGGCTGGATGCATATATCAAGTGATACTCAACAAGTCTCAAATGCCAGTGGTGTGGTCGGTGCTTGGCTATCCGATTTACTGTTCGGCTTTTTGGGGTGGGCAAGTTTATTCATTCCAATTTTTATCTTTCTTGAAGCAGTTCAAGTTTGGTGGCCGCACAGTTTCTTAAGTCGTCCTTTTCGTTATGCTGCCCAATTTTTTATTATCCTTACCAGTGCTTCATTGTTGAATCTACTTTGGCTTGTGCCAGCAGATACTTTAGATAATGCTTCAGGTGGCATTATTGGCTTTGAAATTGGTCAGGGATTAGAGGGTTTGTTGACGGTTTATGGCGCGGTCATTTTCTTAGTTGTCCTTTGGTTGGTTTTGTTCACACTTGCGTTTGGTATTCATTGGAATAGAACATGGGCAACGCTCAAAGCCATGCCTGCATATTTACAAGAATTGTTTTATAAAAATGTACCTGAATCAGAAGCTGCTTATGATAGAACCGAAGCAAATAGTCAGCTGAAAGACAAACATACTAAAGAAAACGCAGAATCAGCAAAAGTGGCTGCAGTAGCAGCGGGTGAAACTGCAGCTGAGACACTTGATTCAGCAACAACGCAAGCGCTTAAACCACAACAAGATCGTGCTGCTCAACAATTATTTGATGACATGATGCATTATGAGCAGCAATCGTCACAGGCTACAGCAATTACAGATATAGATGATGAGCAACTAGAGCAAACTATTGCCAAAGCGCATGCTCTAGAAAAAGATACTCAACGTGTTGTGCCAACTGGAGAGGTGTGGAAAGCTTTACATCAACCCAATAATCATAAAACTGAAATTGATGCATTGTTACGTGCTGCACAGGATGAAGGCACAGATGTGACAGATAAAGTTGTGGGTGCTGTTGCTGTAACAGCGTCTGCTGCAGCGGTTGCAGGTCATGCTGCTACAACAGGCACCAGTGCTCTAGATTGGGATAACGACCAAATTTTTGATGAACTTTTGGCTGCCGTACCTAATGCAAAAATGCAACATAGCGATACTGCTGTTATGGAGCAAGCGACAGAAATAACGGCTGTTGAAGCTGGTACTATTGCTGATTCAGAGATTAATTCAACAGCATCTTTAGCTTCTGAGCTGGATGAATTGGCCATGTTGGCAGACCATCAAGGTGATTATTCATCACAGTTGAAAACTGAGCATGTGCAGGCAGAGCCAGCGTTAGAAGCACAATTACCACCTAAAATGAGCTCTTATGCACAATCGACACCTTTTGTTCGTGCTGAAGTACAGACACATCTACAGAGCTCTATTTCAGATGAAGAAAAACAACGTGTAGCGGCAGATAAAGATGCTTTTCGTAATGCTTGGCAAGAAAGTGCAGGTATGCCGGATGAAGAGCAAGATGTATCAATTGAAATAGATGAGTTTGATGCACCACTCACTGATTCGATGGGACGCCCAATGTCACGTGCTATGCAGGTCGCACAGAAGCGTTTAGATCTTCCGCCGTTACCTGGACTAGATTTGTTGGATGATGTAGACCCAAATAAAAAGGTCAATTTTACTGCAGAGCAGTTAGCTCGGTTATCAGAGTTATTGGAAATTAAACTTCAAGAGTTCAATGTAAAAGCGAAAGTAATTGAGGCACAGCCTGGTCCTGTTGTTACACGTTTTGAACTTGATTTGGCACCAGGGGTAAAAGCATCTAAAGTCACAAATATTTCTCGTGATTTAGCACGTTCAATGTCTATGGCCTCAGTACGTGTAGTGGAGGTTATTCCAGGTAAACCTTATATTGGCATTGAAGTACCTAATAGTAGTCGTGAAATGGTGCGTTTAACTGAGTTGTTGCAGTTACCTGCATATCGTGATCCTCAGGCATTAATTTCAATGGCAATGGGTAAGGATATCTCGGGAAATCCTGTTTTGACCGATCTTGCAAAAGCACCACATATGTTAGTTGCAGGTACAACAGGATCAGGGAAATCTGTTGCAGTGAATGCGATGATTTTGTCCATGTTATTGAAGTACACGCCAGATCAACTTCGTTTAATTTTAATTGACCCTAAACAATTAGAATTGGCGAACTACAATGATATACCGCATTTATTAACACCCGTTGTGACAGACATGAAAGATGCAGTTAATGCATTAAACTGGTGTGTTAATGAAATGGAACGTCGTTATAAGTTGATGTCTTATTTGAAGATCCGAAAAATTAGTGATTATAACCGCAAAGTAGAAGAGGCCTTGGCCAATGGTGAAGATCTGATTGATCCGACATGGAAACCAGGTGACTCTGCGACACAAGAACGTGCTCCACGTTTAACCTCGTTGCCAATGATTGTCATTGTTGCAGATGAATTTGCAGATATGATTATGCAGGTTGGAAAAAAAGCTGAAGAAATGATTACTCGTTTAGCACAGAAATCTCGTGCTGCAGGTATTCATTTACTGCTTGCAACGCAACGTCCGTCGGTTGATGTAATCACAGGTTTAATTAAAGCCAATATACCAACACGCGTAGCACTTCGGGTCAACAGTAAAATCGACTCAAGAACCATCTTAGATGCTGGTGGTGCAGAAGATCTTTTGGGACATGGTGATATGTTATTCCTTGGACCAGGTAAAATTGAGCCAGAGCGTGTACATGGTGCATTTATTGCCGATGATGAGGTAAACCGAATTTGTGATGCATGGCGTGAACGGGGTTCACCAAATTATGTGGATGAAATTTTAACGCCATATGATGAGGAACCAACCAGTCGTGGCTTTGAAGAGGGTGAAGGTGCGAGTGATCGAGATGCGTTATACGATCAGTGTGTAGCTTTTGTCTTAGAAACTCGACGGGCTTCAACATCATCATTGCAGCGAAAATTCAGTTTAGGCTATAACCGTGCTGCAAGGATTATCGATCAGATGGAAGAAAATGGCATTGTAAGTAGTATGGGAGCCAATGGTAAACGAGATATTCTGGTTTAGTTTATTAAAATAGCTGTTATAAAAAACCATGTATAAGCACATGGTTTTTTTTATTTGAATACTTGTCTTACTTTAGCATCGAGATCTTTAACTCTAAATCAGTTGAATAATAAAGTATTTTGTTTGAATTTTAATCAATTAAACACATTACATTCTGTTATTAATCTGAAGGAATTTAAAGAGTTTACTTTATTTTTACTTAATATTGGCGCTGATTGCTTCGATAAATTTGCTACATTGTTAAATTTTTGTAATAAATAATGGTTTATATGTTACTATATTTACATAATAAGTAATTTGAAGAGTTTCTCTTGAGTGTCAATGTTTCGCATGCCTTATGTGTAATGCTTTTAAAAATAACAATATTTTTACAATTAATATCAAGCAACATGTTCTTTTCTTCTCTTTTGCCGAACCATACAACATTACAAATGGTATTAAAACAAAATGAACAAGTAACAGAATTGGTGAATCGGCAGGGGCATTCCTTCCAACAATATAAATTGGGGGTGTTATCTAAGCAGTGCTTCAATATGACTAATCCACTTTATTACAGTGTGACTGGTTATTTGGGGTTCAATTTTTTCCATCATGTATCGACTATTTTAAAACAATTACATGTACAAATGCTTGGATTAAAAGTGATATTTCAACAAATCTATTTTGCTTTAAAACGTTATGCTTTGGTTTTATCAAGCCGACAGCCATTACCACGTTTTAATAGTTTGTATTAAATAGAAAAAATAAAAAACAAAATAATGGGGGTATTTGAAATGCCTCTGTACGAACGCATATTGTGGAAAATAAAATGAGTGATTTTTCTAATCATACGGTTTTTAAACTGAGCCAACTCGCCATATCTATAGGCTTGATGTCAACTTCTTGTTTGAGTACATATGCGCTGGCTTATGCAGCAGAAAGCATTCAATTGCCTGTGATTCAATTGCATGCTCAGCGTGATGATACGAGTTATACCCAACACAATTCCAATACAGCCACTAAACTTAAATTGGCTTTAAAAGATACCCCTCAAACTGTCAGTGTGGTAAATGCGGTACAAATAGATAACCAACAATTGAGTAGTGTCGGTGAGGTATTAAACCAAGTTTCTGGGTTGTCGATACGGCGCTTAGGTGCACCAGGGGCCATGGGTGTTGGTGGAGAATATAGCAGTATTTATGCGCGCGGTTCTCAGATCAACAACTATTCTATGGATGGTGTGATGAGTTCTGCTGCGATTGAAGGACACAGTGGCTTAAATTTGTCTAAACTTGATCCGAGTATTTATGAAAGCTTAACGGTAGTAAAAGGGGCGACTGGTTTGAGCACGGGAGCTGGCTATCCTAGTGCAACAGTTGATTTTAAACGTAAATTAGCTACAGCTTCTGAAACAATTGCACGATTTAGTTTAAGCAGTCGTAATTTTGAGCATAAGTATGCAGGACTTAAATACGGTTTAGATGCCCAGACACCTTTAAATGATGCTGGGAGTTTACGTGGGCGTACCGTATTGTCTTATTTGGATCATCATTCGTTTATGTCTCGTGGTGAACAAAACAATGCTGTGTTTTACGCTACGCTAGGTTTTGATCCCAATTCGCAGACTACAGTTGACACTGGACTAATGTATCAGCGTAGTGCTGTACATGGTTTAAGCGTACATGGTACAGCGTTATTTGCGAATAATATTCAGTATGATCATGCTTGGTTTTATAATTCGGCACCGAATTGGACCTATACCGATACAGATACCTATAATGCGTTCATAAATACAAAGCATAAAATTAATGATCAATGGAATGTATTTTTTAACTATAACTACTTACAACAAAAAACAGATGGTATTTGGGGTGTTGTAGGTTTTCCTGATAAAAACGTTGATTTTAAAGCGGGTAAAGGGCGTGTCTCAGCTGGTTCAAAGCAGTTTGATATGGCCATACATGGCATTGATAGTTATCTTGCTGGCATTATAGATTTACATCGTGCAGCTAATTTAGATTTAGTATTGGGGGCAAGTTATCAACATACTCAATCTAAAGATCATTATAGCTACACTGTTGGTAAAGACTGGGTTGAATTGGCACATTGGAATGGTGAAATTGCTCGTCCAGCAGATTTATTCACAGCCAATAAAACCTTTAACTTAACAAACACCAATCAATATAGTGCTTATGTTGCAACACGTTTAAATGTATTAGAAAAAACACACTTCGTTTTGGGCGCTCGCAGTTCAAATTATGAAATTGCCTCTATAAAAAACAATAAGATTAACCGTCAATATACCGGACACGGTATTGTGACACCTTATGCTGGCTTACTCTATGATCTTCGATCTGATCTAAGTGCTTACGTGAGTTATAGCAATGTTTTTCTGCCACAAAATAAGAAAGATATACTTGAAAAGTTTTTAGATCCTTTGCAAGGGCATCATTATGAGTTAGGGCTCAAAGGCAGTTTTTATGATGATACTTTGCAAATGAGCATGGCCTACTTTAAGTCAATGATTGACAATAAAGCAGAATATACCGGTATTTCTACTGCAAACGAACGCTATTATCGTGCGGTACGAGGTGCAAAAACAAAAGGTTATGAAGTAGAGTTGGTGGGGCAGTTAACTCCTGATTGGCAGCTAAGTACAGCTTATACTTATGCAACAACAAAAGAAAATTCTAAAAAAATTCAACTTGATCAGCCGAAGCAGATATTAAAACTACATACTTTATATCAACTCCCTGCACACTTTGCACCGTGGAAAGTGGGAGCAAATTTAAGATGGCAAAGCGACATCATAAATGCCACTGCAAAATCTATGGCTGCGGTGAATGCTTCTAAGCAAAAATCATATTTAGTGACGGATCTAATGTTGAAATACAATAATCAACACAATCATTCAATTTCTTTTAATATCAATAATATAGCTAATGTTAAATATCGTCTTAATGTTGATAATGCAACTTTTGCAGAACCTCGAAATTATGTCTTGTCTTACAGTTATCAGTTTTAAGTGAACTGATACAGTTTTTAATTTGACCATAAATAAATCAATTGTCATGACTATATAGATGTAGTCATGCAATTGAGTATGAATAAAAATGAGATAAAAAATGTCTGTTTCACAAATTTTTAAATCTGAAAGAACACAAACTTCAGCACGCTTCTTGTTACTAAAATATCGTTTAACGGTACTGTATCGCTTTATTATTGCACTACTTGGAGGATATGTATTAGCTACAGTCAGTGCCCTCTATGTGTTAGAGCTATGTCAACCAGTCTTGGCAAGTACCGTATTGGCAGCCACGATGTTAGCGTTTGTTGTACACGTGATCACTTTTATGGTGGTATTTATTAGCCGATCTAGTAGTTATGCGGCACTTTTGGTGGTAGTACCGAGTGCAGTTTTTTATGCTTGCTTACTCATCATACAAGGCTAAGAATAATCATGCGTATTGATGGGAAAAAAGAAACGGCACGTCAGGCAATGTCTTGGTTACATGGCTGGTTGGGGATTTTAGCAGGTTGTCTGTTATATGTGATTTTTTGCACTGGCAGTTTAAGTTTTTATCAGAAGCATCTTAATCTTTGGTTACAACCAGAGTTACATCAGTCTCTACCGTATACCACTGAGCAACAGCAATTAGATTTTGCATTAAGTTATCTGAATCGAACAGCACCACATGCTGGAACTTGGCAGATTAAGTTGGCGAATACTGCTCAACCAACGATTAATGTCAGTACATTGGCTTATGGGCAACATTTGATTGGCCATGAAAAACCTAAACAAACTTTTTTAGATGCATCAACAGGGCAGAAATTAACCACAAAGAACACTGCTGGTGCTGAGTTTATTTCAGTTTTACATTTTCAATTATATGGCTTACCGCATAGCTTAGGGCGTTGGATTGTTGGTATTGCGACGTTATTTATGTTGGTTGCTTTGATTAGTGGAATCGTGATCCATAAAAAAATCTTCAAAGAGTTTTTTGTATTTCGTCGTGGTAAAGGGCTAAGAAGCTGGTTGGATGGGCACAATATTACAGCTGTTTATAGTATTCCATTCCAACTCATGATCAGTTTTAGTGGGCTATTATTGCTTATTTATACCTTAATGCCTTGGACAATTGAACGTGTTTATCCTCAAGGAAAATCACAATTTATCACTGCCTTGCAGCATGAGCAGATCAGTACTTCTAGCGCTTTAGTTTCGAAATTGGAGCAATCACGAGGGCAGAGGGATCACTCATTATTTGCCCGTGCTCAGCCTACTGTTAACAGTTTGCCTCAGCTTAAGCCCTTACTCGCGACTGTACAAAAACAGTGGAAAGACAATCCTGTTGCAATGATTATTATTGAAAGTCCAAATACAGCACAGGCACAAGTCGAGTTTAGAGCAAGATATGGTGACAGCCTATCTAAAATGAAGTCAGTACCGTTTCAAAAATTTAATCTGGTAACCGGGCAACCTATCCAAATAACCATGCAAACACCAGTAGCAGCTTCGATTTATAACTTGATGTTGGCTTTACATCGTGCGAGTGGTAGCGATATGGTTTTAAGAGCTTTATTGTTCTTTTCTGGTCTAATGGGACTAGTCATGATTGCTTCAGGTCAAGTGCTTTGGGTGGTTAAAAAACAAGGGATGAATAAAGCAAAAAATAGCCCTTGGGGATTAAAATTAATGCAATGTTGTAATGTTGCAGTAATTGTGGGTTTAGTTTTGGCTTGTGTGAGTTATTTATATGCGGCACGTTTGATTCCAGACTCAATTGCAAATCGCCGTGATTTGGAAATTTATACATTTTTTACCATATGGTTGCTTAGTTTTATTCATGCTGCTTTGCGTACGCACAGGCAAGCTTGGCTTGAACAGTTGGGTTTATTAGCTGGGTTATTTGTGCTACTTCCAGTCGTTAATGCATTGACTGGTGGCATGCCACTTTGGGAGAGCTTGTTTTTGGGGCAAACAGCCGTTGCCGCTATAGATATTGGCGCCATGATATTTGCTTGTATTGTGATATTCATTTTTTACCACATCAAAAACAATAAAAACCCATCACAGCCTAAAGCTAAACGACATGTACGCGCTTCAGCTCCAGTACAGCCTACTGAAAAGGAGCAAATTTGATGTTTATTTGGTTTATTTGGGGGCGATTGTTGTTGGCATTGGGGTGTATGGTTTGCTCAATGGAAAAACACCAACAGGCTTTGTTTTCAGTGAGTTTAAGTCAGTTCAATATTTTTGCACTTCGTGGAATTGGCTGTTTGGAATTGTTATTAAGTTTGCTGATGTGCATTAAACATTTTGATCTTTCTGTTGGTATTACAACTTATTTGGGCAGCGTAACGCTTGCTGCACTCATTGTAATGTTTATTTTGAGCTATCAGGCCCAGCGGTTTATTGCTGTTATTTTTGTTATGAGTATGTTCTGTATTTATCTTGCTACTTTTGCAAGCTGAACACAAAAAAAAACCCACCAAGGTGGGTTAAATGTTCAAGGTACAACTAAATGAAATGCCATTACAACGTATTTTATTGACTTGTACCATTAGACTTTAGGCTGATCTCTAAGTCATTATTAATTTTGAATATTTACACAGTTTTTAGTGCAGTATTTTCTAGTGCTTTGCGTAAATAGACATCGAGGTCTTCTTGACGAAGTAACCATTGAATATAGTCTGCTGGGAGATCGGTAATTAAACTACCACGATGTTTACCAAAGTTTAATGTACGAGGAATACGTGCATCTTCTGAGGCAATAAATAACTGTTCCATCGATTGAATATTAAGTTGATGCACAATATGCAGCAAAATATTTGCAGTTAAAATAATATCAGCATCAGCGCGGTGAGCACCTTTAAGCATGTCTCGTGCTTTACTGCTCCCTTGGCTAATTTGATAAATTAATGCAGAAATATTATGAGCTTCTGCGTCAGGCCAAACACGACGTGCTAAGGCTAGCGTACATATGGCTTTAATATTGCTACAGTCTATTCCACATTTTTCAATGGTTCGAATATCGTAATCTACATTATGCCCAATGATGTATTGTGTTTCACTGGGTAGGGTAAAGCTAGAGTAGTCTGGTTGACCAACAAGGTCGCTTTCTAAGATGTGGTGTACTGCCATAGCAGCATAGGAAATTTTTTCGTGGCCAATACTGAACAGCTGATCATACATTTGATTACGATCTAAACTTAACTTCGCATTTGCGATGCTCACTGGTGCGTAAGCAATTTCGATAGGTAAACCGTTGAGCGTGTGTGTTTCAGTATCTAAAATGAGTGCGTGCATAATCATCAATAAGGGGGTTGTATACGCTCAATTTACCTGAACTGCCGATTCCATACAAATATTGCCCAGCGGCTTGTTGCTTACGTAAACAAAATGTTTTTATTGCGCTATTTATTTTGATTTGAAAACTTGTCAATAATCACTAGATTAGTCTTATTTACTCCCTTTTTGAGTTAAATCGGAGCATTGGATAATTTTTGTTGAATATTGAGTAAAGTTCATTCTGCTTAATGCATAACTTCGTGTTACAATGTCGGCCAAACTGAGCACGGCTTAACCGCCTTTGATAATTAGGATTTCGCTAATGTTTGCCAATATCTCTATTTCTGAATTTGACCCAGAATTAGCTCAAGCAATCTCTGCTGAAGATGCACGCCAAGAAGCGCATATTGAGCTTATTGCTTCTGAAAACTACTGTTCTCCAGCTGTAATGGAAGCACAAGGTTCTAAGCTCACCAACAAATATGCCGAAGGCTATCCTGGCAAACGCTATTATGGCGGTTGCGAATATGTAGACATCATTGAACAATTAGCAATTGATCGTGCTAAAGCGTTGTTTGGTGCTGACTATGCAAACGTTCAACCACATGCCGGCTCACAAGCTAACTCTGCTGTTTACTTAGCGCTTCTTAACCCAGGAGATACTGTACTGGGTATGAGTTTGGCTCATGGTGGTCACTTGACTCATGGTGCTAAAGTAAGCTTCTCAGGTAAAACATATAATGCTGTTCAATATGGTCTAAACCCAGAAACTGGTGAGATCGATTACGAAGAAGTTGAACGTTTAGCATTAGAACATAAACCTCGCATGATCGTTGCTGGTTTCTCAGCATATAGCCAAGTTGTTGATTGGCAACGTTTCCGTGATATCGCGGACAAAGTAGGTGCATATTTATTCGTAGATATGGCACACGTTGCTGGTTTGGTTGCTGCTGGTGTATATCCAAGCCCAGTACAAATTGCTGACGTAACAACAACGACTACACACAAAACTTTGCGTGGTCCACGTTCAGGTTTAATCTTGGCGAAAGCAAACGAAGAAATTGAGAAAAAACTTCAATCAGCTGTATTCCCTGGTAACCAAGGTGGTCCTTTGGTACATGCTGTTGCAGCTAAAGCAATTTGTTTTAAAGAAGCAATGTCACCTGAGTACAAAGCATATCAACAACAAGTTGTTAAAAATGCTAAAGCTATGGCAAAAGTTTTCATCGAACGTGGTTATGATGTGGTATCTGGTGGTACTGAAAACCACTTATTCCTATTGTCTTTGATTAAACAAGACATTACTGGTAAAGATGCTGATGCTTGGTTAGGTGCTGCTCATATTACTGTGAACAAAAACTCTGTTCCAAATGACCCACGCTCTCCATTCGTAACATCTGGTGTTCGTATTGGTACACCAGCAGTTACTACACGTGGTTTTGGTGAAGCAGAAGTTACTGAACTTGCAAACTGGATTGCTGACATTCTAGATAGCAAAGGTGATGAAGCAGTTATTGAAGCTGTTAAAGCGAAAGTTGCTGTTGTTTGTGCAAAACACCCAGTATATGCAGCTTAATTAAGTCACTAACTTAATTAACTGTGCAGAAAAGGCCCCTTAAGGGGTCTTTTTTTATGCCTATAAAACTATTTTTCTTATGAGCATCTGAATGCATTGCTCATTTTTCATTTTTTAAATATTGATACGTAGATTAATTATTAAACATTGGCTCTATCTCTTAAACAATAATTGGTACTCGTTTATCGAGCATAAACAGGCGACATTAATCGAGATTTAAAAAACATTTATTTAAAAAAACACGCTCCATAGCATATGGAGATCAATATTTAACTGTAAGCGACAGGATAGAGCTGAAGATAATATTGAATTTCAAGTGTAGTTACGACTGCGCTTTAATTATTAACTTTTGTTCTATATGCAGTTAATCGTGGTTATTCATGGAATGAATTTACTATGCAAATAAACCAACAACAATCTTCAAACGAACTGAGTACCGCTTTAAAAACTCGGCATTTGACCATGATGTCAATTGCTGGCGTGATTGGTGCAGCATTATTTGTAGGCTCTGGCAGTATTATTGCTGAAGCAGGTCCAGCAGCGATGTTGGCTTATTTGGCGGGTGGGATCTTGGTGGTTTTTATTATGCGTATGCTCGGTGAAATGGCTGCTACTTCACCAGATACAGGATCTTTTTCAACCTATGCAGAGCGTGCAATTGGACGCTGGGCTGGCTTTACAATTGGCTGGTTATACTGGTGGTTTTGGACGCTACTTATGGCATGGGAAGCCTATATTGCAGGGATAATCTTGCATGAATGGATGCCTATCCTGAGTGTCAATAGTTATACCTTTATTATGACCTTTGTCTTGATTGCGATTAACTTTTTAAACGTGAGTAAATACGGAGAGTTTGAATTTTGGTTTGCCTTAATTAAAGTCGTTGCAATTGTGGTGTTTATTGTACTTGGGACACTGGCATTACTTAACTTTTGGCCTTTGGCGCAAGTAAATGGTTTATACAATATTACTGCGCATGGCGGCTTTATGCCCAATGGTATTGGGCCTGTGATTGTTGCTTTATTAGGTGTAATGTTTTCTTTTCTTGGTGCCGAGATTGTGACTATTGCGGCATCTGAATCAAAAAATCCAGTTGAACAAACCAAGCGCGCAATTCGCTCAGTGGTTTGGCGAGTGTGTATTTTCTATATTGGTTCTATTTTCCTTATTGTGTGTATTGTCCCTTGGAATGATCCTTTGCTTAGTCAAACAGGTTATGGTGCATATCGACGGGCTTTTGAAGCACTGGGTATACCAGGTGCACAGTGGGTAATGAACTTTGCGGTACTCACTTCGGTTAGTAGCTGTTTTGTTTCGGGACATTATACTGCTTCACGAATGTTATATTCTTTGTCAAAACGTGGGGATGCTTCTGCGATTTTCCAAAAAACGCGAGCGAATGGTATGCCAATATTTGCTGTGTGTGCCTCATGTATTATGGCCATCATCATTGCATGTATGAACTTTTTTGATGCACTCAAACCTCGTGAGATTTTGGATATTTTAATGAATACCACAGGAATGATTGCCATGTTAGTTTACTTGGTTATTGCAATTTCACAGGTCAAGCTACGTCGTAAAATGGAGCGTGAAGGACGGGAAATTAAACTTAAAATGTGGTTGTTTCCTGGGCTGAGCTATGCAGTGATCATATTTATTATTGCGGCATTAGTTGCGATGAGTTTTATGGAGCAATATCGGACTTTGGTGCTATCTACAGGTGCTGCAGCATTGTTACTGGTTTTTATTGGCTTATATTTACAAATCAAGGCCAACAGAAAAACTATGGCGCAGCAATATTTAAAGCGTAGCCATTTTTAAAGATATTGCCTATTAGAGATTGAGCTGTTGCTCCATTGGGTGATGAACTGTTGTTTGTTTCAGTTCATCACCTTTTTTTGGGTAAATCTCGTGTTCATTTAAACACTGTCTGAGTACGCTAAAAGCAATCAACATATCTTTTTCACTCACACAGGCAAACCCAAGCAATAGGCCACGGCTGATTTGGTGATAAGGCTCTGTATAGTATTTAGAAAGTGGTCGAACTTTTACTCCACGCAGTAATGCCAGTGCGGCAATTGCTACATCATCGGCATGATCAGGCAGTTTCAATACCAGATGTAAACCTGCTTGACGACTGTACTGATGCACAAAATCTTGTCCCAAATAACGTTCGATGAGTTCAATTAAAAATGCTCGACGCTTGGCATAGAGTAGGCGCATGCGGCGGATATGTGCAGCATAATGTCCTTCTTGAATAAACTCAGCAATCGCACGCTGCATCAGTAAATGACCACCACGATATAATTCAGCCGAGATAGTTTTTAAACTTGCGACTAAACGTTTGGGGACCACCATATAACCGAGTCGTAGTGCAGGATAGATCGTTTTACTAAACGTACCCATATAAATTACAGGGGTATTTTCCTCTAAGCCTTGTAGTGAGGGAAAGGGCTGGCCCTCAAAGCGAAACTCACTGTCGTAGTCATCTTCAATAATCCATGATTGATGAATACGAGCAAGTTCCAATAATTGGCGACGACGAGCCAAGCTTAAATGTGAACCCAGTGGATACTGATGTGAAGGGGTGACAAAGATCAGTTTCGGCAGGGGGGCGTTTGGATCGGGAATAATTCCTTCATGGTCAACCGACATTGGATGGATTGCTAATCCATTCATTCGCATAATATTACGAGCACCCCAATAACCAGGGTTTTCCACCCAAACATGATCACCTACATCGCAGAGTACTCGTGAAATAAAATCAACTGCTTGGTGAATACCGTCAGTAATAAAGATCTGATCGACATCACAATGTACTGAACGTGCAACACGTAAGTATGCTGCTAGGGCCTGCTTAAGCTCAGTACAGCCTGCATCACTGGTATAAATGAGGTTGGGAACTTGCGGTTGGCGATTCAGTCGGTTGAGTATCTTGCTCAGTTCGGCATGAGGGAACTCGGTTACATCTGGTACACCAGGTACAAAAGCTCCCCACTGATTAGGTGATGCAGCAGCATGTTCAAAAAAATCGCTGCCACGTTTGGAAAGCACTTTTAAATCAAAAAATTGATCATTATTGATAGGTTGGTCGCTACTTGGAACGTTTAAATAGTTTTCTGGTAGTGTTTCAACGACCCAAGTTCCACTGCCTGTAATGGCTTCAACATAGCCTTGTGCTCTGAGTTGTTCATAAGCATTTAAAATGGTATTGCGTGAGACATTGAGTTCTTTAGCTAGATCACGTGAGGCGGGGAGGCGAGTTTTTAGTGGCAATACTTCATCTATAATACTATCGCGTAAGCAACGGAAGACCCGAGTATATAAAGCACCTTCGTTTTGTTGTTGCAAACGTTGTAATAGATGATCGGCTAATAAACTACGCACTCACGACTCCCTGCGAATGATCTAAAAGGTCTCCACACACTAGCATAGTTTGATTGTTGTGATGCAACATCATGTTAAAAATCCGCAGTCGATAGATCGAATTTAAACATTGGCATCACAAGGTGTTATGCAGTGAATAACTTAAAATGAGACCATTTTACTTGGGTTGATTAAACTGCCTAAGCCAAAAAAGCCCTTGGCAATCGGAATGACCACAGGTGCAAGTGTACGCCCGAGTATGATATTTCGATGTTCTATTTTGCACAACATATCAAAGTCTTGTGATTGACCAGAAAAATCATCAGCAATGGCTTTGCCAATACGCACGGTTTGAGCTACGCCGTGACCACTCCAGCCATGTACCGCATAGATCGGATGTTTTTGACCATATTTACCACTGTCCACTGCACCATTGACCGTTAAATCGGTTGTTCCACTCCAAACAAAGTCCATTTGCGCATGTTTTAATTGAGGGAATACAGTTTGGATACGGTGTTGTAAATATTGTTTTGTTTTTTCTGGCCCCCAGCACGAACCTGTTCCCTGACCACCAAATAGTAAACGGTTTTTAGTCACAGGACGGTAGTAATCAATTTGGAATTGGGTGTCGTAGACAGGATGGCCAAAAGGAAGAAGCTTACTCACTTCTAGCTCTAAAGGTGCGGTGGTGCCAACGTAGGTATAAAAAGGGATCGTGGTTTTTTTGTTTTCAGGCAGCAGTTTGAATGAGGCATGATGCACAGCAAGGATCACAGATTTTCTAGCTTTAATTATGGCATTGCCAGTTTTTACATAAAGACCATCCGCTTTTTCTTCAATGGATTGGACTTCAGTTTGCTCATAAACTTTGCCGTTATTTTTGCAAAAAGCGTAAATCAGTCCGCGAGTGAGTGCGAGGGGATGAATTTGTCCACCGAGTTCATCAATCAGACCGCCTTGGTAATAATCGGATTGAATATAATCCATCAATTCTTGTTTGTTGATAAGACGAGTATGGTCTTCATCTAGATGCTTTCGCGCACTTGCGCTTTGGTTTAATGCAGCCAAATGACCTTGGTGTATTGCAGCGGTAATGTGACCGCGTTTACGTGCAAAATCTAATTGATATTGATCAGAAATATCATCAATGAGCTGCATTGCTTCTGTTGAGGTAAAGTGCCATAGTTTTTTAGCATCGGCATGGCTGAGGCGCTCAATCATTTCTTCGGCTTCCCAACGTGCAAGACCTGGGGTGAGTTGTCCTCCATTACGCCCAGAGGCAGCACTGCCGATACGATTTTTTTCGACCAGCACAGTATCAACACCAAGTTCTGCAAGATGTAATGCTGCTGATGAACCAAGTAGACCACCACCAATAACCAGCACATCACATTCTAGATCTGTCTCTAACTGATCGAATTGGTGCCAAGGCAAAAGTGAGCTTTCATAATAGTTTGCAGGGTTATCTAGAGTTGCCTGGTCGTTACAGGCTTGAGGAGAAATCCAACTCCACTCCTTACCGACTTGATTAGCATGGCTGGGACGAAATTCAACATCATCTAAAAATTGTGTTTTGGTGATAGATTTCATTTTATGTTCCTCAATCTAAATTAGTATGCACTTGTAATAACAATGTTTTGTTTTTTAAGTACTTTATAGAAAAATAGTAGTATACCCATACTGAGCCATGCACATCCGAAGAGTAGGGATGTTCGATCTAAATTGACCCATAGGTAGATGATGCAGATGACGGAAATTAATGGGAGTAATAGGTTTAAACATTTGTTTTTCAGACCTAGTCGTTGCTGATCTCGCAGATAAAACTTCACAAAAACAGAAAAGTTAACTGCGGTGAATGCGACTAATGCACCAAAGCTAATTAGACTGACCACTTGGGCTAAGTCTAAGAACATTGCCAGCATAGAAATTAAGCCAACAAATATGACTGAAAATAAGGGGGTTCCTAGCCGTACATGTAGCATGCCAAAATATTTTTTAGGGAAGATATTGTCTTTGCCCATAATATGGATAAGACGTGAGGCGCTGGCATGTGAGGCTAAACCAGAGGCAAGTGTATTTAAAATCTGTCCGCATAAGAATATGGACTGAAAAAAAGCACCGCCAACATAAAACACAATTTCTGGTAAAGCGGCAGATGGGTCTTTAAAGCGAGAGTTATCTGGAAAATAAAGTTGAATAAACCATGAAGCCGTGAAAAATATCATACCGCCCATCAGGGTTGTTAATATTACTGCACGTGGGATATTACGTGTCGGATTGGCTGTTTCATGTGATAGCGTGGTCACCGCATCAAAACCTAAAAATGAAAAGCACAGTACTGAGGCACCTGCAACGAGCGTCGAAAATTCAGCTTGGCCATGCCATAGGGGCTGTAGTGTGAGCACATGCTCAATACCTTGTTGCTGATTTATACCTGTAATGACCAAATAGACAAATACCAACATGAGGAGTACAGGTGCAAATACAAAGAGCAAACTAATATTGGCTAAGATACGAATCCGAAAACAGTTGACCAAGGTGACTAAGCAGGCAGAAATTAACGCCCAAATTGCATAAGGTACACTGGGAATCAGGGCATGTAAGTAGATTGCGGATAATAATACATTAATTAATGGGAGCAATAGATAATCCAATAAGGAACACCAACCTACAAAGAAACCTGTTCTGGGACCAATACTCTGCGCAGTATAACTATAGGCAGAACCAGGTTGTTTGGATGCACGGCTAAATCGGGCATAACTAAATGCAGTAAGCAGCATAGCGGTTAGCGCAAATATATAAGCCAGTGGCACATGGCCTTGTGTAATATTGGAGACGATTCCGAAGGTGTCAAAAACGGTCATTGGTGTCATATAGGCGAGACCAATAATGGTGACTTGCCAGAGTGATAACGGTTTACCGATGGGGGCTTGATCTGACATATCTTGATATCCCTGTCATTTTTGTTTTCTATTTGCAGGCAATGACCTAATTTTAGGCACAGCGCTCCCACGGCATATTCCTTCAGCCGAAAAAGTGAGATTGCCTAAGTAAAATTAAAATATAGTTGCTTATATTTTAAGTTGTTGTTTTAGGTATAGCCCAGTGTAAACATCAACTTATTAAGACAAAACAACCAATTGAATTGGATGTTGAGCTGCATGATATGTATGCGGCTGGGGTGGATCTTTTAATAATGTACCTGTGCGTATGCTGACATCATTGGATGCAATGACACGTGAATTTTGATTAATAATTACAGCCTTTTGCTCAATGTTTTTAAGTTTCGGCAAAATCATTTGTTCAAGTGTTGCCACCAATATATCAATCGCGATGACCCCTAAAAACTGGTTGTTTTGCATAACAGGGTAGGCGATGGTGATGGTATAAGCATCATTACAGATATAGTCGACATAGGGCCCATGCACATAAGGTTGTTGCGTTTTTGCAGGGAGTTGAAACCATTCAAATGAACGGAAATCGAGAAAACGTTGGGTATTTTGATAGTTTTCAAATTGGGCTTGTTGTAATTGATTTTCCTGTTTGTACCACCATTCAAGCGTCCAATAATCTTGTTCAATTTGGGTGGTTGGACTATAGCTTGCAAACCCAATACCATGACTGGAATGGCTTTGTTGTAAGGCCGATTGAATTTCCAGTTGTATTGCTGTTCGCTCTAAGCTGGAAAGCTTAACCCCCTTATTTTGTTGTATATGGGAATGGTCAATAATCTGACTTGATTTTTGTGCTAATCCTGCAGCCGTTGACATGGTTTCATCAATCAGTTGATTGAGAAACTGTTGTAGTTGCGTGATATATAGATTTTGGGTCATTCCTGTAACTCCTAAATTCCATATGAATTGACCAATGCTGTTACTGTTTTGATTGGGTCTTTCAATATTTTTATTGCATGGATAATTTATAACGTAACATTTGATCTGTAAGCATGCTCATCATCTTTCTGATTTGTAGCACGCATTGCTCCTCATTACCCTGATTTAAATTACTCATTAAGTGTTGATACTGCTGTAGCATCTGCTGGTGGAAAGCATCATCTTGATAAATAATGGCAATTAGAGGTGCCCACTCTGCTTGTATGCTGAGCTCCTGATGAGCAAGTCGAGAGGACTGTGCAAATGAGCAGAGCGTGAGCAAGCAGCGTAAATCTAATTGAGCACGGAGATCTGCCTGTTCGGCTTGAGCAAATTGTTCAATCAACTCAGCAACTTTGTCGAGTTCATTTTGTGTGGTTCTTTGTGCTGCTAAGTGAACACTATGCGTTAATATCGCACAATGAAACTCTCCCAAATCAGCCAAATATTCGGTTGAAACCTGTCGTAAAGGCTGCTGTTTTTGCCGTAGGTCTGAGGGGATTTCACAGACAAAACTGCCGCCATTACGGCCACGTCGTGTATCAATTAGACCTTTAACACGTAAGGTGTTTAAGGCTTCACGTACTGTAATTGGCGAGACTCCCATCAGACGTGCCAAATCGGCTTCATTAGGAAGTTGTTCACTACTTTTCAGCAAGCCCGAGATAATCGCATTTTCCAAGCGTTCAACCACCTGTTCAGAACGTGTTGCCTGACCGATGGGTGCAAATATAATGGTATATGCTGACATAGTGAACTCTCTACACAGCGTGGCCAAAGACCACGCTTGATCCAATTAGAACAAATTAAAATACACCATAACGATGAACTGCATCTTGATCTTCTGGCACTGCCAAAATGGCATCCCAAAGCTCTGCGATTTGTGCATTTTCAACACGCCACAATTCAAAATAAGCATGACGTTGGCCAGCAATGCTGCCCTCAGAATGCGTTAAAACAAATTGACCATCAGCGATGCTACGATGTGTACGTGAGTATAGCAAACCTTGGCCTTGATCTCGGATTTTGTTCAAGAAATCAATTACAGCGGTGATGCCATCGCCAATGTCTGGACTATGCTGTAAAAAGTGTTCACCATCGCTATATTGTTTAAAGGCCTCATAATCGCCATCAATCAATGCTTGTTGAAAAAAGCGCAGAACCAACGCACGATTCGCGGCTATATCTTGATTACTGAGCAGTTCCGTTGGGCCATCTAATTGGCTGCGACCACTACTGTTGGGCGCAGCTTCTGCAACAAGCCCATCCCAATGTTCAATGATTTTTCCATCCTGAACACGATAGATATCAAAACCAACCAATGGATGGGAATCTAAATGTTGATAGCGCCCATGTAGTGCAACCAAATCACCATCGACTAACACACGAACCGGTTCATGGATGAGTTGGGGACAGTCTTCCACCAACTGTTTAAGACCACTTAGACCATCGGCAACCAAAGGAGAGTGCTCGATAAAATCTTTGGAAAAATAACGTGTTAATGCACTAGTGTCATGTAGGTTAAACAACTCGTGATGAGCCTTACAGACCAGTGCTTTAATTTCTTGTTTTTGCATGAGTAAACTCCTAATTTGTGAATTATTTTTATTGATGAGCACTCATGACATGCTTAATACGGGTATATTCTTCGAAACCATAAGCAGATAGGTCTTTACCATAGCCTGACTTTTTAAATCCACCGTGTGGCATTTCAGCAGTCAGCGGAATGTGTGTATTGATCCACACTGTACCAAAGTCAAGTACACATGATAAGCGTGTAGCACGGGCATGATCCTTGGTCCAAACACTTGAGGCCAAGCCATACTCAACATCGTTGGCTTTTTCGATAGCATCTGCTTCATCACTAAAACTTTGTACCGTAATGACTGGACCAAAGATTTCATTTTGAATTGCATCATCATGCTGTTTTAAGCCTGAGATCACTGTAGGTTCAAAGTAGTATCCTGGTCGGTCTGCTTGTTTTCCTCCAGTTTCTACCTTGGCGTGTGCAGGTAAATCAGCAATAAAAGCTTTGACGCGAGCCAGTTGGTTAGCATTATTGAGCGGGCCATAGAGTGCCTCGGTATCATCTGGATCACCAAAGCGAGTGTTTTGAGCTGCTTTGATCAGCTTACTTAAAAATTCAGCATAAACTTTTTCTGAAACGATGACTCGAGTTGCAGCAGTACAGTCTTGTCCAGCGTTGAAGTAGCCTGTCATGGCAATGTGTTCAACTGCTGCATCGATATCTGCATCTTCAAACACCAAAACAGGTGCTTTACCACCAAGTTCCAAATGTGCCTTGGCTAAGTTGGTTGCAGCTGAAGCAGCAACTTGTAAACCTGCTCGTACTGAGCCTGTGATAGAGACTAAGGCTGGGGTTTTGTGTGAGACGACTTTAGCACCGACATCGGCACGGCCGAGCACTACATTAAAGGCACCTTGTGGAAAAAATGGTGCTGCGATTTCTGCGAGTACTAAAGTACTTTCAGGCGTGGTATCACTCGGTTTTAAGACTACGGTATTACCAGCGGCAAGTGCAGGGGCAATCTTCCAAACCGCCATCATAAGTGGATAGTTCCATGGAGTAACTTGGCCTACTACACCAATAGGTTCACGGCGAATACTTGATGTAAAGCCATCGAGATATTCTCCAGTAGCTGTGCCATTGAGTTGTCGTGCTGCACCTGCAAAGAAGCGAACTTGATCTGCACAGATGGCAACTTCTTCTGATGCAATTAAGTGTTTCAACTGACCTGTATTACGGCTCTGTGCTTCAATCAAGCGCTCAGCATTGGCTTCAATGGCATCAGCCAGTTGTAATAAAGCTTTTTGTCGTGCAGAAGGGGTGCTACGGCCCCATACATTAAAAGCCTGTTTAGCAGCAGCATATGCTGCATCAACATCAGCAGTTGTTGCATTCGGTGAGGAGCCAATCACTTTGGCGTTCACTGGGCTAACCAAATCAAAATATTCGCTGTCTGGGCTGACGCTGTATTGACCATTAATAAAATGTTTGAGTTTTGGGGTCGTCATTTTAAATTTCCTTATCCATGGTTTAAAATATTACATATAACAATATATGTATTATGTTTTTTTTAGACTGTCAAATAAATTGATTAAGATTTAACTGTAAAACCTCATTTTTTAGTTAAATAAATATTTTATTTTTAAAATTAAATATATAAATATTAATGGTTTATTGTGGTTGTCTGGTTTTTTAAAATTATGCTTTAATTTAATTTTTTGCAAAGGGGTTGCACAGTATTCGGCATTGTTGAAGCAAAGATAGAAAATTGGCTCCTAATTAAATCATAAAAGTGGCACTGGTTTTTTAGCCGTAAAGTGCCACATTGGATCAATCAAAAATGCAATATATAACTTACAGCAATAAAGCAATACACAGAGGCATTCTTATGGACAAGCAGAACTCAGCAATAAATCAACGTAAATTAGCAGTTACTCCACGTGGTGTAGGAGTGATGTGTCAGTGGTATGTACAACGCGCAGAAAATGCAACACTTTGGGATCAAGAAGGCAATGAATATATTGACTTTGCTGGAGGGATTGCCGTACTCAATACTGGGCATTGTCACCCTAAAGTGATTGCTGCAGTAAGTGAGCAATTGGGCAAATTTACCCATACTGCTTATCAAATTGCGCCCTATGAAAGCTACATTTCATTGGTTGAAAAAATTATTGCCCGTGCACCTGTAAAAGCACCTGCGAAAGCGGCTTTATTTACCACAGGTGCAGAAGCAGTTGAAAATGCCATCAAAATTGCCCGTGCTGCAACTAAGCGTCATGGCATCATTACCTTTGGTGGTGCATTTCATGGCCGAACTTTTATGACCATGGCAATGACAGGTAAGACCGCGCCATATAAGCGTGATTTTGGTGTAATGCCTGCTGGGGTGTTTCATGCGCGTTATCCAGTTGCTTGTGATGGCGTTACTGTGGATGATGCAATTGCGAGTGTAGAAGATATTTTTAATATTGATATTGCCGCGCATGATGTTGCTGCGATTGTGCTTGAACCGGTACAAGGTGAAGGAGGATTTCACGTTGCGCCAGTTGAATTAATGATTCGTCTACGTCAAATTTGTGATCAACATGGAATTTTACTGATTGCTGATGAAGTGCAAACTGGCTTTGCACGTACAGGTAAATTGTTTGCTATGGATCATCATCCAAATGTGAAGGCCGATCTGATTACAATGGCCAAAAGTTTGGGCGGTGGGTTCCCGATTTCTGGTGTAGTGGGGCGTGCTGAAATTATGGATGCACCAAATCCAGGTGGGTTAGGGGGAACTTATGCAGGTAATCCATTGGCTGTAGCTGCAGCACATGCAGTTATTGATGTTATTGAAGAAGAACAATTATGTGAACGAGCAGTCAAACTTGGTACAGAGTTGCTTGGAACACTCAGAGATTTAAAGCAACAATATGAGTTTGTTCAAGATGTGCGCGGTTTAGGGTCTATGGTTGCAATACAATTAGAAACGGCTGAACAAGTCAAAGCAATTCAAGATGTTGCTATGCGTCAAAACTTGATATTGTTGTCTTGTGGGCGTAAAGCGAATGTAATCCGATTCTTATATCCTTTAACTATTCCTGATGCTCAATTTAAAACTGCATTGAATATTTTAAAAGCATGTTTTGCTGAAGTTACAACAAAGACAATGGACATGACTACATGATTGATCAAAAATTTCACTACTTACTTCAGCATCCAGATATTTCTTTTGCCGCACCTAAAGGTGAGGTTATTGAAGTTCATGATGCCGCAAGTGGTGCTGTGCTGGCTTGGGTGAAAAAGCATAGCCGTGCTTCTGTTGAGGCTGCGATATTACGTTCAGAGCAAGCACAAGCTAAGTTTAAGCAATTTAGTGCCTTACAACGTGCCGATTTGTTGATGACATGGTATCAATTGATCTTAAAACACCAAGATGATTTGGCACAAATTTTAACAGCAGAGCAAGGGAAGCCGTTAGCGGAAGCCAGCGGTGAAATTAAGTATGCTGCATCATTTATTCGTTGGTTTGCAGAGCAAGCTCGCCGTATTGATGGTGATGTCATTGCTTCTGCACAAACTCAACAACGTTTATTGGTATTAAAACAGCCCATTGGTGTTACTGCTGCAATTACGCCGTGGAACTTCCCAGCGGCAATGATCACCCGAAAAATTGGACCAGCATTGGCTGCAGGTTGTTCAATGTTAATCAAACCTGCAGAGCAAACACCATTAAGTGCCTATGCTTTAGAGGTTTTAGCATTGCAAGCGGGTTTACCTGCCGATGTAATGATCACCATTAGTGGTGATGCAGCAGATGTGGGGCAAGCGCTTTGTGAAAGCGATATAGTTCGTAAACTTAGCTTTACTGGATCAACTGAAGTTGGGCGTATTTTGATGCGTCAATGTGCATCAAGCATTAAAAAACTTTCACTTGAACTTGGTGGTAATGCACCCGTGATCGTATTTGACGATGCCAATGTTGAACAAGCAGTGAAGGGAATTTTGGCCAGTAAATACCGTAACAGTGGTCAAACTTGTGTTTGTGCCAATCGTATTTATATTCAAGAAGGGATCTATGCTGCGGTTAGTCAGCGCGTAGTTGAAGAAGTGGCTAAACTTAAAATGGGCGATGGCCGAGTAGAAGGTGTCACCCAAGGTCCATTGATTGATGAAGATGCGATTGCCAAAGTTGAATTACATATTCAAGATGCACTAGACAAAGGTGCCAAACTTGAGATTGGTGGTCAACGCTTAGGCGTAGATAATACTTTCTTTACACCGACGGTCTTAACTGGGGTGACTCAGTCGATGCGTGTAGCGCGTGAAGAAACCTTTGGCCCATTGGCTGCGTTATTTAGTTTTAAAACTGAAGCCGATGCAATCCAAATGGCCAATGACACTGAGTTTGGTCTTGCTGCCTATATATTTACGCAAAATACTGCACGTCAGTGGCGTGTGGGCGAAGCGCTTGAATATGGTATGGTCGGGGTGAATACTGGGCTTATTTCTAATGAAGTTTCACCTTTTGGCGGAATGAAACAATCCGGTTTGGGGCGTGAAGGTTCGAAGTACGGTATAGACGATTATCTCGAAATTAAATATATGTGTATTGATTTATCTGAATAAACAAAAGCTAGTAAAGCCCAATACGTTGGGCTTTTTATGGCGCTGTAGATTGAAAGTATTGCTCGTCAGGCATTTCTAAATTTGGGCTAATATTGCGTACAGTAAGTGGTTTACCACAACACTGGCAAAGCATAAGGGCTTGGGTTTTATGACCACATTCCTGATGAGTATAGGTCACAATGGGAAAGCTTTTGTTTTCATTCATCCAACGATTTCCCCACGCAGTAAGCGCCATAATCACTGGGTATAGTGCTAAACCTTTTTCTGTCAGTTTGTATTCATAACGTTTGGGTGCTTCTTGGTAGAGAACTTTACGCAAAATATTATGCTCAACCAATCGGTTTAAACGTTCGGTTAATAAATGTCTGGTTATTCCTAATTGTTTATGAAAGTCATCAAAACGACGTGTACGCATAAAGGCATTACGGATAATTAATAATGTCCAACGGTCTCCCATGATTGAAAGACTGCGTGCAATTGGACAATTCATTTCACCTAGTTCATTCCATTTCATTGCGGACTCGCTACATGGCTTCATTATCAAGGAAAGAGAAGCTTAATTTAACATAAAAGCTTCTCTGCTTGCTGTGGTATTTACTTGAACAAACCATGTCACTGCTGAATTACAAATGTTGTGCAAGAAATGGCAAAACATAAGATTGATACTGTTCAGGCTGATCCCGAAAAATATGTGTGTGTTCTGCTTGAGTGACTGTTTGGAGTTGTACCGATGTATGTGGTTCCAATGCTGCTTTTAATCGATGTCCAAACTTAGGTGGAGTATAGATATCACTTTCACTGTACATTAACAGGATTGGAGGTGCATGCTGAATTTGGGCAGATTTTCTTAATGGATTAAGTTCCCGATTAAACTTTGGCACAACAATATTTGAAGCTTGTAATACAGCATGAGCAAATGGATAGTGCTTCCAAAACTCAGGTAAGGTTGGGAATACACCTTCAAGTACAGCCATTTTATACGGATGATGTTCTTGTGCAAGTGAACACAGACCCCATGCAGCACCAAAGGATGCACCCAGTAAGCCAATATTTAAATTTGGTGTTTTTTGCTGTGCAAAAATACCAGCAGCATAAACATCATTTGGGTATGCAAAAGAAAAGCCCTGACTCTCACCAAAACCATTTGCATCATAAATTAAGACGTTATAACCATTTTCCAATAGTAAATCAGCATGCCCATAACGTAACCAAAAGGCTTTTGCTGATTTACCCATAGGATGGGCAAGTACAACAGTTGCTTTCGCGTTTTCCGCTGCCTTCCAATAGCCCGCTAGATTGTATTGTGCTGTGACTGGTATAGAAACAGACTCCCAGCCTTGTTTGGAAATTGCTTGAGGCCAAGACCAAGGCACTTCAAAGCGTCCAAAAAAGGGTTTACGTAAGATTTGATGTGTGAGCTGTTTCATAGTATGCGTGATTTTAATAATGAAAAATTTGATTATAAATATTTAGTTCCAAAATGGAACTAATGGGCTGAAATTATATTGACTTCATGGTCATTTGTAAAAAACTCCTGTGGATTGTAAAGATTAAATTATTTAATAAATCTACATAAAAATTGATTTTTGGCAGATGATTCAAACTTTAAAAGATTGATTGTTATTTTTAGGTAAATAATTTTTTGTTTTACGTAAAAATTTGTTTGACAGTTTAGTGGATTTAAACGATGATGCAGCGCACCAGCTCAGCAGTATAAAAATTAAAGAAAGTACAGTATGAGCCAAATAAAAAATGTTAAAGGGCATAGCTCAATTGCAATATAAATGACAATCCATTACAGGCAATTGAGTAAATATAAAAATGAATAGGAATAAATGAAATGAAAAAGGTTCATCAAGCAATAGCATTACTTGGCCTTACTTTATTATGTACAACGACAACATTTGCAAAATCGGCATTGAGTGTAAGAGCAGAAGGCGGAGTATCAGGCTATGGGGCAGCTGTACTTTATCATGTTCATCCTTCCGTTAATTTTGCATTAGGTTATAACGGTGGCGATATGCAATGGGACAACAGCCTTAAAATCGCAGGGATTACGACTGACTTAAATGTAGATAATGATTTATCATTTTTTAATGCCAATATTCATCCATGGGGAAATAGTGATAACCGTTGGTTAAGCGCTTTATATACTAGTGTAGGCGTAGGGTATGTAAATAATAAATATCATATTCATCATACTTTCAAACCTGGAGAAAAACGTCCTGGTCTGTTAAATCTTTTTTCTAAAAAGAAAGCGCTTGATGTAAAAGGGTATATTGATTATACACAAGGTATTTCACCATACTGTGGGTTTGGTTTTTCTCCACAGTTGAATAAACACTGGGGAGCTTTTGCTGAAGTTGGACTATATTATGTTGGTGAAGCAAAAGCACACATTACTCATGTAAAAGGTATAAACATAGAAGGATTAATGCCTAATCAATCAGTGTTCAAATTAGAAGGTAATGATTATGTTTCTTGGTCACCTGTTGCTAAAATGGGTTTAACATATCGTTTTTAATTATAAAAAATAAAATCTAAAATATAATAAATCAAAGCATAATTTATAAGAAGCTAAGACTGAATAAGAACTATAAAATATATAATAAATGTAAACTTGATAATAAAAATTAAAAATCATTTAAAAATAGATAATGATCTTCATGGTTGAATATGAAATAGAAGCTGCATATATAACCCATCTTTAGGGGCTGTTATAATAAACTGATAAATATTTGACTTATAAAATTCGACAAGGTGGTGATATGAGTTAAGATATCATCAGCTCTAGTTGAGAAAAAATAATGAATAAGTGTCAAATTTTTATATGCTTAAGTATATTAAATTTTCCAGTATCTGCTGATTTAATTGATCAAAACTCAACTGTGTCTAATGATAGGTTAGGAGAGTTAGTTAAGACAGTTCAAGGAACATATGATGCTCCTAAGCTAAATGCCAATATTAGAGGTCAACAGGCTAGAATAATTTCTGAAGAATATTCAGTGGGTAAATATGGAACTCCTACTTCAACTGCAACAACACAGGTAAAACCGATACATCCAAGAATTGGCATGACCAAAAGGCAAGTACTTAATAATACTACTTGGGGAGAGCCAACCTCAGTGAGAAGCATTGAAAATAGGTCAGGATATTATGAGATTTGGATGTACTATAATGCAGCTAGTTTAACTTTTAAGAATGGCATACTTGAAGTTATTAATAGATATTAAATATATAATAGATGATTGCGCTTAGACACTTAAAATAACTAAGCGTTAGTTGAGTGTGAGTAAAAAGTTCTAATAAAGATGTACTTTGATGAATTAATTTTTTGATAGTTATAAAAAATTAGCTAAGTGAATTATGATCTTAGTTAAATTGTTAGATATCATATAACTTGAAATTTTCATCATCCTATAAGTAGGATATTCTACAAGATCGTATGTGATCTTTTAATAGCGTCATTTTTCAATAACAAAGCATAATAAAGTGACACCCTAATATTCATTTCAATAAAAAAGGCTGATATACAAAAGTGATATCAGCCTTAGATTACGAGAATTATTTTTAATTATCGTAATTGAATTTTTATAACACCACGTCACGCGACAGATATGCTGTCATTTTCCTAAAAGTGGTTTGTTGAATACCATTTTTAAATTAGTACGCATTAGCACCTTACTATATAGCTGGAAATTTTTCTTTTTAAGAAATACTTTCTGTTTCATCGATTGAAGCTAACAGAGATTCTCCTTGATTAAGGAATGCTATAATCCCTGAAGATTGATCAGAAGTTTCAATTCTCCATTCACTGATTGGTCTAGCTTCGGCTAATTTACAAGCATTCTTGGATAGCTTTTCTAATTCATTATTCCTTAGATTAGATTTAGATAGGTAGTATTCACACCATTTGCAGAAGGCTAATATCCATAATGAAATCTTCAATGCCTTATCCCATCGTGCCCAATTTGAAGTGCTAGCCAAAGGCTGCTGAATAATCCTTTTCTGTTGGTTCAAAATCTTATTTATCAATTGGAGACTACTTTGCTGTTGCTCTGGGCTGCTATGAGCCATGAGGAATGCACAAATATTAGTTGTTTGGCCTTCTCGTGCTTGGTCAAATAATAAAGATGTATTTGGACATTCTGGCTCAAGCATTGAAATCAGTTCTTGAGTCCAAATCTCGCAGGCATTATCAACGTTAACACGATCATTTTCTAGTAGGGGAGAAATGATATCTTGGAATAACCAAGGTTCTGCCCAAGTCAGTTGTTTCATATGGCCGCGCATTGAGTCAATTAAGCTTTTTAATTCATCTTTGGGAATCTTGGGCGGTAAAATTTTATGTAATGCTGTGATAAGACCTTTATAGGTTTCGGTATTTTCTGATTTTTTAGCAGTATGATTAATCATCCAGCCAAGGGCTTGTATTTGATGGGCGGTTGTAAAGTTAGTTATCAATGATATAGCTTTGGAAAGGCCATTCGGTTTTTCTAATTGTATTTGAATAGCATGTAGTCCCATCCAGTAGAATAAGGCGTTACTACTACTAAGCAATTGATCTAGTTGTATTTCACTGATCCTGATTTGTACAGAAAGAGAAATTTCACTAACGATTTGGCTCAGAAGGGATAGTCGTATGATTTTTGAGCTTTGGTTGTCTGTAGGAATATCTAATATTTGTTTTTCGGCAATTTCCAAGAGAACATCTGGATTAAATTGCCATAAGAATTTAATTGCGAAGTATTCTGACCAAGTTAAAGCAAAATATTTAGTCGTGTGAAATAAGTGGTGTGGTTGATATGGGCTATATAATAACTCTTCGATGGTTTTTGTAAAGAATTGGGAGTCTACTACAGTTAAACTCTTATCTATTTCTATATATTCTCGATTAAATGATAACTTGAGAAAATGAGCTAGAAATTTTAAAAAACTATGTTCAGATTCAATTTCTTCCAAGTAATAGTCATTAGTATGTGAGTGAGCAAATATATCTCCAAGTATTTCCCAGATTGGGCTGAAGTTATTGAAGTTGTCTGCTTGTTGATCTAAAAAGTTATGAAAATTTGTTACTCTAGTTGATAAATTGAGAGATTCTCCTTCAAGTAGGCCTAAGGTAGTCATTTGTTCTTTCAGTGCGTTACTGTTTAAGCCGTGTAGTGTAGGCTCACTATACCAAATACTAAGTACTTCACCTGCAAAAGGTTTATTAAGAAAGAGTAATGGCTCGTACCGTTTCTGTGTTGAAGGAGGTAAAGCTGTAGAGTCGAAGAGAAGACGCATATTGGTATTTTCAATATTTTCTTGATTCTGTGATACTTTGGCTTCTTGTATCAGTGATAACACATACTCTTCTACATCTAGCAAAGTATCTGATGGAATTGGTGTAATCAGTAATGGGTGGTTTTCGGCCGCCCTTTGAAATGAGTTCGATAGATGAAAACCTGTGATTGGAAGACCATCTCTACCCATAATTATTATATAGCGATCGTGTAGACGACCTTCCTTCAATCCATAAATGCGTAACTTAAGGTGTCTTAGCTGGTGATGGCTTTGTTCACAATTAGCTAATAGATTATTAATCCCATTCTGAGCCGTGTTATCTGATTTTCGGCGTTGAGGTTTATCTTTTGGAGGAGCCTTTGGTATTGATCTGAAGACAATATAGTCTGACTTTGCTACTGCGTAGAGTAATAATAGGCCTAAACCTGCATCTTCAAAATAGGGATCAAAAATAATTATTTGGTGCTGTTTGTATTCAGTTAGTAATAACTTAAACCATTCTACGAGTTGTAAACGACCATTATTATTACCTTGATTCCAGCGGAGGCAGAATAGACCATTCGATTTTTGGGGATGTAGCCGTTTAAAAAGAGTGACTATTTCACGGTTGGTTGGGACCCATGAATCTACTTCACGTCCTCCGACGTGACCAGCAAGATCTTGATTATTGTGATTAATTGTTAGCGCTGTTTCTACTCTTGGTCTGTCAGCTTGTTGAGCTGTTTTTTCAAGCCAATCAAACTTAAATGAACGACCTTTTCTATGACCAACAACATGGTTTTGAAAATGGATTTCCCTAATATAACCAATTTGCCAGCGTGAACATAGCGTACCATGTGTGTAAGTGTTATCACGAAAGCCGAAAATTTCTAGTTCAGTACTATCTATACAGGCACTTATTTTATCATCTAACTCGAACTTACATTCGAATAATCCATCTTCATTTTTTTCTGCTAAAGCGAGTGTTGAATAAGTGATTTGACTATTATTTTCGATATTTAGACGAAATTGAAAACTGGTATAGAATGGTACCTGTGAGGGATTAAACGTAGCTATTAAAGTGTGTGGCGAGTTTATCCAGTTTACTTCTAATAAGTTTCGTTCCTGATCATCTAATGTTGGAAAAACCAGTAATTCTATGTCACCAAATCTAGAGGTATCGGTAATAGAAAAGTCCATACCCGTGTCTTCATTAAGGGATTTGACGACCATCTTAGTTAACGTTGGGCTATATAGAGATCCCAGTTGAAATAATACATCCTTATCAGTTTGGGAAATCGAGGCACTAAATGCTCCAGCTCCTCCATGTGGGCTAGAGAGTGAATGATGATAAGCATCACGATTGATAAGATATGCAACAGGGCGGTAAGCCAGATCGGTAGGAGATAGCAAGGTTTTTCCGAATTCTTTTTCTAACTTCTCTGGAATTGTTAACCCTAGTTTTGTGCTAATTGTAGTAATGGTTTGCCTATCATTTAATAATCTTAAGAGATCAGCACAATGAATACTTTGAATATACAAAGTAAGTTTAGTTACTCTAGCCTTAGTTTTTTGGTCGATAGTAAAAAACTTGTTGTTATCGCTGAAAGTCCAAGTATTATCAAAGTGACTATAAGGAAGTAGGCGGCCGTAAACTATACGATTCTCAATTAATTGATCGCATTTAACTTGTAATACCCACAGTTGAAGCGCACAACAAAGTTTAACATTTTTTGAGAATAGTCGTTCTAGTCTACTATCCTTGATTAAGTCGTCCAAAGTAGGAGACTTTGATTTTTCTTGAGTATGTTGATGCATTTCAATAACTAGAACAGATTATTAATAATTTAGGTGAATATGACTCTAGTAAATATTCACTAGAGTTTATTATGGTTAATATCCAACACAACAATTTTAACTTTTTTTTCTTGAGCTGATCGATTATTTGAAATTAACATTTCCAGTAGCTCTTGAGGAGAATTAGGAACAGGTTTTCCTCGACCTAATGTTTTTAGTTTTTTATTATCTTCTCTTTTTCCAAACCATAGCACTAAATAAATACCTCTACCTTCGGCTCTCCAGTCGGTGGTATATAATTTATCAAGTTGTTGGTCAGCCCCAATCCAAAGGTTAGGATGCCACTGACCTTTTATTTCGATTGGCAGACGAAGATTACCTACAGCACAAGTGATATCAACTTCTTTATCATTTGCTACATGTGCTTCAGGTTCATATGTGATTGTTTTATCACCTTGGCGAAGTAAACCGATTAGATGGTCTCGACATCGTTCTTCATTAAAAGGCTTGCCTTGATCATTTAAAAATCCACGCCAAGATTCAGCATCATCACTCATAACTTTTGCTTGAACGATACTTAGCTCATCTAATATGACTGTTTGTAAATCAGAGATTGATTGAGGACTATTATTATTAATAAATGCTTTAATTGTATTGATCGTTGGGGGTATATAAAGATGCTCACTACGAATAAGTTTTTGTTCATACTGTACTGTTTTAATTAAGTCTGTATATTCATCGAGAAATGATATTTTTAAATGCTCCATAGCTTTACAAGCTTCATCACTATAGTTTTTACCTAATAGTTTAATAAGCTGAACAATGAATTTTGAAGCATCCCAAGGGTTTGTATCCCCAAATGTTCCTCCTATAGGTTGACCTGCATTTGGCCATAATTTACGGAAAGTTGCAATAATCCACTCAAGTTGATTGGTATTTAATAGATTTTTATAATGATTCTCTCTATGGCGACCAGTTATTCTGTCTCGTAAAGTCCAAATTAAACTTTTATCAATTGGTTGATTTCCTAGACTATTGATTGTTTCTTTAAAATTTATAAGTATGTTGACAGATATCCAGTATTTTCGTCGTTCTTCATTTACTAATAAATCTAAGGGCGGAATGAGCTGTTTCAACTCTTCAAATTTTCCATTGTGTAGTAAACAATCTGCAAGTTCCTTTTCATTCTCATGATTAAGATTTTTAAATTCATTCAACCAATTTGTTGCTAATTCAGTACCTAATTCAGCGTATTCTATTTTTCTCATAAATTGTGATAACCCATGAATATAAGTGCATTGAGCTTTAAAGTGAGGCTCATAAAAAGCTTGTATTGCTTCTTTGAAAATTTTTCTTTTTTTAAGTTCTTCAACTATATGTGTATAAAGGTTGTTGATTCCCGCGTGTTCATCATATCGACGATATGATAGAAAAAGATAAGCAGCTACTAGTTTCTCATCTGGGAGATCAGAAAAATATTTACTATTTCTAACACGTTCAGCTAATCCAACTATCAGGATAAAACTCGCTTCGTAGTATCGACTTTGAGGCAAAATAGTTGCAATATCTTGTGCATTCACATCAGGTGGATTTTTAATTAAATTTTCCTCAAAACCCTGCATACATGCTTCAGAAATATCAGATCCGATCCAATCTGATATACGTTCATGTGCAGGGATCTCTTTACTGATATCAGTGAATAGACCTAAATAAACTTTAGCTGGTGTAAGTATCAGCTCATATTCACCTTGGCATAATCGATTGATATTTGGGATGTAAAATAATCTTTGTTTAGCACGATCTGCAGTTTTATTAATTTCTCTTTGCTTTTTTCTTTCAATGTCTTTAATTTGCCAATCTTCTAATTCAATGGCAGAAATTTGATTTAACCAAGTTTGATCATCCTTGCTATTGAGAGTGAAGGGTAATGCAGCCTCTCTTACTTCTTTCCCAATTTCTGCATCGTGACGTGTTAATTGAACAATTTCTTTCCATCGAATATCTTTCGAATTTTTTAAATATAATTTTTTAAGAATGGAGATTAGATCTAGAGTAGTAAGAGCTAAGCCTGAAGATCGACTTGAAAGATATATGGCTCTTTGCCAAATATTTCCTTCGTGGAGTAAATCCAACAAAACCATGTACTGTAGCGCTTGCTTTGATATGTAATCACTTTTTAAATATTCTGCTAGCTCTTTAATACTTTTATCTTGATATCCATATGTATACCCGAAAGGTTCAAGCCATTCCCACAACTTTTTAGGGGTAATAGCATAGTTTTCTATAAATCTTAGTATCAATCGGTATGCAAAATTTTTGGCTTCACTTTTAATGTCTGAATCATCATCTTTATCAAAGGTGTTAAAGCCCTTAATAAAAAAGTTTAGAACATATTCAATTTGTTCTAAAGGTAAGTTTTCTTGTAAATACCATAATGTTCCGACAGTAGTACTATTCATTTTTAAATATGAAATAGCAAGATTAGCAATTAAATCATCGTTGGTTTTGTTATAGCCAGTATCATCTAATAACTCTATTGCTAATCTAATAGATGACTCATCACCTAATTGAAATAGGGATGTATATATACTATGCCAATCCATAAATTGTTCTTGAACAGCTAAAGCTTCACCAGCTGATTTACGTATTGCAAATTCTTTTTGGGAGTCATTAATAATGTTTGTTAATATTTGGATAAAATCATTTGGAAGTTGATATCCTTTAATCGCATCTATCAGAAAAATTCTAAAGCCAAAGGGAATATCAGGTTGAATTATAATTTTTTGGATTTGAGATAAGATTATTGGCTTTGTGAAGGCTCGAATGCTGTATCCATTTCTATTATAAAAGTTATAAAAACTAGGATTGTTTTCAGCTAAATCTTGAATACTATTTAGTAGAGATTGAGCTTGCTCTACTGTTATGGCTCCAACATCCCCATATTCAAGAATACCTATAGGGTCTGCTTTAATAATACTTGAGACTAAAGCAGGGTCACTTAGTAACCATGAATGTAAACCGCGTAAGTTACTCGGAACAAATTCATGGCTATGGAATAAAGATAAAAGACGCTTACGTTTTCTGTTAGTATCAGCTAGTTTTACTAGCCATTTTGCTCCCAAGAACTCACCAATTCGGCGATGAATGTAAGTAAAACGTTCTGCTCCATTTGATCGAAAAAGGCGTGAACCTAAAACTAGATCGATTTTTTCAGTGTTAGGAAGTTGTTTAATTTCACTTATCGGTAGTTCACCTTCAATTAAATTTATAATTGATTTTCTAGAAATAGCTTCATTACCTGTCAGGATTAAACTGGCAAAGGCGGCTCCTGCTGCGTCAATTGAAACTTCACTTGGCAATTGTGCTTCAGATTTATATTCCGAATGTTCTGCTCTTAAAATTTCTATAGCTTGTTCAAATAATTGGGTTAGAGATTCAGGTAACTCCCCCTTAATTGCGACTTTAGCAATTAAACTAAGAGTTTGAGGATTTCCTAGCAAATCATCCAGACTCTTGGCTGTAAAGTGAGTGATAATTTCTTGAGCTCTTTTGGTGCTAAAGTTTTGTTCAAGAAATATAGCCATATCCTTTTGAGCAAAAGGATTTAAATAAAGCTCTAAAGGTGGTTCTGAATATTGTTCTTTTATAGCTTGCAAACTTGTAGCACTTTTCCAATCGGCTACACGACAAGCTAAAATAAATTTGGGGTATTCTAATATTTCAAGTTTTTGTAAAATCTTATCAACACTATCTCCATCATGCTTAGAACTAATTTCGTCAAGGGCATCAATAACTAATACAGAATTATCGCCAAGAACAGAGCGAGGGTTAACACGATTTAATAATTGACGAGCAGTACAATAAGCATAGTTTTCTACACTGCCAAGCCATTCGAGTAAGCAGGATTTTCCTATTCCAGCTTCACCTAAAATAACTATTGGATTGTTTATTTCAAGTATTTCGTATTGCTGGATTGTTTTTTGGGTATCATTGGAGTGATACCATAGACTTCTAGGGATCATGAGCTAATTTTAATAAATATTTTGTAGTAAGTGGACTTGTCATAATCTTAACATGAATAGTTTTTTTAATTAAGAAATTGATTTGAAAGGAAAAATATAAATGGAGAAAAAGTCAATTTTAAACTATTCAGGGCAGTCGTTTACTGCTCATAAGCACCTTGTTAATTAGCCACTTTATCTAAAAAAAGGTGTCTACAAAATCGCTGGTTATTCATTTCAATAAAAAAGGCTGATATACAAAAGTGATATCAGCCTTAGATTACGAGAATTATTTTTAATTATCGTAATTGAATTTTTATAACACCAACCATTACCAGCTTAACGCACCACCAGTTTGGTAGTCTGTTACACGAGTTTCAAAGAAGTTTTTCTCTTTACGCAGATCCATCATCTCTGACATCCAAGCAAATGGGTTATTTACACCAGCAAATTGTTCTGGTAGACCCAATTGAGCAAGACGACGGTTACAAATAAATTTGAGGTATTCTTCCATCATACCTGCGTTCATACCGAGCACACCGCGTGGCATTGTGTCACGTGCATATTCGATTTCAAGCATAGTACCTTCAAGGATCATTTGCACAACTTCTTCTTGGAACTGTTCAGTCCACAAGTGAGGGTTTTCGATTTTGATTTGGTTAATCATATCGATACCGAAGTTTAAGTGCATTGATTCATCACGGAGGATGTATTGGAACTGCTCAGCAACACCATTCATTTTATTGCGACGGCCCATAGATAAAATTTGGCTAAAACCGCAATAGAAGAAAATGCCTTCAAGCACACAATAGAACGCGATTAAGTTGCGTAGCAAAATTTGGTCGTTCTCTGGTGTACCTGTTTTAAAAGTAGGGTCACTAAGTGATTGAGTGTATTTCAATCCCCAAGCGGCTTTACGTGCAACGCTTGGAACTTCACGATACATATTGAAGACTTCGCCTTCATCCATACCTAATGATTCAATACAGTACTGATAAGCATGTGTGTGAATTGCTTCTTCAAATGCTTGACGCAAAATATACTGACGGCATTCTGGGTTGGTAATGTGACGGTAGATTGCAAGAACAAGGTTATTGGCAACCAATGAGTCAGCAGTAGAGAAGAAACCAAGTGAACGCATTACGATAGTACGTTCATCTTCAGTTAAACCATTCTCTGATTTCCATAGTGCAATATCATGCGTCATGTTGACTTCTTGTGGCATCCAGTGGTTTGCACAACCATCTAGATATTTTTGCCAAGCCCATTCATATTTAAATGGAACCAATTGGTTTAAGTCTGCACGACAGTTGATCATTGCTTTATCATCAACTTGTACACGCTGTGCACCCATCTCAAGTTCTTCAAGACCAGGTGCTACATCTAAAGTGGCTAGGGCAGCAGATGCTCTTGCCAGTGAATCGGTTGAATGTGCTGTTCCTGCTTCACTGGTTCCACTGGATTGTACAGTAGCCACATGCGGCGATGATGGGTTTGCATCAGATACCAACGGCGTGTCAGTCGTTTTCTGCGGTTCGACGGTTTTAGACTGGTGTTGTTGTGCAGTCTGTTTCGGTGCATCATCTTCAAAATCGTCCCAACTAAGGATAGACATATCAATTCTCACTTCGTTGCTTTATATCTTTTATTAGACATCTACTAAACGAAGATGCCGTTACTATACGCTTATTCTGTGTAAACAAAATTAAGTTTTGTCGATTAGCAGATATTTTTACTGAATACCTAATAATCCCCACTACTTATTTTGTTTACGCTGCTTGCGTATTTTCAAAAAGGCATACACCAGTGGGGTGTAAAAAAATATAAAGGCGAGTACCAAGACACTCAGTCCGAGCATGTAATTATGCGTCATATGTGGCATGGTCTCTCCTTTATTGGTTTCTTCCTCATTCTTTTACAAATAGAAGAATGAGGAAATTTGTAGTCTCCTGCCTTTTTTAAAAGCAGGAGAGGTCGATTACTGGCAAGCTTCGCAATCTGGGTTGTCAATCGAGCAAGCCATAGGTACTGGTGCTGCTTGTTCAAAACCTTCTTCAGCTGCTTGTACTGTTTCAGCTTTTGCTACAGGCGCTGCTTTTGCAACGGTTGCAGGCTTAACTGCATTAAGTGCACCAGTGTTAATGGTTGACTTCTCAGCAGATGTTGCACCAAGCGCACGAAGGTAATAAGTCGTTTTAAGACCACGTAACCAAGCCATTTTATAGGTTAAATCAAGCTTTTTACCATTTGCACCAGAGATGTAAAGGTTAAGTGACTGAGCTTGATCAATCCATTTTTGACGGCGTGATGCAGCATCAACAATCCAACGAGGCTCAACTTCAAATGCTGTCGCAAAGATTGCTTTAAGCTCATCAGGAATACGTGCAATTTTTTGTACTGAACCTTCGTAATGTTTTAAGTCATTAACCATGACTACATCCCATAGATCGCGCTCTTTTAATGCACGAACAAGGTATGGGTTGATTACAGTGAACTCACCCGATAGGTTAGATTTTACGTACAAGTTCTGGAATGTAGGTTCAATAGATTGTGATACGCCACAAATGTTAGAAATGGTTGCAGTTGGAGCAATTGCCATAACATTTGAGTTACGCATACCGTCTTTTTGTACTTTGTTACGTAAAGCATTCCAGTCTAAACGTTGTGTACGATCAACTTCGAACATGCGTTCTGGGCGTGATTTTGCAACCAATTCAAGTGAATCGATTGGTAAAATACCTTGATCCCAAAGTGAACCTTTGAATGTTGAATAAGCACCACGTTCAACTGCTAAATCACTTGAAGTTTGGATTGCGAAATAGCTAATAACTTCCATTGATTCGTCAGCAAATTCAACTGCTGCATCTGAACCATATGCAAGATTCATTTCATACAATGCATCTTGGAAGCCCATGATTCCCATACCCACTGGGCGGTGTTTCATGTTTGAGTTTTTCGCTTGAGGCACAGCGTAGTAGTTGATATCAATAACGTTATCAAGCATACGAACTGCTGTTTTCACTGTACGAGCAAGTTTTTCACGGTCAAGCACGCCACCTTGAACATGCTGTACAAGGTTAATTGAACCTAAGTTACATACAGCGATTTCATCTTGATTGGTGTTAAGCGTGATCTCAGTACATAAGTTTGAAGAATGTACTACGCCTACGTGTTGTTGTGGTGAGCGTAAGTTACATACGTCTTTGAAAGTGATCCAAGGGTGGCCAGTTTCAAATAACATAGATAACATTTTGCGCCACAAGTCTTTTGCACGGATTTTTTTGTGCAACATATTGCTTTCTTTAGCAATAGACTCGTAATAAGCATAACGTTCAGCAAATTCTGCACCAGTAAGATCATGTAAGTCTGGTGTTTCAGATGGTGTGAACAAAGTCCAGTCGGCATCTTCGAATACACGTTGCATAAACAAGTCTGGAACCCAGTTTGCAGTGTTCATGTCGTGAGTACGGCGACGGTCATCACCTGTATTCTTACGGAGTTCAAGGAACTCTTCGATGTCTAAGTGCCATGTTTCTAAATAAGCACACACCGCACCTTTACGTTTACCACCTTGGTTTACGGCAACAGCTGTATCGTTTGCAACTTTTAGGAAAGGTACAACACCTTGTGATTTACCATTTGTGCCTTTGATGTATGAGTTTAAAGCACGTACTGGCGTCCAGTCATTACCTAAACCACCTGCCCATTTTGAGAGCATTGCGTTATCACGCATTGCACCATAAATATTGAACAAGTCATCAGAAATAGTAGTTAAGTAGCAGCTTGATAGCTGTGGACGTAAGGTGCCTGAGTTAAATAGTGTCGGAGTAGACGCCATGTAATCAAAACTTGATAACAAGTTATAGAACTCAATCGCACGTTCTTCTTTATTTTCTTCATTGAGTGCAAGACCCATTGAAACACGCATAAAGAACAATTGTGGCAATTCAAAACGTACACCATTGCTATGAATGAAGTAACGATCAAATAAAGTTTGTAAACCTAGATAGGTAAATTGATTTGAACGTTCTGGTTGAATTGCAGCAGCAAGTTGTTTCAGATCGAACTGTAATAGATCAGGAGAAAGTAGATCTAGCTCAACACCTTTGTTTAAGAATGCTTCTAAAGCATCACTTTCAAGTGTTTCAGCAGGAAGTTCTAAGAACTTCAAACCAGTAACTACAAGTTCATCACGTAGCAGACGTGCAGTAACATAGCTATAGTTTGGCTCTTGCTCAATACGAGTACGCGTAGCCATCATCATCGTTGTTGAAATGTCAGACGCCAATACACCGTTGTAAAGGTTCTTCACTGTTTCATCGATAATTGCTTGAATGTCAATTCCTTCTAGGCCAGCAGCAGCTTTAGTAATGCTTGCTTCTAGAATACTCATATCAAGTGGCTGCAGACGACCTTCAGCATCGGTAACTTGTAACGTTGGGTGATGGTTCGCACCTAATTCTTTACGTGCAGCTGCGCGTTGTTCACGGTAGATAACGTAAGAACGTGCAACTTTTTGTTCACCCGTTCGCATTAACGCCAATTCTACTTGATCTTGAATCTCTTCAATGTGGATCGTTCCGCCTGAAGGTAGACGGCGTTTAAAAGTATTTAAAACCATATCGGTCAATTGAGAAATACGGTCGTGAATACGACTGGAGTCGGCGCTATTTTGACCTTCTACAGCCAAAAAAGCTTTACCGATTGCCACAGAAATTTTGTCTGCATCAAACGGGGCAACATCACCAGTGCGTTTAATCACTTGTAGTTGACCAGGAGTTGTAATTGCGCTCATTGTCTGCTTCGCTCCATTGTGTTATTTCTGCCTCAATCGGTACAGCGAATTACCGACCATAAAAAAGACAAAACACAATACTTAGTGGTTTATTTAGATTTTGGACACAAGATACGGTAATTTTTCTGATAGATCAATATTGACATTTTTATAAATCTTTTTTCTCTGGAAAGAAAAAATTGAGCTATTTTACCTTAGCCATTAACAGGTGCTAATGGTCTGATTTTGAAGTCGTGCATAGTATAGCAAAGTCTGTTTTTTTGTCTTGAAGATAACTCTGTGGATAAACATTTTATTGGCTTTTAGTGTCGATATAACGTTCTTAAAGAAATATCTTGTATTAATATTCATCAAATAATTATAGATTGGTCTGAGCAATTTAAAAAAATGTGGAGGAAATATTCAGTCATAATTAAAATACAACAAAATAATACGGACCTGTATCTATTTCGTGACTAAGGTCTTGTTTACAATGTAAACGAGTGTATATTGCAAATGATTAGATCTTATATCTGTATACGTTACAAATAGATATAAAGTTATAGCAGGGGAAAAATTGATGAGCAAAGAAGAAAGATTACCTAAAATTCTCATTGTAGAAGATGACGAGCGTTTGGCGCGATTAACACAAGAATATCTGATCCGTAATGGACTTGAAGTCGGTGTTGAACCCGATGGAAACCGTGCGATTCGCAGAATTATTAGTGAACAACCAGATCTAGTCGTGCTTGATGTCATGCTACCTGGTGCAGATGGTTTAACCGTTTGTCGAGAAGTTCGTTCACATTATCATCAACCAATTTTAATGTTGACCGCTCGTACTGAAGATATGGACCAAGTTTTAGGTCTAGAAATGGGGGCTGATGATTATGTTGCCAAACCAGTACAACCGCGTGTGTTACTCGCGCGAATTCGTGCTTTGTTACGTCGTACTGATAAAACACCTGAAGATGAAGTTGCACAACGTATCGAATTTGATGATTTAGTCATTGATAATGGTGGTCGTTCTGTGACCTTAAATGGCGAATTAGTCGATTTCACAAGTGCTGAATACGATCTGTTATGGTTGTTAGCATCAAATGCAGGTCGTATTTTATCGCGTGAAGATATTTTTGAGCGTTTACGCGGTATTGAATATGATGGGCAAGACCGTTCAATTGACGTACGCATTTCGCGTATTCGTCCAAAAATTGGTGATGACCCTGAAAATCCAAAACGAATTAAGACTGTTCGTAGTAAAGGTTATTTGTTTGTTAAAGAAACGAATGGTATGTAATTGATCTAAGCACTGAAGGACAAATGACTTGTTAAAGCAGAGTATTTTTTTCAGGATCTATGCCGGACTGGTCATTTTGGTCGTCCTTGTGGCGATATTTGGTTATTTGCTTGTGCAGATTATCAACTACCAACGTGTGCAGGAATACCGTGAATCCCTCAGTGATGGTATTGCATTTATCATCAGTGAGGATGTTTCACGTCAACAAACGCAACAACAAAAAATTGATTGGATTTCAGATGCTTCTGATTTACTGGAATTACCAATTTATTATTTAGAAGCCAACAAAGTTGAATTATCACGTACAGAAAAAAAGCGTATAGAGGAACAAAAAGCAGTTGTTCGCTATGACGCAAATAAAAACATGGCTTATCTGATTATAGGTATCCGTGATGATCCAGGACATTTACTATATGTTCAAATTGATAATCTAACTGAACAACAAATGAAGGTTTTACCAATCTTTATTTGGGACTACTTGGTTTATTATCCTGGGCAAGAAGCTGAATATATTGAACGTATTCAAGAGCATTTTTATTATGGTCTTAAAGTTCAAAAAATTGAGAATTTAGAATTAGACTCTGAGCAAATCGGTCGTTTGCGCTCTGATCAAAGTGTCATATTGTACCGCGATAGCGCTACAGTACGTGGTACAACCATTTCTATTGTCTCTCCAATGCCAAATTCACCAGGTGAAGTATTGGTGATGGGACCAGTGCCCATGTTTAATTGGATGCCATTCCAGTTGGCTGCAGGCATTACCTTATTAAGTATGTTCTTATTATCATTAGGTGTTTATGGTCTGATTGTGCCTATGCAGCGTAAGCTTAAACAGGTGAATGATGCGTTAAATACCATGAAATCGGGTGATATGTCTCTGCGTTTATCTGTAGAAGGGCATGATGAATTATCAAGTTTGGCATCAAGCTATAACAGCATGTCAGACCATATCCAACGCTTGATAGAAGCACAACGTGAACTTATGCGTGCTGTTTCACATGAATTACGTACACCAGTAGCACGTATTCGTTTTGGTATGGAGATGATGGCTGATGAAGAAGAATATACTCATCGACTGCACCAAGTAGAGTTGATTGATAAAGACATCGAAGCGTTAAATAATCTTATTGATGAAATTATGACCTATGCTAAGTTAGAGCAAGGCATGCCATCATTGCACTTTGAAGATATTATTTTAGTCGATGTATTGGAACAAGTTGCGACAGAAACAGAAGCCCTTAAAACTCAAAAGAAAATTGAACTATTACCACTCTCAACAGACGTGATCGTTGAGGTAGAGCGGCGTTATTTACATCGCGTGGTACAGAACCTCGTCGGAAATGCGATTCGTTATTGTGATAATCAAGTCACTATTAGTGGTGGAATTAACCCAACAACAGGGCTCGCATTTGTATGTGTTGAAGATGATGGTCCTGGCATACCAGAAGAAGACCGTGCACGTATTTTTGAGGCCTTTGCACGCTTAGATGACAGTCGTACTCGTGCATCTGGTGGTTATGGTTTAGGTTTGTCTATTGTGAGTCGTATTGCATTTTGGTTTGGTGGGAGTATTGAAGTAGATCAAAGTCCTACCTTGGGTGGTGCGCGTTTTGTTATGTACTGGCCAGCAACGCGTTTTAAAAAGAAAAAAGTTTAATTTTTTATAAATTGATTGAGGAATGTGGAGAGAAACTTTGAATTCAAAACAGACCTTAGCCAATAAAGTTGTCGTGATCACGGGTTCAACACGTGGTATAGGCCTGGGCTTAGCTCGGGCCTTTTTACAAATGAACTGGTCAGTCATGTTAACCGCACGTCATCATGAACAACTTCAGGCCGTAATCAGTGATTTATCAAGTGAGTTTGCTCACAATCGGGTGCATGGTCATGTGTGTGATGTAACCCAAGTACAAGATCTCACTCAACTATGGCAAGAGGCGCAAGCTTATTTTGGCCATATTGATGTATGGATTAACAATGCTGGTACATGTAATGCAGCCAAGGCATTGCTAGAAATTGACAATAACGAACTGAAACAGGTTATAGAAACCAATGTATTAGGCTGTATGTTGGGCAGTAAGGTTGCGCTACAAGGGATGCTCAAGCAAGGTTTTGGACAAATATTCAATATGGAGGGCTGGGGGAGTCGCGGTGAGTGGAGTGCAGGTATGACAGCATACTCAACTTCTAAACGTGCGGTGGCTTATTTTACCCGTGCACTATATAAAGAGACTCGGCATACAGCAATTAAAGTTGGCGCATTGAGCCCAGGGATGGTAGCAACAGACTTGCTCATTGATTCATGGCAACAGGGTGAGGTGAAAAACTGGCGTAAAATGAAGTGGTTATTTATGTTTGTTATTGATCCACCAGAGCCAGTGTGCCGCTATTTAGCAAAAGGAATGAGTCAAAATAACAAAAACTATGCGCGTATTGTTTGGATGACTCCTTGGCGTTTAGCTTTACGTTTTTTACAGCCGTATTATTGGCGACGCAATCCAGTGAAAAATACGGTATTGGATGAGTTGTGATATTTATTTAGTCATTGGTTTGCTTAATAACTTTTTCTTCATTTGCAATTCCAAACGGTATAAGAACAGAAGCTACAGTATTAGCTGTTTTTTCCACGTGAGTGACTTGGTCATCGAAAAAAATATGTGGTTTAAGAATTTCTAAAACTTTTCTTTTTTCAATTCCACCCAAGAAAAAGGCTTCGTTTACAGTATCTATTCCCCATGCACGTAAACTAGTAATAACACGTTTGTGTGCTGGTGCATTACGAGCAGTGACAATCGAAATTCTTAATCTATTTTTATAATTAGAATTTGTTTTAGAATAGTCAAATTCTGATTTTTGAAGAAATGATAATTGAGCTAAAAGTTTATGTAATGGTCCTGTATTTGCTGGCTGATTTGCTAATTTTTCTTCATTTTCTATAAAAGCTTTGAGACCATTTTCTTTATAAACTTGCTCTGATGCATCATCAGCAATAACACCATCAAAGTCAAAAGCAATTCTTAGTTCTTCATCATGATCAACATCAAAAATGTGTCCTTGAATAATTAAGCCCGCAGGATATCCAGAATTAATAGCTTGGTTAACATCTGTTTCATTCGCAGATAAAAATAAACTAATATTTAATGGATCTATATATTTGTGTGGTGTTCTGCCTTGTAGGAAAATTGCACGTTTTATATTGAGATTAAAATGTTCAATAGAGTTCATAACCCTTAAACCAGTATTGGGATCATTTCTAGATAATAAAATGACTTCAACAAACGGAGTATCTTTAGGAAATATATTATTAAGGCTTAATAATCTTTGAATAAAAGGAAAAGCGATGCCTGCTGCTAAAGGTATCTTTTCTTTTTGTTGTTGATATTCTCTATAAGCCAACTCGCCATCAGTTCTAAAAATTCGATCAGATTCCTCTAAATCAAATAGAGCACTTGACGTTATACCTATAACTAATTTTTTGTCTAAGTTGTATCCACTCATAATTTTTACTTACAATATCCTACTTTAAAGGGTACAACAAGTTTGCCACATTGATTTCGATCATCATCATAGCCATCGTTTCTGTTTGGTTGGGGTAAATTCCTTATGTCGATATTTGTTACTGATTTTCCTGGAAATCCAGTGAAAATTTGATGACCATTAATGAACTGAAAGGCTTTTTCACCCAAAAAAGTAGATGAAAAAAATAGAAAAATCCAAGATATTAATAATAAGCGGGCGGTTCTAATAGGTATTTTACTAACAGATGGTTTGGTTAGAATTCTATGATCAATTTTAGTAAATGGAAAGTAGGTGAGGAATGAGCGTGTTCCTAAAAAATGATTGCTGCTATATTTTTCTTTTATAAAAAGTCTATATTTATTTTTTTTAAAATATTTTGAATAAATTGTATGTTGGACATCTATTACATCTTTATTAAATAACTTGTGAAATTGGATTTTTTTAATTTTGGTGTAGTAATCATTTAGTCTTTCCTCTGCTTCATTGACTTCATTCTCCCAATACTCTTGCCAAAATTTTGCTCCAGCGGCAATTTGCATTTGAAAAAAAGAAATAAAAATACCAATAAAACAAATTATAGTATGAATAAACGGGACTGTATTATTTGAGTAAATAATACTAGCAATTAGTACACCTTGAAATATCATAAAAAAGTTGTTGCGTTGTACAAGTTGCGTTATTTCAAAGTTCCTAGTTTTTACTGCAATATAATAAATTTTTTTTAATCTTTCTTCTTTTTCATAATCACCCTGAGACAAATTACTTTTGGTTTCTATGCTTAAAAATCTCTTATTATTTTTAGTATTAAAGAAAAATTCTGAGATTAAATCTACACTGCGCATACAACAAATGATGGGTTAATTAATTAACCCATCATTCTATCGGCAAACTAAATACAACTCAACTTACAACGCAGCGATTTGTTCCATACTGAGTTTAATTTTGCTGAGTTGATCAGCAAATTCAGCAAGTTTTACTTTCTCGCCTTCAACAACAGCAGCTGGTGCTTTTGCTACAAAGCCTTCATTTGCTAGTTTGTTTGCAATTTGATCATGTTGCTTTTGAACTTTGTCATAGTCTTTTTGTAGACGACCAAGTTCAGCCTTAGGATCGATTAAACCTTTCATCGGCACAAATACAGATGCATGACCAATAACACTTGAAGACGACAGTGGTGGTTGTTGATCATTGGCTAAAATTTCAATACTTTCAACTTTAGCGAGTGCCTTAAATAAAGGTTCAATACGTGCAATTTGTGTACGTTCTGCTTCAGAAATATTCTGTAAAAGTACAGGGAGTAAGCGTGCATTGCCTAGACCCATTTCACCACGAATATTACGTACTGCACCAATGAGACCTTGAAGCCACTGCATATCAGCTTCAGCTTGTTCGTTGAGCATTGCCTGATCACATACTGGATACTGTGCAGTCATGATAGTCTCACCTGAGATACCAAGCATAGGTGCAAGTGTTTGCCAAATTTCTTCAGTTAAGTATGGCATTAAAGGATGTGCAAGACGCAGTGATTGTTCAAGTACTGAAAGCAGTACGCGGCGAACCTCAGCTTTACGTTCTTCAGAAACAGTCGCATCGTTTAATACTGGTTTAGTAAGCTCTACATACCAGTCACAGTATTCATTCCAAATAAAGTCATAAATTGCTTGTGCTGCTAAGTCTAAACGGTATGTTTCAAAAGCTTGTTGTACTGCAAGTTGTGCTTTTTGTAGGCGACTAATAATCCATTGTTCTGGAAGTTCCCAAAGTTCAGGACGTGCAACTTGAGCAACCGTTTGACCTTCAAGGTTCATCAGAACAAAGCGGGTTGCATTCCAGATTTTATTACAGAAGTTACGGTAACCTTCAACTCGCTTAAGATCAAATTTGATATCACGACCAGTATTTGCAAGTGCACAGAAAGTGAAACGTACCGCGTCAGTACCATAGGCATTAATGCCTTCTGGGAATTCTTTACGAGTCGATTTCTCAATCTTAGCTGCTTGTTTAGGATTCATCAGGCCGAAAGTACGTTTTTGTACTAAGCTTTCGAGATCAACACCATCAATCAAGTCTAAAGGATCAAGCACATTCCCTTTAGATTTTGACATTTTTTGACCTTCACCATCACGTACCAAACCGTGAACATAAACAGTTTTAAACGGTACTTGTGCAGTGCCATCTTCATTTTTCATGAAGTGTAAAGTCATCATAATCATACGGGCAACCCAGAAGAAAATGATGTCAAAACCAGTAACGAGCACATCTGTAGGATGGAATGTTTTTAAGATGTCATTGAGTTTGTCTTTTTCAGCATCGCCAGTCCAACCAAGTGTTGAGAAAGTCCAAAGTGCTGAAGAGAACCATGTATCAAGCACATCTTCATCTTGGCTTAGTTCAACATTGTCAGCAATGTTGTGTTTACTACGGACTTCAGCTTCGTTACGACCAACATAGATATTGCCTTCTGCATCATACCAAGCTGGGATACGATGGCCCCACCATAATTGACGTGAAATACACCAGTCTTGAATGTTATTCATCCAAGCCATATACATGTTGGTATATTGTTCAGGTACAAATTTAATACGGCCATCTTTTACTGCATCAATAGCAGGTTCTGCCAATGGTGCAATTTTTACATACCATTGGTCAGTGAGTAATGGTTCGATGATTACACCAGAACGATCGCCTCGTGGTGCTTTTAGATCATAAGGATCAATTTTATCTAACCAACCTTCGGCCTCTGCTTGTTCAACTAATTTCTTACGTGCAGCAAAGCGTTCCATACCTGCATAGTCAGCAGGTGCTTGAATGTGGCTCGAAATTTGTTCACCAGCTTTAGCAATAACTTCAAACTCAGCTAAAACTTCAGCATTTTTATTAAAGATGTTGATCAGTGGTAATTGGTGACGTTTGCCGAGTTCATAGTCATTAAAGTCATGTGCTGGAGTAATTTTGACACAGCCTGTACCGAAATCTTTTTCCACATATTCATCGGCAACGATTGGAACTAAGCGTCCAGTGATTGGTAAAACAATATTTTGACCAATTAAATGTGCATAGCGTTCATCATCAGGATGTACAGCAACAGCAGAGTCACCCAGTAATGTCTCAGGACGTGTAGTGGCAACGACTAAATAATTTAAGCCATCTTTAGTTAGAGTTTCTTTATTGTCAAAGAAATACTTAAAGTGCCAGAGTGATCCTTTTTCTTCGATTGATTCAACTTCTAGATCAGAAAGTGCTGTATGAAATTTTGGATCCCAGTTAACTAAGCGCTTACCACGATAAATTAAACCGTCTTCATGTAAACGAACGAATACTTCTTTTACCGCATTCGATAAACCTTCATCCATAGTGAAGCGTTCACGAGACCAGTCAACTGATGAGCCAAGACGACGAATCTGACCTGTGATGGTATTACCAGATTGTTCTTTCCATTCCCAAATTTTTTCAATGAATTTTTCACGGCCAAGGTCATGACGACTAATGTTTTGTGCTGCTAATTGACGCTCAACCACCATTTGAGTCGCAATACCTGCATGGTCCGTACCTGGTTGCCATAAAGTATTTTTGCCCATCATACGGTTATAGCGTGTAAGTGCATCCATGATTGCATTGTTAAAACCATGACCCATGTGCAAACTACCAGTGACGTTTGGCGGTGGAATCATGATGCAGAACGAGTCCCCCTTACCTGAAGGTTTAAAATAACCTCGCTCTTCCCAGGTTTTGTACCATTTTTTCTCGATCTCAGTTGGATCGTAGGTCGTTGCAATATTTTGCGCGGTATCAGTCATAGTCAATACAGATCAAAAGTGGAAAAAAATTCTGAACATTGTAGCAAAAAATAGTGCTATTAGGACATGTCATGCAAATGCATTTTACTGAACTTTATGCCAGATTATGCAAAGCAGGGACTTTATGATTTTAAATGGGAAAAATGTACTAGTTGGTGTTATCAATAATCAGCACAGCGGAGGGGATATATTGTGACAAGTTATGCGGTTTATTTACAGATGCAACCAGAACTACATCAACGTTTTAAGCAAGTCACACAGCTTATTAATACACCGAATGCACCACGTCAAGCCAAGGTGTTAGGCGTAATCTTGGCTGATTTAGCATGTGCTGTACTTGATCAGGTGTTTACAGAACTGATTCGTAAGGTTGATCAACTAGAAGCTGAAAAAGTTGATCGTCATGGACGTGAAAGTTCTCAACAAGTGATTGATAAAATAGCAGGTTATATCCAGCATTATATGCCTTATGCCGTTTCTTTTTTTAATAACCAACGTCTTATTCCCTTAGTGAACTATTTAGATGAATGGATGAGGGAACATGAGGGAAAAGATTATTTGATTTATGAAATTAATGATCTTTTGGCCGAACAACAAATACAATGTTTAAATCAAATTAGGGCTGGAGAGGATCTGGCGGTTAAGCAGGGATTTGCTAATCTTGTGCAGATTATTGATGTAGGAGTACAGGCATTAATTGTACAGCCTAAAACGACATTAAAATTTAATTTTTTAGTGAATAAAACTTTAGATGGTGTCATTCATATGTGTACTCAGATTGGTTATCAACGGTTGGAAAAAGTAACCTCTAATTTAACCGCCTTACGTGCAGCGCCCTATTTAGATCACTTTTTTTCATTTTTACATAAGCAACAGCAAAAGCAATTGAGTTTAAATAATAAGGATAATGACACATGCAAAAATATGGTTTAGATGCATTGGATGCAAAAGTGGTATGGATTACTGGGGCATCCTCGGGTTTAGGTGAGGCGTTGGCAAAGGCGTGTGCAAGTCAGGGAGCACATGTGATTTTAACTGCCAGACGCTTTGAAGTACTAGAACAGGTTCGTGCAAGCTTATCTCAACCTGACAATCACTTAAGTATTGCAATGGATGTGACTAATGAGGAGCAGGTTCAAGCCACATATACCCAGATATTAGAAAAATATGGTCGTATTGATTGGTTAATTAATAATGCTGGTCTAAGTCAACGTGCTTTGATTAGTGAAACTAATATGCAGACAGAACGAGCCATTATGGAGATAGATTATTTTTCTCAGGTCTTTCTCACAAAAACGGTATTACCTACTTTATTGCAACAAAAGTCTGGGCGTATTGTTTTTATTTCTAGTGTGGCGGGTTTATTAGGAACACAATACCGTGCTAGTTATTCTGCTGCAAAAGCGGCCATTCATTTATGGGCTAATAGTTTACGGGCTGAAGTTGCCGATCAGGGTGTCCAGGTATCGGTTGTATTTCCAGGTTTTGTGCAGACCAATGTGTCCTTTAATGCTCTAAATGGAGTAGGGCAAGCACAGGGCCATCAAGATGAAGCGATTGCAAATGGTTTATCGGCTGATGATTTTGCCAATCAAGTCATTAAGGCATTAATGCATGGCGAAGAATATATTGTAGTGGCTGGGGTGAAAGAAAAGCTAGGGGTATTCCTTTCACGTCTTTCTCCTAAAGCTTTGTATAAAGTTATTCGTAAAAGTGCCGTGAAGTAGTGAAGAATTAGTCTCATGATTTAGGTGATAAATTCACTTTATTAAGTCAATTGCGATGATGAATTTTGAATAAGTAAAAAACCCACTGCATGAGAGTACAGTGGGTTTTGTTTATGGCAGTGCTAAGTGAACTTAGCAGTAACCATTATTTCTTGCTGTAGTGTTGCTGAGAACTTGAAGCTGGGTAACTTACTTGTTCGGCTGTTGTTGCTTTTACGCCACCGCCTAAGGTTTTATACAGTTCAATTTGATTGTTTAAATCAGCTTGTTGTAATAGTAATAAACCTTGTTCAGCAGAGTAAGAAGTACGTTGAGCATCAAGAACAGTTAAGAAGCTATCAATACCAGAACGGAAACGTGCACTTGAAAGTTTATAAGTGACGTTCGTTGCTTGAACTAAGTTCTGTTGAGCTGTGATGCGGTCACCAATATGTTGGCGTGTCGCCAAAGCATCATTAACTTCACGGAAAGCCGATTGAATTGACTTTTCATAGTTCGCTAAAGCAATTTGTTGATCAGTCTCAGAAATTTTCACATTTGCTTTACGTGTACCCCAATCAAAAATTGGCATGTCGATACTTGGTCCGATTGACCATGCAAAGCTTCCTGATCTAAACAGTTTATTTAAATCAGTTGAGGCATAACCAGCAGTACCCGTCAGACTAATTGTTGGGAACATTTGCGCACGTGCGGCACCAATGTTGGCTCCAGCAGCACTGAGTTGGTACTCAGCAGTTTTGATGTCTGGGCGGTTGTACAATAAATCACTTGGCATACCTGTAAATAAGGTTCTGTCATTGGTGATTCGTGTAACTGCTTTAGACGGTAGAAGGTCTTTGCTAACAGGTTGTCCAACAAGTAGATCAAGTAAGTTTTTCGCTTGTACAACTTGAGTCTTGAAGTTTGCGACATCACTACGCGCAGTCTCTACAGAAACTTGTGCTTGACGAACAGGGATTTCACTATCAATGCCCACATCAAAACGCTTTTTGTTTAGATTGTATGAATCTAATTGTGCTTTTAATGTTTGCTCTGAAAGACGTAATTGTTCATTTGCATATGAATAACTTAACCATGCTTGTGCAACTTGTCCAATGAGTGCAATTTGTGTTGCATCTCGTGAACTTTGTGTAGATAGGAAAGTATCTAATGCATTGTCTTTTAAGCTACGTACACGTCCCCAAAAGTCGAGTTCATAAGCCGTAACCCCAAGACCAACCTGATAGGTTGAATAAGGGTTATTTGGATCGCGTGATGGTGTAACTTGTCGTACCACACTACCACTTGCCCCAATCGTAGGTAGTTGGTTGTTTTCTGAAATTTGATACTGTTGCTGTGCACGTTGAATGTTCAAGGCAGCAGTACGTAAATCACGGTTATTTTCTAAAGAAAGATCAATTACTTTTAATAAACGTGCATCAGAAAAAAAGTCTTTGTAGCCTTTTTCTGCAATAGATTGGCCAGCATTAGTGTTGACATAACCTTGCGGAATAGTTGGCTGAGCGACCGGCTCTGGGCCACGCATGCTTTGGCAGGCTGCCAAAGACATGACGAGCGCAGAGAGTGCGATGCTACGACCTGAAAGAGACCATAAGTTTTGCATCACGATGAATGCTCCTGATTTGTTATTGTTTTGGGTTTGTATTTGAATACACTTCGGATCCAGACAAAGAATACTGGAATAAAGAAGATACCGAGTAGTGTAGAACTAATTACCCCACCAAGTACACCAAAACCTACTGAGTGCTGGCTACCTGCACCTGCACCAGATGAGAGTGCAAGAGGGAGTACCCCAAAACCAAAGGCCAAAGTCGTCATAATGATTGGACGAAGACGCATACGTGAAGCGTGTAGCGTTGCTGCAAATAAATCTTCGCCTTTCTCTTGTAACTCTTTGGCAAATTCAACAATTAAGATTGCGTTTTTGGCTGAGAGACCAATAACTGCAACCAATGCCACTTGGAAGTAAATGTTAAAGGACAAGTTCGGATCATGTTTGATGATCATACCAAGGTAAGTTAATGCAAAAGCACCCACTAGGCCAAGCGGCACAACCAAAATAACAGAGAACGGAATTGACCAGCTTTCATAAAGTGCTGCCAAACAAAGGAAGACAATTAACAATGAAAGAAGCAATAGGGCAGGTGCTTGAGCACCAGACTCACGTTCTTCTAATGACAAACCAGTCCATTCGTGGTCGAAACCAGCTAAGCCCATAGATGGAAGTTTTGCTGCAATCTCTTCCATGGCTTGCATTGCAACACCAGAACTCACGCCTGGCGCAGGAGTACCTTGAATATTCACAGATGATACGCCGTTGTAACGCTCAAGACGTGGTGAACCATAAGTCCATTCGCCTGTTGCAAAGGCTGAGAATGGAACCATTTCACCTTTGTTGTTACGGACATACCATTTGTTTAAGTCTTCAGGCATCATGCGTGCATTTGCTTGACCTTGTACATAAACCTTTTTAACACGGCCACGGTCTACGAAATCGTTTACGTAGTATCCGCCCCAAGTCATACTCATGGTTGCATTAATTTCTGCAAGGCTAATTCCCATTGAACCTGCTTGAGCTTGATCAATGTAAATTTGATATTGAGGTGTATCTTCTTGACCATTTGGACGTACACCAGCCAAACGTGGGTCTTTTGCTGCCATACCTAAAATCATGTTACGTGCAGCCATGAGTTTTTCATGACCTTGACCTGAAACATCTTTAAGCTGGAAGTCGAAACCAGAAGCAACACCTAGTTCTGGCATAGCAGGTAGTTTAATTGGCATGATGTAGCTTGCATCTTTTACAAGTACATTCAAGGCCATACCACGCTTAATTAGAGCATCAATTTGTTGCTCAGGCGTAGTTCGCTCACTCCAATCTTTTAATTTAATAAAAGCTAGACCCGCATTTTGGCCAACACCAGTAAACGAGAATCCAGTCACCGAAAATACAGATTGAACCGTTTTTTCTTCATTTTTTAAGAAGAAATCAGTCATTGTATCAATGGTATGACTTGTACGTTCCATACTTGCGTTTGGTGGCAATTGAACGAGTGTAAACACAACCCCTTGGTCTTCTTCTGGAAGGAAAGAAGATGGCATAAGTTTAAAGATCACCACAATGACTGCAATTACTGCAGCATATACTACGCCAGAAAATACCTTATGGTGGATCATGCGATTGACACCATTTTGATATTTTTCAGCTGTTTTATCAAAGCTACGGTTAAACCAAGTAAAGAAACGCGAGAAAATATTATTACTTTCTGCTTTGTTTGGATCATGTTGCTTTAATAAGGTTGCACAAAGTGCAGGGGTGAAGGTTAATGCGACAACCAATGATAAGACCATTGCTGTGACAAGGGTGATAGAGAATTGTCGGTAAATTACCCCTGTTGTACCACCAAAGAACGCCATTGGAATAAATACAGCTGAAAGAACGCTGGTAATACCAACTAAAGCGCCTGAAATTTGTGTCATTGAAACTTCAGTGGCTGTGACAGGATCGAGGTGTTCTTCGACCATAACACGTTCAACGTTTTCCACCACAACGATCGCATCATCCACCAATAGACCAATTGCCAGTACCATGGCAAACATGGTTAAGGTGTTGATGGAGAACCCAAACATATTAATGACGGTAAATGTACCAAGAACAACAACGGGTACAGCCATGGTTGGAATAATCGTTGCACGCCAGTTCTGTAAGAACAGGAACATAACGATAAATACCAAGATGATCGCTTCAACCAAAGTTTTCACAACACTCTTAATAGAGAGTTTGATAAATGGTGTGGTATCAAAGGCAAGGGTATCTTCTAAACCTGCAGGATAGTTACGACGTAACTCTTTTAAGCGTGCTTCAACAGCAGTAGCTGTATCAAGTGCGTTTGCTCCAGTTGCGAGTTTAATTGCCACACCACCAGCAGGTTTGCCATTGAACTTAGAGTCAAATTGATAGTTATCAGAACCAAGTTCAATACGAGCAACATCTGAAAGTAAAACTTGAGCACCAGAAGCGGTGTTTTTCAAGAAGATTTTTCCGAATTGCTCAGGTGTTTGCAACATACTTTGTGCATTCACTGTGGCATTAAGTGTTTGACCTTGTACAGATGGAGCACCACCTAATTGACCAACAGCAACTTGTGCGTTCTGTGCATTTAATGCAGCCACAACGTCACTTGCAGTCACTTTTAAGTTGGTCATTTTGGCAGGGTCAAGCCAGATACGCATTGCGTATGAACCACCAAATACCTGAACCTCACCTACACCAGCTACGCGGCTAAGTGGTTCAGAAAGGTTGGCATTGACATAGTCTTTAATGTCAGCAGCAGAGAGGCTATTGTCTGGTGAGTAAAATGCAATTACTTGTAAGAAGCTAGCGCCAGATTTAGTGACTTTTAAACCTTGACGTTGCACATCTTGTGGCAGCAATGCTGTTGCAGACTGTAGCTTGTTTTGTACCTGAACTTGTGCAATATCAGGATCAACCCCTTGAGCAAAGTTTAGGTTAATTGAAGCTTGACCATTACTTGCACTGTTCGATGAAATATAACGCAACCCATCAAGACCATTCATTTGCTGTTCAATGATCTGAGTTACTGTATTTTCAACAGTTGACGCTGAAGCGCCAGGATAAGTTGCAGAGATCGTCACCACAGGGGGGGCAATGGTTGGGTATTGTGCAATGGGCATCTTGGTCAAGGTAAGAATACCTGCCAACATGATGACCAGTGCAATCACCCACGCAAAAATAGGGCGATGAATAAAAAAGTGAGCCATTCAAAAACCCCTTATGCTTGAGAAGCAGCTTTTTGTTCAGCAGCAGGTGCTGGACTCGCAGCTTTATTGGCTGGCGAAGCTGGTTGAGGTGCAGCAGCTTTAGGTTGATATGGTTTGGCAACAACTTGTTGTTCTGGTTTAACTTTGGCAATGCCATCTACAATGATTTTATCACCTGCATTTAATCCAGCAGTCACGATCCAATTCTGACCATTTACGCCAGCAGTTGTAATCGGACGAGGTTCAACAACACCTTTGGCATTAACCAGCATTGCTACTGCTTGACCCGTTGGAGTACGTGTCACGGCAGGTTGTGGAACCAAGTAAGCATTTGGAATAACCCCTTGAACAATTTGCGCATTTGCAAACATGCCAGGAAGTAATAAATGATTTGGGTTCGGGAACACAGCACGTAACGTAATCGTACCTGTATCTGGATTTACGCTTGCATCAGAGAACTGTAAGTTACCTTCAACTGGGTAAGTGCTGCCATCTTCAAGGCGTAAGCGAACTTTCGTATTATTACTACGGTCAATACTACCTTGGCTTAACTGTTGTCTTAGACGTAGTAGTTCAGCACTTGATTGATTGATGTCAACATAGATCGGATCAAGCTGCTGAATAGTGACCAAAGCATTGGCTTGATTTGCAGTGACTAAAGCACCAGCGGTTACACTTGAACGGTTTGATTGGCCTGAAATTGGCGCACGTACAGTTGAATAACCTAGATCAATCTGCGCATTACGTACGAGTGCTTGAGATGCAGCTACATCAGCTTCAGCTAATCGTACTTGAGCAATAATGTCATCATATTCTTGTTTGGAAACAGCATTAATGCCAGTAAGCTGGCTATAACGGTTTGCTTTAACACGTAGTGCATTTAGATTAGCTTGTTGGCGAACTAAAGTTGCTCTAGCGTTATCCAAGGTTGCACGGTTAGTACTTGAATCAATTTGGTAAAGCGGTTGGCCTTCACGGACAAAACTACCCTCAGCAAATAAACGCTTTAAAATAACACCACTAGTTTGTGGGCGTACTTCAGAAATTTGATACGCTGAAGTTCTTCCTGAAAGTTCAACTGATTGTTCAATACTTTGTGGTTGAGCAACAATGACACCGACTTCAGTAGGTGGCATTTTCTGTGCAGCAGCCGCTTGCTGTGCCTCCTTTGGATCTTTGCTACAACCCACAAGTGCAATACTTGTTGCTAAAGCACAAGCAGTAAGGGTTGGAGCCCAAAGCTTTGCTGACATCATTATTCCACCTCGTTTAGATCTTATCTAAAAAGTTATTTGTTTTAAGGTATACAAACTTGTTAAATGCGCATTGCAATAGTGCAATCCACATTAAACCGACACTCCATCCGGCAAGAACATCAGTTGGATAGTGAACGCCAAGATAAATTCGCGATAACCCCATACAGACTGGCCATAAACCAATCAACATTAGGATGACTTTACTGTGAGTTTGTTTCTGAAATATAAACAGTAAAACATAGGCAATTACGATCGAGTAAATACTATGAGCACTTGGAAAAGATGCACCATAGCTTTGTACCATTGCTTCAACTACATTGGGGCGTGGTCGTTGTATCAGAGATTTGAGTCCCCATCCAATTGCACTACTCCCGAATATGGCTAAACAAATAAAAGCTACTTGATGGTAGCTTTTTGAACGCAATAACCTTACACAATATATGCCGCAAATAAGAAGTACTGTTATTAATCCCCCTAATGTAGATAAAGTTACTGCAATTTCATCTAAAAAGGTAGTGCGATATTGACTCGCCCAAAGAACAGCAAGTTGATCATAATTTTGGATGCTTGGGTTGAGCATCCAAAGACAGCTTATGATGAACCCAATACCACTTATTATGATGTAGGAATAAGGCATCTGTTTGACCTAAATAAAATTAACCAATTTCGTTGGGATTAATTTAATCGCTAAAGTGTACTTGTCGGTACACTTTTTTTCAAGCATTACAAATACGAATTAATATCGATTAATTAGGTTATTTTTTGTTGCACATAAATTGTTTTTTTATGTGTTGTTAAATAGTTATCTATGGTGTGTTTTTAGTGTTGTCATTTAGCTCTATTGGTGTTTTAGGTGGCCAGAAAAAGTCCATTGGTCGAGTGAAAAAATGAGTGTAGACCAATTTTGCCAGTGGTTTCCATTGTTCAAAGCGCACACGTCTTGCACGTAAAGCAACAACAACAGTTAGGCTGAAACTGACAAATAAGTTGGTGAGGCCAATTAAAAGTACGCCAAGGAAAGAAACGAATATAAGTCCAATATCAGGTGTGCCACTGATACATAATAGACCTTGAATAAAGTTGGCAGAAGCAAAGGCAATATGTCTGATATCCAGAGGTAAACCTAAAATAAAGCCTAGTGTCCCCATACTACCCAGCATGATACCAAACAAGAAATTACCAGCAAGCGCACCTAAGTTGCGTTGTACATAATTTGCGAACCGATCTAGTCTGGCACTTCCCATTAGCCGTGAAAGGCGTTGATGTGCTTTAAGTCGTGGGCCTATTTTTCTATAGACAGCAAGGTTATCAAAATAGCCAGCAATTAAACCAGACAAAAATAGACAAACACCAGCAATTGCAGCATGGGGTATGGCAAGTGAGGTAAATGGGTTTAGGCTGTGCAAGAGTGCATCAGCTTTTGCATGTTTAAGTAAGGGTTCATCTAAGGCGTATTGCCAAAAAAAGGTAATAAGGGCAGCAGTAGGGATAGCGATAGAAATATTACCTAAAATGGCAATAAACTGAGTTCGTATAATGTTTACGATTAAAACTGCTAATTCAACTAATTGCGCTGTTTTTGAACCCTTGCGATGTTGAACAGTTGCAGCAAGCGCTGCTGCTGTCATTGCGGGTTGTTTTGTTGCAACAGTAAAATGCAGTACATGAATAAACATAAAGCCAAAAGCATAATTCATGCTATATAAGAAGGCTTGCATCATTGGAGCTAAGGTTAAGCGCGCTGCTAAAATTTTTAGCGTAGCCATAGTGGCAATGATCACCCCAGCACCTGCAGCTGAGCGATACATAGCAAAGAAACCTTGCTTGTCTGTACTTACATAGTGTTCACCCGTTTTGCTGGCATTTTCTGTGACCTGTAATGAGATTAACTCACTATTACTTGCCAGTAATGCACGTACACTGTGTTCACTGGCATAAGCTTCAACTACATCTGTTAATAACTCACCAATGGCAATATAACGAACCTCATCTTCCTCTGTGAGAATATTGAGTAACTGTTCGGTACGTTGTAAACATTGTTCAAGCAACGATAACAAATAAGTGAGACTAATACTGACACCGATGCGTTTAGTTGAGCGTCTGATTTTGCTTACAACATCATGACATTGCTCCAGCATGACCAGCGCTTGTGATGCATCAGGAAAACGCACGGCAAGATGCTGATCTTGTTCACGGTGTGCGCGTTTATAGGATTCAATGAATTCTACTATTTCACGGTTTTGAACCAAGAATGGAGATTCATAGTCAGACAGTTCGGGTTGTGCATTGATGAATTCAGGGTATAAGCCAATACCACTAATCCGATAAGAAAGTATGGTAATTGCCTTAATAATTTCGTGCTTAATACTATTGCTGGCAGGGCGAATTTGTTGTGAAGATGGAAAAAGTCGAAACAACTGAATCCAAGATTCATTGGTAATATTCTCTAACCAAAAACGGTCATGACGATCATAAAAAACTTTAGCTAATAGGTCTTGCAGCTGCGTATCATCATTGAGTAAAGGTAAAAAATGTGCACCAATACGTTGACTTAACTGATTCCAAAAACCATCTAAAGATAAAATTCCACTATCGGCATAAAAGCTGGTTTGTTTATAACGGTTAATCAGTGTAATGAGATAGGTTTGTAAGGTGTAAGTAGCAATAGGTTGGCGTAGTAAAGCGAGAATAAGTGCTTGAATTTTTTCTTGAATTTCTTTGTTGTCATTACAGTCAATTGGACGAATTCTTTGTACCAACTGAATAAGTAAGTTTTCATCAGGAACAGTAGAGGGATGCTCTATCTGTTCCTGCATGCTTAAAATTAGATCATTAAAGTGAATATGCATAGGCAAGAAAGTCTGCTCATTTTATTGAATTCGAAATAGTGCCATATTGGCTAAATTACACAGGGCCTGACGATACGGGCTTTCTGGTAACTCTTGTAATGCTTGAAGTGCTAAATCTGTTTCTTGTTGTGCTCGGCTACGACAATAGTCTAAAGCGCCAGAGCTATGAACGATACTGATCACTTGTTCTAATTCAGATGTGCCACCCGTTGAAATACTACGGCGAATGATCTGATGTTGTTCACCTTGCGTATTTTTTAATGCTGCAATGAGTGGTAGGGTTGGTTTACCTTCCATCAGATCATCACCAATATTTTTACCCAATGTTTCAGCATCAGAAGTGTAATCTAAAATATCGTCAATAATTTGGAAGGCATTACCAAAATGACCTGCAAAACGACGAAGAGGTTCACGATATTGTGGTGTACCCGCTAGGATAGCTGCACCTTCAGTTGCCAGTTCAAACAAGCGCGATGTTTTACCATGAATAATACTTAAATAAGTACTTTCATCAGTATCTGGTTGGTGTTGGGCTTGTAATTGTAAAACCTCGCCCTCTGCAATTTCACAAGTACCTGTTGAGAAATCTTTAAGTAGCGTCATATTGTCGAGATCAACCAAGAGGTCGAATGCCCGAGAAATAAGAAAATCACCTACTAATACAGCTGTTTGATTATTCCATGTAGCGTTAGCTGTTGGTTTGCCGCGACGAAGACCAGATTCATCTACAACATCATCATGAACTAAGGTTGCGGTATGCAGCATTTCAATGATTGCTGCGAGCATTTGTGAACGTTTAAGATTTGTTTCACCACAAGCATGTGCCGCCAATAAACACATAATTGGCCGCATACGTTTACCGCCTGCCTCAACTACATGTTTACTTACAGACATAACTAATGCAACTTTAGAACTAATTCCCTCATTAATAAGCTGATCCATTTCGGCAAAATCTGTAGCTACAGGCGCGAGAATATCTTGTTTAAAGTCGATAGTCATGTAAAACCATCCTCTCTGGGTATAGGTATAAATATAGTTAAAAAGTCGCTTGATCTAAACGAATATGTTGCACATTGATACATTGAATCAATGTAAACATCAAGTTTTAGCAATGTGGAATATAAATATGATTTACATCACCACGAACCACCAAGTTTTCATATGGTAACGGAATTGCTTTAAAAATCTATTTCATTTTTATCACAAGATGCTATTGAATTGCTTAACTTATTTATATTTGTGGTGAATAGTTGCATCAAAATCAGACACTTAGTTTAGTTCTAAACTATTTAATGAATTTGCTTGTTGTTTGTTTTAAAATCTCTTAAAATATGCACCCTTATGCCCCAGTGGCGTTCGTTTTAAGATCGATATATTCCTTTATCGGCACGACGACACGGGTTAGTTTGGAGTACATTATGTACGCAGTAATCCAAAGCGGTGGTAAACAGCACCGTGTTGTTGAGGGTGAAACCCTTAAAGTTGAGTTATTGAAAGCTGAAACTGGTTCAACTATCACTTTTGATGATGTGTTGATGCTTGTAAATGGTGACAGCATTCAAATCGGTGCTCCAGTAGTAGCTGGCGCGAAAGTAACTGCAGAAGTAGTTAGCCATGGTCGTCACGACAAAATTCGCATTATCAAAATGCGTCGTCGTAAACATTACCGTAAACAACAAGGTCACCGTCAATGGTTCACTGAGTTGAAAATTACTGGTATCGCAGGCTAATTACGAGGAGTAAGAGACATGGCTCACAAGAAAGCCGGTGGTTCGACACGTAACGGTCGTGATTCAAACCCAAAAATGCTAGGTGTTAAAATGTACGGTGGTCAAGCTGTGGCTGCTGGTAACATTATCGTTCGTCAACGTGGTACTGAATTCCACCCAGGCGCAAACGTAGGTATGGGTCGTGACCATACTTTATTTGCAACTGCTGACGGCGTAATCAAGTTTGAAGTGAAAGGTCAATTTGGCCGTCGCTATGTATCTGTTGAAACTGCATAAGTTTCTTTAGATCAGAAAAAACCCACTGTATAGTGGGTTTTTTTATATCTACTCGTGCCTAGAATAAATTGATTTTCTTCATGAAGATGAAGAAAACTCAACATTTAATTATATAACAATACAAAACTTCTTATATTCCAGATTATTAGCTTTAAAAAATGGTTTAAGATAGCTTTTGCATTGATCAGCAGTGTCATAGAAATAGATCAATATAAATGAATTTAGGTGAAGACTTATGAAAAAGCTGGCTAAAACATTATCTGTAGCTGTATTGGGTGCGGCGTTCTTAGCACCAGTCATGAGTAGCGTTGCATTTGCAGCGACTGCAGCTTCAGAACAACAAGCGACACAGAACTTGGTGCGTCAATTGACTGGCGTAAAAAGCTTTACCGCAAATTTTGAACAAAGTACCAAAGTAACTGCAGGCGCCAGTCGTACACCACAACAAAAAGGTCTTGCAGCGCAACATATGAACCAAACTTTCAAAGGTGAAATGAAAGTAGAGCGCCCAGGGAAGTTTTATTGGCAAACATCAAGCCCTGCTAAACAAACAATTGTGACTACAGGGAAGACTGTGTGGATCTATGACCCAGATTTGCAGCAAGCTGTACGTCAAAGCCTTGATACACAAGTAGCCAATACTCCAGCGCTATTGTTGTCGGGTAATGTTGATCAAATTATGCGATCTTATCGAGTCACACAACCTGATCATACTAAGACGTATTACACTCTGTACCCTAAAAATACGGAAGGCGCATTTCAAAGTTTAACGATCAGTTTTGGTCCGAATAAATCGCCAGCAATCATGATATTGCAGGACTCTTTAGGACAAACAACAACAGTCCGTTTTAATAATGTCAAATTAAACGCAACGATTCCTGCATCTGTGTTTAATTTCACCCCACCAAAGGGTACAGATATTATTGATCAATAATCATCTGCTTGATGTGAGGCACTATTAGAGTCAAATATTTAAAGCAATCTTCGGATTGCTTTTTTGTTATTCAAAACAAAGGCCATCAATAGGGGAGCGAATGTGGAGCAACTAAAAAGTTTTTGTTCAGAAGATGCCATTCAATATATAAGTTCATATTTTGTTGTTAGTGGCTTGGTTTCTATTTGTTCTTAACGGTAGTGGTTATTCATAGATGGGTTTAGCGTGATATATGGCTGTTTTATGGCAGGCTATTGCTTGGATTCACTCATGAGTAGTGTTTTTGTACAAAATACAATCTTTTTCATATTTTCTGCTTTATTCAGCAGAGTTTCTTGTTAGGCGTGCAGAGTGTAGAAGGATATGCTTGATTAATCATTTGTTTAATGTGACTTGTTCAAACTTTATTTGAGGAAGAAATGATAGGCAAATCTAAATTTGATCATGTTCAAACTGCGTAATATTTTGATTTTTAACCTGAGTTAATCAGCTAATCTTATTATTCAAAGTCATGAGTTATGGTCTGATCACTATATTTTTTATAGTGAAGCGCTTACACTATGTCGAGCTTTGTTTTCAAATAGATTGATTATGATTGACCCAAAATTACTCAGAACAAATATTGAGGCCGTTAATGCGGCTTTGGCTAAACGTGGTGTGCAACTTGATGCAGCAGAATGGGCTGCATTAGAAGTGCGCCGTAAAGACATTCAGTCTAAAACTGAATCTTTACAAGCAGAGCGTAATGCTGGTGCTAAACAAGTTGGTCTGATTAAAAAATCCGGTGGGGATGCTTCTGAGTTGATGGCACGTATGTCAGCAATCGGTGATGAAATTAAAGCCGCTGAAGCTAGTCTGAATGAGCTACAAGCAGAACTTGAAGCTAAATCACTCAGTATTCCAAACTTACCTGACGAATCTGTACCAGCGGGTAAAGATGAAAGTGATAATGTTGAAATTTTAACTTGGGGTACTCCACGTCAGTTTGACTTTGAAGTTAAAGATCATACAGATCTTGGTGAGTGGATGGGTGGACTTGAGTTTGAAACAGCAAGTAAATTGACTGGTTCACGTTTTAGTGTCCTCAAAGGCCCATTGGCGAAGTTACAACGTGCTTTGGCGCAGTTTATGCTAGATACACATACTGAACAGCATGGTTATACTGAGGCTTATGTTCCTTATTTGGTGAATGCTGATTCTTTACGTGGTACAGGTCAGTTGCCAAAATTTGAAGAAGATTTGTTTAAACTTCAGGGTGAGAAAGAGTACTACTTGATCCCAACCGCAGAAGTACCTGTTACTAACTTTGTACGTGATGAAATTATCGAAACCGAGCGTTTGCCACTGAAATATACTGCACATACGCCGTGTTTTCGAAGTGAAGCTGGCTCATATGGCCGTGATACACGTGGTTTGATTCGTCAGCATCAGTTTGAAAAAGTGGAAATGGTGCAAATTGTAAAACCTGAGCACTCTATGCAAGCATTAGAGGAGTTAACAGGTCATGCAGAGCGTATTTTACAATTGCTTGGTTTGCCATATCGTAAAATCGTTTTATGTGGTGGTGATATGGGCTTTAGTGCAACAAAAACTTATGACTTAGAAGTTTGGGTACCAAGCCAAAATACATATCGTGAAATCTCTTCATGTTCAAACATGGGTGACTTCCAAGCACGTCGCATGAAAGCACGTTACCGTGTCGATCAAAAGAAAACTGAGTTTGTACATACTTTGAATGGTTCAGGCTTGGCTGTTGGTCGAACTTTATTGGCGGTGATGGAAAACTATCAACGTGCTGATGGTTCAATTGAAATACCTGAAGTATTACGTCCTTATATGCGTAATGCTGAATTTATTGATTAATTGAGCTAGCTGTCGCCCATATTGTTTTATTAAAAGGTTGTGTTGTACCGTGGATATTTTTCCAATTTCATTAAAACTACACCAGCAACCTTGCTTGCTGGTTGGTGGGGGACAGATTGCATTACGTAAGGCACAGTTGCTGGCTAAGGCTGGCGCTGTGATTGACGTTGTATCTCCTGAAATCAATGCTGAGTTAGCTCAACTGGTTGCACAGACCCAAGGGCAATATTTGGCGCAAGCGTATTCTGATGACCTCGCCTTAGCACATTACCGTTTGGTCATTGCGGCAACAAATCAAGCACGAGTCAATCAACAGGTTTTTCGACGTTGTGAGTCGTTGAATGTGTTAGTTAATAGTGTGGATGATATCCCACATTGTCGTTTTATGATGCCAGCAATTGTTGATCGCTCTCCGCTTGTGATTTCTATTGCGAGTAATGGTACTTCACCAGTATTGAGTCGACAGTTAAGAACTCAGCTTGAAAGTTTAATTCCGCATCAGTTTGGTCGTTTAGCCGAATTTTCTGGTGTATGGCGAAATCGTGTTAAAGAAAAAATTCCGAATCCAGATCAGCGCCGTGTGTTTTGGGAAGATCTATACGCGAGTCCTTTAAAAGACCTTGTTTTACAGCAACAACTGCCACAGGCTGAAGCATATATACAACAGGCTTTAAATACATGGCAAATACCCAAAGGTGAAGTGTATTTGGTTGGTGCTGGTCCTGGTGATCCTGAATTACTGACTTTAAAAGCACTGCGTTTAATGCAACAGGCCGATGTGGTCATTTATGATCGTTTGGTTTCACAGCAAATTCTTGATCTGTGTCGTCGAGATGCAGAAAAAGTCTATGTTGGTAAAGCACGCGCGCAGCATACAGTAGATCAAGAAGGGATTAATGCATTATTGGTCAAATATGCTGAACAGGGGAAACGTGTCTGTCGTTTAAAAGGTGGAGACCCCTTTATCTTTGGACGTGGTGGGGAAGAGATTGAAGAGCTCTTTGCTGCGAATATTCGTTTCCAAGTTGTGCCAGGTATTACGGCTGCGTCAGGTTGTGCTGCATATGCTGGAATACCACTGACTCATCGTGATTATGCACAAAGTGTGCGTTTCTTGACAGGACATCTAAAAGCAGGTTCACCTGAACTTCCTTGGTCTGAACTGGTTTATGAGCATCAAACTTTGGTGTTATACATGGGACTAGTTGGACTTGAAAAGATTTGCCAACGGCTCATTGAGCATGGTCAACGTGAGAATATGCCTGTTGCATTAATTTCCAAAGGTACAACTGCTGAACAAAAGGTTGTGATTGGAACATTAGCCGATATTGCAGATAAAGTAACTGAACATCATATTCAGGCACCAACACTGACTATTATTGGTGAAGTGGTGTCATTACATGAAAAATTGAATTGGCAATCCCAAGCAATTGTCTAAAATTAACATAGAGAAATACAGTGATTCACGTTGTTTTGTATGAACCCGAGATTCCAAGTAATACTGGAAATATCATTCGCTTGTGTGCCAATACTGGTGCTCAGCTTCATTTAGTTAAACCACTTGGGTTTGAATTAGATGACAAGAAACTTAAGCGTGCTGGATTGGATTACCATGAATGGGCACGTATGCAAATATGGGAAAGCATTGAAGATTGTCTTGCAGCATTAGCAAAACAAGGCATTCATACTGATATGATTTACCCTATGACTACTAAAGGTAGTGCATTACCACATCAAAGTGAACTCAATCGTCCTGTGGCTTTTTTGTTGGGGCCAGAAACGCGTGGTTTACCTGAACATGTACGTATGATGTTTCCTGTAGAAAATTGGATACGTTTACCTATGGCTGAAAATTCACGCAGCTTGAATTTATCCAATGCTACAGCTGTGATTGTGTATGAAGCTTGGCGTCAACAAGGTTTTCAGGCACTCATTTAGTGAGCGATGTTCATAGCTACAATTTTATTATTTAAGTTAAGCAACGCTAAGTCGTTGCTTTTTTTATGTGTTCAATTTTTCTTTTATTGCGGCATCATATTTTTTTTGTGCATCAAGAACTTGTTGTGCGTGGCTTTCTGCCCACAGCTTGAAAGCTAAGGCAGTTTTTGCGAGTTCATGACCGAGAGGGCTTAATGAATACATGATCTTAACTGGACGTGTATCGAGGACTTGTCGCTGTATAAAACCATCACGCTCTAACATTTTGAGTTTTTGTGAAAGTACTTTGGGGGAGATCCCCTCTATAATTTTTTTTAATGCATTAAAATGAGTAGGCTGATTTTGCAGTGAATCCACAATAAATAATACCCACTTATCGGCAAGATTACTAAAAAATAAACGAGAGGGACATTTAGGGTGGTATATATTGAAAGATAAGGGCTTTTCCATAGTTATGAACACCATAAATTTACACAATTTCGAGCATAACATAGAGAGTTACTTTTTGGTAACTAATTGACAGTTAGTTTCAAAAATATACTATAGTAATTATTCAATCAAATGGTGAGATGACAATGTCTAAAATTGCAGTGGTATATTATTCAGGTTATGGCCATACACGTGTCGTTGCAGAAACTTTTGCACAAGAAATTCAAGCACAATTAATTGAAGTTGACCAACAAGGGGATATAGACGAGCAGGCTTGGCAACAACTTGAGGATGCTGATGCGATTGTTTTTGGTGCTCCAACTTATATGGGTAGCATGCCATGGCAATTTAAAAAATTTGCAGACCAAAGTTCAAAAGTATGGTTAAGTCGTGCTTGGCAGAACAAGATTTTTGCAGGCTTTACCAATAGCGCAAGTTTAAATGGTGATAAACAGATTACATTAATTAATTTCCAAACTTTAGCAGCGCAACACGGTGGAATTTGGGTAAGCTTGGGCTTGTTACCCGCCAATACTAAAGCTGCTCAACGTACTGATGTAAACAATTTAGGTGGTTCAGCTGGTTTATTGGTGCAATCTCCTGCAGACGCATCGATTGAAGAAATACCAAGTGGAGATTTGGAAACAGCTAAAGCGTATGCACGCCGTGTGAAAGAGATTACAGATAAATTTAATGCAAAATAATTAAATGCGTATTTAGATGGTATTTTGTTATAAATACTCTAAGTATTATCAATAAACAATAAAAATAGGCTGTTAATTTAACAGCCTATTTAAATTTAGAGGAAAGGGTATTTATTCGTGTTCATTATGCTGCGGTGCAGGGTAGCGGAAGCCACGAGTTTTATAAGCTAAGTAGCCAACACCAATTGCAGCCCAGATTAAACCAATCTTTAATGCGAGTTGGTCGATTTCTAGCCACATTAAGAATACACTGGCAAAACCAAGCGTCGGAATAACAATGTACTTAATAATATCCGCTGGTGTTTTGTTACGACCATCACGCAATGCATAACGTGAGATTACAGAGAAGTTTACAAAACTAAAAGCAGTTAATGCCCCAAAGCTAATTAAGTTTGCAATATGTTCAAAATCAAGGAAACCGGCACAGAGTGCAACAATGCCTACAAGTAAAATATTGTAGGTTGGGGTATAGAGTTTTGGACTGATATGACCAAAGATCTTTTTGTTGATTACGCCATCACGACCCATTACATACATTAAGCGTGATACACCAGCGTGTGCAGAAATCCCTGAGGCCATTACCGTAATAATTGCAAAGTATAAGATCACAGTTTGGAAAGTAATCCCACCAATAGCCAATAAAATCTCAGGTTGAGTTTCATCAATCTTGCTAAAGTACGTTGTTGGATCACTTGGGAAGTAAATCTGCATAAAGTAGGTGCTAATGATAAAAATAATGCCTGCAATCAATGCGGTTGCAAAGATAGCGCGAGGCAGGGTTTTTTCAGCATCTTTAGTTTCTTCAGCCAAGGATGAGAGTGCATCAAATCCAGTAAATGAAAAACATAAAATTGTTGCACCAGTAATGAGCGCACCTACAGAAGTCATTTCATTCCAGAACGGAGCAATACTCCAGAGCTGGTATTGTGATTGATCGAGTGAACCATCTGCATTGATGCCTTGCGTCAGCAGTAAATAGACTTTATAGGTGAAATAAAGAATGACACCGACCTGCACAAATACAATGGTACTGTTAAATCGTGCAACAAATCGCGCACCAAATAAATTGACCACGGTCATAATCAAGGTTAAGCCGACCACCCAAAACCAGTTATTGACTTCAGGAAATAATGCACGCAAGTAAATATCAGCCAAAATGATATTCACCAATGGTGAAAGTAAATAATCAAGCCAAGAAGACCAGCCCACCATAAATCCAACATTAGGATGAATAGATTTTTGTGCATAGGTATAAGCAGAACCGGCAGAAGGATAACGCTTAATCATATGTCCATAACTGATGGAGGTGAGCAAAATTGCAGCGAGTGCAAAAATATATGAGGTGGGTACATGACCCTGACTATATTGGGATACTAAACCAAAAGTATCAAATACGGTCATTGGTTGAATATATGCTAAACCAATAATGATAATGTGCCAAAGCACGAGATTTTTTTGTAGTTTAGCAGTAGGTGAAGTCCCAGGAATATTTGTCAACGGCGGAATCCTCATAGTCGTTGATCAAGGATCAGTCTTATCGATTAAGGATCGTTTGAGACGAACGATCCCCCCTAAGATTTAACAAAGCGCGCTAGACTAATCTCATTAGATTTTATCTGCTAGTGCCTTTGTTGGATTTTCTGCAGAAATTATGCCAATTAAAAAATCCACGCCTTTCTGAAGTTACAATGTAAAAGCCCGATGTTCGAAAAAACATCAGGCTTAAACTGGGGGTATATTGGCTGATTTTTCTGAAATTACCAAGCTTTTTCTAATATCATTTTTAGATCGAGTAAGGTTGCTTCTTTCGGATTGAAGATAATAGAGCCATCATTGAGTGCTTTTTCTGCAATTTCATCAAGTTGCTCAAGTTGTACGCGACTTGTTTCACGTAAAGTTCGCGGTAATTTGGTTAAATCATAAACTCGATCACGCATGGTTAAAATCATATCAATGGCTTTATCTGCTCGCTCATCTGCTGGTGTTTGTGCATAGATGTCAGCACCGGCTAATGGTAAGAGTAGCTCTGCAATTTTTCCGTGATTAACCTCTTTGTTATATTGCAATACATACGGTAAAAAGAGGTTCATACATAAACCATGTGGAAGATGTGCTACAGCACCAAGTGCATGACCAAGCGAATGTACTAAACCAACCATTGAGTTTGAGAATGCAATACCTGCCATGGTAGAAGCTTGAGCCAATTCTAAGCGTGCTTGAGCATCTTTAGGTGATTCGAGCACGACAAACAAATTTTGCGCAATCTTTTTAAGTGCTGCCGTTGCATAGGCATCACTCATAGGGTTTGCTGCCAAACAAGTATAGGATTCGACAGCATGGGTAAGGGCATCCATTGCAGTCATTGCCGTTAAATGAGGGGGCAATGTTTGTGTCATGCGTGGATCTAAAATCGCGGCATGCGGCATTAAATATTGTGATGCAAATGGAAGTTTTACGTTGCGTTGATGGTCTGAAACAACAGCAATCATAGTGGCTTCAGAACCCGTTCCCGATGTTGTAGGGATAACAAAAAATGGCTTTAAAGGGCGTGTGAGATTGTGTGCACCAGAGTATTTGAGTAAGTCATCTCCACCTTCAGAAACCAAAATATTGGTTGCTTTAGAGGTATCAATTACAGAACCACCACCCACAGCAATAATGGCATCACATTGATGTTCACGATAGGCAGTAGCCGCAGCAGTAACCGTTTCTAGACTAGAGTCTGGAGGAACGTCATCAAAGATATAGGCAATTTCAGCATCACTTGCAGTAAATGCAGTCTCAAGCGGAGCTAAAAGTTGATTACTCCGTACGCCTTTATCGGTAATAATCATTGGGCGCTTCGCACCTAAGATTGCGAGTTCAAAAGGAATGTGTTCTAGTGCTGCATGACCGGCAATAACTTTAACTGGGCAAAAAAATTCATAATAAGACTTGGTCATTTTATACACTTCCTTTGAAATATGATTGGGCAACTTTAAGATAAATGTTCGCTGCACTATTAATTTTTTCTTTGAAACTTAATTGGGTCGGATATTCCTTTACTGCAAGCTCAGCAACGAGCTTAGGTAAAATGAGTGCTTCCATTTTGTTGAGGCAACGGACTAAGCGAATGGCATGGCTCACATCTCCATCTGCAATCATACGATCATTTGCAAAAGATCTTGCTGTGCTCTCTTGGAATGAAAATACAAGAAAAGCATGGTGCATATGCTTAAAGGTCACAGTAAGATCTGGTTTTTTATCCAGTTGTTTCACCAAGCTTAATTGCTTTTCCGCAGTGACTTCCAGCACAAAAGAAGGTCCTTTGGGAAATACGTTCATAGATAAGCAGAAGCCGGCTGGAAATTGGGAAATTTCATGCTGAACCTCTTGATCTACTTGGCTGGCCATCACCAAGCCACGACCTATAACATCCATCATGAGTTTGACATAGGCAGTTTCAAGAGCTGGTTTTATTGGTTTAGAAAAAATCACGCTACTGTCCTTTGTTAATCGTACTTATATTTTAGAGTAATTACTCTAGTCGGGTCTTGGGAAAAAAGATAGTGTCTTAAAGGTCTGTTAAAATCACTTGACTAAATAAATTTTGTTGTTTGAAGTATTCTACAACATCTTGGCATAGTTGTGATTGACTAGGGTAATCTTGCATAAGATCACAAATTCGTACCATTTCCAATCCTGCATAGCCACAAGGATTGATGGTATGAAAACCACTTAAATCACAATCTATATTGAGAGCAAGTCCATGATAGCTACGGCCTCGGCGAATTTTAAAGCCTAGTGAGCCAATTTTATTTTCATTGACATAGACCCCAGGTGCATCGGCTTTTGCATAGGCTTCGATATGGTACTTTTGCAGTAAGTCGATCATCAGTTTCTCTGCAAAACTGACTAAAGTACGTACATTCCAATGCAATCGGTTTAAATCTAATAAAAAATAAATAACGAGCTGACCAGGCCCATGCCATGTTACTTGTCCACCACGGTCACTTTGTACTACAGGTAAGTCGCTTGGAATCAGAATATGTTCAGGCTTCCCCGCTTGACCTTGAGTTAATACTGCAGAATGTTGCAATAACCATATTTCATCTGGACTGTTTTGATCACGTTGCTCTGTATAGCTTTTCATTTGATGAAAAAGCTCTGCATAATCAGCAAGATCACGATATTGTTTGATGTTTAAAATTGGCTTTGCAAAGTCATTCATGTGTTTGGGTCATTCCAAAGTAGTACTGTGTTTGATTATAGATCAACAATAATTGAATAGAGTAGCAATTGGAAAATAATACACCCCTGAATATGTATTCAGGGGTGTAGATATGATGTGTTGCACAGCTTGAAGAATTACAGTGCTGTTTTAATCAATGGGCACGCAGCCAAATCAGCATAAAGGGCATGTACCTGTTCTAACTCATAAAAGCACAATTGAGCTGTTAGAGAATGGTATTTACCAGTTCTTGAAGGCTGTACAGTGAGCGTGGCTTCATCAAAGTCGGGAAAATGTTTGATGAGAATATCGACCACAGCTACACGTAAGTCTGGGCCAGCATCGCCAATGAGTTTAATCGGGTAGTCCATAGGAAATACCCAGAGGTCTTCACGCAATTCGCGAGATGGAGTACGATCGATCATAGTTTTACTCTCATGATGTATGAAAAACGCCTGCTTGAGCAGGCGTTTTATAAACTTGGTACTAATATGGGGATGAATCAAACAAAAACAAGTTGTTTCATCATTTGATTCATCGCAATTCAACTATCAGTCATTCTCAAGGAATGAGCGTAGATGTTCTGAACGTGAAGGGTGGCGCAATTTACGTAATGCTTTTGCTTCAATCTGACGAATACGTTCACGTGTTACATCAAATTGCTTGCCCACTTCCTCTAAAGTATGGTCAGTTGGCATATCAATACCAAAACGCATTTTAAGTACTTTAGCTTCTCGTTCAGTCAAGTTTTCTAAAACTTCACGTGTTGCTTCTTTTAAGCCTTCAGAAGTTGCAGCATCAACAGGAGAGGTGATGTTGCTATCTTCAATGAAGTCACCCAAGTGCGAATCTTCATCATCACCAATAGGTGTTTCCATTGAAATTGGTTCTTTGGCGATTTTCAGCACCTTACGAACTTTAACTTCGTCCATTTCTAAACGTTCACCTAATTCCTCAGGTGTTGGTTCACGGCCCATTTCTTGTAGTAACTGACGAGATACACGATTAATTTTATTAATCGTTTCAATCATGTGTACAGGAATACGAATGGTACGTGCTTGGTCAGCAATGGAACGTGTAATGGCCTGACGAATCCACCAAGTTGCATAAGTTGAGAACTTATATCCACGACGATATTCAAATTTATCAACAGCTTTCATTAAGCCGATGTTACCTTCTTGAATTAAGTCGAGGAATTGCAAACCACGGTTTGTATATTTTTTCGCAATTGAAATAACCAAACGTAAGTTGGCTTCGATCATTTCTTTTTTCGCACGGCGTGCTTTGGCTTCACCAATCGCCATACGTTTAGAAATGTCTTTAATTTCTTTTACATTAAGACTTAAATCCGCTTCAATATCGGCAATCTTTTGTTGGAATGCCAAGATATCTGGACGTACTTTTTCTAAATGTACTTTTACTTCTGGAGAAGCTTTAGCAATTTGTTGATCTAACCATGCAGGATTAGATTCCTGTGACGGGAAAGATGTACGGAACTGTGTACGATCCATGCGGCCGCGACGAACTGCATAACGCATAACTTCACGTTCAGAAGTACGAATTTGTTCATGAGTTCCACGAATCATGTCTGAAATAGCATCAAAAAGGCGTGGTGTAAACTTAAACATCATGAAGATTGTTGCTAAAGATTGCATTGCCTCATTGGCTTCAGCACTGTTACGACCATTTTTAGCAATCACTTGTTTAGCTTGATTCCAAGCTGCTTCAAGTTCTTCAAAACGCACACGTGCAATTTCTGGATCTGGGCCTGACTCTGCTTCATCTTCAGAATCGCTTTCTTCTTCCTCTTCCTCGTCGTCATCTAATTTAACGTCTTTGGTCGGTTTGTTCGAATTGCTGCGATCATCATCTTCGTCGATTTCTTCTTCATCAACAAGGACTTCAGGAATTTCATCATTTGTTTCTGGATCAAGATAGCCTGAAAGAATGTCGGCTAAACGGCGTTCACCATTTTGGTATTCTTTGTATTCTGTCAATACCACTTCAACGGCATTTGGCCAGTAGGCGATAGAGTGTAAAACATCTCGAATACCTTCTTCGATACGTTTTGCAATACTAATTTCGCCTTCGCGTGTAAGGAGTTCAACCGTACCCATTTCACGCATATACATACGTACAGGGTCTGTAGTACGACCAGGTTCATTTTCAACGGAAGCCAATACGGCAGCAGCTTCTTCCTCTGCAACTTCATCAGTACCTTCGGTATTACCTTCGAACATGGTGTCGTCAGATTCAGGCGCACGCTCATGTACAGGAATACCCACGTCTTGAAGCATTTGAATAATGTCTTCAATCTGTTCGCTTTCAGTGATGGAGTCTGGAAGATGATCGTTAACCTCAGCGTAGGTTAAGTAACCTTGTTCTTTGCCTCGGCTAATCAGAGCCGCTACCTGTGAAGTAGGGGAATGCATATCGCTCATCTTTTGCTTACTCTTTGTTGAATCTGTGGCAGTCGAAAACCGTGCATGATAGCACAATTTAGTTAAAATTAATCATGATAATTTAGTACGCTAACATGTTATGAATCTTTTGATTTAACACTTGTTGTTCGATTAATTGGGGCTATGTTGAGATATTTCAAGCCCAACGGCAAAATTATTCATTGATTTGAAGCAAATTGATTAAGTGTCGCATCATGACATAGAACCCATACAGAAAAAAGTCAAATAAAGAAGAATATTGCGGTTATTTGTCAAATTTCAAAATAATCCTTGACAAGTATATTTAACAAATATAAATAGCGGCTAGGCCCATTTAATTTTTTTAACCGAGGTAGTACTTGTGTCTTCAACCGATTTTGAATTAGATGATAATTTTGGCGATGATGAAGTTGGCTTTGATGAGTCAACTGGGAAGCTTAGTGCTAAAGAATCATTGGAAAAACGTAGACTCATTGATGAGTTACTCGCGCAACGTCGGCTAGATCGTGAATTAAAAGATTATGATTACGATTTTGATGATGACGAAGAAGATGAATAAATCATGAAGTATTTTAGAGCAATCTGATAAAAGTAATGGCGTTGACTGTACTTTACTGTACAGAGAGCGCAAATAGTCATCTTTGTGGTGATTACAGTTTGAAATGAAAATGTTATGCTAATTACCTATTGAAAACTACGCTGGAATTGAAATGAGTGTCTTAGATTTAGACGTACTAAGTGATTATCTCGATGGTGACCAAAATGAGTATGGTCTAGATTTTGCTGCTACTCATGGTTTTTTGTCTGCCATTGCTGTTGGACCGCAATTTGATCGTTGGTTAGATGAACTTTTTGATAATAATCAGAACAAAGTTCCTAAATTAGTGATTGAGCAAGTAAAACTTTGGCTTGCAGAGTTGCGTCAGAATTTGGCTAATGAGGAAGGAATCGATTTTCCTTTTGAAATTGAGGAAGCTTCTGTTGATTCGAGCTTAGGGGACTGGAGTGTTGGTTTTGTTGATGCAATGTTCTTGAATGAGGATGCATGGTTTGCACCTGAATTTGAAGAGCAGTTGGTTGATTTGACTTTACCTATGATGGTTTTTAGTGGCATTGATGAAGAAGATCCACAAATGGAGTCTTTCCGTCGTAATGGTCAGTTGATGGATGAAATTGCTGAAGAAATTCCTGAGAATTTAAATGATATTTATTTGATGTATCACAGTCCAGAATAAGATCAACACCTAATAACGATGTGTTAATCAAAGAAAACCGCAGTTCAAAATGAACTGCGGTTTTTATTTAATAGACTTAAACCAAGAGGTTAAACTTAGAGGCGTTTACGTTTTGCTGCTGCAATTTGAGATTGACGCATACGGAAGCCACCTTTTTGTTTGTCAGTTGTCTTGTCAATACAATAAACACAAGATACACCATGTTCATAGCTTGGAAGTGCAACTTCTTCTGGGGTGAGTGGCCAGCCACATGCATGACATTTACTATTTACGCCTTCTTCTACACCATGCGTAACGGCTGTACGACCATCAAAAACGAAGCATTCACCTTCCCAAAGACTCTCTTCAACTGGGGTTTCTTCTAGGTATTTTAAGATACCACCTTTAAGGTGATAAACCTCTGTAAAACCTTCTTGTAACAACAGTGAAGTTGATTTTTCACAGCGAATGCCACCAGTACAGAACATTGCCACTTTTTTGTCTTTGTGTTGCTCTAGATTTTGTTTTACATACTCTGGAAACTCACGGAAACTTTCTGTTTTTGGGTCAATTGCCCCTTTAAATGTTCCCGCTTTGTATTCATAGTCATTGCGTGTATCAATTAAAACAACATCATCACGTGCAATGAGTTCATTCCACTGTTTAGGATCAAGATAATGTCCAACTAAATCACGCGGTTTAACCTCAACACCTAATGTCACAATTTCTTTTTTTAGTTTAATTTTCATTTTACGAAAAGGTTTATCATGGCTTAGAGACTCTTTGTACTCCATAGCTGTAAAGCCTTGATCCAATAAAAATTGGTGAATAGTATCAACCGCTGCTCGATCTCCAGCCACTGTACCATTGATTCCTTCATCCGCAACAATTAGAGTACCGCACAGATTAATGGTTTTCACCAGCGCTAAAAGTTGCTGTTGTAATTCAGCAGCATTTTTGACTTCTTTAAATTGATAAAGCGCGGCAACAACCCAAGTAGTGCTCGCTTGCTGTTCTACAGGTGCAAGCTGTTCTACAGTAGCGTTCATGGAGTACTCCAAATATATTAAGATAGCTAAAATTTGGCGCATATTCTAACGCGAATTCATTTTAGAAGCGAGAATCTCTTAAAGTGAATATGGGATTAAGATGGAGGATTTGTGAGTAATCAGCGACGTATACCAACTTTAACACCTTGTGCTGGACGTTGTTCAACCGTATTTGGGGACAGTGTGTGCCGTGGGTGCCGAAGATTTAGTCATGAAGTTATTCAGTGGAATGGCTACGGTGAAGCTGAACGTATGGCTGTTTGGGCGCGTTTAGATGCACAGTTGGATCAGATTTTGGTTCCGATGTTGGCTTTGGCTGATATGAAGCAAGTACAGCTTTTTATAAAAAGTAAACGCATTCGTGTCTTGTCAACAGCAAGTCAGGGGCGTTTGCTCTATCAAGCTTTAAAAATATGTGAAAAAAATAAAAATCTAGCTGAAGAAAGTGGGCTTGGCATTCAGGCTAAACAGGTGAAAGCAACTTGGCAATTGTTTGAACAACGTATTCTAGCATTGGCTACAGCAAGTTATGATTTTGCATGGTTAAGAGCAGATTCGATTAAACATAATTTACAGCAATGGGATGAAGAGGAGTTGCTCTAAGGCTAGAGATCTGGAGTAACGGCAACAACAGTAGTAAACGTGTAGGGTGTAAATGAATTTTAGTGAATTATTACTGTATATCTTAGCTGTAGTGGTCATGATTGCAACTCCTGGGTCGGTGATGTTATTGGTTGCAAGTGCTGGATTAACAGGTGGGTATCGAAAGGCTTTACAGACCATTGTTGGGACCAATTTTGCTTCATTGCTTTTAATTGCAGCTTCTATTTTGATACTCAAAGGCTTTTTAAAAATAGACCCACTTTGGTTTACTGTTGTTAAAATATTAGGCTGTGCTTATATTGCCTATTTAGCAGTGCAGATATTAATAGAAGCACGACGTACAGATACAACCGCAGAAATGAAAGTATCAACTGCCTTACAAGGTGGGTTCAGACAAGGCTTTTTAGTTGCAATTGCCAATCCAAAGGACATCATTTTTTTTGCAGCTTTTTTCCCTCAATTCATTCATGTAAGTCATGACATTAATTTAAGCTTGATCATTCTTACACTCACTTGGATTATTCTTGACTTCTCTACACTTACAGCTGTGTATTTGGCATTTAACCGTTTAGCAAAATCACGATGGTATACAAAGTTGTTAGGGGCTTGTGGGGGAATCTTATTGTTAGTTGCAATATATGGAATCTACAGCACATTGTTTAGCAATTAAATTTATGACTAGCTGGCTTTTTAGCCAGCCAGATTGTTATTAGAAATCAAGTAAAACTATGCTGTGAAATTATATTTTTCTTATTTATTTTGCTCTAATAAATTAACAATGAGATCAAGTTGTTTTTTACATTGTGTCGCCACATCGGCATCAAAACCTTCAACCATAAAGCGACTTGATAATCCTTCCAGTTGATGAAAATAGAGTAAGGCGATTTCATTTGCATGCACCCAGTTTTGACAATATTGCAAAATGAATTGTCTGAGCCAGCGCTTGTGTTCTTGGGCAATCGCTTTGATTTCCTGCTCATTTCGATCAGATTCTGCAACCGCACGTACAAAAAGACAGCCTTTGAATTGTTCACTTTGAAACCAATCAATGTGCCAAGCAAAAATTGCATCTAAGGCAGCCTGAGCGGTGAGTTGGCCAACACTTGTGGTAAGACCATGTTGGAAGTTTTCATGGCGCTGTTTGAGAACAGCTAAGATTAAATGTTGTTTATTTTGGTAGTAAGTGTAAAGCGTTGTTTTAGAGCATCCAGATTGATCACGAATTAAATCTACACCTACAGCGACAAAGCTATGCTGATTAAACAGTTGTTCGGCTGTACATAATATTTTTTTTGCTGATTTAGACATGTGGGAAAAATCCTTGTTGCAATTAGTACAGATCTGTACTATTTTTCAATTTTAAATTATTATCCTGATAGAATCAAGCATAGGGGATGGACGTGTCGATTCTTCATTTTATTAAGCCTAAAGTTAGACCCAGTAATACTGAAATTTTACGTGCTTTATGTGGTGCGAGTTTGAGTATTTTATGTTTATTATTGTTGAGTCAGTGGTCACAGCAACCAATGATTATGGCGCCTTTTGGAGCAAGTTGTGTTTTACTTTATGCTGTTTCACAATCGCCTTTAGCACAACCACGTAATGTTATTTTGGGGCATGTACTTGCAGCTGCGGTTGGTTTAATTATTTTAAAGTTGTTTGGTAATAGTATTTGGGCCATTGCTTTGGCTGTAGGGGTGGCTATTGCTTTGATGCAGTATTTTGCTTGTGTACATCCACCAGCAGGCGCAAATCCTTTGGTGATTTTATTAACAGCAAATCAATTTGATTATTCGTGGCATTTCCTCTTTTTTCCAGTATTAACTGGTGCGATCATTTTGGTGCTGATTGCTTATATTGTGAATAACAGTTTTTCCAAGCAAAAGTGGCCAACGCAACTCAAGTGATTCGAAAAAAATAAGCCTAGGCTGTAGATAACCTAGGCTTAAAATTTGCTATTGAAAAGACTTAGATATTGTGTGTTAAGCGATATTGCACAATTTCTTCAACGTTAATGACTGTTAGTTGATGGGTTTGTGCATAAGACAATACTTGAATGCCTGCTGACATAGAACCATCTTGATTTGTGAGTTCACAGAGTACACCAGCAGGTTTTAAACCAGCCATACGTGCTAGGTCAACGGAAGATTCTGTGTGGCCACGACGGGTGAGGACGCCACCTTCACGTGCACGTAATGGAAAAACGTGTCCTGGACGATTGAGATCACTCGCAACGGCACCATCTCGGATGGCAGCTTGAATTGTGGTGACGCGGTCTTGTGCAGAAACACCAGTGGTTACACCTTCTGCTGCTTCGATGGTCACGGTAAATGCAGTACGGAATTGGCTAGAGTTGTCACGAACCATTGCTGGTAATTCTAAGTGGTCAGCCGTTTCCTCTGTAAGACAAAGGCAAACAATACCTGAACCATCACGAATCATACGTGCCATGGTTTCAACATTGAGTGTTTCAGCAGCAACAATTAAATCTGCCTCATTTTCACGATCAAAGTCATCCATTACGACGATGGGTTTACCTTGGCGTAAATCTTGAAGGGCTTGTTGTATACGTTGTTCTGCAGGACTAAGGGCTGCAAAGAAAATTTCAGATTGGATTAAACTAGACATTGAAACGCTCTCGTAATTTATAGGTACGTGGGAACATTTCAGGACATGATGGAAACAGGCTCGCAGCAGCTTCCCCGAAAAGGGATACTGGCGATGTCGTCTTCTTTCATCCGGACTATACCGTCGGCTTTGGTTTTTCACCAAATCTGCCAAACAACAATTAGTGTATTGTTGATTAGCTCGTGGGCTGATTAAAGCATGATCTTTCAATTGAAAATGTTTAACTTACCACCGGTGGGGAATTACACCCCGCCCTGAAGCGATGTATATGTAGTATACATCGATATTAAAGTAAGGCGAGGGCTTGCAAATGAAAAGCGATTACATTTTAAGCATATATATTGAACTTAAAATGCTATTCAAATAAAAAAGTCCGATATAGCATCGGACTTTTAAGTATGCAAATCAATTAGGCGACTTGAACTGGAATACAGTTTGCCGTGTGATTTACAGTATTATCTGGATTCGCATAAACGAGACGTGGTTTATGGTGTTCTGCTTCAAATTCGGTGAAATCACCAAAAGTCGCAATAATTACAAGATCACCAACGTCTGCTTGGTGTGCAGCACCACCATTTACAGAAATAATGCCGGAATCATTTTCACCACGAATCGCATAAGTTGTAAAACGTTTGCCATTAGTCACATTCCATACATGAATCTCTTCATATTCACGAATGCCTGCAAGGTCCATAAGCGTACCATCAATTGCACATGAACCTTCATAGTGTAATTCTGCATGACTAACGACTGCGCGATGGATTTTGCATTTTAATAAACGAGATAGCACGGTTTGCGTCTCCTGATTAGACTTGAGTTTGAGTCAAATGCCGAGTGTTATTGTCTTATCCGAAATGATTAGTGTCCGAACCGCTGCAGTTTGCGCCTAACTTAATATAATAACAAGATGTTAAGCGTGAGACTAAACAGTTGCTTGGAAATCTTAGGGCTTATAAGCGTTAATTTGGTTCATGGCTTGTTGAATTTCACCATCGACGAGCAGAGATAAACGAGATAATGCATGATGAATAGCATCATCCATTAAGTTTTGTTCACTACTTGGTGCTTTACTCAATACATGGCCAGAAACTAACTCTTTACTGCCAGGATGACCAATACCAATTCTTAAACGTTGGAAGTTTGCACCGATATGCGGCACGATATCCTTTAAGCCATTATGTCCACCATGACCACCACCAGATTTTAAGCGAATAACGCCTGGATTCATATCCAACTCGTCATGGGCAATTAAAATTGATTCTGGAGCAATTTGATAAAACTTGGCAAAAGGAACAACACTTTGACCTGAACGGTTCATGAAAGTGCTTGGAAGGAGGAGGCGCACATCGTGGCCTTCAATATTGCCACGCCCACTGAGGCCATGGAATTTTGTATCGATTTTGAGGGGGATGTTATAACGATCTGCGATTTGCTCAACAAACCAAAATCCAGCATTGTGGCGAGTTTGGGCATACTCCTTTCCAGGGTTGCCCAAACCGACGATCAGCGAAATATTCGACACGAATTTGACGCCTTTCTTAACACTTAAGCACGTTTGAAGTCAGCGTGCATTGGTGTGTTTTTAGCAGGGTGACGTTGCATCGCTTGGATTTTAACGTTTTCTACTTTATCACCAATTTTGATTTCGATTACTTCTTCAAAGAAAGCATTGCTTTCTAAAGCTTTAACAAGCTCACGAAGTTCTAAAGTTACAGCTACAGGTTCAGCATCACCACCATAGATGATAGCAGGAACTTGCGCTTGAAGACGTAGGCGGCGGCTCGAACCTTTCCCTTGTAGATCTTCAGCACGTGCTTGCGCATTTAATGTAAAGTTTGCCATGAGCAAATCCTCATTGAGTTTAAATAGACTAAACCTTCGACCAGTTTAGTGTGATAAAGCCCTGACTTTAGGCCAGGGCTTAAATAATTTCGCGCTATTATAGATAACTATCAAACATTGCGCTAATTGATTCTTCGTTATTAATACGACGAATCGTTTCTGCAACCATACTTGCAACAGAAACTTGACGAATTTTTGGATGATCTTGTGCTTCTGCTGAAAGAGGAATGGTGTCAGTAACAACCAATTCATCAATTACAGAATTACGTAAATTATCGAGTGCTTTACCAGACAAAACTGGGTGAGTTGCATAAGCAACAACACGACGAGCGCCAAATTGCTTTAAGGCATCTGCTGCTTTACAGAGTGTACCAGCAGTATCAACCATATCATCAACGATGACACAATCACGGCCTTTTACATCACCGATTAAGTGCATAACTTGTGATTCATTGGCTTTTTGACGACGTTTGTCAATAATCGCAAGATCAATATCACCCATTTGTTTTGCAACAGCACGTGCACGAACAACACCACCAACATCTGGTGATACAACCATAAGGTTGTCATGTTGTTGTTGACGTAGGTCAGCCAATAACGCTGGCGTACCATAAATGTTGTCAACAGGGATATCGAAGAAACCTTGAATTTGGTCAGCATGTAAGTCAATCATGACAACACGGTCGATACCGACTGTTGTTAACATGTCAGCAACAACTTTAGCTGTAATCGGTACACGAGTAGAACGTGGACGACGATCTTGACGAGCATAACCAAAGTAAGGAATTACAGCCGTGATACGGCCGGCACTCGCACGACGAAGCGCATCTGCCATAACCAAGATTTCCATTAGGTTATCATTGGTTGGAGCACAAGTAGGCTGAACAACAAATACGTCTTTACCACGTACGTTTTCAGTAATTTCGACAGCAATTTCACCGTCAGAGAAATGACCTACAGATGCAGCACCTAAAGGAATGTGCAAATGACTTACGACTTTTTGGGCGAATTGTGGATGAGCAGTTCCACTAAAAACGACAAGATTGGGCATGAAGCACCCTTGGCGGTTGGTATATATGAAAGATATGGCAGGGGCGGCTGGATTCGAACCAACGGATGGCGAGATCAAAACCCGCTGCCTTACCACTTGGCGACGCCCCTAATGCGGCAGAACTTTACTGGTTTTACATTATTTTGTCAAGCCAAATTGCTTTGCAAAATCATGGAACCTGAACTGTCTTTTTTGAATTGGCAGGGGCGGCTGGATTCGAACCAACGGATGGCGAGATCAAAACCCGCTGCCTTACCACTTGGCGACGCCCCTAAACCTTATTGATGTTTGTAATGGCAGGGGCGGCTGGATTCGAACCAACGGATGGCGAGATCAAAACCCGCTGCCTTACCACTTGGCGACGCCCCTATTACATACATCATTTTTTCAGGTGAGAAATTGGCAGGGGCGGCTGGATTCGAACCAACGGATGGCGAGATCAAAACCCGCTGCCTTACCACTTGGCGACGCCCCTAATTCCTAATCAATTCAAAATGTAACATTGGAGACTCTGACAAACTATTTACCAAGTACGCAGTACAAGGAGCGTTTTTCATTATCTCGTCAATATTCATTTCAGTATTGACTTCAGTAAATACACAAGCACCTGTACCTGTAAGCTTTGCTACACCGAACTGGTCGAGATATTGCATTGCTTCTTCAACTTCTGGGTATAAACTTCTTGCCACTGGCTCAAAGTTATTGCCGAAAGTAGAAGGCGTTAACTGATAGGCGCAAAATGTAGTGGGCTTCGTGTTTCTTGTCAATGTTTTTTGTGAAAAAAGCATTTGAGTGCTGATAAAACAATCAGGTTTTAACACAATGTATTTTTTCTGAGCTAAGTTGATGTATGTAAGTTGCTCACCTAGACTTTCAGCCCATGCATTATGCCCATGTATGAAAAAGGGAACATCTGCACCAAGTTCTAGCCCTAGTGTGGCTAATTGCTCTAAATTTAAGCAGCATTGCCAGAGTTGGTTGAGCACGATCAGTGTTGTTGCTGCATCCGATGAGCCACCACCAAGACCTGCACCCATGGGAATATTTTTTTCAATGTGAATATCTAGTCCACAGATGTTTTTTGCAAAGGGCTGAATTTTGAGTGCTGCTTTATAAATGAGGTTATCTTGTTGGTTGATTAAATCTAAACCATTTAGCGTTATAAGTTGGTCATCGCGCGGTGTAAATTGTAGCCAATCACAGAGATCAATCAGTTGAAAAATACTTTGTAAAAGATGGTAGCCATCTTGACGACGGCCTGTAATATGTAAAAAAAGATTGAGCTTAGCTGGTGCTGGAACGCGGATCATATGGAATTGCTTCTAAATATACTAAATTAAATCAATGTATTAGCGTTTTTGAATGAGTAGGGTGATTTTGATTTCCTCACCATCACTTAAGCTTTGTCGCATAATTAATTTGTTTGGTAAGCTATCTTGGTCTGCATAACTTAAATCTACATTCCAATCGGCCTCGTTGATTTTAATGAGACGTTGATGTTCATCACGTTCAAGTTCAGCATTTGTGGTGGCGGGTTGAGCTCTGACCCAATCAACAATATAGGTAATAGGTGCATACCAACCAGTTGCTCGTTCTAGTAATTCTTCTGGTGAACCAGCACTGATTAAACCGGTCTTACTGCTGTCTAAAGTTACTTGGCCAGGTTTACCCTCAATAATGGTTTTACCAATACCTAAAATACCATTGAGTTGAATACTGAATTGATCTTGATCTTGTTGCCAACTGTAAAAAGCACTACCACTTTGTTTTGGCGCTTTAATCCCGATTTTACCTTCTAAGCTAAATTGTTTACTTGGTATCTGGCCAACCGCAACTGGCGGAGAAACTGTTGTTGTGCTTATGCTTTGACAGCCACTCAATAAGCCAAGGGTCAAGCATGCTGCTGCAAGATATTTCACTTGTATTTGAAACGTCATTCAATCTAACTCTTTTTTTGTTTGTGGGGTAACACTAGTAAATCAAGCTGTGCCAATTGTGGATCATTTTTATAGTTTTCATTGAGCTGTTGTAAGACAACATTAAATTGATTCAATGAACCTTGCATATATAACGATTTTGCATAGCGTATACCAATGTTTAAACTTGGATTAAGTTTATATGCTTGGCCTAGTACTGTTGAGGCCGTATCAAAGTCATTTTGTAAAAATGTAATGTAGCCTAAGGTATCTAAAATAGATGCTTGTTCAGGGGCGTTGTTGAGTGCGCGCTCAGCATAAGCACGGGCTTCATCTAAGCGCCTATTTTGTAGGGCAAGTGTATAGGCATAAGCATTGAGGTAAGTCGGACTATTCGGCTCAAGCACCAACAATTGTTTTAAAGCTTTATCAAGTTGGTTGCGGTCTTCAAATGGATCGAGCAACAAAATTTTTGCATATAGTATCTCTGGATCGTCTGGTAAGTTCTCAACAGCTTCACTGAGTAAACTGAGCGCAGCCTGTTTATGGCCCATTTTTTTGAGAATCTCGGCTTGAGCCAAATATAAGAAACTTGCGTGTTGCGGATAGTTAACACGTTCTTGAGTTAAAAATCTTAAAGCATCGTTAAGTCGTTCTTGTTGAGCATAAATAGAAATCAAATTACGGCGTGAAACAGTATATAAATTACCATCTACTAAGCGGTAATAGGCTTTAGCCGCTTCAATCTGCTGTTTGCGTTCAGCATTAATGGCTAAATAATAATAAGCTTCGTTTTGGTATTGATCGGAGTCACGGAGTTCAATGAGATATTTTTCTGCCAACTCATAATCTTTTAGATCAATAGCGGTCAAACCTGCAATAAATAATGCCTCATCTGAATCAGGCCAGATTAAAATTATTTTTTGTAGTTTTTCCAGTGCTTCTTCTGGTTTCTCACATTTAATTAAGAAACGAACCTCAGCCAAACGAATTTCAATATTGCGGCTATTTTTTCGACTGCTTTTAGCAAACCATTGTTCTGTTGCTTCTTGGTCACCAAGAGCCATCAATAGATTGGCTTTAAATAAAATAAAACTTGTGACTTTAGGCCGTTTCGCTAATGCTTTATTCACACTCTGTAATGCAAGCTCAAGATGACCGTTTTGTGCTTCAAGACCAGCGATCAAAACCAAAATAGATGGATTATCTTTTTTCTGGCTCGCTTTTAGGGTATTGAGCAGATTATTTCGGTCTTGTTCAGAGTCGGGCATAATTCCAGCAAGAATTTTTTCTAAATCTGCATTTGGGTCAATAGTTAAAATGCTATTGAGCGTTTGTGCTGCCAGCTCGTATTCATGGGCCTTGAGTGCAATATGCGCAAGATAGAATTTGGCGGGAACATCTTTAGGTTCTTGAACAACCCAATGTCGTGCAATATCGAGTGCAGATTGTAGATTTTCTTGTTCAATTGCAATATTGAGTGCGCGTTGTTTAATACTCGTTGAGTTGCTCCGAATAGCTAAAACCGTATAATTATGTAATGCAGTGGGAATATCTCCATTTGCAAGTGCAAATTCTGCCACCATACTTTGTAATATTGCATCATTATTTGATTGAATATGATAAATTTGCTCGGTGGCTCGTGAATGAACAGCCGAGGTCATGCCTCCGACCAGCAAGAGTGTGGTAGAATAACGTTTTATTGCCATGTTGTTGAATCGGCTGCTGAAATAACGCAATTTAATTTGATCCAAGTAATATTTATTTATGACACCAATGATGCACAATAGCATAATTTTTGTGAAATGATGATCTGATATGTCTTTCTTTGCATTAGGGGTCAATCACCAAACAGCTTCTGTTGAGTTACGCGAGCGAGTTGCGTTTAACCCGGAACGCTTAAATCAATTGCTTTCACAGCAATCACATCACCATGACTTACATGATATGGTGGTGGTATCTACCTGTAACCGCACAGAAATCTATGCGATGGCAGAGAACGCTGATATTTTATTAAATTGGCTGGCTCAGTCAAATCAGATTGATGTAAAACAATTATCAAATCATGTGTATTGTTACGAGAATACTGAAGCTGTAAGCCATTTAATGCGTGTCTCTAGCGGATTAGATTCACTTATGTTAGGTGAACCGCAAATTTTGGGTCAAGTTAAAACAGCCTTATCTTATGCTAAAGATGTAGGAGTTGTATCACAGCAACTTAACCAAATATTTGAGTATGCTTTCTATGCAGCAAAACGAGTACGTTCTGAGACTGCTGTAGGAAGCCATGCGGTATCAATGGGTTATGCTGTTGCACAATTGGCTTTACAGGTCTTTTCTGATGCTTCAACTTTGACAGTAATGGTTGTTGCAGCAGGAGAGATGAACAGTTTAGTTGCCAAACATTTAGCTGAAATGGGCGTGGCAAAAATTTTAATCTGTAACCGTGGGCGTGAGCGTGCAGAGAAGCTTGCACAAGAAATTGCTCATCGTGTCAGTGTTGAAATTATTCCTTTTGATCAGTTGGCACAAAATTTACATCGTGCAGATGTGATTTCAAGCTGTACTGGGAGCTTACATCAAGTCATTGCATATGCTGATGTGAAGGCTGCACTGAAAAAACGCCGCTATGAGCAAATGCTTATGGTTGATTTGGCTGTACCCCGAGACATTGACTCTAAAATCGAGAGTTTAGATGGGGTATATCTTTATGGGGTTGACGATTTACAAAGTGTAATTGATGAAAATCTTGCACAACGTCGTCAGGCTGCAGTAGAAGCAGAGGTTATGGTGAATCAACTGGTTTCTAAACTGGTGATTCAACAAAAAGTAGATGCTGCTGCTGATGTAATTCGTGCTTATCGTGAAGAAGCAGAAAAACTCCAACAGCAAGAGTTAGCGCAAACCATCGCTGAATTACAAAGTAGTGCAGATGCTGAGCAAGTGTTAACCGCTTTTGCTCATCGTTTAACACAAAAACTTCTGCATCCAACTTCAATCTTATTGCGAGAGGCAGCACAGCACGAAGATCCTAGCCACATGGAATGGCTTCGTGAAAGTTTGCCAGACATTTTAGACAAACGCCGAAAACCTAAACGTCACAAATAATTGTGTGAATTGAATTTATTGTATAAGTTTTAAGCTGATTTGCTTAGTCAGTTCATTTAGTTGTTGCCGTAGATGTCGTGATTCTCGAAGTGACGAGGGTGACTTAAGTTTTAGGCGTAAATATTTTTCTTGTAATGCTAGGGCGTATTCCTTTGCCTGTTGGTCGGCCATTTCTGGGGCTTGTATCAACATATGTAGATGAGTGCGCTGCAGAATTTCATTAAGTTCATGATGGTAAGCACTACATGCACCTAAAATAAAATAACTGGCTTGTTCCTGATCATCAGGAAGTTGATCAAATACGCGATCTATTGTAGTTAATATTTGTGCAAGCAATTGGTCTGGTTGAATAATCGCACGTAGTGTTTCAAAGTGGCGATATAAATAAGGATAATGAATTAAAATTGCGATCGCAAAATCTTCATCTTTGGTGCGAATATTAAAAGATAATGAGGCATCATGGCTGATTTGAGGCTGCCATTTTTTATTGAAGCCCAATTTTTCTTTAAAGAACTGTTTGAGTAAATAGCGGTATGAACCATGTTTAGGTAGCAGTTCAGTCAGTTGATTCAGCTCAGCCATAACCTGACTTTTTCCTTCAGGTGTCGTCACTTGATGTTGTTGACTGAGAAGCGCAAAAATAAAGTCAGACAAAAGAGGAGATTGCTGCCAGAGACGATTAAATGTTTCAAAACCTTCTTGGCGCATCAATGAGTCTGGGTCATGTTGGTCTGGTAAGACAAAAAATTTCAGTTCACGCCCATCACTTAAAAGGGGTAAGGCAATTTCGAGTGTACGTCGTGCTGCTTTTTGTCCTGCTGCATCGCCATCAAAAGCAATCGTGAGTTGATTATTCTGTTTAAATAAAATATTAAGATGTTCTTCATTACTTGCTGTACCTAAGGTTGCAACAGCACCATAAACACCAGCTTGTTGTAATGCAATGACATCCATATAGCCTTCTACCATAAGCCAGTCATGTGCTTTTTGTTTACGACCTTCATATAAGCCATAGAGCAAACGATTCTTATGGAATACCTCTGAGTCAGGGGAGTTAATGTACTTGGGTTTGATTTCATCATTGAGCGCACGACCACCAAAACCTACGACACGGCCTTTACTGTCTCGAATTGGAAAAATTACTCGGTCACGTAATAGATCAAAATCACGACCATTATCACTTGTTCGAATTAAACCCAGTAGTTTTAGCCCTTGAATATCTTGAGGAAAGGCATGTTGTAAGTGTTGCCAATCATCTGGTGCGTAGCCTAAACGCCAATACTGAATGGTTTCATTGCTTAATCCACGCTTTTTAAAATAACGTTGAGCAGATTTACTTAGGGGTAATTGTTGTTGATAGAAGTTCGCAATATTTTCTAGTAAGTCATACAGATTACCATCTGTATCGAGTTGTTCTTCATTAGGAAGTTCAAAAAAGGCATCGTGTTCTGGATCTGCATATTGTGGTTGAAACTGCTCAAATGGATCGATACCAAAATCAAGATCAGATTTAACAGCAGGAGCAAGAGAGGGTGTTTCTGGCGTTGTTTCAACTGTTGCTACATTTGTGGTTGTAGGCTTTGGTGCTGGTTTTTCACGGGTATAAGAAAGACGTTTGTTATCATGCTGCTCTTGGGGGAGTTCAATTCCAGTTTGACTGGAAAGCTCTTTCATGACCTCGATGAAATTACGTTGGTCAATATCCATTAAGAAACGAATAGCATTACCATTGGCTTGGCAACCAAAGCAGTGATAATACTGCTTATCTCGATAGACATGGAAAGAGGGGGTCTTTTCTTGGTGAAAGGGGCAGCAACCCGAGTAGGTACGGCCTGTTTTTTTAAGCTTAACGCGTTGACCAATAAGTTCAACAATATCAGTCCGATCTAGAATTTGATCAATGGTATGTTGTGGAATTGCCATAAACTTGAAGCCAGATCTTGTTAAGAAATAAAAAAATGCCAAGCAGCAGTGTAACTTACTCAGCCCAATAAAAAAATCAATGCATAAAAAAGACGAGCAGATACTCGTCTTTTAGTCTTCATACCAGATTGGACTTGTATGAAAATAGCGCTATACGCGTTTATTCAGGTGTTTTATCTAATGTACCGAAACTTAAACGATTCAGCCAACTGCGCTGCGTTGGTGTCTCTGTACTTTGTTTAGGTGTTGCTGTTTTTTCTGTATTATCTTCAGCAGAGGTTGCTGCATCACGGCCAAATAGACCCAGTGTTGCACGGTTAACCCAGCTGCCTTCTCGACGAGCTGCTCGAAGATTTACATCCCCATTGGCCTTGACCAAATTTGGGTAATTCAGTTTAAGCACTTCTGTATATTGCTGAGCACTTTCTTTATCACCAAGTTTGTTATAAGCATAAACAATTGTTGCTAATGCTTCAGGCACTTGAGGTGTTTGTGGATAGTGTTCAACAACCCATTGTGAGCGTTCAAGTGCAGCTAACCAAGCTTGACGCTTAATATTAAAGCGTGCGGCGTTCATTTCACTCTCAGCCAATTCTTGACCAATAAACTTCATCCGCTGTGCTGCATCAACAGCATATTGGCTACTTGGATAGCGACGAATAAAGTCTACAAAGTTTTGATAAGCGACTTTGAGGTAACTCACATCACGATGTGACTGGCGCAAAGATGTATAACGGATTAGACCATCATAATTTTGCTCCATATTCGCAACACCACGAACGTAGTAAGCATATTCAGCACCAGGATGCTGTGGGTTCATTTGAATAAAACGATCCGCTACAGCAAGCGTGCCTTCATAGTCTTTTTGTTGGAATTTACTATAAATCAGTTCCAATTGAGCCTGTTGCGCATATTGACCCGTTGGGAAGTAGGTATCAATAGCTTCTAATGATTTGATCGCTTCACCATACTGTTTACGATCTAAAGCTTTTTGCGCTTTATCAAAATAAACTTGTTCACTCGACTTAGGACCAGTATCAACCACTTCTTTTTTGCTTGGATTGCTACTACAGCCCACCAATGTCGTAGCCAAACTGACTGAAATAGCGAGTATTGTAATTTTATAACGAGGTAGAGACATAAAAAATCCTCTTTTGATGGGGGCAATAGGCTACAATTGCGCTATTAAACCACTTTTATCCCAATGAGCAAATGACTTCAGCACAATCTTCTAATTCTAATTTCTCAGAAAACGATTTCAATTTACTTGAAGATTCTGAGGATGCAGATAACCATAATTCAACGCCAACTGCAACACGTTTATCGTTGCAATTTCAATTAGATGAATCTTATCTTGGTCAACGTATTGATCAAGTGGCTGCTACTGTTTGGAATGAGTTTTCCCGTGAGAAATTAAAACAGTGGATGAAGGATGGCCATTTGTTGGTAAATGGTAACGTAGTTAAGCCTAAATATCGTTGTGAAGGCAATGAACAATTAACGCTTGAGGTTGAGTTAGAAGCACAGTTGTCCGCACAACCTGAAAATATTCCTTTAGATATCATCTATGAAGATGATGACATTATGGTTATTAATAAACCCGTTGGTATGGTTGTACACCCAGGTGCAGGCAATCCCAATGGTACTTTGGTGAATGCCATTTTATATCACTATCCTAAATCGGCAGAATTATCTCGTGCAGGTTTAGTACATCGTATTGATAAAGATACCAGTGGCTTATTGGTTGTTGCAAAAACTTTGGAAGCACAATTTTCGCTTTCTAAGCAGCTGGCTAAGAAGTCAGTTTACCGCCTTTATGATCTTGTGGTTTATGGCAATGTGATTGCAGGCGGAACAATTGATGAACCAATTAAACGTCATCCAGTTGATCGGGTCAAAATGGCTGTACTTCCGGGTGGTCGTGATGCAATTACCCACTATAACGTAAAAGAGCGTTTTCAAAACTTTACTCGTATTCAAGCGCAGCTTGAAACTGGTCGTACACATCAAATTCGTGTGCATTTTAACTACATTGGTTTTCCTTTATTGGGTGATCCAGTATATGTCAGTCGTGTACGTGTACCAGCGGGCGCATCTGAAATATTTACACTGTTTTTACGTCAGTTTAAGCGTCAAGCATTGCATGCTTCAAAACTTGGTCTGATTCACCCTCGTACCAAAGAAGAAATGACTTTTGAAGCACCATGGGCAGATGATTTTGCGGAATTGGTTGAAATATTACGTAAAGAGAATCAAGCGTACTAAGTACATCGAATACAAAGCAAAAGGATGAGTCATATGCAATTTGTTTCGGGCTTACCACAGGGTATTTATGTGGGGCAAACACAGATACAGCATCAAGCCGCTTTACCTGCAGATTCGGAACATTTGCAGGGTTTTAACTTGGCTTTGCATGTGGGGGATGACCCAAAGCGCGTACAGCAGCATCGCATGATTTTACTTGATGAGTTCTCTGTATATGGTGTGCAGCAATTGCATTGGCTCAATCAGATCCACAGTACTACATGTTATGAGGTAGACCCGTATCATGATTTGGCTGCACTTGATGGTGATGCTTTAATTACACGTCAAGCAGGGCAAGCATTGATGATTATGACAGCAGATTGTTTATCTGTTGTACTGGGTAATCATGACGGTACAGAAATTGCCAATTTACATGCCGGATGGCGTGGTTTGGCGAATGGTGTAATTGAGCAAACGTGTAAGCAAATGAAAAGTCAGGCGACTTGGGCATGGTTAGGAGCAGCTATTAGTCAACCGTGTTTTGAAGTTGGTGCTGAAGTGCGTCAAGCATTTTGTGAGAAATATCCAGCAGTTGCTTGCGCATTTCTCGCAGGGAAACAGCCGAATAAATATTATGCTGACCTTTATGCGATTGCCCGTTATATCTTGCAACAACAAGGGGTTGAATTGATTTTGGGTGGGGAGCAATGTACTTATAAGCAAGCGCAAGAGTATTACTCGTATCGCCGTGAGCCTAAAACGGGGCGTATGGCGACTTTTGCTTTTATGGGTAATCGCTGAAACGATTTTAAATTAATCGTCTGTGCTAAAAGGGATCACTAGATTATGCTGGTGATCCTTTTTTTGATGTTCATTAACTTTCACCAAACTCAGCGATGAGTGCATCCACAAAACTGCGTAGTTTAGTTGTGGGCCTACGTGAAGCAGGGTAGACCACATGCATCGGTCTGGCTGGAATATCATAATGCGTGAGCACAGGTACTAAGCGGCCTGCTTTAATTTCATTTGCCAAGACACTTTCTGGCCCAAGGGTGATTCCCATACCAGCTGTCGCGGAATAGAGCAGTGTTTTCCAATCATTACTGTGGTAACGGCCATCCACTTCTAAAAACGTAATAACCATACGCTAATAAGTTTGGCAATGATGATGTGACTCTTTTAAAAGAAAAACCTCGAACAATATTTCGAGGTTTTCATTAGTAGAAGATCAAACTTATTTATGAAAGATCCGTGCCTTATCGCGTTGCCAGTCACGATCTTTCTCAGTTGCACGCTTATCATGTAACTGTTTACCTTTAACTAAGGCAATTTCAATTTTGACTAAATGGCCTTTCCAATAACAAGCAAGGGGTACACAGGAATAACCTTTTTGGTTCACGGCACCCATTAACTTTTCAATTTCTCGCCGTGATAGTAATAGTTTTCGTGTACGTGTTGCTTCAGGTACAACATGTGTTGATGCTGAAAGTAGGGGTTGAATCTGTGCACCAAACAAAAATGCTTCATTGTTTTTAAAGACGATATAGCTTTCAGTAATGGTCATACGACCTGCACGAAGGGATTTAACTTCCCAGCCTTGCAATGAAAGCCCAGCTTCAAACTTTTCCTCAATAAAATAATCATGACGTGCGCGTTTATTTTGCGCGATTGTGCCAGAATTATTCTTTTTTACGACAATATTTTTTGACATAAGACTACATTTCCAAGATTGACTCTATTTTGCCTTAAAGCGAAGCAGAGGTGAAGTGCATTTAAAAATGCAGCTAAAGATTCGCCTATAAATAACTTTTTGTTAGAATGGGGCCTAAAATTAGTCAGAGTGCTTTTTAGATGGGTAAAACTCGCGTTATTTATCCTGGGACTTTTGATCCTATTACCAATGGTCATGTTGATTTGGTAAGTCGTGCAGCAAGGATGTTCGATGAAGTTGTGATTGCTATTGCGATAGGTCACCATAAAAATCCAATTTTTACTTTAGAAGAGCGAGTTGAATTAGCTCAACAGTCTTTAAAACATTTGCCTAATGTAGAGCTTGTGGGTTTTGATGGTTTATTGGTTGATTTCTTTCAAGAGCAACAGGCAACAGCCGTATTACGCGGTTTAAGGGCAATTTCTGATTTTGAATATGAATTTCAACTTGCCAACATGAATCGTCAGCTCGATCCAAAGTTTGAGGCCGTATTTTTAACGCCATCGGAACAGTATTCTTTCATCTCTTCAACTTTAGTGCGTGAGATTGCTCGGTTAAAGGGAGATGTGACTCGCTTTGTACCGCCAATTGTGGTTGAAGCTTTTGAAAATAAACATCGAAAAGGTTGGTAAGGTGTCTTTATATATTACGGATGAATGCATCAATTGTGATGTTTGTGAGCCTGTGTGCCCCAATGAGGCCATTTATATGGGTGAACTGATCTATGAGATTCATCCAGACTTGTGTACTGAGTGTGTGGGGCATTTTGATGAACCACAGTGTCAATTATTTTGTCCTGTAGATTGTATTCCGCTTGATCCAAATCATGTGGAGAACAAAGATCAACTACTGGAGAAATATAAAAAGTTAATTGCTCAAAAAAACACAAGTAATTCATAAAAAATTTTGTTACTATGCCAGCCCTGAAGTGAGCCAAACGATCGCCGCCGTCTAAGTCTTCGTGACCGAAACGGGGGAGGAAAGTCCGGGCTTCAAAGGGCAAGGTGCCAGATAACGTCTGGGCGGCGTGAGCCGACGGCAAGTGCAGCAGAGAGTAGACCGCCATTCTGTTTCGATAGAGTGGTAAGGGTGAAAGGGTGCGGTAAGAGCGCACCGCATGTCTGGTAACAGTTCATGGCAAGGTAAACCCCACCTGAAGCAAGACCAAATAGGAATCCTGAGGTACGGCCCGTACTGGATTCGGGTAGGTTGCTTGAGCGTATGAGTAATTGTGCGCCTAGAGGAATGATCGTTCTCGACAGAACCCGGCTTATCGGCTCACTTCTTCAAATTTTTTTTAAATAAGTGCTTGACCTATCTTAATTTACACTAGATAATGCGCGCACAAGTTTATGGCTATGTAGCTCAGTTGGTTAGAGCACCGCACTCATAATGCGGGGGTCACAGGTTCAAGTCCCGTCATAGCCACCATTTTTATAGACCACGTTCCAAAACGTGGTCTTTTTTTATCTCTAAGAAAAAGTGCGAATAATATTGATAAATATGTAGGTTGTAGGATAATTTTTTCGATAAAACAGTCAAATGAATTAAAAAACGATCAAACAAAGTATTTTTGTATAAACAATAAGCATTAGTTAAAAACAGTGCTTGACGATATATCGATATCTTTAGATAATGCGCTCACAGTTTTTGGCTATGTAGCTCAGTTGGTTAGAGCACCGCACTCATAATGCGGGGGTCACAGGTTCAAGTCCCGTCATAGCCACCATTTTCTAGATCACGTTCTCAAACGTGATCTTTTTTTTTGAAAATATTATTGTTGGCCAAATAAAAAGCCCAAGCTTTTGCTTGGGCTAGATGTGTTCAGATAGGCTTGGATTAGATTCCAGGCTTCCAACCATTAACAATTGGGTAACGACGTTCACGGCCAAAGGCACGAGAGGTGATACGTGGCCCAATTGCACCTTGACGACGTTTATATTCATTTCGATCTACAAGTTGAATAACACGCTCTACAGTGGCTTTATCGTAGCCCTTAGCAATAATGTCATCTTGACTTAAATCTTCTTCAATATAAGCATATAGAATCGCGTCTAAAACATCATAGGCAGGTAATGAGTCTTGGTCTTTTTGATCAGGACGTAATTCTGCAGATGGTGGACGTGTAATAACGCGTTCAGGAATAACCGGTGTTTCACTAATACTATTACGATATTTAGCAAGTTCGAAAACAATACTCTTATAAATATCTTTAAGAACTGCAAATCCACCAACCATATCGCCATATAAAGTACAGTAGCCAACGGCAAGTTCAGATTTATTGCCAGTTGAAAGTACAAGGTTGCCAAATTTATTTGAAAGTCCCATGAGTAGAGTACCACGAGAGCGTGCTTGTAAATTTTCTTCAGTGGTATCTGCAGAGCTATTTCCAAAGAATGGGTAGAGCGTTTGCATGAAGCTATTTACAATTGGATTGATTTCAGCAATACCGAAAGCAACACCTAGTGTTTTTGCTTGTTCACTGGCATCTTCAACACTTATTTGTGCAGTGTAAGTATAAGGCATCATTAATGCTTGTACTTTATCAGCACCTAACGCATCTACGGCAATTGCGAGTGTAAGGGCTGAATCAATACCACCAGACAAACCAATAAGTACCCCAGGAAAACCTGAGTTTTGTACATAATCACGAGTTGCCATGACTAAGCTTTGATAAATTTCTGCCATGGTATCAAGTGTAGGCGTTGCTTCAATACTACGATACGTTTTTTGTTCATGATCGAAGTCAACGACTTGTAAACATTCTTTAAAGCTAGCTGCACGGTAGCTTACTTCACCCTGAGCAGTAACCACAAAACTTGTACCGTCAAAGACGATGTCATCTTGTCCACCAACTTGGTTACAATAAACAACATTGAGTTTGAGTTGTTGGCTTAGATTTTGGATTGTTTGAATACGGTGTAATGGTTTACCTACTTCATACGGAGAAGCGTTTAATACCAAAATAGTATCAACATTAAGTAAAGCCAATTGATGAACAGTTGGAGCTGTCCAGAGGTCTTCACAAATAAGTACACCAAACTTATGTTCTAAATATTCAAAAACGAGATATTGAGTGCCAGAATCAAAATAACGTTTTTCATCAAATAGGCCATAGTTAGGTAGATTTTGCTTGTTGTATATACCTAGAATTTCACCATCTTTCATGACGGCTGCAGAATTATAGCGTTGGCCTTGGTCATTAATATTAACGAAACCAAAAACCATGACGATATCTTTGACTTGACTTAATTGTTTAAATGCTTGAGCAGTACGTTTGCTTAAACTTGGACGCAATAATAAATCTTCGGAAGGATATCCAATCATTGAGAGCTCTGGAAATATAACCAGATCTGCATTTTGTTTTTTAGCATCATTCGCCAGATTAATCATCTTTTGAACATTTGAGTCAATATTGCCAATGGACGGGGAGAACTGTGCAAGGGCAATTTTAAAACTTTTCATTTAAGTAAAATCCTATACCTTGTGGATTAAGTGTACAACTGCTTGATTTTATAGCTTTAGTTATGAGGCAGAAGTACTTGCTAAAATAATACAGCCAAATCATGGGGGTTAATAATCATTAACTGATTATAAAATATATCTTTTTTGCAATGCAAAAATGAGAAACACTCAGTATTTTAACTAAAATTTATTAAGAAGCTAGCACTGAATGAAGATTATTCACTTTTATAATGCTATTTGATGGTTAGTAAAAAAACGTATTTACCGTTTGGTAAATAAAGTACAAAAAAAATAAAAATAAATATTTATTTTTTATGTAATTTTTTTAGATAGTATTGTTTTTTTATCAGTAGATTACCGAAAAGTCTTTTGTCTATTTTTTTATAATATTTTTAATCTTACCTAGAAAGATATCACTGGCAATGTTTCCCTGTTGCTCAATATTATAGCGATTATATTGTTTATTTAGTTTAAGCTGATAGAGATATGGGTTGTAGTATTTGAAACTTAAATAATAAGCGGTTTGTAATAACATCCCTTGCCATAATACATTTGTATTTTGTTGGTATTGATAAATATGAGCCATCTCATGAATGAAGATAGCTTGCTCTAATTGTGATTGTTTGGAAAAGTCATCGCGATAATCAATTGGGTGTAAATGTATTGCACCGCATGGTGCCATAATAATACCAGCAGGTTGCCAAGGTAGAAAACGTTGATTCATGACCTGTACTAAATCATAGTCAATGAGATCTGAAAATATAGTTTTACAGAGTTTAATTTCATCTACAGTTAATTTACGACAACTGAAAGTATCTAGTCTTAATAAAGGAATAAGAAAGCGAAGCAAATAGAAAACCATACATTGTTTAAGCATATCATTATATGAATTAATAAAACTATACGTGTATATAGCATATGCCAAGGATCATCATTTGCAAATAGATGGTGAGTATTGATAAATCGTTGTTCATTTTTTAATATAGTTTAATACTCTAATAGTGAAGTGAAGAAAAACTTGAATTATTAATAGGTATTATGTTTGAGTGTAGTTTTAACTATGAATGGGGGAAATAGGGTAATAATACTTTGAAATCTTATTATCGTTATTATTAAAGAAATGTGGAATTGTCGGTAATGTGCAAATGTTAAAAATGTTTGAGTTTGTACAAATAAAAAAGCCACCCGTAGGGTGGCTTTTAAACACTAAATGAAACTTAGCGTTTGATGTCGCGTTGTGTTTCGCCAGTATAAAGTTGACGAGGACGACCGATCTTATATGGACCGCTGTGCATTTCTAACCAGTGGCTGATCCAACCAACTGTACGCGCAAGCGCAAAGATTACAGTAAACATTTCTGTTGGGATACCAATCGCTTTTAGGATGATACCTGAATAGAAATCTACGTTTGGATAAAGTTTACGTTCAACGAAGTACGGGTCGCTTAATGCAATACGCTCAAGTTCCATTGCAAGTTGCAATTGTGGATCATTGATGCCAAGTGCAGCTAAAACTTCGTCACAAGTTTGTTTCATTACTTTAGCGCGTGGATCGAAGTTTTTGTAAACACGGTGACCGAAGCCCATGAGTTTAACTTCTTTACGTTTAACTTTTTCCATGAATTCAGCAACGTTATCAACGCTACCAATTTCATCAAGCATTTTAAGTACAGCTTCGTTTGCACCACCGTGAGCAGGACCCCAAAGTGCAGAAATACCAGCAGCGATACATGCATATGGGTTAGCGCCTGTAGAACCAGCAAGACGTACAGTAGAAGTAGACGCGTTTTGCTCATGGTCAGCATGTAAAGTGAAGATACGATCCATTGCTTTAGCAAGTACAGGGTTTACCTTGTAATCACGGTCAGCAGGAGTAGCAAACATCATGTAAAGGAAGTTTTCTGCATAGCTCAAATCATTACGTGGGTAAACGAATGGTTGGCCAACAGTGTATTTGTAGCTCCACGCTGCAAGCGTAGGAATTTTAGCAACTAAACGAATAGCTGTGATTTCACGATGGTTAACATCTTCGATGTCAAGATTGTTGTGATAGAACGCAGATAATGCACCTACAACACCAACCATTATAGCCATCGGGTGAGCATCACGACGGAAACCGTTATAGAAACGACTTACTTGATCGTGAACCATAGTGTGTTGGCTAACTTTAACTTCAAAATCTGCTTTTTGAGCAGCAGTCGGAAGTTCACCATTTAACAATAGATAGCAAGTTTCAAGATATGATGCTTGAGTTGCAAGTTGGTCAATTGGATATCCACGGTGTAAAAGAATACCTTTGTCACCATCGATAAAAGTGATCTTTGACTCACATGAAGCAGTAGCCATAAAGCCAGGATCAAAAGTGAAATGGCCTGAGGCCAATACGTCTTTAACGTCAACTACATCTGGGCCCAATGTGCCGCTGTAAATTGGTAATTCAATTTTTTTGCCATCAAGCTCGAGTACGGCTTTTTTGCCAGTTGCTTCAGACATTCAACATATCTCCTGTCCTGGTGGATATTGTATCTAATTCAAAATGTTCAATTTTGTTGTTGAATCAGACGGATCTAAAATTTGCTATAAGCTAAGTAGTCGCTGCAAGTTTGTCAATTATACTTAGGGATAAATATCTGTTAATCACATATATTTCAGCATGCATTTCATGCTGGCTTAAGCATCTTACAATAGCGACGACACGATATAATAAGTCAAATTACAAAGTTGGTGCAGAAAATTATTAGTGACATGACGAATAAAAAATTTTTTTTCTTAGAAAAGGTGTGCGATTTTTAATCCATTTTAAAAACCAAAAAAATTGAAACGATAAAACACTGGGTGTTTCAGGCGAAAACACCTGCTTTTATCTGTTGCATGTAGCTTGATAAATATTGAAATAATTTTTTTCACTTTTAAAATTCTTTGGCTAAAATTAGCACAAAACTGGTGTGAACTAGACCACAATTTTTTTTGTTTAAATGGTTTTAACTGGTACAAATCATTATTTGTATACTTTAAAAAATGAAGCAAGATATAAAAGAGTAGGGTTTTAAAATTAAACAAAATGTGTCTTATATTTTTTTGTTTTATTTCTAATTGATGTGGATAAAACGTACAGGAACATGTGTTGGTTGGGTGTTTGATGTTTATGCTTTAGTCTAATGTTGAATGAAGAAAAGCAACTTAGCTCAAAAAATGAAATCAATAAAATTGAAATGAATGCGCATTATTTATAATTGATTTGCAGTACAATTGCGCAAAATATAGAAGTAGATGAATAAAATCAGTTTTGTAAATGATTCTTATTTGTCAATATTTTGCAAGGCTTGGCAACGAGATGGTTTGAAATTTAACTACTGACGCTTTATAATTCAGTGTCGTTTTAAAAGATTAGGCATTTGCTTGCCTGACGATGCCAGCTTTCCTTCGAATTAATTCTAACAAACTCCAGCCGGAGTTTTTACTTACAGGATGCCCGCTGTGAAAAGCAACAGACCTGTCAATTTGTCCATGGGTCAAGTGTTAGCGGTAAACTTACGCTCACCCGTGGCTATTGCATCAATTCTACACCGCCTCTCAGGTGTAATCGTATTCTTATTGGTTCCAGTATTACTATGGATTTTAGATAAGTCGTTATCTTCACCAGAAGGATTTGAGTACGTTAAAACTGTCGTATTTGGAAATCTCATTGTACGCTTTGTCGTTTGGGTTTTTGTAGCCGGCTTGATCTATCATTTCATTAATGGTATCAAGCACTTGTTAGCAGATCTTGGAGTTGCTGAAGAACTTCAAAGTGGTCGTGTTGCAGCTACAATTTCATTAATCTTGTCTGTGATTGGTATTGTCGCAGCCTTTGTATGGATTATGTTCTAATGAAAAGTGCTACAGGATTAACAGGATCAGGTTCTCGTGATTGGTATATTCAGCGCGTAAGTGCTGTTGTACTTTCAGTATATACCGTTGTTGTCTTAGGTTGGATCATCTGTAATGGTGGTTTTAACTATGAACAATGGTCTGGCTTTATGATGACTTTACCAATGAAAGTTCTTTCATTGTTGGCAGTCTTATCACTTATCGCACACGCATGGATTGGTATGTGGCAGGTATTTACTGACTACGTAACAACTCGTCAAATGGGTCCTTCAGCATCGGGTTTACGTTTGGTGTTGACTTCGGCTGTCATTATTGCAGTGTTTGCGTATGCCATCTGGGCTATCCAGATTTTTTGGGCGAACTGATAGGAAGAGATCATGGGCGCGATAACCCCTAAAGAAGATTATTCAAATATTCAAAACCTCACTTTCGATGCTGTCATCGTTGGTGGTGGTGGTTCAGGTATGCGTGCTTCTTACCAGCTTGCTCAAGCGGGTTTGAAAGTTGCAGTACTCACTAAAGTATTCCCAACACGTTCACACACAGTTGCTGCTCAAGGTGGTATCGGTGCGTCTTTGGGTAATATGCAAGAAGATAACTGGCATTTTCACTTTTATGACACAGTAAAAGGTTCGGATTGGTTAGGTGACCAAGACGCAATCGAATTTATGTGTCGTGAAGCACCAAAAGTTGTTTATGAGTTAGAACATCTTGGTATGCCATTTGACCGTAATGCTGATGGTACAATTTACCAACGTCCTTTCGGTGGTCACTCTGCAAACTATGGTGATAAGCCTGTTCCACGTGCATGTGCTGCGGCTGACCGTACAGGCCATGCGCTTTTACATACGCTTTACCAAAGCAACGTAAAAATGGGTACTCAATTTTACGTTGAATGGATTGCACTTGACCTAATTCGTAATGAGCAAGGTGAAGTACTTGGTGTAACCGCAATTGACCAAGAAACAGGTAATATTGCTGTATTCCAAGCGAAAGCGACATTGTTTGCTACTGGTGGTGCTGGTCGTGTGTACCGCGCATCAACAAATGCTTATATCAATACTGGTGATGGTCTTGGTATGGCTGCACGTGCTGGTATTCCATTACAAGATATGGAATTCTGGCAGTTCCACCCTACTGGTGTAGCTGGTGCTGGTGTATTGTTGACAGAAGGTTGTCGTGGTGAAGGCGCGATCTTGCGTAATAAAGATGGTGAACCGTTCATGGAACGTTATGCACCAACTTTGAAAGATTTGGCACCTCGTGACTTCGTATCACGTTCAATGGACCAAGAAATTAAAGAAGGTCGTGGTTGTGGCCCTAAAGGCGATCATATCTTGTTAGATATGACACACTTGGGTGCAGACACAATTATGAAACGTCTACCTTCAGTATTTGAAATTGGTAAGAAATTTGCCAACGTAGATATTACAAAAGAAGCTATTCCTGTTGTACCAACGATCCATTATCAAATGGGTGGTATTCCAACAAATATGCATGGTCAAGTCGTACTTCCTGTACCTGGTACAGAGAACTATACACAACCTGTTAAAGGTTTCTATGCAATTGGTGAGTGTTCATGTGTATCTGTACATGGCGCAAACCGTTTAGGTACAAACTCATTGCTTGACTTGGTTGTATTTGGTAAAGCTGCTGGTGAACATATCATTGATTATGTTACTAAACACCATGGTGATGAATATCAACCACTTCCTACGAATGTACTTGAAGCTACTTTGAAACGTATTCGCCATTTAGATGAGTCTTCATCAGGTGAAAATGCTCAAGAAGTTGCAGATGCAATTCGTGATATCGTTCAAGATCACGCAGGTGTATTCCGTACACAAGCATTATTGGACGAAGGTGTTAAGCAAATTCTTGCAATCGAGCCACGTGTACGTAACATTCATTTGAAAGACAAATCTAAAGTATTTAACACAGCTCGTGTTGAAGCATTAGAAGTTGAAAACTTGTATGAAGTTGCTAAAGCGACCTTGATTTCTGCTGCTGCACGTAAAGAGTGCCGTGGTGCACATACAGTTGTGGATTATGAATTGCCAGCTGATCATCCGACATACTCTTATGGTCGTCGTGATGATGAATGGATGAAACATACATTGTGGTATTCAGTAGACAACCGTCTAGAGTATAAGCCAGTACGTTTCAACCCATTGACTGTTGATCCAATTCCACCTGCACCACGTACATTCTAATCGGGAGAAATAAGATGAGTAGAGGTACTCGTACATTCGAAATCTACCGCTATGATCCTGACAAGGATAAAGCACCGTACATGCAAACTTTTAAGCTAGAGCTCACTGATAAGCACCGTATGTTGCTTGATGCTTTGCTTGCGCTTAAAGTTCAAGATGAATCATTAACTTTCCGTCGTTCTTGCCGTGAAGGGATCTGTGGTTCTGATGGTGTAAACATCAACGGTAAAAACGGTTTGGCATGTTTAATGAACTTAAACGACTTGCCTGAGAAAATCGTGATTCGTCCTTTACCTGGTTTACCAGTAATTAAGGATTTGGTTGTTGATATGAATCAGTTCTACGATCAGTATGACAAGATTCAACCTTTCTTAATTAACAACCAACCAGCACCAGCGAAAGAGCGTTTACAATCTCCAGAAGAGCGTGAACACTTAAATGGTTTATATGAGTGTATTCTTTGTGCATGTTGTTCAACTTCATGCCCATCGTTCTGGTGGAACCCAGATAAATTCTTGGGTCCTTCAGCATTATTGAATGCTTATCGTTTTATCATTGACTCTCGTGATACAGCAACTCAAGACCGTTTGAATCGTATGGACGATCCATTCTCGTTGTTCCGTTGTAAAGGTATTATGAACTGTGTATCAGTATGTCCTAAGGGCTTAAACCCAACGAAGGCGATTGGACACATTCGTAGCATGTTACTTGACCAAGTAGGTTAATTTGACAGCAAAAGGCGCACATTCATGTAATGTGCGCCTTTTTTTTATGCAAAAAAACATAAACTATTGTTACAGGGGTTGAAATTTTGGATTGGACCTTCATATGTAACTTGGCAATGCAATGTCTATATTTAGTAAATTTATAGGTGGTATGTGTCAATAAAATCAATAGGCTGTTGAGTTCATGTTAGCATTTAACAAGTCTGCATGAGGTGAAAAGGGCAATAGATTTAATGCGTTTTTTTGTCGTTTGATACAACACTATTTGATCAAATGGATAAACAATTACGTGAGCTGTTTTAGAAAAAATAATCATTTTATTGTTTTTTCTAAGCCAATTTGCAAAAAAAATTGCTCGACACTGTCGAGTATAAAGTGAGTGATGATGCCAATGGAGGCGTTATGATTCATTGCGCACGTCTAATATTTAGATGTGCACTATCGCCCTTGGTGTTTTTTACCAAAAGGGTGAATGTCATATTATCAATTTGGCATTGTCAATCATGGGATTGCTTAACAAGCAACCTGTAATATTTTTGCAAAAGGAAATGGGTCCACAAATGCAAGAAGTTGCTGACGCATTGCGTCTTGACACTGAACTTTCCGCTGATAGTGCAGCGTATATAGAAGAGCTTTACGAGCAATACCTGTCTTCACCAACCTCGGTGGGCGAGGATTGGCGTCAATATTTTGATAAATTTCCTAAAGGTGACCAGCCACACGGTAATATCCGTGAACAATTTTTATTATTAGGTCGTAATTCAAATCGCGTTCAACCAGTGGTGCAAAGCGAAGTCAGCACTGAGCATGAGCGTCGTCAAATTGCAGTTTTGCAATTGATTGCAGCGTATCGTAATCGCGGTCATCAAAAAGCAAAACTCGATCCTTTAGGTTTGGCAAAGCGTGAAGATGTACCTGATCTTGATCTTGCTACACACGGTTTAACCAAATCTGATCTAGACACTGTGTTTAACACGGGTAACTTAGCAATTGGTAAGTCAGAAGCAACACTTTCTGAAATGATCAATGCTATGGAGTCAACGTATTGTGAATCAATTGGTGTGGAATATATGCACATCGTTGATACCAAAGAAAAACGTTGGATTCAACAACGCCTTGAAAATGATCGTGGTGTTTATGGTTTTAATGCAGATCAGAAAAAACATTTCTTAGAGCGCTTAACTGCTGCTGAAGGCCTAGAAAAATATCTTGGCAATAAATATGTTGGTGCGAAGCGCTTTGGTGTAGAAGGCGGTGAGTCTTTTATTCCAATGGTGAATGAAATCATTCAACGTGCAGGTAAAGTCGGCTGTAAAGAAGTTGTGATTGGTATGCCACACCGTGGCCGTCTCAACCTTTTAGTCAACATTATGGGTAAAAACCCTGCTGACCTCTTTGGTGAGTTTGAAGGGAAAGCACTTCATAAGAAAGGTTCTGGTGATGTTAAATACCACCAAGGTTTCTCATCGAATGTAATGACTCCAGGTGGGGAAGTTCATTTAGCACTTGCATTTAACCCATCTCACTTAGAGATTGTTGGGCCAGTGGTTGAAGGTTCTGTACGTGCACGTCAAGTACGTCGTAAAGATATTGGCGGTGATGATGTATTACCTGTAATTGTTCATGGTGATGCGGCATTTGCTGGTCAAGGTGTTAACCAAGAAACCTTCCAAATGTCACAAACTCGCGGTTATACCGTTGGTGGTACAGTACATATTGTTGTGAACAACCAAGTTGGCTTCACAACTTCAGATCCTCGTGATGCACGTTCGACAGAATACTGTACTGACATTGCAAAAATGATTCAGGCACCAATCTTCCATGTTAATGGTGATGATCCTGAAGCTGTAGTTTATGTTGCTCAATTAGCACATGACTTCCGTCATACTTTCCGTAAAGATGTCGTGATTGATTTGTTCTGCTACCGTCGTCGTGGTCATAACGAAGCGGATGAGCCAGCTGCAACTCAACCAATGATGTATCAAATCATCAATAAAAAACCAACTACACGTACTTTGTATGCTGATCAGTTGGTACAAGAAAAAGTACTTGATCGCTCAACAGCAGATCAAATGATTGAAGACTACCGCTCAGATCTTGAAGCGGGTAATCATGTTGCTAATGCTTTAGTACTTGAACCAAACAAAAAAATGTATGTCGATTGGAGCCCTTACTTAGGTCTCGACTATACAGATGATTGGGACACAACTTTCCCAATTGAGCGTTTGAAAGAGCTTGGTGAAGGCATGCGTAAGTTGCCTGAAGGCTTTGTGATGCAACGCCAAGTATCGAAAGTGATTGATGATCGCTTGAAGATGCAAACAGGTGAAATGCCACTTAACTGGGGCGCAGCTGAAACATTAGCTTATGCATCTTTATTAGATGATGGTTACTTAGTTCGTTTGACTGGTGAAGACGTTGGTCGTGGTACTTTCTCACACCGTCATGCAAAACTACACAACCAAGTTGATGGTTCTGTATATATTCCACTTTGCCATGTCAAAGAAAATCAACCACGTGTTGCAATCTATGACTCATTGTTGTCTGAAATGGCAGTATTGGCTTTTGAATATGGTTATGCAACTACATTGCCAAAGAGCTTAGTTATTTGGGAAGCTCAATTCGGTGACTTTGCAAACTGTGCGCAAGTAGTAATTGATCAGTTTATTGCATCTGGTGAGACTAAGTGGGAACGTGTTTGTGGTTTAACAATGTTGTTACCACACGGTTTTGAAGGTCAAGGTCCTGAGCATTCATCTGCACGTCTAGAGCGTTTCTTACAGCTTTGTGCAGAAGACAACATGCAAGTGATTACACCAACTACACCTGCTCAAATCTTCCATGCATTACGTCGTCAGGCAATTCGTCCTTTACGTAAGCCGATGATTGTAACTTCACCGAAGTCATTGTTACGTCATAAATTAGCAGTATCTACTTTAGACGAACTTGCAACTGGTACATTCCAAACTGTGCTTGATGAAGTTGATCAAATCAATAAATCAGACGTTACTCGTCTCGTTCTTTGTGGCGGTAAAGTGTATTACGACTTAGTTGAAAAACGTCGTGAACAAGGTTTGAACAATATTGCTATTGTTCGTGTAGAACAATTGTATCCTTACCCAGAAAAACGTTTGGCAGAAGTTCTAGCAACTTATCCAAATGTGTCAGAATTGGTGTGGGCGCAAGAAGAACCGAAAAACCAAGGTGCTTGGTTATTCATCGCTCCTCGTTTATATGATGACATCATCAAATCTGGTAAACAAATTCGCATTAGTTATGCAGGACGTGAAGCATCAGCTGCACCTGCATGTGGCTCAGCATATTTGCATGCAAAACAACAAGCTCAGCTCGTGAATGACGCATTAGCGATCGTAGCTGATCAATCAGGAGAAACAAAGTAATGGCAACCGAAATCAAAGCACCGGTGTTCCCAGAATCAGTTGCTGATGGAACAATCGCAACTTGGCATAAACAAGTAGGTGAAGCTGTCGCTCGTGACGAAGTCATTTGTGATATTGAAACCGATAAAGTTGTTTTAGAAGTTGTTGCTCCTGCTGATGGTAGCCTTGTTGCAATCGTGAAAAACGAAGGTGACACTGTATTGTCTGCTGAAGTAATTGCTCAATTTGAAGAAGGTGCTGTTAGCGCTGCTACTCCTGCACAAGCCCAAGTAGAACAATCTGCTGCACAAGCTCAAGCAGGTGCTGCACCTGTTGTTGAACGTGCTCAACCAGTACAAGATCAATCTCCAGCTGTGCGTAAAGCATTGTCTGAAACTGGTATTAGTGCTGCTGATGTTGCTGGTACTGGTCGTGGTGGCCGTATCACTAAAGAAGACGTTTCAAATCATCAAGCGAAACCAGCTGCAACTCCATTGAGTGTTGCTGTAGGTGAGCGTATTGAAAAACGTGTTCCAATGACTCGTTTACGTAAACGTGTTGCTGAACGTCTACTTTCTGCTTCACAAAGCACAGCAATGTTGACTACGTTTAACGAAGTTAACATGAAGCCTGTTATGGAAATGCGTAAGCAATATAAAGACATGTTCGAAAAACGCCATGGCGCACGTCTTGGTTTCATGTCTTTCTTCGTTAAAGCATGTACAGAAGCGCTTAAACGCTACCCAGCTGTAAACGCGTCTATTGATGGCGATGATATCGTGTATCACGGTTTCTATGACATCGGTGTTGCTGTATCTTCTGATCGTGGTCTAGTTGTTCCTGTATTACGTGATACTGATCGTATGAACTACGCTGAAGTAGAAAACGGTATTGGTGCTTATGCGGCTAAAGCGCGTGAAGGAAAACTTTCTATTGAAGAAATGACTGGTGGTACATTCACTATTACTAATGGTGGTACTTTCGGTTCATTGCTTTCTACACCAATCTTGAACCCGCCTCAAACTGCTATCTTGGGTATGCACAAAATCCAAGAACGTCCTATGGCTGTAAATGGTCAAGTTGAAATCTTGCCAATGATGTATTTGGCTCTTTCTTATGATCACCGTTTGATCGATGGTAAAGAAGCAGTAGGTTTCCTTGTAACAATCAAAGAATTGTTAGAAGAGCCAGCTAAACTGATTCTAGATCTTTAATACTTTCCAATTGATTCTACATTCAGGTGAAGTGATCCTTCATCTGAATGCATGGAGATAAAAATGTCACAACAGTTCGATCTTGTTGTTATTGGCGGTGGTCCAGGCGGTTATGAAGCTGCTATTCGTGCTGCGCAACTTGGTTTTAAAGTTGCTTGTATCGAAAAACGTATTCACAAAGGTAAACCATCTTTAGGTGGTACGTGCTTAAACGTAGGTTGTATCCCTTCTAAAGCATTACTTGATTCTTCTCATCGTTATGAAGACACTCAACATGGTCTAGAGGATCATGGTATTGCAGTTGATAACGTATCTTTAGATTTGCAAAAATTACTTGCACGTAAAGATAAAGTTGTTGACCAATTGACAGGTGGTGTTGCTCAATTACTTAAAGGTAATGGCATCGAGTGGTTACAAGGGTCTGGTAAATTACTTGCAGGTAAAAAAGTTGAATTCACTCCTTTTGAAGGTGAAGTTCAAGTTCTTGAACCTAAATATGTAATCTTGGCTTCTGGTTCTGTTCCTGTAAACATTCCAGTTGCACCTGTAGACGAAAACTACATCGTTGATTCAACTGGTGCGCTTGAGTTCCCTGAAGTACCTAAACGTTTAGGTGTGATTGGTGCTGGCGTAATCGGTTTAGAACTTGGTTCTGTTTGGCGTCGTCTAGGTTCAGAAGTTGTTATTTTTGAAGCAACAGACAGCTTCTTGCCAATGGCTGATAAAGCTTTGGCAAAAGAATACCAAAAGATTTTGACTAAGCAAGGTTTAGACATCCGTATTGGTGCTAAGGTTGCAAAAGCTGAAGTTCAAGGTTCAGAAGTTATCGTTTCTTATAACCAAGCTGGTGAAGACAAACAACAAGCGTTTGATAAACTAATCGTTTGTGTGGGTCGTAAGCCTTATGCTGCAGGTCTATTAGCAGAAGATTCTGGTATTAAATTGACTGAACGTGGTTTCGTTGAAGTGAACGATCAATGCGCTACTTCAATTGATGGCGTATATGCGATTGGTGACTTGGTTCGTGGTCCAATGCTCGCACATAAAGCAATGGAAGAAGGCGTAATGGCTGTTGAGCGTATTCACGGTCATGCTGCACAAGTGAACTACGACACAATCATTTCTGTCATTTATACACATCCTGAAGCTGCTTGGGTAGGTCTAAACGAAGAAGAAGCAAAAGCAAAAGGTCATGAAGTGAAAACGGGTCAATTCCCATTCGCTGTGAACGGTCGTGCTTTAGCTGCTGGTGAAGCTGCTGGTTTTGTGAAGTTTGTTGCTGACGCAAAAACTGATCGTCTATTAGGCATGCACGTAATCGGACCAGGTGCGTCTGATATCGTACACCAAGGTATGATTGCACTTGAGTTTGTATCTTCAGTTGAAGATCTGCAGTTGATGACATTTGGTCACCCAACATATTCTGAAGTGGTACATGAAGCTGCACTCGCCGTTGATGGCCGTGCGATTCACGCCATTCAACGTAAACGTAAGTAATTGAAATGTATTGAGCGGTCTAGGCCGCTCAAGTTTTATGTGGCCACGATTTTGTCACATACATAAATCATCATATTAAATAAATGCTCATGCTTATTGCGAAGGACGTTTAAGTATTGAGTAGGTCATAACAAAGTAACAAGTAGTTGAAGGTAATTAAATGAATTTACACGAATATCAAGCTAAAGCGCTGTTAAAAAAGTATGGGATGCCAGTTCAAGAAGGTATTCTTGCAACAAATGCTGATGAAGCGGTTGCAGCTTTTGAACAATTAGGCGGCAAATTTGCAGTCATGAAAGCTCAAGTCCATGCTGGTGGTCGTGGTAAAGCTGGTGGCGTAAAAGTTGCTAAATCTAAAGAAGACGTTATTGAATTTGCAAATAACATTATTGAGACTCGTTTAGTCACTTATCAAACTGATGCAGCAGGTCAACCTGTAAATAGCATTATTGTGGCTGAAGATGTTTATCCTGTTGAACGTGAGTTGTACCTTGGTGCAGTTGTAGATCGTTCAAGCCGTCGTATTACTTTCATGGCATCTACTGAAGGTGGTGTGGAAATTGAAAAAGTAGCAGAAGAAACACCAGAAAAAATTATTAAGGTTGAAGTGGATCCGTTAGTGGGTCTACAACCATTCCAAGCACGTGAAGTTGCTTTTGCTCTAGGTCTAAAAGACAAGCAAGTAAGCCAATTCGTGAAAATCATGTCAGCAGCTTATCAAGCATTTGTTGAAAATGACTTTGCTCTTTTTGAAATTAATCCACTTTCAGTTCGTGAAAATGGCGATATCCTTTGTGTAGATGCCAAAGTGGGTATCGATTCAAATGCACTTTATCGTTTGCCTGAAGTTGCGGCATTACGTGATAAATCTCAAGAAAATGAGCGTGAACTCAAAGCTTCTGAATTTGATCTTAACTATGTAGCGCTTGAGGGTAACATTGGTTGTATGGTCAATGGCGCAGGCTTGGCGATGGCGACCATGGATATTATTAAACTCTATGGTGGACAACCAGCAAACTTCCTCGATGTTGGGGGCGGTGCGACTAAAGAGCGTGTGATTGAAGCATTTAAAATCATTTTGGCCGATACTTCGGTACAAGGTGTACTCATCAATATTTTTGGTGGGATCGTTCGTTGCGATATGATCGCTGAAGCTATTATTGCAGCGGTTCAAGAAGTACATGTCACTGTACCAGTTGTTGTTCGTTTAGAAGGGAACAATGCTGAACTTGGGGCTAAGTTACTTGATGAATCGGGCCTTAAATTACTCTCTGCAAATGGCTTAGCTGATGCTGCAGAGAAAATTGTTGCTGCAGTAAAAGCGTAAGGAGTATCACATGAGCGTATTAATTAATAAAAACACTAAAGTTTTGGTTCAAGGCTTTACCGGTAAAAATGGTACTTTTCACTCTGAGCAAGCACTAGCTTATGGCACTAAAGTCGTTGGTGGAGTAACACCAGGTAAAGGTGGTCAAACTCACATTGGTTTGCCTGTATTTAACACCATGAAAGAAGCAGTGCGTGAAACACAAGCTGATGCTTCTGTGATTTATGTTCCAGCTCCATTTGTTTTAGATTCAATTGTGGAAGCAGTAGATTCGGGCGTTGGTTTGATTGTTGTGATTACTGAAGGTGTACCAACAATTGACATGCTTAAGGCTAAGCGCTACCTTGAAACTTATGGCAACAATGTACGTTTAGTTGGTCCAAACTGTCCAGGTGTGATTACACCAAATGAATGTAAGATCGGTATTATGCCAGGTCATATTCACCAACCAGGGCGTATTGGTATTATCTCACGTTCAGGTACTTTAACCTATGAAGCTGTGGCTCAAACCACTAAGCTTGGTTTAGGCCAGTCTACTTGTATTGGTATTGGGGGTGACCCAATTCCAGGTATGAATCAAATTGATGCATTAAAGTTATTCCAAGAAGACCCAGAAACTGATGCAATCATTATGATTGGTGAAATTGGTGGTACAGCAGAGGAAGAAGCAGCAGAATTTATTAAATCTGATGTGACTAAACCTGTCGTGGGTTATATTGCTGGCGTAACAGCACCTAAAGGTAAACGCATGGGGCATGCTGGTGCAATTATTTCTGGTGGTCAAGGTACTGCTGAAGAAAAATTTGCTGCATTTGAACGTGCTGGAATGGCATACACTCGTAGCCCAGCAGAACTCGGTTCAACTATGCTACAAGTGCTAAAAGAGAAAGGTTTAGCTTAAGTTTTAAGTTAAATACAATAAGGAAGCGCATCAATTGCGCTTCTTTTTATTTGAGTTTCAATTAGCATTCAAGGCATCTTTTAAATATTTAAAATAACAGCTTGAAAAAATATAGATTTAAAAATACATTCAGTCCAATCTATCCTTATATCTTGATTAACATTGAGAAACTTTGTGTATTGTAGAAAAAACATTTTACTATTAACTCTATTATTTATACTTCTGGGCTATAGCGCTGCGCATGCAAATATTGATCCTGTAGATGATTCAGTTACTTTTGATTTTAATGCACAGCCTGTAGAAGATATATTAGATGTGGTTTATGACACACACGAAAAAGATTATTCAGTATTAAACAATTCAGTGTACCGTAACGATCGTATTCATATATTTAGTTATACTGCTTATGATATGAACCAAATGAATACCAGGCTAAAATCAGGCAATCTAGATTTAGAGTCACTTAATAGCCTCTATATTTCATTTGGTTATGGACTTGAATATCGGGTAAATAAACTGAATAAAATTGGATATGAATATCTTTCAACTTTTCCCTATGATCGGGGACAGTTAATTCGAGTATTTTGGGTGCATATTTGGTAGTGCTAGACTATTTTTTGATAAAGTCCTGCACGTACCACACCTGCTTTGGTTTGTTTCAGCAAGTTCCACTGAGCAGGGAGCTGTAATAGTGATAAGTCTCGATCTGCTTCAACATAAATCAAAGCTTGTTGTTTGAGTTTAGCATCTACAGCAGCAGCAAGCGTTTGCCATAAATCTAGGCTATAAGGTGGATCTAAAAAGACGAGGTCAAACTGTTCATTTGGTAGTTTTGGGAGTGCCTGTTCAGCCGTACTTTGTAGCACTTTACAGTGTTCGATATTAAGCAACTTAATATTTTGTCTTAAAAAATTGCATTGTTCATGATGAGGTTCAATCATCGTCACATGTGCGGCACCACGTGAGAGTGCCTCAAAACCCAAAGCTCCAGAGCCAGCACAAAGGTCAAGCACAGTGGTTTGTTGTATATCCCACATTAACCAGTTAAATAAAGTTTCACGGACTCGATCAGGAGTAGGGCGTAAACCATCAATGCTCGCAAAAGGAAGTAGGCGGCGTTTCCATTCACCACCTATGATTCTAAGTTGATTGGTATTCTTACTCACTGATTGTCTCATCACTTATAGGTTGAACGGGTGTTGCAGTTGGTTTAGGTTTTTTGGCAGTTGATGTTGCTGCCGCGCCACTGGCAAAATTGGCCTCAATGTCTTCAGGTTTTATTCCAGCAGTCATCAACCCACCCGTAATTTGATGGTTGGCTGGTAACAGTGGCTTTTTCTTACGTTGAATGAGCCAATAGTCAAGTACTGGACGAGCTAAGCGAGCGGCTGAACCACCATGACGACCATTTTCCCAAATCACAGCAATCGCAATTTCAGGGTTTTCTGCAGGGGCAAAACCAACAAATAGGCCGTGATCTAGCTGGCGGTTAGTGAGCAATGCTTCATTATAACGTTTACCTTGCGCAATACTTTTTACTTGGGCAGTACCCGTTTTACCCGCAATGAGGTAGTTAAGGGTTTTAATGCCTCGTCCAGTCCCTGATTCAATAACGTCCACCATCGCATTACGCATTTTTACCCAATCATCTTCTGTACCGTTGAACTGTATACGACCAGTAGGAGCATTAATAATTTCATGGGGTTTGGCACCGCGAGTTGCACGAAGTACATGGGGAGTAACATGTGCACCATGATTGGCCGTGATTGCTGTTGCCATAGCAAGTTGTAATGGTGTGGCAATAAAGGCCCCTTGGCCAATACTTACAGAAATTGTTTCACCTTTTAGCCATTTAGCTTTACGGGTACGCATTTTCCATTCTGGGTTCGGATAGAGCCCTGAACTTTCATTCGGAAGGTCAACCCCAGTCTTTTCACCAAATCCAAATTGACGCATCCAAGTATTTAAACGTTCGATACCCAATTGATAAGCTTGAACATAGAAATAAGTATCACAAGAAACCATAATGGCCTTATGCATATTAACTACGCCATGACCGGTTTTTTTCCAGTCACGGAATTTATGTGAATCGCCAGGTAAGTGGAAATAGCCAGGGTCAGAAATTGAGGCATTCCAATCCGTAGTACCATAATGAATTCCGGCTAAAGCAGCCATTGGTTTGATTGTCGAACCTGGAGGATATGACCCTTGTAAAGCACGGTTATAAAGCGGTTGGTCTAAGTTGTCACGTAGCGCACTATAATCTTCATGGCCAATACCGGTTACAAATAAATTAGGATTAAAACTTGGGCTGGAGACAAGCGCTAGAAGCTCTCCTGTACGAGGGTCAATGGCTACAATTGCTCCACGTTTATCTGCCAGTTGCTCAGCAGCAACCTGTTGTAAACCATAATCTAGAGATAGATATAGATCATTACCACGTGTAGATTCTTTGCGACCTAAGTGCCGTAAAACATTACCATGAGCATCGGCTTCTATGGATTCATAACCTGGCACGCCATGGAGTAAATCTTCATATGATTTTTCTACCCCAATTTTGCCGATTAAATTTGTTCCTGCGTAAGCTTCTTTATCAATACTTTTTAATTCTTTGTCATTAATACGCCCAACATATCCGATAACATGGGCAAATAATTCACCATGAGGATAATATCGCGTCATTTGTGTTTCAATATTTACCCCAGGAAATTGGAATTTAACCTCACTAAATTTGGCAATATCAACTTCATTTAAATTGAGTTTAAGTGTGACTCTTTCTGTTTTTTTTGCTGTTTTAATACGACTTTTAAAACGCTGAATATCATCTTCAGTTAAATGCAATATAGGAGTGAGTCGTGTCAGCATTTCATCAATATTATCTGATTCAAGAATATCTGATTTGCTGAGTGTTGCTGTAAAAACAGGAAAGTTATCTGCAAGTAAAATACCATTACGATCGTAAATATACCCACGTGCCGGTGCTATTGGCTGCAGTCGAATACGATTTTTATCTGAAGCTGTACTGAGTTCTTCATAGTGCACAATTTGAAGATAAGCATAACGAGCGATAAGGAGGAGTAAACAAAACAGCACTAAACCAATAGCAAAGAATATGCGACTACGAAAAATACGTTTTTCTTGTTGAACATTTTTTAAAGGAAACTGTTGCTTCATAGATTGATTCGGCTAGGTCTAGACAGTGGAAAGTCGCAAAACAGTGTATTTTACCTTAGATTTACAAGAAAGAATAAAAAATAAAATAGGAGGATAAATTAAAAGGAGTTTTGACATTTTAGACATCAAATTTCTAGCATATTGTATATAAAGACGAGCTTTTATTCTGTTAAAGTCCTCGGCAGGGAAAATATAACTTCAATGAAGTAGAACGATCAACATGGATGGTAGAATGAAAATAATCCTTCCCTTTATACTTGTAGGAATATTTATAAATCAATCTCATGCGGCACCACAGTCCGAGTTTTTTCAAGCAAAACTTAAAACTGGGGAAGCTGCGTCAGCACTGAATGCAGGTGCGGGTTTAACAATGAGGCTAGCACATGCAAATATGGAGTGGGTAAATCCTTATGGGATCGCTTATATTAAAACTGGTGCTTTTCTAAACGATGATCATGCATTTGGCGCACAAGTGGGATTTAGATATCCTTTAGTACTTACAGGCACTGAACAAAATGGTTATTATTTGGGGGCCTATATGGGACATCTCAAAAGTAAAACCTATGCACAAAAGACCGAAACCCAATTGGGGGCGGGTGTTGATTTTTCTTATGTAATTTTAAATAAAGAACGAATCAGTACAGTTAGTGTTGGATTAGGTGCAGGGCAAAAACTAACTAAAGAGAATGCAACTGTTTTTGAATCAGAACCTGTGATTCAGTTTGCCTATACCTTTAGTTTGGGTTTGTAAATAAAGCTGTTTATTACTTCATTCGACCACGAATAGAATTAAATACGAGAGTCATGCATGTTTGAATACCTCAGCGATTTGTGGCAAGCCTTTTTAAACCGACCCGACCATATCGCAGTTCTAAGTATTATTCCTGTCACTGCTGTGGTCACTTGGGCACATGTTTGGATGGCATTAAAAATGGTGTTTTACCCAATCAATTTTTGGGGATTTCATCTTGGGTCTTTGCCAGTTGGCTGGCAGGGGATTGTACCGCGAAAAGCGGGTCGTATTTCGGGGATTATTACAGATAATACCTTGTCCAAACTTGGTTCTTTGCGTGAATTTCTTGATGCAATGGATCCAGAAGACATGGCACGCATTATTGGTGAGCAAGTGGGCTTTGAGCTTGAACACCTTATTGATGAAGTCATGATTGATCGAAATGCAGTGCTTTGGGAAAATTTGCCCTACTCAATTAAACGTCGAATATATGCTCAAGCGCATAAACAATTGCCTCGAGTGTTACGTGAATTAGTGACTGAGCTGACCATGAACGTTGAGTCACTCGTTAACATGCGTAGTATGGTCGTGAGCCAAATGGAAGGTGATCGTCGTTTAATGGTTCGCATGTTTCTTAAAGTTGGCCAAAAAGAAATTAATTTTATTTGGCATGTAAGTGCGATCATTGGAATGGGCTTTGGTATTTTCCAAATGATCGTTTGGTTTTTAGTGCCATGGCATTGGACAGTGCCTTTTTGGGCTGCGGTATGGGGCTTCCTCACAAACTGGATTGCGATTTGGATGGTTTTTAATCCAATAGAACCACATTATATTCGTTATCCAAAATTGTTCGAATTCACCAAAGACCATAAGTTTCCATGGATTAAACCTGTCATACCTTGCTTGGGTACATATAACATCCAAGGTGCATTTATGAAACGTCAAGAAGAAGTTTCAGATGTATTCGCAAGTGTTGTTACTGAAGACTTAATTACGATAAATACCATCATGAGTGAAATGATGTATGGCCCACAAAAGGATAAAACTCGCCGTATCATTAAAAGACATGTCAATCAGATTATGGAAATGCCTTTAGTACGCACTTCTTTACAGCTTTCATTGGGGCCTCGTGAATATGCGAGACTGAAGACAGACTTGATTGATCGATCAATTGAAATTACGATGGTGCCTGTATGCGACCCGGAGTTTAATGCGAGCCGTGCACAGAAAATATTTCAAATGTTTAAAGATCGAATTCGCGAGCTAACACCTGATGAGTTTCAAAACTTACTTCGTCCTGCATTTCGTGAGGATGAATGGATTTTGATTTTGCTCGGTGGGATTACTGGCTTTTTTGCGGGTCTCATTCATTTGTTTGTGGCTTTCTTATAATGAGGTATCTTTAAAGTAGGTTGTACTTATTGCCAACTTAGGATAAAAGGTATCATAAACACTATGTTATAGAAGAGGATGTTTTTTTATGCGCATTATATTACTTGGACCACCTGGAGCAGGTAAGGGGACGCAAGCCCAGTTGATCTGTAAGCGCTACAATATCCCACAAATTTCAACCGGTGATATGCTCCGTGCTGCAATTCGTGAAGGTACTGAATTGGGGTTGAAGGCTAAAGCTGTAATGGAATCAGGTGGTTTAGTTTCTGATGAGTTAATTATTGGCTTAGTTAAAGAGCGTATTGCACAAGCGGATTGTGTCAACGGTTTTATTCTTGATGGTTTCCCACGCACTATTCCTCAAGCTGAGGCTTTGGAAGGCGAAGGCATCCATATTAATAATGTAATCGAGATTGCAGTACCTGACGAAGAAATCGTAAAACGTCTATCTGGTCGCCGCCAACACCCAGCTTCTGGTCGTGTATATCATATCGTGTATAACCCACCTAAAGTGGAAGGTAAAGACGATGAAACTGGCGAAGATCTTGTACAACGTCCAGACGATCAAGAAGAAACAATTCGCAAGCGTTTAGTGGCTTATCATAACGATACGGCTAAACTAGTTGGTTTTTATCAAGGCCGAGTTGGTGTATCTGAAGCGTCTGCACAGTACAACAAACTAGATGGTTTACGCCCGATCGATGTTGTGCAAGCTGAATTATTTGCGATTCTAGATCATAAATAATATTGCTGTGATTGATTTTTAAATTTTCAATCATTAAAGAGCCCTTATAATTTAGGGCTCTTTTCATATAAATGTTTTGTGTTTTTAACAGATGGAAACGATCTATGTCTAAGATGCTAATTGTCGTCGCGCTGTGTGTAGGCGTAGCTGTGGTGCTGTATTTAAGTTTTCTCAGTATTAAGTTGCTAGGCAAAGCACAGAAACAACTTAAACTGGAAAAACAACAAGCAATGAGCCAAAAAGATAAAAAAAATCAGAAAAAATAGATTTGATTAGCTTGCTTGAGTTTTGCTGAGAAGCGTTACTGGTCTGGCGGCACCAAACTCGAAACGTTCTGGCCAGTTACATTGGTCAGATACAACACACTCCGCACATTTGGGTTTACGGGCAATACAACAATAACGACCGTGTAAAATTAACCAATGATGAGCATCTAATATAAATTCTTTAGGGATGACTTTAATTAGACGTTGTTCAACTTCAAGTACATTTTTACCTACAGCTAAGCCTGTACGATTACCCAAGCGAAAAATATGCGTGTCTACCGCCATGGCAGCCTGACCGAAAGCGGTATTTAGAATGACGTTAGCCGTTTTACGCCCAACCCCAGGTAAAGCTTCAAGATCTGTCCGATTATCAGGTACTTTTGATTGATGTTTAGAAATCAAGATCTGACAAGTTTTGATGACATTTTCTGCCTTACTATTATATAGGCCAATGGTTTTAATATAATATTTAAGGTTTTCCACACCAAGTGCATAGATAGATTCAGGCGTATTAGCAATAGGAAATAGGCGATCGGTGGCTTTATTGACACTGACATCAGTTGCTTGCGCAGAGAGCATAACGGCAATGAGTAATTCAAATGGACTCGAATAATTTAATTCTGTTTGTGGATTTGGTCGTTGCTCACGTAAACGTTCAAAAAAAATTTGAATCTGCTTTTTTGTCATATTTTTAACAGCCATATTTATGCTCCTTCAATCATTGCAAGTTTTTCTTTGAGTTGTGCCAAAAGCTGTTGCTTTGCAGGATCGGGACGTACTGTTAGCTGCTTATCTAGTTTTTTCATTTGTGTTCGTATTTTTGCTAATTCAATCACGCGCTTAGCATCTTGCTCGGGTGCTGTTTGAGGCGGTGTAACCACTTGATCATGATCAATGCCTATCTCAGTTGTAAACTGGCTAAATACTTCGCTTTCAATTGCAGCGCGTACAGTAGGTCCTTTATGTGTATTACGTCTGCTCTCTTGGCGTTGGATATGGGCATAATAGCGACTACGAAGCTCATCCTGCTCAATTGTACGCTGCTGTTCTGTGATGAGTGGTGATTGATCTTCAACTAAATCAATGCAATCTACTGGGCAGGGTGGAATGCATAACTCACAGCCTGTGCAAAGATCGGTCAAAATACTATGCATGAGTTTGCCGCTGCCAATGATTGCATCTACTGGGCAAGCACTAATGCACTTTGTACAGCCAATACATTCGTCTTCACGTATTACAGCTTTCATACGTTGTGGTCGACCATCTGATTGTATAGGCCAAACACTTTGTTCTGCGGTCAATTTTGGCCGATTGAGTAATTGTGCAAGTTGATCTGCAACGGGTTGCCCCCCAGGAATACATTTATTGGCCTCTTCGCCATCAACGATTGCTTGGGCATAAGGTAAACAGCCATCTCGATGACCACATAAACCACATTGTGTTTGTGGTAAGACGGCATCAATTTGTTGAGTGAGGGTAATATTTAAATTCATGTAAAACAGATCAGAACGAAGGACAAGTAATTGAAATAACAGCGCATTAAAACCTCGTAAGTCTAACATGAAACAGAAAGTTTAGGTGAGATGCTAACAGCAGGGGATTGCTTTGGTTTTGTATAAAATTTATGCTATGTTGATTTTTTGTATCTTATAAATCGATGCTGAAATCGGAAAATTGACTCATTAAACAAATTTTATTGTTATTTAGCATGTTGAAATACATAGTTATTTAAAAATTAATTGGGAAAACTATTGTAGATTAATTGTAAAACATATTTAATGATTTTCGCTAAAACGAAACATTATTGTAATACGTGGCAATATTTTGTCACATTCTGCTGAGGACAAAGCGTTGAAATATACAAGCTTGAATGATTTCTTAAACTACGTAAAAGCAAGAGATCCAAACCAACCTGAATTTTTGCAAGCGGTTGAAGAAGTAATGACGAGCATCTGGCCGTTCATTGAAAAAAACCCGCAATATGCAAAATATGGTTTGCTCGAACGCTTGGTAGAACCAGAGCGTGCGATTCAATTTCGCGTTTCTTGGTTAGATGATCAAGGAAATACTCAAGTTAACCGTGCATTTCGTATTCAATACAACTCAGCAATTGGACCATTTAAGGGCGGAATGCGTTTCCATCCTTCTGTGAACTTGTCTATTTTAAAGTTCTTAGGTTTTGAACAAACGTTTAAAAATGCTTTAACGACATTACCTATGGGTGGTGGTAAAGGTGGTTCTGACTTCGACCCTAAAGGCAAATCAGAAGGCGAAATTATGCGTTTCTGCCAAGCTTTAATGGTAGAGCTTTATCGTCATCTTGGCTCAAATACAGATATCCCTGCAGGTGATATTGGTGTGGGTGGTCGTGAAGTAGGTTATATGGCTGGGATGATGAAAAAACTCAGCAATGACACTGCATGTGTATTCACTGGTAAGGGTATGTCATTTGGTGGCTCTTTAGCGCGTCCTGAAGCTACAGGTTTCGGAACAGTATATTTTGCTGAAGAAATGTTGAAGACTCGTGGTGATAGCTTTAAAGATAAAGTTGTTGCAATTTCGGGTTCAGGTAACGTTGCTCAATACGCTGCTGAAAAAGCAATGTTCCTTGGTGCAAAAGTTGTATCACTATCTGATTCAAATGGTACTGTTTACATTAAAGATGGCCTAACAGATGAGCTATTGCTTGAAGTTATGGAACTTAAAAATGTAAAACGTGGTCGTATTTCTGAGTTTGCTGCAAAACATGGTTTTGAATACCTTGATGGCCAACGTCCTTGGGGAATCAAGTGTGATATCGCTTTACCATGTGCAACACAAAATGAATTAAATGGTGATGATGCTCAACAGCTTCTTGCCAACGGTGCAATCTGTGTAGCAGAAGGCGCGAACATGCCTTCTACACTAGATGCTGTTGAAAAATTCATTGAAGCGAAAATTTTGTATGCACCAGGTAAGGCATCAAATGCTGGTGGTGTAGCAACATCTGGTCTAGAAATGTCTCAAAATGCGATCCGTTTAGGTTGGACTTTTGAGGAAGTAGACGAGCGTTTACATGCAATTATGAAAGAAATTCATCGTAACTGTGTTAAGTTTGGTACTCAAGAAGACGGTACAATTAACTATGTTGATGGTGCAAACATTGCTGGTTTTGTTAAAGTTGCCGATGCAATGCTTGCTCAAGGCGTATTCTAAATTTTAGTACGCGAATAAAGAAAGCCGATGCATTTGCATCGGCTTTCTTTATATTGGGGGGCAATTATTTGACTTGTTCGCTTTCAACGACCATGTCTAGTACATAAGCGTACTTAGATTGATCGGCTGCTGGGTTCTTAATTTCAAAACGCTTAACACGAAGAATATTACGTTGCTTAGCTGTGTGTTCAAAACCTTTGATACTGTCATAGAAATTATGCCATTCTTTATTTACATAGGTTTTAACGCCGCTATTGTCGTATTTTATTTCACGTACTTGTAAACATGTTTGAGGCCCTACACCAACACAAGAGCGTGTTTCTGGAGCAATTTCAAGGAAAATAATTTCACCTGCAGATTGATATTTAGCTTCATCAGTGAGTTCACCTTTGAGACTAATTTTCTCACCTGTTGCAGTCACAATATTGAGTACAGGTTGTTCTTCGTTATTCCAAGTGATTGTAAATGGAATTTTCGCTTGATTGAAAATTTTGCCAGTATTTTGTTCTTGTTGCATTAATGCTGGTTCACACGCTTTCATTGTAGAAGCAAGATTACCAGTAATGAGTTGATTGTTTGCAATACTCCAAGTCGTACCTTGCATATTACAGCCGGTATCAATGCTTAGACGTTGATTTTGTTTGTCGAATGATAAGCTAACAGGATGGTTCGTGCCAGCTGGTTGATAACTCCATGTGTAATTAGGCAAAATTTGTGATGCATTTTGTTGTGATACCACGTTAGTTACTACATCCTTTATTTGTTGGGTAGTTGTGCTTTGGCAAGCTGCCAAAGCAAATGGAATGAGCGCTAATGCTAAGTATTTAATTTTCATTTTAAAACAATATCATAAGTAGAGTGTATATTAAGCTTAACGTATTCAGCGCTAAACAAAAGGTACTAACATGTTTTGAAAGGTTTCAAACTGTATCACTTTTGAAAATTAAATTTACAAATAACCCTAGATTAGTTAGTCAAAACGATAAATATCCATACCTAAAGCACCCATACTAAAACTACTATGAACTAGGCTAAAACGAGGACCTGTCCCCATACTAAAAAATAGTGGAGCCAAATGTTCTAGGCTAGGATGGTTTCGCTTGATATGAGGCAGTGATTGCCAATGCAGTACTTTGTCGTAGTCTGCATTTTTTAGCGCACTCACAATTGTTTGGCTAAATTGTGCCGCCCACGTTGGCGTAGGGCTTTCACTGTCCCAAGTCAGCTCTGCAAGATTATGTGTGATACTGCCTGAGCCAATGATCAAAATTTGTTGTTGACGGAATTGAGCCAAGCATTGTCCAAGTTGATAAAGCTGTTGTGCAGAAAAGTGGCGCGGTAGAGAAATTTCAACCACAGGGATGTCTGCATCAGGATACATATGCAGCAAAGGCATCCAGACCCCATGGTCACGTGGTCGTGTACTATTTGCATGTGCAGTGATGTTTGCTTCGGCTAAGGTCTGGATAATCCGCTCAGCCAGTTGAGGGTCACCAGGTGCTGGGTAACGGATCTGATAAAGTTCAGCAGGGAACCCTCTAAAATCATGCCAAGTTTCAGGGCGAATGGCATGACTAATTTCAAGTGCATCACTTTCCCAATGTGCTGACATGACAATAATAGCTTGAGGGCGAGGTAAATTTAGACTCAAACGTGCTAAAGCAGGCCCAACTTGTTCAGGGTTAAGCGCAAGCATAGGTGAACCATGCGATATAAATAAGCCTGGAAGGGTATGTAATTGCATATTGAGCCTAATGAGTTATACAAGATACTGACTATCTTGCAAAAATAATGATGAAGTGAGAAGCCTTCAGTGCTCAACAGAGCGGACTGAAAATGCAACGTTTGTTATATTACCCTGCTCGATGGTAGGGATGATTATGATTGATGCTCATTGCACGATAAAGTTGTTCAATAAGCATAACGCGTACCAGTGGGTGGGGTAAGGTGAGTTTTGATAATGACCAATGCCATGCTGCTTTTTGACGAACACTTTCACTATGACCATCAGGACCGCCTATGGCTAAAACGATATCATGTCCATCCAGCATCCAGTCTTTCATTGTTGTTGCTAAACGTTCAGTACTCATTTCTCGGCCGCCCACTTCTAACGCAATTAACACCTCGCTTGGTTTAAGTGCAGCTAAAATGGCATCACCTTCGATTTGACGATATTTTAAAATATCAGCCTCAGAGTCATTCTTTCCCCGTTTTGCCATTGGTATTTCGACAAATTGAGTTTGTACAAAAGGTTGAATACGTTTGAGATAATCTTCAACACCAGTGGTTACCCAATTTGGCATTTTTTGACCAATGGTTAAAATTCGAATTTTCATATCATTCAAGCACTAAAAACAGAGTGCCATTATAACCTTGATTAAATCAAATGATGGACATAAAAAAACGCAGTTTTAAAGGGGGATTTAAAACTGCGAGAAAATGCGATGATTCGTCTGGAGACTCGTATCATCGCTAAACAAAAGATAAATTCTAATAAGCTTATTGCTAACATGGGGATGTTTTTAATAATTACAAGTAAAAAAAGAGGAGCGAACTCCTCTTTTTTTAAATGAAAAATTTTACAAGTTTAGTGTCGAGCAGCTTTAACTGTACTTTCAGACTTCACAATTGGTGCTTTAACTAACGGTTTAGGTTGTTCCACTAAAGCGAGTTTGAGGATTTCATCAATACTTTTCACTGCTTTAATTTCAAGACCTTCTTTGACATTGTCAGGAATTTCAACAAGATCTCGAACATTTTCTTGTGGAATAAAGACCAGTTTAATCCCACCACGATGCGCAGCAAGTAACTTCTCTTTTAAACCACCAATGCGCATTGCACGACCACTTAAGCTGGTTTCACCTGTCATCGCAATATCTGGTCGAATTGCAATGCCTGTGAAAGCAGACACTAAAGCGGTAGTCAGTGCAAGCCCAGCAGAAGGACCATCTTTAGGTGTTGCACCCTCTGGTAAGTGAACATGCACATCTGTTTCAGCAAAACGTTCAGTTTCAATACCCAGTGCATCTGCACGTGTACGAACAACCGTCATAGCCGCTTTAATGGATTCTTGCATTACATCGCCCAAAGAGCCTGTGGTAATGAACGTGCCTTTGCCTTTCATTGTTGCAACTTCAATGGTTAACAGCTCACCACCTACAGAAGTCCAAGCTAAACCATTTACACGGCCAATTTGTGCTTCTTCTTCAGCAACACCATAGTCAAACTTGTGTACACCTAAGTAATCAGGAAGATTGTTAGCATCTACCTCTACTTGTAGGTTTTTCGCTTTTTTACTTACAGCTTCTTTAACAACTTTACGGGCAATACTTGAAACTTCACGTTCGAGACTACGTACACCTGCTTCACGTGTATAGCGGCGGACGATATCTCGGATCGCTTCTTCATGAATCGTCAGTTCTTTAGCACGCAGACCATTGTTTTTAATAGCCTTAGGGACTAAATAGCGGTCAGCAATTTTTACTTTTTCATCTTCGGTATAGCCAGGTAGACGAATGACTTCCATACGGTCTAACAATGCTTCTGGAATATTCATACTATTGGCAGTACAAATAAACATAACTTCAGACAAATCTAAATCTAAATCTAAATAGTGATCATTGAATTTACTATTTTGCGAAGGATCAAGTACTTCAAGTAAAGCAGAAGCAGGGTCACCACGGTAGTCCTGTGCCATCTTGTCGATTTCATCAAGCAAGAATAGCGGGTTTTTCACACCAGATTTGGTTAATGACTGTACAATTTTACCAGGCATTGCACCAATATAGGTACGACGATGACCACGAATCTCAGCTTCGTCACGTACACCACCTAAGGCCATGCGAACAAATTCACGTCCAGTCGCTTTTGCAATTGACTCACCTAGCGATGTTTTACCCACCCCAGGAGGGCCGACTAAACATAAAATTGGACCACGTAATTTTTTCACACGTGATTGAACTGCTAGATATTCAACGATACGTTGTTTAACTTCATCTAGACCATAATGGTCTGCATCAAGAATATCTTGTGCTTTATTGAGGTTAATACTGACTTTACTTGCTTTATTCCAAGGTGTATCAAGAATAACTTCAATGTAGTTACGCACTACAGCCGCTTCGCTTGATACCGGTTGCATTGCTTTTAGCTTACGGAATTCAGCTTCAGCTTTTTTACGCACGTGTTCGGGTAAATCTGCTTCTGCAAGACGTTTTTCTATTTCAGCAACATCATCTTCAGCGCCGCCATTCATATCAGAAAGTTCACGTTGAATAACTTTCATTTTTTCATTTAGAAAGTATTCGCGTTGATTCTTTTCCATTTGACGTTTTACAGACTCATGCAAATTTTGTTCAATCTGTTGTTCTTCAGACTGTTGCAATAAATAGCTCATCAACTCTTGCAGATGTGCTTCAAACTCATTGTGTTCTAAGAATTTTTGTTTGATATCGATGTTTAACGGCACACGTGTTGCCACAAAGAACAGTAATTGAAGTAGGTCTTCAATTTTGTTGGCAGCAGTAATCAACTCACGTGAATTTCGTAGTTTTGCTTCAGCATATTGAGCAAATAGGCTACGTAATTCTTGCAATTGAGTTTGTTGGGTGCTTTCGTCAGTGTTGACCAAAATTGGACTCAAACTGTGTTCAGCAGTTAGATATTCATCACTGTCGATGATTTTTTCCAATTTGGCACGATATAGGCCTTCGATTAAAACTTTAATACAGTTTTCATCATTTTCATGATTTACCACTTGTACAATTTTAGCGACAGTACCGTATTGGTATAAATTATCGTGATCAATTTCCTCAGTAAGAGAATCTTTTTGAGCAACAACAAATACCAAATTGTCACTGTTACGGGCCACATTGACTGCATTAATCGATTTTTCACGACCAACGAATAGCGCGATTTGCATATGTGGATAAACCACAACATCACGCAGAGCTAAGAGAGGTAAGATGCTCGGAATTTCTGATTCCAAGACTTTTTCATTCATATTGATTTCAGACATGGGCACTCCAAATGAGTAACAACTGTGTTGCCATTTTTTAATAGTGATGTGTATTTATAAAATTACAAGGGCATGACCAAATTTATTTTATAAAATATTGTTGTTTTAACTATTAAAACGATAGAAGCGACTAGAAAGAGTTAATTTATCTTAAAACGACGTAGAGCTTTGGGAGTAATTAATGCGTTCAGGGCTTGGTCCCAAACACGAACAGGGAGTTGTTGATTTAAGTATTGAAACTCATGTGCTAAACCTAGTCGAAAGGGCTGATACGCAGCTTGTGCTAAAGTGCGATCATAGAAACCACCGCCCATTCCTAATCGCATTCCCTGAGAATCACATGCCAATAGTGGCATAATTAACAGGTCTAGATGTGAAACTGGCCAAGACTGGTTGCTCATGGGTTGTTGCATGCCTAAGTGATGACGGCTAAAACGTTGCTGACGATATTGCCCCGCACTAATTTTTACCCAACGTAGTTGTTGGTTCATATTGCAAATGACTGGTAAATAGACTTTTTTTCCTTGTTTTAAACATGTCCAGATTATGGCTTTTGTCGATACCTCACCAAAAGCATGTAAATATAAACCAATACGTTGGGCCGATTGAAACTCAGGTAGTGTTCTTAAATGTTGTAGACAGCGTTGTTCTGCTTGGCGTTGTTGGAAACGATTGAGTTGACGACGTTGGATACGAAGCTGTTTACGTAATACCGAAAGTGAAGTCATGGTTGAGTAGAAACAATGTTGAAGCAATAACACAACATAACCAATTCAAAAAAAAGGGTAAAGCTTTATTGCTCGAATTAAGAAGATTTTGTGTGGGATTAATCACACTTATGGAGAGCGTGATGCTTTCTTGTCATAGGAGCACAATAAACCATGACATGGTGTTTTAACTGCCTATAATGAAGAGTAAATCTAGGCATAGGATAATATGATGAAAAAAATTTTAATTGCTATGGCCCTTTTGCCTTTTAGCGTATTAACTGCATGTGCTGTATATCCAGATGGTTACGATTACTCAGATCGATACGAACACCGTGGAAATTATGATCGACATGATCACCGTGGAAATTATGAACAACGTAAGTATGATCAACGCAGATATGATCGTTATGAACGCCGTGGTGATTATGATAATCGTGATGATCACCGTGGCCGCGGTTATTTCTGCCCACCTGGACAAGAGAAAAAAGGTCGTTGTTAATTACTGATCTTGGATTAAATAAAGCAAAACGGCTGAGTTTTTACTCAGCCGTTTTATTTGAAATAGAGAATGAATTAGGGCGCGATATTTAAACGACCTATTTTTGCACGTGCGGCATGGAGCTTTTTATAGCTTTCAATCAGACGTAAATGACGATCAAGACCTTCCAATTTCATGCTGGTTGGTGTTAAACCGTGGAAACGGATTTGGCCTTGAACTGAAGCAACTGCAGCATCCATACGTTCATCGCCAAACATGCGACGGAAATTATGAGCATAATCATCAAGTTCTAATTCGTCATCAATTACCACCTCAAGAACAACATTGAGGCACTGGTAAAATAGACCTCGTTCTACTGTGTTGGTGTTGTATTGTAAAAATGCTTCGACTAGATCTTTTGCTTCTTCTAACTGTTGTAGAGCGAGATAGATAAGCAATTTTAATTCTAAAATCGTGAGTTGACCCCACTCAGTATTGTCATCAAACTCTATACCAATAAGCGTTTTAATTTCGGTATAGTCATCTAACTCACATTCTTCAAGGCGTTCAACTAAAGCCTCAAGTTGGTCATGATCAAGACGATGCAGATTTAAAATATCTTCGCGGAAATTCAAAGCCTTATTAGTATTGTCCCAAATAAGGTCTTCAATTAAGTAGACTTCAGAATAATCAGGAACGAGGATACGACAAGCTGTAGCACCTAAGTGTTGATATACTGCCATGTAGACTTCTTTACCCATCTCTTCCAAAATTGCAAAGAGTGCAGCAGCTTCCTCAACGTTGCTATTTTGGCCTTGATTGGTAAAGTCCCACTCCACAAAATCATAGTCTGATTTGGCACTAAAGAAATGCCAAGAGACAACACCACTTGAATCAATAAAGTGTTCAACGTAGTTGTTCGGTTCAGTAACCGCATTGGTGCTGAAAGTTGGTTGTGGCAAGTCATTAAGACCTTCGAAACTACGACCTTGTAATAATTCGGTAAGACTACGTTCTAATGCAACCTGAAAATTTGGATGCGCGCCAAAAGAGGCAAATACACCGCCAGTACGTGGATTCATGAGGGTGACACACATAACAGGATATTGGCCACCGAGTGAAGCATCTTTAACTAGTACAGGGAAACCCTGTTGCTCTAGTGCTTCAATCCCTGCTTGAATACTTGGGTACTTAGCTAAGACCTCTTGAGGAACATCTGGAAGCGTAATTTCACCTTCAATAATTTCGCGTTTTACAGCACGCTCAAAGATTTCAGATAGACACTGTACTTGTGCTTCAGCGAGTGTATTACCCGCACTCATACCATTACTTAGATATAAGTTTTCAATTAAGTTAGAAGGGAAGTAGACGAGCTCTTTATCAGATTGGCGAATAAAAGGTAAAGAGCAAATACCACGTGCAGTATTGCCAGAGTTGGTATCGTATAAGTGAGAGCCTAATAGTTCATCGTCAGGATTATATATTTCTAAGCAATAATCATCCAAAATTTCGTTGGGTAGTGCATCATCAGGGCCTGGTTTAAACCATTTTTCTTCTGGGTAATGTACAAAATCAGCATGAGCAATTTCTTCACCCCAGAATTGGTCATTATAGAAAAAGTTACAGTTAAGTCGTTCAATAAACTCACCGAGAGCAGAGGCTAAAGCACTTTCTTTGGTTGCACCTTTACCATTGGTAAAACACATTGGTGACTGTGCATCACGAATATGTAAAGACCAAACGTTTGGCACGATATTGCGCCAAGATGCAATTTCGATTTTCATTCCCAAGCCAGCCAAAATTGAAGACATATTGGCAATGGTTTGTTCTAAAGGTAAGTCTTTACCTGCAATAAATGTATTATTTTCAGATGCTAAATTAGGCATGAGCAATGCTTGTGCATCTGCATCAATACTTTCAACTTCTTCAATTACGAATTCGGGACCTGTTTGTACAACCTTTTTTACAGTACAACGATCAATTGATCTTAAAATTCCTTGACGATCTTTTTCTGAAATATCTGCTGGAAGTTCAACCTGGATTTTAAAAATCTGTTTATAACGGTTTTCAGGATCAACAATATTATTTTGTGATAAACGAATGTTATCGGTAGGGATGTCACGTGCAGCACAATAAACTTTAACAAAATAGGCCGCACACATTGCAGATGATGCAAGGAAATAATCGAATGGACCTGGTGCAGAACCATCACCTTTGTAGCGAATAGGCTGGTCAGCAATCACTGTAAAGTCATCGAACTTGGCTTCAAGTCGAAGGTTATCGAGAAAGTTGACTTTGATTTCCATGCGGGTACCTAGCTTTTCTTATGCTTAAAATGAACATAAGGAATTAAAATAGAAGTGTGATCCAAGGCTTGAATCAGAAAAGGCTTAAATGTGAGTTGACTGATGTCATTTGGATGATGAAAACGGTGTGAAAGGTTAATCATCATAAGGACTCAAACAGAGACAATTTTATGCGGCTATAGCTTAAAAATCTACTAGCATTTTTTCAACGGCTTGGTTTTGGGGAATACTGCATATGATTTTTTGCATTGCCCTGATTAAATTAAGTGGTATTGCATTTTATGTAGAGATGCATTGGCTAATATCAAAGTCCACCGACTTTTTGTTCTAAGATTTAAAGTTGAATTTATTCAATTTCATTGGAAAATCTACCACCATGAAATTTAGGGTTCTTGCGCTCTGCGAGACCATGGTTAAACACCTAAATATCAGTTCAGGCACTTGATGAGCTGGTCATAGTAGATAGGGTAGTGTCAGAAGTATAGAAAGACACACAATTGATTTAGGTGTTGGGCCTTAGGTATAACTTACTTGATGGATTAGAAGAAAATTAACTTTATTTAGATAAGTTTTATCCTGTTAATTTTAGGAATTTTTAAATATTAATCATTTATAAAATTTGATTTTATTATTGATAATGATTATTATTTTTGTATTGGTTTATGAGGGGTTAACAGTAAAAGTTATTGTCAGAAAGCTATTGTTGAACAATCTCTAATGACTTTATAGGTGTATTTATTCTGACATTATAATATGTTGGATTTACCTTATTTATTATGATTTAGCTTTAGGCGTTGTACTCAAATGAGAAAAATACTTAACTCTAAAATAAAAGATTTTTCATTTTTTGAATTTATAGGGGTAATCACTTTTGCAGTGGTGATTTCAAACTATTTTTTGAATAAGCCATTAATCACTTTTGGAGTTTTTATAGGATATTGTTTAATCGGGTTATTTATTTCAATTCTAAAGTTTTACCTAAAATATAAACAATTTCTTTGTGAGCAGAAGATTGAGAATGAGTGAAAAATCTAGATGGATTATCCTTATCCTAAGTTTAGTAACTTTATACAGTGTGGGTTATATCGTGTATACAAATACCACTACTGGTCATCTTATCTTTGGTGTAATACCTGAATTTTTAGTTTATTTAATATCAGGATATTTTATTAGTAGTGTACTTATAGAGATTTTAGTTGGTGAACCATCGAACAGAAATCTGAAGCAATCTCTTACTAAGGCATTAAAATTATTATTTTTCTTTATATTATTTGTTATGGCTTACTGGCTTATTTATAAGTACATTATCCTTGCAAATGGACTGAAAGATACTTTTATAGGGAAGAATTCTTATCTTATTTTATTAATTCTCATAATATTTTGTGGGATGAGATTTGCTAAATAATTGTCTTCTAAATAAATTGTGGTAGCAGTAAATATTAAATCTGGTTTTTGTTTTTGGTGCTTTCAGCGTTAGGATTAGCTTATTTGGACTATCAGATAATTTACTTTAGCTGGAGTTCTAACCACGATTGAAGTTAAGGGTTTAATGATGAAATCACAGTCTAGTGACTGGATTTTGCATAAGATATACTATGTTGATTTTAGTAAAGCTAATTAATTTCAATGAGTGATGATATTAAGTTTTGCCTTAAATTAAAGTTAAAAACAGGATTGATCACTCCTGAAGAAATTCAAGTTTGGGCAAATAAAAAAATACTGGAAGATAGTGAAGATGAACTCGCTCTGGATATTTGTTTTTTAGGATCTAAAGCTGAGGTTGAAGATTATTTCAATAAATTAATATGGTCTTATCTAGATGTATACGATGAATCACTGATTTCTATAAATATTCTAAAAGAATATATAGAAAAAAATATCAAACTTACTAATGTAGATTTGGATGAGTATATAAAAAATATTGTGTTAATTTCTTGGCATATCAACGATGAAGATTTGACTTGGCTGGTAAATATACATAACGCTCAAGTTGATTTAGCTTACAGTAAAGTTATTCCTATCTCAGTTGAAGAAGCATTTAATGAGTTTTTGCAACATTTAAATCAATGGCTAAAAAAACTATTTAGTATTATGTAAAACTGATCTGCTATTACATTCAGAGAGTCATATTGAAAAATACCAGCTAATCAACGCATCCCATATCCCGATCTACAACGATTGGAATCGGGGCAAGGTAGTGTTTTAATTTTATCGTCACTTGAAACAGTAATTAAATACAATGAGTGTCAGGCGAAACATGGTGCTATTGTGAAAGCGCTTGAATGATGGGCATGCAGTTGATGTTGGGTGATTGATTGATGGGTGGTCTGAGTAATGAATGCCTATTAAGTGACTGGGTTCTGCATAAGATATAGTGTGTTAATTTTAGAGTTAAGTGCATGACAATGAATAGAAATGAGCTTATTAATACAGATGGGAATTCATCAAAGTAGTTACTCTTTAGATCGAATCAGAAATTCTGAATGTATTAGTGTCTTAAAACAAAAAGAAGAGTGGCATGTTTATTACACGGAAAGAAATAAGCCTGAACTTTTATTTTCATCAAAAATAGAAAGAGATGCTTATGAATTCATTGCTAATCAATTTGAAAAATGGAGATTATAAAATCTATTTGATAATGATAGGTATTAGAATCACAGGATAGGGTAGTATGTTGATACAGTAATGATGTAATTGCCGAGGGTGAAACTTTACTGATGGATGATTATGAAGTGTGTAATTTCGAAATGGATTATTTCGATAGAGGGCTTAATATTTCAGGTCTAGTGAGTAGTAGCTTTATTAGGATAGAACGTTTTCCACAAATTATTGAACAAATGAAAACTTTTTTAAATCAATGGGAACAAAAAAGTAAAGAGTAGTCTACTTTAATGTAAATAGGCCTTAGATCTTAATGAATTGAACTGAACCTCATAAGTTGGACACAGCTTATGAGGTTCAGTTCATTGCAGGTTTTTTATAAGTTTCTTAATGGTTTGAGTGGATCATAGATTATTTAAAGGTCTAGATGTGGTTTAAATATTGTTAAAAGGTAATGTAATAATGAAAAATTTGATGAAAATTAAGACCACAGAAACGAGTCAAAAGGGGATGATATTCTTAGATGATGTTTATGAAACATTTGAGCTTAATTTAAATAGCTGGAGTCAGTCTGACTATATTAATCAATGGAAAAGTGCTGCTAAACATTCTTTAGATTATAGATGTGTTTCAGCTCTTATCAAAAACTATGAAAGACCAGTGGGCAATGTGAAAAAAATAGATATTTATACTATTATCCCAGAGGAGATGACAAATCCTAGAGAATATATTTTCAGATTAGATGCTCCGAAATCATTTTATATTACGGAGAGTTTTATTTTTATTACAAATGATGTGAATAATTTGAAAAATGATATCGAATTTAAGAAAATCTATGATGCTTTTGGCGAGTATTTCCCAATATATTATTTCGATGAATCATCTATGTCTAAATTTTATCTATATCTATCCGATAGAATAGAAGGTATATCAAATTGGAAAATATCTGAAGATAATCTAAAAACTGTATTGAAACTTTAAAATGATCATGTCCAAATGGTGTCATTAACGTGAGTAAAACAAAGGCTGCAAAAGGTAGATGAATATTATTACAGAAGATTTGGCAAAAAATTTAGCGGATACAATAGATGGTATTAATGTAATTATTCAAAATTTTTCAGGAAAAAGGTTAGATAATAACGACTGGACCCTTGACTTAGATTATCAACAGTATAGTGAAGACATGTTAAAAAGCCTGACAAATTTTGGCTATTATGCATGTATGTTGACAGAGGGTATAAAATCAAATGATATTGAATCGGTTCAGAAGGCACTATTTTATATAAGATTAATTACACATGATATTTATTGGAGTTTTTACTCAATCTATGATGATTTAGACAATCTTGTAATTGATTCAAAGCAATGGAATGAAATAGAGAAGACTTTAATATGGGATACATCTATTGAACCTTATAACTAAGACTTTAATATGGGATACATCTATTGAACCTTATAACTAAGACCATCTAACTACTCACCAAGTTAAATATTTTTAATCTAGATTGGCGGGTAATTCTTCCATAATAACCAAAGTTAAAAGTAAAGGTTAAGCAGTTACATTATCCTCAATTAATTTAAATGTATTCGTTTAGACTTGGTCAGACATACACATTTATTTTTCTAAATAACTCACTGAAAAATGACGGTCGTAGCGTACATTATTGTATGTATACATAATATCTTATTGCGCCCTGCGGGACTCGAACCCACGTCGGTCGCTTAGGAGGCAACTGCTCTATCCAGTTAAGCTAAGGGCGCACAATGACGCTAATTTAACGGAAATTGAAGCAAAAAAAAAGTTATTGCTTAACAATAACTTTTAAAATTTTAATTTAACTTAATTTTTCTTGTTTTTGAGTAAACGGAATAAAACATAAACAATTGTTATCCAAACAGGAATGAGAATAACTGAAAGTTTTAATCCTTCTTGCCACATAATAAATAAAATAATGGCAATAAAGATCAGAACCAAAATATTACTCAAGGGTGCCCAAAGTGCAGGGTAACGACGAGTAATATTCTCTGCTTTTAACTGTTTCATAAAGTTGAGATGAGTTAATGCAATCAATGCCCAGTTAAGAACTAAACCTGTTACTGCAACATACATCAGATTTTTTAAAGCTTGTTCAGGTACAAAGTAGTTTAAAATTACACATCCAAAAATCAGGATTGAAGAAAAAATGACAGCTGGAGTTGGCACACCTTGAGCATTCACTTTTGCAAAAATTTTAGGGGCATTACCTTGAGTCGCTAAGCCATAAAGCATACGACTATTACCATACATGCCACTGTTATAGACTGAAATGGCTGCAGTTAAGATAATAAAATTAAGTAGATGTGCAGCCCAACCAATTCCAAGTTGACTAAAGATCATCACGAAGGGGCTTTGATCTAAGCTACCTAATTGTAGTTGGTTCCAAGGTACAAGCGATAAAATGATGGTAAGAGAGGCAATATAAAATACTAAAATACGCCAAACAACTTGGTTAATTGCAGTAGGAATATTCTTACTTGGGTTTTCTGCTTCAGCAGCAGTCATACCAATAAGTTCAATTCCACCAAAGGCGAACAGCATGAAAGCGAGCATAAAAAACATACCACTAAAGCCATGAGGAAAAAAGCCGCCATGAGTCCAAAGATTACTAATGCTTGCGGTTGATTCAGGTCCAGCAGAAATTAATAAATATAGACCAAATAAGATCATTGAAATAACAGCAAAGACCTTAATAATGGCTAACCAAAACTCTGATTCACCATAAAAACGTACATTGGCTAAATTAATAAAAGTGACGATACAGAAAAATACCAACACAATGATCCAAGCGGGAAGATCAGGCCACCAGTATTGAATAAAGGTTGCAATTGCTGTGAGCTCAGTCATGGCGACGAGTACGTATAGAATCCAATAGTTCCAACCAGCCAAGAATCCTGCAAAAGGTCCCCAGTATTTGTTGGAGAAATAACTAAGAGATCCTGCGACTGGCTCATGTACAATCATATCGCCAAGTTGACGCATGATGAGATAAGCAATAAATCCGCAAATGGCATAGCCTAAAATCGTTGCAGGGCCAGCAGATTGAATGACATGTGCAGAGCCTAGAAAAAGTCCAGTACCAATTGCACCGCCCATGGCAATGAGCTGTATATGTCGATTTTTAAGACCTCTTTTTAGTCCTGAATCTGTTGTGCTCAAGGTTGTCGTCCATTGATTTAAAAATAAAAGGGAAATGCTTCAACTCGCATTTTGCCTGTACATGTTTGTGTATAGGCAGCATCGGGCAGTAGATCTACTGCCCGATGTAGTTTTAAGAAGTGGATTGATTCTTTGGTTTTAATGCTTTAAAGAGAATCCACATTAAGATGATCCAGATAGGAATCATGATGACAGATTCTTTAAAGCCAACTTTCCACATAATACCGAGTACTGTTGCAATAAAGATCAATACAACAATATTACTAAATGGAGAGGCAATCGCTTTAAATTTAGATGGAATACCTAACTGTTTTTGTTTACGTATAAAGATCCAATGCGTGATACTGATCATTGCCCAGTTCAATACCAATGCTGCTACCGTAACGTAAATTAAGTGACTTAATGCTTCTTCAGGAACTACGTAGTTAAGTAAGACACAACCAAAAATAAGTACAGATGAAAAGATAACAGCTGTTGTAGGTGTACCGTGTTTATTTAATTTACCAAAAGCTTTAGGTGCATTTCCTTGTTGTGCAAGACCAAACAACATACGGCTAGTGACATACATCGCACTGTTATAAACAGAGAGTGCAGCAGTCAAAATAATAAAGTTAAGTAGGTTTGCAGCCCAGTTAATCCCCAGTTGATTAAAAATATAAACAAATGGACTTTTATCTAGTGTTCCTAGTTCTAAACTATTCCAAGGAATAAGTGAGAGAATGATAGTGATTGAGCCTATGTAAAATACCAAAATACGCCAAACAACTTGGTTGATTGCTTTAGGAATATTTTTTTCAGGATCTTCAACTTCTGCAGCTGTCATGCCAATGAGTTCCATACCACCAAAGGCAAACATTAAAAACGCCATCATCCAAAATAAAGATTCATAGCCATTAGGGAAAAAGCCACCGTGACTCCATAAATGACTAAAACTTGCTGTGCTACTTACACCAGGGACTAAAATTAAATAAAGCCCAAATAAAATCATTGCAATAATTGAAACAACTTTAATTAAAGAGAGCCAAAATTCTGATTCACCATAAACTTTTACATTGGCAAAGTTAATTAAAGTGATACAGATAAAAAAGAATAAGCTACTGCTCCAAGCAGGAATATCGGGCCACCAGTAGCTAATAAACTTGGCAACGGCTGTTAGCTCTGTCATGGCGACTAGAATAAATAAAATCCAGTAGTTCCAGCCTGCAAGCATGCCAGGAAAGCTGCCCCAATATTTATTGGCAAAATGACTGAAAGAACCTGCAACAGGCTCATGTACAATCATTTCACCTAAATGTCGCATGATGAGAAAAACAATAAGACCGCCAATGGCATAACCTAAAATGACTGAAGGTCCAGCTTGTTCTATTAATTGTCCTGAACCTAAAAATAAACCTGTACCTACAGCACCACCCATGGCGATTAATTGTACGTGACGGTTTTTAAGTCCCCTTTTTAATTGTCCTGATGTTTCGCTCACTTATCTTCGCTCATTATGGAGAAATAATGGCAGATTGTAATAGATTGGTCACAGTAAGCCTAGTGATAAACCTAGATTAAGCGATCACAACACTGAAAAGAACTTTACTTATATTTTAATTTTATTAATGAATTTATTTTGCCATAAGCAAATATTTTTAATACTTAAGTCATGTGCTTCAAGATTGATGAAAAAAAAGGATATGATACAGTCGACAACGTCGTTTTATACATCACAACAATATAAAGGAATGTTAGATCATGAGTTATGCAGCGCAAATAAAAATACCAGCCACTTATATGCGTGGGGGCACAAGTAAAGGGGTTTTTTTTAAAGTTGAGGATTTGCCTTTAGCTGCGCAGCAGGCAGGTGCAGCACGTGATCAGGTGTTATTGCGTGTAATTGGAAGCCCTGATCCATATGGTAAACAAATAGATGGTATGGGGGGAGCAACATCTAGTACGAGTAAGACTGTGTTGTTGAGTAAAAGTACTCGTGCTGATCATGATGTTGATTATTTGTTTGGTCAAGTTTCAATTGATAAGGCATTTGTAGATTGGAGTGGTAACTGCGGCAATCTAACTGCTGCTGTGGGATCATTTGCAATTAGTCAAGGATTAGTGGCTGCGGATCGCATCCCTGAAAACGGTTTTTGTACGGTACGTATTTGGCAGGTTAATATTGGTAAAACAATTATTGCCCATGTACCTATTACAGGTGGTGAAGTGCAGGAAACAGGTGATTTCGAACTTGATGGTGTTACATTCCCTGCTGCAGAAGTTCAAATTGAGTTTCTTGATCCTGCCGATGAAGGTGAAGATGGGGGAGCAATGTTCCCTACAGGACAATTGGTTGATACTTTAGAAGTACCTGAAGTTGGAACTTTTCAAGCGACACTAATAAATGCTGGTATTCCCACTATTTTTATTCAAGCTGAAGCCTTGGGTTACACGGGTACTGAATTACAAGATGATATTAATTCAGATCCAGTTGCTTTGGCACGGTTTGAAAAAATCCGTGCATATGGTGCATTAAAAATGGGATTAATTCAGGATGTAGCAGAAGCTGAAAAACGCCAACATACCCCTAAAGTCGCTTTTGTTGCAGCACCTAAAACATATACTGCATCGAGTGGCAAACAGATTGAGCAACAAAATATTGATGTATTAGTTCGTGCATTATCAATGGGTAAACTACATCATGCGATGATGGGTACAGCCGCAGTTGCAATTGGTGCAGCAGCAGCAATTCCGGGTACTTTGGTAAATCTTGCAGCTGGTGGTGGTGAAAAACAGGCTGTACGTTTTGGTCATCCATCAGGTACATTACGAGTAGGTGCCGAAGCACAACTTGAAGCGGGGCAATGGCAAGTGAAAAAGGCCATTATGAGCCGAAGTGCACGAGTACTCATGGAAGGTTGGGTGCGTATTCCTGCTGATTGTTTTTAATTGAGTGTTTTTATATTTATTTCTCTCAGTTGTAATTTTAAAAAAGCAGGTCATTAACGACCTGCTTTTTGCATTGTATTTAATATTCTTAAATTAAAATCAATTATTTCAATGCGCTTGTACTAAATTATTCGATAATGTGAATGCTTTTGGTATACACTCGCAGCTGTCATGAATTGTCATGATTAAAGTGATTTAACTTGAAAATCTCCTTGACCGTGTACGGATTGAGCTTCAATTCAATGTTCGGCATAGTAAAAATTCGAGGCTAATGTGACGACCCCTCTTAAGCTTAATGCAGAAGTGCTTGATCAAGCACAGCAACAGATTCAAGCGGATTTACAAACAACGCTTGCCGCATTTTCAATTCCTGAACCCTTAAAGTCTGCGGTGTACCACGCTGTGATGTTGGGTGGAAAACGCGTACGTCCTGCACTGAGTTATGCAACATCTCATTTGTTTGCCAATAACCCGAATTACGCAGCAGTACGTCGTGCAGCCGTTGCAGTAGAATTGATCCATTGTTATTCATTGGTGCATGATGATCTACCTTGTATGGATGATGATCAATTGCGCCGTGGACAACCTACGTGTCATGTTGCATTTGGTGAGGATAGTGCTCTACTGGCAGGTGATATCTTACAATCTATGGCATTTGAGGTCTTAGGTAGTCGTTTATTTGATGGTGCCCATACGACTGTTGACGCATCAATCGTATTAAAGCAAATGCAAATATTGGCTACAGCAAGTTCAAAAATGGTCTGTGGGCAAGTGCTTGATTTACAGGCTGAGTCTAAAAAAGTTGATCAGGCTCATCTTGAAGAAATTCATCGCAATAAAACAGGTGCATTAATTCAGGCTGCAATTATGATGGCAGCTGTAACCATTTATCCCTTTTCAGATGAAGCCTTGCCACGATTAAGACAGTTTGGACAAGCAATTGGTCTCGCCTTTCAGGTACAAGATGATATTTTAGATGTCACTGCTGATACTGAAATGTTAGGTAAAACAGCAGGAAAAGATGAGCAGGTAGAAAAGTCTACATATCCTGCATTACTTGGTTTGCCGCAAGCACAGCAATATTTACAACAATTGCATCAACAGGCGATGGAAACTTTAACTTATTGGGGTGATGATGCTAAAGAGCTTAGCGCAATTGCTCAGTTTTTATTATCACGAAAAAGTTAAAATCACACTTTTCGTGTATTGCATTAAATTAAAAGCCTCAACAATGTCATTGTTGAGGCTTTTTAGTCTGCTATAAAAATTAGCAGATTTCTTTACAGATTTTTTGAAGGATTTCCAATAACACCTCAAACTCATTATGTAAGGGCGTGCTCTTACGTGTAACAAGTGCTAAAGAACGAGAAGGTGCATCACTAATTGATTTGACTAATAGATGTTCATTGTTTGTTAGCATTGAAGCACGAGTCGCAATCTGTGGCATGAGAGTAAAACCAAGATTGGCATTGACCATTTCAACTAACGTTGGCAATGAGCTGGCTTTTAGATGATGTTCACTTTTACGTTCATCGATTGGACAGGCGCTGAGTGCGTGATCGCGTAAACAATGTCCTTCTTCAAGTAACATTAAATGCGCTAAATTCAAATCATTTAAGCTTGTTGCATTTGCAGACTCAGTATCATCAACATTACAAACGAGATGAAGACTTTCTTTTGCAACCTCTGCAACTTTTAGACCTCGGGTATCAAAAGGCAATGCCAAAAATACCATGTCTAAATGACCATGCTCTAAGCGTTCAATAATTTTTTCACTTTGAGCTTCATGTAGATGAAGTTGAATTTTAGGCAGATGAGTATGCACTTCTTCAAGTAAGCGAGATAAAACAAATGGCGCAATAGTAGGAATAATACCTAAATGTAAATCACCTGTGAGTGGTTCACTCATTTCACGACTTAGACGCATTAAATCTTGAGCATCTGCCAATAATACACGGGCTCGAGCGACAACCTGTTCTCCTAACGGAGTTAAACGTACATTTTGTCGGTCGCGTTCAACAAGTACACCACCAAGTAAACGTTCGAGTTCCATGATGCCGCCAGACAAAGTCGATTGGGTAACAAAAGATCGACGTGCAGCTTGGGTGAAATGTAAGGTTTCAGACAATGTCACCAAGTATGACAGCTGTCTAAGAGAGGGTAATGCAGCCATAATATCCTAGTCTAAGATTGAAAGTGATCCGCAAATAAACTGCTAAGTTTAGGGATAAAGTGCGGTGGGATATCGTGTCCCATTCCCTCAATTAACGTAAACTTAGCACCCGAAATTGCTTTAGCAATCGCCTTACCGTGACTCGGTGGCAGTAAGCGGTCGCGAGAGCCATGCACTACCAATGTGGCAGTACTGATTTTCTTGTCCAAATGTAATAAAGAACCAGTACATAATATTGCTAAAAACTGTTGAAGTACACCCGTTGGATAATAACTTCGTTGGTAAAGCTTACGCGAAGTTTGTAATGTATCAATTTGATGAATATAACCTGGTGACCCAATCGTCTGAAAAACCTTCAACGAGTGATTAATAATAACATTTTCATCACGTGATTTTGGCTTTGCCAATAAGGAAGCGAGTTGCTTCGGAAAAGGAGGAGGCAACATTGTTTGGTTATTACTACTAAATAGAATGCCTAATTTACTAATTTTGTCTGGATGCTGAGCTGCAACAATTTGCGCGATCATTCCCCCCATAGAAGCTCCAATTAAGTGAGGGCGTTCTAAATTTAACCGATCAATTAATAGCACGACATCATTGGCCATATCATGCAAATTGTAGGGTGCGCCGTGGTTTTTAAGGCCAAGTGCAAATCGTCCCATTTGTTGTAAGCGAATACGTGGCTTATGGGAGTGGGAAATTTTAGTTGAAAGACCAATATCACGATTATCAAAACGAATTACGCGGAAGCCTCGATCAATAAGTAGTTTGCAAAAGAAGTTAGGCCAAAATAAAAGTTGAGCGCCTAGACCCATAATAAGAACGATTGCGGGATCTTCAGCTTTACCACCAATCTCAACATGGAGCTGTACACCATTTCCCAAGTCTACTTTAGCTTCTTGCATGTAAGGCGTATAGGGTGACACATCAAAACGTAATGTACTGTTCATGATATAAGTCCTACAATTCGGGCATATTGAAACTCAACATGCCCTGAGTTTGATCATTCAGCAACGGGTACTAAATCGGGCACTAATTTGGTTAATGCCAAACGTTGTTTTGCTGCTGTAGCACCCAACAATACAAAGGCTCTGAGTGTACCAGCAGTATCAATTGCTTTAGAGAGCATACCATCTTCAAAAGATTCAGTTTGCCAATCTAATTCAATATTGAGTGGGGCAGGGAGTACAGTAAGTGGGGCAGCAGGTGTTTTCACTGCGACAGGCATAGCTGGATAGTGAATAGCAGTATTTTGATGGTTCAGTGTTTTAGCCAATGCACGTGCTTGTTGCATGAGTGGCATGACATAAGGCAGAACCAAATCTGCAACCTCAACACAGTCACCAAGTGCATAAATATCTTGTTGATTGGTTTCAAGCATTGGATTAGTCAGAATACCGCGATTACATTTAATTTGTGCATTTTGTGCCAATTGAGTATTCGGTTGTAGTCCAATTGCTGAGAGAACAAGGTCAGATTGAAGTATCTGGCCATTAGACAAATGGACTTGATAGCCATTTTCTACTTTATTCATTTTTTCAACAGTGGTTTTAAAGTGAAAGCGAATGCCAGTTTGTTCAAGTTTTTCTTGAAATGCTTCAGCAACATGACTTGGCATTAAACGTCCAAGCGCATGTGGAGCAAGGTCAACGATGTCCACTTGATGACCTGTATGTTGTAAGTCATTGGCAAATTCACAGCCAATTAATCCTGCACCTAAGATTACGATATTTTTATTTTGACTTTGTTCAATACGTTGACGAAACTCTCTATAGTCATGCAGTGAGTTAACCACAGGAACTTCATCTTGATTTATACCCGCAAAGGCTAAACGAATTGGGCTGGCACCTAAAGCTAACACAAGTTTTGCATAGTCTAGATTTGATTGTTGGCCATCTTTAATCAACTGAATTTGGTGATTAGCAGCATCAATCTGAGTAACCGTCGTATGCGTCATGATTTGCATATTGAGTTGTTGGCTCATTTTCTGCGCATCTGCTAATGCAATTTGATCAGGATGTTTGTTGGCTGCGAGTGCATTTGATAATGTTGGTTTTGCGTAGTTCGCTGCATCATCTGCACTGATCATGATTAGCGCTTGATCTGGATTGAGTTTACGAAATTCACGAGCAAGGGTGTAACCTGCCATACCAGAACCAATGATGACGATGGGATGCATGCTGTTCTCCATGATGATTTAAGCGAAGTGTACATAAAAAAAGACCATGTGATCATGGTCTTATAGAGGATCAGATTTCGATCATTTCAAAATCTACTTTAGAAACACCACAGTCTGGGCAAGTCCAATCATCTGGAATATCTTCCCATTTTGTTCCTGCTGTAATGCCATCTGCAGGCCAACCTTCAGCTTCATCATAGATCCATCCACAAACGATGCACTGATACTTTTTCATCTATTTCTCCAAAACCTAAAGAGGATCATTTTTCCTCGTCGGATATATACCTTTTACCGCATGATATTGCTATGACTTGTTGATGTACATATGCAATGAAATTGTTACGCAGTTCTTATACAAATGTAAAGAAAAACTGGAGTTTAACTGTTGTTAGCAAAAGCTGAATGGCTGAATAGGTCAAAATATAGGGTGATTGGGCTAATTCAGCGCATTTTCATAGGATTGTAATGCGCTGTAGGTTAACGTTATATGTATTTGTTCTCATATTTTTGCACTTCGGGTAAAGACGAGCAGTTAAAATCAAAGGGTTGTACAGTAACAAAATTCACGGGATGTCCATCTAGATTTACACTATAAAATTCATATTGATTAACTAACTTATCGAGTCCTAAAAAGTTTTCTCCATGATGTGGGGCATTGAGAATTTTGTATGTGTTAATTTGACCGGTTTTAGAGACATTAAACTGTAATTCAATATGAAACTTACGAGTTTTAGTATCATAGATGTGCTGATATTGTGCTTGTGTGGGATCGAGTTGACAAATTTCTCGTACAAAATTTATGTTCCAAGTTTTTGTAGGCTGATATTTGTACCTAATGTAGGGAATGAATTTAACTTTTAAGCTAAAACGATTCTGAGCTGTGAGAGGTGCTGGAGGTACAACATCATTAGACTGTATTTTTTGAGTGCGATAGCGCTGTTCTAATTGTTCGAAACTGACTTCTTTGGCTAATTCAATTGCTCGATTATTTAACTGGTTTAATTTTGGATGTGGATTGGTCAAATGAGTTGAAACTGTTTTTGTAGAGGGGGTGGCTTGAAGTTCAAATAGCCACAAATAGTTTTGGGTTTGAATATTAGTGGATTCAATTTTGGTTGTTAACGTGAGTATTTCGGTTTGAGCCATTATCGATTGAGCCGAAATTTGATGAGTAATAAGGGTAATAAATAAGGCAAAAACTATTTTTTTTATCTTAGTATTGAATAAGTTTTTGATTTTAATCATACGGTTGTATTGATAAAGCCACTAAAGTTGTACGCATTATTGTGTTAATCTGCTATGCTACGCAACTTACTTTTTTATCTTATCGAGGCAGACATGACGCAACAAAACGTTCAATCGACTTCTGAACCCACTATTTCCGAAAACGATTTAATCGCACAGCGTCATGCCAAGCTTAAACAGATCAAAGAGACTGCTGCTGAGAAGGGTGTAAGCCCTTGGCCAAACACTTTTAAACGTAAAGATTACGCTCAAGATTTACAAGATCAATTTGCAGATCAAGACAAAGCTCAGATTGAAGCAGCTGAACATGTTCATGTTGCTGTTGCTGGTCGCGTGATGTTGAACCGTGGTTCGTTTATTGTTATTCAAGATATGACTGGCCGTATTCAACTTTATGTTGACCGTAAAGCTTTAGATCCAGAGGTGTTAGCTACAATTAAAGCGCTAGACCTTGGTGATATTATTGCAGTACAAGGTTATATCGGTCGTTCGGGTAAAGGTGATCTTTATGTTCATATTGAAGAATTTGAACTTTTAACTAAATCTTTACGCCCACTCCCAGACAAGTTTCATGGTTTAAATGATACTGAAGTTAAATATCGTAAACGTTATTTAGATTTAATCGTTAACGAAGACACACGTAAAGCATTTGAAATTCGCGCTAAAGTGGTTGCAGGTATTCGTGAATACTTGACCAATGAGCGTTTTATGGAAGTTGAAACTCCAATGATGCATGTGATTCCTGGTGGTGCGTCTGCACGTCCATTTGAAACGCATCATAATGCTTTGGATATGTCTCTATATTTACGTATTGCACCAGAGCTTTATTTAAAACGTTTGGTTGTTGGTGGTTTCGAACGCGTATTTGAAATTAACCGTAACTTCCGTAACGAAGGTGTTTCTACACGTCATAACCCAGAATTTACCATGATTGAGTTCTATCAAGCTTATGCAGATTATAAAGATCTCATGGCTTTGACTGAGAATATGTTGGAAAAACTGGCTATCGATATTTTAGGTAGCACTGATGTACCTTATCAAGGTGAAGTGTTTAGCTTCAAAGGTCCATTTAAGAAAATTTCAATGTTTGATGCGATCTTGGAACATAATCCAAGCTTCACAGCTGAAAATGTTGCGGACCGTGAGTTCTTAGCAAAATTTGCAAAAGAAGAATTAAAACAGGAAATTAAACCAGGTTTCGGCCTAGGTAAGCTACAAACAATCGTATTTGAAGAAACAGTTGAAACTGAGCTACGCCAACCAACATTTATTACTGAGTACCCAGCTGAAACATCTCCGTTGGCACGTCGTAATGATGATAATCCGCATATCACTGACCGCTTTGAGTTCTTTATTGGTGGTCGTGAATTGGCAAATGGTTTCTCAGAATTAAATGACCCAATTGACCAAGCTGAACGTTTCCAAGCTCAAGTTGCTGAAAAAGACGCAGGTGATGATGAAGCAATGCATTATGATGCTGATTTCATTGAAGCACTTGAATATGGTTTACCTCCTACAGCGGGTCAAGGGATTGGTATTGACCGTTTGGTAATGCTTTTTGCTGATGCTGCAAGTATTCGTGATGTGATTTTATTCCCACATATGCGTCGTAAAGAAGTTTAATTCTCCAATAAATAGTTTTTGAAAAAGCTGCTCAATTGAGCAGCTTTTTTTATTTGTAGTGCCATTAAGCAATTAAAATTATCTTTCGGTTCTGCTTTGTTTTTTATAAACAGTTTATTAATTTTTTAAAAGGTTAAAGCGGTTAATCAAAATAACACGGAGTTAGTACAGTAAAAAGAAAGGGTCTCAATTGCCTTGAAACCCTTTCTTGTATAGTGTGTTTAGGTGAGCAGTACTAGCTTTTTAATACTTCAGCTGAGCGTTCAGTCACTTTCATTTGATATCCGACCAAAGCTAAACTCAGGGCAGCAAGTATTGCACCTAAAATAGAAATTTCTGCATAGCCCATCCCTAAGCTGAGAACAGCACTACCTGCCGCAGCACCTAAAGCATTACCCAAGTTAAAAGCACCAATATTAACCGATGCTGCAAGACCAGGTGCTTCATAGGCAACGGACATCACTGCAATTTGTATTGGTGGAACAATGGCAAACGCTGCAACTCCCCAAATGAATAATGCAATGCTTGCCCCTAGTGCTGTTTGTGCAAGTATTGGGAACACTAACATGGTCACTATTAATAAGAGAAGAAAACCAATGAGTGTTTTATACAAAGATTGGTCAGCAAATTTTCCACCTAAATGGTTACCTACGGAAAAACCAATACCAATGACCACAAGCATATATGTGATGAACATTGGGCTTGCATGGGTCAGATTTTGTAGACTGGGTGCTATATAGGTATAAAGGCTAAACATTGCACCAGCACTAAAAACAGTGGTGAGTAAAGCGATAATCACAGTTGGGCGGATAAGAACTTTAAGTTCATCTTTGACATGTGGTCGTTGTCCAACTAAATCTAAAGGAATAGCTTTGTAAAGGGCAAACATTGTTACTAGACCAAGCAAAGCAATTGCCATAAATGATGTGCGCCAACCAATATTTTGTCCTACCCAAGTAGCGAGCGGTACACCTCCAATGTTGGCAAGAGTTAGTCCCATAAACATTGCGGCTACGGCACTACTTTGTTGCTCTTTGGGTACTACACAGGTTGCTACGACCGAACCAATACCGAAAAATGCACCATGATTTAGACTGGTAATGACACGGGCACCCATGAGACCCCAATAAGTCGGTGCAATTGCGGCCAGTATATTACCAATCGTAAATATTGCCATGAGTAGCACAAGTGTTTTTCTACGTGGCAGATGCCCCAATAATAATGTCATAAAAGGTGCAGCCAGCATAACACCCAGTGCATAAGCACTAATGAGCATCCCAGCAGTTGCTATAGAAATATCTAAACTTTGTGCAATCTGGGGCAGAAAACCCATTGGAGAAAATTCAGTAGTGCCAATGGCAAAGGCACCAATTGCCAATGCCAATAATGGTGGATTGATTTTGATCATGTCAATAATAGACCTTAAAAATCCCAAACTGGCGCAAGCTCAGCTGGATTCACTTCACGACTTTGACGTTCAAGCCCTGCAATAAGAGACATATCTTCTGCACTCAGTTTAATTTGTTGCGCTTGTAGGTTTTGTAGCAAGTGTGGTGCTTTGGTTGAAGATGGAATCACGCTATATCCCAATTGTAGCGCCCAAGCTAAGGCAACCTGTGCAGTACTGGCTTGGTGCTGTTCTGCGATTTGTTTCAAGATAGGATCTTGTAGGACTTTGCCATAGGCGAGGGTCATATATGAAGTTACATCAATATGTTGGCTATTGAGAAAATCGACCAATTTTTGGTTTTGTAAATAGGGACTCAGTTCAATTTGATTGGTGGCAATATGTTCAAGACCAATAGCATCAATAGCTTGCTGTGTTAAATCAATATTAAAGTTAGAGATACCAATATGATGGGTTAAACCTTGTTGTTTTGCTTCTAATAGATTTTGCATCATTTCAGATACACTAATGCCAAGCTGCGGTGCAGGCCAATGAATTAGCGTGAGATCAACAGCATCGGTACGTAGTTTTTGCAGACTTTGCTTGAGGCTCGGAATCATTTTATCTGCAGTTAGATTCTCAGTCCAAATTTTAGTCGTTAAAAATAATTCATCTCGATTAACCTTACTTTCTGAGATGGCTTGTCCAACTTCAGCCTCATTACCATATATTTGCGCAGTATCTACTGCACGATATCCTAACTCTAATGCTGTTTTAATTGAGTCAATTAATGGTTGGCCAGAAAGACGAAAAGTACCTAGACCAAATTGAGGAACAATACGTGACATGTTATTTACTCTGTAATATGAAGTTGCGTTTATTTTCTTATGATTTAGCTTGCTTAAAAATAGGGAAATAATCAAAATATTGTTGATTAAAAATCAAGAATTCATTATTGAGGGAGTAACAGTGAAATCAACTCTTGATGAGCTGGTCGCATTTATCAGTATTGTTGACAGTGGTTCAATTGTGGCAGCAGCTGAACAATTAGCACTTACCACCTCAGGTGTGAGTCGTTCTTTACAGCGTTTAGAAAGTAAATTGCAAGTTACACTGCTTGAGCGAACCACAAGAAAAATTAAATTGACTCAAGAAGGGCAGTTATTTTTACAACGTGCACGCAAAATTGTTCATGATCTCAATGATGCAGAAGATGCCTTGCTCAAGTCTGATCGTGATACCGCGGGTTTGATTCGTATAGATTCGGCAACACCTTTTGTCCTGCATGTGATCACCCCTCTGTTAACAGAGTTTACCCAGTTATATCCAAATATTGAGATTGAATTAAATACCAATGATCAAGTGATTGATTTACTTGAGCATAAAACGGATATTGCAATTCGATTTGGCGAACTGAATGATTCAAGTTTGCATGCTAAATTGCTCTGTACTAGTCGTTTATATTTGGTCGCGAGCCCAGATTATTTACAACAATATGGTCATCCGAATACGCCTGAAGAAATCCTAGCGCATAGCCATATCGGATTTAGTAAGGTCGCAAAGTTGAATGAATGGCCTCTTTATATTGATGGAGAGCGTTTACAATGTAAGGCTCATCTCAAAGCCTCAAATGGGGAAACTGTACGGCAGTTGGCATTGCAGGGCTTGGGAATTGCTTGCTTATCTGCCTTTTTAGTTAAACAAGACATCCAGCAAAATAAGCTCGTTGCGTTGTTTGAGGAATATCTAGAAATGCATGAACAAAAAATTCATATTGTTTATTATCAGCAAGAACATTTGCCTAAACGTGTTCGCTTATTTATCGATTTTTTAACTGAAAGAGTATGTAATTTCTTATAAATAACAGGGCATTGTATTAACTTTCACATTACTAAGTTATCTATCAACAGTTGGAATAAATGCCGCAGGTCGATATTTAATAATGTATTAGCACTTTACTCGCAATCTCGATCATATGATCAAAAGTAATATTCATATCTTAAAACAAGCAATTGCCAGACGGACTAACTCTCTATAATAAAAACAAATTTTATTATCTACGTTGTTTAGAGCGTATTGTTTGGTGCTGCCGATGTCTATTGATCAGGAAAGATTTACTCACTTAAAACAGTTAGAAGCTGAGAGTATTCATATTATTCGTGAAGTTGCTGCTGAATTTGAAAATCCAGTTATGTTGTATTCGATCGGTAAAGATTCAGCGGTTATGCTTCATCTAGCATTGAAGGCATTTTATCCTGCAAAATTGCCATTTCCATTACTTCATGTTGATACTGGATGGAAATTTAAAGAAATGATCACCTTTCGTGATCACATGGCGAAAACACATGGTTTTGATTTAATTGTGCATCAAAACCAAGAAGGCCGAGATGCTGGTATTAATCCATTTGATCACGGTAGCTCTAAATATACCGATATTATGAAAACTCAAGGTTTAAAACAGGCCTTAGATAAATATGGTTTTGATGCTGCTTTTGGTGGTGCTCGCCGTGATGAAGAAAAATCACGTGCTAAAGAGCGTGTTTATTCGTTCCGTGATAGCAAACATCGTTGGGATCCTAAAAACCAGCGACCAGAACTTTGGAATTTGTATAACGGTAAAGTAAATCAAGGTGAAAGTATTCGTGTATTTCCACTTTCAAACTGGACTGAGCTTGATATTTGGCAATATATCTATTTAGAACAGATTCCGATTGTACCGCTGTATTTTGCTGCACCTCGTCCTGTAGTTGAACGTAATGGCACATTGATTATGGTAGATGATGAACGTATGCCGTTAAAAGAAGGTGAAGTTCCAGCAATCAAGTCAGTACGTTTTCGTACTTTAGGTTGTTACCCATTAACAGGGGCAGTGCAGTCCGAAGCTGAAAACTTACCAGAAATTATTCAAGAAATGCTGTTAGCGACTAGCTCTGAACGGCAAGGTCGTATGATTGATCATGATGAAGCTGGCTCGATGGAAAAGAAAAAACAGGAAGGTTATTTCTAAGCAACGTCATTTTCATTTTTCTATTTCAGTATTTTTGGAGTTTGAGCAATGTCTCATCAATCGGATCTTATCGGTCAAGATATTTTGACTTATTTAAAACAACATGAACAAAAAGATTTATTACGCTTTTTGACTTGCGGTAATGTGGATGATGGTAAAAGCACACTGATTGGACGCTTATTGTATGATTCAAAATTGATTTATGAAGATCAATTACAAGCGGTCACTCAAGACAGTAAAAAGGTGGGTACAACAGGGGATGCTCCTGACCTTGCTTTATTAGTAGATGGTTTACAGGCTGAACGTGAACAAGGCATTACCATTGATGTAGCGTATCGTTACTTCTCAACAGAGAAACGCAAGTTTATCATTGCCGATACACCAGGGCATGAACAATACACACGTAATATGGCAACAGGTGCATCAACAGCAGATTTAGCCATTATTCTGATTGATGCACGTTATGGTGTTCAAACCCAAACACGCCGTCATAGTTTTATTGCAAGCCTTTTGGGTATTCAAAACATCTTTGTTGCGATTAATAAAATGGATCTAGTGGGTTATTCGCAAGATCGTTTTAATGAAATTCAAGCAGAGTATCACCAGTTTGTTGAGCAATTGGCGGAACGTAAACCAAGTAATATTCAATTTGTACCTATCTCAGCGCTCAATGGTGATAACGTCGTACATGCCTCTACACATACACCATGGTACGAGGGTGCAACCCTCATGCAAATGCTCGAAACGGTTGATGTACGTCGTCAAGCTCATAAGCATGAATTCCGTTTTCCTGTGCAATATGTCAACCGCCCAAATTTAGATTTTCGTGGTTTTGCTGGTACTGTGGCTTTGGGTGAAGTGGCAGTGGGTGATGAAATTGTTGCTTTGCCTTCTGGTAAACGCTCTACAGTTAAAGAGATTGTTACTTTTGATGGCCCTCTTACACATGCATTTGCTGGCCAAGCCGTTACTTTAACACTCAACGATGAGATTGATATTTCACGTGGCAATATGCTGGTGAAAGTGGGCGAGCAACCTTTGATTTCACGCCGTGCACGTGCAACATTGGTGTGGATGAATGAACAAGTTCTGTCTATTGGCAAACTTTATAATATTAAGTTAGGAACGCAGACCGTTCCAGCCAAAGTGGTTGAGATTAATTACCGTATAGACGTCAACACACTTGAGCAGAGTAAAGTTGAACAATTAGAACTGAATGCAATTGCTGAGGTTGTAATTGAGTTTGATAAGGCTGTTGTTTTTGATCGATATTTAGAAAGTCGTGCTACAGGTTCATTTATCTTTATTGATCGTCTGAGTAATGTGACCATTGCGGCAGGCATGATTAAAGACAGTGAAGATTGGCAGGCTCATCATAAAGTTGTAACTGCTCAAGATCGTGCTTCTCGTTTAGGTCAAAGACCAGCAATTATTAATGTTCCTAATAATGTCTTGGCCCAAGCTGAGGTCGTGGAAAGTGCCTTATTACAGCAAGGCGTGGTTGCTTTAGTTCGTAGCGATTTAACCGCAGATCAACAAGCACTTTTACGTGAAACAGGTATCTTAATAGTCACTAATGCCGCTCAGACACCTGATCATACAGTGACTGTTGATGGCTTGGATGAAGTTGTCGCTCAATTGGTTGAGTTGGTACAGCTATAGTGATTTGAATATTACTAGAATTGTTTCTAGTCAGATTTAAGCAAAAATATTAAAGCCGATGCAGTCATTGTGTCGGCTTTTGTCTGCTTAGATATTTTAGTCTGAGTCAGACTCAACGTTTGTTGGTTGAAGTTCATCAATAAGCGTAGAGTATTGTTTTAAGCTTAGCAGTCCAGTCATACGTTTAATAATTTTTCCATGATCGAAAATCAAGATACTGGGTAAGCCAAATACTTGATAACGTAAAGTTAAAATTGGGGATTGATCAATATTAACTTGGCCAAATTTAATCTGTTTTGAGCATTGTGCTGCTAAATGTTGGAAAACAGGTTTGCTTTGTACGCATGGTGCGCACCAGTCTGCATAAAAGCGAATAATTGCCAGACCAGCATAATATTCAAATTCATGAAAATTATCTTGGTTATATTCGGTAATGGTATTCATATCGTTTAGGGCAGCACTCATGGGTATATCAAGTAGTATACGATTAAAGCTTAGCTTTGGCTCAATTTAAGTAATAGGCTTGAGTTGATGAGCATAAGCTAAAGATGTGTTTTACTTCTCTCTAAGCAAACTTTGTGTTGAAATGGTGATTAAACATTATTTAGGGAAATCATATGTCAAACCAAATGCAACAAGTCATTATTACTGAAGCGGGTGGACCAGAAAAATTAGCCATAGAAAATACGCAAATACCCACACCTGCTGCGAACGAAGTTTTGGTTAAAGTACATGCTTTTGGTTTGAATCGTCCTGATATTTTACAGCGTCAGGGGCTTTATCCGATGCCTAAAGGGGTAACACCGGTGCCTGGTTTGGAGGTTGCAGGGGAAATCGTTGCAATTGGGGAAGATGTAAAACAATTTAAACTTAGGGATGCTGTTTGTGGCTTAACCAATGGTGGTGGCTATGCAGAGTATTGTGTTGTACCAGCAACGCAAGTTTTACCTATACCTGATGGGGTAAGTTATGTACAAGCTGCTGCAATCCCTGAAACATTTTTTACTGTATGGGCCAATGTTTTCCAAATGGGGCGAGCTAAAGCGGGCGAGACAGTATTAGTACATGGTGGTAGTAGTGGTATTGGTACGACAGCTTTAATGCTTTGTCAGGCATTGGGAATAAAAAGTTTTGCTACAGTAGGCTCTGATGAAAAAGTAGCAGCGATTAAGCATCTAACACATGCAATCAACTACAATAGTGCAGATTTTGAGACGGTAATACGTGAACAAACAGAAGATGCAGGCGTTGATGTTATTTTAGATATTGTTGGTGCACCTTATCTAGAGCGTAATTTAAATCTACTGCGCCGTGATGGACGTTTAGTGTATATCGCATTTTTAGGTGGTGCTAAAGCCAAAGAAGTCAAACTTGGCCAAATAATGATGAAACGTTTAACTATTACAGGTTCAACGATGCGTGCGCGTAATACAGCTGAAAAAGCTGAAATTACTCAAGGGTTAATTGAACATGTTTTACCACTTTGGCAACAAGCTAAGTGTTTGCCTATGATTTTTAAGACATTTAAGTTTAATGAAATTCAACAAGCACATATTGCCATGGATCAAGGTGACCATGTGGGTAAAATTGTGGTTGAAGTCATAGCCGCTTAATCACACTGTAGTAAGATTGCGTTGTCTTGTTCATTGCAATTCAACGCATCATTAAGTGTGCTGAATTGATCTGCTTAAGCGCAGTATTTCAGTCCATTTTATGCGACAATCATGTTTTTATTTTCAATTAGGTCGATCATGCAAGATCAAACTCCCTCATCTTTAAGTGATATTGAAATTTTAGATGTCCTACAAGCGATGAAAGATGATGTACTCAACAGTGAAGCAGAGAATCTTATTCGTCAGGGAGGCAAAGCTGATCGTCAAGAGGCGTTTAAAAAGGGTTTATTGTCTCTGCATCAGAGTTTTGAGAACAAATTCAATGAAGCGGTAGTTTTAGCATTACACTTAAACAGCAGCCAAGCAAAAAAAATTCGTTATAAGAAAGATCGCGTTCGTATTTTGCGTGCGAAAGGTATCGACTATCTTGCAATTGATGGTGCTGAAACCGCACAAGTACTTGCTCAGATTGCTCAAGCTATTGAGATGGAAGATGCGATTGTTACTCACGATTTACACAACATTTTTCCATTTTGGAAAGAGGGTTGGCCAATGGTACAGCTAGATAATGCATATAAGTTATTAAATGATGATATCCATATTCATTATCAGGCAACCCTTGATCGCTTAATCGAGATGTATGCATAAGAACTGTTTGAAAAATAGATCTTACTTTCTGTTGTAAATGTAGCAAAGGCCATAGTGATCTATGGCCTTTGCTGTTTGTTAATACAAATTTTAAAGTGTTGAATAAAATGGAAACACACCGAGGATGAGTGCAGAACACAACATGACCAGACAGGTTAGCGTTGCCCACTTTAAAGTAAACTTTTGGTGGTCTGCAAATTCAATTGCAGCGAGTCCGCAAAGCAAGTAAGTTGACGGAACCAAAGGCGAGAGTAAATGCACAGGTTGCCCAACAATAGAGGCACGTGCCATTTCAACGGGTGTAATACCATATTGAGTTGCAGCTTCAGATAAAATGGGTAATACACCATAGTAAAAGGCATCATTAGACATAAAGAAGGTGAGTGGCATACTCAAGATTGCTGTTATGGGTGCTAAATAAGGCCCCATGCTCTTTGGAATAATATTTATAAGTTGTTCTGACATTGCTGTAACCATGCCAGTGCCTGATAAAATACCGGTAAAGATACCAGCAGCAAAAATAATACTTACAACGGCTAGGGCACTACCAGAATGCTTGGCAATTAAACTTTTTTGTAGTTCTAGATCACGATAATTTACGATGAGTGCAATACAGAGTGCTAGCATAAATAAAATGGGTAAAGGCAATATACCTAAGATCAAACTTACCATTAATATGAATGTTAATAGACCATTAAACCAGCGTAAATTAGCCCGATTGGCACTTGGATCTTGTGATATTTGAATATGATCTGCATGGCTAATATCAAGTTCAATCACACCTAAACGTTTGCGTTCGAAGCGACCATACATATAGGCAACGAAAAATAGCCATATAATTGAAACGAGCATTGGCAGAATCATAGGTACAAAAATTGCACTTGGATCAACTTTGAGTGCACTTGCTGCACGTGCTGTTGGGCCACCCCAAGGAGTGAGATTCATAATACCGCTGGCCATCATCATTAGACCAGCCATGATAAGAGGGCTCATTCCCAAACGACGATAGAGTGGAAGCATTGCTGCAACACAAATCATATAAGTTGTTGAGCCATCCCCATCTAGAGATACGATTAAAGTTAAAAATACTGTTCCTAAGGTAACTCGAAGTGGATCACCTTTTACTTTTTTTAAGATCCATTTGACAGAAGGGTCGAATAATCCTGTATCAATCATAATGGCAAAATATAAAATGGCGAATAAAAGCATAATGCCAGTTGGTGCTAATTTCTTAATGCCATTAAGCATCATTTCACCAAGTTCACTCATTTCAATATGGCTTAAACTATCAAAGTAAAATCCGAGGAAATAAGCCATAAGGGCGAAAACTACTGGTATAAAAATAAGAGCAACTACTGCATTTAATTTTTTCGTCATAATAAGGTACATAAAGCAGAGGATCATTGCGATCCCTACAAAAGCAAGCATAATACAGTCCTTTGTTTTGTCTTTTTAAAATGATATTAAGTAGCTAAGTGTCAATATATGATTGCTTTAACAATCATAATGAATAACACCTTAAGGCTTCATGATAAATCTTGATTTATAAAAACTACATAGTATATTTTTAATGTGAAGTTTAATTACATTTATATTGTGAATAATTATTAAAATATAATGAGTTAGAGTGGATGTATTCGGTGCTTTTTATAAAAAAAGCAGTTAAATAATTAACTGCTTGTTCTAAAAAATCATCATTTTGGGTCAAAGCTACTTTGAATTAATCTTTTAGATGATCTTTTTCTTCTTCCGTTGGAAGTAGACTTGCTTGTTTAAGTAAACGGGTTACTAAGAGTTGATCAATTTTATAGTTGTCAACATCTACAACTTCAAACTTATAATCACCATAAATCACTACATCTGCAGGGCGTGGAATTTTACGTAGTTGGTACATCATGAAGCCTGCAAGCGTTTCATAATTTTCATTATCAGGCATGCTATCGATCGCAAGGGCATGCATTAGATCTTCAATAGGTGTACTTCCCTCAATTAACCACGAATCTGGATCACGTTGAATAATTTGCTGCTCTTCTTCTATTGGTGTACCCCAGTCACCCATGACTGTACTCATAATGTCAGATAAAGTAATCACGCCGACCACTAAGGCATATTCATTAATGACTACTGCAAACTTTTCTTTGCTAGAACGGAAACGATCTAGTGATTCTGAGAGGGTTAAAGTATCAGGAATAGTTAATACATTACGAATAGTGGATTCATTTAGCTGATTAATTTTTTGATTGTTTAAAATACGAACCAAAATATCTTTAGCATCTACATAGCCAATCACTTGATCAATAGTTTCATTACAAACTAAAAACTTAGAAAATGGGAATTCGGCGAGTTTTGAACGAATACTGTCTTCAGATTCATTGAGGGTAAAATAGACAACGTTTTCTCGTGTAGTCATACTTGAAGGTACATTACGTTCCTCCAATTCAAATACATTTTCAATGAAATGATGTTCTTGTTTTTGTAATACACCTGCTTGGGCACCAGCATTTACTGTTGCTGAAATATCATCAAAAGTTAAGCTGTCATCACGTTTGGTGGTGACTTTAAAAATTCTAAAAATAGAGTTGGCAATAATATTAATAATCCAAGCCAAAGGCTTACAGATTTTAATAAAGATATTTATGGGGTTAACCACCATAATAGAAAGCTTTTCTGGGAAAATCATTGCTAAACGTTTTGGCATTAAGTCTGCAAATAAAATGAAAAGCGTGGTTACTGTTATGAATGATAAACTAAAGCCAATAGTTTCAGCCCATTTGCCTTGATAGAACTCATTTACTAGTTGATAAAAATAAGGACGTAATGAGGATTCGCCTACAATACCACCCAAAATTGCTACAGCATTGACGCCAATTTGAGTAGATGCAAAAAAATCTGCTGAATTTTCTTGTAATAATATAACTTTATTTGCTCGTTCATCTGTCTCTGCGAGAAGTCTTAACTTAATTTTACGTGAGCCAGCGATCGCAATTTCAGATAGAGATAAAAAAAATGAGCACGATACTAAAATGATCAGTATTATCATGCTTTGAAAAATATCCATACCCCACCTGTAGTTATAAGGATTCGCTATATTGAAATGGCTTAAGCTTAAATCTGTAAAGATTTTAATGCAGTAGATAAAAATTAAACTAAGTTGTTGCAACTATCAAATAGTATGTGATGAATTACAAAATAACTTGTATAGCACGCTATAGTTATCTTGACTGAAACTATAAGGTATTTATCAAGCTAAACATATTTATATTTATAATTTCAAACAAGATACGCTTTGATGACACCAGTCTTAAAGCTTAATTAGGACTGGCATCTTAGCATATTCTGTCGCTTAGAAAAATGTATTTGGCAACTGTGAGTTATTATTGTTGAGTAAATATTCTCTATTTTCCTCTTCAATAATTTGTCGCGCAACATACAAAATCAGTTGACGTAACCAGCGATGAGCAGGGTGATGGTGAAGCAATGGGCACCAAGCCATCTTGAGTTCAAACTCAGGGATATAAAAAGGTGGATCTTTAATGTTTAAAGTTTGGCTTTGTGCTTGTAGGCGAGCAATACGTGAAGGTAAAGTGGCAATTAAATCGACATTCGCTGCAAGTAAAGCTGGCATTTGATAGTGACGTGTAAATACTGAGATTTTACGTTTTTGTCCGATACGATCAAGTGCTTGGTCAATCCAGCCTAGACCAGCTTGTTTCTCTGGATTAACACCAAAACCAACGCCCATACCTGTTTTAGATACCCAAATATGCTGTGCATCTAAGTAGCTTTTTAAGTTTAAGTTGTTTGCAGCAGGGTGTTTGGTATTTAGTAGACAAGAAAAACTATCACGCCATACTAAAACTTGGTGGAAACTTTGTGGTATTTCATTAAAGCGGTTAATTGCGAGGTCAACTTTGCCTTGCTCCATATCACGGTATGAGACATCACTTGGGGTGAGAAAATCGAGTACGACATTCGGTGCCTCAGAACGTAATGCTTTGATGAGTCGAGGAACTAAAGTTGCTTCTGCGTAATCAGAAGTCATGATACGAAAAACACGATTACTGGTATAAGGTCTAAACTCAGTTCGTGGTTCTAAGATCATAGAAAGATCAGAAAGTGCATCTCGAATACGTGGTTGTAATTCTAAAGCACGTTCTGTTGGGGTCATACCTTCAGAAGATCGAATCAGAAGAGGGTCGTTAAATAGGTTGCGTAAACGACGCAAAATATTACTCATAGCAGGTTGGGTTACCCCTAACTGTTCAGCTGCACGAGTTACGTTTTTTTCACGCAAAAGTATGTCTAGATAAATTAATAGGTTGAGATCGACCCGCTCTAGATTCATAAAATAAATACCGGAAATAAACTTTTGAAATCGTTTAGCATTATGCCATAACTAAAACCTTTTGTGTGAAGGCTTTATAAAAAGTGAAGCCGATTGTGGATTTAATTTATTTGCTCTTTTTTTAATCAAATAAAAAAGATTATTTTGACCATTTATATTATCCAAAAGTCGTGTTTTTAATATGCGTAAACAGAGCATAAAAATATTAAAGTAAAGTGAATTGGTTGGAAATTAAACTAAATTCCTTGAGTAGCTATAAATAAAAATAATAAAAAACAATAAATTATAAAAGTCATCATAATTATATTACGACTTTGATCTATATATTTTTTAAATAAATAATGAGAATTAGCCTAGAATATTGGATTAATTATGCCACTCAAACTAAGCTGTGTTCATAGCAATGGAGTGGTCTAAATCTAAACAGTATTTAATACACTAGGTTTAGTACTTCGACTGATGAAATCCTAAAATTAATACAGGAAAATATCATGACAACATATCAAACAGCGATTGATGCGATTCGTGAATTAAAAGCGAAATTTGGAAGTACTTGGGCGGACATCAGTCCTGAAGATGCAGCACGTATGCAACTACAAAACCGTTTCAAAACTGGTTTAGATATTGCTAAATATACTGCAGCAATTATGCGTCGTGATATGGCTGAATATGATGCTGACTCAAGCAAATACACTCAGTCTCTAGGATGCTGGCACGGTTTTATTGCTCAACAAAAAATGATTGCCAACAAAAAATATTTTGGCACTACAAATAAACGTTATATCTACCTTTCTGGTTGGATGGTTGCTGCACTTCGTTCAGAATTCGGTCCACTTCCTGACCAATCAATGCACGAAAAAACTTCTGTTCCTGCATTAATCGAAGAAATCTATACATTCCTACGTCAAGCTGACGCTAAAGAATTAAACGATTTATTCCGCGCACTTAAAAAAGCTCAAGATGCTGGTGATTCTGCTAAAGCTGCTGAAATTACTGCGCAAATCGACAACTTTGAAACTCATGTTGTGCCAATTATTGCAGATATCGATGCTGGTTTCGGTAACGAAGAAGCGACTTATTTACTTGCTAAGAAAATGATCGAAGCTGGTGCTTGTGCGCTACAAATTGAAAACCAAGTTTCTGATGCGAAACAATGTGGTCACCAAGCTGGTAAAGTAACTGTTCCACACGAAGATTTCATTGCTAAAATCCATGCATTACGTTATGCATTCTTAGAAATGGGTCTTGATGATGGTGTTATCGTTGCACGTACTGACTCTGAAGGCGCAGATTTAACTCAAAAGATCCCAGTAGTGAAAGAGCCAGGTGATATTGCATCTCAATATATCAGCTACTTAGACACAACTGAAGTTGACATTGCTGACGCTCAAGAAGATGAAATCTTGATCAAACGTGATGGTAAATTACACCGTCCTAAACGTTTAGCTTCTGGTCTATATCAGTTCCGTGAAAACACTCAAATTGACCGTGTTGTACTTGACTGCGTAACTAGCCTTCAAAATGGTGCTGATTTACTTTGGATCGAAACTGCAACTCCAAACGTAGAAGAAATTGCTCACATGGTTAACCGTGTTAAAGAAGTTGTTCCAAATGCTAAGCTTGTTTATAACAACAGCCCATCATTCAACTGGACTCTTAACTTCCGTCAACAAGCGTATGACCGTTGGGTTGCAGAAGGTAAAGATGTTTCTGCATACGACCGTGCTAAGTTGATGAGTGCTGACTACGACAACACTGAGTTAGCTGCTGATGCTGATGAAAAAGTTCGTACATTCCAAGCTGATGCTTCTCGTGAAGCGGGTGTATTCCATCACTTGATTACTCTACCGACTTATCACACTGCTGCACTTTCTACGCATGAACTTGCGCAAGGTTACTTCGGTACTGAAGGTATGTTGGCTTATGTTGCTGGCGTACAACGTAAAGAAATCCGTGGTAGTATCGCTTGTGTTAAACACCAAGCAATGGCTGGTTCTGACATCGGTGATGATCACAAAGAAATCTTCTCTGGTGATAACGCATTGAAAGCTCATGACGATGCTAAAAACACTATGAACCAATTCTCTGCTCACTAAGCAAAGACTGGTAAATAAAAAACCTGCAGTGTGAACTGCAGGTTTTTTTATATCTTAAATTTAATTACGGATTTTGTTTTTGCAGTTCGTAATTTTTAGCAAGTGCACCTGTAATTTTCTTGCCTTCTTGGTCAAGTGCAACAATATGATTTTCACCTACAAAATACTGACGTTTATCTGCAGCAGCATCAAGTACAACAGTGTCACCGGCTTTGTTAAAGCTAAATTTACCTTTGGTTACTTGCGGTTTACCATCACCTTTACCAAGGTAAGTTTCAGATAATTCATAAGTTTTGTCATTATTTAAAGTAAGTTTAGTTTCAATACCTTCACAGCTTGCACAAGGTAAAACACCCTTGTAGTTGCCATTCCAATCTAAACTCAACTGGGCATTACCTTCAACAGGTGAAGTTGCTGGAGTTTCACTTGTTGCATTTACATCATGTGCTTGACTTGCAACTGTTTCAACGGTTGCTGCTTGACTTGCAGTTACTTCAGCTGTTTGTGATACGCTGTTTGCATCTGCAGTATTTTGTTTTGTTTTTGAACATGCTGCTAAGGCAAGTGCGCTGAGTGATAGAACAAGTAACGTTTTTTTCATATTATTTCCTGTTTAATATAAATAAAGTGAGCATAGCAATTGAGTTAGATTGTTTCATGATGCTACAGTGAATCGTTTAAGTAATATTATAAAAAACAAAGGTTTTTTCAAATATTGCTACAAATATATATTATTATAGATTGTATTTTATGTCATGTTTCGTAGTTTTATTGTGTTGTAACTTAATGCTTAATAACAATTTTTTGTGATTTTTGGAAAAGTTTTACATGCTTTGTAATCATGAGGCAGCCCCCTACAACGAGAAAAAAGCTGCAGGGGGGGAGTCTGATTTATGGTGCAATATTCTTTTTTAAACTTTGAGTTAAACCATTAATGTCACCACCTTGAATGCCAAGTTCATTCATAAGGCTATCAATTAATGGAGCTTGAGAACGGTATCGTAACGCACTATTTACGACTTGGTCAGACAATGCAACTTGCCCAGAATCATTCTCACTCTGCGCTGTAACCATTGTATTTCCACCTAAGCCATTTACTTGAAGAATTTTAATATCATCAATGTTTTCCATAGGCTTAACACTTTCACGAATAATCTCAGGTAAATATTTGATAAGTGCTAGACGTACTTGCATTTCTACTTGTTCTGTTGACAAGATATTATTTGCTTCATTGACAGCACGTGTACCTTCGGCATCAACCTGATATTGTTTCTCTTGTGCTAATGCAAGTAAAATTTTTGCATCAGATTCACCTTTAGCTTTAAGACGTTGTTTTTCAGCATCAGCTTCAGCACTAATACGAATTGCTTCTGCTTCATCAACTGCTGCTTTCTTCCCAGCTTCGGCTGCAACAGTAATCGCAATTGCATCTTTTTCAGCTTCTTGTTTTGCTGCTACCAAGTCTACAGCTTTGGCACGTTCTGCGCGTTGGGTTTCACGTACTGTAAGTACCTCTTCTTCAGCTTTTACTGCTTGGGCACGCGCTAAATCTGCTTGTGCTTTAGCTTCGGATTCTGCACGAGATTTTTCTGCAATTGCGATAGCACGATCTTGTTCAGCCAGTTCAATGGTTTTCTTTTGTTCAACCTGTGCCTTCTGAATTTGCTGTGCTTTAATAATATTTTCATTTTCAACATCACGTGCTGATGCAATGCGTTTCAATTCAACTTCACGATTTGCAGCAATTTGAGCTTCTTCAGCTTCACGTTTTTTTGCTGCTTCTTGACTTGAAATTTCAGCTAATTGTTCAGCTCGACGTATAGCGATTTCTCGTTCTTGTTGGAGCTTGGCATATTCTTCTTCGCGTAAAATTTGTAAGCGAGCTTGCTCTGTTTCCAAATTCTTTGCTTTGATTGCTAAATCTGCATCTTGTTCAATATCATTACGTTTTTTACGACGATCTTCGATAGTTTCTGTTAATTTAGTGAGACCTTCAGCATCAAAGGCGTTTTGAGGATTAAAATACTCAAAGCTGGTTTGGTCTAAACCTGTCAATGAGACAGTTTCAAGTTCCAAGCCATTTTTGAATAAATCTTCAGAGACAACTTGTTGTACTTTTTGTACAAAGTCCACTCGTTTTTCATGTAATTCTTCCATTGCCATTTCAGCAGCAACAGCACGTAAAGAGTCGACAAACTTGCCCTCAACTAGATCTTTAAGTTCTTGAGGTGACATTGTTTTTTTACCGAGAGTTTGTGCAGCAGTTGCAATTGATTCAGCCGTTGGCTTTACACGAACATAAAACTCAGCCATAACATCAACGCGCATACGGTCACGAGTAATCAGTGCTTGATCAGCAGCACGTTTCACTTCTAAACGTAATGTATTCATATTTACAGGAATAACTTCATGTAATACGGGTAGTACGATTGCACCACCATCTAAAATGACTTTTTCACCGCCTAAACCTGTTCGAACGAAAGAAACCTCTTTGCTCGAGCGTTTGTATAAACGTGCGATTATAATCCCAATAAAAATTAACGCTGCTAAGATTATTCCAGCAATAGTGATAATTTGATAAAAAGTTGAATTAAACATTTCTTTTCTCTTTTAAGTTAAATCTGTAGTTGCTTTAAACCCAATTGCTGTTTTTTGACTCAGAACGACTTGTTGACCTTGTTTGTAGATCGTGTCTATTTCAGGTTCAACTAAAACATAATGTGTTAGTCCGTGTTGATCTTTAACTTTAGCTTGTGCTGGTGAGTTTTGTGTTGCATCACCTAGTATGATTGTTGCTGTTCTTCCGATGAGTTCTTCACTACGGATGGCTGAGCTTTGATCTTGAGGTAAAATTTTTGAAATAATTGCTGCATTAAAACGAACCAGTGGCATACATAAAATAAAACTTACAGGTGCTGCAAGCCATATGGACAGGTAGTGATGAATAAATTGATAAAATAAGGATTGGCAGATATAGCCAACTAAGGCATAAACCGTGAGGAAAATTATTAGCCAAATCAGTAATGGTATTTTACCTAAATAGAGCCATTCTAATAGGCTAATAAAGGCTGAACTGTTTTCTACAGTTTGGAATTGAGTTTGTTGATGACCAAGTTGATCTGGTAGAAATTGTTCTAATAGACCTTGGCTACTTGAACCGAGTAGCAGCAAAAAGGTTTCTGTTACTCCAAGAAATAACATCAAACACAAACTGATGCTAAAAAGTAAGTTGGCAGGCTCTATAAATAATTGCCATAACATAAAATATAAACTACCTTTTTAGATACGTTAAATATCGTGATTTTTAATATAATTACTTGATAATTGAACAAGTTAAATTTATATGAGAATGGGGCAGTTTATTTTATAAGCTATAGTTTTTGCTGGCAAGAAAAAGAAAGACATCTTTTTTAAAAATATTTTACATACTAATGAGCATACTGGGATTATTTCATTTCTTTAATTGATAGATGAGTGGTTAATTTTATTTTGATGAGGGTATATGGTGAGTCTAAGAACTTTGTTTACTTTTGTGGCTTATTCAAAATAGCAGCTTTAATAGATAAATATTAAAAGCTGCTATTGCAATATGTTTTATGAATAGAATGATGTTAAACGATTCACTGAACTAGAAAGTAATCGCGCTGTTTTTAGTTTTACTGGGTGATAAGGGGGCACAACAAACGATTGAGCTAATTTTATTTTACTTGTTAAAACTGCTCGTTCATGTGAAAAGGCTCTAAAACCAAAGAAACCGTGTGCATTGCCTATACCTGAATTATTGACACCTCCAAATGGAAGATTGCTATTAGAGTATTGAGTCATGCACTCATTCACACAGATGCTCCCAGAGCTTGTATTTTGAATAATATTGTCAATAACAGTCTGTTTTGTACTAAATACATATAAAGCCAATGGTTTATCTCTTTGATTAATATACTCAATGACTTGTTCAATATGGTTATATGAAATGACAGGTAGCACTGGACCAAAAATTTCTTCTTGTAGAATCTTTGCATCAGTTGGAATATTCACAAGTAGTGTGGTATCAACAAAGCGATCTTCTGCTCGGTTATCTCCACCAATAATTAATTGAGCACCTTGATCTACTGCATCTTTGATTAAATTATTGACTCTAGAAAAGTGCTGGTCTGTAATAATACGTGCAAGATCATGACTTTTTTGTCGGGCTTCAGCATCATCGCCATATCGTTTTTTAATTATCTTTACACTTTCTTGTAAGAATTTGTCATAAACACTTTGATGAACAAAACAGTAATCTGGCGCAACACAAGACTGGCCTGCATTAATGAGTTTTCCCCACCATATCGTTGAGACTACATTGGCCATATCTGCACTTTCATCTACTATGACGGGTGATTTACCTCCTAATTCTAGTGTGATTGAGCTGAGATGGTGCGATGCTGCAGCCATGATTTTTTTGCCCACAATCGGAGAGCCAGTAAAATAAACATGATTAAAGGGTAATGATAACAATTCTTTTGCAATCGATTCATCACCAAGCACAACGGCAACCTCGGTTTTGTCAAAGACAGAATGAATTAAATCTATCAGTACCTTATTTACAGTTGGAACATGTTCCGAAGGTTTTATAATGACTGTATTTCCTGCTGCTATTGCAGAAACAAGGGGACATAGAATCGTATTTAAAGGGTAGTTCCAAGGTCCTAAAATGAGACAGCGTCCTCTAGGCTCAAATTTGATATAGCTTGATGTCCCAATTGCAGTAATTGATGAGGAAACCTGAGTTGGTGTGGTCCATTGTTTGAGATGAGAGGTTGTATACTTAATTTCATCAATAACAGTGAAAATTTCAGTATATTCGACTTCTAGCTTTGGTTTGTTAAAATCGGTCTTAAAGGCTTTGTAAAACTCCTCTCTGCGATTAATTAATTCATTTTGTAATTGTTTTAATTTTTGAATTCGTTTTTCGATGCTGCCCTTTCTTAGCATGAGTGAGGTGTTGAGTTGCGCATCAAAAATTTTTTTAACTTTGGCCTCAGCTGTTACAGTCTCATTTGTTATGGTCATATTTATCTCCTTTATATTTTTACTATTCTTCATCATTAGAAATTAAAATTATTATTATGTTTTATCGCTCAAATTATAAAATAGAACTTTAAAACCGAATAAATCTAGACGAAGCAGGGCTTCGTCATTGCTGCTATAAATATGAATAAAATGCTTTCGTTTTTAAATTTATGACTCTTTTTTATTTTATGCCTTGTAATGAATAAGGCTTTGTACCATGTTTGCGATGAGTTGAAATAGGGCTTCTGTGTATGCTCAAGAATGCTGTTCAGTAAAATAAGGAGCAGCAATGCATATGGCGTTTAATTTTGGATATCTTTTTGTATTAGTAATAACGAAATAGGTTAAATGATATCAACCTTAAAATTTGGATAAAAAAATACGCAATGATTGGGGTGATCATTGCGTAGAACAACGAATCTGCTTTCACAGCTTCGGTTAAGTTGGAGGATATGGAGTCGTATGAATCCATGCCATGTAAGAATAATAGTTAACTTTAGCGATTCACTCATTGGTATTCACGTAATTAAGTGTAATATCACGTTAATTTATATGAGGTTTTCGCAAAAGAGCATCGTTTCTTTATATGGCTGATATAAATAACTAGATTGATATTTAATATAAAAATCTAATTAAAAATGGAAAACACCTAAACCTGCTTTTACTTCATCCAAAGTTTGTTGGGTAATATCACGACAGGTATTTGTGCCCGTACGTAAAATATCCATGATGTAATCTGGGTCTTTTGCAAGTTCCATACGGCGCTCACGAATAGGTCCAATAAGCTCTTTAAGTACTGTTTCAAGGCGTTTTTTAACTGTACCATCACCAAGACCACCACGGCGATAATGTGCTTTTAGTTCTTCTACTTCTTCTTTATTTGGATCAAATGCATCTAGATAAGTAAATACGATATTACCTTCAACCTGACCAGGATCTTCAATACGAAGATGATTCGGGTCAGTATACATCGCGTTTACTGCTTTTTTAATGTCTTTATCTGTCGCATCAAGAACAATAGTATTGCCTAAAGATTTTGACATTTTTGCTTTGCCATCAAAACCAGGTAAACGGCTCATATTTGAAAGTAAAGCTTTGCACTCAGGAAGTAAGTCATGACCAATTTGACGGTTAACACGACGTACAACTTCATTGGTTTGCTCAATCATTGGAATTTGATCTTCACCAACAGGGATGACAGTTGCTTTAAATGCAGTAATATCTGCCGCTTGAGCAATTGGATAACATAAGAAACCGGCAGGAATGTCACGTTCAAAACCACGTAATTGAATTTCAGCTTTGATTGTTGGATTGCGTTCTAGACGTGCCACACTAACGAAGTTGAGGTAAAGCATGGTGAGCTCATTGAGTGCAGGTAAACTAGATTGCACACAAATAGTTGTCTTAGTTGGATCAATACCTACTGCTAAATAATCTGTTGCAACTTCTAAGATGTTACGACGTACTTTCTCAAAGTTGTCAGCATTATCAGTAAATGCTTGTGCATCAGCTAATAGTAAGTGTTGATGATGAGAGTCTTGTAGACCAACACGTGAACGAAGTGAACCTACGAAGTGGCCTAAGTGTAACTGTCCTGTAGGACGGTCTCCAGTCAAAATAATAGGACGTGAATCTAGATTACTCATTAACTATTCCAATCTTTCTGTGTGATGCACATTGATTAATACTTGTGCTTTGTTGAATCGCTACATTGTACGGGAATATTTTTTTTTATGTCAGTAAGAAAAATCAATTCATTTAAAAACTAAAGTAAAAAAATAAGTGAAATATGCAGATTCATGAGCATAGAGATGTTTTGCAATATATAAAAATGGAACATGTAATTGAATTTCTCTATTGAAGAGATTATTTAAAGATTTGGTTGAAATTTTGTCAAAAAAAATAATGATAAGAACACTTTTATTTTTTTGCAGGTTTTATCAAGCTACAATGTAACGTCCATCAACATGTGTTGATAAGCAGATTTTGAATAAAAAATAGCGGATAGGAGTCACATGGGTAATTATTTTCTACTACAGTTTTTTACGGTAATTTTTGCGTTATCTATCGTGACCACTATATTTAATAAACGTATTTTAGGTTTCCCTCAAGCAATTGGTGTACCCATTGTTTCTGCAATTTTAGTCTTTTTGTTGCAGTGGGGGGCAAGCCTACTTAACGGTAATCAATTTATTTCCATTAATATTCATAGTATTGAAGACGCTGTACGTAAAATTGATTTTTATGATTTTTTGGTGAACGGTGTTATTTGCTTTATTTTAACGTCTTCAGCACTTAAGTTTAAAGTTTCTGACTTAAGAACTTTTTGGAAGCCCATTGGTATATTGGCAACTATAGCACTTGTTTTGTGTGCAGTCTTTTACGGTGGTCTTTTATATGCCTTTCAATATTTGATTGGTGAACCTGTTCCAATTTTAGTTCTTTTTCTATTGGGTTCTGCTTTGGTTGCGACGGATCCTATTGGCATCAAAGGCGTACTAAGCTCTGTACGTGCACCACATCATTTAATGATTAAGCTTGAGGGTGAATCATTATTTAATGATGCGATGTGTATTGCTATTTTTATGACGTTGCTGAATGTGCTTGAAGGTGAACATTTTAGTTTACTTGCGACCTTACAAACACTGCTATATGAGATTGTTGTGGCAGTGGTAATTGGTTGGGCTTTTGGTTTGGGTATTTTAAGATTACTGAAGGGTAAACATGAAATGGAGTCGCTTATTTTGACGACTGCATTACTCGCATGTGGTTCCTATTTGGTTGCTTTATTTGCTCATGCTTCTGCTCCGATTGCTTGTGTAATTGGGGGATTGATTGTAGGTAATAAGTGGGGAGAAATTATTGCTGAGCGTGAAGTAAGGGAGGTCAATCATTTTTGGCACACGGTTGAGGGGATTATTAATTCCTTCCTGTTCACTTTAATTGGTCTTGAAATATTCATTTTAGATTTAAATTCGAGCCTAATCTTTGGTGGTATTGTTGCATTTGTTTTATTACATTTATCACGTTTTGCTGCAAACTTTTTATCGTTTGCTTTTTTCCCAAGTTTTAGACAAAAAAGTTATAACGGTAGTTTAGTTATTTTATCTTGGGGAGGTGTGCGTGGTGGTATTTCACTTGCCTTAATTTTGGCGGTTGCAAATATTCCAGAATTACGTCAGTACAGCAGTATTTTAATTGGTTATACGTTTATTAGCGTTTTGCTTTCTGGGGTGGTTTGTGGTTTAGGTTTGCCTGCCGTAATGAATGCTTTCTATTACAATCCAAATGAAAACCAGAGCGGTTTTAAAGGCTGGTATCAGAGAATGTGTAATAAGCTTAATCGTAAGGGCTATAAATACATTGTCGGTGAAGATAAGCATGGTAATGAAACAATTACGATTTATAAACCAGAGTCTTTTGTGGATGAAAAAACAGAAGATGGTGTAGCAACTTTACACCGCCCTGATAAAGCAGAGGAGTTAAAACGTCTAGAACAACCAGGTAATTTTTAGTTGTGTAGCTTGAAAAGATTGACGTTAATTAAATATGAGCACAGAAGGCGATGAATTGGCATGTTTAATTCTTGCAGTAGTACAGTTAGTACCTAAAGGTAAGGTGGCAAGTTATGGGCAAATTGCTAAACTTGCCGGGTTGCCAAAACATGCACGTTTAGTTGGTCGAGTTTTGTCTAGACTAGACGCTAAAAGCGAGTTGCCTTGGTATAGAGTGCTGAATAGTCAGGGGGTGATTCGTGTGGAAAAATGTAATACCCAAGGTGAGAATATTCAGTGCTTAAAACTAATGCAAGAGGGTGTAACTGTGGTGAATGGAAGAGTGAATATGAAAACTTTTCTATGGCAGCCCTAATCACACTGATACACTATGAAAGTTAGCTTGCAAATATAAATCTTAAATATAATTAAGCCCTATAGTATAGGGCTTAATTATTTGTAATGCCGTTTGCAGATATAGTCGGATTAGTTTTTAACAACTAACACAGGAATATTTAATTCAGTAATGAGGCTTTGAGCAACACTACCTAAGAAAAGTTTTTTGATTCCTGTACGACCATGAGAACTTAATACAACAAGATCAATATTATTATCAGCTACTGCTTTTGAAATAGTTTGATGAATATTTTCACCTTCTAGTAAAAGAGTTTCAACTTCAATGCCTTCTGCAGCAAAAGCCTGTTGTGCTTTTTCAATATTTTCCTTAATAAAGTTACGGGCACGTTCAATCAGTTGATTTGATTGACCATAAGCAAAATATTCTGAAGCAATATATGGATCTAAAGTCATGACCTGAACAACAGTCACTTTACTGTTAAACTTTTTCGCTAATTCTGCTGCATGTTTTACCACAGTCATTGCTGTTTCTGAGCCGTCTACAGGAACGAGAATATTTTGGTAAGTCATTAGGGTCTCTCCTTATTGTTGTTGCAAGTCGTAAAAATAAACCGTTGGTATGCTTTTTGATGATGATTGAATCTGACCATCTATCTAGATCATAACTGGTATTTGTCTAATATAAAACCTATTAAATTCCTATGGATAATAAATTACTGTTGGTAATAATTGTATGATTGAGATTGATTTGTATGAATAAAAAAATAGATATGCGAAAAGCGAAGATTAATTTATTTCAGGACGGGACATGTTTAAAATATAAAAAGCCAGCAAACGGGCTGGCTTATTTAAAAAAGTATATTGGAACCGATTAAATATATTCTACAGAAACGACTTCGTATTCAACTTCACCTTGAGGGGTTACGATTTTAGCATCATCACCTTCATGCTTACCCAATAGACCGCGAGCAATTGGTGAATTGACTGAAATTTTATTAATTTTAAAATCAGCCTCATCATCACCAACGATTTTATATGTTTTTCTTTCTTCAGTGTCTAAGTTTTCAATCGTTACTGTTACACCAAAAACAACACGACCATTGTGCTCAAGTTCTTTAATATCGATAACTTGTGCTGCACCTAATTTGCCTTCAATATCTTGAATGCGTCCCTCACAGAAGCCTTGCTGTTCACGAGCAGCATGATACTCAGCATTTTCCTTGAGGTCTCCATGTTCACGCGCCTCTGCGATTGCAGCGGTAATACGTGGACGGTCTACTGATTTTAATTGATGTAACTCTTTCTCTAGGGCTTCTTTGCCTTCGGGAGTCATAGGATAACGTTGCATGTTGTCCCTCTGTTAGTAAGAAAAATTGATAACTCAAAAATAAAAAATCCCGCCACCGATCAAGTGGCGGGATTGATCGGTAGAGAATTAACCTACAACTTGTAAGTCTTGCAAACGATATACATCCATTGGCAATTGAATTGCAAGTGCTTGGCAAACTGCTTCTGCACCATTAAGCGTAGTCGTGTAATACACTTTGGCTTGTAATGCTGAGCGGCGGATATAGCATGAATCCTGTTGCGCTTGTTTACCTTCAGTTGTATTGATAATGAGGTGAATTTCGCCATTTTTCAAGCGGTCCACAATATTTGGACGGCCTTCTGTAACTTTGTTTACACGCTCACAAGCAATACCAGCAGCTTGAATAACATCATATGTACCGCCAGTAGCGATAACTTTAAAGCCTAAATCAACAAGTTGCGATGCTACACCAACAACACGTTGTTTGTCAGAGTCACGTACTGAGATAAAGGCATGTTTCACTTCACCTTCTGTCGGTTTACCAGGAAGTCGATCATTTGAACCGAGTACAGCTTTGTAGAAAGCCTCGCCAAATGATTTACCAACACCCATGACTTCACCTGTAGATTTCATTTCAGGTCCAAGGATAGGGTCTACACCAGGGAACTTGTTGAAAGGGAAGACTGCTTCTTTAACAGAGTAGTGTGCTGGAATGATTTCTTTTGTAAAGCCTTGAGAAGCTAGAGATTGTCCAGCCATACAACGTGCTGCAACTTTGGCCAAAGACTCACCAATACATTTAGAAACAAATGGTACAGTACGTGATGCACGTGGGTTTACTTCAAGAATGTAAACATCATTGCCTTTCACTGCAAACTGTACGTTCATTAAGCCAACAACACCAAGTTCTTTTGCCATCGCAACAGTTTGACGACGCATTTCATTTTGGATGTCATCAGACAATGAATATGGTGGAATTGAACATGCAGAGTCACCTGAGTGAATACCAGCTTGTTCAATGTGTTGCATGATACCGCCAATGACAACGTCTTTACCGTCTGAAACACAGTCAACGTCAACTTCAATTGCGTCATCTAAGAATCGGTCAAGAAGTACAGGGGCTTCATTAGAAGCTTGTACCGCATCACGTAGGTAACGCTTTAGCTCTTCTTCGTTATACACGATTTCCATTGCACGACCACCTAATACATAAGATGGGCGAACAACGAGAGGGAAGCCAACTTTTTCTGCTTCACGTATACCTTCATCAGCCGATTTCACAATACTGTTGTTTGGCTGACGTAGGTTAAGACGTTGAATCATTTGTTGGAAACGTTCACGGTCTTCTGCACGGTCAATAGCGTCTGGTGATGTACCAATAATTGGTGCACCAGCTTCTTCAAGCGCACGTGCTAATTTTAATGGTGTTTGGCCACCATATTGAACAATGATGCCTTTTGGCTTTTCATTGCGCACAATTTCAAGCACATCTTCAAGCGTAATTGGTTCAAAATACAAACGATCAGAAGTGTCATAGTCTGTAGAAACAGTTTCAGGGTTACAGTTAACCATGATTGTTTCGTAACCATCTTCACGCATTGCTAAAGCTGCATGTACACAGCAATAGTCAAACTCGATCCCTTGACCAATACGGTTTGGACCGCCGCCAATGACCATGATCTTATCTTTGCTTGAAGGATTAGATTCACATTCGTCATCATAAGTCGAATACATATAAGCTGTATCTGACTCAAATTCAGCTGCACAAGTATCTACGCGTTTATAAACAGGATAAACACCTAAATTCCAACGATGCTTGCGGAATTGTTTTTGTGAAATACCCATCAAGTTACTAATGCGTAAGTCAGATAAACCTTTGCGTTTAAATGAACGGATATTTTCAGCAGTAAGATCACCAAAACCTAAAGTTTTGATTTGCTCTTCAGTTTTGATGATGTCTTGAATTTGAATCAAGAACCAACGGTCAATTTTAGTTGCTTCAAAGACTTCATCTAGGCTCATACCATGGCGGAATGCATCTGCAACATACCAAATACGCTCTGGGCCTGGAACTTTAAGTTCAACTAAAATTTTCTCTTTAGCTTTAGTTTCATGAGCATCAAGTTGTTCATCAAAACCACATACACCAACTTCTAAACCACGTAGTGCTTTCTGTACTGACTCTTGGAAGTTACGACCAATGGCCATTACTTCACCTACAGATTTCATCTGTGTTGTGAGGACAGTTTCTGCTTGTGGGAATTTCTCAAAGTTAAAGCGAGGGATCTTAGTAACAACATAGTCAATTGATGGTTCAAATGAAGCAGGTGTTACACCACCAGTAATATCATTTTTCAACTCATCAAGGGTATAACCTACAGCAAGTTTTGCTGCAACTTTAGCAATAGGGAAACCTGTAGCTTTTGATGCAAGTGCAGATGAACGTGATACACGTGGGTTCATCTCAATCACAACCATACGGCCAGTATTTGGGCAAATACCAAACTGTACGTTTGAACCACCTGTTTCCACACCAATTTCACGAAGTACTGCTAAAGAAGCATTACGCATCAATTGGTATTCTTTGTCCGTTAAGGTTTGTGCTGGAGCAACAGTGATTGAGTCACCAGTGTGTACACCCATCGGGTCAAAGTTTTCAATTGAACAGACAATGATACAGTTGTCGTTTTTGTCACGAACAACTTCCATTTCATATTCTTTCCAACCAATCAATGATTCATCAATGAGTAGTTGGTGAGTAGGTGATAAGTCAAAACCACGTTCACAGATTTCAAGGAACTCTTCGCGGTTATAAGCAATACCACCACCTGAACCACCCATTGTAAATGATGGGCGAATAATAACAGGGAAGCCAAAGCCTGCTTGGATCTGTAATGCTTCTTCCATTGTTTCTGCAACAGCGGCACGTGGGCATTCAAGACCAATTTTACGCATTGCTTCATCAAAAAGCTTACGGTCTTCTGCTTTGTTAATTGCTTCTTTAGATGCACCAATTAGTTCAACATTATATTTTTCTAAAATACCATGTTCATCTAAAGCTAAAGCACAGTTCAATGCAGTTTGACCACCCATTGTAGGGAGGATTGCATCTGGACGTTCTTTTTCAATGATTTGTGCAACAGTTTGCCAAGTAATTGGCTCGATATAAGTTGCATCAGCCATTGTTGGGTCGGTCATAATGGTGGCTGGGTTAGAGTTCACCAAAATTACACGAAAACCTTCTTCGCGAAGCGCTTTACATGCTTGAGCACCTGAGTAGTCAAACTCACATGCTTGTCCAATCACAATTGGGCCAGCACCAATAATAAGGATGCTTTTAATATCCGTACGTTTAGGCATTATTTGGCTCCTTTATTGTGTTGAGAGGCTTCAATAAGCTCAATGAAATGATCAAATAAAGGCGCACAGTCATGAGGGCCTGGGCTTGCTTCAGGGTGACCTTGGAAACTAAATGCAGCTTTATCAGTGCGATGAATACCTTGTAAGGTGTTATCAAACAATGACTTATGTGTTGCTTTTAGGTTGTTTGGTAAACTATCTGCATCAACAGCGAAACCATGGTTCTGAGATGTAATCATCACTGTACCCGCTTCGATATCTTGTACTGGATGGTTTGCACCATGGTGACCATGATTCATTTTGATTGTTTTAGCACCAGAAGCTAATGCTAAGATTTGATGACCAAGGCAAATACCAAATACTGGAATATCTGTGGTGTCGACAATAGTTTTAACCGCTTCAATCGCATAGTCACAAGCAGCTGGATCGCCAGGACCATTTGAAAGGAAAATACCATCTGGATTAAGTTCTAATACTTTCGCCGCTGGGGTTTCTGCAGGCACAACTGTAAGTTTACATCCGCGATCTGCAAGCATACGAAGGATGTTGGTTTTGACACCGTAATCATATGCTACAACATGAAATTTTAATTCAGGTTGAGTAAAGCCTTGCCCAAGCTGCCAAGAGCCTTCAGTCCATTCAAAACCTTGAGGATCACAGCAAACTTTCGCAAGATCTAGTCCATTTAGGCCACCGAATGCACGTGCTTTTTCTAATGCTTCTTGTTCAGTAATATTATCACCAGCAAGAATGCACGCATTCTGAGCACCTTTATCACGTAGGATACGTGTTAATTTACGTGTATCAATATCAGCAATTGCAACAACTTGATGCTGAGTAAGATAGTCAGAAAGAGATTGAGTTGAACGGAAGTTGCTGTGTAATAAAGGTAGATCACGAATGATTAAGCCATTGGCCCAAACTTTGTGAATTCGACCTGACTCAACATCTTCTTCATTGCAACCCGTGTTGCCGATATGTGGATAGGTTAACGTGACAAGCTGTTGTGCATAACTTGGATCAGTCAAAATTTCTTGATAGCCAGTCATGGCTGTATTAAAAACGACTTCACCAGTCGTACTACCCGAAACACCGATGGATGTACCTTTAAAGATTGTTCCATCTGCGAGGGCTAAAATGGCGGGGGTGCTCAAACCAAAGCTCCTGAACTAAAACCACAAATTTAGGCTGTAAAAAAGCGAGTAGACGAAAAAAAAGGAAGGTTATGTTTTAAACCTACCCTCCCTATGTCTGCTCGCTTGAACTTAACAGCGCATTATACGCACTAAAGTATACAAAGTCCATGCTGATTTAAGTATTAGTTCAAATAATATTAAAGATATCTTTTTCAAGATTATATTCTGTTCAACGACGAAATAGGTAATGGCTATTTATGCTTGTTTATTAAGAATAAATTGCCAAGTAAATGCTAAAAGAGATGTTGAGTAAGTCATGTCAATGGATTTGCAGTGTGATCATGTTGGCGTGTAGTCAAAGTGTAAAACTATATTTATTTATGATTAGAATCCTTTTATTTAACATGAAATCGGTTAGGCTAAACGTTCATTTTTATTATAACTAGAGGTGGAAAAATGGCTGAACAAGAAAAAAAAGCGGTAGCTGCCCGAACCTTAAAATCTGATGTACAAAAAAAACAATCAGATGCAGTTATTGAGCAGGTCGATCAACCTCTTAGTGCAACGCAGGAATCAACCCCGGTTGTTGAATCTGAGCTTGCAACAGGTATGGTTGAACAATTGCGTCAATTAAAGCAAGACTTAATGCAGAGTATGGCTTCAATTAAATTACAAATAGTAAATTCACAGAAAGGGTTGACCGAGTTAGGCAGTTTTGCAAAAAAAGAGGTGAATGGCTTAATGCAAGAGTTAACAAAGTTAGTTAATGAGTTGAAAGAAGACGTTTCTCAAGTTTCGAACAAACATAAAGAGCATTTAGCTGAAACCTTAAGGCGGTCAAAAGAGAATGGATTGGAAGCATGGAATAGAGTAAAACAATAAATATATTTATCGTCCCAGTCTAAACTAATATGTATAACGTACAAAGCCACCATTGAATGGTGGCTTTGTTTTTTAAACCCAAGCTTGATTTAAAATTGGTGTAACCAATCATGTTTGTTATGGAAATCAGCTTGTTTAGCACTGTGTTGCATTGCAAAGTAATGTAGTTGTTGTTGGGTAACAATTACTGCACTTAAACCTACATATAGTTCATCCCAACGAATATTTTCAGCATTTAACCATGCACTGAGGTCAATTTTAGCATTAAGACCATAATGCGTTTTATTCAGGCTTAATAGATCAATGTCATATGCAACAGGTGGAGGAGACTGTTCTGGAAAACGATACTCCTCAAACTGATAGGCTTGCCAAGCCTGAGAAGCAGATAAGTTTACTTCTCTATATTCGTCGCGACCTTGAACACCCAAGAAAACTTCAAAACAAGTATTTTCCCAGAGAGAGTCTTGGCGAGGATGGGCTGTTACAAGTGGTGGCCAAACAACTCGTTGTTCAGGATCATTCAACCAAAACCCGAGGTTAAGAACATTGTTTGCTTGTTGTTCTAGTGCAGTAACAATACTGACAGCGCGAAATGTACGATCAAAAGCAACGAGTTCATAGCTAGCCATAATATAGTTACCAGCTTTTTATTTTGAAAGATGAGCGTGACGAACCAAGTTGGAAAGTTTCGCATTTTGCGATTTAGCTTTTTTGTACAAAAGAGCAATTTTACCAATGGTTTGAACTACTTCAGATTCTGTTGCTTGACTAATTTCTGCAATAGCTGCTTGGCGTGCCTCACGATCTTCGCCAGCAATTTTCACTTTAATGAGTTCGTGGTCGTTTAAAGCGCGATTGGTTTCTTCAATAACAGCTTCAGTTAAACCTTGACCACCAATCATAACTACTGGGTTTAGTGCGTGTCCGATTTGGCGTAAGCGTTTACGTTCGTGAATAGATAAAGCTGCCATAAAAAATAACCTGAAAAGAAAAACGACCTATTATAACAAAGCAAGACTTTAAACGCTGCTATATTGCTATAAAAAAACTAAATAAGTTAAAGCAGATGATATTCATTCAAGCATAGTGGACAAATACAGAACGATGCTGCAATGCATTATATTTTCACGTACAATCGGAAAAGAGTACATTTTAGTTAATATAGAGAGTTATGGCTACACGCATCACCAATCAAAAGTTGTCAAAGAGTAGTCGTGCGTGGATGCGAGAGCATCTAGATGATCCTTTTGTAAAAAAAGCACAGAAAGAGGGCTATCGTGCTCGCGCTGCGTACAAATTACTTGAAATACAGGAAAAATATAAACTTATTAAACCAGGTATGACTGTGGTAGATCTTGGTGCAGCGCCTGGGAGTTGGTCTCAGATCGCTGGAAAGTTAGTGGGTGATAAGGGATTGGTGATTGCATCTGACATTTTAGAAATGGATGCATTACCTGACGTAACCTTCTTACAAGGTGACTTTCGAGAAGAAGCTGTCTTTGAAGAATTGTTAAAAATCTTAAATGGGCGTCGAGTAGACGTTGTAATTTCGGATATGGCCCCCAATACATCAGGTAATAAGGCCGTTGATCAACCCCGACAAATTTATTTGTGTGAGCTTGCATTAGATTTTGCCAATAAGGTGTTAGACCCTAAAGGGCAATTTGTGGTAAAAGTATTCCAAGGTGTTGGTTTTGACGAATTTAGAAAACAAGTTGTAGATAGTTTTACTGTGTTAAAAACAGCCAAACCTGCAGCTTCTCGGGCTCGCTCTAAAGAGGTGTTCTTAATAGGGCAGGGGCGTAAAAAGTTATCGCAATAAACAATACTTGCCAAAAGGCTCAATAACGTGCATTTTGTAGGTTTTTGTGATTTATTGCGAAACGTGATAATTGCTTTTTTGTTAAAGGTCATCCAAATTCGGCATGATCAGAATTAGATTGATATGGGAATAAAGCTTTGAGCGATCTCTTCAAAAATGCCGTGTTGTGGCTCATTATACTCGGTGTGCTGATTTTAATTTTCAGCAACATCAGTGACCGCAATAAACCAGATGAAATGAATTATTCTCAATTCGTTGCCGCGGTGAATGCTGGTCAAGTCAAACAAGTGACTATTGATGGTTTGCAAATCAGCGGTGAAAAAACCAATGGGTCAAAGTTTGAGAGTGTGCGTCCTCAGATTGAAGACCCTCAGCTTATGCCGAATTTAACGAAAAATAATGTCGTTGTTGAAGGTACCGCTCCTCAACGTCAGGGTTTGTTGATGCAATTACTTATTGCGAGCTTCCCTGTATTGTTGATTATTCTATTGTTCATGTTCTTTATGCGTAACATGGGTGGTGGTGCAGGCGGCAAAAATGGCCCAATGAGCTTTGGTAAGTCAAAAGCGAAAATGCTTTCTGAAGACCAAATTAAAGTAACATTTACTGATGTTGCTGGTTGTGATGAAGCAAAACAAGAAGTAGTAGAAATTGTTGACTTTTTGAAAGATCCATCAAAATTTAAACGTTTAGGGGCAACAATTCCTAAAGGTGTTTTAATGGTGGGTCCTCCTGGTACAGGTAAAACTTTACTTGCAAAAGCTATTGCAGGTGAGGCAAAAGTTCCTTTCTTTAGTATTTCAGGTTCTGACTTTGTTGAAATGTTTGTTGGTGTTGGTGCATCTCGTGTCCGAGATATGTTCGAACAAGCTAAACGTCATGCGCCATGTATTATCTTTATTGATGAGATTGATGCTGTTGGTCGTCACCGTGGTTCAGGTACGGGCGGTGGTCATGATGAGCGTGAACAAACACTAAACCAAATGTTAGTTGAGATGGATGGTTTTGAGGGTAACGAAGGTATTATCGTTATTGCTGCTACGAACCGTGCAGATGTGCTAGATAAAGCTTTATTACGTCCAGGACGTTTCGATCGTCAAGTGATGGTTGGTTTGCCAGATATTAAAGGTCGTGAGCAGATATTAAATGTGCATTTGAAGAAGTTGCCTTCGGTAACTGGCGTAGATGTGCAGGTGCTAGCACGAGGTACACCTGGTTTTTCTGGTGCACAATTGGCTAACTTGGTGAATGAAGCTGCTTTGTTTGCTGCTCGTCGTAATAAAAATACTGTTGATATGCATGACTTTGAAGATGCAAAAGACAAGATCTACATGGGGCCAGAGCGTAAGTCTATGGTTATCCGTGAAGAAGAGCGTCGTGCAACTGCTTATCATGAATCAGGTCATGCTATTGTTGCGGAATTACTTCCTGGTACTGATCCTGTGCATAAAGTAACTATTATGCCTCGTGGTTGGGCATTGGGTGTTACTTGGCAGCTTCCAGAACATGATCAAACAAGTCACTATAAAGATAAAATGTTGAAAGAAATTTCAATTTTATTTGGTGGTCGTATTGCAGAAGAGATTTTTGTTAATCAACAATCTACAGGCGCATCGAATGACTTTGAACGTGCAACGAAAATGGCGCGTGCAATGGTAACGAAATACGGTATGTCTGAAAAACTAGGTGTGATGGTTTACGAAGAAGATTCGCAGCAATCATTCTTAGGTAGTATTGGTAGCCGTACTATTTCTGAAGCTACTCAACAGCAAGTTGATGCTGAGGTACGCCGCATTCTAGATGAGCAATATAAAGTTGCGTGGGATCTTTTGGAAAATAACAAAGAGATCGCTCATGTGATGGTGAAAGCTTTGATGGAATGGGAAACTATTGATCGTGAGCAAATTCGTGACATTATGGAAGGTCGTGAACCTCGCCCACCTAAAGTATATGTTGCTGAGAACCCAGTGGCTGACTTAGTTGCTAGCGAAGGTCCATCTACTCCACCACCGTTACCAGCAAGTTAATTGAATTGAGATGAAAAGGAGTCCTAAGTTTAGGGCTCTTTTTTTTTGCATATCTGGCAGTAAATTAATTTAGCCACTGTTAGATGTACTTGCTAAACTTATGAACATAATTTTGATTTAAAGAGAATTTATTATGCGGTTAATGCCTTTAACTGAACATCAACTGCAATGTGGTCGCTTAGAGCTTGATTTATCAGTACCTCATATTATGGGGATTTTAAATGTTACACCAGATTCATTTAGTGATGGTGGTAAGTATTTGGCAACTGAGCAAGCGTTAGCACATGCTCTACAAATGATGTCTGATGGGGCAACCGTAATTGATATTGGTGGAGAATCTACACGACCTGGTGCTGCTGTGGTTAGTGAGATTGAGGAAATGCGTCGAGTAATCCCAGTTGTAGAGGCATTGGCTCAGCATGATGTTGTTATTTCTATTGATACTTCTACCCCCTCTGTTATGCGTGCAGCAGTTGCTGCTGGAGCGCATATTTGGAACGATGTTAGAGGTTTAACACGGGCAGGGGCTTTGGAAACTGCTGTTGAGCTGGATATTCCTGTGATTCTAATGCATATGCGAGGTGAGCCCGATACAATGAATAGCCTTGCACATTATGAGAATGTCACAGCAGAGGTGATTCAAGAGCTCAAATTACGCATTACAGAGGCTTTGGCAGCTGGTGTAAAGGCTGAGCATATTATTGTTGATCCTGGATTTGGTTTTGCAAAAAACACAGAACAAAATTTACAGTTATTAAATGAATTTGATCAACTGCATCAATTGGGTTATCCCGTAATGTCTGCACTATCTCGCAAACGTTTTTTAGGTGAGGTGATTGGTGAGCTTGCTGCGGATCAGCGTGTGGTAAGTTCTGTTGTGGCTCATTTAATTTGTGTGCAACAAGGTGCATGTATGTTACGTGTGCATGATGTTAAGGCTACGGCAGATGCATTAAAAGTTTGGCAAGCAATGCAAGTGCAATCTGTTCAAAGATAAAAGCAATAGACACAAAAAAACCAGCTTAAGCTGGTTTTTTTAATTACACCATTTTAACAAAATTAAAATGGTGCCCGGGGCCGGACTCGAACCGGCACGCTTTGTGGGCGGGGGATTTTAAATCCCCTGTGTCTACCTATTTCACCACCCGGGCATGAGCGCAATGATAAAGCAGTGTTTTCAATGACGCAATATCTAGACTGTTGGTTTGCTCTCTTTTCAATCAAAAAAGACAAAGAAAATGGATTTTATTGCTATATATTGTGCATGAATTAATTTTTGTATTTATTTTCATCATAGTTTCATCAATTTGATATGTGGGTTTAATAATAGAATTCTAAATTATAGGTTGAAAATTTAATCACATTAGGCGAATTAGATGTCTGTAAAATTATCACGTCGTGAGCTCATTCAAAAAACAATCGCGAGCTTTGGTTTGTTGTCAGTACCTGTAGGATTAACGGCCTGTGGAAGCGATGATGAATCTTCAACCATTAACGCTCAATTTAAACATGGAGTAGCTAGCGGAGATCCGCTTCAGGATCGGGTTATTCTTTGGACTAGATTGACTACAGATGATCGGACTGCGCAGCTGGAGGTGGTCTGGGAAGTTTCACTTGATCAACAGTTTAAGCAGCTTGTAAATAGTGGACGTGTGCGTACGAATCAAGCACAGGATTTTTGTGTCAAGGTGGATGCAGATCATTTGCAGGCTGGTCAGCGATATTTCTATCGTTTTCGCTATGGTGATCAAACTTCCGTAGTGGGAATGACGAAAACACTTGCAAAGGAATGTAATGAAGTAAAATTTGCAGTATGTTCTTGTTCAAATTATCCAGCAGGCTATTTCTATGTTTATAGAGAAATTGCACAGCAAGACGTGGATGCAGTGATCCATTTAGGAGACTATATTTATGAATATGGTGCTGACGGTTATGCAACTGAAGATGCTGTGAAACTAGGCCGAGTATTACCAGCTGATAATAATAAAGAAATTATTCGATTAGATGATTATCGTAAACGTTATGCGTTGTATCGAACCGATTTAGATTTACAACAAGCTCATCAGCGTCATCCATTTATAGTGATTTGGGATGATCATGAATTAGCAAATGATGCTTGGCGTGAAGGTGCTGAAAATCATCAAGAGGATGAAGGGGATTTTCTTGCACGTAAATTAGCTGCTTTACAAGCCTATTTTGAATGGATGCCAATTCGACCAGGCACTAACAATTCTCATTTTAATATCTACCGCCAATTTGAATTTGGAAATTTAGTCAATTTGTTAATGCTAGATACGCGAATTTTGGATCGAGATCAGCAGCTTGAATATAAGGATTATTTTACAGCGCAGGGAATTGATTTTATGCGCTTTCAGAAAGATTTAACTCGTCCGACACGTAAGATGATTGGGGAGACCCAATATGATTGGTTAAAAGGGCGATTAGCCGCATCTAAAGCTACATGGCAAGTCATTGCTCAGCAAGTATTAATGGCTAGAATGTGGGTACCAGTCGAATTGCTGATTTCTTTGGAAAAAGTTATGTCTGGTAGTGCACAGCCATCTGATTTGAATGCAATCTTTGCACAAGTACAGGCTTTGGTTGAGATTAAAGTTCGACTATTAAAAGGTGATCCAACATTAACTGAGGCTGAGAAAGCACGTGTAAGCGTGGTAGCACCATATAATTTAGATGCGTGGGATGGCTACGAAGCGGAAAGAGAGCGCGTATTACAGAGTCTCAAATCTTTAAGTAAAAAAGCAGTAATACTTGCAGGTGACACGCATAATGCTTGGTCTGCTCGTATTAAAACACAGCAGCAAGAAGAAGTTGCAGTGGAGCTGGCTGTAAGTTCTGTTTCTTCTCCAGGGATTGAGAGTTATCTTGCTTTACAGGGGGAGAGTATTCAAGCACTACAGCAGGCATTTAGTATTTTGGTAGATGATTTAAAATATTGTAATTTAAGTTTACGTGGTTATATGTTGATGCGTATTACACAGCAAAGTCTAGAGAATCAATGGATATATGTGGATAGCATCAAAAATAAGCAATATCAAGTAGATTTAAAACAAGCAGCAAAACTGAGTCTTACACCTACATTAGAAGAACTCAAAGTTTAAATAAATTGCCTATACACGGATGAGATAGGTTAAGTGTAATCAGATTTTAAATTTGATGAGTGGCAGGGATGCCAAAGCTTTACAAAAGCAAATTTTAGACATAAAAAAACCAGCCTAAGCTGGGTCTTTTAGTGCACCATTTTAATAGTATTAAAATGGTGCCCGGGGCCGGACTCGAACCGGCACGCTTTGTGGGCGGGGGATTTTAAATCCCCTGTGTCTACCTATTTCACCACCCGGGCGTTAAACCAAGATTGGAGGCGGAGGTCGGAATCGAACCGGCGTACACGGAGTTGCAGTCCGCTGCATGACCACTCTGCCACCCCGCCATCTCTTGGTGATGCACATATTAGCAACCTTTGAAAAAAAAACAATAGATAATTCAGTGAAGATGGACAGAAAAGCAACATCTAAATAAAAAAAGCGGTAATTATCATGTATGATTTGCAAAATTACTTGGTATCTATGCTGGAGATGTCCCGTGGCGTTGCTTTTAGATGGTCGTGCATTAGCGAAAAAAATTGAAGCTGACTTATTACAACGAGTTGAAGTTTTAAAAACCAAATCTGGTCGTACCCCAATTTTAGCGACCATCCTTGTTGGTGATGATGGTGCTTCTGCAACTTATGTTCGTATGAAAGGTAATGCTTGTCGACGTGTGGGCATGGATTCATTAAAAGTAGAATTACCAGCAACAACGACAACTGCGGAATTGCTTGCTGAAATTGAAAAGCTTAATGCAAACCCTGATGTACACGGTATTTTGCTTCAACATCCTGTTCCTGCTCAAATTGATGAACGTGCTTGTTTCGATGCGATTGCATTAGATAAAGATGTAGATGGGGTGACTTGTTTAGGTTTTGGTCGTATGGCGATGGGTGAAGCGGCTTATGGTTCTGCGACTCCTGCAGGAATTATGACAATATTACAAGAAAATAATATTGATATTGCTGGTAAACATGCTGTTGTTGTTGGTCGCTCTGCTATTTTGGGTAAACCAATGGCAATGATGTTGTTGCAAGCCAATGCAACAGTGACAATTTGTCATTCTCGTACACAGAATTTAGCTGACTTAGTGAAACAGGCAGATATTATTGTTGGTGCAGTTGGTAAAGCAGAGCTTATTCAAAAAGATTGGATTAAGGCTGGTGCTGTAGTTGTTGATGCTGGCTTCCATCCACGTGATGGTGGTGGAGTGGGTGATATTCAATTACAAGGAATTGAAGATATTGCATCGGCATATACACCTGTACCTGGTGGTGTAGGTCCTATGACCATTACAACATTAATTCGTCAAACTGTGGAAGCTGCTGAAAAAGCTTTGGCATAATTGCGTTTTAACTGTAATAAACTGAAAATTACAAGCGTTTAAAGTGATTTAAACGCTTGTTGTTTATTTGCCTAAACGGATTATTTTATGTCTGATTTATCAAGTTCAGTACCTCAGCATTTATCTGATGCATTACAAGCCATTATTCCAGGCTGTGAATTACAAGCACAACTGTTACCCGATACACCTATACGGTTGTGGTTAATTCCCCCTGTTTTACCTACCGAGAGGCTAGATGATGAGGTTGTTTGTCGAATTTGGCAGGATACGCCGTACTGGATTTTTTGCTGGGCATCGGGACTGGCTATGGCTCAATGGATTTTGTCTGAACCTATTCATGTTAAAGATAAGGTTGTATTAGATTTTGGGTCTGGATCGGGCGTAGTTGCGATTGCTGCGAAACTTGCAGGTGCAAAACGCGTGATTTGTTGTGATATTGACCCAATAAGTTTGCAGGCTTGTCGTGAAAATGCACGCTTGAATCAAGTGGATTTAGAATACTTAGAAGATTTATATCAGGCAGAACAAGTCGATGTGCTGTTGGCGGCGGATGTACTTTATGATCTTGAAAACCGCTTTTTCTTAGATGAGTTTTTAAAGTTTTCACCACATGTCTGGGTGGCAGACAGTCGTGTCAAAAATTTTAGTCATCCTCAATACTGTAAAATAGATGAGCGAAGTGCAACAACTTGGCCTGATCTGGATGAGTCTCAAGAGTTTAGAAATGTTAGTTTTTACGCAACAAAAAATACAGTCGTAAGTCCTCTGTAAAAAATTGACCGATAGTTGATCGGTCAATTCGCGGTATGTCGTAATATTTAAGAACAACTATAGCGTACTACACGTAATGTACTTGGACGTGTGTCAAGTGCTTGGCGTGTCGCATAATTTTCCCCATTATTCAGACTTGGTGTCTCAGAAAGGCTAAACGATGTTCTTGAGTGTCCAAGTTGGATACTTTGTGCATTTTTAGAGTTTACAGCAGGGTTTGGGATTTCATTAATACTTAATACTTGTAGTTTATAAGTCTTATTGCTAGCAAGTACCTTTTGACAAGCACGTTGTAGCTTGTTTTCATCAAGTTTACGGTCTGCGCGTCCTGCTAATGTATAAGCTAAAATTGCACTATCGGCGTTCTTTGTTTCGACTTGATAACCTGTGGCACCATTATATTGTTGTGGTACAGATTGGCAGGCTGCGAGCGCAAGTGTGATAAAGCTCAAGCTTAATAAACCCAAATTTTTCATTATTGAAAGTTCCTGTAAAGTGCTGGTTAAAGTATGCCATAGCAATCGTAAATAAACGATGTTAAGCACTTAAAAAAGTGGGATTATTCTGTGGGCAATCAAGACAAAATGATAGCGTTTCACTTGGATTGTTTGTTTGAGTTTTATTCGCTTTTATGATTAATATCATGAAGGGCTTAAGTGACTAAAGTGGGATGATGTCATTTCACTGCGTCTTAAAATAAAAAATGTAAAATGAATTAGATAAGAAGCGATGAAGATATGCTTGAAGAACATGGGGTTGTAGAAAAATATGATGTTGTTGTAATTGGTGGTGGAATTAATGGTGTTGGGATTGCAACTGATGCCTCTGGGCGTGGTCTGCGGGTCTTATTGTGTGAAAAAGATGATTTGGCTCAACACACTTCCTCATCCAGTAGTAAGTTAATTCATGGTGGGTTACGGTACTTAGAGCAGGGGGCATTTCGGCTGGTTCATGAGAGTTTAGCTGAGAGAGAGGTTTTACTCATGAAAGCGCCTCATCTTGTGCATCCTATGCGCTTTGTTTTACCACACCAACCGCATTTGAGACCAGCTTGGCTGATTAGGATTGGTTTATTTTGTTATGATTATTTATCAAGAAGAAAGACGTTAGCTAAATCGAGGTTTATTCGTTTTGATCCTAAAACTAATCCACTGAAAGCTGAAATTGTACAAGGTTTTGAATATGCGGATTGTTGTGTAGATGATGCACGATTGGTGATATTGAATGCAGTTCAAGCACGAGAAAATGGTGCAGATATCCTCACAGCAACAAAATGTATTGCAGCGGAGCGCAAAGCAGGGTACTGGTTGGTACGTTTGGAAAATAATAAAAAACAGATTGTTGAAGTTAAATGTAAGGCGTTAATCAATGCTGCTGGGCCGTGGGTGGCAAAAGTCATTGAAGACCAAATTAAGGAGAATAGCCCATATTCGTTACGGTTGGTTCAGGGAAGTCATATCATATTGCCTCAAATATACACAGAAAATCATGCTTTTATTTTTCAAAATATTGACCAACGTGTAATTTTTGCTATTCCTTATCTGAATAAATATACCCTCATTGGTACTACTGACCGAGAATATTTTGCTGACCCTGATCATGTTGAGATTCATAAAGATGAGACACTTTACTTACTTGATGTAAGTAATAGGTATTTTAGAAAGCAACATGAGGCTGATCAAGTCATTCATAGTTTTTCGGGTCTTCGTGCATTGGCTGATGATGCACACCTTCAGCCTTCAACAATTACACGTGATTATAAAATTACATTATCAATTGATCAGGACAGGCAATTACCTTTATTTTCTGTATTTGGCGGTAAATTAACGACTTATCGTAAATTATCGGAACAAGTACTGACTCAATTAGGGGAGTTCTTCCCTCAAATGGGCCCTAGTTGGACTGAGCATCAAGTCTTGCCAGGTGCAGAACAGTGGAATGGTGTTGAAGATCTTGTCTATCAAATTTGTCAACAATTACCGCAAATTTCACCTCAATTAGCCAAACGTTGGGCGTTGTCTTACGGTACGCGTATTTGGCAGATTCTACATGGTGCGAGTAATAGTATAGAGTTGGGTGCTATGCTGGCACCTGATTTATATGCGGCAGAAGTTGATTATTTGGTTGCCTATGAATGGGCAAAAAACAGCGAAGATATTCTATGGCGACGGACTAAACTAGGCTTGCAATTTGGTCCTGTAGAAATTGCGCGTTTGGATCATTATTTGGCAAGCTTGAGTAGTGAAACAGAGCAAAACTAGCTTACTGCTGAGTATATTGAGTAAAAAAAGACCGCCGAAGCGGTCTTTTAAATGACTTACATGAGTTCAAATAGATTATTCTGCGTTTTGAACTGCTGCAAGTAATTCTGCTTGGCGTGCTTTAAGTGCTGCAGGTAAGCGCTCACCAAGCTTATTAAATAGCTCAGTGTGGCTTTCAATTTCTTTGATCCACTGTGCTTTGTCTTGACGAGTTACAGTGTCAAATTGTTCTTTGCTAAAATCTAAGCCAGTCCAATTGAGTTGTTCATAAGTTGGAACAAGACCGATTGGTGTTTCAACTGCGCTAGCGCGGCCTTCACAACGATCAATAATCCACTCAAGAACACGCATGTTTTGACCAAAACCAGGCCATACGAAGTTGCCTTCAGCATCACGACGGAACCAGTTTACATTAAAGATTTTTGGTAGTTTGTTGCCAGCTGCTTCAGCTTTAGCACCTACTTTTTCACCCATTTGTAACCAATGGTCAAAGTAGTCAGCCATGTTGTAGCCAGTAAATGGAAGCATTGCGAATGGGTCACGGCGTACAATACCTTGTTGACCAACTGCAGCAGCAGTTGTTTCAGAACCCATAGTTGCTGCTTTATAAACACCATCTACCCAGTCAAATGCTTCTGATACTAAAGGTACTGTATCTGCGCGACGACCACCAAAGATGAATGCAGAGATTGGTACACCAGCTGGATTTTCCCAGTCAGCATCAATAGAAGGGCATTGACCAGCAGCTACTGTAAAGCGAGCATTAGGATGCGCTGCTTTTTCAGCACCAGTATGAGGCTGACCTTTCCAGTTTGTTAGGTTTGCAGGAGCTTCTTTTGTAAGACCTTCCCACCAAACTTCGCCATTGTCTGTTACTGCAACGTTTGTAAAGATTACATCTTTAGCTAAAGTCGCCATACAGTTCGGGTTAGTTTTTGTGTTTGTACCAGGAGCAACACCAAAGAAGCCAGCTTCAGGGTTGATTGCGTATAAACGACCATCTTCACCTGGTTTGATCCATGCAATATCGTCACCTACAGTTTCGATTTTCCAACCTGCATCAGCATAAGCTGCTGGTGGGATGAGCATTGCAAAGTTTGTTTTACCACATGCAGAAGGGAATGCTGCAGCAATATAGTGCTTCTCACCTTGAGGATTAGTTACACCTAAAATGAGCATGTGCTCTGCTAACCAGCCTTGTGCACGACCCATTGAAGATGCGATACGTAATGCTAAGCATTTTTTACCTAACAATGCATTACCGCCGTAACCAGAACCGAATGACCAGATTTCACGAGTCTCTGGATAGTGAACGATGTATTTTTCAGCGTTGCAAGGCCAAGCAACATCTTTAGCACCTTGTTCAAGCGGAGCGCCAACGGTGTGTACGCAAGGAACGAATTCGCCATCAGTACCTAATACGTCATAAACAGCTTTGCCCATACGTGCCATTTTAGCCATGCTAACTGCAACGTAAGGTGAGTCAGTAATTTCGATACCGATTTGTGCAATGTGGCTGCCGAGTGGGCCCATAGAGAAAGGAACAACGTACATTGTACGACCTTTCATTGCGCCATCAAATAAACCGTTGAGGCGAGCACGCATTTCTGCTGGAGCTTCCCAGTTATTGGTTGCACCGGCATCTTCTTTGTGTTCTGAACAGATGAAAGTACGACCTTCAACGCGGGCAACGTCAGATGGGTCAGAATTTGCTAAGTAAGAACCAGGGTGTTTTTCTTGATTGAGTGCTTGCATGGTGCCGTTAGCGATCATCAAGTCAATAAGACGTTGATATTCTTCTGGGCTACCGTCACACCATTCAATTTTTGCTGGTTTCGTTAATTTTGCAATTTCTTCAACCCATGCAATGAGTTTGGGATGACGAACGAATGCTGGTGCGTTCACTTGAGTCATGGTGAGGCCTATCTTAAAGGTGTGCAGTTTATGCACAAATAACAATCATAAACTTAGGGTAGTAAGTTTAGATTCAAGTATGAAAAAAAAGTGGCGTTATTAAAGCATATATATTAAAAAAAAATAAGGCTTGACGACGAATAAACACCCTAATTTTGTTTAATAAACGTCCTGTAGAGTAATCCACCTAATGTTTATATGTTATGGTAAATGTTTACTATTTATTTTTATGATAACTTTGTTTAATTCTTAATGCTGAATGTCGCTCCTTTGTTTGTTAAATTTACTTAAATAAAAATAATAGGATACATTCATTCTACTGTGACACAAAAAATTATATAGATAGGGTATACGAAAGTTGTAAAAATCCCTTGGCTTATATATATCATTATTGATGGGTAAATGATTCGAATGTAGCAAAGTTATGATCTGGCCTGCTTGCATGTTAAAAAACGTAATGTCTGGATAGAATAATTGTATAACTATGATTTTTTTCTGTATAAGTAAGCGGCATTATCAGTCCTGTTAAAATGATAATGTAATAATTCACATATTATTTTAGTGATACGCGCTGTTAAGTATTACTACTCTTCTTTTTAACTGTGGTGTTGAAAAACGCTCGTAAACTACGGTGGTCTATGCTGCTTCATTTATCTGACTTACATTTTGGTACTCAGCGTCAAGAATGTTTGGATGCTATACAACGCTTTTGTCAGCAGTATCAACCTGAAGTAATTGTAATCAGTGGCGATTTAACTCAGCGTGCACGTTTTCATGAGTTTTATCAGTGTAAGCAGTTTCTGCAATTATTGGGTATTCCATATTTTGTGGTGCCTGGAAATCATGATATTCCACTCTATCATTTGCTTAATCGTGCCTTTCGTCCATTTCATTATTATGAATTATTTTTTGGTGACTTAGAGCAACAACTAGAAACAGAGCATTACTATTTAGTCGGCGTGAATACCGTACGGCCTTATTTTCATACGAAGGCTGTGATTTCAAAGCAACAAATAGGGCAGGTTGAAGTGCAATTGCAACAAGCACCTGCGAATAAACTATTGACTTTGGTTAGTCATCAACCATTTTACACAGCAGAACATGAGCATCACCATCGTTCGGATTGCCCAGCTTTGGCTGAGCAAGCCATAAAGCAGTGGGGACATCATGGCCTTAAGGTTTTATTACATGGCCATTTCCATTTAAGTGCAGTTTATGATTTTAATCAGCACTACCAATTAGGCTTAACGCATGGAGTATATGAGGTTCATGCTGGTACAGGTTGTTCAAATCGTCTTTATAAACAATTAACTAATTCTTTTAACGTTATTTATCCAGACGCTACCGTTGAGCATTATGACTTTTCTGATCAAGAGCAGGAATTTATATTACGGACATCGATTGGTTAAGACATGGATTTTCATACAAATAGAATAAGTGTGTAAAAAAAGTGCAAAAGATGCAAAAAAAAATTGATTAGCCCTTGAAGCTGTCTTTTCAACCCCCACAACTGTGTCATGAAAATATTTTGATAATGGTCATTGGATAAAAGAAGCCATTATTAAAGCACTAAATAGACTAAGTCTGATGGAGTTATTTATGAGCAATATTCGTCCACTACATGATCGCGTAGTTATCCGTCGTGTTGAAGAAGAAACTAAAACTGCTGGTGGTATTTTATTGCCTGGTTCAGCTGCTGAAAAACCAGCTCAAGGTGAAGTGATCGCTGTGGGGAATGGTCAAATTACTGAACAAGGCGTACGTGCGCTTGACGTTAAAGTTGGTGACAAAGTGTTATTTGGTACTTACGCTGGTACTACAGTAAAAGTAAATGCTGAAGAATTACTTATTATGAAAGAATCAGACATCCTCGCTGTACTCGAAGGTTAATAGATTTTAATAATCTAGCTTCTCAAAAAAATTTAAGTACATCAAAATTAAGATATTCGGAGTAAAGCATGTCAGCTAAAGACGTAAAATTTGGTGATTCTGCACGTTCTAAAATGATTGCAGGCGTAAACGTTCTTGCAGATGCAGTAAAAGTAACTTTAGGTCCTAAAGGCCGTAACGTTGTTATTGATCGTTCTTTTGGTGCTCCGCACATTACTAAAGACGGCGTAACTGTTGCAAAAGAAATTTCTCTTGCAGACAAATTCGAAAACATGGGCGCACAATTGGTACGTGAAGTTTCTTCTAAAACCAATGACATCGCTGGTGATGGTACAACAACTGCAACTGTATTGGCTCAAGCAATCCTAAATGAAGGGATCAAATCTGTAACTGCAGGTATGAACCCAATGGATCTTAAGCGCGGTATCGACCTTGCTGTTAAAGCAGTTGTTGAAAGCATTAAAGCTACTGCAAAACCTGCATCTGATACTAAAGCAATTGAGCAAGTTGGATCAATTTCTGCAAACTCTGATGAGACTGTAGGTAAATTGATTGCTCAAGCAATGGAAAAAGTGGGTAAAGAAGGTGTAATCACTGTAGAAGAAGGTTCTGGCTTCGAAGATGCACTAGACGTTGTTGAAGGTATGCAGTTTGATCGTGGTTATATTTCACCATATTTCGCAAACAAACAAGATACATTAACTGCTGAACTTGAAAACCCGTTCATTTTATTGGTTGACAAGAAAATTGGTAATATCCGTGAATTAATCACTACGCTTGAAGCTGTGGCTAAAACAGGCAAACCATTATTAATTATTGCTGAAGATGTTGAAGGTGAAGCTTTGGCTACACTTGTTGTTAACAACATGCGCGGTATTATTAAAGTATGTGCTGTTAAAGCACCTGGTTTTGGTGACCGCCGTAAAGCAATGTTGCAAGATATCGCAATCTTAACAGGTGCAACTGTAATCTCTGAAGAAATTGGTATGTCTTTAGAGCAAGCAACTTTGCAAGATCTTGGTACTGCGCATAAAGTAACTGTATCTAAAGAAAATACAGTGATTGTTGATGGTGCTGGTGATGCAAATCAGATCGCTGAGCGTGTTCAACAAATCCGTGCTCAAATTGAAGAATCAACTTCTGAATACGACAAAGAAAAACTTCAAGAACGTGTTGCTAAACTTGCTGGCGGTGTTGCTGTTATCAAAATTGGTGCTGCAACTGAAGTTGAAATGAAAGAGAAGAAAGATCGTGTTGACGATGCACTTCATGCAACTCGTGCAGCAGTTGAAGAAGGTGTTGTTGCTGGTGGCGGTGTTGCTCTTGTACGTGCTGTACAATCAATTGACGGCCTAACAGGTGCAAATGATGATCAAACAGCTGGGGTAAATATTCTTCGTCGTGCGATTGAAGCTCCACTTCGTCAAATCGTTGCAAACGCAGGTGATGAGCCTTCAGTTGTAATTAATGCTGTTAAACAAGGTCAAGGTAACTACGGTTATAACGCAGCAACTGGCGTATATGGCGATATGCTTGAAATGGGTATTCTTGATCCAGCGAAAGTAACACGTTCTGCACTTGAACACGCAGCATCTGTTGCAGGTTTAATGTTGACAACTGAATGTATGATCACTGATATTCCAGAAGAAAAACCAGCAATGCCTGATATGGGTGGTATGGGTGGTATGGGCGGCATGATGTAAGCCAACCATTGAATATTTAAGTAGTTAAAATATATAAACTATATTTAAATTAACTTGATATTTACTACAGTCTTACTCGTTTTGTTTCGACTGTAAAAAGGGCCACATTTTTTAATGTGGCCTTTTTATTTGCACTTTATGCTGACCATTGGCTTGAGTATTATTAACAGTATTTGTGATACACATGAGCGCTTTAATTTTAGGTAATTTGAAAAATGACTGTATTTGAAACGAAAAACTTATTATTAAAACCATTTGCTCAAGAAAACCTAAATGAGGCCATCTGCCTATTCCAAGATAAAGACTTTATGGCTTTTTCACCCAACGGAACATTAAATGTTGAAGATGCAACGAATCGTTTTTATGAAATTGTAGGACATTATGAAAGATACGGGTTTGGAAAATTAGCGATTATCTTGAAAAATAACAATAAGATTATTGGTTATTGTGGTTTTGAAATATGTACCTTAGATGGAGTGGATGAAGCAGAATTGGGTTTTAGATTAATTAAAAGCGAACGGGGACAAGGGTATGTTATTGAGGCTGCTACAAGATTGCTGGAAGATATGAAAAGTAGAGAATTTAAAAAAGTAATAGCCTTTTCTGAAGAACAAAATGAGCCTGCTCATAACCTTTTGAATAAGTTGGGATTTGTTAAAACCTTTGCTTCTAATTTTTTAAATATGGATGTGATTTTCTTTAGTAAGAATCTATAAAAGCATCCTAAGCATTATACTGAGCAAGCGAATGCACTATGATATCTTGAGGCCATAATATACCGTTGTATAATTAAATGTATCGCGAGTTGTCTATCAACACGATAACTGGTTTGCCAACAAACAACGCTGTCTAATTATTACGATTATTACGATTATTACGATTATTACGATTATTACGATGGCTACTTTTGCAGCATCTTGGTTAGTCCCTAGATTGGGAGCATTTAATCAACGATATCCTGAGATTGAAATTCGCGTTGAGGCAACATCACAATTGGTCGACCTGGGGCGTGACCGTGTTGATATTGCAATTCGCCATGGGCTTGGTCATTATGCTCATTTAAAGAGTATTCTTCTTATGACACCCGTTTTGGTTCCTGTTGCAAGCCCACAGTTATTCGCAACAGGGAAAAGACTGAATTGTGTAGAAGATTGTCTAAACTTCCCATTGTTACATGATATTGATCGTAGTGATTGGTCTTTATGGTTGTCTGCACATGGTGTAGAACCAAATTTACAGCTACAGCGTGGGTCATGTTTTGAAGATGATTTCTTATTAATTCGCGCTGCCGAGGCTGGACAGGGTTTAGCTTTGGTGCCTCTTGAATATGCACAAACCGAAATTAAAGCTGGGCGTTTAGTGCAAGTATTAGATATACCTTGGCCTGCACGTTTTGCTTATTATATTGTGACTCATGCAAAGACTCAGCAACGGGAGGAAATTCGTCTGTTTATAGAATGGTTGTTAGAGCAAACTGAAAATACAAGAATGGGCAGTCAACAGCCGAATTGAAGTGTTATTGGATATTTGTATTGTCTTAGATTAGGTTATTTGAGAATACCTAGAAAAAGCACAAGGTTGAAGGTATGAACAACAACCTTGTGTAGAGATTATTTTTGAAAATGAGAGGAAGCTAGGGGGAAATAGCGTAAATCTAACGGACTAAAATAATTAACCATGTTGCAGCAATAATGGTCATAGCAACAAATTGAGCAGCACTTCCCATATCCTTTGCATTTTTTGAGAGTTGATGACGCTCCAAAGATACTCTATCGACCACTGCTTCAATTGCAGAGTTAAAGAGCTCAACGATAATAGCTAATAAACACACTACAATCATTAATGCTTGCTCAACTGCTGATACATCAAGAAAAAAGGTGATGGGAATGAGGATGAGGTTTAAACATAGAATTTGCCTAAAAGCAGCTTCATGTTGAATTGCAGCTTTAAAACCTGAAATTGAGTAGCCTGCTGCATAGACGATACGCTTCAAGCCTTTTTTAGGGCTAGCGCCTTTATTGTAAATCGGATCTTCATTCATAGTGTTCAAAATAAGAGGGCTAAATTAATATGAGTAGATAGCATAGTAAACTTAAGATGCTATTAATTTACAGCAAAGTGATAGTCAATGTATATTGCATAATGAGTAAAATGCTCCAATGTATTGGAGCATTTGTTTTATATGTGTAACCACTTAGAGAATAGCCGTTTGAATTCGTGGTGATATATTACTTGAGCTTGGTTTTTGCTGGATCATATTCGTTTAATGCTTCACGGCCAATGAAGGGATCATCAATAAAAACACCATCTACGCCGGCTTTGAAGAATAATTCAAGTTCTTGTTTTAGACCTGTTTTGCAACGCTGTTTTAAGTCACCACGGCATTGAAATTGTTTTGCTAGAAAATTATTTTCTGGACGAAAGGTATAGGGATGTACTTTAAGACCTGCAATATGTGCATTATAGACAAATCGAGTGATGGTCGCATTTGGTTTGTATTCCACAATATAATCTTTGCTAGGACCAACTCCATCAGCATATCTGGCAACATTTTTTAGTCCGACTTTAGTTGCCATATCGGCATAAGTTGTCTTGTCACCAGACAAAATATAATCCATAGGTTGACTTTGTTTCTCTGCGTAGAGCTGGATAATATAGGCATTTTTCAGCGATTTATGGAGCTTTAGCTGATCTTTCATGTATTTGAGATTATTCACCTCAAATGATTGTAAATAGATAGGGGCGATTTCACGGGTATATTGGTATTTGGCTAGTGTTTTTAATAGGGGATCTTCAAGGTTTAAATTAATATTTTGAAAATAACTTGGATGCTTGGTTTCAATATATAGCCCGATAATTCTACCTGTTTTTTTATAATGCTTTTCTGCGAGTTCGATGATTTGTTCTAAGCTAGGAATATCTTCTTGGTCATTGTATTTGACATTTTCTGGCCGAATATCAGGAATGCGCTCTCTTGCTTTTAATTGGTTAATTTCAGCAAAACTAAAGTCTTCAGTAAACCAACCTGTCATGTTTTCATTATCAATGACTTTATTCGTTTTACGCTGAGCGAATTGTGGCAAAGTGGCAATATTGGTGGTTGTGCTAATCTCATTTTCATGTCTGGCAATTAATACACCATCTTTAGTTGAAACTAAATCAGGCTCTATAAAATCAGCACCATCATCTATCGCTTTTTGATAAGCAGCTAAAGTATGCTCTGGGCGTAAAGCGCTTGCACCACGATGCGCAATAATGATCGTTTCACTTAATGGTGTGGTGTTATTGTCTTGTTCATTACATCCAGTCATTGTGAATATACCTGCTATTAGTAGAGTCTTTTTTAACATTTTCATTATTCGCTAACTTTTTAATCAAATAATACTTAACTTATGTTTGTGAATAATGTCTTACTTTGTGAATATTACATTTTCACATTCATATTTTATATCGTAATTTATAACGTTTATGGTTTGTGTTGATAGCAGGTTTTATACAAAAAAACCTGAACTTCTCCATATATTTAACAGCATCATAAAGTAATCTTGCTAAGATAGTCTAATCCACTCGTCCTTGATAACAATTTATTTTAAAGAATTCCCAATGCTCTCTAAGTTTTTTATTCATAGACCTATTTTTGCAGGTGTGTTAGCAATCATAGTGCTTGCTTTAGGTTTGTTTGCATTATTTAATCTATCGGTTGAGCGCTATCCTGATATTGCACCTCCTCGTATTACTGTATCTGCGAGCTATACTGGGGCTGATGCTGAAACTGTTGAGCAGAGTGTTACGCAAGTATTAGAACAACAAATTAAAGGAATTGATCATCTTTTATATTTTAATTCGAGTAGTGACTCTTCTGGTCGTAGTCGAATTAGCATGAGTTTCGATACTGGAACTAACCCTGATACTGCACAAGTCCAAGTACAAAATAGTATTAATAGTGCAATTAACAGATTGCCTGATGACGTTAAACGTCAGGGAGTGAATGTTTATAAATCTTTAGGCGATACCTTTATGGTATTAGGTTTATATGATGAAAGTGGTCAAGTAAGTAATATAGAACTATCAGATTATCTGAGCACACATATTGAAGCTGAATTATCTCGTATAGAGGGAGTGGGAGAGGTAGATGTTTTCGGTTCGCAATATGCGATGAGGATTTGGCTAAATGCTGATGCACTTAAACAATATAACTTAATACCCAGTGATATTCGTGCTGCAGTTGAAGCACAAAATACACAAGTTGCTGCGGGAGGGATTGGGGATTTACCAACTGTTGATCAGCAATATTTAAATGCAAAAGTTACAGCAGGTTCGAAACTTAAAACTGTACCAGAATTTGAAAAGATCATTGTGAAGTCTCACCCAGACGGTCGAATTGTATATTTAAAAGATGTGGCACGCATTGAACTTGGTGCGGAAAATTATCAAAGTTTTAACACGATTAATGGTCATCCATCAGCAGGATTAGCGATTTCATTATCATCAGGTGCAAATGCTTTAGCTACATCTGCACGTATTAAAGAAGTAATTAAGAATATATCTTCCCAATTACCAGCAGGATATAAAATAGTCTATCCACGGGATAATACACCTTTTGTGCAAGAATCAATAAAAGGGGTGGTGGAAACATTATTCGAGGCCATATTGCTGGTTATCGTTGTTATGTTTATTTTTTTACAAAGCTGGCGTGCAACACTTATTCCCGCACTTACAGTACCCGTTGTAATCATGGGCACCTTTGCCATTCTTTATGCTTTAGGTATGAGCATTAATACATTGACTTTGTTTGCAATGGTATTGGCAATTGGCCTATTGGTTGATGATGCTATTGTCGTTGTAGAGAATGTTGAGCGTTTGATGCATGAAAAGAAATTAACAGCTAAACAAGCTTCAATTGAATCTATGCAAGATTTAGGTGGGGCGTTGATTGGGATTACATTGGTTTTAACTGCTGTGTTTATTCCCATGGCGTTTTTCACAGGTTCTACAGGCGTAATCTATCGTCAGTTCTCAGTCACATTAGTTGCAGCGATGGCATTATCTTTACTTGCCGCTTTGATTTTAACACCTGCTTTATGTGCCATTATTTTAAAACCAAATGTTAAACCTGCGAAATGGGCAAATTATTTCAATCAACAACTCGAAAAATTGAAGCATATTTATTTAAAACTTGTTGATAAAACAATTCACTTGCGTCGTACCATATTGGTATGTTTTGTTGGGTTATTATCAGTATTTGCCTTAATTTATCATCAGTTACCAACGAGCTTTATTCCGAGTGAAGACCAAGGCATGATTAGCGTGCAGTTCCGCTTGGTTGATGGTGCCCCAATTAGTAAAGGGATTGAAGTTGGCGAAGAAATTCGCCGTTATTTTTTACAAAATGAGAAACAAAACGTAGAGTTGGCTATGATTCGTTATGGTCGAAATTTTAGCTCTACAGGACAAAATTTAGGAACGGGTTTTATTGCTTTAAAAAATTGGAATCAACGTCAGGCAAAAGATCAAACAGCCCAAGCCATTCGTGATCGTGCTGATCAATTTTTTAAGAATAATCCTAATGCACGTATCACTGTGAGTTTACCGTCTTCTGTGAGTGGTCTAGGTGACTCAGATGCATTGGAGTTTTGGCTACAAGATATTAATGGGCAGGGACGTCAGTTTTTAGAAAAACAGTTTACCGAGCTACAAGGGGAAGCATTAAATTTTCAATCATTTAATAAGTTTGATAAACGTTCTAATCCAGATAAATCAAAACTTAATATCCAAATTGATCAAAACTTGGTGGCTGCAAATAATCTGAATCAAACAGCCATTAATAGCACATTATCCGCTGCTTGGGCTGGAACGTATATTAATGACTTTATCGATCGAGGAAAGGTTAAGCGCGTTATTATGCAAGGTGATGCTGAATATCGAAGTAAACCTGAAGATTTATATCGTTGGTCAGTACGTAATGAAAATAATCAAATGATCCCCTACAGTAATTTTGCCACAATTAATTGGGCTGGTGGCCCCGATGTCGTTAATCGTTTCCAAGGGTATAGTGCGATTCAAATGGAAGCGAACTCCGCTGCAAATTATAGTACGGGTCAGGCTATGCAAGATGTGGCGAAGATGGTTCAGAAATCTCCAGGTATAGGCGTAGCTTGGAGTGGTTTATCCTATCAGGAACAAAAGTCGAGTAGTCAAGCTATTTGGCTGTATTTGGTTTCAATTGGATTTATATTTCTTTGCTTGGCAGCATTATATGAAAGTTGGAGTATTCCAAGCGCCGTGATGGCTGCAATTCCATTGGGAATTGGTGGCAATATAATCTTTAGTTATGTATCAGGGTTTCCTAACGATATTTATTTTCAAATTGCATTACTCACAACCATTGGTTTGTCTTGTAAAAATGCGATTTTAATTGTGGAGTTCGCTGCATTAGCTCAAGAGAAAGGAGCTACGATTATAGCTGCCGCAAGAGAGGGGGCACAATTACGTTTACGCCCAATTCTTATGACATCGCTTGCTTTTGGGGCAGGAGTTGTACCTCTGGTTTTTGCTACAGGTGCAGGTTCTGCAAGTCGTCAAGAGATTGGTGTGAGTGTATTAGGTGGGGTAATTTTTGCTACGGTTCTAGTTTTGATCTTTATTCCTTTTATGTATGTCCTTATTCGGTCATTATTTAAAACTAAACTGCCAAACTGAATATGACTTTTGGTGATTAACCCTAAATTTCTGAATGAATTTAGGGTTTAAGGTAGTTACGATAACTTTAGTTATTTAAATATCGCATCAGATCATGAGACAATAGTAATGAACCGGTTAAAAAATAAAATACTTCGGCTGTTCGAACAGATCTCTTTTTAAAGGCTTTAATGTGCCTTGTTCTAAGCTGTGAGTTCAATTGAGTCAACAATAAGGGAGGTGTTATGCGTTATAACAATTTTATTTTTTTATTGAACGACTCTATTCAAAATGGTTATATGCAACGTGCACTGGAAGCTGTAGCAACTTTTCAAGCGGCAGACTTAGCTGATGTGCTAGCACAATTACCAATGAATAATAGTCTAACCTTATTGCTGGCATTGCCAGAGCGTGCTTATGTATTTTCATATCTGACAGCAGAACAACAGATTAGTTTTGCAAATGCTTTACCACGATCTACTTTGGCTGAAATTATTGGGGAAATGCCTTCAGACAAACGTGTAGATTTATATAAACATTTGGATGAGCAACATCAAAATGCGCTATTACCAGCTTTAGCACAGGCGGAACGTGAAGATATTCGACAACTGGCAGCTTATACAGAGGGAACTGCTGGGGCAATCATGAGTTCCGAATATGCGACCTTAAAACCAGAAATGACAGTCGCAGAAGCATTCAGAGCAATTCGGTTAGAAGCTCCTGATACAGAAACAATTTATTTGTCCTATGTCGTAGACGATACTCGAAGATTAATTGGCGTGGTGTCATTACGTGAGTTAATTTTGGCGCAAGAAGAACAACGCATTGAAAACATAATGACTAAGGACGTTATTTCTGCAAAAGTCACAGATGATCAAGTTAAAGTCGTTAAAAATATTGCCCGTTATGATCTACTGGCATTGCCCATCGTTACAGAAAGTGGGGAAATGGTAGGGATTGTCACTTATGATGATGCGATGGATGTTGCCAGTGAAGAAGCAACAGAAGATTTTTTAAAATCAGGGGCTGTACATGCAGACTCTAAATTTAGTTTAAAATCTGCACCCATTATGCTGTTATACCGTAAGCGTGTATTTTGGTTGGTATTCCTCGTTTTTGGCAGTCTGTTATCAGGTATAGGTATTGCTCATTTTGAGGATATTATTGCCGCACATATTGTACTTGTTTTCTTTTTACCACTCTTAGTAGGAAGTGGAGGTAATGCAGGTTCTCAATCAGCAACATTAATGGTTCGAGCATTGGCAACTGGGGATGTGCAGTTTAAAGATTGGTTTTATTTGCTTGGTCGTGAACTTTTGGTTGCCTTATGTTTGGGGGGTACTATGGCCATTGCGGTGTCTCTGTTGGGTTATTTCCGTGGAGATGAAATGGTATCGCTGGTATTAGCCTTAAGTATGCTTGGTATTGTATTGATTGGTTGTTTGATCGGTATGAGTTTGCCATTTATATTAAATCGCATGGGACTTGATCCAGCCAGTGCTTCAGCACCTTTGGTCACCTCTATTTGTGATGCAACAGGAGTATTAGTTTACTTATTTATAGCAGCACAGTTTTTGCCTATTTAGTGTTAGAAAATACAATTAAAAAAATCGCCCCAGTATGTACTGGGGCGAAAATGTAAATTTAGGGAATATAATTAATGTAGGTTAAGCTGTTGTAGTGCAGCAACACGTTGTTCAATCGTTGGATGAGTTTGAAATAGTGCTGCTAAGCTAAATCCTTCAGATTTGCCTTCTGTAATAGCAAATGCTTTCATTTCTTTTGGCATTTGATCAGGTAATTCTGATTCAGCTTGTAGGCGAAGTAAGGCACTGATCATTGCATCTTTACCAGCAAGTCGTGCACCAGCTTCATCTGCACGGAACTCACGATAACGAGAGAACCACATAACAATTGCTGACGCTAAAATACCAAAGACAATATCAAGTACGATAGTTATTGCAAAGAATGCAAGTCCAGGTGCTTCACCATCTTCACGGCCAAACACATTACGGTCAATGAAATCGCCAACAACACGTGCAAAGAACATAACGAAGGCGTTCACTACACCTTGAATTAATGACAATGTCACCATATCGCCATTTGCAACGTGGCCAATTTCATGCGCAAGTACTGCACGCAATTCATCTTGGTTCATATTTTCTAATAAACCACTAGATACGGATACAAGCGCATCATTTTTATTCCAACCTGTTGCAAAGGCATTGGATTGGTAAGAGGGGAAAATACCTACATCAGGCATTTTAATTCCAGCTCTTTGCGAAAGTTGGGCAACCTCTTGCAGTAACCAAACTTCAGCCTGACTACGTGGTGCATTTGGATCAATAAGCTCAGTCCCAGTGGTCTTCAGCGCCATCCATTTGGATAGAAATAACGAAATCAACGATCCCGCCATACCAAATACCAAACAGATCACCATCAGGTTACCTAAATTGAGACCGCCAGCGCTGCGGTAACTTCCAACTCCTAATAAAGATAGGATAATGCCAGCTACAACAAGTACAGCGAGGTTGGTAAGCAAAAACAAACCAATCCGCATCATGATGTTAAATCCTCTTGTAAACAATAAATAAAGGTGATTTATCAAGGATAAACCATATCGTCTCTATATTGAGTTGCACTTGACAAAAATCAAGCAAAACTCAAGCATTAAGATGAATAAATATGAAAAAATTAATGACTTATGGAAATTTTTGCTGTGGCAGTCGCATTCGTAGTTGAAAACGAACGTCCCTGGTTAGAAAAACTTCCTTCAGCTACAGCACGAATGGGGGTAGCTGAGTAATTATTATTGGAGAGCTGATTAGTGCTTCCTGTATCTGTAGATCGATCTGAAATATATTGAGTTGTTATATTAGATTGTAAGCTATCTTGAGAATAAAGATTTTGATAGCGGCTCGTTACTCTTTGTACATAATCTCGGGTTTCTTTAAATGGTGGAATACCACCGTATTTGTTTACATTTCCTTCACCAGCATTATAGGCAGCTAAAGCAAGATGGGTGTTACCCTGAAAGCGGTTAAGTAAGATGCTTAAATATTTAGTACCCGCTAAAATATTTTGTTCTGGATCATAAGCATTACTTACATTAAATCGTTTTGCTGTTGCAGGCATAAGTTGCATGAGACCTTGAGCACCAACAGGGGAGCGTGCGCTAGGATTAAAGCCCGATTCAGTGTGCATGACTGCTTTAATTAGGCCGGCAGATACGCGGTGTGTTTGTGCAGCGCGTTGAATAATCTGATCATAACTATTACGGCCTTTACTGTAACTCGGTAGTACAGCAGCTTCATTTGTACCCCAATTACTATAATTATGTATGTTGCTATCTGGATAATAAGTTACTTTGATACTTCTTAAAGATTGATCCCTGCGATTGGTTAATAAAGTTCCACCATCTTTGTCTTGGTAAACATACATTTGACCTGCGTGAATAGACGTTGAGGTAGAAAAATAACTAACACCCAAGAAAGTCAAGCTAAAAATCTTTAATAAGGTATTCATTTTAGTAATTGGTTTTCAACTGTTGTACACCTGATGGCGTTATAAATGTAGCGAGCTTTGCTGATATACGCATATGTTTTTATCAAGTCGCATAGAAAATTGCAAGCCTAAATTGTTGGCATAGTAGTCAAAAAAAATATAATTTTTTTTTTCAACCATGTGCCTTGACATATGTAACCGCATGAAAAATAATGATAATTTTAATTGGTTAAAAAGTGATCAATTTAAACAAAGCCCCCAGTGTATCGGTAGATTTGATTGTCAAGCCCTCAAGAATCCACAATTTTATCCACAGCATTTGTGGAAAACTGTGGAAAAGTCCATTCTCTGATCATTTCGAACAAATAATTAACACTTGGCAAGAAAAGTTAATCTAAACTTTATTAAAGCAATACATTGTGATGTCTTGATGAATTTTTAAAAATAAAAAAACATTAGGTGCGTGGGCCAGCCGAATCGGCTAAAATTATGCGGTATTTTTTTTGGGTTATCATCGTCTATGTATTTGCCAGTTGAGTCCGAACAAGGGTTTAATTTTAAGCCAGAGTTACCAACCAGTTCAGCCTATTATCGCCTATTGAAGAAATTACGTCGTCAAGTTGGGCATGCTATCCGTGATTTTAAAATGATTGAGGATGGCGACAAAGTAATGGTATGTGTGTCTGGTGGTAAGGACAGTTATACCTTGCTGGATATTCTCTTGCAGTTTAAACGTATTGCACCAATCAATTTTGATGTGGTTGCAGTAAATTTAGACCAAAAGCAACCCGGCTTCCCAGAAGATGTGTTACCACGTTATATGGAAGAAAATAATATTCCATATTATATCTTAGAAAAAGATACCTACAGTATTACTAAGCGTTTAACACCAGAAGGCAAAACTTATTGTGCAGTTTGTTCACGATTACGCCGTGGCTCATTGTATGGTTTTGCACAAGAAATTGGTGCAACTAAAGTGGCTTTAGGTCATCACCGTGATGATATTTTGGCAACGTTTTTCTTGAACTTATTTCATGGTGGTAGTTTAAAGGCAATGCCTCCTAAATTATTATCAACTGATAAAAAGAATATTTTGATTCGTCCTTTAGCTTATGTTGAAGAAAAAGATATTATCAAATATGCGGACTTACGTAAGTTTCCGATTATTCCATGTAATTTATGTGGCTCTCAAGAAAACTTACAACGTGCAATGTTAAATGACATGTTACGTGAGTGGGATAAGCAATATCCAAAACGTCTACATAGCATTTTCGGTGCCTTGCAAAATGTTTCGCCATCACAGTTAGCAGATCGTGATTTATTTGACTTTGAAGCACTTGACGAACAGCGAGAGTTTGATTTGAAGTGTGATAGTGAAGAAATGAAAAAACGTTTAGATGTTGTTAACTTAGGTTTTATGGCAGAATAATTTAATATATATTTTAAGCATTCAGTCTGTACTGGATGCTTTTTTTATTACAAAAAGCGCCAATAGGCAAAAACGTGAACTGTTTCGTCAAAAAAATTTAACTGGTATGGAAAACTTCATGCTATAACATGGACCATACTTTGATAGCCCATCCTACTTTGGGTGTGAATGATCACAGAAACAAATGATAACACTGAGGAAAAACTATGCCTGCATTTTTAACGGATGATTGGTTTGCAACTGTAGAAAAACTAACTTCAGCAGCTGGTGATTTAAACTTAGCTCCAGCACTTGCAAATTTGGCCATTAATATTGTGGTATCAGATCAATCTGGTGATACAGAATTGGCTTTAGATGGAGGCAAAATTGTTAAAGGTCTTTCATCAAATGCGAAAACAACTTTAAACTTGGATGCCGAGACTTTACGTAAAGTATTCCTAGAGTTTGATATGGCTGCTGCAATGCAAGCATTCATGACAGGTAAAATTAAAGTGCAAGGTGATATGTCTCAATTGATGGCTCTTCAAACAGCCAAACCGAGTCAAGAGCAAAAATCATTGTTTAAACAAATTTTAGAACATACATCTTAGTCTAGATTTAAAAAATTCTAAGTGACATTAAATGAATCAACAAAGGCCCAATATCGTATTGGGCCTTTGTTTTAAAGAACGAAAAATTAAATAAACACGCATAAAGTACAATGTTTATTTGACCAGCTTTAAATATTGAGCAACTGTGGTGTAGTTTTAATATGTTCCAAATAAGCTCTAATACGTGTTACATAAGTCACAGTTTGTTTATAACGTGAATTACTGCTTTGGTGGTTTCTTAAATAATCAAAAACATTAAGCCATTGATTGGGGTTTTTCCCTGACTTTTTAACTTTGTTTTGAATACTATCTAATGCACCAGGACCCATGTTATAGGCGGCAAGGGCAAACCAATGACGATCAGGCTGTGGGATTTTTTCATATTTTTTTAACATCATGTCAAAATATTTAGCCCCACCTTGAATGCTTTGTGCTGGGTCTGTTCGGTTATTTACACCCATTGCTTGCGCAGTATCACTGGTGAGCATCATGAGGCCACGAACACCTGTAGGTGAAACAGAGTCAGGTTTTAAGTAAGACTCTTGGTAACCAATCGCTGCCAATAAATGCCAATCAATGTCATAGCGCTTTGCTGACTGCTTGAAGTTGGCTTTATAGATAGGCATACGTTGAGTTAGGTTGTCTTGTACGCGATCCCACTCATTTTCATCTACCATGTTACGATTATAAAATGAGGATAATTGATTCAAGCGTCCATTATTTTTACTTTCACAAATAAAACCGCTTGCTCGTGAGGTTTTTGGATCCTCAGCATTTTTAAAAACCCAATTTAAATCTGTATCGAGTGCATTGTTACTTAATGCATTGAAATTACCACAACCCACTGAGAAAGCGGTTAACTTCTTTTCTTCAACCATTGTTTGCTTTGCTGTTGTCATAGCAAAGTCGACTTTACCTTGTGCGACTAATTTCAATGCTGTGGCATTATCTGGAACAGTCTTAAAATCAAGCTCAACATTTAGATTTTGAGCATATGTTTTTACGAGATCGTATCCAAAGCCATATTGGAATTGGTCATTGCTAAAAACAGCACTTGGATTATCTACAGCAACAACCGTTAGCTTTTGGCTATTTGGCATTGATTGTTGATTAGATTTAGATGCACTAATACTGTGAAATGGAATAAACAGTGTGCTAATTAGCAATATTTTTGAGGAATAAAAAGACACTAATGAGTTAAGGCTACGCCTCGACCCAGACTTAGAATTACTTTGCATGTCGTCTCCGCTACTTGAAAATAATGTCTGCCAAATAATCAAAACGAGTTCAACTAAAAATGAGCTCTATTGTTGAGTTTGTAGAATTAATTGGGAAAGTAATGAACGCCATAAAAATGACAAACTAGGGTGGTGGTGGAAGAGAAAATAAGCTCAGGTGTTAAAAATTGAGCAAATCATAATGAGCTAAGATATTTTTGTCAAATTGATAAATTGCAATTTTATGTGAAAAAAGCGGTAAAATATTACTTATTATTTTGTTTTTTTGAATTTAATTTTTGATTATATGAAAATAATGCAAATATATTTTCTTTTGTAAAATTGAAATAATGAGCAAATCAAGGAGAGAAAAAACTGACTAAATTGCTTGGAATAGAGGGAAGATAAATATAATGAATTAATTACAAATACACTTGGGCTCATCACTTTAAAATTTGAATAGGCCTCGTAAGACCGACCATTCCGACATTTTTAAAAATGAATAATTTAGAAAGTCTCTTATATGTTTTTAAGAAATATAAAAGGATTGAATTGTAATATATATTATGAGAATTGATACTAAGATAGCTCTTATTGAAGATGGAAAAACCTCCTCTTTTTTCTATTTGAATTTTAATTGGAAATATGTATTTATAATATATTATTTAGTCTTAATTTATATTTTTGTTAAATTTTGGATTTAATCAAATGATTAATACTGTTTGATTGAGTATTTTTTATAAAAATTAAACAATGTGGTTTGCTGTTTTAAGCTGAAAAAAAACAACTTAAATGGCTTGGTGGTGTATTTTATGATCATGAAAATTTAAACTTAACTGTTAAATTTGAATTAATGATCAGAGTTAATGTAGCTTATTTTTATGATATACCAGTTTTTTAAACCATTCGGTGTCTGTACTTGAATCTCATCATCTATAGATTTACCCAAACAGGCTTTTGCTATAGGTGACTTAAGTGAAATATAGTCGTTTCGGCCATAAATTTCTTCGTCACCTACAATACGAAACTTAATGGTTTCACCATCATCATTTTCAAGTTCAACCCAAGCACCAAAATAGGCCTTGCCATCTTGTTCAGGACTATATTCTACTTTGTGTGCTACCTCAAAAAGTTTGGTTAAGTATCTAATTCTTCGGTCTATTTCACGTAGCTTTCTTTTATTGTAATGATAATCAGCGTTCTCTGAACGATCACCAAGGCTTGCCGCCCATGAGACAATTTTAGTAATTTCAGGACGTTCTTTCCTAACCAAGTCATTGAGCTCATCTTGCAAGCGTTGATAGCCCTCAGCAGTTAGTAATTTGCGATTCAAGTGAAATACTCCAATACATTCATTTATAACAGTGATAATACACAGATGACTCGGCTTTCAATCCGAAAAGTGCATTCAGCATATCATATGCATCTATACAGAGAAATGTGAATGGGTTGAGTGTGTATGAAACAATAAGAATCATGTCAAATCGGGTGTAGATATTCAAACCAATTTGTATATTTACAGATTTATGTTGGGGAATTTTTCTTGAAATGATTGAAAATACAGCAATTATGTGTGTTTTGATTTTATTTTGATCGGTCGAGTGAGAATATTTAAAAAAACATTTGCCAAGATTAATTTTTATTTATATGATAGCCGCCATTGGAAGCGTGGCAGAGTGGTTTAATGCACCGGTCTTGAAAACCGACGAGGGCGCGAGTCCTCCGTGAGTTCGAATCTCACCGCTTCCGCCAAATTTTGAATTAAGCCCTTGTTTTCGCAAGGGCTTTTTTCTTACCTATGCTTTTGTCCCACATAAAAACCCACATAAAATTTTGGATTGGAATATACCGAAATAGACTTTATTGGATAAAGATTGTGGGGGAGTCTAATGAGTTTCTAATAAGAAGGGCTGAAAATAAACTGACAGACACAATAAAAAATAGTTTAATCCTTTGGATTCTTTTAATTCAGACTTCAGGTAAACTTAAGTTAAATTGAATGGTTGATACTAGCAAAAAGCTAGTATCATTTTTGATATTAAAATACTTTCATAAGTCTAAGGTTGATACGATTGTCCTCTTTAAAACCATTTTCCACCTTGAGATCACGACCATAATTTAAAATAACCTGTGTTGTTGCTGTGGGTGAAATTCCAGTACCAATCCAAAATTTAGTTTGTTTATTTGAATCTGTCGTTACACCATCTTGTTTTGTATCTCCAGCATCACTGTATGAGAATCCAGCACGCAAATCAGCAATATCAGTTAAACGATATCTGGCATTAGTTTGAACTTGAAAGCCTAAATCTTGTTTTAAGCTTCCATTTATAACATCATCATTCTTACGATAAATTGTAAAATCTCCAGCGATATCCCAGTTTAGACGATCTATAAGCTGGGTTGTATAAGCCCCTTGAACAGTTAGTTTGACTCTATTCTCACCGAGATTCAAATCATCATATTTTGAATATTTTCCTGTTGGCAAATAGAGATAGGGGGTAATACCAAATGTCGATTTTGTATCTTTATCATGATAAATAAAGAAAGTATTTGCTAAAATAATATCGCCTAAACCACTGCTACTTCCTAAAGAAGCGATATCTTTTCCAGCATCTAGACGTCCAAATGGCACTAGAATTTGAGGTGCGATGTGAAGCCCAGCAACATCCATATAGTGTACATAACGTGCAATACCAATATCGGATTTAAGTTCAACGTTATCTGATACTCGATTATTTCCATTATAAAGCGAATCTCTGGAAGCATGTTGGTAGTAGAGCATAGCTAAATTTGTACCACTAGGTGCATAGTCATAATCACCAGCATCTAGATCGACAGCATATACATTTTGTAGAAATAATAATCCAAGAAAGCCGGTTGCCAACGTGTGTATTTTTTTCATAACAGTTCCTTGTCGGACACCAAAATTATGATGTTATTGACTGAGTAAATTCAATTAGCATGATGACCTAAGCCAGATTTTGGCTTAGGAATAATTTGAATTTTTAATGGGTTAGAGAATTGACCGCTTTCTCAAAAGAAAGGAATCCGTTATAGGCTGTAGGATCAACAAATGGGAGTGTCTGAGTTGCCCAATACCCGCCGATGTTATTTTTGATATCAATCCAATAATAGAGATTTGCTAAACCACACCAGCCGATAGTACCTGCTGGACGTCCTGAGTCAGTCACTTGTTCATTGACCATAAAACCAAGTGTCCAGCCTTTTTCAGCTTCAGGATAGATATTGACGTCATTGGACAAAGTAGGAATCGAGCCTGGTAAATTTTTCATGGCAATATCTGCCAAGCCATTATTAAGAGCCAGTTCAAGAGTGCTTTCTTGTAGTAAACGGTGACCGTTGACTTCGCCACGATTTAGCCAAAGACGAATAAATTTTAAATAATCACAGACAGTAGAATAAAGACCATGCCCACCCATATGTACTTCTGGCTCTTGTGGCAATATGAAATCAGGGTCGGCAATTAGGCTGCCATCTGCTTGACGATGGTGCATACTCGCACGACGTTCAAGCATAGAGGATGTTAAGGTAAATGCAGTGTCATTCATTTCTAAAGGGTTAAAAATTTGTTCCTGCATGAGTTGACCAAGGCGTTTGCCCCCAACTTTTTCTGTGACTAATCCAGCCCAATCGATGTTTGAACCGTATTCCCATTGTGTTCCTGGTTCAAACAATAAAGGCGTTTTTAAAGATGCTTTTGATGAAGTGATGACACTTGGATAACCATGTTCAGAAGTTAGCTTCTGATACTCAGGATTAAAAAAATCATAACCCATACCAGCTGTATGTAATAACAGCATTCGAGTAGTTACATCTATTTTCGGGGCTTGAAGAATTGGTTTTCCTTGAGTATCAAAGCCATGAAGAACCTGAAGTTGACCGATTTCAGGAATATACTCTTTAGCAGGGGCGTCTAAATCAAGTAGTCCTTTTTCGTATTGTTGCAAAGCCACAGTCGTTGTAATTGCTTTCGTTGTTGAAAAAATTGCGAATACACTGTCATCCGTCATTGCCGTATGTGTTGAAATATCCCGCTCACCTGCATGATTTAAATACAGGGTTTCATCTCTATTTGTAACCCCTGCTACAACTCCTGCAACAGGATGAATGCTGTTAACAACCTGATCTAAGATAGGATCGAGAATTTGCTGTAATTGCTGTTTCATGAAGAAACACTCCATTCCATTTGAGTTATTACTTAATTGATGTCATATGACAACATCTTTAGTCTAAAAAGGAATGTTTCAGCGGTTCTACCGCAAATAGGCAAGCTTTATCGAAAAACGGCAATTATTTGATAATTAATATCTATTTTTTAATGTCTGTGAGGGTAATTCATTGTATATCTGATAATAGTTACGTGCAAAATCACCCAAATTGAGATAACCACAAGCCAAAGCAATTTCAGTTACTGTCTGTTCTGGTGATGCTTCTAATAATTCTTGTCTTACTAAAGTCATACGCATATTTCGCATAACTTGAGCTGGGCTAGACTGTCGATATTTTTTAAAACCACTGGACAAGCTTCGAATACTGATTCCAATCGCTTGTGCAATTTCAGCAATCGTAGGACTATCACGTAAATTTTCACGCATATATTGCTCGGCGCGTTCGATAAATTTAGGTGTGATCCATATTTTTTGATTTAAATCTATATTTGCACGAATTGACCATTCATTGAGAATATGCAGACCAATCATTTGTTGTAAATGTTCACCTGCTTTCTTTTTTAATTGTGCTAATGGGATTTCCGAAATACTTTTACTTAGATAGTTCAGCAAGGATAGCCAGCTTGAATCACTTCCCCCGAAAAAAGTTTTAAACTGCCACATGTGAATAGGGGCTTCATGTCCAAAATTTGCAAGTACCAGACGGGCTAAGACATCATGTGGGATCGTCAAATTCAACTGTAAATGCTGTGGATCGAAGTGCACAGCATAATCATCTGTTTGGCTACAATCTACAATAAAAGATTCACCGACGCTGGTTGTCTGCCAGTTGTTGGGAGTAATTGCATGTTTTCCATGCCCCTCTATAGTAGTCAGAAGAATAATATGACCTTTATCTTGATTCCATTGATCAAGATAAACGGGGATGCCATATTTAAAACGAGTCACAATCATATCTGCCACAGATACAGAGTGCATACTTGAATTTGGCAATAGTCCCTTACCTACAGGTTGTGCATTGTAGGGCATATAGACTTGATCAGACCAATTCTTAATTTCATCCCAATCCATTGAGATATTTTTATGTGCCTGAGGAATAATTTCTCCACGACAATCTTGAATTAAACTGTCTTGCAACATCACAACAACTCCATGTTATGAAAAAAGTAACTCTCCTAACCTAAATTTTTAGGTTGCTACTTTTTGTATTACTCTAGACTATTTCATGTTTCTGAAATTAACAAAAAACATTTTATGTGAAATGCCATGCGCTAATTTAATATGAAAGAAACAACCTGTCTATGACAGGCTGTTTCTTATGCTACTTTAATCTTTTTCAATTCAAGCTATTCGATGATTTGGGTCTTAAGGCTTAAAATGTTACGGATGTTTTACATAAGAAATTTGCCTTCAATTCAAATGATCATTAACCATGTAGGAAACTCCCAGATCTACTCCTAGAGATCATTAACAAAGAGATTAGTTAAGATGGAGAGTTTTCTGTGAGTTGAAAGTTTTCTCCATCAATACCATGTTCTTTGCAAAGATTTTCATAATGTTCTTTTGCGGATGATTCTTTTAAAAGTTTTTGTTTTAATTCAAAAACTTCAGTTTTGAGCTGTTGGATTTCTAAAAGATTTTTATTGATTTCTTCATTAAGAACTTGAAGTTTGATTATTTTTGTATCTACTTTTGCTTTAGATTTGTTGTAAGCCATGGAATTAGTATATGCATTAATTACATGTTCAATGACTATTTCTTCTTTTGCCCAGCCATTCTCATTTTTGAGATATTGAATTCGAGCTGATAGTTCTTTCTCAAAATGATACTGCTTTTTAACTTTATTTTTGTCGTTGTCATTTTTCTTAAAAGTGCGGAATTTGGCTTTTAATTTTTCATAACAGCTGGGAGTGACTTGGATTGATAAACCATTACTCAATCTTCCGATGTCAAAATTGCCTGACTGAAAATGAGGATAGATATTGATATTAGGTAAGTAGCCTTGATGGGATGTTATAACAACAAGACCTCTCGGATTTTCCGATTCCTTTTTCAGAAATTCAGCTTTAAGTAGGCTGTCTTCTAAACACCAATCTTTTAAGTAAATTTGAGGGCGTCCCATTTTTAGCTCCAATTGTTATATCTAATTAAACGATTTTAAATCATAAAAATGATGGTTAAATCGATATTAAATTATTTATGTTAATAAACATTATATATTAAATTAAAATAATGGTTATTAATCAATAATAGTTGTTTTTATGAAAAATTCCGAAAAATTGCTAAATAGACAATGGGAACTAAGGGCAATATCTATACTTATGCTAAGGCATATGGAAATTACTTTATCGCCGATTGATCGAATTATTTTTCTAAGATTATTGATCTGTTATGGAGGTCGTAGAATTTCAATATCGGACCTAAAAGCTTTGGCTAAAGAAGTGAAGGTGAATTGGTTAACATTAAAAAAATCATTAGATGTATTGGTTGAAAAAGGATTATGCGAGCAGCTAGAAGAAAAAGTTATAAAGTTGAATAAAGTACTACTACTACCGAGACAAGTAGATTATCGATGGAGCTGGAAACCATCTGATCAGTTGATTATTGCTTTGGATAAAGCAAAAGAGGGCAATCAACCCGCAGTAGGGTTAAAAGAGAATAAATCAGCTAAACAAAGTATAAAAAAAATAAGGTTTAAAAAAACTGCTTCTGAGCTTGTCGCTAGTTATCCACGATATGATTTTTTGGAAATTTTATTTGGCTTAATGTTTGATGTCAAAATTAGCCATAAGCAAAAAAATGCTGACGAGTTGATGGAACTCAATTATAAGCAGTGGCTTGTTTTAGTGAACATGGTGCTGTCTAGTGACGCTAATGGAATCGTTTTTGATGTTGGAACGTATGAATTATCTAAATGGACTGGAATGAGCCGTAATGCATTGCAACGAGCAATTGCTGACTTATTTGATATGGGAATTCTTCGCTCCAAACTAGATGGAACATTGAACAATAATTTACTTAATTCAGTTGCTCCTGTGTATTGCTTAAATCTTTCAGCTGCCATTTGGGGTGAAAAGCGGATATTTGGACATTATTACTTTTTGAAATTCCCCAATGAATATACATCTATCGTAGAACAAGCATTTAATTTTATTCAATATCTGGCTGCACTGGATCAAGCAAAAAAAGCATCATCTTCTTGCAATAGTATTGTGTATGAACTTGCCAAAGTATTCGATGAAGTTATTGATCAAACTATTCAAAGTAAACTGGGTAATGCGATTCGAGAGGAATTCAATTTTGTGAGCAAATCTGAAGAGAATTTTGGTCAGTATATACAACTTGTGATACCCCGCTTTCGTATGGGGAAATCATTATTGAATACGGATCAAGCGAATGTTGCACGAATTGATTTTTTACTCAACTATTCTATTCAGTTAATGATTTCCAATTTAGGCCAGGCAGAAATATGGCTAAGCTCGCCAATGCCAATGTCTTTGATAGGACGGTTTGATCAGTATTTAACTAAAATTAAATTACCTGAAGTCAATACAAATGTTAAATCTAATAAAGGAAATAGCCAGAAAACCCAAATGTCTTTGAAAAAGCAGCTCGTTGAAGAATCAAGAGCAAAAATCTTATTTGCCATTTGCCAAGCATTATTCCGTAGTGAAATGAAGCCTTTCATTAAAGAGGTACGCAAGTTGGAGAATTCAAAAGTTTACTTTGATCATGCAGTATTACCATTACAAAATTCGGACCTCTGTGACCGAGTTTATTTTTGTCGTTATGATGCTGAAGAGATAAAGCAGAAAAAAGAACAAGATGCCTTTCATATGCTTGAGTTTGAGCAAATATCAGTTGATCCTGTAGAGTATGCGCTTAACTGCAAAGAGTTGAATTTAAGCTTAGAGGATCAGAAGCGGTATGAGCTGTTCAATCTTAAAAATAACAATAAAAGCTAATTTCTGCCTTAACTCTCGTAAATGGATATTTGAGTAAAAATGCATGAATGCAGTGAGAGCGAAAAGTAGACTATCTTATATACAGGTCAGTTTTGTTACCCTTAGCCTGCAGACTAAGTCGGTAAATAATATTATTAATTAACTAATTATAAATCTATTCACTCATACAGATCATAGATATCTACAAAGTAGATCACGTATACATAATAAATAACTCTTCCTCCTTAGTTATGCATCAAACATAACTAAGGAATATCGACATGTTGCAATACGATCTCTCTCATCAAGCTGCTGTAATGACCGCAGTGAATAACTTTGTTGATTACCAACTAAATGATGGTTTTAACCAGACAGACTTTATTACTCACCTTTGTGTATTGATTCCTGCATTTCAGGTTTTTGACCAAGAGGGTATTGAATACTGTACTTTGCTTGCTACGTTTAAAGACGTGGTGCAATTAGTTGAAGCTCATCGAGGTGATTTAGGGATTGAAGAATATCTGACACAGTTATCATCTATAGAAATATCCAATCTTCGAAATCTATTACGAAGTCATAGGTCACAGCACTTGGCTGAAATTCGTTTGTTTAAACAGCAAGAGGAAGAGAATCAAGACCGCTTTTTAGAATATGTGCAGAGGATTCTTAACGATCATTATAAGATTTTGGTTGTGCGTGTTGATTTGGGGTATTTGAAAGAGCTTATGCCGAATATTACGGTGCAGGATTTCTATAACCATATTGAATCAATTCGTCATCTATTGAAAGACAAGAATGGCTGTTTTAAGCATTTATTAGGTTATGGGTTAGCATTAGAGCAGGGTGCAACAAAAGGCTACCATGCGCATCTGATGCTGATCTACAACGGTTCTGAGCGTTGTCAGGACTGGTACTTAGCTAATGAAGTGATTCAGAAGTGGCATGAGATAACTCAGGATTTAGGTTACGGACTCAATAACAATACCCCTGAAAAGAAAAAACAATACGCTGATCGAGGTTTATTGGGGATAGGCATGATCCATCGCAATCAGCCCTTAGAAATGCAGAATGCTTTGAATGTAGCCAGTTATCTGACTCAGCCTGAAAAGTATTTACAGCGGATGTTGATTAAGCCATTGGGTAAAAGAACTTTCTTTAAAGGAATTTACCACGAGCATGGGCGTAAGTATAAGATCAATCACCCAATATCAGCAGAAGCAGGAATTTGGTCTGAACAAGATGTAGATGACTTATTGGATGAGCAAATCGTCAATTAACTGTAAAAAAATATGGAGTGGACAGTTCTATGAAAAATTTCACTTCATAGGACTTTCCATGGACATTACACACATTGAACATCAGACTGCACCACGTTTAGAGCAAGATATACACAACTTCTTTACTCAAGTGCGATTTGGTTCACCCATCCCGCCCATGACTCATGATGAACATATTCAGAAAATCATTGAACAAACGGCTCAAGTTTTGCTGGTGTATTTTCGAGAGTGGAATGAGCTAATGTTTCATCATCGAGATTCAGATTGCAGCTTCTGGGTGACACAATTCAGAAACGCCTATTTTACCGTCTTACAGCAATTCGACTCACGTCAGCATTATTTTAATCCAACTGCCAAACATACTGCAAAATGGCTGGCGGAGCATGTATTAAATAAACTGAAACAGTTATTTGCAACGACGGGTTTTCATGAGGCTTTACATCAAAGTAATGAGCAATACGAGAAGAGAGTTGATCATTTGCGTGAGCTTTATTCAGAAGTCAGCAAATTGAGTGTAGATGCGCCTGATTTAAAATTCTATCTGAGTTATCCAGTGGGTACTGAACTGTTGCAATCAGTCGATCAAGTGATTCAATCATTTCGGGTATTTGAAAAGAAGCTAACATCCTTACCTTGGTTCCGTGCACAAGTTATATTTAGCTATTATCACTTAATTCGTGACAGTACCCGAAACTGTTACGTGATTAGATTCTACCTGACCTTTCAAAAAGTCTTTTATTGCAATGATATTGACTATTCAGTTGACCTATTAAGACTGTGGCAGGATGCCACTTATGGCATGGGTATTTTATTGCAAATTCCAGATGAAGAAACACAGCACTCAAATGGCAATCCATTCGGATTTGACCCAGATGGGCTTTTTAACTTTCCTGAGCCTAAAAACCCATTGGATGATCTTGGTGACTTGCCAGATACGGTGACGAGTGTAAATGAGCAGATGAATAAGATTTGCATCGCAACACGTGGCTTTAAAATCTTTAATGGCAAGAAATGGTGATTCTAATCCCATTAAAGTAAATCGAAATAGAGCGTCTCCTGTATCCAATCCAATGGATACGGTGGGCTTTCGAGGCGTACCTATTTTTTTACGGTGATGGACATGATATGTGCAGAACGCACGCCTTCATACCACATCGGAGTTCATCAGATGAATGCGCTAAATTCACAAACATTTCAGATCAACCAAATCTTAAACATCAAGCAATTGGTTGAAATCACCGGATTGAGTCGTGCCACCATTTATTCACTGCTAGATCCTAAATCCAAGTATTATGATGCCAGTTTTCCTCAGCAGATCAATTTAACCAGCAATCGAGTCGGTTGGATTGCACATGAGGTCAATGCATGGATTGCTCAAAAGATCAGTGAACGTAGAATGATCACAAATTGAGATAAAATTCAAAGCTATAAATGAGATTTTTGCCCCATCAGTTGTAATGCCAGTGCATAAGCAAAATCAGGAGAAATTGATTCTGCAATGAAGAATGACTGAGGTGGGGTAAAGTCTAAGACTTGTTTGTAATAAAGGGTATCTTTGCCTTTTTGTTTATCAAAGAATTTAAACTTATCCTGCGAATGTGAATATTCGAGCCCATACAGTGGGCCTCCAATACACTTCAATCGCTGCATGCACAGATTCCTTTAATAACACTAAGCACCATTATAATTGAGTGTGCTGTTTAATTCAGGTTGAAATTATAGCTTCAGTTGAAGTTTAGATGATGTTGATTATTCAATAGTCATTCTGAATCAGAAGCATAGCGAAAACACTCAATTGATTGTTCCAGTAAAAATACAACGTTGACACTTTAAATCCTGCCAATTATCCTTGACTTGCTGACCTACATTGTCAGTTGGTTTTGACAGACCATTTACACACAAGCACATCAAAAGAGTAATTTTTTGGTGGCGAACTCGTTCGTTCCTCCTCCGTTGCGGTAGGGCGAGGGAGGGACGCCTTGTGCGTGCTGATTCTTGTGTGTCAGTCTGTCAACCCTCTCTCGTTCTGCCACCATTATTTGACAGTAATTTGGTAGAGCTCTTTAATACACACAAGGAGTCCGCCATGCGTACTACATTCTTAAATACACATTCTCTTTTTTACCCCAGTACTCTCTATGGCGTTGTCGACGTCAGATAAACCGATATTTTAAAAATTTAGCATTTGGGGAACGCTCAATGAAGGCGCTTGTTCCTTTGTTGGCCTGCACATCTGAATCATTTTATCGCTGATTTGTAGATCTACTCATTCTACGGAACAGTCACATCAGAAGAAAAGGCAGAACTCCAAGAAGAACATCAAATCACCATAAGTCCAGCTTGGCGATTGCTGAGAAGTGCTTATGGACAATGAAAGAGAATGATGCACGATGACAACTAAATTAAAGTGTCTGTCTTTATGTATTTTATTGATGGGACTGAATGCCTGTTCCAGTAAAGATCAGCCTAAAAGTGATCCCGCTGTAGAAGGTCAAACCACAGAAAGCAGTGAAGCTTTGCAGAATATCACCGAAAAACCAACCGTAATTGTGCCGAAGGCGCAGATCAGCCCTGATCAAAGTCTGCAAGAATTAGAACTTTCGGATATTCCCGAACATCAAAAAATTCGATACCCAACCAGTTGGGAAATAGAGCGGATCGGAGATTCTTCACTTTATGAAAATTATGATCTGATTCACCCACAGCTCAATCTAGGTCCAGATCAAATTTTTGTGATCGGTAATCAAAATCATGATCCTCAAGACAATTATTTGTTGATTGATTTGACCAACGATGAATATTTCAAATATAGCAATAATTTGGCGATCAATCATATCCGTTATATGAAAGCCCCTCACATTGAGCCGAAGCAGGAATTTGAAAAAACACAGGACTATGAAGCACGAGTGCAACGGGAAAAGCAAAATGCGGAAAGCAAGGTTAAGGACTATGATCTGACATTACTGGAACAAGCGTTAAACCGAAGTGTTCGAGGTATTAGGTTGAACTCCTCTTATGCGTCCTATACTTATGATGCAGATCATGAACAGATGACGGTTCGATATGGACAAGATATTGGGTCTAGAGTTTTTCTGGAATCAGAAGTACTGATAAAAGTTCAACCTGAATTAGCCAAACAAATCGCTGAATATTTTGGACAAATCAAATTAGGGTATGTATTCAATTTCAAAAATAATCAACTGAGCCCAAATGGCATCTTTTTCTATTTCAATAAACCGGGCAATCTAGATCGGCGTCGCAACAATATTATAGACGTGATGTATGTTTCGCCTGTATTCAAACCACTAAGCTTTAAGCAAAGATCAGCAGTTGAACTGGAATGGCACTTTGTTGATAACGCAATAGAACAACTGAAAACCATGCCATTTAAAGATGTCTCACATGCGCCTGTATGGAATTTCAAATTTGGTCTAGAAAATTATCTTTCCCCAGAAACCCTCTTGCAGAAATATCCCAAGAAAGTCGTCCCTGTAGAACCTGAAAAATTTGATTATCTGGGGGATGGATGACAGTGACCAAATCTGCTGTTGAGTACTTTTTAAAAATAAAGAAATTTCAAATACATATTACCACGATGTAAGAGCATTCTCTCCTCAACGCTAATTGAGGGAAAGCATTCATATCTCTACATCTGAATACAATATTTAGGAGCAATCCAGAATGAACAACTTAATGAAAACTTTGGGCTTTACCGCATTACTCTCGTTATCTGCATTGGCTTTACAAGGATGCAGTTCAGGGCTGGAACCAGATACTTTTTCGGTCGAATTGAATGAAATGGTTTATGGGACATGGAACCGTCCTGCAGTGATTACGATCCGTTCAAATACAGCAGAACCGATAGAAGTGACCAATGTCACTGTGAACAACGGACAATGTACCTATATGGGATCTGATAAAAGATTTAATTTCCCACTACATTTTCAGATGGGGCAAATAGCTCGATTTCGACTGGATAAATGTAGTTTCTCTAACGTCGTACAAGTGGATATAGAAACTACCAAAGGTAGTGTAAGTTATCAGTTCAATTAATGCTGAAGCTTGAACTGTATCTCAGTTTCTAAGTGCTGAATCAAAGATAAGCTCATCAAAAACCATGCCCTTTAAGGGCATGGTTTTTTTTATGCCTGAAATTTTATGGAGTTATCGATATGCCTCGAATTTATTGTCCGATGTGTGCCAGCGATGAGATTGAAATCGCTGAACCGCATCTATCCAATCCCAATCCTTCATTGGGTCAAACCCTGCTTAAACCGCCGATGCAGAGCCTGATGCAATATATCGTGAACTATGCCGCAATGGGTATTTCAGGTGCACGCCTGATCAAAGGGCAACGTCCGATGGTCTATGTGGTCGGTGCTGTGATTGGCGGAGCAGTCGGATGTGCTGCATGTTTTCTCAATTATGTCCAAGAACAGCAACCGAACCCTATGCTGAAAGAAACCGCACAAGCCCAAATTCTGTATGAATGTCTGGAATGTGGTCATCACTTTGCAGATCGAGCTTAGTTGTACAAAAGCATCACAGACAACCCTACAAACGTTAAAACTTACAAAACCCAAAATTTACATTGAATAGGAAAAAGAACTATGGCACATCAAATTGAAAAAATGGCTTATGTCGGTCAAACCCCTTGGCATGGCTTAGGCAACCAACTCAGCCAAAACCAACCGATTGAAGTCTGGGCACAGCAGGCAGGCATGGATTGGCGAATTGAATCTTCAGATGTCAGCTATATGGCTCAAAATGAACGTGGACAAAGCATCATCATGCCTTATGAAGAACAGCGTGTTCTTTATCGATCTGATACCCATGCGCCATTATCGGTAGTGAGTCAACGTTATCAGGAAGTTCAACCTAAAGAAATTCTACATTTCTACAAAGACCTGACTGAACAATCGGGCTTTGAATTAGAAACCGCTGGGGTACTGAAAGGAGGGAAGAAATTCTGGGCTTTAGCCAAAACAGGGCAGACTTCTGCTTTAAAGGGTAAAGATGTCAGTAATGGCTATATTCTCTTAGCCACTGCTTGCGATGGTACATTGGCAACCACTGCACAATTCACCTCAATCCGCGTGGTGTGTAACAACACTCTAGCTATTGCCTTAAAAGGTCAGAACGCAAGTGCAGGTGTGGTCAAAGTCCCACACAGCACTAAGTTTGATGCGCAGAAGATCAAACAGCAACTGGGGATTTCAGTCCGTGCGTGGGAGGAACACATGTATGAAATGAAGCAACTCAGTCAACGTAAAGTGACACAAACCGAAGCGGTAGCGTATTTTGATGCCGTGTTTAACAATACCAGCTTAAGTCCAATTGAGCAGGACGAAGGCATTATTCAGTTCTATCGTAATGTCGCCACACAAGCCAACTCAGCCACGAAAGCTGAAAACAAGACTGAACCGAATGGACGTGCCATGTCCAAAGTCATGACCATGTTTAATGGGCATGGTCGTGGGGCAGAACTCAGCTCAGCTAAAGACACGGCTTATGGTTTGCTGTGCTCAATCACTGAGTTTGCGGATCACGAACGTCGTGCCATGAGTCAGGATCACCGTCTTGATTCCGCTTGGTTCGGTGCAGGCGCAGGGCTTAAGCAACGTGGACTCGAACAAGCATTACGATTGATTGTTTAAGTTTAGATTCAGGTTTGGGAACTAAGATGATCCCATGAGATCAATACGATCCTGAAAATCTCCTTGAATCCAAATACCTCTTTGCCACATCTCCAGATGTGGCTTTTTTTATGCCTAAAATTTAATAATCAGAGGAAATTTCTATGAACTCAGCATTAATTCAACCTAATCCAGCTAGAACAAATATTCATGTCCATCGCACTAAACTGATCCAGCCAAAACGCTTAGCAGAAACCAAACATATGACCCAAGCTGAATGGTTAGAAGTCAGACGCAAGGGCATTGGAAGTAGTGACTGTGCAGCAGCTTGTGGACTTAATCCCTATATGTCGATGCTAGAACTATGGATGATCAAAACAGGACGGATTCAACAAAATATTGAGGATGAAAGCGAAGGCCATGCACCTCTGTATTGGGGCAAGCAATTAGAACCCTTGGTTGCTGAATATTACAGCATGCACACTCAGCATAAAGTCCGACGTGTGAATGCAGTGCTGCAACATCCTGATCCAGACAAACATTTCATGTTGGCTAACTTAGACTATTCCGTGGTGGGCAACGCAGAGGTGCAAATTCTGGAATGCAAAACCGCAGGGGAATATGGGGCCAAGCTTTGGCGAGATGGTGTGCCGTTATACGTGCTTTGCCAAGTGCAACACCAATTGGCAGTCACAGGAAAACAAGCCGCACATATTTGTGTGCTGATCTGTGGGCATGAAATGCGCATTTTTAAAGTGACGCGTTCTGAATCCGTGATTCAACATATCGTCAATGCCGAGCGTTACTTCTGGGAATGTGTGGAAAAGGATATGCCACCTGAAGCCGATGCCAGTGAATCAGCAGCCAAAGCCTTACAGCTTTTATATCCAGAACATGTGCCACTCAGTACTACAGACTTATCCGAAGATATGCAAGCCAATCAACAGTTTGAACAATTGATTCAAGCGCGCAATCATATTGAAAAGCATCAGGAGCAATTCGATCTGCTGAAGCACCAGCTGCAAGCCAAGATGCAGGATGCTGAACGGGCAACCTTTAAAGCAGGCTCCGTCACGTGGAAAAAGTCCAAAGACTCGATCATCTTAGACAGTAAGGCTTTACTGAAACAACACCCTGAATATCTGAATCAATTTCCACAAAGCAAAATAGGTTCACGGCGTTTCAACATCTATAGCAATGACGATTGAAACAAGTTTAGCCTAAGCAGAACATTTAACCACTCAACATTAAAACATCAAACCAACATAAACATCCCATGCCTCAGCGCATGGGATTTTTTTATGCAAACTTTATTTTAATTCAAACATGAACAGAGGAAATCACCATGATTAAAGGTTTAGCCATTACACCACCGATACTCGGACGAATCAGCATTGGTAAAGTGGTCGAAAAGAATGGCAAGAGACTGCCTGAAAAGGATGACCAGTTCACCATTACCAGTCAAATTCAAGGAAAAGATGGTTGGATCAAACATCCACTCGATGAACAATTACGTACCAAAGCACCGAATCAAAAACTCAGAACCATACCAGTCCGCATGATCTTCAATGATCCTGAACTGAACTTACGTGCTGAGTACAGCTTATTTGACCGACAAACGGGTAGACCTGTCTGTGTGGGTAATGGTGAGACCTGCCAACGGCTTACCCAACAGGGTGTAGAACAATTACCCTGTCCATCGCCTGATATCTGCCTATTGGCACAGGGTGGACAATGTAAGCCCTATGGTCGTTTGCATGTCAATCTGGATGACAGTGATGAACTCGGTACATTTATCTTTAGAACCACAGGCTACAACAGTATCCGCACTTTGGCTGCACGTTTAAGTTATTACCATGCGGCATCGAATGGTTTGTTGTCCTGTTTACCGCTTCAACTCATGCTTAGAGGTAAGTCTACGACACAAAGCTATCGAATCCCAGTCTATTACGTGGATCTGACTTTACGTGAAGGCATTCATTTACAAGAGGCGATTCAAACTGCCAAGGAGATTGATCAGAAAAGTAAATTGTGTGGTTTTAATCAGGCTGCTTTGGATCAGGTAGCACGGCAAGGCTATGGCAATGCACGGTTTGAGGTGAATGCTGAGGAGGGATTAGATTTGGTGGAGGAATTTTATGTGAGTGAGAATTCTGAATTTGAACAAATACAGCCTAATTCGAAAGGAAAAAATCGACCTAAATCTAATCATGGAGAGGATTTTGTACAGGATATTCAGCAAGGTCTACAGAGGTCTGTTCAAGCTTTGAATTAGAATTTCAATGGAGGCTTAGTGTCTCCATTGAATCATACTTATTGCGGTGTTGGCGGAAGAACGATAATTCTATCATTTGGGATTGCTAAGTTTTGGGGCTTTGTTGCAGTTAGGGGCATAAATTGAATAACAGTTTTTTGCCCTATCCCTGATAGCTTTACATCAATATCTTTAAACGCTATGAATCCCTCTTCAGTGTATAGAGGATGCTGATCTTTATATTTTTCAGGTATAGCTTTGTCATAAGGTGGTTTAACTAATACCGATGAAATTCCAATATTTAGATTAGAAAACCGCATTCCTGCATCCAAAACTCTACCTGATACACCACTGAAAAGTAGCGGGATAATCAAAATAAGTACCAATAATGTCCATTTGTTTTTTTTAGCATTTTCATGTTGTTGGGTAATGGCGGGAGCATTCTCTTCTTGAGTAATATTGTTTTGTTTCAAGCGATTATCATGATAACCCGCCCATATAACCGAAAGAAAAAATGTAGTTGCTAATAAGCTCAATAGAACAGTCGGATCAGAGTCAGTTTTATGCATGATATAAATAAACAGGACACCTAAGGCGGCTAACAGAATATGAATCATGTCAGGTTTAACAAACTCAATAGGATCAGAAACCACTAAGACTCCTTTGTTCAATTTATACTGTTTATAATATTTGTGGATAATTTTAAACAGTGGTTTCAAAACATAAGTAACACATACACCAAGTGACAATAAGCACATGATCATGAAACCATAGATTAAACAAAAGCTTCCAGCAAAAATAATAAAAAGCAAGCTGTCGCTGATGGTTACTCCCATTGGGAAATAATTCAAGTTATGACAATAGAGTGTGAAGCAAAGTGCGCCTAAAAATGTGCCTAGCTTAAACAAGAGAGATAGGTATCTTGAAAAATTTTCTGCTTGCTTATTCAATTCATCTACTGTGTTTGGGGGAGTCAAAATTACTTATTCCTTAAGGATGTCTTTATGGAGCTTATTATGCTTGAGGGAAATAAGTGAAAGAATGGGGTGTTATTTAAACTACGACAATATGTGTCGTAAGGTTTTAATTTTATTAAACGGGAACTTGATAGTCAGTAAATACTCATTTTGAATCATTCAAAAGCAAATTTTTTGGTGTTTTGTATTTAAGTAACTTGGCTGAAAAAGACAGTTGTCTGCATATTAATTTTTTATGTGTTGATAATTCATAATACAGACAGATTTAGCTAGAATTGATTAATCAATAAAATTTATTGCCGGTGTATGACCTCATGGAGTATTCAGGGGTGTAGTGCAATTTCCAAACAGCATGAAACAATAATTAGTTAACCTCTAAGCATTTTATTATTCTTATTTTGTTTTTTTCATCGTGTATATTGCTACATTAGGCTTACCAATATTATCGTTCACAATACCAATAATAACCAAGGGAAAACCAATAACCAAGCTAACTTGGAGATCCGTCTTTTTAGGGGGATTACTATACTACTCATTCTAGGGCAATTCAGTATTGGCAAGGTTGTCGAAAAGAGTGGTAAGCGCATTCCTGAAAAGGATGATCAATTCACCATTACCAGTCAAATCAAAAATAAAGACAATGGTTGAGTGAACAGCACCGAGCCAAACTTATACCAGTCTTTAGATAATTGATTTGAAAAAAGTAACAGAATTTTTTTGCTTGAAAAGTGAGCAGAAGAGTCTGTTATTCCAAATGTGAAATATTTTTAGGGAGTTAACATTTTTAGTCCGAGTCCATGTCATTCATACAATATAAGCCGTATAAGGTTTGCATGATTTGTAATATTCGCATATCGCTAAATTGATAAAAAATTTGTTTACCTTCACGGCGTGTCGATACCATTTTACTTTTTCTAAGTATCGTAAGTTGTTGGGACAATGTTGGTTGGTATACTTGAGCGGTTTTTTCAATTTGTTGAACATTCAGTTCACCATCGACTAAGACACATAAAATTTTAAGACGATCAGGATTCGATAAGACCTTTAGGCAGTCAGTGACAAGATCGACTTTTGAAAGATCTATTTTCATTTTTAATTGATTGGTATTCATAAACGCATCCTAAAAATCATCTTATTATTATACAAAAAAATAAAGTAATACTTGTATATTATTTAATTATATAATATTAATAAGTATATTGTTTGGCGCGATTTGAATTGTATGTATGACTATTTGATTTCCTTTATGGGTGGATTATTGCTAGGTGCAGCTGTAGTTGGCTACCTATATGTACATGGTCGTATTGCCGGAATTAGTGGATTAGTTGCACAAATTCTAAACCCTCAAACGATATTTAAGACACCTGCTCTTTGGTTTATGTCAGGTTTGATCATTATACCCTTCATTTATGGGCGATTTGTTCAGCCAGAAATTGAATTGAATGCCAGTCCGTTGATGATGATCATTGCTGGGCTATTGGTGGGTTTTGGGACACGCCTAGGTTCAGGCTGTACCAGTGGTCATGGCATTTGTGGAATCAGCCGCTTATCTAAACGTTCGATCCTAGCCACCATGATTTTTATGTTCGCTGGATTTGTTACGGTTTACATGATTCGCCATGTCACAGGAGCTTTCTAAATGAAGAATTTTCTGGCTTTCATTTTCGGCGGTTTATTTTCTACAGGTTTGATGCTTTCAGGGATGTCTAATCAAGAAAAAGTTCTAAACTTCTTAGATTTGTTTGGTGATTGGGATGCAAGCCTAGCTTTTGTAATGATTGGGGCGATTATGATTGCAATTATTCCTTTTCAAAAGGTGGTACGCAGTCAGGCACCTAAAACCGTATTTAATGAACCAATTGAATTACCTAGCAATCATAAAATTGATTTTAAACTGATCTCGGGCAGCCTTTTATTTGGTATTGGTTGGGGGTTTGCTGGGATATGTCCTGCACCCAGTTTTACCTTGATTGGTCTTGGGCATTATCAAGTTCTGTATTTTATTGTCTCGATGTTTGCAGGCGTCTTGCTTCACCGTAAGTGGACAGGAGCTTAATCATGTCAAATTCACCTGTTGTAAAAGATTTTTTTCATGAAGATACTAATACGTTCAGTTATGTGGTGAGTGATCCAGCCACTAAGTCATGTGCAATTATTGACAGTGTACTGGACTATGATGCTGCATCAGCCGCAACTTCTACCACACATGCCGATCAGATCATTACCTATGTCAAAGCGCAGGGTTTAACAGTCGGGTGGGTCTTAGAAACCCATGTTCATGCCGATCATTTAACTGCTGCACAATATCTCAAAACCCAATTAGGCGGAAAAATCGCCATGAGCCAGAGAATTGCTGCGGTACAAGAGACCTTTGCTGCTATCTATCATTTGGATATCAAACAGTGGAATACCCAACAATTATTTGATTATTTGTTTGATGATCATGAGCAATTTCTAATTGGTTCAATCGAAGCATATAACATCCCGACTCCTGGACATACTCCAGCCTGCTTAAGTTATGTCATCGGTGATGCCGTGTTTGTGGGCGATACTTTGTTTATGCCAGATTATGGTACGGCACGCTGTGATTTCCCGAAGGGAAGCGCATCAATTCTTTTTGATTCAATACAAAGCTTATATCAATTGTCTGAGAAAACACGTGTATTTCTCTGCCATGATTATTTGCCAGAAAAGCGCGATACCTATATGTGTGAAACGGATATTCATACTCAAAAAAATCAGAATATCCATATTCACGATGGCACGACCAAAGATGATTTTGTTGAAATGCGTAATAAGCGCGATGCGGGTTTAAGTATGCCCAAACTGATTTTACCTTCGATACAGATCAATATGAAAGCAGGACAATTCCCTGAACCCGAAGAGAATGGTGTTTCTTATTTAAAACTTCCACTGAATTACTTCAAATAGGCAAATTTTAAGATTAAACAACAAATTTTGTTTAATTGGTTTGGTAATAGAGGGGGCAGTAGCGATGTGGATGCTAATACTTGAAGGACTGGCCATCGGTGGTTTGCTTGGGTTAACCGGTGCTGGTGGCGGCATTCTGGCTGTACCCGCACTGATGGCAAGTCAAGGATGGACGGTCGCACAAGCTGCACCTGTTGGCTTGCTTGCAGTCACTCTATCTGCCTTGGTTGGAACATTTGAAGGCTTATTTAAGAAGATAGTACGCTATCGGGCTGCACTTTGGATTGCACTGATTAGCATTCCTTCAGCACGTTATGGTGTGCATCTGGGAGGAATAATTTCTCCTGTATGGCTTACCTTGGCATTCAGTTTAGTCATGCTCGTGGTTGCTTACCGGATTTTTTTTAAAAAAGTGAATGACCATACAGGTGTGCTGTGTAAAGTTAACCAAACAACTGGTCGTCTGATTTGGAACATGAAAACTGCATTGTCTCTCGGCGCCATTGGTGTCGTGGCAGGTTTATTGACTGGTTTGCTTGGGGTAGGTGGGGGATTCGTGATTGTTCCAGCACTGAGTAAAGTAACTGATCTTGATATGCGCAGTATTGTTGCGACCTCGTTGATGATTATTTTCCTGATAGGTGGTGTCAGCATTTCAGCTCATATTTTAGATGGTTTTCAATACCCCGTTTCGGTCACGCTGACTTTCGTTTTAGCTTGCATGGCTGGGATGTTGATTGGTCGAAGTTTGATGCCTTTAGTTAAGAATAGTCAAATCCAAAAGGTTTTTGCCATAACTGTCATAAGCGTAGCATTTTATTTAATTTCTACAGTCATCATAACTTAATACAAGCAAGAGATTAGAGCCAAATTTAAAAACTGTATTTTAAAGACATGAATATTTAATCAGAGACCAGATTTCTAAAGATCGGAAGAGGTAAAGAGTAATGAAAACAGCAGAACAATTAATTTCAATGGCAAAAAACCGAATTCAAGAAGTGACGGTCGCAGACTTACTTGAAGCCATGAAAAACCATAAAACCATTTTGATTGATGTTCGGGAACCAGATGAATTTCAGGCGGCAGCGATAGACCGAGCCGTGAATTATCCTCGTGGTGTTTTAGAAATGAGAATTCACCAGCATCCTGTGGCGAGCCATCATTGCGATACCTTGCAAGCACTAGAACATCTTAAAGATCAGCCGATTTATTTGATTTGTGGGACGGGTGGTCGATCAGCTCTGGCTACAGATACTTTACAGAATATGGGATTTACTCAGGTGAAATCTGTTCAGGGTGGATTCCAAGCATGGCTAGAGCAGGGTTATCCAGTAGAGAAATAACTAGATTTCTATTTTAAGTCTAACTTAAGTTTATGGACATTCAAGTGAGAAAATCATGAAGTACAAAGAATTAACTCAAAATATTTCAGGCAGTTTAAAAACATTAGCGCAGGATTCTCCTGATTTAATGAAAAGTTTTAATCAATTGTCACAAGTTGCAATGCGAGATGGTGTTATTGATCCTAAAATAAAAGAACTGATTGCCTTAGCGATTGGTGTTGCAGCACGATGTGATGGATGTATCGGTTTTCATGTCAGAACCCTAGTCAAAATGGGAATGACATTGCAAGAATTAGAGGAAGTGCTTGGTGTTGCAGTTTATATGGGGGGCGGTCCTTCATTGATGTATGCCGCTAATGCATTGGAAGCATTTAAAGAATTCACAGCTTAATTTTTTCAATCATTGGGAAAAGATATGAATCAGCATTGGGATAATCTTTATTCGCAAACACAGGATCTGTATGGCATTTCGCCCAATCATTTTATTCAACAGATAGCAGATCAGATTCCAATTTTGGGAAAAACTCTTGCTATAGCAGAGGGTGAGGGGAGGAATATCCTTTATTTGGCTAATAAAGCGAAACAGCAAAATGATTCATTTTCAGCAGAAATATGGGATTACTCAAAAGTTGCTTTGCAACACTTATCTGCAAAAGCCCAGCAAGCTGGTTTTGACTTCACACTTAGAAATATTGATCTCAATGATGTCGAATGGCCAAGAGAGTGTTATCAAAATGTGATGTGTGTGTATGGGCATTTTGACGAAAATACTCAATTCAATGTTCTCACTGGGATACGTCAAGCATTGACAAACAATGGCTGGTTTATTGGAGAGCTTTATTCTAAAGAGCAGATCGATTATCAAACCGGTGGTCCGAAAGATATTAACTATTTGTACGATCCAATGTCGTTTCTTTCAGTATTTAAAAATGATCATCTTTATCATTTTTATGTGGGAGAACAAGAACGTCATGAAGGCAAGTTACATAACGGAAAATGTCATGTAGTTCAATTTGCAATTCAAGTGAAGAAATAGGGTCTAAAAAGTTTCAAGCACGAGTATGGCTCACATGCTCATTTTATAAAAAAGAGAGGTTTATGATGTCAACACGTTTTAATAATAAAGTGGCTTTAGTTACAGGTGCAGGTTCGGGTATTGGGCGAAGCACAGCATTGCTTCTTGCTCAACAAGGGGCAAAAGTTGTTGTTTCAGATATTAATCTTGATGCGGCTGAGAAAGTTGTAGCTGAAATTATAGCTGCTGGCGGTCATGCTGTTGCGAATAAAACAGATACATCTCATTCTGAGGAAATGAAGCAAGCTGTTGAGTTTGCCGTGGAAAGCTTTGGGGCTCTGCATTTAGCATTTAATAATGCGGGTATTTTAGGTGAAGTCAATCCGATTGCTGAGTTGAGTATTGACGCTTGGCGTAGAGTCATCGATATTAATTTGAATGCTGTTTTCTATGGGCTGCATTATCAGATTCCAGCATTACTTAAGTCAGGTGGTGGAGCAATTGTTAATACCGCATCAATCTTAGGTTTAGTCGGGACAAAGAATATTTCAGGATATGTTGCAGCGAAGCATGGTGTGACTGGTCTGACAAAGACTGCATCATTGGAGTACGCTGATCAAGGTATACGCATAAATTCTGTTCACCCAGGTTATATCCAAACCCCATTAATTGGAGAATTTGAGGAATCAGAATTAGTGAAACTTCATCCAGTGGGTCGATTGGGTAAACCAGAAGAAGTTGCGCAAGTAGTGGCTTTTCTATTATCTGATGAGGCTTCATTTGTGACCGGCAGTCAATATACTGTTGATGGTTCTTATACTTCACAATAATAAATGAAATAAGAAAACCCTGCAGATGCAGGGTTTTCTTATTTTGTTCATGATAAATTACAGCTTCTATCAAGACTTTTATTTGGTTGAAATTAAACTGCAGATAAATTGTTCTGGTTCAATTTCTGCTGTTACCATAACATGAACACCAATATTTCTGAGTTTTTCTCGTAATCGATCGCCCATTCCCGTAGTTACGAATATATCCATAGGTAGCAGTTTTTCGAGTACTTCACCAGACTGGGAAAAGGATTGCTCCTTTTCAACTTCGATAAGTTGTTTGTCAGTCACTTCTCCATCTTTTAATTCATATTTCCAGAATTTCCGACATTTTCCCGCATGGGGAGTAATATGACGCCGGTTCTGAGATGTGATCACAATAAACATGAAAATTTCTCCAAACTGATGCGGTTACCTTTTTGCATTGCAGGTTCGTACCAGTTCTTAACTATTTATAAGTTGCTAATAAAAGCTATTCACAAATCTAGCTAATTGTTTTAAGCAAGATTTTCCAATACAAACTGAGGTGACTTTATAAACAGTTTGATTAAAGCCTGCGCCGAACTTGAAGGATGCCGGACACCTCTTTCCCAACTTTCTAATGTGCGAGCTGAAATGCATAATTTAGCGGCCAGTTCTGTCTGGGAGATGTTTAGTTCCTGTCGGATCTGGACGATTTGCTGTGCTAAATCCAGATAATAGCCGCTAATAAATTCATTTTGATCAGGTTGAGTATGATCATTTTTAAATAGATTCATTATGGTCTCTTCCGTATCGATATATCGGAAAATAGTAATAACTCTTTAAAATATTCCGAAACTGATTGGAGGTGTTGGAGAGAACAAAACTAGTTTGGTTATACTAAGCCTCATAATTATCCACTCCTATTCGGGTTATCGTGACTAGAGATGTAGATATTGAGCTGTGTGCTTGGTCTGCAAAGCTAACTCTAATATAGCTTATGTCATTATGTGGTGAACCAAGTACACAACACAGAAACAATACATTTCTAATTTATTGTGTAACTGCTAAGCAGGTGGAGGGGGAGCACGGCTTTCAGGAATCAGAAATTCAAGAGCATTTAGGGCAGGTTTATAAAAAATTGTTGTCTTAGATAGCAGAAGTAGAGTTCGTATTCTAATCAATACTGTTCTATGTTTTGTATCAACTAGAGGCAGAGTAAAGCTATGTACTAAACAAAATTGACAATAGTCATCAATCTGTGAATCTTTATTCTGCTGATGGTGATTTTGTAAATTAATAAAATGATGCGTATGAGTTTGTCTCATCCCATTAGCATGATCTTCATACAAACCTAGTTTGGTTAATGGAGATTGTTGAGTAGTATGAGCACCTTTTAAGTACAGTGCATTGACAACAGTATTACACACCCGAAAAACAGAGTATTTTTCGGGTAATAAAGGCTGTAGAAACACTATAATCTGTAATAAAATTGCTATTAAACCTAGCAATCTTCCCAATTTGACGAGCACGTAAATACTCTTCAATAGAAATTGAATTTTTATAATATATTAAAACATATAATTTTAAAAATAAAATATGATGTAAGTTGTTGGTTAGAAGAGATAAATGTAGATTATCAATTTTAATTTACTTATCTTTAGATAAAGTACATAGCGAAGTTGACAGGAATTACTGCTTTTCAAAACTGGGAATATATTATATATTTGTATAATGAAAATCTGAGTAAATAACTAAGGATTTATCTGTAAATTTCTTAATGTTTTTTATTTTGTATCTCCCCCTTGTTGTGCAATTCTAGTCGAGAGAAAAATTGCTGAAGAGAAGTGGACTATTTATTGCATTTGCTGCAATACTTTTGCAAATAGCAGTATATTTACAACCTCTTTTACCGGAAAAATTTCATATTGCTCCGGTATGCATGTCCATTACTCATAATCTTCTTTCAGCAGCTAATCATAAACATGTGCATTCAGTTTATCTTGAACTGCTACAAGATTTTGTACCTCAGCATTCTCACGATCACAATGAACACCATCATCAATGTCAGTACTGCACTGTATATGGGGATTTAGTACTCCCATTTGACTTGAGAGTTGATCATGTTTTAGATCGCATTCAGGTGAAACTAAAGTTTTATCAGTCTTTCTTCAAACATGTCTATTTTAGTTTACAGAAGCTGTATTTGCAGCCACAAGGCAGAGCACCTCCTTTGACTCTTTAGAACACGATTGGTCATGACAAATAGTTGATCTGTTTGTACTACACAATATTTTAAAGAGTTTTAATCATGAAAATTCAGCTTTCACTGTTTATTAACAGTGTAATGTATTCGTTCGTATTTAAAAATGTAGATAGAGTATCTAAGGTCTACAATTTATCTTTGTGCAAGGCGGAAAATATCTGGCTCGGCAGTTTCGTCTATCCAGTTAAAATAGCATTTCTACCGTATTCCCAATGTTCAATCTATCACTGGGAGGTAGTATGAATTTAGGTTTGACTGCGTTAGAACTGGCGCGTATTCAGTTTGCATTTACTGTATCTTTTCATATCATTTTCCCTGCTATTTCAATTGGATTAGCTAGTTTTTTAGCTGTTCTCGAATGGCGCTGGCTACGTACACAAAATCCTGTCTATAAAGATTTATTTAAGTTTTGGATTAAAATCTTTGCAGTGGCCTTTGGAATGGGGGTCGTCTCTGGCGTGGTGATGAGCTACCAATTTGGGACCAATTGGAGTGAATTCTCTAGAATTGCAGGAAGTATCACGGGGCCATTATTAACCTATGAAGTTTTATCAGCATTTTTCTTAGAGGCTGGTTTTCTTGGAATTATGTTATTTGGTTGGGGGAGAGTTGGACCAAGAGCACATTTTTTTGCCACGTTAATGGTTGCAATAGGAACGTGTATTTCAATGTTCTGGATTCTGTCTTCAAATAGTTGGATGCAGACGCCTACTGGTTTTACGATTGAGAATGGAATCATTATTCCACAAGATTGGTTAGCGATTGTTTTTAATCCTTCATTTATTTATCGATTGTTTCATATGGCTGTAGCGGCCTTTCTTGTTACGTCACTTTTGGTTGCAGCAGTAGCAGCATTTCACCTATTAAAAGGCCGACGAGATGATTTGGTGAAAAAGTCTTTTTCAATGGCATTGTGGATGCTTTTATTCCTTGCACCTGCTCAAATTTTAATTGGTGATATGCATGGTCTGAATACCTTGCATCATCAGCCTGCTAAATTAGCTGCAATTGAAGGACATTGGGAAACAAATATAGATGAGGGCATGCCTTTATATTTGTTTGGAATACCAGATATGCAGGAAGAGCGAACAAAATATGCAATTGGAATTCCAAATCTTGGCAGTTTGATCATGACACATAGTCTAGATGGACAAGTTAAAGGTCTAAAAGAGTTCGCACCTGAAGATCGCCCGAATTCACTCGTGATTTTTTGGAGTTTCAGAATCATGGTGGGATTAGGTGTATTGATGGTTTTACTTGCTCTCGCAACGCTTATATTGCGTAAAGGCGGAAAACTTTATGAGCATAAGTTATTACAACGATTTGCTCTTTTAATGGGACCAACTGGATTTATAGCTTTGTTAGCAGGTTGGTTTACCACAGAAGTTGGCAGACAGCCTTGGGTTGTTTATGGGATTTTGCGAACCAAAGATGCATTATCGCCTGTTTCCGCTGAACAGGTTGGCCTCTCCCTTGTTCTCTTTGTCTTTGTTTATTTTATCGTTTTTGGCATCGGAATCTATTACATGTTGAAGCTCATGCATAAAGGTCCTGAGTTTATCTATTCTAATCAAGATCATACTGATATTGCAGTTCTGCAAGCTTCAAAAAGACCATTAAGTAGTATAGATGATGCGATAGAGCAAACAGGAATAGAGAATAAGCAGCGAGGAGATAAACATAATGATTGATTTGTCTTTAATTTGGATTGTGATAATTGCCATTGGTGTTTTTGTTTATGTGGTTTTAGATGGTTTTGATTTAGGCATTGGAATTTTATTTCCTTTCATAACCTCGAAAGAAGAACGAGATGTCATGATGAACACCGTCGCACCTGTATGGGATGGCAATGAGACTTGGATGGTTTTAGGAGGAGCTGCACTCTATGCTGCATTCCCAGTTGTGTATTCTGTAGTTTTATCGGCTTTATATATGCCAATTATTTTAATGCTGATCGCTTTAATTTTCCGTGGCGTTGCGTTCGAATTTCGCTTTAAGGCGAATAAAACCAAGAAATTATGGGATAAAGCTTTCATTTATGGTTCAGTGTTGGCAAGCTTTTTTCAAGGTGTCATTTTAGGTGCGTATATACAAGGTATTAAGGTAGAAAATCATATTTATGCTGGAGGTGGTTTAGATTGGCTAACAGCTTTTTCAATTTTTACAGGCATAGGTGTTGTTGTTCTTTATGCGGCACTAGGTTGTGGATGGTTAATTTTTAAAACGGAATTAGATCTACAGGCTAAAATGTATGGTCTCATGCCAAAATTAATTTCTGTTCTGTTTTTGATTTTTGGGGCGGTTAGTATTTATACACCATTAACTCAACCAGAGATAGCAATTCGATGGTTTAGCCAACCCCAACTGCTTTATTTTAGCCCTGTTCCAGTTTTGGTTGTTGTGCTAACGGGACTAATATTACGTGCTTGCAAAAAACGTTATGAGCTTGCTCCATTTATTTACAGTCTCGCATTGGTATTTTTAGCTTATACAGGGTTCATTATCAGCTTATGGCCAAATGTCATTCCTCCATCAATAAGTATTTGGGATGCTGCTGCTCCTGAAAGTAGTCAATTATTTGCCTTAATTGGAGCGCTAATTCTCATCCCGATTATTCTTGTTTATACAGGTCTATCATATTGGGTATTTAGAGACAAAGTACGTGTTGGTGATGAGGGGTATCATTAAAAATGAAAGAGATATATACGAAAAAAGACAGTAAACTTTCTCAGTTGAAATGGTTTTTTCTATTGTATTTACTCGGTTTTTTAATTTTATTTTTCATTGCTGGAGTTTTTAGAGCTTTATTACATCTGGCTTATTAAATCTTTAATATTATTTACTCGAAGTGGTTTATAAAAAGTAAACCACTTCGTCTAATGTTTAAACCAATTTATTTATACAGCATATTATTGCCTTTCTTTCTCAATAAGATAGTCCATAATTTCAGTCGTATTCACTTTAGATCCCTGAATTAAGTATTTACCATTTATAACAATGCTAGGTACACCTGTTAATTGATATAGCTTTGCTAATTGGTTTGACTGTTCAATTTTTTTAGATATGGCTGGTGAATTAAATAATTGATTAAATTGATTCAAGTTTGCTCCGTATTGAACATAAAATTTAGCTAGAGATTTTTGATCAAATAATGGCTTATGCTGAAGTTGAATTTCATTGAAAAGCGCTATATGAGTTTTTTGCCGTATTCCTAAAGATTCCGCAGTATAATAACCACGAGCACTTTGTTCCCAAGTTGGATTCATTGCGGCAGGTGTGCGAATAAAATAGACATGCTTTGGTAGACCCTTTTTTAACCATGGTTGTAATTGTTTTTCTAAAGCAAAACAATGAGAGCAACCATAAGAAAAGAACTCTCGAACTTCTATCTTAGATGGATAATCAGTTTTCCCTTGATGAGCTAAAACAATATAGTCTTGGCCTTCTACGATTTTCCCAGCTGCCATTGCAGTTTGGTTGAAACAAAAGATTAAGATAAGAGGATGGAAGAAATTGAGTTTTTTCATTTATAAATATAACCTGTTATAAAAGATGATTTTTAACTTGCATATTAGCAATCTGAAAAATATTTTCAGAAATTTTAGACTAGGTGAGAATTTCTTTCTTTTGGGTTTTAGATTTCAGCCAGAACAGTGAGAATGTTGATAAGCATAGCCATGGGAAGAGAGCAATATTCATTGTTTTCCAGCCAATCATATCCAGCAATGCACCTGCACTAAATGAACAGATTAATCCAACGATGAAAACGGTCATGTCATTAATAGCCTGAGCCTTTGCCTTTTCTTCTTGGGTATAAGTGCCAGTAAGTAATGAAGTACTACCAATAAATAGAAAATTCCACCCTACGCCCAGTAGAATTAAGGAAATGGCAAATGAATGGAATTGCAAACCTGATAAAGCAAAAGCGATATAGCAGACAAATAATAGTATCCCTGAAAACATGATTTTTAACACTCCAAAACGAGCAATCAAGTTACCTGTAAGAAATGAGGGCAAAAACATGCCCAAAACATGTAGTTGAATAACAGTTGTAATAGTCCCTAATTCATGGTGAGCATGACGCATAGCAATTGGAGTTGCTGTCATACCTAAAATCATGATGCCGTAACCTGTAACGGAACCAAACAAAGCAACTAAATATGTAGGCTGTATTACAATTTCATACCATGGTCTGCCTGCACTAAAGTTAGTTTTTACTTCAATCTGATCGGGGATTTTTAGGCTTGATAAGATACCTATCGCAAGCAACGAAACAATTGTAATAATTAAAAAGGATCCAACATATTCAAGATTATTAAATATTGGGCCTCCTATACGAGCTAGAGAAGGACCAATTAATGCCGCTACAACACCTCCCGCCATAACAAAAGAGATTGCTTTGGATCGAAATCCTTCATCAGCAACTTCACTAGCTGCAAATCGATAAAATTGAGCAAAAGACTGATAAGCTCCTACACAAAATGTTCCGAATGCTAATAAATATAAGGAGTTATAAAAAATACCAATAGAAGCAATGATACCCCCTAATACCCCTAAGAGTGCACCGCAAAGAAAACCATTTCGTCGACCTACATGCGACATCCACATTGATGCAGGAAACATCATTGTAGCTGTTCCTAAAAACATAACTGCGATTGGGAGTGTCGAAAGAGTAGGAGAATCAGCAATATTTGCCCCAGCCAATCCCCCAATAGTCATTACCATCACGGAAACGGTTTGGAAAAGGGACTGTGAACTTGCCAAGATTAGGACTTGGCGGTGCATTGAATTCTTAAGCATTGAGGCTTATCCAACATGAATCATAAGAAGTAAATTAACAAGAAGCTCTCTCATCAGAAGGATTTCGATGTTTGCTAACTCGTTTGTTGGTTAAAATTTTTAATGTCATTAGTTAAAGACGTTCTATGGCTATTTGAATCCCTAATGTTGCTGATTCAATTGCGCCTGCTAGGTATCCTTGATGAGTTGGTGAAAACTCACTAGAAATAGCCACAATTGAGTTTTGCCAATCACCAGAAGCTGGGGTTGAGTCAGGTATACCCTTTGAGATTAAACTAGTGACTTCATCAGCAGAGGTTGCTGTCAAAGGATCTAGTGTCCAGTCATGAATAAATTCTTTTATTGGAAAATTAGCTTCTTTCCCAAATAATCGGACGAGTTGTTTGCGACACAATAAAGATAATTGTTCATTGCTTAACTGATTGCGAGCACTTAGGGGGGCGCCTATAAATCCGAATAATGCTGCATAACCATCAGTACTTGAAGCATCATGAATTTCAAATAATGGTGTAACAGTGCCATGAACTGCACCTGACAAATTTTGATCTCGCCAAAATGCTTTTGGGTAAACGGCAAAATATTTAGCATGCGCTGCCATCCATGTATTAGTTTGTTGCCATTGCTGTGTTAGTTGTTGAGGTAAAGGAGGGTGAAAACTAATTTTCTTCAATGATATTCTTGGTGGAGTAGCGAGCAAGACTTGAGAAGATTTAAGAATCAACGATTGAATAATTTGGTTGGTCAACTCAACTTCTATTCCATCATTTTTTTTGGTTAAAGAATTGACTTGATGACCAAGTAAAATCTTTTCTGATGGGATATATGAAGCGATTTTTTCAATCAGTTTGTACATACCTCCCTGAAGTCTTCTTGCAGGCGATGTTTGAACCCCCTGCATACGTAAAGCTTCACGAGATGAAGTTCTGTCGATTAATAGATCGCCTTCCTCGTATTGATAAAAACTATCTAGTCCAAATTTATTAATTAAATGAGTTAGTTCTGGTTGTTGCTTTTCCCAAAACCAAGTAGCACCCATATCAAATGCTTCATTCTCAGATTTTGCCTCGTCTATGGCAATCGAATGTACACGCCCACCTAAACGATCTCGAGCCTCTACAACAAGATAATCTTTAATTCCTTGTTGTTCGAGTAAATATGCGGCGTAAAGTCCGCTGAGACCAGCGCCAATAATAATGATTTTAGATTGGGTCATTAAAAGAATCCTAATTTCAAACTGTGTGTAAAATTAATCGGCGAAATTTGTCGTGGTGAGTACAGCTCTGAATGTGACCTTACCAGTACGAACTTTTGTATAAGCTTCATGTGCGTGTTCAAGTGGATATGTTTCAATCATTGCGCGAACATCTGTAAGAAGGCTAAAGTTTAAAGTTTTCTCAACTTCATAAGGTGTGCCTGTGATACTTCCTTGTACCGTTCGTTCACCGCCTACAAGTAAAGGAGAAGAAATTACTAGAGGTTCCTTACCAACACCAACCACAATCAATTTTCCTTGAGGTAGTAATCCTGCAAAAAGTGCAGATGAAATTTCTCCATTTGTAATAGTGCTCAAAATTACTTGCGCTTTTCCTAAAATTTTCAGTTGTTCGACAGCATTCTCAATATTTGTGTCGATATAAATGTGTGCACCCAGTTTTTTTGTTAGGCTTTTGATATCTTCTCCACGACCTATTGCGACTACTTTAAATCCCATTCGTCGTGCATACTGAATTGCAAGATGTCCTAAACCCCCTATACCCAAAATTGCAACCGTATCTCCCGCTTGGGCACCTGATTTCTTTAGAGCATTAAAAGTTGCTATTCCTGCACAAAGTAAGGGGGCTGCTTCTACCGAACTCAGCTCATCAGGAATTGAAATTAGTCCAGTTTCTTTTGCAATCATCATTTCAGCATAGCCACCATCATGGGTACTTCCCATAACAGGCTGATGACTGCATAAATTGAATAATCCTTGACGACATTCATCACACTGGTTGCAATGCCCACCTAGACGACCAACTCCAACACGTTGTCCAATTTTCCAATAGTTAGAATTTGGGTCTCCAATCGCAACAATGCGTCCAACCACTTCATGGCCAGGAATACGAGGGAAGCTATCAGGATTTGGATTCTCAATGGTCATAGCATCGGCTCCACAGATTCCACATGCCTCGACAGCGATTAAAACTTCATCCTTATTTGGAGCGGGTACGGTACGCATAACAAGTTCTAATTTGCCTAAAGCACTGGCTTGTATTGCTTGATATGAATTTTTCATGCTTAGATCCCACGTAGTTATTGATGATCATTAGAGTTTAAAATTTGTTTAACTCCCATTTCTGCTGCACCTACAGCACCTGCTAGGTATCCCGAATATTTTTTTGACCATTCACTTGATATACCGATAATACGATTCTGCCAAATAGATTGGTTAGGAGTATTTTCAGGTGCAATGCCATGAAATAGGGTAGGAACTTTCCAATCTGACTCTATGGCAATGCATTCATCTTCAGCCCAATCTTTAAGATATTCTGATTGAGGAATCGCGGCTAAAGATCCAAATAGGCGGACCAATTGTGCCCGACAATGAGCCATTAACGTTGTTGGTTCCATTTCTTTACGTATGGTGTAAGGAATACTGAAGAATCCGAAAAGGGCAGCATGTTGTTGGGATGTCGAGGCATCATGAATTTCACCTAATGGACCAGCATAGCTTCGAGCTTGGCCTGAAAGACCTATCTGCTTCCAGAATGCCTCAGGATAAATTGCTACATATTTGGCATGAGGAGCCATCCATGTAGGCGTATTCATCCAATGTTTTAGCGTTGTGTTTGGTAAAGGAGGATCAAATACAAATTCATTAGCAGATAGCCGTGGCGGAGCTGCTAATAGAATTTGATCACAACAAAATTGTGTTGTTGATCCAAGAGAATGTTGAGTTTTCAACCCCAAAGATTGATCTTCTAAATAAGTCATTTCAGTGACTTGATGCCCAAGTAAAATACGATCAACTGAAATACGTTCTGTTAAAGCTAGAATTAAACTTTGCATACCTCCTTCAAGCCGAATAGAAGATGTTTCCCATGAGGCACCAGAAATACGTACAGCAGGCTGATCACGTTGTTTCTCAAATACAAGTTCACCAGAAGTATGTTGATAGAAATAGGGGAGGGATAATTGATGTATCAATTTCATTAATTCAGGGTTAAGGTCGGGCCAAATCCATGTTGCACCAAGATCAATTTGTTCCTTTGAGTAGATTCGACCTCCAAGGTGGTCTTTTGCTTCAATAAGTAGATAATCTTTAAATCCAGCTTGTTCTAATAGATAAGCAGCATATAAACCACTTAGACCACCACCAATGATTAGAATTGAGGTTTTAAGCATTTTAATCATTCCAATTTTTCTGAGCATGAAGCAAATGTTGAGTTTTTACGTATAAAGTGGTGTTTGTTTTATTTACTGTAAGTACAGCGTGTTGTTTTGGTGGGAAACGAATCCATGAACCAGTTGGATAAACTTGATCCTCTTTTTGGAGTTGACCTGATACAATGAATATTTCAATACCTTGATCAGACCTGTTAATAAATAATTGGTCAGGATTAAGTTTTTCTAAATAGGTATATTCGAAATCTGATTCATATAACGGGCATATTTTTTTATTACCTGTAACAATCCAGTTTTTAGAATCATTTGTGTTTATTCTTACTTCTTTAGATTCATATATAGACATTTGCATCAGTTTAACGAAAATTAAAGAACCTTCTTTACTTGAAACTTGATGATTGGAATTATGAGGGTTTCTTAAGTACCAACCGCTTGGGAAATGATGTGTACCATTTTCTGTAAATACACCAGATAGAACAAGAATCTCTTCACCAAGTGGATGTTGATGTGCAGGAAAGTTGGAGTTTTGAGAGAATTTGACTAAACTAGTTGCACGAGCTTGTTCTTTACCAATACGATCTAACATCACTCGTTCTACTTCACCATGAGGAGAGCGTACCCAGTGGTAATCTTCAGGTTTGACAATAGCAATTTCTGAAAAATCTGCACGAATTAGCATAATATGTTTTCAACTTATCAATAAATTTAAAATTACTGCACTGCCATAAATACCCAGTCCAAAAACGGTATGTCCTGCGATGCTAATTAATCTTGTTTTAATTGGACTTGGTGTGTTAGCTCCTGCAACACCGGCACCCATACAAGGCATCATAATGAAAAATGGAGCAACTAATAAAAACCAAGATATAACTAGTGGCGGGAAAACAGTAGGTTGCGAAAGCCATACTTTCCCTTCAAATGCGATCAGTACTAATATATAGCTAACACCAATGAGATAATGTGCCGACCAACCTAACCCAAGCTCATAATCAAGTGATGGAGCTTTGTTAAGCTGTTTTTGAACCAATTCTCCTTTTGGTATATGACCTAGCCATCGACCAACCATAGCCCAATTTGTAATGGGTATTCGGAAAAATTTATTTAAAAATAATGCCCATAGATCTAAGATAATTGTTGCACCAATACCAATAAGTATGATTTTTAAGAATAGATGTATATTTACTAACATATTAAATACCTGAGCAATTTTCTAATAGATTTAAGATGTTTTGATAAAAAGCATTGCAAATCTCTTTGCTAGAGGGAGTACAAAAAAAGCTGTAGGGAAAGCAATTACCCAAGAGTAAAACCAAGATTTAATCCAATGGCTCAGCTCCCAATGGATAAGACTAAGGCTTTGCAATGTGCTCACAAAAGAAATAACACCACTCATGATGAATGTTAGGAACAAAGGAACAAGAAAAATTAATGCTCTCGATGGCAATTTCCAATCATTCAAGATATTGTTCATAGATAGTAATTTCTCAAATTTATTTAATCTGCGTTTGTCTGATAATCATAGACTTTTGACATCTTAAGTTGTCAAAAGTCTAAAGATGAAAAATCTAAACAGACTGGTATATACGAATATCTGGATCAGCTGCAAACAAGGGTTTTAATTCACATACAACATCGTTATTAAATAGTTCACTTTGGAGATAACTTTCCGCATTACTCAAGGTTTCAAAACCATGTAAAACTTGAACATCCTTTTCACGTATTAACAGTTCTTTTGATAAGGCACCTTCAACAGTATTGAGAAAAGGAAGTTTATACTTTTGATAAATCTCTGCTGCTGCAGGACGATTATCTAAAGGGATGGTCATTGTGATTTGTAGATATACCATGAGATTTTCTCCATCAGATGAATAGAAAAAGTAAAGATATAGTTTTTTACTTTTAAGCATATTTTATTGAGTTGTTGACTTTAAAGACAAATGAGATAATCTTGTGATTATTGAAAGAAAAACTATCTATAGAATGGAAACACCTATTTATTTGAATGCTTTAAAAGCATTTGAGGCAAGTGCGCGTAATAAAAGTTTTTCTGCGGCGGCTCGAGAGTTGAATGTCACACCAGCAGCGGTAGGGCAATTAGTTAGAGGCTTAGAAGATCACTTAGGAATAATATTATTTCATCGACAATCAGGTGGAAAAACTCGACTTGTTCCAACAGCATTAGCTGAGTCTGTATTACCAGAAATTCGTGTTGGATTTGATAAGTTAAGCGTTGGGCTAGAAAAATTAAAAAGAGGTAATACAACAAATATTTTGACGGTAACTGTTAGTCCCGCCTTTGCTGCAAAATGGTTATTACCTAAAATAGATAAATTTCAATCACTTTTCCCTGAAATCGCAGTTCGTTTAGATACTAATTTGAGGCCAATTGATTTTATTGAAAATGGTATAGATATCGGGGTGCGATATGGTGAAGGTCACTGGGAAGGTTTAGAGGCAATTAAATTAATGGAGGAAGATATTTTTCCCGTATGTTCACCGAATTTTTTAGCAAACAAGTCTGATTTATCAATCAACACTATTTTACAGGCAACATTGATTCATGACCTAACTATGGAAGCTCATAAATCGTTTCCAACTTGGACGAAATGGTTGGAGTATGTTGGGTTGGAAAACTCAGGGATTAAAAGTGGATTGCAAATCAATAATTCAGCATCTGTTTTACAAGCTGCTTTAGACGGTCAAGGTATAGCTTTAGCTAGGAGTGTAATGGCTAAAGAGGATATTAAGGCGGGGCGGTTAATTCATCTATTTGAGCATGTAGAGTATAAGTCCCCATTGGCTTATTATATTGTATATCGTCCAGAGTGTTTAAATATGTCGAAAATTTTAGAGTTTAAAAAGTGGTTAATAATTGAAGCTAAAAGCTTAATAGATTGAATTTACCTTAGAAAGGTCATTTAAAAAAATTAATCAGACTCATTCATGATTAAATGTAATCTATAAAAAAGTGCCAACTCATTGAGTTTTTTACATTTATGACTATCCTAACTAAAAATGTATGATATTGAATACGTTGATTTTTACATACAGATGGTGTAGTTGAAAATTTTCATTAATAAGCATGTAACACAAGTTAATGTAATTAGATACGATGAACCATTTGTTGGTAACATGGGGATCATTGTATTTGAAAATTATAGGATATCTACTCAAGTGCAACATCCTATTTTTTTACCTACTACAATGGTATCACCTGAATTAAAATACTTTTCCCAAGCTAATTTATCTTTTTCAAAAAGTAGTATGACGGTAGAACCTAAATAAAAACGTCCTAATTCATCGCCTTTTTCGAGTTTGACGTGATGTTTTTGAAACTCTAATTGTCCGGTCGGTTTAATTTTTCCTGTCACAACTGTTTCAATGCCTGCTACTATCATTGCGCCTACTAATACTATAGCCATACGTCCTAATTCAGTATCAAATAAACAAACCATTCGCTCATTACGTGCAAATAATTTAGGAACATTTTCAGCAGTTAAAGGATTAACTGAAAATAACTCGCCAGGAATATAAATAGTTTCAGTTAAAATACCCGAGAATGGCATGTGGACACGATGATAATCACTAGGGGCTAAATATAATGTAGTAAAATTCCCATTTTTAAATGGTTTAGCTCTTTCTAGATTACCAATTAAGCTTTCTACAGAGAAGATATGATCTTTGGCCTGAATAATGTTGCTTTCGTTTATTGCCCCAATTTGAGAAATGGTTCCATCTACAGGGGCTAAGTATGGATTTTATGCCACACCTGCAATGATCTGGAAAAATAGTAAAGGACAACTGGAAATGGCTTCTGGTGTACCGAAAGATTTGAAAGAGATTTTTGAATAGCTAGATGATACTTATTATGAAAATTATATTTAAAAGCAGAAGATAAAGAGAGTCCCTAGCATACAGATGTTGAATTATTGTGTACTTTCTTGGCTTGATCTTTCAGAAAGTACACATGCACTTTTTAAAATGTCATTGGATTTCCTGAATTGTTTGTTCTCTTCCTCTAGATCTAGATAATAAATGATAGTTGTGGCGAGAGTTGACGTTTGCTAGAGCCTTTTGGGTCAGTCACACGAATCCATTTATCTAATGTTGAATAGCCCTCGCCCAATTTTTGGGCGATTGCAATTAAGGGCTCATGTGAATTCGGCAGTGTGTAATATATTGCTAGTTATTTAAACTAAGGATTGAAATGTTTTATCAATTTTACATCTCAAAAGTTTATGTGTTCACTATTTTCGCTAAAATCGTGAAGTGTAAGATATTATCTTTTTAATTCTATAGCTAATATTTCTCCTTTAGCACAAATTTCACTATTTGCAAATAAATTAAGATTGACTCTAATTTTACGTCCCTCAATTAAGATTAATTCACCCTTTATTAATATTTCGCAATCAATTGGAGTAGGTTTTATGAAATTAACTAATAAAGAACCTGTCACACATCTTGCTAAATTTGCTGATCCATCAAATGGCATATTTAATGATTTACTTTTAAATGCAGCTGCAGATGCAGCTCCATGGCAATCTAATAATGACGCGATCATTCCACCATACAAATGATCTGGAACTCCGCCTGTATAAATATTTGATGGCTTTATATTGGCGAGTGTTTCGGTCATATTATTATTCCAATAACTCTTTAAGTGATGACCGTATTCATTGTTTCGACCACAACCAAAACAATGACTGAAATCTTCACCATATAGATCTTGAAAAGCAATTTTTGTCATATATATTTTTCCTTGATTTGAAAATAGTTACTCTATAACACCTAGCGTAGAATCAGAATTCTCAGATTTTAAGAATATGAAAAGTTGAAGCGTACCAATCAATAAAACAAATGAACCAATTATAAATTGTTGATGGTAGCTCAGACCGATCTTTTGTAAGTAACTGAAACTAAGTCCGCCGATAAGTTGAATTGAAGCAAAACTTATAGTTGCAATGCTCCATAATTTTTTGTATGAAATACCGTAAAGCTGTAAGATCGTATAAGAAGTTAAAAAAACTACGGCAGGGTTAAGTAAGCCAGTTAGAAATGAAGAAACAAATATAAATAGTTGATTAAAGCTTAGAGTTGCTATCATGATTGCTGAGATATATATTGAATAGAGTACTTTAAGAGCATTGAAATTTCCTATTTTCTTAGAAGATAAGTAACCGACAAAAGCACCTAATGCACTTCCTACTCCGTATAAAATCCAATTAAAATTAACAAATGCTAAAGGCAGTTTTAAATCGTGGCTTAGATAATCAATCCAAAAAAGGGAATGCGGTATATAAGCAAAGGCACTAGAACTATAAGCAATAAGTAGGCTATAGAATAATATGTTTACTTTAGATGTTGCTGAATAACTTGCTAAAGAACTAGGTAGTTTTTTTTTGAAATCTTGCAATGCATAGGCGATATAAATACAAATAAAAAATGCTGTAATGCATAAGATTAACCAAGCAGTTTGAATTGATATTTGATCTAAGTAAGATAAGAAACAAGTAGAAATTAAAACTCCTAATCCAATGCCACTGAATCCTATAAAATTAATTTTTAGGCGATCTTTTGGATCGACACATAAAGCAATAATACTTGGAGCAAGGATCATAATTAACCCCCCACTAACACCTGAAACAACACGCCAAAAAATATACCAAGTTGAAGGAAACCCATCAAAGGCACAACAAAGAAGACTAATCATTCCAAGACTTGCTGCAATTTGGATAAAAAAAGACATTATTTTTGTTTGGGGTAAACGCATTGCGCTATATGCACCAATTAGATAACCCAATAGATTGGCGCTACTCAATATGCTTGCAAATTCTTTAGACCAGCCGAATGCATCGCGGGTATAAGGTAAGAGTGCAGTGTATGAAAAGCGCAAGATGCCAATACCTAGGCACATACTAAGACAAAGGAATAAGCTTAGTTTAATTCGTGATTTCATACTTTCCTGAGTCACATTTAGAACACAAGATATTTTTCACATATCTTTTTATTCGATCAAATGATATAAAGTTTCTCTAATCTAAAGAAATTCTTTAATGAAATGGATTTACCTAAACATCTAAATGCGTTGAGAGCTTTTGAAGCAACAGCTAGACATCAAAGTTTTTCAGGTGCAGCGAAAGAGTTGAATGTAACTTCTGCGGCAGTAGGTCAGTTGGTAAGAACACTTGAAGATTTGATGGGTGTCACACTGTTTTATAGATATTCTAGTGGGAAGCAAAGATTAAAATTAACTGAGTCTGGTAAAGTATTACTTCCTGATATTCAGACAGGTTTTGACTTTATAAAGCTAGGAATAAAGAAAGTTAAATTGTCCAGTATGGATAAAAAGTTAACAGTTGCTATTAGTCCGACATTCGCAACCAAATGGTTATTACCCAAAATTGATAATTTTCAACGTGCAAATCCTGAAATTGAAATTTCTTTTGATACCGATTTGAAGCCAATCGATTTCAACATTCGGGGAATAGATATTGCCGTTCGATATGGTGCTGGAAGCTGGGAAGGTTTAGTTGCTGAAAAACTAATGGAGGAAGAAATTTATCCAGTATGTTCTCCAAGTTTTTATCATCAATATCAGGACAAACTATCAGATCTTCGGAAAGTTACAGAGTTACCTTTGATCCATTGCCAAGCTTTGAATAGCCAATCAGGCTTTACAAGTTGGCAAAAATGGTTACACGAAAATAGTATCCAATCTAATAATGAGGCGGGATTTAAGATTAATAATTCTGCAGCTGTGCTTCAATTAGCAATGGATGGACATGGTGTTGCATTGGCTCGTAGTGCTATAGCTCATGATGATCTTAAAGCAGGTCGTTTGGTCCGTGTTTATCCAAACATACAACGTCAATCAGATTTAGCTTATTATCTTGTATATCGTGAGGAGTCCTTTGAATTTCCTAAAATTGTGGCATTCCGTAATTGGATAAAGTCAGAGATTGAAAATTTAAAAAATAGTTAATGTTTATATTATAGGTTCTTAACAAAATTTATTAGATAATTTTTAGATAACCAATGAATTAGATATTTTATAAATTTAATAGAATTGATAATCAGCTTATCATCTTCCGATAATTCAAGCTGATCATGTTATATAGACTGTGAGATATGAACAAAGGATTTGATAAGAGGTCATAGATGTTTTTTACTTTTAATGCTGCTTCATCTGGCCTATATTCTAAAAAAATAGTAATGTTCACAATTTTTCCAGTAGCTGATTGAGATTTTAGATTATGAATATATCTATGTGAAAAATTTTCTTTCATTTAGTAAATAACATAAAAAATATCAAAATAACTTTATCTGTTTGAATCACATTGCTCCAATTAAGTTGTTGTAAGAATATGTTTTATTAGAAATAAGTTTATGTCTATTTTTAAAATAGAGAAAGATGTCCTAGAATTTTTGCACGGCTTTTTTCAGATCGATAAAGATAATTTTCAGTTTGAATTATTGTCCTTGTTTCCTATTGCCTGTTGCGAATATTCTTCGATGATGCTGGCTCGTTTCCTGGTAGAGAAAAAAGGTTATAATATTGCAAATATTTTAATGATAAAAGGCCAGTCTATCTCAGATGTCCACCAATTACATTTATGGCTTAAAGTGAATGGTGTTATCGTGGATATAACAGCAGGGCAATTTAATGAGGCTGAAAAGTCTATAATTATTGATAAACATGGTTCTTGGCATAATAACTTTTTCTATGTATTGAATGCATATATGCCTTCAATAGACTTTGAAAACTATGTAGATGAATTTGATCAGCCAACATTAGAAAACGATTATTTAATGATTGTTCAACAGATTCATCAGAATTCAACGACGCTTTAAACTCTTTTTGTATCCACAATTTGGGTAGCGATTGCAACCTAAAAATGCTCCATAAGGTCCGCTAGTTATTTTCCTGAGTCTGCCTTGCCCACATTTTGGACACAACCATTCTGGTGGGATATTACTATTGATAGGTTTAAGCTCGTCTTGAGGTATATGGATAAATTCTTTAAAAATCTGATTACTGGTAATTTCTTCAAGAAAAACTGAATTACGCTCACCAATTAAATAAACTTTTTCCTTTGCACGAGTCAGTGCAACATAGAACAAACGGCGCTCTTCAGCATAGGCATGTGTCTCTGGTTGTGGCAAGACTAAGTTGATAAGAGGATCATCTTCTTTTTCAGAAGGGAATGCACTATTACCAGTATTTAAGCCTAGAAGGATAACATAGTCTGCCTGTAAGCCTTTTGATGAGTGAATGGTTTTAAACTCAAAAGTACAATTTCTAAGAAATGGCAAAATACTGTCTAAATTAGGTTTATGGTGTTTATAACGACCTAAAATATAAATGGATTTTTTCTTGTCTGAGCCAGTATTGGCATTATTGATTGCCATAATGGTTTTAAGTAGGTATTCATTAATTTCCTGAGTCTTTGTTAAAAAGTTTATTTCAACCACTTTACTAATGGTCTTATCAACGGCATTGACGACTTTTTGAAGCTGCGATTTATTTTTTTGGATAAAACCACTAGCAACATTGGCAATACCCTGATTGGAGCGGAAGGTCTGGGTGAGCTGTGTTTGTTTGGTATAACCAAAGACCCTTTCAAACTGTGTGAAAATACTGATGTCTGAACCCGCAAAGCGGTATATAGCTTGCCAATCATCCCCAACACAAAATAGCTTTGCTTCTGGTACCTGATTCAATAAGGACAGAATGAGTCTAGCTCTAGCCTGTGATGTATCCTGAAACTCATCCACGATAATAAGCTTGAAAGGGCTTTTGTATTTCTTTTCATTAATTAACTGAGCAGACTCAATCAGCAGGCCATCAAAGTCGTATTCTTTATTAATTTTTAAGAACTGGTCATATTCTTGGTAAACCTTAGAAAATAACTGTAAAAAAAGACTTTCACGTAGGCTGAGGGATGGTTTAGCTAATAGGCTAGTAATATTAGCTTGATTAGACTTGTAATGACTTAAAAAACTTGCATAAAGATCATTCGCATCATATTCATAAATAGACTGTGCCTTGGCGTTAATCTCAGCGAGACTACGTGGCTTAAATACCTGTCCTCTTGATTTCAGCTCCTGTTCCAATTTCTTAAAAATTGCACCTGTAATAAATTCATGAAAGGTTGTACTGATTAAATCAGTTTTATACTTTTGATGAGTTTCTGATTTCCATTTCATGTCATCTAGATATTTTTGTCCAAAATGTGCAGGTGTTTTGCCATGCTGGTCTACAGCATAATGTTCTAGATATAGATTGATTTCAGGAAGATAAAAATCAGGCTTATATTGGCGGTGAGCTTCGTCAGCTGTTTCATGCTCGTAGTTTTTTTCGTACTGATAAGGAATTCCTTGGCTATATAACCAGTTGGCTATTGCTTTTTCACCATGTGATTTAACAATTTCTCCTTGATAGGTTTCGAAGCCATCCTTGAATCTATCAAATGATCGCTTCTGTGCCTTCTCCCAATCATTTCTAGTCTTAAAAGCAAAAGGTGACAACGGAGCTCTTAGATAAGCAGTTTTAAATAAAAGGTACTTTTCCTGAAAATCTGGGTCTGTTTCGATTAATTGTTGAATAATCCGATTCAGGAGGGCTTGAGGCTTTCCTGCATCGTTGGATACAGATGGGCTTTTACCTGTTGCTTTTCCAATGACCTTAACACCAAATTTATGGAAATTAAGTGCTTCAACACTAGTATCAAAATTGGAGAGAATATCCTTTAGCCTAAAGCTAATACGTTCACTTAGTTCTTCGCCTGCATTTTTATTGAATGCAAGAACCAAAATCTCTTCTGGTTTATAGAGTTCTGTTAATAGGGCATATCCCACTTTTCCTACAATCGTTGATGTTTTACCCGAACCTGCCGCAGCAACTAATAAGTTGCGGTCTTCAAAGATGATAGAGGAAACCCGTTGTTCATCTGTTAAGGGAGTACTTTCTACCTGATCGAAAAACTTCTTAAAAGTTTTTAACTCACTCTCAACGAAGCGCTTATTTTTGGCATCAATAGCGTAGTTTGCTTGAATCGATAATTTTATAAACTGTCGAAGTTGTTCAAATTGATTTTGTAATACTGGCTCATATGCAAAAGAGTTATCCCGTTGAATGAGACTGCCAAATTGTTCTACTGAGGCTTTGGATCTTTGTGATAAATCTGATCTAAACAGGTTGCATAGACGATAGGATAGGTAAAGATTTTGTTGGATAAAATTTTGGTATTCTAGTAAAAATGGTTTTAAAGTTTCCTTGATTTTTTCAGCATTTCTTTTATTTCTTAGGAATTCTGCATCATTATGAAGTTTGATTTGAAGCTCTTCAGCTTGTGTGTTGAATACACCTTTGAACTGAAAATTTTGATCGAGCGTTTCCAGTGTTAATGATGACCATATCCAACCTTTCTGAATATGTGTTTCTAGCACTTGTTCAGGATTAAGCTTAATGGTTTTAGTATCCAACTCAACTAATAGTTCAGGGAATGTATAATTTATTCGCCATTTGGTGGAACCTGCAAAGATGTAGCTGAGTAAACTTGGTCGAATATCCATAGTGGCCTAAAATGAAAAATGATTTTTTAATACTTCAAGATTTATAACTAATTATAAACTTTAAGGAAATTTTTTATAGTGGTTTTTATACTGCTATTTTCTAACCCTTAAAATAAAGAAAAAAGAAATTATTCATCTTTTTTTAATATCTTATTTTTTAAAGATTCAGAAAATCTGATAGGGGGTGTCACAGATTGTCGCACCACTTCTGCATTAGCTTGTATTTTTGGATTTAATGAGGTTATATATTTTAAAAGCTATTTTCTATGATTCATATCAATAAACTCGGAGTTGGAATTATGAGCTTTAAGAAAAAATATTTTAGAAAAATTCCAGCAACTATTGAAGCAATAAATCAGGTATTTTTTATTGGAGTACCTTGCTCACGATTTAATGATAATGATCTACATAAGTTAGGGATAGTTGATGATCAGCTACCATTATCTTTGGGTACTAATTTTTTACCTTCAAAAATAGGTAAATTCTCTACTATCAATGCTGATGGACAGGTGGTCATCCGTAAAGATTTACCAAAAGAAACTTTCTATCAGGAAATTTCTTATAAATGGAAAGAATGGCATGGACCAGATCAGATTGAGAGAGAGGGAACTAAATCAATTGCAAGAGAGCGTTATCAGCGTCAACGTTTGGATGCACCAAATGTTAGAATAACTGTTTCAGAAATAGATAACGAATTATTTTTTCTCATTAAGTGTGAACCTAATGAAGACAATTTGTTGCATAAATTAAATCTTGTTCTAGAGCTATTTAGCGAGTTTGATGTTCATATTACTTCAAGGAATGGTTTGATAACTTTACCTCATAATTTACAAACGGTAGATTGGACCATTTTAAAGTCTGGAACAATGACTGCTGATGGAATTAAAGAGGCTGTAGAAAAAAGTATTTCTCCAAAAATTAAGTCCACACTGAGACCAGTGATACTCCAAAGATTGAACTATATTGCTAGTTTTAACCCTGATGAAACTGTAATTGGGGTAGCAGGTTATAGCGGATATATTATCCATAATTTTCCAAAGTTAGCTATTTCAGTTCTTGAATCAGAATTTCCAGATAATGCAACTTATATCTTTGATTATAAAGACTGGGAACCTTTGTCAAAATTATCTAAGACTGAGATTATCCGAAATAACTTGGAAAAAGCTAGAATTATTCATGATGAATATTGGAAAGAAAAAATTTATAAATTGCTTAATGCACCAATTGAGGATAATGACAATAGAAAAAAAAGCTAATCTAAACATTTAGAATTGTAAATATTTCGAGTCGAGTTAAAAATGAGTTCAATTTCTATAGAAACCTACAATGCTATTATGGATAGAGGAAAGATACCTAAGACACCTGAACCTCCACCTCCTGTACTTGCAGTATGGCCTGAACCTTTATATATCCGCGGGAAGTGGTGGATGTGTGTTTATAGGTTGATGTCTGATATGTCTTTGAAATGGGGTAAGTCAAACCCTCCTGAATTATTTAATAATTTGGAAGAAGCTTTAAAAATAGCGAAGCAACGGAATAAAAATTTACTGGAAAATATCTCTGTTTTGCCAATTACATTAGACCAACAGGAAACTATTACCATAAAGGTAAACAAAGAACTACAGAAAAAAGAAAGACTTGTAAACGAAGAAAAATTAATGTTACAGGAAGCTCAAAGAAGAGCTAAAACCAGAAGAAAACCTGAAATCAATGAATTAATACTCCCTGAAAGATCTGAAAAGTTTCGTCAAACCTTACACGCTCAACTTATCACTATGCCTTATCTTACAAGAGTATTAGTTTCTGAAAAGAATAAACAATTTATTCTTGAACGATCAAAAGAGAATGAGCTGAAATGGTCACAACCGATTTCAGCTAAGAAAAAAGCTATTGAATATACTTATAAGGCTACTATCGCAGAGGGCTTTGATTTAGATCCTGAAGCACATTGGGGTAAGACTAAAGCTACAATAAGAGATTTGTTGCTACCAAAGGCTAATAAACTTTTGCAGTTGGCTAGTGTGCAAAGATTATTAGCAGAAGCAAAATTGAAAGGCCAATTTGTTTTAGTCAGTAATGGGTATGTCTTTTGGTATGAAGAGGATGGGAATATCGGTTGGACAATTAAGCAAACTGATTCAACTCTCAGTGAGAACAAAGGTAATACTGTATGGTTAGAGGGTAAAATTGAATCTAAAAATCATGGGCGCTTAATAATTCTTCCCTACAAAAAATCAAATGGTGATTTTGTAAATGGTCATACAAAGAATGGTCCTCATGATGGACCTGCAAAACCACGACATTCTAGCCAATATGTTTCTCTACCTTTTCATGTATTAGAAGACGATTTAATGATTGGTTTATTTGGCGAGCTGCCCTATGAATAGGATTATGATGATTTCTTTAAATTATGAAACAAGTAAATTAGACATGAATAGGTTATCAATAAATATACTGAATAAGAGATATACTGCGATCAAATATAATATTTGCGGTAATAACTTATAGAATATTCTTGATTAGCTAGGGGGTAGAAAATTGGCTACGCGAATTAAAGCTTTCAACTCACAACATCTTACAGCTATTTGTCAGGTGCTTGCCGATACCAATCAAGGATTAAGTGGGACACAGATCGAAAGGTTATTACATGAAATTAAGGTTGCTGATAGTTCACCTAATATAACTAAGTGGAAACGACTTTTTAATGCTTTAGCAAATGCACAGAATCAACATCAAGTTGGTAACCACCTGATTATGTTTATTAATCGTGCAATGGATCCTGTAAGTTACGCGAGTGACCCTGAAAGTTTTACATGGCGTCGTAATCAACTCAATGTTGTCTTAGCATTTTCAGGGTTTCATGTAAGAGAAGATGGTAAGGTTATCTACATTAATAAAGCTACGACACTTGATGAAGCTCGTGCCCGCGCTGGAAAACTTAAAGCAGCTTTAGAAAATCGTGCAGTGCATGAAGAAGTGCTGAATTACTGTCGTGCTGAACTATTAGATGAAAACTATTTTCATGCTGTTTTTGAAGCGACTAAAGGTGTAGCTGAACGAATTAGGCTGATGTCGGGCTTGAAAAGTGATGGGGCTGATTTAATAACTAAAGCATTTATGGGACTTCATCCTATTCTTACTCTAGGGCCACTTAATACAGAGTCTGAAAAAAGCGAACAGAGAGGTTTTGCTAACTTATTGATTGGTTTGTTTGGAGCTGTACGAAATCCTCTTGCTCACGCACCTAAAACGAATTGGCCTATGTCTGAACAGGATGCCTTAGATATTTTGACTTTGGTTTCATTAATTCATCGTAAATTAGACAGAACTAAAAAATTAGTGATTGATGTTCCTTAAATCGGAGGAGAAAATGGATAAAGCAATTATCGTTTTCTCGAGAAAAGGTTTATTCCAAAAAACACTTTCAGCTTTTGATATTCGTAGTCGAGAGCATGCACGTAAATTATGGCCTTTAGTTTCTTTTGATGAATCAAGGCAAATGGTGACTTGGGTTAGTCCCTCTTTTGAGAATGGAAGATTACGTAGACGTGCTCATTTTAGGGTTTTACCTACTCAAACTAGTTATAATCCAAAGCAACATTTTGATAATCAAGAAAATCATCGTTGGAATACGGTGAAGGAAAGTACTGAACATCGTCTAGCAAAAGAATTGATTACTGCTGAAATTTCTAGAAGGCTCAATTACGGTTTGGGAATGCCATGGAGATTTAAGGATAAAGATGTATCTAATTTCCCTTTCCTTGGGAATTTGTTGCTTGGTGCTGATAGAGTAGTTATGGAACATCCGTTGAAAACTCCTTTCGGTAGTCAATTTCGTCTTGATATAGCAGTGCTTGGTTCCCCCATTCATTCCGAAGAGATGGTGCTTGGTGGTGTAGAGATTGAATTAGGTCATGCTTTTGATGGTCGTAAAGCTTTGATCGGGAAATCATTAGGTTTTCCTCTTATCTCAATTGATATTACTGAAATGACCTTGGATGAGCTTACTCCTGAATGGGCAAGTCAAGTGCTGACTGCAACTACATACGATCATGAACAGGGGCGTAGGCAGACATATATTTATATCCATGATTTATTGTATCCGCTTTATGCACAGATACCTTCATTTATTGATAATGAGAAACGACATCAATTTTTGATATTTGCAGATAATCCTACATTAGATAAATTGAATAGTTGGATGAAGAAGCTTGCCCAAAAATTAAATTATCAAAATGGAGAGGTAGCAGTTGCGATAGTTAATGCAAAAAATGAGCAGTCACGCAAAATGTTGGAACGAGCTGGGCAAGTAGCTGGACCAGATTGGGAAGAATTTAATAATCAACGGTGTTTAAGATTGACGATTCCAAGGCCAACGGACTCAAACGATCTAAAAAATCATCGATTCCATATGACAATGGCTCGGCTATTGTTATCACATTCAGATTCTTTGGTTGGCTATAAATACTGCAATGGTATTGATAATGATCGCCCAGACGATGATATTTGGATTGTACGCCGTCGGAGTGCTGATTTAAAAACACTTGAAGAATATCGTGTATTACCAAAACGCTTAGCAGAACCAATAAATAGACTAATGGCAGTAGTTTCCTCTATACAAGATAATTGATTTAAAAAATAATGTTATTAGTCTTTTTATTGGATTGCTCCATTTTCCAGGACATGAGACAGCCTCTTTTGAAGTTACTGTTAAAGCTGCCTTGTGGGTCTATATGATGCCCCCCTAGCTGTTTTATGTCCACATTCGGAAATTAAATAAAGATGTTTTTTAGCACGTGAGGAAATGACATAGAGTAGTCTTCTAGCAACATAATCTTGATGCATATCGCTACAGCCTATTATATTATTCCAGTGGGGTATTTTTCCCTCCAACAATCCAGTGCATATAACGACTTCATATTCGTCACCTTTGGTGGAGTGCGCAGTTGTTATTTTTACTCCTGTGGAGGAGGAGAAGAATTTTTCTAGGTCTGATGCTTTGTAGTCCATGTCATACTTCTTCATTCTCTCCCTTGTCGCATTCAATATGCTTTTCATCTCTTCATTAAATAAGTCATTTTTTGTGAGTTTTATTCTAAGTCTTTCGCAAAAGCTAACTATAATTTCTTCTATCCACTGATCAATTTCTTTGTCAAATTTCACAGTTATTGCATTAACTGCAGTTAGAATAGTTTTAGGATTTATACTCTCTTCGTCAAAGAAAATGTCATTTAATTTTTCTGAAATTTCATTAGCGTACCGTTTTCTTTTTATGTAATTGTGGATATTTGGCTTGGTCAGCATTAGTCGAATTAATGCCAGCCAAATGTTATTTTGATTTTTAGGTATAGGTGAAATCAAAACGCCATCGATATTAAAGCCTATATTTAGTGCACTAATGTTTTTTGAGATATTTATAACATCGAACCAGCTAGGACAGAGAATTGCTATTTCTTGTTCAGGGATACCTTGCGTAAGGTGCAACTTAACAATATCACCCACATAAACTGCAAGGTCATCTTTATGAATACTTTTCTCTAAATGAACGACAGAAGGGTAGTCTCTTAAATCAGATTTAGAGTTTATTTTATATCCTTCTTCTTGGTATTTAAGATAATGGTTAATTATTTTTTGGCTACTACGAAAGCAACCCGTCAAGCGCTTTTCTTGTAAAGAGAAATCGAGTTCAAAAAAGCTTTCTAGTTCTGTTTTACTTTTAACAACTGCACCTAGACCTGTGTAAATAGCCTGCTCACTATCTCCTATCATTGTTATTTTGGTTTGCTTCTGTCTAATAATACATTTTAGTATCTCATACTGCATTACTGATGTATCTTGGTATTCGTCTACAAGTATATGGTAGAAAAGATTTCCTAGACGTTTACAGAGCTTCGGATTAGATTGTAGCAGTTGGTGGCTGATATTTAGTATTAAATCGAAATCAATATAGTTGTTTTCTGCTAGATACTTATGGTATTCAAGGACTAAATTGTACTTTTTAGTTCCTGCTGGATATTTGGGGTTATAATCTAGACCAAGAGCAGTGTCGATGTTGTCATAAAATTTGAAGCCATAGTTTTCTTTAAGTTCTGACAACTTGGTTTCTTTCTCGTGCTCATCTATCACAACAAAGCCACCGCATAGCCGAGGTATCATGTTGATATTTGGCTTGATTATCCATTGAAAGCAGAGAGCATGTATTGTGCCGATCCAAAGTGATTTGCTTTCCAACCCATAGGAAAGAAGTCTTTCTTGAATTGTGTCTGCTGCAATATTTGTGTATGTAATAGCAACTACTTTCCGCTTACCAATTGAAAGTCCTTCTGAATTATCAATTATGTGGTGGAGCTTTGAGACAAGCGTTCTGGTCTTTCCTGAACCTGGGCAAGCTGAAAGCAACATGCTGTCATTGTGTACGACAGCATCCATCTGTTCATCAGTTAAGTTCTTATATGGCATTATATTTCCCAAAAACGAATAAAAGTGTCATTATCGTAATAGGTCTTATAAACAGCTATTTTTTCCTCAAAGCTATTACATTCGTTTATTTCGTCTTGATATCCCTGATCCATAGCTGCAACATTATATTCCATCATTTTTGAAGCTATTACATCTATGTCTCTATCAGACAGAGAAAACTTAATAGCTTTTAGGATGTATGCAGGGATAATATTCTCGATTGTTATATGGTTTACCATCTCAGCAGCAAGCCAGCCTTTACCTATTTTTTTTGCAAACTTTAATGCGTGGTGATATTTTTTTGCCGTATCGCTGGAATTTATATTTATAAGAGCTGCTTCAAGATCGGCTTTTCTTGTATAGGTCGTTCTTATTACCGATTCAAACAAGTTAACGTTTTCGGAGTAATTGATTAATTCGGTTTCAAAAGTATTTTCTGCATAAAAAGCACTAACGTAGGTATTGTTAACTGTGTAATCATCTAGAGCAATCTTCCTACCTGCTCCTGACATTTGAGCATTTAATTGAGACTTTATATATTCCTCATTTGCGAAAGAATCATTTTCTTGCGTTATAAATGCTTTATCTAAATCAGTGAGAATGGAACAGTAGCTGCGGATTCTATCTTCATGAAATAGATCAGATATATGCGTGAATACCGTTCCGTCCATTTTTATTAGGCTAATGCCCATTTCTTCTAGGCTTACTCCTAGCGTCTTTTTTACTAATGCAGGTATAAGTATTAATTCTGCATCACCTTCTACGAGAATTACACTTTTTGCAAATAGAATATCACTTCGGATAGCATCTAAATATCTTTCAATACATCGAATATTTCTGAGTTCTAGTTTATTAGATGGGATATACACTTCAGTTTTTACATCTTTTCTTGAAAGTATATTCATAGAGGAAATGTTTGATACAGAGCTTATTTGTGTAGAGTGAGTTGATACGAATACCTGTGTGTTTTTAAAATTGAAATTTTCAAAAAGTGTTTTTTGAATATGATTATGAATATGAGCTTCAGGCTCTTCAATCATCAAGAAGTGGGTTATGTGTTCCTCGTTGTCACGAATTGATTCATATTCATAAAGTTTTAGAGCTAGATATATAAGGTTCGCTCCACCAAGGCTAAGGTCTTCTATTCTTCCAGTTCCTTGATAGCTTAAAGAGTCTTCCACGACTAGACCAAGAGATTGAATTAATTCGATAAAGTCTTCTGGAAGCTGTGATGATACTTGAATTTTAGGTGAATAAGTTGAGCCTATAGTACTTAGTAATGAGCGAGAAATATCATTGCTGAGATTTTCGATTTCGGGTATCGAGGATATTTTTTGATTGACTTTAATTATGTCATTAACAATGCTTTTGTCATCATTGATCTGTTTACTTTTTAAGGTCAGTAGCTTGTACAGAGGATTAGTTTTGTAATATTTGAGATCTGCAACCACATTTCTAAGTGCTTTTACGTAAGTACAGGCAACTTCATTTACTAAAGAAAAATATGGAGGTTTTTTATTGCCAATCAGCTCTTCACTTTCTAAATTTGGGTCTGGGAATATATATTGTTTAAAGTCTCCGACGTGGTCCCGGTATATGCTTTCATCAGCTAGATCTATTTTTGTTCGAACAAATGCCACAGGTTCATAAGTTTCTCTTGATATTGTGTGTGAGGAGCAGAATTCAAGAATTTTATCTTTACGAGTGTTAAGGTCTCGATGATCATTGCTAATTTGGTGAAGTTCTTGTCTGAATGAAAATTTCGGCCTAAAAATAAAGGTGTAAGTTCCTTTCGTTGATGTCTTATGATCTTCTCCATCATTTAATATGTAGTTCGCTAAAACTTGCTGTTCTTCTGTATCCCCTAAACCAGAAAAATTGAGGGAAATGATTATCCAATGCCCAAATGGTTCTCCTAGTCCTCTGTGAAAATCCTCCCTAGAAAGGAATTTTGCATTAGCAGGCAATGAGTCATCTAGAATCAATCTCATGGCTTGGAAAACATTAGTTTTACCAGAGGCATTTTCACCAATGATGTTGTTTACCGATTTTCTTTTGAACTTAAATTTTTCCTGCTTGAAGTTTTTATAGTTAACGATAGATAATTGGCTAATATACATGGTGTTATGGTGCCTTGAACTTTTGGTCAATTAGTGATAGTAGAGATATATTGTGTAGCACAAAATCATGTGATATGGAATCAATAACTTATGTAATAAGCAAGAACACATGCCGTTGAATACCTGTAAAGGAAGTGAATGAGTAAAACAAACTAGGTAGCTCAGGAACTGAAAAAATTGCATTGCTCGTTTCAGGTCAAGCGAAACTGGGTGAGGCTACTAGTCTACGGAATTCCTGTGTATCACTTGACTCAAATAGAAACAGAAATAATGCTTAGATAGATTGTTGAAGCATTTATTTTCTGTTGGTTACTTAAAGTATGTAGTACAGAATTCAGCCCAATCAGCCATTAAACTTTTACGTTTTTCAAGATAGGCACCACGTAAATAAGCGGCTTCAACTTCATCAGGTAGTTTGTGAGCTAGAACATGCTCGCAGACTTCTCTAGGGTAATCGGTTTTATCAGCTGACCAGTCACGAAATGTCGACCTAAAACCATGTGTGGTAATTACTCGATTTTGTTTCGGGTCAATATAGCCTAAGCAATTTTCCTTGAGTTTTTGTTCATGCATACGCTTAATCAAAGCAGTTAAGGACATGTCTGAAAGCATGCTACCAGTACGAGGTGCAGGGAAAATATAACTTTGAGATCTGGTATGAGTCTGAATTGACTTTAATAATTCAATTGCTGGTTCTGAAAGTGGAACACGATGTTCTTTTTCAGCTTTCATGCGCTCTTTTGGAATAGTCCAGACTTTATTTTTAAAATCAATTTCTTGCCAAGTTGCTCCAAAAATTTCCCCAGAGCGACATGCTGTTAAAATTGCAAATTCTAAAGCTTTAGGGGAAATCCCATCTTTTTGACGGAGGTGCTGAACGAATGTAGCAATCTGATCATAAGGCAAAGATGGATGAGGGCGTGATTCCTGCTTTAAGTTACCTAATATAGGTTCAAGATTACCTTTCCATTCAGCAGGGTTGTCACCTTCAAAATACTCCATAGCCTTTGCATAATCAAAAATAGTCTCAATACGACCACGAATACGTTTAGCTGTTTCGTTCTTCTCAATCCAGATAGGTCTAAGAACTTCAGCAATATCAACTTTAGTAATTGTGCCAATATTAATATCACCAAGAGTAGGATAGATATAAGTTTCTAATGTGGTAGACCATTGAGCAATATGCTTCTGATTCTTTAATTCACGAGATTTATTGGCAATCACAATCTGAGCACATTCACGGAAAGTACGATTACGAAGTTTTTGAATACGTAAAGCTTGAAGTTGATCTTGTTTTTGTTGGATAGGATCATTCCCATTTCGGATTTGGGCTTTCATTTCATGAGCTTTAGCCCTTGCTTCTGCTAGTGACACTTCTGGGTAAGATCCCAATCCAATATCACGGCGATGAAGTTGCTGTTTTCCATTTTCATCAAAGCGCTGACCTACAACAACACGTAGAACCCAAGCACGAGAGTCGTTCACAATACGCAGGTGCAAACCATTGACACCGCCTACAGCATGCCTGCCATTTCCTTTGATTTTTGCTACACTGAGCGCAGAGAGTTCTTTGGCTTTCTTAGGCATAGGCTTGTTCTTGTCCCACATAAAAACCCACATAGAATATTTGAAATGACTGGGTTTGGCAAGACGTGGTTGGAAAGATATTTATTTAAGTTATTGAAAAATAAATTTATGTTGGATTGGGTTGGACGGCATAATACTGGTGTTATACGGACACCGCTTCCGCCAAATTCTGAATCAAGCCCTTGTGAAAGCAAGGGCTTTTTTCTTGCCTATAATTTGGCATAGATTATTATATTTTGAATTTAATCTAGTAACTAAAACTTTATGCGATGTAGTGTTGGAAGTAACAAATGAAAACACTCTAATATTTAGAGGAGTGACCCAGTATTAGAGTGTAAGCATTCAAGTTTTTACGCTAGAAAAGTTTCTTGTAAATAGCTCCATTTCATTTTGCCATTAATCTCTTCAATCAACCCACACGAGCGTCGAATCAATACGCCTGAAGCTTTGGTGTGTTTTTCTGTATAGGTAAGTACGATAGCGTGTTCGGTCTGTAACAAAACTTGCTCATCATAAATTTCAATTTGGATATCTGGCATTTTTCCTTGATTTTGACTAAATAGATTGCTGACTTCCTGTAGGGTAATACGTTTTCCAGCAGCACCAACCATTTCAAAATGCTCAGCAAAATGGTCAATGAGTGCTGGGAGATCCTGTTCAGCATGTTTACCACTAAATACTTTTTCAATAAGTACATGCATCGTGTGGATGCTTTCAATTGCTTGTTCTTTTACAAGTGCCATATCCATTTCCATATATCAATTATAGGCTTCATTTTAAATCAAAAATAAATGTAAAATTCAATATAATTTTAAAATAATTTTTAGGGGAATATCTTGAATATTAAAAAATATAGTTTGTTTTTATCTAATAAAATATTTAAATATCAATATATTATGTATGGTTTTACTGTGTAAGTCTGAATAAATAAAATTTTAATAAAACGAAAAGGTATATTTTTATACCTAAAATATTATGGAAAATTCCATGTAAAAGTAATAAAAATGACAAGTTTGTTTTGCTAGCTGAAAATTGATCAGAAAAGGAAATGTATTTTGATCATGGATTTTTAGTATTAGGGCAAATGAAAAAAATGGCATAAACAAGGAAGAAAGATGGATACGCATTCAACTGAGCCTAGAAGGGCTAAATCGAATATTTATGCGTGGTATGTAGTTTTACTCTGCATGTTGGCATATATATTTTCATTCATAGATCGGCAAATATTAGCTTTGATGATTGAACCGATTAAGGCAGATCTTGGGCTTTCTGATACGCAATTTAGTTTATTACATGGTTTGGCTTTTTCATTATTTTACGCATTTATGGGATTACCTTTGGCATATTTAGCTGACCGGTTTTCTCGACCAAAAATTATTGCAGTTGGCGTGGTGTTTTGGAGTATTGCAACAGCATTCTGTGGTCTAAGTAAGAATTTTATTCAACTGTTTTTAAGCCGAATGGGAGTAGGAGTAGGAGAAGCAGCATTATCCCCAGCAGCATATTCGATGTTTAGTGATATGTTTAGTAAAGATAAACTAGGACGTGCAGTCGCTGTATATTCGATAGGTTCTTTTGTTGGTGGTGGTATCGCCTTTTTAGTTGGGGGCTATGTCATTGGTTTACTCAAAAATATGGATGCAATTCAGGTGCCTATATTTGGTGCGCTTAAAGCATGGCAAGCAGCGTTTATATTGGTTGGTTTACCTGGTGTATTTATTGGTTTGTTGGTTTTACTTACGGTAAGGGAACCGCAGCGTAAAGGTCAACGTTTAAATGCGCAAGGTGAGGTCGAAAAGACCAGCATAAAAGATACATTTAAGTTTATTAAAAAGCATGGTTTAACTTTTAAATGTCATTATTTAGGTTTTACTTTTTATGCAATGGCTTTGTATTGTTTAATTAGTTGGTCTCCAGCATTTTATATGCGTAAGTTTGGCTTAACACCAACAGAAGCAGGTTATATGTTGGGTAGTGTTCTACTTGTGGCGAATATTCTTGGTGTATTTTGTGCGGGTTGGTTAAATGATTGGTTAATTCAAAAGGGGCGTAAGGATGCGCCAATGATCACTGGTGTTATTGGGATTATAGGATTAATTCTACCCATCATGATTTTTACTCAAGTGAATCAGCTGTGGTTATCTGTCGTGTTTTTAGTTCCAGCAATGTTTTTTGCCTCTTTTCCTATGCCAATTTCAACAACAGCAATGCAGATGTTGGCTCCAAATCAGTTGCGTGCACAAATTTCTTCTATATTTTTATTAATTAGTAACTTAGTTGCTGTTGGAATAGGGACTACTTTGGTTGCACTGATTACGGATCAGGTTTTTAAAAATCCATTAATGGTGGGGATGTCTCTTTCTATAGTGGGCTCTATTTCTTGTGTACTGGCATTTATTTTACTTAAAAGAGGCTGCCAAGCATTTAGCGATAGTATGCAACAGGAACAGGGTTAGGGTGGTGTTTGTGCCAGATAGGATCAAAGTTTATTGCTTAATCATGGGCTTTGATCCTTTCTTGTAATTTGTATTGTGACTGCAATTGATATGCAATGATCAAATACCATTAAAACACTAGATATAAGCCCATTTACTGCTAGGTTTATGGGCCTTTGTGTTTTAACTCGTCGGCATGAGATTAAACAGTTTTTTTAGTTGAGCATTGAGATGATGGAGTTCCTCATCATCAAAGGCATTTAAAATTCCAGATAAGGCAACCTGACTAATTTGATTGATTTGTTCAACAAGCTCTTGGCCTTTGCTTGTTAGTTTGACCATTGAAATTCGCTCATCTGTTTCTGATGAAAAAACTTGCACAATATCATCTTCAACCAATCGGTAAATCGCTTTAGTTGCTGTTGTAAGTTTAATGGTAGATAAATTGGCAATATCGGTAATACTGGCCTGTTGTAAGGCATTGGTACTCAGAATAATCTTACGACGAGTATTGTCTATGCCTAGTTTTTTTATAGATTTTTCAATTAATTGTGTGTATTTGCCATTCACTTGAGAGACCCAAAAAAAAGGATAGCTCTGTAGACTGTCAGGTTCGTTGTTAGGCAAGAATTGTTCTAAATGATTCAGCATGGAAGAGTCATAACATTTTAAAAGTGGACTGAGGACATTATACAAAAATTAAAAATATTTTCTTTGTTCTTGATGATGAAAAATACTTGACAATTCCATCACTTTTTCCGATATTTGCATATATAGGAAAAATACATGGAAAAGTGAATGAATATTATTGTACAAGATGTACAAAAAGGTACAGGTACGTTGAGAGTAATGGTGAAGGATTCCATTGATATCCAAGGTATGAAAACCATGGCTGGTAGTCAGGCATTGATGCACAGTGATGCGGCGCAAGAAAATGCAACTGTAGTTGATCGAATTTTGGCGGCAGATTGTCAAATTACTGCCAAGACTAACTTGCATGAGCTGGCATTTGGTATTACAGGAATCAATCACACTTTTGGCACAGCACTTAATCCAAAATATCCAAAACTTATTCCTGGTGGTTCCTCAAGTGGTTCTGCGGCAGCAATTGCAGCAGGTCTTGCTGACTTTACTTTAGGTACAGATACAGGTGGATCAATTCGTATGCCTGCAGCTTGCTGTGGTGTGTATGGCTTAAAACCTACCTTTAATCGAGTGAGCCGAGTTGGTGTTCATCCTGAAAATAGTTCACTCGATTGTGTTGGGCCTTTTGCTGCATCAATTGAGATGATTGAAATTGCAATGCAGATTATTGATACAAATTTTCAAGTGTCTACAGCTTTAACACAAGCACCTAAACTCGCATTTTTAAATGTGCAGGCTGAAACAGAAGTGCTCGAATGTATTCATAATTATTTGAATCAGGCCAAAATTGGAGCTTCAGCTGTTTCTCTAGAGCACTTTGAGGCTGCGTTTTCTGCTGGGATGCAGATGATTAATTATGAAAATTGGCAGTCTTATGGCGACTTAACCAAGACTCATTTGCTGGGTGCTGATGTCCAACAAAGGTTACTTAAGGCTGCAGATACAACTTTGGCACAAGTGGAACAAGCTCAACTGATTAAAGCAGACTTTAGTGCCGAATTAGATGCGCTGCTTGATCAATATGATGCACTCATTTTACCGACTTTACCGCAGATTCCACCTCAGGTTGTAGATGCGGAAAATACCGCTGCATTTTTAAATTTAACCAGTTTGGTACGACCATTTAATTTATCTGGACATCCTGCAATTTCACTGCCATTAGAAACTGAAACAGGCTTGCCTGTAGGACTTCAAATCGTGGCTAAGCATGGTGCAGATGAACATTTATGCGCTATTGCGAAATATATAGTGAAAGCTGCGCAGTAAAAGACAAGGAATTAGGGAATGAATACTTTATCTACAAAGGAATTTGTGATGGACAGTAATACAACTGAATTGGAAGCTTTGTGTCAGGAAATTCGTCAACGTGCATGTAGTGGTGAGTTCGATCAGCAAGCCTATGTGAGTCAAGACATCATTCATAAATTAAAAGAGATTGGTGTTTATCGTGCTTTTGTACCCAAATGTTTTGGTGGGAACGAATGGTCACCCAAACAATTTTGTGAATTGATTGAAAAGCTTTCTAAAGCAGATGGTTCTGTAGGTTGGGTTGCAAGTTTTGGTATGAGCCCTGCGTATCTTGGTAGCCTACCTGAATCAACACTAGAACAACTCTATAAAGATAGTCCAGATTTGGTCTTTGCAGGTGGAATATTCCCACCGCAACCCGCAGAAGTGACTAAAGATGGCGTCATAGTCAATGGGCGCTGGAAATTTTCGAGTGGTTGCATGGGGGCAGATATTGTTGGTGTTGGAATTTCTCCGCAAAAAAACAATGAAACTCAAGGCCTACCACGGATGGCAGTTATGCCTGCATCTGAAGTTGCTATTGAAATGACTTGGGATACTGTTGGGCTAAAAGGCACTGGAAGTCATGATTTAGTTGTGAAGGATGTACTCGTAAAAAAAGAGTGGACCTTTGTACGTGGTGAGCCATCAAAACGACCAGAACCTTTTTTTAAATATCCTTCATTGTCATTGGCAACACAGGTATTAACTGTTGTGGGTATTGGTGTTGCCGCTGCAGCTTTAGAAGAATTTCAACAATTAGCTCCAGCAAAATCATCCATTACGGGTGGTGCGGAAATTGCTGGGCGGCCTGTTACACAGTATGAGTTTGCACAAGCTGAGGCTGAATTTAAAGCGGCTCGTCATTGGTTTTATGACACGATGCAAACAGTTTGGGACGGTATTGTTGCTGGTCATACGCCTACTACAGAACAAATTAGCGACATGCGTTTGTCATGTACTCATGTTGCACGGGTGTGCGCACGAGTGACACGAAAAATGCAGATGCTTGCAGGCATGACCGCTATCTATACGAATAATCCTTTTAGTCGTTTCGTCAATGACAGCAATGTGGTGACTCAACATGCCTTTATGGGGGATGCAACGCTGCAAAATGCAGGTTTAGTCAGCTTCGGCATGAAACCAACTCCAGGTTATTTGTAAGTCAAATGCTAGCGTGAGTCATATGTAGAGAAAGATGATATGGACGATCCAATTGATATAAAGAACCTTTTACAGAGATTACAACAGCTTGAAGCACAAAATGCGATTCGTAACTGTATAAATCGCTATATGGAAATTTGTGATGGTTTAAATGCGCAGACAGATCTTAATGAATTAATGGCTCTTTTTGATTTGGACAGTATTTGGGAAGGGATAGGTGATAAGTACCGCCAGTCTTTTGGTCGTCATGAGTCTTGGCAAGCTATTTTTGACATGTTCAAAAGTTATACCAAGCAAGAATCTCATTTTGTGATGAATGCTCATTTTGTCAGCTCAGAGCAAATTTATGTTCAAGCGGATCAAGCTCATGGCACTTGGTTAATGTTGCAAACCTCAAGTTTTCAGAACAATCAGAGCCACCTAAATGCTGCAAAACTTATTGTGCAGTTTAAACAACAAACAGATGGTTGTTGGAAGATCAAACATTTTCAGACTGAAAACATTTTTAGTCGCCCAATCTCGCATTGGGATAGTACAGCCGAATTGCCAGTACCGTCTCAGCAATAAATTATGGATAGATTGAAAAGGATAACTGATATGAACAGTATAATTCCCATGCAAAATATAGATATTGATTACAACGAGTTAGTTCAAAGTGATCGTGTACATACTTCTTTATATAAGGACAAAGCGATCTTTGATGAAGAAATGGAAAAAATCTATTACAGCACTTGGGTTTGGGTTGCACATGCAAGTGAAATTCCAGAAGGTGGTAGTTATAAAACCATAAATATTGGTCAACAACCTGTGGTTGTTGTGCGGGATCGTAAGAAAAAAGTACATGTTTTATTAAATCGTTGCCGACATCGTGCAGCGACTGTTTGTGAGCATAAAAAAGGCAAGACCAATAGTTTTGTTTGTCCATACCATGGCTGGAGTTATGCTTTAGACGGTTCTCTACGTGGAGTACCATCACCTGAGAGCTATGGTGAATGTCTTGATAAGTCTGAATTTCCTTTAATTAGTCTACGTGTAGAAGAATATAATGGAATGATCTTTGCCAGCTTTAAACAAGATATTGAACCTTTAGAAGATTTCTTAGGTGCTGCAAAAAAATGGATTGATTTGTTCATGAAACAAGGTGCAGGTTATCCAATCAAAGTTTTGGGTGAACATCGTTTCCGTTTTCCTGGCAACTGGAAAATTCAGTTGGAAAATACCACAGATGCTTACCATTTCCCTTTAGTGCATAAATCATTCTTAAGTTCCGTTGATGACAAGACAGAAGAATTATTTAACTTTGAAAATCAACCAGGTTTTGTTGAAGATTTGGGTAATGGTCACAGTGTGATGGTCATGATTCCTGAATTAATCGATTTAGAAGAAGAACTAATGGAGCGCCCAATCCAAGAGCGATTTGAGGAACTTGCTCAGGCTTTAAGAGATGAAGGTCATGGAGAGCTTGAAGTTCGCCGTATTGTGCGTGCAGTAGGTGGTTCTGGTTTCAACCTGAACTTATTTCCAAATATTGCTTGTTCTATGGCTTTTTTCCGTGTGATGCAACCTATTTCAGTTGATGAAACTGAAATCCATCATTCAGTCATAACGATGCAGGGCGGTCCGCAAATTGCAAACCAATATCGATTACGTTTACATGAGCATTTTCAAGGCCCATTTGGCTTTGGTACGCCAGATGATGCAGAAGCGTGGGAGCGAGTACAACGTGGTGCTGATGCTGGCCAAGATTTATGGATTATGTTGAATCGTGGACTACCAAGTGAAGTGAAAACCGAAGATGGCTTAAAAAGCGATGTAAGTGCTGAAACTGGGATGCGTGCTGCTTATCAGCAGTGGAAAAAGTTAATGACGGCTTAAGGGGAAGACAATGAAAATGGATTTAAATTTACTCAATGAAGTAACAGCATTCATCTGGGCCGAAGCTGACATGTTGGATCATTCTGAGCATGATGAGTGGCTTAAGCTCTGGGATGAAAAAGGTATATATATCATACCAATCGATCCCACATTAACCGATTATGAAAACAACTTGAACTATGCTTATGACAATGACCATATGCGTAAATTGCGTGTACAACGATTAGAAAATGGTGAAGCGATTTCAACTTCCCCAAGAGCCAATACGGTACGTAGTGTTTCTCGTATACGCATTATTCAAGATCAAGATGGTGTTGTAGTGCTACGTTGTGCGCAAAATTTACGTGAATTTCGCAAGGAAAATATAAAACATTATACAGCCGATGTGACGTTTTATTTGCTTCGTGATGCAGAGCAAGGATTTAAAATTAATCGAAAAATTATCAACTTAGTAAACTCGACCGATACTTTGGCGGGTATTAGTTACATTCTTTAGGAGAGAAAGATGCAACAAGTCGTTTTAGTTACAGGTGCAGCGTCTGGTTTAGGGAATGTAATTGCGGAGTATTTTGCAGCTCAAGGGCATCAAGTCATTGTTTCAGCCAGTACATTGGAGAAAGCAGAACATGCAAAATCTCGTAGTGCCTACGCAGATAATATATTTGCGTTGAAGCTTGATATCTCCGTTGAGGCAGATTTTTATGCAGCTGTGCAGTGGATTAAAGAGAAATTTACCAAGCTTGATGTACTCATTAACAATGCCACTGTAACCAAAGCAACCCCAGTATTAGAGATTAGTGCTGCTGACTTTGATTGGGTAACGCAGGTTAATCAACGTGGCACATTCCAAGCTTGTCAAATTTTAGGCAAGTTTATGGCAGATCAAGGCTATGGTCGAATTATAAATATGGCCTCTTTAGCTGGACAAAATGGTGGAACAGCAACAGGTGCTCACTATGCAGCAACTAAAGGAGCCATTGTGACTTTGACTAAAATCTTTGCTAAAGAATTTGCTGCCAAAGGTGTGACTGTTAATGCCATTGCGCCAGGGCCAATGGAATCTCCAATCGTACATCAGGTTGTATCCGATGAGAAAATGGAACAATTCATCCAAAATATTCCAGTCAAAGCTTTGGGAAGTATGACGTTCATTGCCGAAACTTGTGTGCTATTGGCAAGTCCCAATGCAGCATTTGTAACAGGTGCCACATGGGATATTAACGGTGGATTATTTATGCGTTAAGTCGTTGCTTAAACGCATAATAGGGAGATAAATCATGACAATACTTTATAACGTGCTTGTCAGAAACCATCATGTTGAAGGTGGAAATGTTGCAGTCATTGAACTTGAGTCAACTGATCCAGTGGCATTACCAAAAGTTGAAGCGGGAGCGCATATTGATGTGCATTTGCCAAATGGTATGGTACGACAATACTCACTTTGTCAGAACCCAAACGATACAGGGCGATTCCGTTTAGGAATTTTACGAGATGCGGAGTCTCGTGGTGGTTCAGTGTGTGCTTTTGACGACTTAAAGGTGGGTAGCCAGCTTCAAGTGAGTGAACCGAAAAATTTATTTCCACTTTTGCAATCTCCACATACCATTTTGGTGGGTGGTGGTATAGGCATTACGCCCTTAATCACCATGGCCTATCAGTTATATCACCAAGGTGCATCTTTTGAGTTGCACTACTGTGGGACAAGCCCTGAGCAATGTGCTTTTGTCGATGAAATAAAAAAGGGTGTATTAAGCGCTTTTACAAGGTTTCATTTTAAATCGGCAGGGGCAAATCATCGCGAGTTTTTCCAAACAGCCATTCAAGATATTCGTAAAGATAGCCACATCTATACTTGTGGCCCAAATGGTTTTATGGATTGGATGATTAATTTAGCTACCACTCAGCACTTTCCTGAGCAGCAAATTCACAAAGAACACTTTCAAGTCGATGTTGAAACCAGTGGTGATGCATTTGAAGTGGTGGCACAGCGCAGTGGAAAAACTATTTTGGTGCATGCTGAGGAAACCATTTTACATGCTTTAGCACGTGAAGGAATTGAGATTGAAATGTCATGTGAGCAAGGGGTTTGTGGGACTTGTATGTGTGATGTGATTGAGGGTGAGCCTGATCATCGTGATGTGTATTTTACTGATGAGGAAAAAATCAGTAACGAACAAATATTGGTCTGTTGTTCTCGTTCAAAATCGGCAAGGTTAGTTTTAGATATTTAAATGCTTTATTTGTTTGAGGCGATATCAAACACAGGATAGTAGAAAATAAATTCAGGAGTGAATAATGAATTCGTTAAAATCAATGGATGGAATGACTATAGATCCCATGCAGTTTAGACGTGCTTTAGGTAATTTTGCTACAGGAGTAACAATTATTACGGCGCAAAATGCTCAGGGTGAAAAAGTTGGAGTAACTGCAAATAGCTTTAACTCTGTGTCTTTAGACCCACCGCTGATACTTTGGAGTATTGATAAAAAATCATCAAGTTTCTCAGTATTTGAAGAAGCAACGCATTTTGCAGTGAATATTTTATCTGGCTCACAGATTGATCTTTCTAATAAATTTTCGCGCCGTAATGTCGACAAATTTGAAGGAACGAGTTATCAACTTGGGGCTGGTCAAGCACCATTACTCGATCATTGTTCAGCTGTGTTTGAATGTGAACGTCATCAAATTATTGAGGGCGGTGATCACTGGATTATGATCGGAAAAGTTGTAAATTTCCATGATGAGGGACGTAGTCCACTGGTTTATCATCAAGGGGCTTATTCGGGGGTAATACCACATCCTTTATTGCAATTGAAAAATACTGTTGAACAAGAAGATGTTGGTCAGTTACATCAAGGCCATTTGCATAGTAATGTATGTTATTTAATGAGCCGTGCTTTTAAGTTTTATCAAACTGATTATATTCCTAAGCAATTGGTGACTGGTTTTCGTACCAGTGAAGCACGCTTGTTATTGGTTTTAGGCAGTGGAACAGCGTCAAATAAAGCGGATTTACCTCGAGATATTGCAATGCCAATGCAAGAAGTAGAACAAGCAGCAACTATTCTTAAACAAGATGGTTTGTTACTTGAAGCAGATGGCTTTTTCAAATTGACAGAAAAGGGTAAAAAGACGGCACACTATTTATTTGATATTGCAGACAGCCATCAAAATGAAGTTTTTGAAAAATATCCTGAAAGTGAGCAAGAGATTTTTATTAAAATTTTAAAGGATATTGCCGGTATTATATAAATTGAAAAAAGCAATTGATCAAGGACGTGATTTATTGTTAAGCGAGGGCTGTTTAAGCAGATACATTGATGCGTAACTGCTAAGCAGCCACTCAAGCTTTCATTTATTTCTGTTGAGGTACATGGATGTGAGACAGGTAATTCAAAATGAAATTAGTACATGGACACAGCATATTCAAGGGGTTTGTGGTGAGTTTGAAACCCGATTTGATGGACAGAGTGCTTTGTTTATTGGTGAAGTGAACTCCTTTTTACTCGGCAGCACAGAAATTGCATTTATTAAAAGTAATGCCAGTTTTATTGAAAGACATCCTGGTATTTTGGATCGAGTAAAAGATAAATTTTGTTTTTTGATTTTACAATATACAGGGCGAATGCTTTTAAAATATCGCAATGAAACTTTGTTTTTAAGTGAAGGCGATATAGTATTACTCGATTCTGACGAACATATAGCGATGTATCCTCAGGGCTTATTTAGCCATATTTCAGTACATCTTTCTCGTGACAAGCTATTTAAACAGGGTATTACTACAGCACACTTTGGTAAATTGATTAGTCATAACATGAGTGCTCATTTACTTAAAAACATGCTGCAAACAATTTCTAGAGATAATATTGAAGTTTGGTATGCCAAGGAAGATGGAAATGCTTTTGAAGATGCATTAATTGCTTTACTTAAACCAACGATACATTATAAAAATACTCAGTTTGTAGACTCATTAAAACTAAAAGCGGAACGTTTTATTTTAGAAAATTTATCACATACACAGCTTTCTCCACAAACTGTTGCAGACCATATAGGCGTGTCATTAAGGCATTTATATCGGCTATTTATTTTTGAACAGCAATCTGTAAATAAGTATATCCAAATGAGGCGATTAGAAAAGATACAGTTTGAACTTAAAGATGCGAAGAATAAAAAGCTGTCTATTACAGAAATTGCGCTTAAATGGGGATTCTCAGATAGTGCTCACTTTTCCAAAATTTTTAAACGTATTTACGGTATTTCACCAAGTAAATTTAGGGATGCAACAGAAAAGTAGAAGCATATTTGCTTAAAATTGCTGTTTTTTTGCTTGTCGTATTGAGTATTCAATATTGGGGTCTTGGACTATGGTTCTCTCTTAGTAAAATGTCATGTTTTGACTGCATTGAGGTCATTGATAGACAAGAATGTAAAGTCTGAAAAGTGATCAAATTAACGTATCAAATACAAAGCTGTATATGTAGCTTATACAGCTTTGAATAAAGAACGAGTTGATTAGTTAATCTGAGAAAAGTTGGACTTTTCGATTGGCTTTAAGACAGTCATTGGATGCGAAAATACAGGATGTAAACCATGCGTCAGAATAAACGATATAAAGCTGTGAAGAAGGCGATTGGATTAAATTTGACTGCAATTGCAGCAGTTTTAGCATTACAACAGCAAGCACATGCACATGGACAAGCTGCAGAAATGGTTCCTTTATATCAAAACATGAGTGATTTTGGTGCTCAGGTTAAAAAGGACGATTTTACAAATAGTTATATTATCTCTAAGGGTTCCCTCACTGTTCGTGCCAAACCTAATTCAGATACAGTTTTGGTTAATGGTAAAGCGCTTAAACTGAGTGTTCCTTTGTTAGAGAAAAACGGCCAAGCAGTAGTAAGTACTCATTTTATTAATGAAGTATTTCAATCTGGTTTAGATCAAACATTTGTGGTGGAGAGTGCTCCACATCCTTTAAATAGTCTAAGTGCTGCTGAATTAAAAGCAGCCTATGAAATTATTCAACAGTCTCAATATGCCTATCCAAATATGCGATTCGCAGAACTTAAACTCAAACAACCCAATAAAGATAAAGTTTGGGACTTTTTTATTAATGGCAAGACATTTAATGAAAATAGAATTGCTACTTTTAATATCTTAAAAGGGAATCAGGCCATTGAAGGAGAGGTCGATTTAAATCGTAAAGAAGTTACTCAATGGAAAGTGCTTGAGAATACGCATGGAATGATTTTGCTTGATGATTTTGAAACAGTACAAAAGGCAATTGAAAATAGTGAAGACTACAAAAAGGCGCTGAAGAAACGAGGTATTAACGATGTGACCAAGGTGATTGCTAATCCTCTCACTGTTGGATACTTTGGCGGTAAAGATGGTTTAAATAAAGAGCTTAACGTTTTAAAGGTGGTATCGTATCTTGATATTGGGGATGGTAATTACTGGGCGCATCCCATTGAAAATTTAGTTGCTGTGGTTGATCTAAATCAGAAAAAAGTAATTCGCATTGAAGAAGCTGCTTTAATTCCAGTTCCAATGACTGAAAGACCATATATGAGTAAAAATACGAAGAAACCTGTTAAGCCACTCAATATTATTGAGCCAGAAGGTAAAAACTTTTCAATTTCTGGTCAAACTGTACATTGGGGAAATTGGTGTTTCCATATTGCTTTAGATTCACGTGTGGGACTACAGCTTTCGACTGTGACTTATAAAGACAAAGGTGTCAAAAGAAAGGTCATGTATGAGGGCAGCTTGGGGGGAATGGTCGTACCTTATGGTGATCCTGAGCTGGGTTGGTATTTTAAATCGTATTTAGATTCTGGTGAATATGGTATGGGGACGCTTACATCACCAATTCATATTGGAAAAGATGCCCCCGATAATGCAGTCATTTTAGATGCAGTAATTGCTGATTATAAAGGTCAGCCACAAGTTATTCCGAATGCCATTGCAGTATTTGAGCGTTATGCAGGGCCAGAATATAAGCATAAGGAGATTTTTGGCGATCAAGATGCCAGTGAGGAACGCCGTGAATTGGTTGTGCGCTGGATTAGTACTGTCGGAAATTATGATTATATGTTTGATTGGGTTTTTGCACAAAATGGTGTTATTGGTATTAATGCTGGAGCAACAGGGATTGAGGCAGTAAAAGGCGTTAAGGCAAGAACCATGCATGATCCTACAGCAAAAGAAGATACGAAGTATGGAACATTGATTGATCATAATATTGTGGGTACGACCCATCAACATATTTATAACTATCGGTTAGATTTAGATATTGATGGAAGTGAAAATAGCTTTGTGCATATGGACCCAGTCATTAAAGCAACAACAGATGGTGGTGTTCGCAGTAGTAGTATGCAAATTGATAGTAAAGTTATTGATAATGAAAAGAATGCTGCGGAGAAATTTGATCCATCAACAATTCGTCTGATCAGTAACTTGAATAAAGAAAATCGAATGGGTAATCCAGTATCTTATCAATTGATTCCATTTGCTGGAGGAACGCATCCTATTGCCAAAGGTGCCCAATTTAGTCCTGATGAGTGGTTGTTTAAACGACTTAACTTTATGGATAAACAAATTTGGGTTACTCAATATCATCCAGATGAACGTTATCCAGAAGGTAAGTATTCTAATCGTTCAACGCATGATACTGGGCTTGCTCAATTTATCAATAATAACCAAAGCATTGAAAATAAAGACTTGGTTGTATGGTTAACCACAGGAACAACACATGTGGCACGTGCTGAAGAATGGCCAATTATGCCAACAGAATGGGTCAATACTCTGTTAAAACCGTGGAATTTCTTTGATCAGACACCCACGTTAAATATTGAAAACGAGAAAGACAAAACATCACAAGGCCACCATTAAAGGCCTATCCGTTCAGGGTGAATAGGGATGTTCACCCCAACTTATCAAAGGGATTAAAGCAATGAAGTTGTTCAAACAAACAGCTCTGGCCTTGCTATGCTCATTTTTCTGGTCAGATATTCAAGCGGCAACGGAAGTCGATTACCACATTCAACCTTATCTAGATGTGAGTTATGGAATATTTCATAGTCAAAAAAGTTATGCCAATCCTGAGGTACAACAGTCCAGTACAACTTGGCAAGAACTTGCTGCAAGTTATGGTCTAAAAGCAAATGCCAGTTTTAATCAACATGCTGTATATGGCAGTGTGATTGCAACCAGTACCGCAACTTTTGGTGATGGTGATGCAAGTCATGTGAGTAATGGGCATGAGCGACGAAATAATATTGGAGAATGGTCACTTGGCTTAAAGGATACACCAGCTGAGCAAGCGTATGAGCATTACAATGTTTCGTTAGGCCGACAAAATATTGTTGTAGGCGATGGATTTATGGTAGCTGGAGATGCAGTTAATTTAGGGCGTGCTGCTGCTGATGGTTCACTCGATAGAGGTGGTGCTTATTATTTAGCACCAAGGAAAGCTTTTGATTTTAGTGCTGTTGTCCAGTACCGCCCAGTAGAGAACCTAACCACAGGATTATATTATTTAAAATCAAATAATAAAGCCCAGTATGATGCTGAGTTATTTGTGGCCGATGCTTTATATCAGCAAGATAAATTTGCTGTGGGGGGAAGTTATCTAGGAGTGATAGATGTAGATGATCCTTTGCAGCAAACGCGCCGAGCACATTTAAAAAATTATGCATTGCGTGGGCAATATCATTTTAATCCTGATTTTCAGCTAAAAGGGGAAGTGGTGTATCAAGATAATGCTCAATCCAATGAAAATGCAGCGTATCTTGCGTTCAATTATCAAGTACCTCATTCGCCACATTCAGCTGAATGGGGGTATCGCTTTAGTCATTATTCTGAACATTATGATCCCATGTTTTATGGCAATACCGTTGGATTAGGGGGATGGATCCAAGGAGAGGTGGCTGGTAACTATGCTGGTCCCAACAATAAAAACACTCAGGTTCATCAACTATCATTTTCGATTAAACCCCTAGAAAACTTAATGTTTGGTGCTTTTGCTTACCGCTTTGAAACGCTTAAAAAATCTGTACAAGATTTAAGTAGTTATGAGCTTGATTTCTATTCAGTTTGGTCGCCAACAAAGCATATACAAGTGGTTCCGCTGATTGGTTTTTATAAAGCAGATAAAGGTATGGAGCAGGGTGGTTCACAGCTTTTTGATCATAAATTAAATAGCTACACACAATTATTGTTGCAATACACCTACTAAGTCTAACTGGTCATAGCGAGTAGGAACATCCATCTAATCGCAATCATGATGGCTAAGTGTAGTACTGACTATATTTTAAATTTCGGTGTCTAGTTGTTGACGATTCAATGTAAAAATTAAGGAGCAGTAAATGAGTGATGTACAAATTTTAGCAAGCGTGCAGCAATTTATGGCACGTCAACATGGACACTTTATACAAGGTGAATGGGTTAAAGCTGCATCTTCAGAACGAATTCATATTATTAATCCAGCAACTGAACAATCCGTTGCCACGATAGCAGTTGCCACTAAACAGGAAGTAGAAGCCGCTGTCCAAAGTGCAGAACAGGCTTTTCATACGGTTTGGGCCAATACTTCACCTTATGAACGTGGGCAAAAACTACTTAAACTCGCAGATTTGGTTGAACAACATGCAGAAGAGTTTGCCCAATTAGAGAGTTTAACTACAGGGAAACTGATTCAACTGTCACGACATTTAGAAGTTGCTCAAACAATTGTCTTTCTTCGTTATTTTGCTGGTTGGGCAACGAAAATTCATGGACAAACCATGACCCCATCAATTCCATCAATGCAAGGTGAGCAATATACAGCTTACACAATGCGCCAAGCTATTGGTGTTATTGCGGGAATTGTACCGTGGAACTTTTCCTTAATGATTGGTTGTTGGAAGATTGGTTCAGCATTAACAACTGGTTGTACGATTGTGCTGAAACCAAGTGAGTTTACGACATTATCATTATTGCGTTTAGCAGAATTAGCAATAGAGGCTGGTATTCCCGCTGGAGTCATTAATGTGGTAACTGGTGCAGGGCAAACCGGTCAATATTTAATAGATGCTAAAAAGATAAAAAAAGTTTCTTTTACGGGATCTGTCGCAACAGGTATTGCGATTGGCCAGCGTGCTATGTGTAATGATTTAACCCGAGTGAGTTTAGAGCTTGGTGGAAAAAATGCTGCTGCCATATGTGCAGATGCAGATATTGATGCATTACTACCAACCTTGTTACAAGCTACTTTTGTACATCAAGGTCAGGTTTGTGCAGCACCTGAACGTTTCTTTGTTCACCAATCTAAATATGATGAATTTATTGAAAAAATTACAGTGGCTATGCAACAAATTAAAATGGGTTCTCCTTTAGACGAGTCCACGATGTTTGGCCCATTATCAAATAAGGTCCATTTTGAAAAGGTCAAACAATATCTTGAGATGGCGCAAAATAAACAGCAAGTGATTTGTGGTGGTAAGGTCCACGCTGGGACAGGATATTTTGTAGAACCCACTTTGTTAAAGGTTACTAGTGTTGAAGATCCACTTTTTATGGAAGAAACATTTGGTCCTGTGGTGAGTGTAATTACTTTTGAACATGATGAAGAGTTAATTTCAATGATGAATCACTTTCGTTTTGGTTTAACTGCAAGTATTTGGACAAATGATCTGGCCAAGGCTCTGCGTTTGATTCCAAAAATTGAAGCAGGTTCAGTATGGGTGAACATGCATACTTTCCTTGATCCTGCTGTACCTTTTGGTGGCGTGAAGGCATCAGGACTGGGACGTGAGTTTTCAGATGCATTTATTGAAGATTACACTGAATTAAAGTCTGTGATGATACGTTATTAAATTGAACACTATACTTTAAAGTTTGAATAGATCTTTACTCATCAAACAGCCCTGATCAATATGCAGGGCTGTATTTTTTAGAGAGAGTTTATCTTTTAGATTGAAATATCGTAATGATACTAGGCTTGTTTGGCCCGAGTATCGGGAAGTAAAAAGGTGACTAAGCCCAGTAAGGGTAAAAATGAACAGAGCTGATAAACCCAATGAATACCATAGAGATCTGCAAGGTGACCTAGACCAGCGGCACCCAGACCACTAATACCAAACATCAAACCAAACATGACACCTGAGATCATACCAACACGGCCAGGCATGGCTTCTTGAGCATAAACCACTAAAGCAGAGAAGGCAGAAGAAATAATAAGCCCAACAAACATAACCAAAATAGCAGTCCAGGTTAAGTTGGCATACGGTAACATTAGCGCAAAAGGAATAGCACCCAAAAACGAAACCCAAATGACAGCTTTACGTCCAATACGATCGCCAATTGGACCGCCAAAAAAGGTTCCTAAAGCAACTGAACCTAAAAAGGCAAATAAATAAAGTTGTGAAGTTTGAATTGAAAGCTGGAAACGTTCAATCAAATAAAAAGTAAAATAGTTACTAATCGCAGCAATGTAGATAAATTTTGCAAATAAGAGTATGCAAATGACGATGATGGCACGCGTAATCTGTTTAGGATTTAAAACTGATACACTGCGTTTAGCACTTGCTGCTAGTAGCGCTGAGGCATGAGTAATGCGCCACCGTGTAACACGAAGTAAGACCCACACAGCCAATCCAGCCAGTAAAATAAACCAAGCAAAAGCATATTGTCCATTGGGAATTAAAATTGCTGCGGCCAATAAAGGGCCGAGTGCTGAACCCGTATTCCCTCCAACTTGGAACAGCGATTGAGCTGTACCGAAACGACCTCCAGAGGCCAAGCGTGCAATACGAGATGCTTCAGGATGAAAGGTAGATGAACCCACACCAATCAGCGCTGCGGCAATAAGAAGCATTGAAAAATTAGTTGCAAAGGCCATGAGGGCAATCCCAAGTAGGGTAATGACCATACCGACAGGCAATAAATACGGTTTTGGATGCTTATCTGTATATAAACCAATCCATGGTTGTAATAAGGATGCTGTGAGTTGATAGATCAGTGCAATCCAACCAATCTGTGTGAAATTTAAGCTAAACGCTGACTTTAGCATTGGGTAGCTAGCAGTGATAATGGCTTGAATAGAGTCATTGAGTAAGTGAGCAAAAGCAACTGCACCTACAACATGAAGTAAAAATTTCTGTGGTGGATGATTGGATTGAAGACTAGAATCAGTGAGTGATTGATTCTCATTTAAGGTATCACTAGACATAACTTATTTCCAGAAATGAAGTGCTTAGAGACTTCAATCGATGGTCCAAATGAAGAGGGTTGTGGTTTGAGGGGTATTATCCTAGACTATCAAATTTCGACCCACAATCTTTATTGGGTCAAATATTGTCGAATTTGAGCCATTTTTTGAGGTGAACATGCGCAATGTTCAAATCAATGATCATGAAAATGTGCCACGAAATGTCATCGCTACAGGAAATGATTATGCAGATGGATTTGTGCTGGCTAAACATCATCATATGCGTGGTCAATGTTTATATGCGATCACGGGTGTACTAACGGTAACGACGCATACAGGCAGTTGGGTCGTTCCGCCGCATCGTGCTTTATGGATACCTGCTGGGGTTGAACATGAAGTTCATATGGATGGTATTACGAAAACACGCAATGCTTATATTTTACCGAAGGCAGCACAAGATGCAGGGTTACCAAATTATTGTACGGTAATTGCAGTTTCACCGTTACTACATGAGCTGTTATCTACAGCAGTAGATTTACCTGCAGAGTATCCATTAGGTGGGCATAATGAACATCTTATGCAATTGGTCATTGCTGAAATTGCTTTAATGCCGCATTTACCACTTAATGCACCATTACCACAGGAGCCACGGTTAGCTAAGCTCTGTCGTGAATTACTAAAGTCACCCAGTTTGGATGCAAATCTAGAGTTGGTATCTAAACAAGTGGGAATGAGTCGTCGCAACTTTACTCGACTATTTCGAAAAGAAACAGGAATGAGTTTTGGGCAATGGAGACAACAGGCTTGTCTACTTGCTGCACTTACACGGTTGAGCATGGGTGAATCTGTAACACAGATTGCAATTGAATTAGGCTACAGCAGCACCAGTGCTTTTACGCTATCTTTTCGACGTGCTTTAGGTGCTTCACCCAGCCAATATATTGGTGATCAGATTGATTCTAAGTGAGCTAAGATTCGTGTTTTTCTAAATATAGAATAGATCAGTTTGTAGAGTGAAGAATGAGTGAACTAGCTTATGTTATAGCTACTTTCTCATTTATATTGGATAGAAATTTATTTAGCTTACACTATGATGTCTTTCATGTAGTGGGTATCATGGACAACACCAAAACAATGGAAATCGTAGACTTGATTGACAGTAAAGAACTTCGTAGAGCTTTGGGTAATTTTGCTACAGGTGTCACCATCATGACAGCTCAAAATAGTCAAGGCGAACGTGTTGGTATGACCGCAAATAGTTTTAATTCTGTGTCTTTAGATCCTGCATTGATTTTGTGGAGTATTGATAAGAACTCTGCGAGTTATCGTATCTTTGCCGAAGCCAGTCATTTTGCTGTTAATGTTTTATCGGCGACCCAGATTCATTTGTCTAACCATTTTGCACGTCGTAGTGAAGATAAGTTTGCGGGCATTGCTTTTGATACTGGCTATGGCCAAGCGCCTTTACTGCCACATTGTTCAGCAACGTTTGAATGTGAAAAATACGCAATACATGATGGGGGAGATCATTGGATTATCTTAGGACGTGTATTACGTTTTGCTGATTATGGTCGAGCGCCTTTATTGTACCATCAAGGTGCTTATTCGGCTGTAATGCCACATCCAAGCTTAAAACCACAGGCATTGGTGTCGGAACAAAAACAAGAGCATGCCCCACAGCAGCGCTTACAACAAAATATTTATTATTTGTTAACTCAAGCGGTACGCGCTTATCAAAATGATTATCTTCCTTTGCAATTATCTAGTGGTTTTAGAACCAGTGAAGCAAGGTTGCTGATGATTTTATATGAGAAAACCACGTTGACTTTACCTGAAATTATTGCAGAGGCTGCAATTCCTAGACATGAAATTGAGCAAGCTAGCACCATGCTTACTGAGCAAGCTTTGTTGAGAGTAGAGCAAAATATATTTACCTTAACAGTGCAAGGGCAACAGGCGGCACATGCCTTATTGAGTTTAGCTGAACAGCATCAACAACGCGTTTTTTCTCAATATAATGCGCAGCAATGTGAAGATTTTAAACGTATTTTGCAAGATCTAATCGCGATGTGATCACCACGCAGGGCAATGTTTAACTATGGTTAAATGGGATATTTAATTAAAGTTCATGCGGTGAGGTGGAAGAGGATTGAAAGCACACTCCACCTCCTCGTGCTGTTAAATTGTTGTTGATGTATGGGAGGAGCCATATAAATGCTTTTAATTTACTGTGCTTTTCGTTGGACGATAAACCAAGTAGACCCCAGCCAAAATTGCACAAATCCCCATATAGTCAAAACCAGATAGTGTTGAACTAAAGATTAGGTAATCTAGGATTAATGTTACAACAGGAACTAAGTAAAAGAGTGAAGTGACATTGACAACATTGCCTGACTGTAAAAGATAATAAAACAATAATTGTGCAATAACTGAAATCACGAGACCCAACCAAATAGTCGGCATCCAAAAACCGATGTTCATTTCAAACTCAAAACCTTGCAACGGTATAACTAAGGCAAAACCAATCAATGCAACTAAATACTGTAATGGCATAATTTGTACTGGATTCTCTTTAATTTTGCGTTGCATAATTGCCCCAATCGTAATGGCAAAAAGACAAATTAAAGCAAAACCAATTGATAAAAATGACAGTTGTTTAATAAAAAGACTGGTGTATACCAAACAAATAATGCCAAGAAAACTAAGTAACAGTCCTGACAATTTAATTTTTGAGAATTGTTTTTCTGTAATGAAAAAAGTCAAGATGGGTTGTAATGCCAGTATAGTAGCCAGCAATCCTGGTGAAATACCATATTGCAATGCAAAAAAGTAAAATAGTGAATAACACCCAATGAGTAAAAAACCTGTAGCTGCGACATAAGGCCAAGGTGTATGTTGCGGAAAGAAGTGCTGCTTTTTATAAATACAAAAGGCAATTAGTGCAATAATAGCAATGGCGTAACGAAAGATTAACAGTGGTACAGCATGTCCATGTTCTAATCCCCATTTACTAAAGATTGCAGCACTTCCCCACAGGCCGACAAAACTAATGGTACTGAGTCGATTAGCAAGTTGAGTATTCATGACGGTAAGTGGTTTAAAAGGATAAACCTACTGTATCGAAAATTGATCAATAAAAACAGCACGCTATTACTGTTCTAAAATATTAGATTAACGTGCTGTTTTTTAGAGTGATTTCTAATTGGCCATCTCAAGTAAAAGCTGCTGAATCAGTTCAGCACAATCTAAATCACGAATTTGAGCAACATTTGCACCAGCCCAAAATGCGCCATAGCCATGATCACCATGTTGGCTGGCAACACTGTGTAATTGTTTAGCAATATCATAAGCATAAGGGTAAGGTGCAACATCTGGGCGACTAGGAAGATCAATTTCACGATGCCAATGTTGCAATAATGCACGTGCAGGGCGGCCTGAGATGCTTGAACTAATTTGTGTCGTTTGTTGTTGCAGCAGTGCTTCACGGTATTTTGCATGGGCATTAGAATTCTTGGCAACCAAAAACGCTGTACCCATTTGTACGGCAGATGCACCGATGTCTAACATTTGGCGAATGTGTTGCCCATTCATAATCCCACCCGCAGCAACGATAGGACATGTGCAATGTGCTTTGATGAGTTTGACTAAGTCTGCTGTTCTAATGGCAGCATCTATTTCAGGGTTAAAACAACCACGATGCCCACCTGCTTCAATACCTTGGGCATTGATGATATCAATTCCTGCTTGTTCAATCAGTTGTGCTTCAACCAAGTTGGTTGCACTGACCATTGTTAAAATCCCTGCTTGTTTAAGAGCCTGAATTTGATGAGGATGAGGTATACCAAAGTGAAAACTCACCAGCGTTGGGCGTGTTTCTAATACGAGCTCAAGGAAATCATCGTTGTCAAGAAAGCTAGGATAAATACAGTTGAGCTGCTTTGGTGGAGTTGCTGAAAATTTTTCGAAAGCAGGTTTGAGTGTATTAATCCAGTTTTGCATACTGACTGGGTCAGGGGAGACCGTTTGATGACAAAAAAAGTTTAAATGCAGTGGCCCATCGCAAATTTTCTGTGTTGCTAAAATTTGTTCACGTGCACTGGCGACAGTGCTTGCACCAAGTCCGAGTGAGCCCAACGCACCTTGCATTGAGACTTCAGCAGCGAGTTGTGCAGTACTTACTCCAGCCATTGGGGAAAGAAAAATGGGATGTTGAAGTTTAAGTTTTTGTAGCAGATCCATGAGTATCTACCTTGATGCTATGTTGACTTTAACTTAGCTAAGCAAGCTTAAACATGCAAATTATAATCATTATTTCTTTTTTGAATTACATGTTTAAACTGCTATTTTTACTGGGTGTATTAGATTGGTTTTTTAGGATAAATAGAATTCATATAAGCTTGAAATTGTTGTACAGCCTGTTGTTGATGCTCACGCTTTAAATAGCTCAGTACGGCATCTAAATAGGGTTCACTGGGCTGTATTTCAAACCCAAGTTTTTGACTTAATTGGGCATAGTGTTGTTTGACTAAATTAGGGTTCTAGGCTACCGCTTTAATATTGAGTTGCATATCCTCAAATATAAATCTTAAACCATCTAAATTGCCCTTCATGGTGACTGAACCGTGATTTTCATCCTCATAACGTACAAACTTATAGTTCAAGTGATGTTGTTGCTGCCCACTAAAATATTGATGCATTTTTTGAATTGCATCATCGTGTTGATCTACACCATTTTGTTGAGTACTAATACCTGCCTGACTGAGAAATAACTGTTTATTCTGCATTTTTGTATTATTAGCATTTTGAAATGTTTTAAGCATCATTTCGTTATCCCACCAGATGCTCGGATCATGTACGATGTAGGCCTGCATGCTTTTTTCACTACTTATCATGTGATTGAGTGCAGTGATTCCTCCAAAGGAATGGCCAATCATAATGTTAAAACCGTTACTACGGTATTTATGGGTAATATCTGGCATTAATTCTGTTTCTAGAAATTTAAAGAATGCAGCATTGCCTCCTGTTTTCCCTTCAATTTTTCTACCAGCAAGAGAGTCAGTTTTTTGCACACTTGGGGTAAGGTCTCGTGAACGATCTGTATTTACAATCCCAACAATAATCATTTCCGGAATAGCTGGATAAGGTGATTTAGATAGTTTTTCAACAATCGCCGTGAGATAGTGAAAGTTACTTTCACTATCTAAAAGATAGATTACGGGATAACGCTGCGTAGAATAACGTGTATAGCTTGAGGGAAGATAAACTTGTACCTCTCGTTGTTCTTTTAGCACAGTTGAAGGAAGCGTATAGCTTTCACCCAGTTGAATATTCTGGTTTGCTAAAACTGTGGTGGAGACTTGGCTAAGACCAAGACAAAGTGTGAGAGAAAGTAAGGTTTTTTTAAGCATGGTCATAGTCGTAACAAGTTGGAAAAGCATGTTATTTAAAATGAGAATCATTATCTATTGTAGTGTGTTTAAAATCAACTTCGTAAATTAGTCTTATTTTTTTAATTTATTTTGGGAAGGCAATATTTAGTGGTGCTTAAAGTAAATCAAATAAGCCAGATGATATAAAACTCGGCTTAAATATTAAAAATAAGCCGAGTTAGATGATGCTATACATTACACAGAGACGTTAAATAACGAGCCAATCCAAGTTGCGAAGGCCATGGCGATAATGCCCCAAAGCGTTACGCGAAAGCTTCCTTTTAACATTGATGTACCTGCAAAATAACTTGATACAGCACCTAAAATTGCTAAAGAGAGCACACCCACAATCATTACTGTCCATGAAACATAGGCTTCTGGGCTGATTAGAATTGAAAACATGGGGAGAAGCGCACCAAGGGTAAAGGCTAATGCAGATGAACCAGCTGCCTGTAGTGGATTTGCAGCAGTGGCTTCGTTAATCCCAATTTCATCACGAGCATGTGCTTCTAAAGCATCTTTTTCAGTAAGTTGAACTGCGACTTGATGGGCTAAATCTGGATCAAGTCCGCGTTGAATATAAATTTGCGTTAATTCTTTGAGTTCGTAATGAGGATTCCGGTGCAGCTCGCGGGCTTCCATTGCGAGATCGGCTTCTTCAATATCTGATTGTGATTTAACAGATATATATTCTCCCGCAGCCATAGAGCTTGCACCAGAGATAAGGCCAGCAACACAACTAATGAGTAAGACTTCAGTACTCGCTCCACTGGCAGCCATACCCATCACTAAACTTGTGACAGAAATAATCCCATCATTTGCTCCCAATACAGCAGCACGTAACCAACCAGAGCGATGAATATAATGATGTTCATGATGATGTGGATGCATATTTAATCCAATTGGAAGAGATAATGGAGTGGATAATTTAACGTAATTGTAGATCAATATTCAATATATAAATTTATTTTTAAAATGTATTTTCATTATTTTTATTTTAATGAGGTTTTTGATAATGAACATTGTTTTTAAATAATGATGATATTGATTTTTATTTATCTGTTAGAAAAATATTATCGATTTTTATTATCATTTTCAATCTGAAACAGTTGTTGTATATAGGGTGTGTCTTTGTTCTGTAGGCTATGGTTAGTGCTATATACTCTAAAAATTTTCTGTAATATTTGTATTGTGGTTTTACTTTTATAGTGAGTTAATATTTATTATTCGCATTTAATAAATTGATTATTGAGATGGATTAATAATATTTAAATTCATTATTTTGGTTGGTGCTTATATTATAATTTTAGTTATAAAATACCCCCAGTATAATAATATACTGAGGGTAAATACTATAATGGGGAGAAGATTATGCTTCGCTTGAACGAATTAAATAATCAAAGGCTGAAAGGGCAGCTTTAGCGCCTTCACCAGCAGCAATAATGATTTGTTTATAAGGTACTGTTGTACAGTCTCCTGCAGCGAATACGCCTTTAACATTCGTTTCATTACGTTCGTTAATTACGATTTCACCACGGTTTGATAATTCAACAGAATCCTTAAGGAAGTCAGTGTTTGGTAGTAAACCAATCTGTACAAAGATCCCTGCAAGTTCAACAGTATGCAGTTGTTCAGTGCTACGATCTTTATAAACCAGAGCTGTAACTTGGCTACCATCACCTACGACTTCTGTTGAAAGAGCATTCAAGATGACTTCTGTATTTGGCAAACTATGCAATTTGTTTTGTAACACTTGGTCGGCACGTAACTTAGTATCAAATTCGATTAAGGTCACATGTTCGACAATTCCTGCTAAATCAATTGCAGCTTCAACACCAGAGTTACCACCACCAATTACAGCAACACGTTTACCTTTAAACAATGGGCCATCACAGTGTGGGCAGTAAGCAACACCACGAGTCTTGTATTCTTTCTCACCAGGTACATTCATTTCTCTCCAGCGCGCACCAGTAGAAAGAACGACTGTTTTTGAATGTAATTTAGCACCATTTTCAAGCTCAACTTCAACCATACCTGTTGTGGTTTGGTCTGCACCAGTCAATTTTTTCACTTTTTGTAGATTCATAATATCTACATCGTATTGACGTACATGTGCTTCAAAGTCAGCAGCAAAAGTAGGGCCTTGAGTTTTTTGCACTGATGTAAAGTTTTCAATGTCCATGGTATCCATGACTTGACCACCAAAACGTTCAGCAACAATCCCTGTGCGGATGCCTTTACGTGCTGCATACATTGCAGTTGTAGCACCTGCAGGGCCACCACCAACGACTAATACATCAAAAGCTTCTTTTGCATTTAGACGCTCAGCATCTTTAGATGCAGCATTGCTATCTAGTTTTGCTACGATTTCTTCAAGGGTCATACGACCTTGACCAATATGTTGATCATCTTGGAAGACCATTGGTACGGCCATGATTTTGCGTTGTTCTACTTCATCTTGGAAGAAACCACCATCAATCATGGTTGTGGTCGTATTTGGGTTGTTGATGGCAATTAAGTTAAGTGCCTGTACGACATCAGGACAGTTATGGCAACTTAATGATACAAATACATCAAAGTCAGCTTTAAGGTTTAATCCTTTGATTTGTGATAATACTTCATCAGAAACTTTAGCAGCGTAACCAGAGACTTGAAGTAACGCCAAGATTAAAGACGTAAACTCATGGCCCATTGGTAGACCTGCAAAAAACACACGTGGTTGCTCACCAACTTTTGCGATACCAAAGCTCGGAGTGCGTTTGTGTTGACCATCAAAACGAGCGCTTACTTGGTCAGACAATTCAGCAATTTCACTCACGAGTTGTTTAACTTGTGAAGATTTCTCAGAGTCGTCTAAAGCTGCAATGATCTCGATTGGGCTTTCTAGACGTTCCAAATAGCTTTTTAATTGCGCTTTAATATTTTGATCTAACATTGACGATCTCCAAATATATCGTTGTATTGTGGCATTGGTTAAATGATAGGTGATTTATCCCAATAGGTAAAACAGTTTGTTTTTATAAGCTTGATCGGTTTTTGAAATCACGAATAAATACGTTTTGATACGAATACTTATTACAATAATTTAAATACATTGTAGGTTGAACAATAAATGCCAGATACACAACTTAAAAGTGGAATTTATCGACATTATAAGGGACAACTTTATCAGGTTTTTTCTGTAGCAAGACATAGTGAAACACAAGAATTTTTTGTTGTCTATCAATGCCTTTATGGCGATTACTCTATATGGATTCGTCCATTAACGATGTTTACTGAAATGGTGGTACTTGAAGATGGGCGAAGTGTTGCACGTTTTCAATTAGAGCAACAACATTAATCATATTTGAACCTGAAATTTATAAACTGTTTTGAGTTAATGTTCATTAAAAGCTGTAATCAAATTCTAGGGAATACATTGTCATGAGTTTAAGTACAAGTTTTATGGATCGAATAGGTGAGTTATATCGGAGCTTTATCCAGCATGATGCAGGGCAGCCTGATCGAATCAAACGCTATCGCAATATAGAGCCAGATTCGGCTTACTATATTGCAATGATGATTCGCATTCAGCAATCGAAACATATTTTAGAAATTGGTACATCAACAGGTTATTCAACACTTTGGATGGCTGATGCAGCACATGTGACTGGTGGTAAAATCACCACGTTAGAAATTGACCCAAGTCGTACTGCGCAGGCACAACGCTATGCTCAGGAATTAGAGTTAGATCAATGTATTCAGTTCTGGTGTGGGGATGCACGAGACTTTTTGCACCAAGAACAACAATTATATGATCTGATCTTACTTGATGCTGAGCGAGATGCATATGTAGATTATTGGCCTGATCTACAACGTCTACTTCATCCGCATGGTGGCGTTCTTATTGTTGATAACGTAATTTCTCATGCTGCTGAAGTTAAAAGTTTTATTACTGAGGTTAAGCAAGACTCACGTTTTATGTGTAATACCATTGCTTTTGGAGCAGGTCTATTTATTGTCACTTATAAGTCCTAATGATTATAAGATGCTATTAGATTGTTCTGAATGTGCATTCATAAAAAAACCGCGTCAATATTGACGCGGTTTTTTTAATCTTTAGCGTTTAATCGCTTAGATTTTACCAACTAGGTCGATAGATGGAGCTAGAGTTGCTTCACCTTCTTTCCATTTAGCAGGGCAAACTTCACCTGGGTGAGCGTGAACGTATTGAGCTGCTTTAACTTTACGAAGAAGTTCAGAAGCATCACGGCCTACACCACCAGCGTTAATTTCAACGATTTGGATTTTACCTTCTGGGTCTACAACGAAAGTACCACGATCAGCAAGACCAGCAGCTTCGATAAGAACTTCGAAGTTTTTAGCTAAAGTCCAAGTTGGATCGCCAAGCATTGGGTATTGGATTTTTTTGATTTCGTCAGAAGAATCGTGCCAAGCTTTGTGAGTGAAGTGAGTGTCTGTAGAAACAGAGTAGATCTCAACACCTAATTTTTGGAATTCAGCATAGTTATCTGCTAAGTCACCAAGCTCAGTTGGGCAAACAAAAGTGAAATCAGCTGGGTAGAAGAAGAACACGCTCCATTTACCTTTAAGATCCGCTTCAGTCACTTCAACAAATTGACCGTTATGATACGCTTGTGCGTTAAATGGTTTAACTTCAGTATTAATTAAGCTCATCATTATCTCCAAGAGTGAGTTTGTAAATTTGGTATGCAGTGAGAATAAGACATCTTTCTTAATTGGGGAAATAGTATTTTTTCATCGCATAAATCGGAAAAACAAATTTTACTGTGATTTAGATCAATTATGAAATCGTGATTTCAATACAGCCGACAAACCAAAGCTATTCTTGTCAAAAAACCATGTTGTTTTTATGACAACATGGTCAAACAAAGAGGTATTGCCCTACCAATATGATGTTTCTTAGCAAAAAATCAAGGAGTGTAAAATAAATATCTTCATAAAATATGCAGCACGCCAAATTTTAGGCAAAGAATCCATCAAGAATGTTTTAATTAGAATAGCTATGCCCAGTGTCAGTCGTGATGAGCATTAAACTTCGAACTAATTTCAGTTATACTCGCAGCGCACCCATGTAGAGACTTCAAGTATGATTGCTAAGCCATCGTTATATAAGGATTTAGATCCAGAATTAAGAACGTGGTTATATGCATCAGGCTCGTTAACACAGCAGTTAACAGAATTGGCCGGTGGAACTTTTCGGGTTGAACCTACTCGGCAGTATTTTGAAAAAATGAATCAAGTTGATAGTCGTTGGATGAAAATGCCAGCTCATCATATTGCTTGGGTACGTGAAAGTTTACTTTATGGCTGTGAACAACAACCTTGGGTTCAAGCAAAAAGTATATTTCCAATCATGAGCTTGCAAGGTCGTGCTCGATTATTTCAGCACATTGGACAACAACCTATTGGCCGCTACTTGTTTCATCGTCATCAGCCATTGTGCCAAAGACGTGTACTGAAACTAAATGCAGGATGGACAAGGCAGAGCTGTTATACCTGGCACGGTTGTCGCTTTATCGTTCAGGAAACTTTTTTATCTACTTTTACTGACTATCTTGCACAATCAACAGATTAAAAGTGCTTTATTTCGATTGAGGCAATGAAGGAAGCGTATGAGCAATAGCAATTCGATCACGTGGCAACAACGTTTAGAAGCATATTATTATCTCTGCCGTTTTGATAAACCGATCGGATCTGAATTGGTTTTTTGGCCAACGATGTGGGCAATGTGGCTTGCTCATAAGGGTATTCCCAGTTTTAAAGTTCTATTGATTATGTTTCTTGGCGTTATGTTTATGCGTGCAGCAGGCTGTGCAATAAATGATTTTGCTGACCGTAAAGTTGATGCTCATGTGGCACGAACCAAGGATCGCCCCTTAGCTACAGGTGTAATAAGTGGTAAAGAGGCTGTCGGCGTATTTGCTGTTTTAGTTTTAGCCAGTGCTTGTTTGTTGTTTTTTTTACCAATTGAAAGTTTTTATTGGTCTTTTGGCGCTTTGATATTGGCTTTTATTTACCCATTTATGAAGCGTTATACCAACTTACCTCAGTTGTTTTTAGGCGCAGCATTTTCTTGGTCTATTCCAATGGGATATACCGCAGTTGGTGTAACACCTGATTTAACCTGTTGGTTACTCTATTTTGGTAATTTGGCTTGGACTGTTGCGTACGATACTCAATATGCCATTACAGATCGCCAGTACGATTTAAAAATTGGGGTAAAATCGACAGCAATTTTATTTGGTCGTTTTGATTTAGCTATTATTGCTTTATTACAAGTTATAAGTGTAGTGCTGATTGGGGTGGCCTTGTATCGTGAAAATATTTTATTGCCATTTGGTTTGTTGGCCTTAGCTGCTGTAGTTATTGATTTTATTTATCAATATAAACAAACTGCTGATCGAGATCCACAGCGCTGTTTTAAAATGTTTTTACATAATCGTTGGGTTGGTCGATTTATTTTTATTGGTATATTTTTGGCATTAATTTAAATTAATTCATTGTTTTTAAATTATAAATAATTACTAAGTTATTAAAAGTAAAGCAAGTTTCTTGTTTTACTTTTTTTTATTTTACTTTGTATGTTTACTAAATTTCACTATTTAAGTAAAAGGTGACTGAACAGTATTTTTTAGAAAAAATATCTAGTCAGTTTGTTTGTTTTATGTTTAATTACGTTTATTCACACAGAAAGTGAATTAGGGAAAACAAAAGGGATATACCAATGAATAGTATTTTTAAAAAAACATTGATCGCAGTAAGTTGTAGTGCAGCTTTATTTTTAACAGCCTGTAATGATGACAAAGATGATAGTCAACCGATTAGTTATCAAAATTTTGTTTCTGAAACGGCATATAACAAAGACAGTATAGAGGGGGCACGTCCTGTTTCTGTAATGACCTATAAAATGCCGAATGTGAAAGGAGAGTCAGCAAAGGCAACAGCGATGGTTATGTTCCCTAAAACAACAAAACCTAAAGATGGGTGGCGTGTGGTTGTTTGGGAGCATGGAACAGTGGGTATAGGTGATTCATGTGCCCCAAGCAATAATGCATATAACCCACGTTTTAAAAAAATGGCTGAAAGTTTACTTAAAGAAGGTTTTGTTATTGTTGCACCTGATTATGAAGGACTGGGAACAGCGGGGATTCATCCTTATTTGAATTTGGGGAGTGAGGCAAAATCAGCAATTTATGCTATGAAAGCGGTTAAAGAGCGTTATGGTGCTGACATACAAGGCGCATGGATGTCTGTTGGACAGTCACAAGGTGGACATGGCTCTTTGGGAACGGCTGAGTATGCTAATGATGATACGAATTATAAGGGTGCTGTTGCAGGTGCACCTGCTTCAAGTTTAGGCTTTATTATTACCAAAGTTGCGCCTGTTGCGATTAATCAATTAGTTCAAGCGGGTAAAATTGAGCAAGCTGTTGATGTCTATGCTGAATTGTTAGCCTATGCTGCATATACAACTGTGGGAATTAAGGCATATGATCCTCGTTTTTATTATCAAGCAATGTTTAAGGGGAATTCTCAACAAATTGCAGCCTATGCAGAAGGAAGCACAGGTGACAATGGTTTATGTTTATCGGACTTAGAAGCGAAATTTAAAGCAGATATACAAAACTTTTTGGCAACCAGTAAAGACAAATCTGTAATGGATTATCCTGCTTTGGTTGAGAACTTTGATCAAGATCCAACGGTGAAAAAATTTTTAGAAGATAATCAACCGGCAACGAAAAAAATTAATAGTCCAGTCATGATTATTCAAGGTGAAGCTGATATGGCTGTCCCTCATGATGTAACGACTGGTCTACAGAACAGATTAATTAATTTAGGTACCAAGGTGACTTATCTTGAAGTTGCAGGTGCGAGTCATACACAAGCGATTGTTGAAAAGAATCCTGAATTAGTGGCATTCATTAAACAACATATGCCAGCACAATAATTCACAATGACCAGATTAAAGGAGCCTTGGCTCCTTTTTTAGTGTGTGCTAAGAGGGTGACTTGCATAGGCACTACAGCATGATTTTGTTATAGTGGGCGATCTTGCTAGGTTTTGTTGAGAAGTTGTGGGTAGTTATGTCTAATGCAGTAAAGTTAAATAAAAAAGTCATTTTATTCTGTGCGCTTGGAGTATTGATTCCTCTCGCTTTGATTTGGTTAAACAAGATTGCAATTGATCATGATGCTGCCACAAAGCGTGAATATGATGAACTCATTCGTAAACAGCAGGCATTAATCAAACCTCAACAAGCTTCTAATGCAATTGCAACTACAGCAGATCATGCTGCTTCAGCACCAACTCAGCCTGAATAAGGGTTGAGTTTTCTTGGTATATTAATTTCATGCGTCAAATAAAAAAGCCCATTGAAATCTTCAATGGGCTTTTTAGAATCTTGGCTCTCCCACCTGGGCTCGAACCAGGGACCTGCGGATTAACAGTCCGTCGCTCTACCGACTGAGCTATGGGAGAATTTGATAGGCATTTTATGCAGCTTAAGGGGAGGGGTCAAGTGATAATATAAGAAAAATGCAGTAATCTAGATCATTTGTTTTAATTATCAACAAATAACGGCATATTATTTGATTGTTTAAGCGGATGTGATGAATGGTAATTATATTGGTGTAATTAAGCATTGACTGAAATACAGATATAAAAAAACCCATACTCTAGAATGAGATGGGCTTTTTAGAATCTTGGCTCTCCCACCTGGGCTCGAACCAGGGACCTGCGGATTAACAGTCCGTCGCTCTACCGACTGAGCTATGGGAGAAAAGTAGATGGCTCTCCAACCTGGGCTCGAACCAGGGACCTGCGGATTAACAGTCCGTCGCTCTACCGACTGAGCTATTGGAGAATCTGATGCGCATTCTATGGATGAAAGTGTAAGTCGTCAACAGCAAATTTCAAGATTTTTGTTTGATTGTCTTATAAATGTTCAAATCTGTGTTTTATGCAAAAAAAATCACCCATATGGGTGATTTTTTTAGAAAAATAGGAGAATTATTTTTCAACACCAGCAGCTTGGCCAGCGTATTTTGCATTTGCATAATCCCAGTTTGCTAAGCTTTCAAGGAAAGTTGAGATATATTTAGGACGTGCATTGCGGAAATCGATGTAGTAAGCGTGTTCCCAAACGTCAATTGTAAGTACTGCAACTTGGTCATGTGCAAGTGGAGTGTCAGCATTTGAAGTTTTAGTAATTGAAAGTTTACCATTTACTTTATCAGCAACTAACCAAGCCCAACCTGAACCGAATTGAGTTGTTGCAGCTGCAGCAAATTGCTCTGCAAATTGCTCATAGCTACCAAAATCTTCGTCAATTTTAGCTGCAAGCGCACCAGTAGGTTTACCACCACCATTTTGCTTCATGCTGTTCCAGTAGAAAGTGTGGTTCCATACTTGAGCTGCATTGTTGAAGATACCTGCTTTAGAAGCATCACCAGCAGAAGCCTTGATAATTTCTTCAAGGGTTTTACCTTCAAGCTCTGTTCCTTTGATCAAGTTGTTCAAATTAACCACATAAGTATTGTGGTGTTTGTCATGATGGAATTCTAAAGTTTCTTTACTAATGTGCGGTGCTAAATCTTCATAGCCATATGGAAGCGCAGGTAATGTAATCGTCGTCATGTTCCTAGTCCTTGCTTTTGCTGGGTTACATAATATAAGTCGCTCTATTGTAGTAGATTTTTCTCTGCAATAGTGTATGAATAATACTACGACATATAATATCGCTTAAAAACGATCCAGTTGCCGAATGGAAAAAACAATTTAACTAGATCGGATTATTCAATTCATGATAAATCACTTCAAGTTCGAATTGTGCTGCTAAAGCTTGTGCTAGACGTTGTACACCGTAACGCTCAGTTGCATGGTGTCCGCAAGCGTAATAGTGCACATTGAGTTCGGCGGCTTCATAAAAAGTTCGCTCACTCACCTCACCAGAAATATAGGCATCACAGTCTTGTGCCGCAGCTTTGCTGATATAGTCTTGAGCACCACCTGTACAAAAACCGACTTTTTTAATTTCAGTTTTCGCTGCTGGTAAATGAATCGCCTGAAAGCCTAAGCGATCTGTTAAATAGCGTTGAAATTGCTCTGGACTTTGGGGTGGATTCAAATAACCAATATTACCAATTGGGTGTCGTTCGGTTGGATCGAGTGCTTCTATATCTTGTAATTCAAGTCGATCACTAATTGCGACATTATTTCCCAGTGTTGGATGTGCATCGAGTGGTAAGTGATAGGCAACAAGTGAAATATCATTTTTAATTAGTGACTTAATACGTTTTCCACGCATTCCTGTGATAGGGTATGCTTCACCTTTCCAAAAATAGCCATGATGTACTAAAAGCAGGTCTGCTTTTTGTAAAATCGCTGCCTCTATGGCAGTTTGAGATGCTGTAACAGCACATAAGATTTTTTTTACTTCTGTACGACCTTCAATTTGTAGGCCATTGGGTGCATAGTCTTTAAACTCATTGGTTTTTAATTGAATATTACACCATTGGATAATATCGAGTAAGTTTGCCATAATAGTGTTTGAAAACGTGTAAGTTAAAATAAAGTACATTATAGCTATTAACTAAAGCTGAACAATTTTATTTGAGTTTTTTTAGGTATAAAAATTTATTTTGATTACAATGAAGAACTTGCTTTTATACTGAATGATTAAATAAATTTTAGAGGAATATATAGTGCGCCGCTCAGTTTCCTGGTTACCTTGGGTGTTACTAGTTGTTGTTATTCTTAGTTTCGTTGCATGGCAGAAATATCAACAACCGAAAGCCCCAATTGCATCTGATGGCGTCAAAATGCCTGCTGAAAAGGTAGAGCCATTAATTAATACTTCACGTACGGGCGGTGTGGTTTCTTATAATCAAGCTGTTAAGGTAGCAGCACCAGCAGTGGTGAATATCTTTACTACACAGAAGTTAAAACAAGCAAACCCATTATTTAATGATCCAGCTTTTCGCGAATTTTTTGGTAATCAATTTCCAGATCGTTCACAAAATCAAAATGAGAATAGTTTAGGCTCAGGTGTTATTGTTCGTCCTGATGGTTATATTTTGACAAATAATCATGTAATTGCCCAGGCTGAACAAATTGTTGTGAGTTTACAAGATGGTCGCCGAGCAGTAGCAAAAGTGATTGGTACTGACCCTGATACTGATTTGGCGGTGATCAAAATTGAACTTGAGAATCTTCCAGTATTACCATTTAAGTTGAGTGGTAATGAGGTGGGGGATGTTGTACTAGCGATTGGTAATCCATTTGGCGTAGGACAAACAGTAACTCAAGGGATTATCTCAGCAGTTGGACGCTCTGATTTAGGCATTAATACCTATGAAGACTTTATTCAAACAGATGCTGCAATTAACCCTGGTAATTCAGGTGGGGCATTAATTGATGTTGCTGGTAATTTGATTGGTGTAAATACTGCTATTTTTTCACAATCAGGCGGTTCACTTGGGATTGGTTTTGCAATACCTGCAAAAGTTTGTCAGCAAGTATTAAATTCAATTTTAAAAGATGGTCGTGTTATTCGTGGTTGGTTGGGCATTAGTTTGGTTCCACCACAACAAGATGACGTGTTAGAGCCTCGTAAAACTGGTGTTATGGTTGCTGGTGTATTAAAAAATGGTCCTGCAGCACAGGCAGGATTGAAAGTGGGCGATAAAATTGTCAAGGTTAATGATGAAGAAATTAGTTCTGCATCACATCTAATTAATTATGTGGCATTACAAGTTCCAAATAGCATCATTAAGATTGAGGTGTTACGTGGTAATGAGTTACATAATATTGATGTAACAGTGACTGAGCGTCAGTCATCACCAGGAAGTCAAAATCAGTTTATTCCTTTACCTCAACGTTAAAATCAATCCAAAGATAAAACCCTCCTGACTGCAAAGATGGAGGGTTTTTTTTGAGATTTATTTGATCATTATATTCAGTCATATAAGTCGAACTTATTATTTGCTGATTGGCCCATGACGTGCAAAAAATGTTGAAGATCATGCTGTAATGCTAAATTTTGAATGCAATTAACTTTGATTATGGCTTTAGTCAGACTGAGGTGCTAAATACATTGAGGAATATAAAGATCATAATAAAAATCTAGGGTGGTTTTAACATTGGTTTGGTGTTGTATTTAGAGGACTATAGTTATCTAAATATTGATGCTTTTTAGTTAATATTTTATTTAGATCATAAAAAAACCAGTGGTGAACACTGGTTTTTTTGTTTGTATTTTAATGGCTAAAATTTAGTCTTGTTGAATACCAGCAACTAACCAATCTTGGCTAGAACCTGCAGGTTTAACAAAGTGCCAAACTTCAGCAAAAGGTTGTGGCAAGCTGTTGAGGTCTTCACTTACTGTACCTGTAAAACGAACGCTGACAACATATTGTCCATTTTCTGTTGCGCTATCTATAACCATTGCATTGAGGTTGGAGAATTCGGCAACATCTTGGTCTTGATTGGCCATAATGTCGTTATGCATAGACTGATATAGATCAGGCGTAAGATAACGGCGAATTTCTTCAACATTACTTGCAGAATTCATTGACTGAATATGGTTAAAACGCTGACGTGCAACACGTAAAAATGCAGCAGGTTCAGTACCATCTGGAAGTTGATTACCACTTTGTGCATATGCACCGCCTGCAACAGGTGCAGCTGCGCCACCGCCTACAGATTGACCAAAGATGTTGGTGTTAGAACCTGTGTTGCGTGGTGCTTGTTGACCAAATGGAGCAGCACTTGGGCCAGATTGATTTGGTGCATATGGATTCGAATTAGTTAATTTTTTTTTTGCAGCAAATTTACGGAAAAGTAAAAATGCGATACCTGCAATTAAAATTAACCAGATCCAACTAGGAATACCACCCTTTTTCTCTTCTTGAGCAGGAGCTTGCTCTGTTGCAGATGATGCTGGAGCAGCATGTCGGTCATCTGCTAGAGCATTCGCAGCAACAGCACCCACTGCAGCACCAGCAACACCAGCAGCAACCATTGAGCCTACACCTGGTCCAGAACGCTGCGGAGCAGTAGCAGGTTGTTGAGCAGGAGCGGCAGGACGGGCATATTGGTTAGACTGTTGATAAGACTGACTTGAGCTGTTAGAACGACTCATACCATGACTTTTACCACCACCAGCACGTTTTGCTTCTGCCAATGGTGCTACGGCTAATGTCGCCATCAAAATTGCTGCAACTAAACCACGCTGTCGAACTTGCATTCGGTTTTTCCTTGAATAAATAAATATACAGGGCCTATATATGCAGACTTTTGCATAGAATTTCAATATATATAATGAAGTATTTACATATTCATTATATGCAGTCTTATTTTTAGCTAGAAATTCGACTGCTTTAGACTTCATCACACAGTTGTATGGCTTCACTCAATGCTTCATGTAAACGTGCAACGGCAATAATTTTAACCCCAGCAATTTCTTTTTGTGGTGCATTAGCCCGAGGAACGATTATATATTTAAAGCCATGTTTAATGGCCTCTTTAAGTCGCTCTTGCCCATTAGGGACTGGTCGAATTTCACCTGATAAACCTACTTCACCAAATACTGCAAGTTGTTGTGGTAATGCTTTGGAGCGTAAACTTGATGCACAAGCTAACAATACTGCTAAATCTGTCCCTGTTTCAGTAATTTTTAATCCACCAACGACATTAACATAAACATCTTGTCCTGAAGTTTGTACTCCTCCATGTCTATGCATGACCGCAAGTAGCATGTTGAGTCGGTTTTGTTCTAAACCTAACGCTACACGGCGTGGCTGGGCATGTGCATCATCAACCAAAGCCTGTACCTCAACTAAGAGGGGGCGAGTGCCTTCTCGACTGATCATTACCACTGAGCCTGGTATTGCTTCGTCATATCGGCTCAAAAAAATTGCGGATGGATTGGCAACTTCTTTGAGACCTTTGTCGGTCATACCAAAGACACCGAGTTCATTAACTGCACCAAAACGGTTCTTTACAGCACGAATCATGCGATATCGTGAATCGGATTGACCTTCAAAATAGAGAACACAGTCAACCATATGTTCAAGTACACGTGGCCCAGCAAGTGAACCTTCTTTTGTTACATGCCCAACTATAAATAATGCTGTACCACTTTGCTTTGCATAACGTGTAAGTAATGCAGCAGATTCTCGAATTTGTGATACACCACCTGGGGCAGACTGTAAAGTTTCAGTATATAAAGTCTGAATAGAGTCCAATATGGCAACAGCAGGACGAATCTGTGCTAAAACCTCACAAATACGTTCTACACAAGTTTCAGCCATGACCTTAAGGTGATCTGTAGGAAGATCAAGGCGTTGGGCACGTAAAGCAACTTGAGATAATGACTCTTCACCTGTGACATATAAGGCAGAGCGTTGTTCTGAAGCCATATGTGTGGCTGTTTGTAATAATATAGTTGATTTACCAATGCCAGGGTCACCGCCAATTAATACCACAGAGCCTGTGACCAAACCTCCACCGAGTACACGGTCGAATTCTGATATTCCTGTAACTAAACGTGTTTCGTGAGATACGGAGACTTGATTGAGCGTAGTGACCTGTGCTGCTTGACCTGCGTAACCTCCTGAAAAATTAGGTTTAGCACGATGAGTAGTTCCTGTTTCAAGGCGAACTTCAATTAAGCTATTCCACTCACCGCAGTCGCTGCATTGTCCAGCCCACTTAGAATGTTGGGTGCCACATTGTTCGCAGCGGTAAGTGCTTTTAACTTTACTCATAATGTTATTCACAGGTTTTAAAGATAACGTCGGACAATCTATCAAGTAGGACTTTAAAATACAATTTCAAATAAATAACGCTTTTCAACTTAGACTATTGGCACATATACTGCAGGTGTGACGGAACGCTAAAATAAAAAACAGTAAATGGAATAGATTGGCTAAATAACAGCTAGTTGATGAAAGTTTTGGGGTATTTCCTAGATTTTCGTCAATTTTTCTTTTTTATTTTCTCTATTTTAGGCTACTTTGACTACATGAAATCTGAGAGAAGAATATAACAATGTCAAATCAAGAACTCGGTTCTTCAGAAGAATCAGGTGAACTCAAACGCAGTTTATCCAATCGACATTTGCAGTTGATCGCGATAGGTGGTTGTATCGGTACAGGTCTCTTTATGGGATCGGGTAAAACAATTAGTCTTGCTGGCCCATCAATTATCTTTATTTATATGATTATTGGTTTGATGATTTTCTTCGTCATGCGTGCCTTAGGCGAGTTGTTATTATCAAACTTACAGTATCGTTCTTTCATTGATTTATCAACCGATCTAATTGGACCATGGGCTGGCTATTTTGTTGGGTGGACCTATTGGTTATGTTGGATCACGATTGGTATCGCAGATCTTTCCGCTATTATTTATTATCTGGAGTTCTTTAACCAAGGACAACCCTTTTCACCCATGGAAGGCGCCATGATTAGTATGGCTGCCATTATCTTCATCATGGGTTTAAATTTAATGACAGTGAAGTTATTTGGTGAACTAGAGTTTTGGTTTGCCTTAATTAAGATTATTGCAATTCTTGTTTTAATCGCTGTCGGTCTGTGGATGATCTTTACTGGCTTTACTTCCTCACAAGGTGACATTGCAGCTTTTTCTAACCTTTGGGGATATGGAGGAATGTTCCCGACGGGCTCCTCAGGTTTCTTGGCGGGTTTCCAAATTGCTATTTTTGCCTTTGTTGGTGTTGAGCTAGTCGGAACTACAGCAGCAGAAACAAAAGATCCAGAGCGCAATTTACCGAAGGCTGTGAACTCAATTCCAATTCGAATCATATTTTTCTATGTTTTCGCATTGATTATTGTTATGTCTGTTACTCCTTGGAGCCATATCGACCCTAAAATCAGTCCATTTGTAAACTTGTTTAGTCAAGCAGGTATTGCTGCAGCAGCAATCATTATGAATTTGGTGGTTCTATCTTCAGTAATGTCATCAATGAATAGTGGTGTGTTCTCAACCAGCCGTATGTTGTTTGGTTTATCACGTGAAAAACAAGGTCCAAAATCATTTGGGGTGTTAAATAAACGTTTTGTTCCGTCAAATGCATTGTACTTTTCAGGTGTGTGTTTAGTTGCAGGTGCTGCATTACAGTATTTAGTGCCGAATACAATTGAAGCATTCACCTTAGCCACAACTTTATCTACAGTATTGTTTATTTGTGTGTGGCTCATCATTATGTGGAGCTATATTGTTTATTATAAAACTCGTCCTGAATTACATGCCAAGTCTGTATTTAAAATGCCAGGCGGAGTTGCAATGTGTTGGGTCGTCATTGCTTTCTTCTTGGGTATGATCTACGTATTAGGTTTACAAGAAGACACCCGTAAGGCATTAATGGTGAGCCCAATTTGGCTACTGATTTTGCTGGTTGGTTATTTAGGTTTTTATAAAAAACGTATTAAATAAATAACAGATGATGAAAAAACACCAGCTTAAAGCTGGTGTTGTTAATTTAAGCATTGCTTTTATGTTTTTAGTCGTTGGGTATGGGTTTTGATCGGGTTATACTTGTGCAAATTCAACATATAGGTGATCAGATGCGTCATACCCTTGGTTTTACAGCTTTGTTGCTTACCACATTACTGGCTGGTTGTGGTCAATCTGGTAATTTACAACTGACAAGCGATCCAAACTACGACAAACGCGCACGTTATCTGCTTTATCCCAATGTTGATTCTGCTTCTCAAACTCAGGGCAAACATGCCCAAGCTGCTACACAAGAAGCAGCATCAGAGGTTAAAGAGATTCAATAATTTTTTATTCGACTTTTGGAAAGGAAGACTTCATGGGGTTTAGTCGCATTAATGGCGTATTGCATGCAGAGCAGTGTGCATTAGATAATTTGGCGCAACGTTTTTCTACACCCTTATATGTGTATTCTAAAGCAGCACTTGAGCAAAATTATGTGTCTTTGGACAGCGCATTTGACTATATCGATCATCAAATCTGTTTTGCTGTCAAATCAAATTCGAACATAGCAGTACTGAATGTATTGGCTAAATTGGGTTCGGGCTTTGATATTGTGACTGGTGGTGAGCTGGCGCGTGTATTGGCTGCTGGTGGTGATCCGAGTAAAATTGTATTTTCAGGTTTGGGTAAAACTGAGGCCGATATTAAAAAAGCGCTTGAAGTGGGTATTGCTTGTTTTAATGTTGAGTCATATGCAGAGCTTGCACGGATTGAAAAAGTTGCAGCAGCAATGAATACGCAAGCGCCAATCTCTTTACGTGTTAATCCAGATGTTGATGCAAAAACACACCCCTATATTTCGACTGGCCTAAAAGAAAATAAATTTGGTATACCTTCTGACCAAGTATTGGAAACTTATCAGTATGCAGCAAGCTTGCCGCATTTAGATATTGTAGGTATAGATTGTCATATTGGTTCACAGTTGACTGAAACCCAACCATTTGTTGATGCTTTAGATCGTGTAATAGGCATGATTGAACAATTAAAGTCTTTAGGGATCAATTTTAAACATATTGATATTGGTGGTGGGCTTGGAGTACGTTACCAAGATGAAACACCTCCAAGTTTTGAAGAATATGCTCATGCTATGCGACCAGCCTTAGAGAAGCTTGGTTTGAAAGTGTATATGGAGCCTGGGCGTTGTATTTCTGCCAATGCAGGGGTGTTGGTGACTCAGGTTGATTTATTAAAGCCAACAGAACATCGTAATTTTGCTGTTATTGATGCAGCAATGAATGACTTGATTCGTCCTTCTTTGTACCAAGCTTGGATGGATATTCAAAATGTACAAACACATACTACAGTTGATATCAAAACATGGGATATCGTAGGTGCAATTTGTGAGACTGGCGATTTCTTGGGTAAAGATCGGGAATTAGCTATTGATACCAATGATTATCTAGCTGTTTTTGGTGCTGGTGCTTATGGATTTGTTATGAGCTCTAACTACAATAGTCGTGGTCGTGCTGCCGAGGTAATGGTGGATGGTGATCAAGCTCATCTAATTCGTCAACGTGAGTCGATTGAATCACTTTGGCAAAATGAATATTTATTACCTACGGAGTAAAGCATCATGTTATTAGAATTTACAAAAATGCACGGCCTAGGTAATGATTTTATGGTGGTTGATTTAATCAGTCAGCGTGCATTTCTAGACACAGCAACGATTCGTCGTTTAGCAGACCGTCATTTTGGTGTGGGGTTTGATCAACTTTTAATTGTTGAGCCACCTGATTATCCTCAAGTTGATTTTAAATATCGTATTTTTAATGCTGATGGTAGTGAAGTTGAGCAATGTGGTAATGGTGTACGTTGTTTTGCTCGCTTTGTACATGAGCGTGGTTTAACCAATAAGACAAAGCTCAAAGTACAGACCAGTTCAGGTATTGTAGAGCCAGAGCTTGGCCCAAATGGTTGGGTACGTGTCAATATGGGGTATCCTAAATTTAAACCAGCCGAAATACCGTTTGTAACAGAAGAAACGGAGGCTTTATATACCTTGGCGCTCACAGAACAACAGCAATTAAAAGTTGATGTGGTTAACATGGGGAATCCTCATGCTGTGACGATTGTGAGTGATATTTTAACTGCTGAGGTGGAAAAGATAGGTCCTCAGATTGAATCACACATTCAATTCCCTGAGCGCGTTAATGCTGGCTTTATGCAAATCATTGATGAAAAAAATATCCGTCTGCGTGTGTTTGAGCGCGGTGTTGGAGAAACAATGGCTTGCGGTACTGGTGCTTGTGCGGCGGCTGTATCAGGTATTCGTCGAGGCCTACTTTCGAATCAAGTTAAAGTTGAATTGGCTGGGGGAACCTTGCAAATTGAATGGCGTGAAGGTGATGTTGTGTGGATGACTGGACCAACAAGTATGGTTTATGAAGGTCGTTTAGACTTAAGTTACTTTCAAGGTTAGGGATTGATCGGGTGTAGTGATGATGGAGTTTGAAACATTGGGGGAAAAGTGTATGCCTATAGGTGCAATGCAGTTACTTTCAATGTGGATGAAGCAACTTGAAATCCAAAATCAATCAGCACATACCCTTGATGCCTATTTTCGTGATGTCACTGCTTTTATTGATTTTTGTTATAGTCAAAATCTTGAACTCAATCAAGTGGAAGCAGCTGACTTACGGCAGTACTTGGCTTTTAAAGTAGAACAACAACAATTAAGTTCCAGTAGCTTACAGCGGCATTTAAGTTCAATTCGCCAATTTATGAAGTGGGCGGAACAGGGGCAGTATTTAACAATTAATCCCGGTGATGATTTTAAGTTAAAGCGACAGTCTAGACCTTTGCCTGGTTTAGTGGATATTGAGACCATACATCAAATTTTAGATCAGACAGCGCCAGAGTCTGTTCTTGAACAACAACGCTGGTTGCGTGATAAAGCGATGTTGGAATTTCTTTATTCGAGTGGTTTGCGTTTAGCAGAGTTACAAGGGCTAAATTTTAATGATATCAATCTTGGAAGAATGTTATTGCGTGTTACAGGTAAGGGCAATAAAACCCGTGTGGTGCCATTTGGCCAAAAAGCTAAAGATGCATTAATAGAATGGATAAAAGTATATCGGCTGTGGTTGGGGGATTTTAATCCTGAGTTGGCGGTATTTATTAGTCAAAAAGGCCAACGTTTGACAGCAAGACAAATTGAAAATAGGGTGAAATACCAAGCACAGCGTGCAGGTGTTAGTGTGGATTTGCATCCGCATTTATTACGTCATTGTTTTGCAAGCCATATGTTAAGTAACAGTGGTGACTTGCGCGCTGTACAAGAAATGCTAGGGCATCAAAATTTAACGACAACGCAAATATACACACATGTTGATTTTGAACATTTGGCGCATGTATATGACCAAGCACACCCACGTGCCACTAAATAATAGTTACATATTGATCTTTTAAGTTTTAGTTCAATTGCTATATTCGATTAAATGATGGCATTTCAATACAAATGTTGCAGAACGTTTAGATAAAAATGTAAGCAATATATCTCATTTGACAAAGTCATACGCAAAGTTTGTATCATGAAATTATAGACAGAATTGAATTATTTTTATGCTGTATTTTTAACTTTGAATTTCAGCATTGTTTTTAAAAAACCTTTAAATTCAGTCGCTAAAAAGTGTGATTTTTGTTGTAATTGAAATTTCAAGCATATTCTAGTCAAGACGATGAACTGTAGGTTCAGTTTTTTTACTGCATTTTTAAGGCACTTTTTTGATTTGTGACTTGACCGAAATGCCAAACACACTGCAAGATAGGGCACCTAAAAAATTTAACTGAAGGGTTATCATAGCCTTTCACAACATTTAATTTGCTAAAACAGCCGAGGACTACATGAAGGCTCTTGTTGCAGTAAAACGTGTGGTAGATGCCAACGTTAAAGTCCGTGTGAAGTCGGACAATAGTGGGGTTGACTTAACGAACGTTAAAATGTCAATTAACCCATTCTGTGAAATCGCTGTAGAAGAAGCGGTTCGCTTAAAAGAAAAGGGAACAGTATCAGAAATTATTGTTGTCTCTATTGGTCCTAAAGAGGCCCAAGAGCAAATTCGTTCAGCAATGGCATTAGGTGCAGACCGCGGTATCTTAGTAGAAACTGCTGATGACATTGGTGCATTAGAAGTTGCTAAAATTTTAAAAGGGATTGTAGAACAAGAACAACCTCAGTTGATTCTTCTTGGTAAACAAGCAATCGATGACGATTCAAACCAAGTTGGTCAAATGCTTGGTGCTTTACTCGGTGCTGGTCAAGGTACTTTTGCTTCTGAAGTGAAAGTTGACGGTGGTAAAGTTCAAGTGACTCGTGAAATCGACGGTGGTTTACAAACTGTTGAACTTACATTACCTGCGATTATCACAACTGATTTACGTCTAAATGAACCACGTTATGCAGCTTTGCCTAACATCATGAAAGCGCGTAAAAAACCTTTAGATACTAAGTCTCCTGCAGATTATGGTGTTACAGCGACAACGAAATTGAAAACAGTTAAAGTTGAGCCACCAGCAGAGCGTAAAGCGGGCGTACAAGTGAAATCAGTTGAAGAGCTTGTAGAAAAATTGAAAAATGAAGCGAAAGTGATCTAATACAGAAGGATAAAATCATGAGTATTTTAGTTATCGCTGAGCACGACAATAAGACACTAAATGGTGCAACTTTAAACGTTGTTGCTGCAGCTCAAAAAATCGGTGGTGATATCACTGTATTGGTTGCTGGTGCTGGTGCACAAGCGGTTGCTGATGCAGCTGCTAAAGTTGCTGGTGTAAGCAAAGTATTATTGGCTGATAATGCTGTTTATGGCAATCAATTAGCTGAAAACGTTGCTGCTTTAATTGCAGATGTAGCTAAAGGCTATAAGCATGTATTGGCTGCATCAACTACAACAGGTAAAAATATTTTACCTCGCGTTGCTGCGTTATTAGATGTCAGCATGATTACTGACATTATTGCAGTTGAGTCGGCAAATACTTTCAAACGCCCAATCTATGCAGGTAATGCGATTGCAACTGTGCAATCTGATGAAGCAATTGTTGTTGGTACCGTTCGTGGTACAGCATTTGATGCTGTAGCAAGTGAAGGTGGTTCAGCGACTGTTGAGGCTGTTGCTGAAGTTCAAGATGCAGGTGTTTCTAAGTTTGTTGCTGAAGAAATTGTTAAATCTGAACGTCCTGAATTAACTGCTGCACGTATTGTGGTTTCTGGTGGTCGTGGTGTAGGTTCTGGTGAGAACTACCATACTGTACTTGATCCATTGGCTGACAAATTAGGTGCTGCACAAGGTGCATCACGTGCTGCAGTGGATGCTGGTTTTGTACCAAACGATATGCAAGTAGGTCAAACAGGTAAAATTGTTGCTCCAGACCTTTATATCGCCGTGGGTATTTCTGGTGCAATTCAGCATTTAGCAGGTATGAAAGATTCTAAAGTTATTGTTGCAATCAACAAAGACGAAGAAGCGCCAATCAATGCTGTGGCAGATTACTGGTTAGTGGGTGATCTCAACACTGTAGTACCAGAATTGGTTGCTAAAATTTAATTATTGACCATAATTAAGTTTGCTAAAAACTGCTCCGTTAAGGGGCAGTTTTTTTTATTTCTGCATATAGAAATATGTGCCAATAAAAAATGTGTTTGGTTGATCTGGATTAACTTGATTTGATCTAATATTGAACATATTGGGCATCAGGTTGAATTGATCAAAGTCAGTCATCAATAATAAGCAAAGTTTGGCTAATCAATGTGCAAATATTTTATATAAAATATAACAAGATAGTCTTTGGGCAACAGCCAATACAGCAGATAATTATGCTATAATTTGCCGCTGTAATTCTCGAATTAGCACCGTAATTTTTAGCTAATTTTTTGCATGATTATTTAAATAAATCAAGCACTACACTTACTTGTAATAAGGAGTATGCATGAGCGTATCGGAAACTAGACCGATTGCCATTGAAGATGAGCTCAAGCACTCATATCTTGATTATGCAATGAGCGTGATCGTATCACGTGCATTACCTGATGTGAGAGATGGTTTAAAACCTGTGCATCGTCGTGTTTTATTTGCGATGCATGAGCTAGGCAATGACTATAACAAAGCGTATAAAAAGTCTGCTCGTGTTGTTGGTGATGTCATTGGTAAATACCATCCACATGGTGATTCAGCCGTATATGAAACTATTGTTCGTATGGCGCAAGATTTCAGCTTACGTTATCAACTCATTGACGGCCAAGGTAACTTTGGTTCTGTAGATGGTGATAGTGCTGCAGCAATGCGTTATACCGAAGTACGTATGCGCAAATTGACCCATGAAATATTGGCTGATTTGGAAAAAGACACTGTTGATTGGGAAGATAACTACGATGGTTCTGAGCGTATACCTCAGGTTATGCCAACACGTATTCCAAATCTTTTAATTAATGGTGCTGCTGGTATTGCAGTAGGTATGGCGACCAATATGGCGCCACATAACCTAACTGAAGTGATTCATGCGTGTTTGGCTTATGCAGATAATCCAAATATCAGTATTGAAGGTCTGATGGAACATATTTCAGGTCCAGATTTTCCTACTGGGGGGATTATCTATGGTAAGTCTGGAATTGTAGATGCTTATCGTACTGGTAAGGGCCGTTTGCATATTCGTGGTAAATATCACTTTGAAGAAGATCAAAAAACGGGTCGTACAACAATTGTGTTTACCGAAATTCCTTATCAGGTGAATAAAGCAAGAACCATTGAACGTATTGCTGAACTGGTAAAAGAGAAAAAACTCGAAGGAATTTCTGAATTACGCGACGAATCTGATAAAGAAGGTATGCGTATTGCGATTGACTTAAAGCGTGGTGAAAATGCTGAAGTTATCGTGAATAACCTATTCCTACAAACTCAACTTGAAAATTCATTTAGCATCAATATGGTTTGCCTAGACAATGGCCAGCCTAAGCTAATGAATCTTAAAGATATTATTGCTGCATTCATTCGCCATCGTCAGGAAGTTGTTACACGCCGTACAATGTACGAATTACGTAAAGCACGTGAGCGTGGTCATACCTTAGAAGGCTTAACTGTTGCATTAGCCAATATTGATGCAATCATTGAAACCATTAAAACTTCAGCAAATCCAGCTGAAGCGCGTGAGCGTTTACAAGCAGGTGAATGGTCTGGTGGTGGTGTAATTGCATTGCTTGAGAAGGCAGGTTCTGTCTCTATTCGTCCTGATGAAATTGAAGGTGAAGATCCGGCACGCCCATTTGGTTTAGATGGAGATATTTATCGTCTGTCACCAGCCCAAGTTGCCGCGATTTTAGAGCTACGTTTACACCGATTAACAGGTTTAGAGCAAGATAAGTTACTTGCTGAATATGAAGAAATTTTAGGACAAATTGCAGAATTAACAGCAATTCTAAATGACTTCAATTTATTGATGAACGTGATTCGTGAAGAATTAGCGGTGATCTTACAGCAGTATGGTGATGGACGTCGTACAGAGATTGTTGAGTCTCGCATTGATTTCTGCCGTGAAGACCTGATTCCAGAAGAGCAAGTTGTATTGACTGTTTCGCAAACAGGTTATGCAAAAACTCAGCCACTTTCTGACTATGCTGCACAGCGTCGTGGTGGTCGCGGAAAATCTGCAACTAGCATGAAAGATGATGATTTTATTCAACATTTAATTGTTACATCGAACCATGCAACGGTGCTTTGCTTTACCAATATTGGTAAAGTTTACCGCTTAAAAGTTTTTGAAGTACCGCAGGCATCACGTGGTGCTAAAGGTCGTCCTATGGTCAACCTCTTGCCATTGGATGAGAAAGAAACCATCACTGCAATTTTACCTGTGATTGATGCGCCGAAGAAATTTGCTGAACGTTTGACAGACTTTAAAGCATTTGTTCAGGCCAATGCAGCAGTATTGAAAAATAATGCTGTAGTTCAAACACATTATGCTGAATTAGAACAGGCACTGGCTCAGACAGACGATCAGGCTGAAGAACTTGCAGCTGATGCAGTTACTGTATTAAAAGCAATTCAACAAGCATTTGATGTAACTGATCTAGAAGATCCGATTATTGCTGATTTTGCTCAACAAGCTGATAGTTTGCCGAAAAACTTCTATGTCTTTATGGCAACAGCTTCTGGTACGGTAAAACGTGTTGAATTGGATCAGTTTAGTAATGTCCGTTCTAATGGTTTACGTGCAATTGAGCTTAACGAAGAAGATACCCTAATTGGTGTTGCTGTAACTGATGGTGAACAGCAGATCATGTTGTTCTCAAATGAAGGTAAGGCTATTCGTTTTGCTGAAACAGATGTTCGTGCTATGGGACGTACAGCTAAAGGTGTGCGTGGTATGCGCGTGACACTGGCAGCAGCTCAGGCGGAAGAAGCTGAAGAGCAAGAGCTTGAGAGTGAAGACGATGAACAGTCTGATTCTACTTTAGTAAGCCGTATTGTTTCTTTAGTTGTTGTTCCTGAAACAGGTGAAGTGCTGTGTGCTTGTGCTAACGGCTATGGCAAACGGACACCAGTTGATGACTTCCCAACCAAGAAACGTGGTGGTAAAGGTGTGATTGCAATCAAGACCTCGGAACGTAATGGCGAGTTGATTGGTGCAGTGTCTATCGATGAAAGCAAAGAACTGATGTTGATTTCTGATGGTGGTACTTTGGTTCGTACTCGTGCAGCAGAAGTTGCAACAACGGGTCGTAACGCACAAGGTGTTCGTCTGATTCGTTTGGGTCAAGAAGAAATATTGGTTGGTGTAGTGTCTATTGAGGCTGTTGAAGATGAAGAGATTCTTGTAGAAGAATCGAATGAGTCTACAGAGCAGGTAGTAGATACCGAAACGACTGAACAAGATTCAGAATGAGTTTTCACTAAGTCTTGAAGAGGGCCGTCCATGTGACGGCCTTTTTATGTATTTATAGATTGATATTATATTCAGTCAAATACTGACATATTGTGTAATATTGAACAAAACAATGAGTTAAAGAGTTTTTACATGAAAAGAGTGGCCATTTTACTTGTCGTTACTTTTAGTTTAACGGGGTGTGCTCGTGTAGGAGAGTATATTTGGGCTCAGTTTGAGCAGTGGTCAGCCGTATCTGCAAGCTTGGATCAAAATTTAAAATCAGAACAATTATATACAGCTTTGCAGAAGCATGAGCCTGCAACAGTGAAAATGTTAGTGAGCCCAAGTTTGCAAACAGAATTAAATAGTAAACCTAAGTTGCTAAGTGAAATTATGCAGATGGTTCCAAACACAGCGTATAGTTCCATGGAAATTGTGAATACGACACGTTCGGTAAAATGGGGTGAGGGAAAAACGACAGCGGTGGTATATGCCTATCATTATCCAAATACAGTGGTTTATTTTAGTGTGGTTTTTGATGGTATGAATAATGGTACAGATATTATTGGTTTCCATGTGAATACGATACAACAATATGATGATGAAGCTGAGGAGCACGATAACGAACAAGAAAACGAGCCACATATTATTGAAATTTAGAAATATTATAATTATTACACTAAATAGTGAGCGTATTGATGATACGCATCACTGGGTTTTAGGATGATTAAATAGCCTAAAGCTGATTGATTGGTGACTTTAAAGATAAGTGATTGCATTATTCGCTGTGATGTTGGCGATATAACTTCCATTCTTCAATTACTTGTCCATCTGATAATTCACAATAGCCGACATCACCATCTTTTTCTTTCTGAATACTGAGTTTTCCACCAATATTTTGACAATATACACTTGCTGGATTTGCCATTCCTATTTTTACATTTTCAGGCTTTGATTGATGATTTGCACAAGCACTTAGTGATATTAGTGAAATGAGACTAGTGGAAATGAGAAGTTTTCGAATCATCTTTATACTCGTTATGAAATTAGTTAAAGTTTAAACTTATATAGAAAATTCTATCTTATTATCAATAAAATATAATTTCTTTATGTAACAATAAATCAGAAATTAGCCAATTTTAGTTTAGGATATTGGCGCTGATGAATTAGGCTTTTTTAAGCTCATCATGAGAGCGACTTTATGTTTTTTCTCAATTGTGCTGTATGAGAAATAAAGAACCACTACACTTTTAAGGAATGATTATGACAATTGCAAAATATCTGAGTAATACTTCAATCCTATTTTTCGCTCTGAGTACTTCTGTATTTGCACATACACCTCCTGCACAAACTAGTCCAGTTTCTGCTGTTGAGAATCAGCAGATAAGCGAAGTACTATTTGAAAATGTTCGTGTTTTTGATGGTAAATCACAAAAGTTATCAGCACCTGTCAATGTATTGGTTCGAGGTAACCAAATACAAGAGATATCAACTCATCCAATAAGTGTGACAAACCAAGTTAAAGTTATTCAAGGCCAACAAAAAGTATTAATGCCTGGTTTAATTGATGCACATTGGCATGCTATGTTGGCGGCTTTACCCCCAACAGCCATGATGACAGCCGAAGTTGCCGATATTAATTTCATTGCTGCGCAAGAGGCTAGAAATACATTAATGCGTGGTTTTACTAGTGTACGTGATTTGGGTGGTCCTGTTTTCTCACTTAAACGGGCAATCGATAAAAAAATGGTTGATGGGCCACGTATTTGGCCATCTGGTTCTATTATTTCGCAAACAGGTGGACATGCTGATTTTAGAATGACCTATGAAGTTCCATCTCCAAGTAATGGGAGTTTGAGTCGAGGTGAAGCATTAGGCGGAGGAATTGTTGCCGATGGTGTGAATGAGGTACTTAAACGGACACGTGAACAACTTATGCTTGGGGCTTCACAAATTAAGTTGGCTGCTGGTGGCGGAGTATCATCAAATTATGACCCAATTGATGTTGCTCAATATACAGAAGAGGAGTTTCGTGCTGCGGTAAATGCGGCTGAAAATTGGGGAACCTATGTTTCTGTACATGCTTATACACCCAAATCAATTCAAACGGCATTGAAAGGTGGCGTGAAAGTTATTGAGCATGGTCAATTATTAGATGATGCTACAGCAAGAATGATGGCACAAAAGGGGGCTTGGTTAAGCTCACAAGCATTTATTGACAATGAGTTTGCCAATCCGCAAGTTGGGGAAAATCGTGAAAAACAAAAGCAAGTTCAGGCTGGTACTGATAAATCTTTTGAGCTAGCGAAAAAGTACAAACTTAATGTGGCATGGGGAACAGATATATTATTTAACCCTAAAATGACGAAAAACCAAGGTGCATTATTAACAACCATGACACGTTGGTATCAACCAGCAGAAGTACTTAAAATGGCAACTTCAACGAATGCTGAATTGTTAGCATTATCTGGTGAGCGTAGCCCTTATAAAGGTAAATTTGGTGTTATTGAAACAGGTGCAATTGCAGATCTGTTATTGGTGGATGGTGATCCTATTACTGATATTAAATTATTAGCAGATCCGAATAAAAACCTGTTGTTGATTATGAAGGATGGGGTTATTTATAAAAATATATTAAATTAATCAATGAAATTAGTTTGATATATCATGTATTAGCCATCTTGTTCTGTAATAGCATAAAGAGGACGAGGTGGCGCAGATACTCTACGGGTTTTTAGTGAGGTAGAGTATCTCGCCATAAGCCCTGTTGTGAAAATAAATAGGCTTAGTTAAATAAGAAAAATTTATTTTCCATTACCTTGTAAACTTGAACCTGCTCCAGCACCAACTGCGCCACCAATCGCAGCCCCTTTGGTTCCAGCAACTTTACTGCCAACCGCAGCGCCAGCCGCACCACCAGCTGCACTTGCAGCAGCATTTGCATTAGAGCCACCTTGTACTTTACTTCCAGTCGCTCCACCGACAGCACCGCCTATAGCAGCTCCTGTTGTTCCTCCTGCTTTATGCCCTACAGCACCACCAAGACCACCGCCAATCGCAGCTGTAGTAGCACGTTTAGGTTGTATATCTGCAGCAGTACAGCCAGATAAAGCAGCAATGCCTATTGCAACAGTCGCGAGTAAAAAAATAGATTTCATATTAATAACCTATAATTAAAGTTAATTTATATTAGCAACTTTATTTAAATTTTTTATCATTTATTGATCGGTTTTATCAATTTTTAAAAATACTTAAATTACTATATTTTGAATAAAAACATAATTAAATTAGTTAGTTAATTGTGTTTTTCTGATCAATACAAAGTAGTTGTCTGAGTAGAAAATAATTGTTAACTCATTCACACAATAATAATTTTCGCCATAAATCGTAGGAAAGATAATGAGTATTATTCAAGAGTTTAAAGAATTTGCTGTCAAAGGTAATGTCATGGATCTCGCTGTCGGTGTAATTATCGGTGGTGCATTTGGGAAGATTATTGATTCCATGGTGAAGGATATCATTATGCCTGTCGTTGCTTGGATCCTTGGAGGAGATGTTGATTTCTCTAGCTGGTTCATTGTGCTCGGGGATAATCCGAAAAATATAACCAGTTTGGCAGCAGCCCAAGCGGAAGGTCTAAATATTTTTGCATATGGAAACTTTTTAACGATTGCAATTAATTTCTTCTTACTTGCTCTTGTTGTTTTTCTTTTAGTTAAAGGAATGAATAAACTGCGTAAACAACAGCCAGTAGCGGAACCTGCTCCAGTTGCAACGCCTGAGGACATTGAATTATTACGTGAAATTCGTGATGAGTTAAAAAAGCGCTGATTGAGCCGAAAATGGCATAGATAATAATTTGAATTGAGAATAAATAAACCTCTAAACACGTTAGTTTAGAGGTTTTACACACTTATGATTTGTTCATTGTAGATAGACGTTTATAGGCCCAAAAGGTTGTAATGACTGCAATAATCAGTAAATATGCTAATTTATTGCTCACATCTAGGAAGGGAACACCCATTTGATTAAGCTGAATAAAGAGTTGAATGCCTTGAGTTGATGGGAGAATTTGCCCAAAATTTGCCAATAAAGAGGGCATGGCTGCATGTGGCCAAGCCACACCCGATAACAGCAATAAAGGAATTGAGCTAAATACCATAATATGTCCAGCACGCTCAGGTACATCTAGATACGAAGCTAATAATATGCTCAGGCCTACCACAGCACTAATAAAAATAGGCACGGCAATCAGCATCGTCCAAAAATTACCACCACGAGGATAATCATATAACCAGAAACTAAAACCAAATAAATAATAGCAGCCTAAACAACCAATACTTAATGCTGCCATATAGCAACCGATAAAGCTGGCTTTGTTCATGCGTTTATTTTGCACACGATAACCTGCAATGAGCATTCCCAGTCCAATAAATAATGTTTGGTGGATAATCAGTGGGGAGATTGCTGGGAAAATATAACTTCCATAGCCTGAATAAACATTAAATAGTGGAATTTGATGAATTGGAACTTGAGGTGAGAAGTGGGAATACTCTTTAAACCGTTGTAGCTGTTGCTCAATTGCATGTTCAATTGAACTTGCTAATCCACTGCCTATTTGTTTGGTTTTTAAAAAGTTAGTGGCGTTTAAATATAAGCCCACACCGCCCACTTCACCACGCGCTAAACTTTGGGAAAGGTTAAATGGGAGCAATAATATGGCATCAGCTTTTTGTTGTTTGACCAAGTTTTCAGCTTCGGCAAAATTTGAAATTACATGTACGATTTGTACCTTAGGGCTTTTAGCAACTTCAGTAACAATCTGTTGACTAATGATGCTTTGCTCTTCATCAACAATAACAATGGGTAAATGCGTTGCTTGTTCTGCTTTATAGGCAGTCGGATAAAAAAAGCTATAAAAAACAACAGATAAAATGAGTGTAGTAAAGATAGCACTGTTACTGACTATATCTTGTAGCGTTTGTAGGTACGCTTGTACAAAATCTCTCATGCTGTCTGCTCCTTATATTTGAGCAATTTAGCGATCAAAAATGTACAAAGCAAAGCAAAAATAAGCAGGAATAATGCAATAATGGCAAGCTGTGTGAGCGAGTTGTGCAGCGGACTTGCCATCGCCCATTGTTGAGTTTGTAATTTAGCATATGGGGTATACGGAATAAGATCTGCCCAAATTTGAGTAAAGACCACAGCATTATTCACAGGTAAAGTAACACCTGCAAAACTCAAGGATGATCCTCCGTATACAGCAATCACGCCAAAACTTTTACTCAAATTACGTGTGGCTAAAACAATACAAGCGCTGATATAGGCATAGGCATAATAAAACACAAATTGAGCAAGAAGGATAATCCAGAGTTGTCCTGCAACAAACCAACCTCTAACCACAATCATCCAATACATCCATGCCCAAGTCCAAAGACAGAAAATAATGACATACACCAGAATTTTGGCATTGAGTTCTTGTATTGTGGTTATGACTGTCGTTGAAGGTTGAGCTGCAGTTTGTGGAGATAAATAATGTTGTCCAATGCTAAATGCGACACAGCAGCACAGCAACAGATGTAAAATAGCTGGAACCATGAGTGGCTGCAAATAGAACTCATAATTCAGCCCAGGGTTATAAAGCGGTGAAATTTTTACATGGGCAGTGGGAATGCTGATATCTGGAATATGCTGTGCAAGGTAGTCTTTGCCCATATAGGCTGCGATGGCTTGTAAAGTGCTTAAAGACATTGCTGATGAGATGCTGTTGCCTACACTAAAATAACTGAGATTATAAGCAATCGCGATTCCTGCATCATCGGCATGGACTAAACGTTGTTCTGCGCCATCAGGTATATAGACATAGCCCCAGATTTTAGTCTGATTGAGTTGCTGTTCAACCTCGGCAAGATCTGTGGTCTTTAAAACAATATCAACGGTAGTATTTAGACTGAGATGATGTTCAATTTCATGACTCAGTTGACTATGGTCTTGATCAATCAGTGCAATGGGCAAATGTTCAGCCTTACCCTGATAAAACATACTGGTCAGCATGACGAGTAACAATAATGGAATTAGAGTCACCATGACCAAATCCCATTTGTGTTTGGCAAGGTAACGTAGCTCATTGAGCATGGCTGTGAACATTATACTTTTGCCTTGATTTTAAAAAGTACACTCATACCGCTTTTGAGATCTGCTACAGGTTGAGTAGGGCTTAAGTGTAATTTAAAACTACGAATATCATATCCACCTGTTTGTCGTGTGGTTTTAATGGTCGCAAACTCACCTTCAGCTTCAATATGGTCAATTTTAAATTGAATGTTGCGATTAAGAGCGGGAACAAATCCATCTAGATTTTTAGCTTGATAAACTTGCGCATATTGGTCTTCACGGACATTGAGGCTAACCCAAGCATGTTGGTTTTCGATAATACTTAGGACAGGTACACCTATACCAACAAATTCAGAGACTTTTCCATAGGTTTTTGAAATTTGCCCATCAACTGGAGAACGTAAAATCGTTTCTGCCTCTAAAGCATTGGCTTCATTTACAGCTGCCTGAGCAATCTCTACTTGTGCATCTGCTGCGGACTTTTGCTCAACAGTGCTGCCTCGTTTGGCGCGTGCATATTGTTGATATGCTGCCATTGTCATTTGTTGGGAGGAAATTGCCGCAGCCTGCATTTCATCACGACGTTGTCTTGAAATGACACCTTCCTGATAGAGCTTTGTACCACGCATATAGGTTGTTTGGGCGAGATTTTCTTGTGCCTTCAAACTTTGCCAGTTGGAATAAAGCGTTTCAATGTTTTCTTGTTGCGCACCACGCTCAGTGGTTGACTGTAAAGCCATTGCAGCTTGTAAACTTGCTTGTGCTTGCTGTTTTTTAGCTTCAATCTCTGGGCTATGCAAGCGTACCAATAGCTGATTTTTCTTTACTATTTCACCTTCTTTGACCAAAAATTCTTCAATACGGCTAGGTAGTTTTGTACTCACATGGACAGTTTCGGCTTCAACTCGCCCTTGTAGTTCAATCCACTGCGGTTGATAACTTTTCCAAAGACCAAATCCAATGAGACTGAATAAAGCCAATACAACGATGAAGAGGATTATTTTTTTTAATTTTGCTTTTTGGGGATCATTTTTCTCAGGTATTGCATGATTAACTGCTTCACCGGTCTGCAATGTAGCTTGTGGGGGTGTTGTAGAATCAGTTGCTTGTGTTGAACTAGATGTTATTTGTGATGCATCCTCATTACTAACTAAATTGGATGGTTTGGCTTCAGGCTGCTGTTGGTTTGCAGTTGAGTCTTGATCGTGAGAAGAGGCTTGTGTCATGTCTGATTCCCAGCAGTAATTAACGAATATACATGGTGTTAGGTTGATTCACATAATTTTGGAATTGCTGAATCGAACCATGACTTTCTAGTAAGGTGGCAAGTGCCAAAATGTATCTATAAGCATTTAAAGCAGTTTCACTTTCTAAGCTGTTTAACATGTTTTGTGCATCAATGACTTGAGTTGCTGTTCCCATACTTTCCTTAAAAGAAAGTTCTTGAATGCGGAGATTTTCTTGAGCAGCCTTTATGTTTTCTTGTAGTAAAATATGGCTTTGCTGGGCATTACGTAATTCGTTATACGAACGATATATCATGTTTTCTGTTTCTTGTTTGGTTCGTGAAGTTAATAATTCACTTGCTTGGCGTTGTAATTCTGCGGCACGGATGGTTTTATTTTTATCGATACCTGAAAATAAGTTATACCGTGCGGCAACACCAACAATCCAGTTGTGATCATTGTCTAAACCATATTCACCAAAAGCAAAAACACTTGGACGTTTTGAAGCATGTTGTAATTCTACGTTAGCATTGGCCAGTCGAGTATCCATTTGCATTTTACGAATTAATGCCGAATGTTCTGGAAAACTATTAAGCAGAGCGGTAATAGATTGATCATGAGTGGTATTAATAAAGAGAGGTGTACTCAGTTGATCAACAGTATTTTGCTGTAATAAGTTACTTAATTTAAATACACTGCTAGAGAGGTCTGCTTTTGTACTTTGTAAACTTCTTTCAGCATTATTTTTAACAACTTCAAATTGCATACGTTGCCCTTTACTAATAAAGCCTTGTTGTTCAAGCTTTAGGGCATTTTGATAATGTCGAGTCGTGGCAGAAAGATTTGATGAATTGGCTTGTAATAATTTTTGCTGTAGTTGTACATTAAAATAAGCTTGAATAATTTCGTAGCGTTGCAAGCTTTCTTGCTGTTGGCTATTGAGTTCACTACGTGCAGATTTTAATTGTGCCATTTCTTTTGTGGTAGAGGTAAAGCCACCAGTATATAAAGGCATTAATACAGATATTGTTGGACGAATGGTTTGGTCTTCAATTGTAAAACGGGCATTATTTGGAATCATGCCTAAACCACTTTGTAGGCCTTGTTGTAATTGATCTTTAATAGGGCCTTTCATATCATCTGGAAGATTAGGCCATTGGTCAACATTCTGATTAATACTATTTGAGAGTGAATTTTCAATATTGTTTTTAAATGAATCGAGAGGAGCATCAACCTTACTTTCGAAGGCATAAGCACGAACATTGAGGTCGACTCTAGGCATGCCTAAATGTTTTACAGCTTGTGCTTCAAGATCAGAGGCTTGTTGTAACGCATGGTGCGCCATAGTGCTGTATGAACTATTTAGATACTGTTGTTCAGCTTGTGCATAACTGAGTTCTTTGGCATGAACACTTTGGATGCTCAGTAGACCAGTACATAAACACAATACAGCCTGTGTATTATGTTGCATCCATCGAATAAAAAAAGAGCGATACGGTGATTTATAAATAGGGCTTTGGATTTGCATCAACGTGGTCTCTATGACAGCAAAGTGATCTGGCTTATCCAAACGAAAACAATATGAATATGATAAAAACTCAATATAAATATAAAGACCGTTTATATTACTTATATCAATCGAAATGAATCATATTGTATTGATTAGAATGAAAAGTAGAAGACCACAATTATTTTAAAGAAAATTTATAATGAACGTTATGCTAAATTCTAGTAAAAATCAATTTACTTTGCCTATTTTGTAGGCGCTATAAAGTGACGCTAGATTACATATAAAAATAATCATGATTAATCCATGCCTTTCATAATGCATCAATACTGATTATATGCTTAAATGCCATCTTCTCGTTCATTTCACTTTCAAAAAGGGAAACATCATGCGCGCGTACAATTTCTGTGCTGGTCCTGCTGCATTACCAACTGCTGTATTAGAAAAGGCTCAACGTGAACTGTTGGATTGGCAGGGTAAGGGCGTATCGATCATGGAAATGAGCCATCGTAGTTCAGACTATGTCGCTGTAGCAGAAAAGGCAGAAGCTGATTTACGTAAGCTTATGAATATTCCAGAGAACTATAAGGTATTGTTCTTACAAGGTGGGGCTTCACTACAGTTCTCTGCAATTCCATTAAACTTATTGGGTAAAAACAATAAGGCAGATTATATTCATACTGGAATTTGGTCTGAGAAAGCGCTTAAAGAAGCTCAACGCTATGGCGATATTCGTACAATTGAAGCTGCGACAAAAATTGATGGAAAAATCGCAATTAAAGCAGAGCAAGAATGGCAATTGTCAGCTGATGCAGCATATGTACATTATGCGGAAAATGAGACGATTGGTGGTATCCAGTTTAAAGAAATTCCGAATGTTCAAGCACCATTAGTGACAGACCTTTCTTCTAGTATTTTGTCTGCGCCACTTGATGTAAGTAAATTTGGTTTAATTTATGCAGGTGCTCAAAAGAATATTGGTCCTGCTGGTTTGACGATTGTGATTGTACGTGAAGATTTGCTTGATCAAGCCAAACCTGAAATTCCAAGTATTTTGAAATATTCTGCTCAAGCTAAAAATGATTCGATGGTGAATACACCTTCAACTTATGCTTGGTACTTATCTGGCTTGGTATTTGAATGGTTACTTGAACAGGGTGGGGTAGAGGCTATTCATAAAGTAAATTTAGCTAAAGCTGAATTGCTTTATGGTTATATTGACTCAAGTGACTTTTACAACAATCCAATCGCAGTTGCTAATCGTTCACTAATGAACGTGCCATTTACTTTAGCCAATGCTGACTTGGAAAAATTATTCCTTAAAGAAGCTGAAGAAAATCATTTGCTCAACTTAGCTGGCCATCGTTCAGTTGGTGGAATGCGTGCAAGTATCTACAATGCTGTAACACTTGAAGCAGTACAAGCATTAGTTGACTTTATGGATGGTTTTGTTAAGCGCCATGGCTAAACATACTTGAATGTAAAACAAGCAACCTCAGTTCAAATTTGGGCTGAGGTTTTTGTTTTAGTTGTCTTAGAAATGCGTAAATATGCTAATTTGGTGAAAAACCATTGCGCAAATAAACATGCCAAGTACAAAAAAACAGCATGCGCCTGCATCTAATCTTATTCTGAAGCCATTTTCTTGATGAATTAGACTAGTTGAGTGTTCGGGTATAATTTTCATCACTAAACCTAAGTAATAAATTATTGTGTATGGTATTTGGTTTGTTGTACTTTTATCATAATAATTAGATTAAATAAAGTACTAAGTTAAATTTAATCTACAAATAGCATTATCTATTTATCATAGGATTTGAATTTAAAAAAACTTATTTTTAAATTCAAATACAACTTATAAAATGAAAATCTGTGGATAAGTCTAACTGAGATTTAAAATAAGCGGTCAATTTTTTTTATTGATCCATGCAAAGCAAGTAGATTCAAGGTGGCGAAACAATGCTTTGAATTAGATTTAATATTGAGTGAAATAATAATCAACATATTGTAATAATTGAAATTAATAGAATAAGACCATTGGAATAATCTGTTATGGCTAGAAATGATTTAATTCACTGTCTGATATAATCTTAATACTTAATATGTTGTATCTTCCGATTATTTAAAATAAGTAAGCTCAATATAAAAAATATCTTTAATTAAGCAAATTTTATCACTTTTGTTTCCTGTGGATAAGATAATACGGCTATGCGTTAAACCAAACTGAGTAAAAGCTTTGATTATGTAACAAATGGCTTTGTGTTGTTATTTCAATCTTTACTGCGTTAAATAATATTGTTCCAATCATAAATGTCATTTATCAATATAGTGTTCGTTGTATTGTCAAAGGGATAGAGTAAATACATCGCATTGATGCATTGATCAGATGCTGCAAAGTAAATTTTGTGACGTGTGTCTTTAATTGAAAATAAATTGTGATTTTGTGGAAATGATGAAAAAAAGAAGATAGATTAATTTGGTTTTATTTTATTCGATTTGGGTTGTTTTATATAATTTTGAGTGATTTCTAAGATGCTGAATAATAACCAAAACATATTTGAGCATATGGATTCAAATGTAAAAAAAAGGACTTTGCATATACAGTTTTCAAATCAATCACTTAATCAACATGTATATTTACATCATATCCAAGGTAAACAGGCGTTAAATCAAGGAATACAAACAGTATTGTTATGTTTATCTGAACAAATAGTGATTCCCGTAGAACAGTTTATTGGTAGTCAAGTTGCAGTGGATTGCCAAATTGAAGATGGTCGTTATTTTAGAATGAGCGGTATTGTCATGGAGGCTGAGCAAGGCCATTCTGATGGTCATTTGACTGTATATCAGTTACATGTACAAGACCCGCTTGCTTTGTGGAAATATAGACACAACAGTCGTGTGTTTATGGCGAAGTCTGTTGTTGAGATTGTAGAAATTATTTTTAGTGAATGGAAAAAGATAAGTCCATTATTTGCTTCGAGTTTATTGTTAGAGTTGAAAGGGTTAGAAAAAACATATCCCATTCGTCCCTTCACGATGCAACAACAATTGAGTGATGAAGAGTTTATAAAAAACTTACTAAGGCAAGAGCAAATAAACTTTCTCATTGATGAGGCCAGTGCCTTTGTAAATCATCCATCTTGTCGTATTGAAGCACAGCGTTTATGTTTAATTGATGATAATAAGCAGTTTGCACAATTAACACGTCAAAACATCACTTATCAGCGCAGCCCTTACAGTATTAAAGATCGTATCCATTGTCTTGTCGAACATGGTGCTTTAGTTGATATGTCTTGGAAAAAAGGTGCAGCACAGCAAAATTCGGATTTAGAGCATTTGATTGTGGAGAGTTCAATTTTAATCCCAGAGCTAAAAGCTGATGTGCAAGGTAGTAAAACTGAAGATATGAAGCTTATCCAGCGCTATAACAAGTTAGGGTCTGACCAGCGCACTGAGACACGGCAGTTTGTTGCTTACGCTCATGTTGATGATGCACAAGTGGGTTGTTGGTTTGAATTAGAAGGTCATCCCAATATTGGTGTGGAAAGTAGCACTGATAGAGAGCTGCTCATTATTGCTCAAGATTTTTATAAAAAAAATGAATTAACCAAAGTGTTAGATGATCAGATTATGGCTTTATCAAAATTAAGTCATTGGTCGTACACAGCATTTATTGCCTATGATTCTCACCCGATCACCACGTTAACATTACAGTTAAGGAGTAGTTTAACTGTGCCAGAATATAACCCTGTGAAGCATCGTGTGAATGCACGTCCACAGCGTGCAGAGGTGATTGGTCCAATTGGAGAGGAGGTTTATGTAGATGAGTGGGGGCGTATTAAAGTTCATTTTCTTTTAAATTCAGACCAATATAGTACTTTTACCACAAGCTCTGTGACCAAGGAAAAAAATGCAGTTTGGGTTAATGTACTCGCGCCGTGGGCGAGTAGCTATGAGGGTAAACAGTTTTTACCTAAAATTGGCGACATCGTGGTTGTAGATTTTTTCGATGGCAATATAGACCAGCCTTTTGTAGTTGGTCGCATTCATGATGGACAACAAATCCCGATTCCAGTAGATATTAAAGCGCGTTTGCCCGATACACAAAAACTCAATGATAATTATATTGAAGAAATGAAAGCGGCTAGAGCATAAGCAGAAGATCTAAGTTTTATCATCAGCGCACTGTTCCCATTACAATGCCAAATTAAGCAGCAATGGGAACAGCATTGTTATTAATTAGTTGGTGCTGTTGAATGAATTGTCGCTTGAACCCATATATTTCCACGAATATATTGACCAATTTCAAAGTCTTGTAAGCTTGGATCTGGAGCAACAATTCGAATAAGTGTTGCTGGTTGATCGGCTTCAAGGAACAGCGTGACATCATACAGCGTAAAGTTTTGTTGCATGAATGGAATATGAGTTTTACCTACAATTTTTCCTTGGAACCAAGCTTCATCTTCTTGTCCTAGGGTCTCACCATAGAGATAAGCCACCATTTTGGAAAAATCGACAGTTACAGGTTCTAATTGTTCACTGCTTTTAGGCTGCCAAGCTTCGATCAGTTCTTGAAGGTTGTCCGGACTAATACCATTATGTTCAGCTAAAATATCGTTCAAGGCATGATGATGGCGTATAGAGGCTGGGTCATCAACAACGATGCTGTCAGAATCTGATACTTTCTCTAGTGCATAGGCCCAGCCATTGAGTTGAACCTGATAATTTTGTTGTGCTTGATAAAATTCATGGTTGACACTATACAGTTGATCGAAAGCGTAAACGGTACTATTGGGACCTAGCTGTAGTTGTAACACTGCTTGGGTATTCGACTTACAACAAATAATACGACTAATCTGAGCATTACAGTTATAAGGGCTATTAAAACTAGGAAATGCTGTTTTAACAGCTTGTGGTTTATTATTTTCTACACTGACAATTTGATTAAACATTAATTCAGCATGGCTAGGACCTTGAATTAACCACATATTAGGGTCCATATCACTTTCTTGTTCACAGAGTCCCATGGGCATAATTGGGGCATCTAATGCCATACCTAACCATTTGGGAACATCCGTGGTTGCTTGGGGTGAAAGTAAGCTCCAATGCTCAATATGACTGCCAAAGTTTTGATCTTCTATGATAATAATTTCTGGTTTGTTCTGATTGTTCATATGCTTGCATTAAAACCTAAATAACATGTAACTATTAATCGAGGGTAATCTGTAAATTTCAAGGTATTGAAGCGAATTTACTGTAGATTAATTGGAATTACAGCCATTTTGATTGCATATTCATCTTATTATTTTCAATTATTCACTTTGATTGTTACAGAAGATGAAAACTCATATTTTGTGCTGCGAAGCTACAGTGTTGATTTAGAATCTTTGTTACACTAACACGCTTGCTGGAAATAGGGTCAAATCGTGTTGCCATTTAAACTTTGGGTAGATGCAGATGCATTACCCAAAATATTACGTGAAATTATTTTACGCGCTTCAGATCGTTATCAACTTGATATTACATTTGTTGCAAACCAAGCGATCGGTATTCAAACCTCAACTCGTATTCATTTTTTACAAGTGTTAAGTGGAGCTGATCAGGCAGATAAGGAAATTGTTGATCGTATGAATAGTAATGATATTGTCATTACACAAGATATACCTTTAGCCGCTTTAGTGATCGAAAAAGGCGGAATAGCCTTACATCCTCGCGGAGAAGTGTTCACTGAATCTAATATCAAAGCTAGATTACATTTGAGAGATTTTATGGATACCTTGCGCGGTGCTGGTGTACAAACTGGTGGACCTCCTCCAATTTCTGAGCGAGATAAGCGAGAATTTTCTAGTAGTTTAGATCAAACAATTCTAAAGCAAAAACGTAAATTAGGTTCACTTTAGGATAGGTCCCTCGATATGCCATCTTCGTTAAATATTATCCTGACTTATATTTTATTGGTATTTATTTGGTCTACAACACCACTGGCAATTGTCTGGAGTGTGGAGGATATTAATTTATATTGGGCCTTGGTGTTTCGCTTTTTTATTGCATTAATTTTATCTGGCCTACTTTTACTGTTGTTAAAAGTTAAATTACCCTTTAACCGACAAGCCTTACATAGTTATGTTGCTGGGGCATTTAGTTTAATTGGTTCACAATTTTTTACTTATGCAGCTACAGATTATCTAAGTTCTGGTGTGCTGGCCTTAATGTTTGGTTTAGCACCCATCATGGCAGGTTTAATTGGTCGTTTTGCTTTTGGCCAAAGTTTAAAGTGGATTCAATGGCTAGGGATGGTGGTAGCCATCATAGGCTTGGGTATTATTTGTATGAGTGGTGGGCAGGGACAACATGTACATCCCTTTGGAATCATCCTCATGCTCATTAGTGTATTTAACTATGCCTTGTCTATTTATTGGGTGAAAAAGGTTAATGCTCAAATTGAGCCGATGGCTCAAGCAACTGGATCTATTTTAGTTTCTACACTTGTCGTTACTGCAATTATTCCCTTTATATGGCATTTAGCTCCAACACATGTGCCTGAACTCAAAAGTATTTTAGCTTTACTTTATACCGTTGTAATGGCTTCTTTAATTGCGATGTTTTGTTATTTTAAGTTGGTACAAAATATTCCTGCCAGCACGCTATCGCTAACAACAGTCATGACGCCTATGTTGGCTATGTTTTTTGGTGCAATATTAAATGCTGAAATACCAAGTGTTTGGGTTTTTCTTGGTGCTGTAATTTTAATTTGTGGTGTGGTTGTATATTTTTACCCGAGTTTACGTGCAAGTCGATTACAGGAAAAAAAACGCCTAGGGTAATAGGCGTTTATTTTCTCTCTGATAACTGTATAAATAAGAATAACATGCGTGTAATTTGTTGATATTTTTATTAAATTGTTCCATTTCGTATTTAAGTGCATGATCAAATTGATCTAATTGGCTAAGTAGTGGAAAATAGCTGGCAAAATGAAGTTGGCATCATCAAGGATCATTGATCGCAATGTTGTCTGAAATGATCTGAATATTCATCCTTAAGGCCGCATCAATATTAGAGTTTACTTCGTACATTGTGCTGATTTTGATGCTGTAAATTTTCATAAAAAACCTCGGACTAGATTGGTATGTTTAAACCTATCTCGCTATATATAGGGTTGAGATATACTCGCGCTCGACGCAGTAATCACTTTATTTCTTTTATTGCTTTAGTATCTATGATCGGTTTGACTTTAGGGGTCGCCGTATTAATTACTGTTCTAGCCGTTATGAATGGTTTTGATCGTGAATTAAAAAATAGAGTGCTTGGCATGGTGCCACAAGCAACTGTTTCTACGACACATACGATTACTAATTGGCCTGAACTTACAAAAAAAATTGAGCAGCATCCGCATGTATCTGGGGCAGCACCATTTACACAATTACAAGGGATGATCACAGCCCAAGGACAAGTTTCTGGCGTATTGGTCACAGGTATTGAACCTAAACTAGAAACTAAAGTTTCAATTATTCAAGATCACATGGTTGAAGGGGGAATTGATCAACTTAAACCAGGTGAATTTGGTATCGTTTTAGGTAAGCAACTGACTGATAATTTAGGTTTAAGTCTAAATGATAAAGTCACTTTAGTTCTTCCAGAAGCAACGCCATCGGCTGCGGGAATTATTCCACGTTTTAAACGATTTAAATTGGTTGGTATCTTTAGTATTGGTGCAGATGTTGATTCGGCAATGGGATACATTGCACTTAATGATGCTGCGACCCTATTGCGTCAACCAGATGGTGCACAGGCTATTCGTATGAAGCTGGATAATATTTTCCTTGCGCCAGAGATTTCCCAGCAAATTGCACATGAATTACCAGGCACCTTCTTTGCTTCAGATTGGACATATACTCACGGTAATCTATTTAATGCGATTCAAATGGAAAAGGCGATGGTCAGTTTATTACTATTTCTGATTGTATTAGTGGCCGCATTTAATATTGTTTCGTCATTGGTAATGGTGGTTACTGATAAAAAAGCAGATATCGCTATTTTGAGAACATTGGGTGCTTCACCTCGTACCATTACTAAAATATTTATGGTTCAAGGTACGATTATTGGGGTGATTGGTACACTTTCAGGTGCTGTTCTTGGGATAATCTTTGCTTCTACTGTAAGCGGATTATTAGGTTGGATTAATACGACTTTTGGTTTACACCTCTTTGACTCCTATTTTATTAACTACTTACCAACTTATTTACGTTGGCAGGATGTGTTGTTAATTGTCACTGTGTCGTTATTGTTAAGCTTCCTTGCAACAATATATCCAGCGTGGCGTGCAGCCAAAATTCAACCTGCAGAGGCACTTCGTTATGAGTAATTTGGTACTAGAGGCTCGCCATATTCAAAAGCAATTTAATGATGGTAAATCAAGTATTGAAGTCATTAAAGATCTGTCAATTAAAGTACATGCTGGTGAGTTCGTTTCCATTGTTGGCGCAAGTGGTTCGGGTAAAAGTACACTTTTACATATACTCGGTGGTTTAGACTTGCCTTCACAAGGGGAAGTTTTATTAAATGGTGAGCGTTTTGATCATTTATCCGAGGCAGAGCGTGGATATTTACGTAATCAACACTTAGGTTTTGTTTATCAGTTCCATCATTTATTGCCCGAATTTACTGCTCTTGAAAATGTGGCTATGCCATTAATGCTCCGAGCTGATGCGGATTATAAAAAAGTAAAATTACAAGCAGAGAAGTTACTTGATCGTGTTGGCCTATCGCATCGTTTAAGCCATACACCAGGTGAGCTCTCTGGTGGTGAACGTCAACGTGTGGCATTGGCTAGAGCACTCGTAACGCAGCCTAAATTAATGATGGCTGATGAACCTACGGGTAATCTAGATCGTAAAACAGCTCAGCAAATCTTTGTTTTACTCAAAGAATTGCAGCAAGAACTACAAATGGCTATGTTAATCGTCACGCATGATGAACAATTGGCACGGGCTGCAGACCAAACCTTGTTAATGCAAGATGGTATGTGGATTGATCCCAAAGTTTAAATGATCCGACCAAACTCCTTTTAAAGCCCACTTTGATGGGCTTTAATTTTGTCTCTTTTCCCTAAGTCTATTTATGGGCTAGGTTATGCGACTTAACTTTATATTATTGGCTTGGATTATTGGTATTGCTCAAATTGGAGCATTGGTGTGCCCTATAACATTTAGACTGCTCATCATATGTTTGGTCTTGAGTGGGGGAATTGGCATTGCAGAATGGATGCAACGCATACAACTTAATTATTATTTATCAATTGCTTTATTTGTGCTGAATGCCGTAATTGTGTTTTTGATTGGGCAGGCTTATGCAGATCGGTATTTAACTCAGCAGCTCAGTTATCGTGAAACACAGTCGAGTATAACCACTGTTATTGTGTACGTAGATCATATTGCAGAAAAGAACCAGCTTGAAAGTCAGCGCTGGCAACAAGGTGTTTGGGTACTCAATCGTCATTCTAAAGCAGTACTTTGGCGGATACAGTATCCAGCACAGCATCATACCCAACTACAATTGGGGCAATATTACCAATTAACTGGCCGAATCATTGTACATCATGGCTATGCTGTAAAGGGAGTATTCAACCAAGAAAGCTGGTTGATACAGCAAAAGTATATGGCAAGTTTCGAGCTCATGTCTTGGCAACAGCTTGCAGCTGATACGCTTACACCACAGCATTTATCTTTTATACAGCAGCAACAGCAAGCCTTAGCACGCTTAAGACGCTACATCGAATCTCAACGTTTAGCTTTACGACAATGGTTAGATCAACTGCAACTTCCACAGGGCGGTTTATTACTCGCTTTACTAAGCGCAGACCAAAGTCGGCTCTCTGATACAACGCAGATGTTATTCAGACGACTTGGAATAATGCATTTATTGGCAATTTCCGGGCCTCATGTACTTATTTTTGCGTTACTTTTTTGTGCTGTTTTAAAGAAAGGTTTAGCACTGTGTTGGCCTCGTATGTTTTTATATTGCCCTCGACCTGACTTGTTGTTGTGGCCTTTTGTTCTATGTGTATGGTGTTATGCTGCTTTTGTTGGTTTTGAGACTCCAGCACTGAGAACAGTTCTGACTGTGAGTGTATTGGGTTTACTCTTGATCATTAAACAACGTTGCGCTTCATTACAAATATTATTGTTGAGTGCCAGTATCTTACTACTCTTTGATCCGCTGAATATTTTAACAGCAGCTTTTTGGTTATCGTACATATCGTCATTAATTTTGCTGCGGATTTATTGGGGGCAAGGACATACTGTTCAAGTTGAGGCTGTACAAAGTGTGATATGGCGGGTATTTCAACAGATTAATTTGTTTGTTATATCACAGTGGAAAATTTTTATTGCATTACTACCTTTAATGTTATGGATCTTTCAACAGTTTTCAATTTTAGCACCCCTCGCTAATTGTATTGCTGTACCTATTTTGGGGGCAGTGGTGGTACCGCTTGCAATGATTGCCAGTAGTCTACATCAGTTTGTTCCTAATCTTGCTGTGGCATTGCTGTACTTGCTGAATTGGATTTTGGAGGGCTTACTATGGGGACTGCAATACCTTGATCAAATAACCACAAATGCTTTAATTACGCCTGCTTTAAGCCCTTTAGAGATTACAATGTTGAGCGTTGCTATTGGCTTGGTGTTATTTTTTCCACATGGATTATGGATAAGAGTTTATTGGTTGTGCTGTGCGATTGCTTGTATGTATACCCCACAGGCTAAAGTTAAATTTGAATTAACTGTGATTGATGTTGGACAAGGTCAGGCATTGTTATTAAAACTAGATCAACACCATCTTATGATTGATTTAGGGGGAAGCTATAACGAGTCCCAGTGGGGAATTGGGGAGCATGTGATTAGTCCTTTTTTACTCGGGCAAGGAATTACCCAACTAGACCAAGTGATCATTTCACATCTTGATCAAGATCATTGGGGTGGCTTGAGTAGTTTATCAAAACGCATTCAGATTCAATCATTTTTATCTAATCAATATGACCGTGGTTTTATTCAAGCAGGTTATGCAGATGTTCCTTTTCAATATTGTCAACAAGGTCAGCGTTGGCAATATGCAGATGCACGTATAGAAATTTTAGCCCCTCAGAAAAAGCAGCTAGATGATGTTGCAGAACATAAAAATGATCGCTCATGTATTGTGTATGTAGAGGTGCCTAGCGCAGTGGGATATAAAAGTTTTTTAATTATGGGTGATGCTGGATGGCTAACAGAGTATCAAATTATGCAAGAGTATCCTGAGCTCAATGTTGACGTACTGTTGATTGGACATCATGGTAGTCGTCATAGTTCAGCTTATGATTTTCTAAAATGGTTAAAGCCTAAACTTGCAGTGGTAAGCGTGGGGAAAAATAACCGTTATGGTCATCCTCACCCTCATGTATTGGCACGATTACAAGATTTGTCGATTCCACTAAAACAAACACAACATGAGGGAAGTATGCGCTTTTATTTAGATCGACATCAACAAATGCAACTTGAATTATATCGAGATCAGTATCGCTGGCTAAGATAGATTTTGTTGCTGTTGGCGAACAGCGGCAACGTGTTCTAGCGCTTGCTCACGAGGAATATGATAAATATCTTGCAGAGCAGGATTTGCTTTAAAACGTTTGTAGCTCCAATGGTAATGCTCTGGGTAACGTCGAATAAGCTGTTCAATCATTTGGTGAATAACCAAAGTCCCTTGTTCTGCAGTGCCTTGATAAATTTCTTCATTTACGGGTTCAATATGCATATCAAAGCCATTCGATTGATTACGCATTGCGTATAAAAACAGTGCTTTTGCTTTGGTTTTTTGGATGAGTTTGGCGCTCAAACTACTACTCGCAAGTGGGATACCAAAGTATTCGATCATCTCCCCACCAATGTTCGGACTATGATCAGGTAAAATCACAGTGGTTCCACCTTGCTTTAATGCTTTGAAAATTTGTCTGACACCAGATTCATCTGTTGGGACTAAAATGGCATTTTCTCGGCTGCGTGCCTGACGAACAAATTGATCTGCTTCTGCATTTTTAATTGGTTTGTACATAATGGTCATTTGAGTATGTTGAGCAAACCAAGCATTCATCACTTCCCAAGTACCAAAATGTGGAACAATAAGAACAAGACCTTTTGCTGCTGCTATTGCTGCATGTACATGTTCTTCACCTTGAATACTATGGATACGTGAAATATTTTTTTCATTGCTGCTGGCCCAAATACTAAAAAATTCAAAGTAGGATTGCATCTCATTGCGTATAGCAGCTTGGGTAATTTGCTGGCGCTTTGTTTCACTGAGTTCTGGTAAACAGATATTAATATTTAGACTGAGTGTTTTCGAGGTCTTACTGACACCTGTTAAATTGACAATGAAGGCCAAACTTCTTGCAATAAGGCGCAACAACATAATGGGTTGTCTGCCAAAAAAGTGAAATAGGCGGGTAATCGTCGTTGTTTGTTGTTTTTTCATCGCGTGTAAAGAGAGAGAATCCGTTGAATTTAAGTAAAAATGCCATGATTATTATAGGTTAATTCAAGTTGATTAGACAGTTTAATCACAAAGCTTGTATATAATAGTCACCTAAATTTCTATTTGGATCATCTTAACTATGTCCGATTGGCCACCACAACCACATAAAGAAAAAACTGAGCTTCCAGCAACAGGGCAAGAGTGGAAGATTTTAGAAAAGGCAGTGCTTTCATCAGTAAAAGAGCAACAGCGTAGTCGACGTTGGGGAATATTCTTTAAATTTGTTAGCATGATTTATGTACTTGCAATATTAATCTTCATGTTTAGAGGCTGCTCTTTGAGCAGTTCAAGTGAAAACATGGCAAGTAGCATTGAACCTCACTTAGCTGTAGTCAATATTATTGGCACGATTGACTCTGGTAGTCAGTCTGTAAATAGTGTCGATACCATTAAGTCACTCAAAGCTGCGTTTGAAGCGAAGGGAAGCCGAGCTGTTGTACTGAACATAAATTCACCTGGCGGTTCACCCGTACAGTCTGATGACATCTGGCAGGAAATCCAGTACCTCAAAAAACAAAATCCAGATAAAAAAGTGTATGCGGTAATTGGTGATATGGGCGCTTCAGGTGCTTATTATATTGCCTCAGCTGCGGATCAAATTTGGGTGAATCCTTCAAGTTTAGTGGGTTCTATTGGGGTAATTATGCCTAATTATGGAGTAAGTGGTTTAGCTCAAAAATTAGGTATTGAAGACCGTACCATGACAGCTGGCAGTAATAAAGATATCTTGAGTATGACAAAACCAATTAATGCCGAGCAAAAACAACATATTCAGGCTTTATTGGATAATGTTCATAAGCACTTTATCGAAGCTGTGAAAACAGGTCGTGGTAATAAACTGAAGTCAAATGATCCCGCAATTTTCTCTGGCCTATTCTGGACAGGCGAACAAGCGATTCAATTGGGTATTGCAGATAAGACTGGTAATATCGAAAGTTTAAAACGTGAATTGGATATGAAAAAAACAGTTAACTACACTGTTGAACGTACACCTTTTGATTCAATTATGGGGCGTATGGGAAGTGAAATGGGACAGCACTTAGGCACTGCAATGATGCAACAAATGCAGTCGCAAAACCAAACCAAGATTCAGTAATTGCGAGTACATGATGTCAAATAGCAATAAACCGATAATACATTTTGCGCATGCCAATGGTGTGCCATCGAAAGTATATACAAAATTATTTGAACAACTGAGCCATGAGTATCAAATTGTTTATGTGCCAATGATTGGCCCAGATAAGCGATATCCAATTAGTAATCATTGGCCTCATTTAGTTGATCAGATTATTGATAGCGTGACTCAACAAGGTCAAGGCCAAGCAGTCATTGGCTTGGGACATTCATTGGGTTCGGTTTTGACCTATATGGCAGCAAAGAAACGTCCAGAGTTGTTTCGTCAGGTGATTATGCTTGATCCACCTTTTATTATGGGCAAGCATTCGCTTATGTTTCATTTGGCGAAAATTTTTCACCCTAAAACTGTAGATAAAATTACACCTGCAGGTTTATCGGTACGACGCCGTGATCATTGGGAGTCTCGCCAACAAGCAGGTGAATTGCTTAGACCCAAAGGTTTTTATCAAAAGTTTGATGAAGATTGTTTTCAAGCATATTTACAATATGCGCTCACTGATGATCCTGTTCGTGGTGGTGTAACATTGACCATATCCAAAGCAGATGAGGTGGCCATCTTTAGAAATAATCCGTCGCTTTGGTGGCTGCCTATGGCACAGCCTAAAATACCAGTCAATATGGTTGTAGGGCAGGATAGCCAGTTTTTAAGCCGCGGTTTCCCACAAATTGCGCAGCGTAAATTGGGTATTCCTTATCAAGTTACTGAGGGAGGCCACATGTTTCCACTCGAACATCCAGAGACAACAGTTAATGTAGTGAAACAATTGATCCTAGATCATCAAGCTGTTTAATTTGGCATAAAAAATGCGCATCAATGGATGCGCATTTTTTTGTTCTCATTGACCTTGCGATAACGCAGTTTGAATGAAAATCTTAGAATTGACTAAACTGGATTGGTTTATGTAGCACTTGACCACGGAAAGTGACATGGCCTTGTGGCTGATATTGCAACGTACCTTGGCACAACCAGTCGATGACCAACGGGTAGATAAAATGTTCAAGCTGATGAATACGCTGAGCTAAGCTATCGGTATCATCATGGTGGGCAATCTTGAGTACACTTTGTGCTAAAGCTGGTCCTGCATCAAGCTCAGCTGTAACGAAGTGTACAGTACACCCATGAAAAACTTCACCGCTTTGTAATACTCGTTGATGAGTATGCATACCTTTATAATGAGGTAGCAGTGAAGGATGAATGTTGAGCATTTTACCTTGCCATTGCTGAACAAAGCCAGGGCTAAGGATACGCATAAAACCAGCTAAAACAACTAGATCGACATTCCAATCAAGTAGTTGTTGTTGCATCACTGCATCAAAACTTACACGATCGGGATAATCTTTGTGTTCAATAACAGCTGTTGCAATACCTGCCTGTTCGGCACGTTTTAATGCAAAAGCATTGGCTTTGTTGGAGATAACACCAACGATTTGCCCTGATACTTTTGCATCAATAATGGCTTGCAGATTACTACCGTTGCCAGAAACCAGTACTGCGATTTTCATCATGCAAAGATCACACGAATTTTTTCATCTGCACCAGCGACAGAAGCGGCATTGTCTTGGATATGTCCAATTTTCCAAGCAGATTCACCTTGTGCATTTAAAATGTCGATTGTGTTTTGAGCATCAGCTGCATCAACAGCAATAACCATACCCACACCACAGTTAAATGTACGATACATTTCAAATTGTTCTACACCACCTTCGCGTTGTAGTAATTTGAATAGTTCAGGCCATTGCCAAGATGATTCATCAATCACTGCTTGAGCACCATTTGGTAGTACACGAGGTAGGTTACCAGGTAAACCACCACCAGTGATGTGAGCCATTGCGTGTACATTCACTTGTTTACACAATTCAAGAATTGGTTTGACGTAAATACGAGTAGGTTCCATCACGACATCTGCTAAAGTGCGACCATCAATGATTTGCTCTAGGTCAACATTTTTAATGTCGATGATTTTACGTAAAAGTGAATAACCATTTGAATGTGCACCAGAAGATGCAACACCAATTAATACGTCACCCGCTTTAACTTGGCTACCATCAATGATTTTACTTTGTTCTACAACACCAACAGCAAAACCAGCAAGGTCATAGTCCTCGCCTTCATACATGCCTGGCATTTCAGCTGTTTCACCGCCAACTAGGGCACAACCTGCAAGTTCACAACCTTGGCCGATTCCAGTAACGACATCAGCAGCAACGTCAACATTTAAGTGACCAGTAGCATAATAGTCAAGGAAGAATAGTGGTTCTGCACCACAAACTAAAAGGTCGTTGACACACATAGCAACTAAATCTTGACCGATGGTATTGTGACGGTTTAGATTTAATGCGACACGTAATTTTGTTCCAACGCCATCTGTGCCGGAAACCAATACAGGCTCTTCATAGCCTTTTGGAATTTTACATAATGCGCCAAAACCACCTAGCCCACCCATTACCTCAGGTCGAGTTGTTCGTTTAGCGACTGATTTGATTCGATCGACTAGTGCGTCGCCCGCTTCAATGTCCACACCAGCATCTTTGTAACTTAAACCAGTGTTTGATTGAGAAGTTGTGTTGCTCATAATGAAGTCTCCGCATTCGCGCGGAGATTATACCTGATTATGTAAAACTCTTATGTTAATTCTATGCGAAAATGCTATCTTAATTTAATTATTTTAATTTAGACTGCCAAGAATCACCAATAAGGCGCGATGATATGCACGATATAACTTTAAAACGCATTTTTATATTATCGGCAATCGGGATAGGGTTATGGATTCTTTATCTACTCAAACCTGTGGTTATTCCGTTTTTAGCTGCATTTTTTATTGCTTATTTATTTAGTCAACCTGTGAATAAGCTCTCAAGATTTTTACCACGCTGGCTTGCGATCACCAATGTCTTTTTGGCCATTTCTTTGGTGATGGTTTGGGCAGTCTGGTTTGTCGTACCTTTAGTCTGGAAACAGCTGGTCTATTTTCGTGATAGCTTACCTGCAGGAATCCAGTGGGTGAATCACACTTTACTGCCATGGGGGGCAGTGACATTTAATTTAGAAAATATGCAGATTGATACTGATAAGCTTTCTAAAGTTGTCATGGATTATATACAGACCAATTACAACATGGACAGTATACAAAGCATGTTGTTATCCATTGTTCAATCTGGATTAAGTGTGATTCAAGTCAGTGGTACGGTTGTGCTTATTCCTATCATTACTTTTTACTTTTTATTAGATTGGAATCGTATGCTGGCGCGCATTCATACACTCATTCCACCTCGCTTTGAAACGAAAACCATGCAAATCGTTAAAGATTGCCATGATGTATTGGGAGCATTTGTAAAAGGTCAGTTTTTGGTGATGGTCTTATTGGGCATTGTCTATGCGGTTGGATTGCAATTGGTCGGTATTGAGGTGGGACTCATTATTGGTATGGTTGCAGGTCTAGCGAGTATTATTCCTTATCTTGGTTTTGCTGTAGGCATTATTGCTGCGGTCATAGCTGCTTTGTTCCAATTTGGCTTAGATTGGGTTCATCTGGCAATGGTCTTTGGCGTGTTTATGTTGGGACAAGTGATTGAGGGGTATATCTTACAGCCGTTCTTATTGGGCGATAAAATTGGCTTATCACCTGTTGCCGTGGTATTTGCTGTTTTGGCTGGCGCACAGTTAGGTGGTTTTTTGGGTATGTTGGTTGCTTTACCAGTTGCGGCAGTGATTGTGGTATTACTTAAGCACTTGCGCCAATATTACCAACAGAGTGATTTTTATCAAAATAGACTTGTAATTGAGAGTGATCACCTCCATACAGAGCAACAACATGTAGTGTATAATCCTACAGACCAAGTACAAGATGTGGTATCACAAGTACAAACAACAGTGCAGTCATCTGATGATGATCAGCCTGTAAAATAAAATTTGGAGTTAAAAAAAACCGATGCGTCAATTGCAGTTGAATATAGAACCTCATCTGGATGCGAAGATCAGTGACTTTTCTGGCCCTGGATGGGGTGCTGTAATTGATGCTGTGAGACAGCTACACGCAGGATTAGTCCATCGGTTTTATGTCTATGGTGAGGCTGGAACGGGGAAAAGCCATTTACTCAGCGCCATCTGTGATTCTTATCAAGAAATTGGTAAATCAGCCATAAAGGTATCATTGTTAGAATTATTAGATGCACCTATTGAGGCAATCAGTGCCTTAGAAAATTATGATTTAGTGGCCTTAGATGATATTGAAGCAATTTTAGGCGTGCCTCATTGGCAAACTGCGATCTTCCATTTGATTAATAGTAGTCAGCAAGACGGTGGTCAGTTGGTGTTTTCATCGCGTTTCGCACCTAAAGAATTAAAACTTGAATTATATGATCTACGTTCGCGCCTAAATCAAGCCGTAAGTGTAAGAGTACCGAATGGTGATGATTTAGCAGATCGTAAGTCTTTACTCAATTCCGTATTGACACGCCGTGGTGTACATTTTGACGCGCAAATTATTGACTATCTTCTTTATCATGGTCCACATCAAACCAGTCTCTTGCTTCAATCTGTAGATCAACTGGAAAAGTTGCTACAAGGTGAAAAAACTAAACTTTCTCATGCTGTGTTACGACAAATATATGCCTTAATCAATGAGTATCATTGACCCCAAAAGCCTTGTTTATTTTTTTATTTTGTGACAGATTGGGCGGAAATATGTAAAGTATTTTTGCGTTTAGAACAAATAAAAATATGAAAAGGAGATTTGGATGCTCAAGCAGGGCGTACTGTTAGGACTCTTTATTGTTGCAACTCAGTCATATGCTGCACCAATATACGTTACAACAACTGAGGACATCGTTGCAGATGATCAGCAATGTTCACTTCGTGAAGCAATTGAATACGTTAACTTGGGTATGCCTAAAGAGGGTTACAAGGGATGTGGCGGTGAGGATGCAGAGAGTACCATCTATTTAAAACCCAAAACTGAATATAAGTTAAATAGCCAGATTAAAATTAGAAAAAATCTTGTCATTCGAACCTTGATTGAGCAAGGTGCAAATGAAACTCGACCTGAAAAGTATAATGCCTCTATTAAAATGCTAGGCAAAGATCGGCTATTTTGGATTGAACGATATAGCGAAACTGAAAAGCCAAAGACTGATAAACCAGGTCCCATTCATGTTTTCTTGCAACAGTTAAACTTGAAAGGTTGTAATGAAAACCTGTGTCAAAATCAAGGTGGCTTAATCTATAACAAAGAAAAACTGAATATAATTGTTAGCCAACTACAAGGTGGAAAAGCGCAACAAGGTGGGGCAATTTACAATGCCGGTGAATATGATAAGGATGATAAACAAGCTTCACTGGAGATGCTTGATGTGATGTTTAAGGGCAATAAGGCTGAACAAGGTGCTGTCATTTATAGTGAGATGCTACAGTATATAGGTGCCCGTTTAGTCCTGAGAGACAATATAACAACCGATGCTCGGGCGGCAAATATAGAGGTTAAAAAACCTTTTAGTAAAGAACAATTAGAAGATATTGGCACAAATTTAGGTCGTGGTATTAGTAATAGTACGATCTTTAATAATAAAGGATATGTGCTACGTGTTATTGATGGTATGAGTATAAATAACAGCACGATTATTTTGAATGATAAAGGTCTAATTATTGATTCGCCATTTAAAAAAGCGTATGTGGTGAATAGCATACTTTTAAACAATGGCTCCCAAGACTGCCAAGTGAATAATGCTACGGATGCAAATAACATTAGTAATAATTTATATGGTGTTGGCTGTGCAGGGACAATGGGACAAGTCGTACCCAAAGATACAGTTTTACTTGCTGGTAAAGATATTGATGCAGAGTGTGACATAAGTAGCCAAGGTCTACTTTGTCCATTTAATAGTACGAGTAATGACAGCGCTTGGGGCTTTTTTAAACCTCGTTTGTTAAATAGTTATCGGTTTATCACTGATTCTCCGATCGTGAATCGTGGACCTGAGCATAATAGTCAATTATTATCTTGCGCAGTAGATGATCAACGCGGTAAGCCACGCCCAGCTGAACCTCAGTTATGTGACCGTGGTGCTATTGAACTTTATGTCACTCCCAATGCAAGTCCACAAATTGGTCAAAACATCTCTTATGGTCAAGTTGCAAAAATGAAGTTAGATGAACAGCTCAAAGATGGCGAGCTGGTTAGTCCTGATGTTTGCGTACGTTTGTTTGGCCAACAACCCAATGGGCAAACATGGCAAGCAGGATGTCTAAAGATAGTTCAATCAAATAGTACACCAAACTCAAAAGGTACTTTGACAGCAAGTCAAGACGGGGTATTTACTTATGTGCCAAATGGTAATTGGCATGGTATGGATGAATTTACTTCATTGGTTGTAACAAGCACATCACGTTTTACAGATTCGACCAATCCATATGTATCCATTCCAACACGAATAGTGCAAGAGCCCAATGAAGGGATTGAAAATAAAAAGGCTGGAGGCGGAGCAACAGGATTATGGGGGCTATTGGGCTTAGTGTCTGTGATTGCTTTACGTCATGGAAGACAAAAGTGGGGAAGTAAAACATGATCCAATATAAAAAAACGGCACTCGTTATTACAACATTAACGGTAATGAGTGCAGCAATCAGTGCTGAAACTGTAGATAGAACGATTCATGTCACGACCTTTGCTGATGAGGATGGGGAAAATAGCAATGCTTGTTCACTCAGAGAGGCAATTGAAACTGCATCAAAGGGTAAAGCCTATGGTGGTTGTACTGTTGGTGAGGTGTTAGCGAATAGAACCAGTATCATTCAGCTTGAAGCGGGTGAATACCAACTCAAACGTGAATTACAGCCCACAAGAAACGTTATTATTCAAGGTAAGCTCCCTTTTAAGTATGATCAGATTGATGTACTAAAAAATGATTATCCTGCTTTAACAGCAGTACAGACGAAGATTCGTGCTGTTGGAAATCATCGGATTATGAATAGCGCCACTTTTGGTCAACCTGCAGTAACCTTAAATAACGTTGAATTACATGATGGTGTGAGTGATAGTCGCGGTGGGGCAATCTTATCTGGTGGTGCGCTGATTCTCAGTAATGTTTCTATATTTAATAGTCAGGCCAAAGAGGGTGGAGCAATTTATCTTGATGGTGTGAATAGTAGCTTTACAAGTAATCGTGGTCGAATAGAAGGGAGTCAGGCTGAGCGTGGTAGTGTTTTAGCTATGAATTGTAGTGATAATCTCACTACAACTGCGCGTGAAATATCTATAGATTATATGAGTATCCTGAAAAATGGGTCAGTAAAGAGTCAAAGTACGATTGCTTATTGTGGACAAGTCAGAGCTCAAATGACTGCAAATAGCATAGGACTGAATCAGGCAGATCCAAGTCAGGGCAGTATTATTCAGTTTAGTTCTAAAACACCTTATGGCAATGTACCGCTTAGCTTGGGGAATAGCTCTCTTGAATTATTAAGTAATACCATTGTACAAAATACTGCTTACTCCACATTACTTTATAATAGTGTCGGCAAAAAAGAATTAAATTTTAATGTGTTAGCTTTTAATGCTGCTTCAGGACAATCATGTCGTGATGCTGATCAGCGTGAAAATGTCAAAGTTACTGATATTGCAGCAAAGGGTAATGGCATATTACTGAAGCGTGGAAATGATCAATGTCAATTAATCAGTGAAAAACCTGAAGATATTGCCAAAGAAAATATTGCATTGGATCAATATACATTTGATCAAGTTCTCAGCCCTTTATCGCAAAAACAACCTGATGCCTATACCGCTTTTATGCCAATTTATTTTACTAGGCTAACGGGGAATAATCCTTTAATTGATAGCGGATATGTATCTGGCTGTAGTGCTCTAGATCAAAGGGGAGTACAACGAGCTGGCGCACTGAACTCTGTAGGTAATGCAGATAAAGCCAATACCTGTGATGTTGGGGCAACTGAAGTGCTGCGATTAACGGCTAATAATTTTTCGGGGCAGAATGAATCGATTATAACTTTACTTAACGGGTATCAAAAAGCAATAGACGATTCTGAAGCAGCGTTAAATAACCCTAAAACAGATCCTGAGACTCTAGGTTATTATCGTTTACAGGCTGTAAAGTATCGTGATTTACACCGACTAACTAAACAAAAACAAAAATATAGAACAATATTTGTGGACCCTTTTAAATCTAATATACCCGATGAAACGGTAAATAGTGATGGGGGGAGAGAGATCAAACATTTGAGTTCAGATTTATATGATGTAAAGGTTGAAGCATTAGGTAATGGTAAACTGGATCAAAATCATAAATTTTCTGGGCAATTTGATCCTAACCTCAGATGTGAGTGGGATGATAAAAGCGAACTGAAACAAATTTTAGTATATCGGGTTGATGATAACTTAACCCCTGATGATGAAGATGAGTTCTGTTCATATACTTTGACAATGAAGTCTGACCCAACTAAATCATCATCTGGTTATATTATTTCAAGATTTCGTAACATTGCCCCAATTGCGCAAGATGTTCAATATACCGTTTCACCTGGGGACAATGGCTGGGTCACGTTGAATTTATTGGAAAATACCAATGATGATGGTGACGGTGATGTCGCTCAGCTTGTTACGAAGCCGCATAAAAGAAGTTATTATGCCGATGAAAAAGGTCAGGACCTTGCAATTCGATTTACCCAGTTACGTGATGCTATTCAGATTCAATCAGAACGCTCTGGTCCTTGTCCAGATGATGTGAAACTGACTTGTCATGGTGGAAAAATTTCAGCCAAATTAAAAAATACATTTGATCCATTCGACTATAAACTGAAATATGTGGTATATGATGCTGATGGTGCGGCTTCTAACGAGGCTTTAATCAATATTAAAAATACAGGATCATCAACAGGAGCAACTAGTGGCGGTGGTTCTGTAGGTGGGGTGAGTATTATTGCATTATTAACACTGATTTATTTACGACGTAGGTCTAGTCGTGTTTAAGCAAAGCGCATAAATATTCATTAAGTCATCTAGTGATTCATCGTACAAAGCATCGTTTCATTTGTAATGGAGCGGTGCTTTCTTATGTGACTTGTTATTTATGTTGTGATTTAGTCATACTATATGAAGTAGTTAGTATGTATTTTCCTATTCTTTTTTAGTTTATTCGATTGTAATTCTATATTTTGGCACAATCTTTATTATTTGATATTAGTAACTGTTTGATCACAGTGATTGTTTCGTCATCATGCTGAGTACTCTAGGAATTTATGCAAACATTGATGCCTTTAAGGCCGCTTCATCAGATAGTCCTTGATACTAAACAGTTGCTTTCGATTCAGCGCGGTGAACTGTTGCCTTTGTTAGAACATCCATTAATGTTAAATCAATATGCACAGCAGAACATACAGTCTCAAACAAGCTTGTTAAATCACGTTGATTCGGATTTAAGTCAGCAGCTCAGTCAAGCGATTACAGATATTATTCAGAAATTATCACAGTCATCTAAGAAGTTGAGAAACAAGCGCTTCAATCGTCTGCAACAATGGTTAGGCATCGATTTAGAGTTTAATAGTGGCAAGGTGCATTTTATGCATCAATTAGATCAATCAATTGATCGAGCAAATCATTTAAGTCGGTGTTTAGCCTTAGAAATGAGCCAGTCGCAAACGCGTTATCAACAGCTTTTAGTTCTACGTGAAGAAATGGCGCAATATATTGCAGCAGCTCAACAATTTTTAGCAGATTGCCCAGTTTTTATACGAGAGGCTCATGCCTTAGAGCATTTTAGGCAGCGTTTGCAACAAAAAATACATAACTTAAATACCATACAGTCGAGTCATGATATTGCCATGACTCAGATGCAACTTAATCAACAGTTAGCCTTGGGTTTAATTGATCGTTTTAAAGAAGCTCAACAGGTTTTGATTCCAGTTTGGCAATATCATGTCAAATTAACACAAGCCCAAGAAAATCTGCGTACAAATACAACAACAGATTTGGCTGAACTCAATCGTAACCGTGATAGATTAATTCAAAGTTTAAAGCAAGCATTAGAAAATCATTAGGATTATTATGAATACATTAGAATTGCAACAGCGTATTATTGAGCTCACACCTGAGCAACAACAGCAAAAATTTTCACAATTAAATTTAACCGAAATTGGCTTAAATGCTGATGATTTTGCTGCAGTCATGGATGTACATAAAGAACTTGATGAAATTAGTCAAAATCGTGTTGCTGAGTATGGTAAAAATATTGCTGCTAAAACTTCAAATTATACTGATGAGCTTTTGTCTTTAGTTAAAAATAATGAACTCGAAGATACAGGTAAAAAGCTTAATGAAGTAGTACAGACCGCACAACAAATAAATCATTCAAACTTGCTCAACTCGAATAAAAATTCAGGTTTTTTTGCCAGCCTATATAGTAAATTTCGTGGTGCTAAGCAGAGTTTCAGTCAACAATTTGATAACACAAAGCAGCACTTAGATCGTTTAGTTAGTGAAATTGAGACTACACAAAGTGGCTTAAGTCATCGTGTTGATACTTTAGAGCAAATGTTTGATGCTGTACAAGATGAATATAAGCAGTTGGGTCTCTATATCGCAGCTGGGCAGTTAAAATATCAAGCCATTCAGCAGTCCCTCATACAATTGGGAAGTGATGATCAGGGGCAAGATCCAACCAAGACACAGTCGATTTATGATTTAAACCTTGTTGCAAATAACCTTGAAAAGCGTGTAAGTGATTTACGTGTGTTACAACAATCTGCGATGCAAACTTTACCAATGATTCGGATTATTCAATCAAATAATCTAATGTTAGTTGATAAGTTTTATGCAATTAAAAATATCACCTTACCTGCTTGGAAAAATCAGATTAGTCTAGCAATTTCCTTACAAGAGCAAAAAAATAGTGTCCAATTAGCAAATAGTATTGATGATGCAACTAATGAGTTATTAAGACGTAATGCTGATTTATTACATCAAAATTCAGTGGATACGGCAAAGGCGAATCAACGCTCTGTTATTGATATTGAAACACTTGAACATGTGCAAAATAGTTTAATCAAAACAGTGAATGAAGTTATTCAAATTCAGAAAGACGGTATGCAACAACGTGAACAAGCTCAAGTACGCTTGCGTAGCCTACAGAACAATTTAAATCAACTTGTATTGCAATCTAGTACAGAAATACCCAAGTCTAAGCTGTAAACTTGGGTTTTAATAAGTTTTAAATGATGAATGTGGAATAGAGGAGTATCTCTTGTCTGGTTTTGACTCAATAAAATCACAGGCTACAAGACAAGATGTCAATTTAAGCTTAATCATTCTACAACGCCGACAGCGTAATTTATATATCGTTGCCATTTTTAGCATTTGTATAATGCTGCTTGCCTGTTTTCTTTTAGTGATCCAGCAACAGTTGGTTCTGAGTTATTGGGATTTAAGTAGAAGTGTACAGCAACTCCATATTCCTGCCAGTGTTGATTTGACCAGTTTTCAGAGTAGAGAGTTACCTCACTATTTGGAACGCTTTATGGGTTGGTTAGGCTGGTTTTTTTTAAAGATATTTGCAGTGCTTATTGGTGGTTTTTGCCTCATTCGAGTGTTAAAACATTTTGGTTATTTTCAACGCAGATTTAAATCATTAGTACTTAAGTTTGTTGCATGGCTGATCAGTTGTATTTTGATTTGGTCTAGTTTGAGTTATATCCAACATAGGCTCAATGTTGCTGAGCAACAACCATATAGTATGTTGTTGAGTTATGATCAAAATATTCAAGACAGCGTCATGGCACAACAGCTAGCATACGGACGTGAACTAGAAGCAGTAAAAGCTTATTTATTGGCACAAACTGCTTTATTACATGATCCAGTTGATAAAGCGGCTGCTCAAAGTTATATGCAGCAGTTATTGGTAAGTGAACAGTCTCAACCCTATTTTATGAGTTATGGTTTTAAACCTGAACAACTCTGGGCCATGCAACAACAGTTATATGGTAAAAGTGTCAGCCCAATTACAAAGCAGTTGGATCAACAGGCTGAAAAGGCAGAAAAAATATCGAGCATTATTAAAGTACTACTTTATGTACTTGCCGGTTTTGCACTATTGAGTGCTTTGTTTAGCTACCTATTAGCACGCAATATTCAACAACGTTGTTTACGTATAGATCAATTCATACATTAAGGGAGAGAGCGTCTTTAGAAAAAAGGAGGCGCTCAAACCGAAAGTGTTTAATTGTGATTTCTATGTATAAAAGTGTTAATTAGCTAGTTATTCATATTTTTTATGTGCTGAAATAGCGATCTTGGTTGAAAAATTGTTTCAATCTTTACGAATAATTATAAGCAAATAATAAAAAATAAAGGCCAAAATTAAATGTTGTGGAAAGTCCTATTGTGTAGTCTTGTTTTAGCACTTATCGCCTGTAAACAATCATCTGAAGAAAAGCATAATTTAGAGCAACTCGGTTCTTTGGGACGGCAACTCCAATACAATAAGACTTGGCAGTACCAAAAAGTTGTATCTACGAAAAATCAGCAGGAAACATGGTCTGTTTATGATCAAGCAGCAGCATATGCCCAGACCTCAGCACAATTAATTATTCACCGTGATGAAACGCAAAAAATGTGGGTAGAAATAGTTGCGCATAATGTTACATTTCGTTGTGATCGTGATTATTGCCCAATTCGTGTTTCTTTTTCTGGTAAAAGCTATTTATTTTACTTAGATACGCATCTATCTACAGAGAGCACGCAAAATAGAATCGTATTTGCTTTAGATGGAGTTGATGTGTTCTTAGCACAATTACGTCAGGCAGATATGATAGAAGTCACAGCAGACTTTTTCCCAATGACAGAAACAAGATTTATTTTTAATACTCAATTAGCTGAGCAAATGTATTCTTATTAATGTCTTTTAAATATCAAAATATATTAAATAAAAGCGGTATATTTTTGTATTTATATAAAAGTGTGATTTTTATTATATATTTATTCTGTATGTGTGTTTTTTTAACTTTTATTATTATTTTAACGATTTGCATCATTGGTTTTAATTTTTTATTTTAATTTTTAAAATTATTTTTTTCTGTATTTATTTGTTTTAATTAAATTAAAAAATATATTTATTAATTTAATTAAACAATGTATTGCATATGTAAATTTGCTGTTTATAATGTCGGCATATAATGAGTGGTTAAAGTTATATTAAATATTTATTTGTTTAAAAACATTTTGTTTTATGACGGAATTTCAATGCGTAAATTAATTTTATTAAATACAGTTCAAATATTAGCAATACTATTTACACAACAAGTCCATGCACATGGTGGTGTATCTTATCCAATCTCACGCCAATCCCAATGTAAAGATGATGGTAAATTTTGGGGTGCATCAAGTGCGATTCCAAATGCAGGTTGTCGAGCGAGTTTTGAAAAATCTGGTTATTATGCTTTTATTCAGTGGAATGAAGGGGCTGCAAACCCAAATCCGCGTAATAACCAAGCTGCTTTAGAGAAAGCTGTACCTAATGGCTTATTATGTGCGGCAGGCGATAAAAATAAACAAGGGCTTGATGTACCTCAAAATAGAGGCTGGAAGTTAACACCCATTAAAGCTGGTACTACTTTTACTCACATTTGGAAATTAACAGCACCTCATTTTCCTTCAGATCATCGTATTTACATTACTAAAAAAGATGCTGATTTTCAAAACCGTGAATTAAGATGGTCTGATTTAGATTTAGATAATCCTCTATATGTTGGGAAAATGGCACCAACAACCATTAATCCAGATGGTACGGCGGTTTATAAGACTGATATTCGTATACCTGCAGATCGACATGGTAAGGCAATGCTTTATTCAATTTGGCAGCGTGATGATGCTGGTAATGAAGCATTCTTGAACTGTAGTGATATCGACATTCAATCGTCAGAAAATGAAGCAAAACCTGTGGTAACGACGACTAAACCTGTGGTGACAACGACTAAGCCAGTAGTGACGACTACTACGACTAAACCTGTGGTAACGACTACACAACCTACAACTAACAAACCATGGAAAGTACCAGCAGGGGCAATACAAATTGGTGAACCAATTTCTCAACCAGCTGTAACTACGCCTAAGCCATCAGCGAGTAAGTGGAAAGTTCCAGCAGGAGCAATTGTTGGTAATACTGTGTATGAGCCTGCTACAAGGCAATATAAGTAATAAATAACACAATAAATATAATAAGATGATTTAAAATATATTGAAACTTTGGGGTTTTATAAAATTATAAAAAAGAAGTTTTAGTTTTCTTTATCTTAATTATTTTATCTTGATTTTTAATAAGGGTTCTTTTATAAGAGCCCTTTTAATTTTCTATATTATAATTGGCTATAGTGTGGTTATTTTTAATATTGTTTTGTGAAATATTTTTTTAAATATTCATTGTTTTTACATTATATAAAGGGTTGCTTTATATTTTATAAGTTAACAAATCTAAAAATAATTTTAAAGATCTCGAATAATGAATTGATCTTTCTATAACCCGGATTTGATAATTTTAAAATAGCCTGATTGAGTTTAATCCGAATATACAGCGTTTTTTTATTTTGCTCTGATACAGAGATTCAATATTATTGAGTAGAGAATTCTTTCTTTGTTCTTATGTACTATTACTGATTTTGTTTGAGAGTTGCTTAAATTATGTTGTCTTGATTGGATTGCATTTGATAATTACACGCTGATTCACTTTGAGAGGCTGTACTTTTTAAGCTAACTGACATTTAAGTGTTCGTCTGGTTCAGATGATCGAATTATGGTACGAAATCTATATGGCCTATACTCAATGAGGAGATGATAGGAGCTATGCTCAAGGGACTTGCAAAGTTAAACGAAAGAAATTTTTATGAATTTGGCTATTCTAAGTACATGTATAGTGCTAAGCAGGAACTTAACACCTAGGTCTTGTTAATGTTGGATGGTATAAGTAAATTTTAACTTTTAAATATTCGTACAATAAAGCCCCCAGTGGAAATACATTCATGGGGGCTTATTTGTACTAAACAGAAGGCTTTTTATTTTTCGACAAAAGCTCGTTCAATAACATAGTCGCCAAGTTCACCCATACGTGGTGATTCTTTTAGGCCATGCTGGTCTAATAGATCTGCAACATCTTTCAGAAAATGTGGGCTACCACATAACATTGCACGGTCTGTTTCAGGATTGAAGCGTTCTAAACCGATCTTTTCAAATAGTTCGCCAGATTCAATTGCTTGAGTTACACGGCCACGTGTATGAAACTCTTCACGTGTTACGGTTGGGTAGTAAACAAGTTTGTCTTGAATACCGAGCTCTTGAAAAAACTCATTATTTGGGAGTTCATCAAGTATAAGATCTTGATAAGCAAGTTCAGAAACAAAACGTGTACCATGAACAACAATTACTTTTTCAAAGCGTTCATAAGTTTCAGGGTCACGAATAACGGATAAAAATGGCGCAAGACCTGTACCAGAAGAAAGTAAATATAGGTTTTTCCCTGGATTAAGATCATCAAGTACAAGAGTACCTGTTGGTTTTTTAGAGACTAACAGTTCATCACCCACTTGTACTTTTTGTAAAATTGAGGTGAGAGGGCCATCTTGTACTTTAATTGAGAAGAATTCGAGTTCTTCTTCGTAATTAGCACTCGCAATAGAGTAAGCACGCATGAGTGGTTTACCGTTTACTTCAAGTCCAATCATCACAAATTGGCCATTTTTGAAGCGTAGTGCAGTATCGCGAGTTGTTTTAAAACTAAAAAGGGTATCATTCCAATGATGGACATGCGTGATCTTTTCGACGTTGAAAGCAGCCATTAAATGTCTCAATAAACATAACAAATTAATATAGCCCACTATTCTAAACTAAAATCATTCTCGATAAACTGAATAAAATTAATTGAGCTTATGAGTAAAAATGATGAAGCCCTGTATACAAGTCCCAATCATCGCGTATATGCATAGCCCATTTCGCGAAAAGTTTGGAATTCCGCGTCAACCTAATTTGGTTGAAGTAGAATCTTATTTGGAAATGCAGGCACCTTATAATGATATTGCTGCGTTTGAGGGGATAGAAGCATTTAGTCATTTATGGTTGATTTGGAATTTTCATCAAAATAAAGATGCACAAGCAAAAGATACATGTTCAACAAATTTTCGTAGCCAAGTACGGCCACCACGATTAGGTGGCAATCAAAAACTTGGTGTATTTGCTACACGAAGTATGTATCGCCCCGCTGCTTTGGGATTGTCTGTCGTTAAATTAAAAAAAGTGGTTAAGGTTGGAAAATCCATAAGAGTATATGTATCGGGTAGTGATTTATTAGATGGCACACCTATTATCGATATTAAACCTTATATTCAATATTCAGATGCAGTGATGGATGCACAAAGCGGATATGCTCAACAACAACCTTTAACAAAATCTGTCTGTTGGGCTGATACAGCCATAGTACAGAAGCAAGATTATTTACAGCAAAGTATGCTGAGCCAACAGACTATTTTAGAGCTTGAGCAAGTGCTAGCTTTAGATCCTCGTCCTGCTTATCAACAAGACCCAACACGAGTGTATGGCATGATGTTTGCCGAGTTTAATATTAAATTTCGCGTGGATGAGCAAATTATCGAAATTATACAGATTGAAAAAATAGTCAATTTATAGTTTTGTTAATATTGCAGCTTCGTTGAGGTTTTTCGTTTTATTGCTACTTTTAATCAGACTTGTCATTTCATATTAATGGCAAGTTTTTATCTAATATTAGAATTCAATCACAATCAAATAATAAAAATATGATCAAAGATAAAACGTCAATGCGTATGGACTTTAACATCGATAGTGGTTGGTGTTTAGAACAATTACAACATGATGGACTCATTACACAGCGAGACCATGATCTCATACGCACCACACCACGCCGTATTAATCAACAAGCTTGGCATGCTTTACAGTGGATCGCTCATTTTAAAATTCGCCATAGGCAGGATCAGACGATTTTAACTTTGGCGAACTTATGTATGTGGTTAGCTAAAAAATCAAACTTGCTTTTGTATGAGCTTGATCCATTACAGCTGGATATTACCGCCCTAACTCAGGTGATGAGTCAAGAGTTTGCATTTAAAAACAATATATTGGCTGTTAAGGTTAGTCATGATGAGGTTTGGATTGCAACAACTCAGCCTTTTAATCAGCAATGGTTGCCTCAAGTCACTATGTCTCAAAAAAAGAAAAGGATTATCACTGTCTTATTAAATCCACACCTAATGCAGCGTTATCAGGTGGAACTGTATAGTGTTAAGCAAGCAACAGTTAGTGTAGATCAATATCAAGATACAAATACATGGGCTGAGACACTGCCAAATTCGATGGATACCGAACTGGATGAGCCTCATATTATTCATTTGGTCGATTGGTTATTGAAATTTGCTTTTGAGCAACGTGCGAGTGACATTCATTTAGAACCTCAACAATTACAAGCCAGGGTTCGTTTTCGAATAGATGGTATATTGCACTGTGTTTATCAAATGCCGATGACAAGTTACACAGCAGTGGTTGCTCGATTGAAAATTTTAGCTCAACTCAATGTGGCAGAGCGGCGGCGTCCACAAGATGGCCGTATACGTATACAAGGTGTACAGCAAGAGAGAGAATTACGTTTATCAACCTTGGCAACGGCTTTTGGTGAAAAAATAGTGCTACGAATTTTTGATCCAGCACTTTTATTTCGAGAGTTATCCCAATTAGGTTTTGATGCAGAATTATTGACAGTTTGGCAAAAACTCATTCAATCACGTCATGGCATGATTTTAGTTACAGGTCCAACAGGGTCTGGAAAAACCACAACTTTATATTCGAGTTTAAAATGCTGTGCAACAACACAGGTCAATGTTTGTAGTATTGAAGATCCCATTGAAGTGATAGAGCCAAGTTTTAATCAATTGCAGGTTAATCCAACAATAAATTTAGATTTTGCTGAAGCTATTCGTGCATTAATGCGACAAGATCCAGATATTATTATGGTTGGAGAAATCCGTGATCAACAGACAGCTCAGATGGCGATACAAGCTGCATTAACTGGGCATCTGGTCTTTTCTACCTTACATACCCAAAATGCAGTCTCTAGTGTAATGCGGTTACAAGATTTAGGTGTGGCTACTTTTTTAATTTCAGCAACCTTACTTGGAGTACTCGCACAGCGTTTAGTACGAAAACTTTGTGTACATTGCAAACAATATGGTGAAGTTGATCCATCGCAGTGGCAGAGCCTCATCATGAATGAAGAATATCCTCAGCCTTTACAGCTTTTTCAGCCACGGGGCTGTGTACATTGTAGGCAAACGGGTTTTTTGGGACGCATTGCACTATATGAATTTATGCCAGTGAATAACGATGTTAAACAGCAAATGATGAAATCCAAGGATATTGATGGGCTGAGAAAGGCTGCTGCGAATGCTGGTATGCTATCTTTACGTATTGCGGCAATCAAACAGGTTCTTAGCGGAGCAATTGGTTTGGAAGAAGCGCTTACTGTCCTAGTCAGTGAAAAAGAATAACGCAATATATTACTTGTGCTTCTGGGTAGATTAATCTTCTTAAGATTGAGCTCATTTGTATTTGTTTTAATAGCTCTGTCGAATGAAGATTCTCCTAAAACAATGAGGAAAATAGCATGAAAGTAATTTCAAAATTGTTATTAACAGCAGCATTCATAACAACTACAACTATAGCGATGGCAAATACCGTTGCAACTCCAAATGTTGTCAATCAAGCAGCTGTCGCAAGCATTAAAACTGTAAAGCAGGCTATGAGTGCCAAAGATGACAGCCAAGTTGAGTTACACGGCAATGTAGTAAAATCATTGGGTGATGAAAAATATGAATTTCGTGACCAAACGGGTAGCGTCACTGTAGAAATTGATCATAAGTTATGGCAAGGTCATGCAATTGCTGCTAATACACCAGTTACTATTGTGGGTGAAGTTGACGTAGACTATAAACCAATGAAACGGGTTGAAATTGATGTAAAATCCATTCGTTTTTAATTAAAAGCACATTGGAATAAAAACCACATATCATTATGGTCTGTGGTTTTTTTGTTGTAGAACATCAATAATAAAGATGAAATCCAGCCAGTGAATGGGGAATATGATGAGAATATTAGTTGCTGAAGATGATGTTTCTCAAGCAGAAAGTATAAAGGCATGGCTAGAAATGGATGGCTATAGCGTTGATTGGGTTGAACGTGGGGATCACGCAATCTTAGCTATTGAGCAGCATGTCTATGATTGCATTTTGCTGGATCGGGGGTTGCCAAAACATACAGGTGATCAAATTCTTGAAAAAATTCAACAGCTAAAAATCTCTACTCCAGTAATTTTCATTACAGCCCGTGATTCGATTCAAGATCGGGTGAGTGGTTTAGATCTTGGTGCAGATGACTATTTGGTTAAACCCTTTAGTTTAGAGGAGTTATCTGCGCGTATTCGCAGTCACTTACGCCAGAGACAAACTGTACAAAGTCAACAACTGTGTTTTGCCGATTTATGTTTAGATCCACAAGCTAAAACGGTAACTCAAGCAGGGAGTATGGTGAATTTAACTGCTAAAGAGTTTCAAATATTACATAAATTAATGCAACGACCTGAACATGTTATGACGCGAGAGCAATTAGAAGAGTCACTTTATGCTTGGGGGGATGAAATTGAAAGCAATGCGATAGAGGTTTTTATTTATCAAATTCGTAAAAAAATCGGTATAAAAATGATTAAAACAATACGTGGCTTAGGTTACAGAATGAACGCAGAAGCAAAAGAGTAATTTTTTAATGAAATCAACGCATGTATCGCTGCAAAGTCGTTTAATTAAAACAGCAATGTTAAGTTCAATTATTGCTGGGATTTTCGCTTTTGTTTTCTTGTTATCATTTTCTATTTATCAAAGTATGAATATGCAAGATGATATGATGGATGAGATAGCCGATACGTTGTTGAGTCGAGATATCAGCCAAAACCATACTATACAAGTTGATGATTTGAGTAATGAGTTTGAAGTTTACTATCAACTTAATTTGGATCAACAAACCTTAACGCAGTCTAAAGATTTCCCAGTAGATTCAGCCCCTTTGATTTGGCGTTATGGTCACGATCACTATGCATATGCTTGGTCTGAAAAAAAATTGTGGCGTTATTATCAAGTCGAAGATAAGCAACGTCATATGCAGGTTACGCTTTTCCAACCTTTGACAGAGAGATTTGAAGGTATTTGGGGAAGTATTACAATTTATGGTGCAGGGCTTATTATTTTATGGCTATTACAGTTATTTTTACTCAATTTTCTTATTCGTAAACAGTTTTTCTCAATTAAGCGTCTTTCACAACGTATAGCCGCTAAAGATATTAATGATCTTAGCCCAATACAAAGTATTGAACCTGAATTTGTTGAATTACAACCTATTTTACAGCAACTTAATTTATTACTCTCACGGTTGCAGCATAGTTTAGCTGCTGAGCAGCGCTTTACTGCAGATGCAGCTCATGAGTTACGTTCCCCATTGTCAGCGATGAAAATGCGCTTACAAGTCTTACAGCGTAAATATGCAGGGCAACTCAACGCGTTACAGCCTGAATTGGATTCAATTCAACGTGATCTTAATCGGGGTATTCAAGTTCTTGAAAATCTTTTGCTCTTAGCACGCCTAGATCCTACCGAACAACAGCAGTTGCATAAAGAGCGATTTGATTTATATCCATTACTACATGAAGTTATACATTCTTTAGAGCCATTTATTGAGGAAAAACATGTTGAGATACAAGTGGATGTTACCAAAAATGTGCCAGAAGACGGATTGATTTGGGCACAGCGTGAGTTTCTTTATATATGCATACGAAATTTAGTTGATAATGCGGTTCGATATAGTAACCCCGCAAGCCAAGTCAAGATAAGCTATCGATGGGTAGCTACACAGAGTATTTTGGAGATTGAAGATCAAGGTCATCAATTGACAGCTGAAAGCTTGGCGCGTATGGGAGAACGTTTTTATAGAGCTTTAGGAAGTAAAACACAAGGTTCTGGTTTAGGATTGTCAATTTGTAAAAAAATTGTAGAGCTACATCAAGGGCAATTAGAATTTAATCGAGCGGAAAGTGGTGGATTGGTCGTACGTCTTATTTTACCTAATACGTAAAATACAATAACTCATAAAATATAAAAGGGCAGTATCTATATCGTTATAATTACTGCCGCTCCCACGTTTGAGTCTATGATCTACGTTTAGTTTGATTACTTAGTTAAAATTAGGCGGTTATTACGTGTTAAACGTAAACGATATTCTTCACCTGCATGCATAATACGGATTTCTCGTCCTAGTGAGAATAGATTACTTGAATGTAACATAGGTAAAGCATGGTTTTGTTCGTGGCTGCGGGTAAATAGGCTAAATGGTGCGTTCATGGCGTTACTCCGTGGTGTTTTTTATTGTTTTAAATGATAATCATTATCGAATGAGTCTGTCAACATAATTTTGTGGTTTATCAAAAAGCAATTGCTTAGACTAGAGACCCCATAGTTTAGTGCAAAATTTTATGTCTCTTAAGTCTGTTGAGGTTGCAATTGGTCTTGTATTTTACCAATCTAAATTATTGTTAGGTTGGCGTAGTGCCAAACAGCATCAGGGGAATAAGTATGAATTCCCTGGTGGGAAAATTGAGAAGGGTGAAAATGCCCAAGATGCTTGTCGCCGTGAAGTTTTAGAAGAAGTGGGTATTGATTTACCACACTGGCATTTTGTAGATCTGATTGAACATCAATATGATGATTTAATAGTAAAATTACATGTGTTTAGCAGCCAAATTGATCTTTCACAATTGGATAAAATCCAAAAGCCATGGGCATGGTATAAACGGGAACAATTATCTGATTTGAATTTTCCTGCAGCTAATCAAGCTATTCTTCAGCGTTTACTTTGGCCGAGACTCATTAAAATTTCATCCGATTGGCATAAGCTTCAACATGTTGAAAATGACCGTTGGTTATATCTACGTTGTGATCATTCTCAACAGAATGAGCTGCTTGAAAAACTTCAATCGGTGGGTGAAGATTTACTTTCACGTTTAATTTTAAATATCAATATTTGGTCAAGGTTGTCTCAAGTGCAGCAATCTCAGGTTGCAGCTGTACATTTCAAACAACAACAACTCATGCAATTGCATAGCAAAGATTTACCACGACATGTTCGTAGCCTAGCGGCTTGTCATGATGAAGCTTCAATTTTACATGCCAACCATATTGGTGTGGATGCAATTAGTCTTAGCCCTGTGTTATCGACACCGACACATCCTGAACAACAGGGGCTGGGTTGGGAATTGTTTAGTCAATTAGCCATTAAAACGCAGATTCCTGTTTTCGCACTTGGTGGCATGCATCCTAAGAACGATATACTGGCACAGCAACATCATGCTTATGGCGTTGCTGGTATACGAAACTTTTAGTGCTTATTTTAGAGGCGTTGTAGCTGTGTTTGTGCTTCAGCTATAGTTTTGCTTTTATTTTGTTGTTGCGCCGTTTTTAAAATCACTTGCCAAAGTTGTTTTTCAACTGCTTGATTTTGAGCAAAACTTAATCCTCTACGTGCAAGAGACTCAGCATTATTGAGCTGGTTTCTTTGCTGTGCAATCTGTGCTAGGTAGAGAAAGTTTTCAGCCGATTGGGGAGCAAGGCGCTGTGCTTGCATTGCATATTGTTCTGCTTGGTCAAGCTGGCCTTTTTGTAAGGCTTGTTGGCTTTGTTGCATAAGTTGTTTAAATGCAGGGAGCTGTAAACCATCCTCAAAATGCTGTTTCTGCGCAGTTTGTTGAGGTGGTTGAACAACGAATGGTTGACGTTTGATTTCTGCTTGCTCATATGGAGTGGTTGTCACACCTGTAGGCGCTTTAGGTTGGACTGGGGTAGGAGTTGGTGTAGGTTTGGTTGTAGGAGGAGTTGGAACACTATTACAAGCGATTAGACTGGCAACAAGGCTACTGAGTATAAGGGATTGTTTGAATTTCATAGTGAATCAATGCGGTTAAAATGACCATAAGCATAATCATAGTGATGAGTAAATGAAAAGCCCCACTGTGCAATGAATTGTCAGTGGGGCTTTGGATGTGATTAATTCTGAAGATTATTGGCTTAAAGGATTCGCATCTTGATGTTGCATAAACTGCTCTTCATCGTTTGGTGTATTTGGCATATTTTGTTCATCACCATTCCCCATAGTATTTTCTGCATCAGGAATATACGTAGGTTGCACTTCATAATAGGGTAAACCACATGCAGTTGCATGACGTGGCACACTAAATTGAGTCATTGGAATATACAATGCACCACCACAACCTTGTGCTGATAAATTGCCACTTTCTAGATCAATCCAATGCCATTGAATATCTCCTGTTTGTTTCAGGTTAACGGGTTTTTGTCGGAGCTGTTTCATGACATTAATCCAAACAGGAAGAGCACCACTCGAACCTGTTAGACCAGTGATTTTATTATCATCTAGACCTAACCAGACTACAGCAACATGATTACCTGAATAACCTGCAAACCATGAATCACGAGCATCATTGGTTGTTCCAGATTTACCTGCCAATTTAAGTTCTGGTGAGAATGTATTGTAACTTGCTCGCCCAGTCCCTGAACTCATGACTTGTTGTAAGCCATAGTTGAGTAAATATGCAGAGGTTGGGTCGATGGTTTGTTGTACACTCAAACTGTAACGATCTAACACGTGGCCTTTATCATCAACAACTGAACGAATTGATTTAATTGGGTATTTGAAGCCACCTGTTGCAAAATTACTGTAGATACTGAGTACTTCCATTGGAGACATATCTACAGCACCTAAGAAAATAGATGGGTAGCTAGGAACTTTGGATGTAACACCAAATTTAACCAAATGGTTAGTAAAACTAGAGACTCCAAACTCATTACCTAAACGAACGGCAGATAAGTTATAAGAGTTTGCAAGCGCTTGCACCATTGGAACTGAACCATAAGTGTTGCCACTATAGTTCTTAGGTGTCCAATTATTTCCATTGCTTGTATTTAAGCTAATTGGACTATCTTCAATTTTACTGGCCCAAGTGTAACGACCAGACTCAAGAGCTGATAAGTAAATAATCGGTTTTAAAAGTGAGCCAACCTGACGTTTTGCATCAAGGGCACGGTTGAAGCCAGTAAAATCTTGGGTTGAGCCGACAGCAGCTATTAATTCACCATTTTCTGGGTGTGTGACTAACACTGCACCTTGCAAGTTTTTTAAACGTTGAGGATTGGCATTGGATAGACGTGCAACAGTTTGGCGGAAGCTGTTTTGTACTCGAGTCTGCGCAATTGGATCGAGTGTGGTAAAAATACGCAAGCCTTGGTTGGTTAGCGCAGATTCTTGATATTCAGTTTTTAGTTGACGACGGACAATATCAAGAAAATCTGGGAAACGAGAAGGCCCAGTCGTTGGTTTGGCCACAACGCCAAGTGGACGAGCTGTCTCAGTTTCATATTGATCCTGTGTGAGGTAACCCATCACCAACATGTTGTTTAAGACGACATTGCGGCGTTTAAGCGCACCTTCTGGGTTTTTCCATGGATTATATAGGGTTGGACCTTGAACAAGACCTACTAAATATGCTTGTTGTGCTGTATTTAACTCACGTAATGGCAATCCAAAATAAAATTGTGCAGCAAGGCCATAACCGTTGATTGAGTAGTTGCCATTTTGCCCTAAATTCACTTCATTTAGATAAGCTTCTAAAATTTCATCTTTGCTATAGTGTAATTCAAGTAATAATGCCATTAGGGCTTCATTGACTTTACGCTTTAGTGTTTTTTCTGGACTTAAATAAAAGTTTTTAACCAATTGTTGAGTCAGTGTTGAACCACCTTGACGTCGTCCACCTGTGATATTACTAACAATGGCACGTGCAGTACCACGCACTGAAATACCGTGATGTTTATAGAAATTACGATCCTCAGTGGCGATTAAAGCTTCAATTAAAGGTTTTGGCACTTTATTGAGTTTGATTAAAACACGATCTTCATTATGTTGAGGGTAAATACCACCAATCAACAGAGGTTCAAGACGTGCAATTCCAGTACTTGAAGGTTTGGTTGCACGGACATCGTTGACTTGATTGTTGGCAAAGGAAATTTGTAAAACTTGTTCGGGGTCAACACTATCACCGAAGTCAAAACCACGGGTATGGACATAAAGAGCACCATCTTTTTGTACATAATTACCTGATTTCTCATAGTTGTTACTTTGTTTATAACCAAGTAGTTTTAACTCTTGTTCTACATCTGCCTGATTCACTGGCGCATTGCTATAAATTTCTAGCGGGCGTGCAAAAACTTTTGCAGGAATATCCCAGCGATTACCTTCAAATTTGTCGCGGATAACATTATCTAAACGAACCACATAGATGCTGAAAGCAATTGCAGCTGCGATGACAAGCAGAGAAAATATAAGCGCTATTAAGCCAATACCACGTTGAAACTTCATAAATGTCAGAGATTGCCTGATGAATTTTGACCATCATGCGAAGCTTTTCTTTAATTTGCAATATTTAAACTGTGAAATGTTGCTGATAAAGACCACAATATGATGTGATTTCGCAACGTATTGTTTTTTTAAAATGAAAATATTAGTGCTATTATAGCCAAAATCCCTACGGAGTCTGATCATACGTGCAAATTTTACCAAAAACATTTAGAAATATTGGTTTAATTGGGCGACCAGACAAAACTTCAGCCGTAGAGTCTCTTTGTCTTATTCATGATCATCTGTTACAACTAGGCTTAAATCCAGTTTTAGATGCAGATACAGCCAAATTTGTTCCATATCGTAATACACAAACAGTGAGTCGTCACTTACTGGGCGAAGTCACAGATTTAGTCATTGTTGTGGGTGGCGATGGTACGTTACTTCATGCAGCACGCGCTTTAGTTAAATATGGTACGCCAGTATTAGGGGTGAACCGAGGTCGATTAGGATTTTTAACAGATATTAATCCAAGCGACGTTTTACTGAAATTAGATCAAGTATTACAAGGTCAATTTCAGTTAGATCGACGATTCCTATTGGAATTAGAAATTCGTAGTAAGAATGAGCTTATCTTTGATGCGATTGCGTTAAACGATGTTGTATTACATTCAGGTAAGTCCGTTCATATGATCGACTTCGAATTAAATATTGATGGCCAATATGTTTATCGTCAACATAGTGATGGTTTGATCGTTGCTACACCCACAGGTTCAACCGCATATTCCTTATCTGGGGGTGGGCCTATTTTACATCCAAGTATGGATGCGATTGCTTTGGTTCCAATGCATCCACATACTTTATCTTCACGTCCAATTGTTGTGGGCGGACAAAGTGAAATTAAGATTCGTATCCGTGAAAACAGAGTGATGCCAATGGTCAGCGCTGATGGACAACACAGTGTAGCACTCAACATCGGAGATAATTTATATATTCGTAAGCACCCGTATAAACTTACTTTATTACATCCACCAGGTTATGATTTTTATATGGCATGTAGAACTAAACTTGGGTGGAATCAAGAATTTGAAGCTTTGCATCAACAGGATTAAATATGAACATAGATCAAATGCTTTCGATGTTAGATGAAAACATCGTTGAACGATTAAAAACAGCTGTTGAAATTGGGAAGTGGCCTAATGGAATGGTACTGACTCAAGAACAGCGTCAAACATGTATGCAAGCAGTCATTGCTTGGGAACACCAACACGTAGATCCAACTGAACGTACAGGTTATATTGCGAAACCAAAGAAAGAAGAAGACAGCTGTTCTTCTCACACTCATGAAGAACATGAAGTAAAGCCTATTCGCTTTGTTTGAATGTTGTCATTATTTAGAACCCACTTATCTGTATATCGATTATATACATGACAAGTGGGTCAATTTATTTAAGTTACTAGCACGAAAATAGGCTTGTTAATTGATGAATTGAGCTTGAGGGAAATTTTTAATACGCAATATTATATTTTTCCCAGTGCGACAAGATTGTATATATAGATCAAATGTAGTGCTAATGCTTGGGTCTATACAAGCATGCTCAATAAAAATTTGCTTAAGCAAGTTACTATAAAAGTGAATTGCTTCTATATCATGTTTAAAAGTATAAAAAGGTTTAATTTTTTGTTGGAAACTTTGTAGGTGGCTTAGGTCGGTTGGAAGTTTAAAACAATGAATGTTGATTTGATTTTTGGTGATTTCTTTAATTTGAGGTTGTATTACATTTTGCCCATTTTTTGTCATAATATTAAAAAAAGAAGCTATATTAATTGAATAAAACTGTGTTTTTCTACCATTAAACAAGGAATAAATGACAGCACAATGCTGTAAGTATTCAATAGGAATACCTTCTAATGTACGCCGTTGTAGTTCATCATAAATAAAATCTAAAGGTCTGAAGTCATATTGCTGATGATTTATAAAATGCTGTTCGATTCTATTTGAAAAAGTAACTTCTCCTGTTGTTGTAATTGCACCATAGGGCCATCGTCTAATTTTTTGCTCATGGTCAGAATAGGGCTGTAAGGAGCTTGTTTTTAGATTACACAGCATTGAGCGTTTATCCGCTGCAAGAAGGATATAGTCGCCGACATGGGCACAAAGAATCATCGTCATTTGATCATTGCTCAGGCTGTTTTTATTTTGTAGTATGAATTTTCGAGATTGCCAAAAAAAGAGTAAAAATGATGGCAGGTGGATCACAAATTGTGATTAATGCACAAGGAATAACAATTACAACACCCGGAAAAACAGAGTTTAAGGCGGGTCAACATATTTTTCAAGAAGGGGAGAAAGCAATTGAACCTGTACGGATATTACCAACCTTACCCCATGATTATAGTCGTAAATTTTATATTCCCACAGCGATGGAGCCGACAGAATCCAACATTCAGATTGGACAAGTGACACATATTTTAGGCTTAAATGCTGGAGATTTTCAGCCTATATTTTTTGAACGTCTAGATACTAAAAATTCAGCACAGCAAATTGAAACAAACCGTTTTTATACAGATCAATCTGTAGATGCAATCGTTCATGTGTTTGTAGATTTAGATGTGATGAACATACATGAAGATGATGAAGGTGGTGAGGCGAGTGGATAATGATAATATTGATTTTTATTTATTAATTGTTGATTCAAAAGAAAAAAAATTTAAAAATTTCCCCTTTAAAATTGGATTGAATCAAGCAGTAGATCAAGAACTTAAAATATGTGATACATCAGGGACGTGCAAATTAACTTTAAAAGTGGGAGAGATCTATCATATTTCTGTTTTAAAACCTGATGGTCATTATCAACAAGAATTAGTCGTTAAAGCAACTAATGAAGTTAATCAGACACGCAAAAAGATCACGCTGACACATTCTATTGATGCGTATCTGACAACAGTGATATTGATTGTAAAAGATATGAGCATCCCACCGAAGCCAGTTGCTAAAGCACACATTCAAATCGGGTATATGGGGAAAAATACAGTTCAAGTCGCAGACCAGATGGGGAGAGTAGAATTAAAGGCCTTGATAGGAGAACCTTTAAGGTTTCAACTTCTTGATCCTATGACAAAAAAGCCAATGCATAGAACTCATGTTGATGAGATTATTACCAAGAAAATAAACAATGAAATTACGGTTATTCAACCCTCTATCCGTGCTGATTCGAGCTTGGATGTTAATAAACCGAGCTCAACCACATCAGAGCTTCCACAAAAGGATTTAGCTATTCGCATTGAGCAAATGCAAAAAATGTGGCCAAAAGTTGCAGCATCTAAAATGCAGCCAATTTTGGATGAGCTTAATCGTAATTTAGAAGTCTATAAATTAAATACTCGTTTAAGACAATCGCATTTTATGGCACAGGTTATGGGGGAGATTGGTGCTAAATTTAGTCTTAGAGAGGATATCTCAAATTACACTATGAATAACTTAATTGGCCTGTCTTCTTATTATAAAGCGCATCAGAATGAAGCTAAAGAAGATGCAAAACTACAACCAAATGAATTGAAAATAAAAACCATTACTAATAAGTGGTATATGGATAAAAATAGACCTAAATCATTAGCGTTAGGTAATATTAGAGATGGGGATGGATATAAATTTTTAGGGCGAGGGTTAAAGCAAACAACAGGAAGGTACAATTATTATGTATTAACGAAGATATATCCTAAAATTTGGCCTGAAGAAGCCAATTTAGATTTTACTGAAGTTCCAGAATTATTAGAAAAATCGAAATATGCAGTTAGATCAGCGATAGTCTTTTGGTTAGAGAAGAAGCTATATATGGTGGCTGATAGCGGTGCAACAGAGTTAGTGGTTGATAGAATAACAAAAATAATAAATCAATTTGCTCCTAATAGAGTGGATAGACGAGTTTATTTTAGCCAAGCCAGAAGAATTTTTATTTAGACTTATTTAAGAGATAGTATTTTGAGAAGCCTACTTTTTATTATTATATTAATTGCAATTTACCAAAAGTCATACGCTCAAGATGATAAAAATCATTGTAACTATACAAATGTTAAATTAGATATTTACTCTAGAGATGATATTAGATTGTCTTCAAAAAATTGTGATTTAAATGCCGATAATCAGTATATTGAAAGCTTTTTATTAGTAGGACAAAAAAAGATTATTGTAAATAAAATATATGGAGGAAATGGTGGGGGAGCTGGTATTGAATTATTGGCTGCGAGTATCTATAAGAAAAAATATAAAGAGCCCGTTTTGATAATGTTATATGTTGAGAACTATTGTTGTTACCCTCAACCTAGTGGCAAGTTGTATACCATAGAGTTATATAAAGTGTTTAATATTGATAATAATATTAAGATAGAGGAAATAACTAAAATTTTGAATGGAAATAGTACAGGACTTGAAGGTGTTTCGGATGACTATATGCATTTCAAATATAAAAATATCGCTTCAATAAAAAGGTGGCTTGATAAGCATTATTAAAAGTGACAAAAGGGTTTCTTCTTAATTTGATTAAAATCATAAAAAAGAGAAACCCTATCGCTTAGAAATTAAAAACGTTGATTCCATAATTGTGTTGCGAGTTGTTTGGCTTGCTCAAAATCAGCTGCAAGGTTCATGGTATAAAGTGCAATAGAGAGTGTTTCAATCACAGCTATTTCACCATACTCATGAGATTGTTGACCTTCCCATACTGCTTTAAATATTGAGAGATCAAGTTGTTCTTCAGCTGGACTACGTAGCTCCGTAAGTTTTGGCAACTCGTGTTCGTATAATACGCCAGCCTTGATCCCACAAATTAAGGTACGTGCATCAGGGTTACGCTCAAACTCTCCACCTTCTCCTTTAATAACAGCACTATTTTGGTAACCCAATTGATAGGCAGACTGTTGATGCGAACGACGGTAATTAGGGTGGAAAATCGCTTGTAAGGTTGCTTTGGCCTGAAAAGGATTGATGAGGCGGGCTAAAGTATGTACCGGTGAGCGTAAACCTAGAACATTTCTGAGATCGATTAATTCACTTAATACAGGTGAAATAGCATGTAGAGGTAAGTAGGCAAAATTGAATTGATCAAGTTGTTGTTGAACTTGCGTTTGTGTATGGCAAATTGAATAGCCTAAGTATTCTAATACTTGTTCTGTATATAGCCGATTTATAGTATGGCCAGCTGCACCATGCATGACGATCTTGTGACCATGTCTAGCAAGTGTTAACGCAGCCAATATAAACCAAGGATAATGTTTACGTTTACCTGCATAGGCTGGCCAGTCTAGGTCAACTTGCATGGGCGTGTAGTCAAGTTGATCTTTTGTTGCTTGAACAAAACCGCAGAGTTCATCTACTGATTCTTCTTTAATACGCAACGCTATAAGAAATGCACCTAACTGAACATCCATAACCTCACGTTGTAGAATCATGGTAAATGCTTGATACGCTTCATCATAACTAAGTGAACGTGCACCTGTTTTGCCTTTACCAATAAGACGAATGTACTGAGCAAAGGGGTGTTCAAAATCTTGATAAATATTAACTCGAGTAGTATTCATTCTGAAGCTTCATCGTAAATAGAGGGTTTAATCTTTGGAATAAATCTACTATGCCATAAATAATAAAATAGAGGCGCTATAGATCGTTAAATATTGGAAAATGCACGATAAATATCAAGTATAAGACTAAGGTCTAACAAGATTGTGTTTAATATTTAGTCAATATTAACAATTCTTTTGCGCTGTTAAGTTTTTTATTCATTAAAATAATTAAAATTTTTCAGTATACAAAATCAGCAAGCAGCTCTGAAGTTAGACCTTAGCCTAGCTCCAAGGCGTTGCCTGTTCTATGGGTTGATATAATTCATTGGTTTTAATACTGCCACACACTTTATCTGGCTGGTGACTCTGTTTTTAAAACAAGGATTAGAGTTCAGAACAGTGTAGACCGTCAGAATCTAAAGAAGTTGAGCAAATGGCTAAAAAACCTATTTATAAATCACTTTATTTTCAAGTGATTGTCGCGATCATTGCGGGTGTATTGGTGGGGCACTTCTATCCAAGTAGCACACAACTCGTTGATGGTGTTAAAGAGAATATTCCAGGGTTAGGGGAGCAGTTAAAGCCTCTAGGGGATGCTTTTATTCGTCTCATTAAGATGATTATTGCACCTGTGATTTTCTGTACCGTGGTCAGTGGGATCGCGGGTATGGAAAGCATGAAATCTGTAGGTAAAACAGGTGGTATTGCCCTGTTATACTTTGAGGTTGTATCTACGATTGCCTTATTGATTGGATTGTTTGTAATCAACGTTTGGAAGCCAGGTGCTGGTATGAATGTTGATGTCAGTACACTCTCAACAGCAGGTATTGATAAGTATGTGAAGTCAGGTGAGTCGCAATCGACCATTGATTTCTTGATGCATATTATCCCAGATACAGTTGTTGGTGCCTTTGCCAATGGTGAGATTTTACAGGTCTTATTATTTGCGATTCTTTTTGGTTTTGCTCTACATCGCTTAGGTGCTGCTGGACAACCTGTATTAAAGTTAATTGATCAAGTTGCACATGTGTTCTTTAACATCGTGAATATGATCATGAAGTTAGCTCCAATTGGTGCTTTTGGTGCAATGGCCTTTACTATTGGTAAATATGGTATTGGTAGTTTGGCGCAGTTAGCTCAATTAATTTTATGTTTCTATCTTACTTGTGTTCTATTTATCTTTATTGTGCTCGGTTCAATTAGTCGTTTCTGTGGATTTAGCATCTTTAAGATTATTCGCATGATTCGTGAAGAGTTATTGATTGTACTTGGTACATCATCTTCTGAGTCTGTATTACCTCGTATGCTGAAAAAGCTTGAAATTGCGGGTTGTGAAAAATCAGTTGTTGGTCTTGTAATTCCTACAGGTTATTCCTTTAACCTTGATGGTACTTCTATTTATTTAACAATGGCTGCGATTTTCGTTGCTCAAGCTACAGGTACACAGCTTGATTTAACACATCAAATCACTTTGCTTTTAGTGCTGTTGATTTCATCTAAAGGTGCAGCTGGTGTTACGGGTTCAGGCTTTATTGTTTTAGCTGCGACATTAACCGCTGTTGGTCATATTCCAGTTGCTGGTTTAGCTTTAATATTGGGTATTGACCGCTTTATGTCAGAAGCTCGTGCATTGACTAACTTGGTTGGTAACTGTTTAGCGACTATTGTTGTTGCAAAAATTGTTGATCATTTGGATGAAGAAAAGTTGCATAACGCTTTAAATAATCCAGAAGAACTTGATCGTCAAATGCTTGAAGAAAGCACAGAAGTGAAAACAGCTTAATTTCATTCAGCACATATATTGAATGATCAAAATCCAAAGTTGCTCCAGCAACTTTGGATTTTTTTTGGTCGTATGAACGTGATGCGTATGAAAGAGAAAATAGAACTAATGATATGTAAAAGATTAAATTTTTGAAGTGTGACATTTTAAATTAAAGTCTTGTTATACTTGCTTGGGTTTAAAATTACACAACTGGAAAAAGGGCAGTAGCACATATGGTCCATGATGATCAGCATTCTTCGAACTCACTCAATCTTGACCAAATCCGTGATGAAATTGATTCGGTCGATCAACAGCTCCAGCAATTAATCAATCGCCGTGCCAAACTGGCGGAGTCTGTTGCTAAAGTTAAGTTTTTGTCGGAAGAAAGCCCAATGTTTTATCGTCCAGAACGTGAAGCACAGGTCTTACGCCGCATTATGGAGCGTAATGAAGGTCCACTTTCTGATGTAACGATGGCGCGGTTATTTCGTGAGATTATGTCTGCTTGTTTAGCACTAGAAGCACCACAAAGTATTGCTTTTTTAGGCCCAGAAGGGACCTTTACGCATTCTGCGGTATTAAAACATTTTGGTCATGATGCATTGGTTCGCCCTTTACCAACCATTGATGAAGTATTCCGTGAAGTTGAGGCAGGTAGTGCGCATTATGGTTTAGTGCCTGTAGAAAACTCATCTGAAGGTGTAGTAAACCACACACTCGACTGTTTTAAATCTTCACACTTAAATGTGATTGGTGAGGTTGAATTAAGAATTCATCATCAATTCCTTGTTTCAGCAAATACACGTAAAGATAGTATTAAACAAATTTATGCACACCAACAAACACTAGCACAGTGTCGTAAGTGGCTTGATGCGCATTATCCTGGTGTAGAGTTAGTTGCTTTAAGTTCAAATGCTGAAGCAGCACGCCGTATTCGTAATGAATGGCATTCTGCTGCAATTGCTTCAGATGTAGCTGCAAGTTTGTATGACTTAGAAATTTTACACAGCAATATTGAAGATAACCCTGAAAATACTACACGTTTCTTGGTTATAGGTCGTGAGAAAGTACCACAAAGTGGTAATGATAAAACCTCACTATTGATCTCTGCACATGACCGTGCAGGTGCTTTACTTGAGATCTTGGCGCCATTTGCTAAGCATAATATTAGTTTAACCAGTATCGAAACACGTCCTGCTTTACCTGAAAAGTGGGCTTATGTGTTCTTTATAGATCTTGAAGGTCACGTTGAACAAGACAATGTTAAAGCTGCAATTAATGATATTCGTCCATTAGTTAAAGAAGTTCGTGTTCTTGGTTCGTACCCTGTGGCGGTGTTATAAGCCAAAATGATCAATCAACCGTTATTTAAAAAAGTTGCTTTTATTGGACTTGGCCTTATAGGTTCAAGTCTAGCTAGGGTCATTCAACAACAGCATTTAGCAGAACATATTGTTGCATCTACACGGTCACAAAAAACCTTAGATGCAGCTTTACACATGGGGCTTATTGAAGCAGGTTTTCAAGACCCAATTGATGCGGTGCAAGATGCCGACCTTATTGTATTGGCCTTACCTGTTCGTGCAACAGAGCAAATATTGGTGCGTATTCGTCCATATGTAATGGAAAATGCAATTATTACTGATGTTGGTAGTACCAAAGGTAATGTGGTTGCGGCAGCCAAAGCTGTATATGGTGAAAACTTACCAGCAGGTTTTGTACCTGGGCACCCAATTGCGGGGGCAGAACATACAGGTGTATATGCTGGTCGAGTCGATCTTTTTGCACAGCATAAAGTGATTTTAACACCTTTGCCGACAAGTGCAGATTGGGCTGTAGAAAAGCTGACACAATTGTGGCAAGCAGCTGAAGCAGATGTCATCTGTATGGATGTAGATAAACATGATGAGGTATTGGCACATACTAGCCATTTACCTCATTTAATGGCTTTTAACTTGGTTGAGCAGTTGGCTAATCGTGAAGATAATCTTGATATCTTTCGTTATGCTGCTGGCGGATTTCGTGATTTCTCACGTATCGCTGCCAGTGATCCCCAAATGTGGCATGATATCTTCTTTGCAAATAAGTCTGCAATTTTAAAAGCAATTGATGGCTTTGAAGCACAATTGGCAGTATTTAGAAAGCTGATTGAAACTGAAGATTCACAAGCCTTGATGGGGCGACTTGGGCATGCTCAAGCAGCTAGACAGCATTTTAATCATATGTTGGCCAATAAACCTTTGATGGAGAATACTAAGGTGACACAACAATTTCGTATTTCACCAGGAACACATACGTTTCAAGGAAAATTTAGCGTACCAGGTGATAAATCTGTGTCGCATCGCTCCATTATGTTTGGTGCGATAGCTGAAGGTACAACTCAAGTAACAGGTTTTCTTGAGGGTGAAGATGCACTTGCGACACTCCAGGCATTTCGTGATATGGGCGTAGCGATTGAAGGCCCTAAAAATGGTGAAGTTACCATTCACGGTGTAGGGATGCATGGCTTAAAAGCACCTGCGAGTGCGTTGTATATGGGGAACTCTGGTACCTCAATGCGTTTACTTTCAGGTATGTTGGCTGCGCAGCAGTTTGATTCAGTTATGACTGGTGATGCCTCACTTTCTAAACGTCCAATGGAACGTATTGCAAAACCATTGCGTTTGATGGGTGCTCAGATTCAATCAACGGGTGAGCGTGGTACACCACCACTTTCGATTACTGCAAGCACTGGACTAAAAGGTATTCATTACGATTTACCTATGGCCTCAGCACAAGTGAAATCAGGATTATTGTTGGCTGGGCTTTGGGCTCAAGGTGAAACTTCAATTACTGAACCAGAACCAACACGTGATCATACAGAGCGTATGTTACGTGCATTTGGTTATGATGTGAAAACAGAAGGGAATCGTATTTCACTACAAGGTGGTGGCAAGCTGAGCGCTACGCATATTCAAGTACCATCTGATATTTCTTCAGCAGCATTCTTTATGGTGGGTGCTGCAATTTGTCAAAATGCAGATATTACTTTAGAGGCGGTAGGTATTAATCCGACTCGTACAGGTATTATTGAAATTTTGAAACAAATGGGTGCTGATTTAACCGTTGAGAATGAGCGTATTGCTGGCGGTGAACCGATTGCTGATATTCGTATACGTGCAACTCGTACTTTAAAAGGTATTCATATTCCTGAAGATCAAGTTCCATTAGCAATAGATGAATTCCCAGCGTTGTTTATTGCTGCTGCTTGTGCTGAAGGGCGTACCGTACTGACTGGTGCGGCAGAATTACGTGTGAAAGAGTCTGACCGTATTCAAGTCATGGCTGATGGGCTTCAAGCAATGGGTATTGAGTGTACACCAACAGAAGATGGCATCATCATTGAAGGTAAAGGTAAATCTGGCGATTGGTCTACCATTTTTAATGGTGCTGAAATTGAATCACATCATGATCACCGTATTGCAATGAGTTTTAGTATTGCAGGTCTACGGAGCCATGGTGAGATCATTATTCAGGGTACAGAAACAGTTGCAACAAGTTTCCCGACTTTCACGGCTCTGACTCAACAAGCAGGTCTGAATATTCAAGTGATTGAATAACTTTCAATATTAAAGATCTTATTAGACCAAGGTGTGAAAAAAAACAGCGAAGTTAAGGCTTGGCTGTTTTGTTAAAATTGCTTATGCTAAACCCTGATAATAATTATGGATATAGGGGGATTTCATGAGAAAACTAGAATTTTTAGCAATTCAGCAACCCGGGGTTACACAATGCCCTGCACATTATGTGACTGCTTTATTGGCAACACAATTACCGCAATATGGCTTTAGAACGCAAGTACATGAGCAAAAAGATGCCATCTCAGTAAATGTAAATGATGAAAAAGTTGCTTTAGCAGTGAGTTGTCATATTAATGCTGATGATGGTAGTTTGGTATGTGAAATTTCTAATACGCATCAAGAACAGCAAAATTGGTTTGGGAAAATTAAATCAGAAAGTACCATTCGACAATTGGCTCAGGCAGTGGAATGTAGTTTGCGACAAGATCATTCTTTAAATGTATTAAAGTGGAAGTACTAATTTATATATGATACTCATAGGGAGTTTGAGTATTATTTTTATAATATCTTGATTTAATTAGATAAATAAAATGCCCAATGTATAATCATATTGGACATTTTTTTGAAATCTAGTGTTTGATTTCAATAGATTAAGTAGGCTATATCCCTGCTAGCAATTTACAATCTTCCATTATTGTTATGGATATAGCTCACTTATTTATGCAAAAGCCAGTGGCTTATTTTTGCTTTTTCAACTCTTTTTCAAGTTTTTGGATTTTACCCTGATGTTTTGAAATTTTTTCAAGACGGGTTTTAATCTGTTTTTTCAACGCTTTAGTCTGCTTAGACATGATGTTACTCCTTACTGGTTAAGTCCGTGATTTGATTTTTTTTAACAAATTCACGAATAAATTTTCTGAGTTCGCGTGCTGCACTGGTATCAAGTTCATCACAAAGACGAATAAATTGATCACGTTCAGCACTGTTAATGCGAATCAAGAGCTGACCATCTTTTTTATTCACCTTATTTTTTTTGGGTTGTTCAGTCATACAGAGATCTCCCGAATAAGGTGATTGCAAAAATGTATATACAATATATATGCAATATATATATAAAGCAAGTCCTTGTAAAATATTTATTTTTTATGCAGCGTAGAGGGATTGCGAAGTATAAAGAGCATGAAATAAAAAAAAGGGGTCAATCGAGCTCAAGTAAAGGGCTGTACTTGAGCCTGTCTATCCATGGTTATTTAGTGTTATGCATTTTAGCTATTGCTGCGTGTGTGTACGGGGAATAACATGTAAAAATCGTGAAATAGCGAGTCGTAACTGATTGAGATAACCCGTAAAATAATGATTTGCTCCTGGGAGCACCGTAATCAGGTGGCGTTGTGGTCTTGCCCATTTCAACAAATCTTCGAGTTTAGTAATTTGATCTAGCTCTCCATGAATGAGTAAGAGATCACCTTGTATGTTAGGTGTGTCATAACGTCTCAGTCCTGCAACTTCTACATCGGCAGTAGGTAACCCACATAGAATGAGTTGACGGGCTTTATTATGGTCAGTGAGCTGAGTGTGACATTTTGCAATGACATGAGCACCAAAGCTAAACCCTGCGGCATAAAACGCTAAATCTGGATGTTTCTGATGTAACTGTACAATCAGACCTAACATATCTTCAGTTTCACCAATACCATGGTCATGATCACCCTGGCTTTGGCCAACACCGCGAAAGTTAGGGCGATAGACAATACAGCCTTGTTCAACGAATAACTGAGCTAATAACGTAGGAACTTTATGCTGCGGAGTACCACCAACGAGAGGGTGAGGGTGGCATACCAATGCAAAACCACGTACTTCATTTTGAGGGTAGTCGACATAAGTTTCAATTTGACCAGCTGCGCCAGTAAAAAAAATGGTATCAGTCATACAGTTAAGTTTATTTCAGTAAAAAATCTGTTTTAGTTTAACGATTGTGCTGATTAAAAACATGAATTGGTATAAAAATATGTGTACTGTTATAGTGCTGAATAGATCATGAATATATAAGGACTACTATGCTTGCATTACTGTCTCCAGCCAAAACTTTAGATTATAGTTCAGCGTTGCCAACAGATGTTTTTACTCAACCACGGTTATTGGAACAGTCACAGAAGCTAATTGATAAAGCACAGCTGTTGTCTGCTTCGGAGATCATGAGCTTGATGACCGTGAGTGAAAAAATAGCACAGTTAAATGTAGAGCGTTTTCGAGATTGGCAAGCAGATTTTGATTTTTCTAATGCGCGTCAGGCAATTTTTGCATTCAAAGGGGATGTATACAGTGGCTTAGATGCCTATCATTTATCTGATACCGCAATTGAATTTTCTCAACAACACTTGCGTATGTTATCTGGTTTGTATGGTGTACTACGACCATTAGATTTGATGATGCCTTATCGTCTAGAAATGGGTATACGTCTTAAAAATGAACGTGGTACAAATCTATATCAGTTTTGGGGTGATCGAATTACTGAGGTAATTAATCAGGATTTAAAACAAGCTCAGTCTACACAACTGATTAATCTTGCTTCAGATGAATATTATAAAGCGGTAAATGAAGCTAAAATTCAGGCTGAAATTATAAAACCTGTCTTTTTGGATCAAAAAAATGGCAAGTATAAAATTATTAGTTTTTATGCGAAAAAGGCACGTGGTTTAATGGCTCGTTATATCGTGGAAAACCAGTTACAACATGCAGAGCAACTTAAAGATTTTAATCTTGAAGGGTATTATTATGATGCTGCCCAATCGACAGCTCAAAACATGGTTTTCTTACGTGATGAACAATAACAAAGTACAGTAAAGTTAAATAGCGAGAATAGAAAAGGCCATCAAGAGATGGCCTTTTGATCGAAAACGATCTTAGTGGTGATGACCACCAGCACCATGTACATGGCCGTGTTCAAGTTCTTCAGCAGAAGCATCACGGATTTCAACGATTTCAACTTGGAAAGTTAAATCTTGACCAGCAAGTGGGAAGTTAGCATCAACAATGATGTTTTCAGCTTCAACAGCTTTAACAGTAACGATTTGAACGCCATCATCAGATTGCGCTTGGAATTGCATGCCAGGTTCGATGTTGTCAACACCTTGGAACATTTGCTTAGGCACTTCCTGAACAAGATCAGGGTTGTATTCACCGTAACCTTCAGCAGCAGGAACGTTTACTGTGAATTTTTCACCAACAGTTTTGCCAGCCAAAGCTTTTTCTAAACCTGGGATGATATTACCTGCGCCATGCAAATAGGCTAGTGGTTCACCTTGAGATTGGTCAAGTGTCTCACCTTCAGCATTTGTTAGAGTGTAGTGGAAAGAAACTACATGGTTATTTGCAATTGCATCAGTCATTGTATTGATCCATTGAGTATTTAGGGGTATATCATAAAGTGAAAATTACAGCTTGTAGAATATTTCTATCAAAAAACACATTTTTAACAACAATATGATGATTGTTTGGACAATTGGGGCGGCATTGAAAATTTTCAATGCCGATTCTTAACTAAGACTAAATTCGTGTAACAAAATTTTATAACAATGCTTGGGCTTTATTTAACCTATTAAGCTAAAAAAGGAAATTTTTCTTGTAGCCATGCCCAAAAACGTTGATACCACGTACTTTCTTCAATATGAACTTGATCTTCAATATCAAAACTTTGTAATAATTGATCACCTTGATAAATATTCACTTGAGCAAGTTGCATTGTTTGATCTAAAGGCGCAGTTAAATCTTTCTGTTTTAAAGCAACATTCATATGTGTCACAACATCCATATTAGGTGCAATGGTTGTCATGAGACCTTGTGCATTCGCTTGCATTAATTTGTGTTGGTTTAAATCAAAGAGTCCAAGATCAATTGCGTTTGCTTGTGAGTAAAGACTGGTTGTCACAAGCTGACTTTGTTTAGTTTCTACTTTATACAGTTTGCTGGTTGCTTTGTTAACAGGGAGTTCAGCGATAAGTTGCTTGCCCTCAAGGCCTACTTGGTTGCGTGTGTAATAAAAAGCTAAATCAAGTAATCTATACGCCACTTCAGCGCGTTTTTCTGCGCTTTTAGTGCCCATGACTACAACCATTAAACGACGTTCAGCAAGACCTTGTTGGCTATTAGGACGATGTGCTGTTAGTGCTAGGTTATAGCCAGCAGCTTTAGTAAAACCTGTTTTCATGCCATCACTACTTGGATCGAGTTTAAGCACTAGATTTGTAGCATGGTGTTCTTTGTTTTTATAACTAAAGCTAGGTTGTTTAGAATAAGAAAGATATTCTGGAGTTTGTTTTACTATGGTTTCGCCTAATAACGCTAAGTCGTGTGCTGAGGAAAAATGTTGATCCATTGTAATCCCAGCCGGATTTGCAAAATGTGTGTTTTGCATTCCAATCGCTTTGGCTTCTTGGTTCATACGTTCAACAAAAGCAGGTAGGCTACCTGAAATTTTCTCTGCAAGACTAACCGCCGCATCATTGGCAGACATCACAATTAAGCCTGCTAAGAGTTGATCAACGCTAATTTTTTCTCCAGGTTTTAAAAACATCTGTGATTCATCAGGCTGAACAATACTAACAATCGGTGTCGCTGTAATGACCTCATTTACATTTAGACGGCCTGCTTTAATTTCTTTTAAAGCAATATAAGCTGTCATCATCTTTGTTAATGATGCTGGGGCACGCTGTGCATGACCATTATGTTCAGCAATGATTTGGCCTGTTTGTGTATCTAAAATAGTCCAAGATTCAGCTTCAACTGTTGCAGGGTTTATATTCAGCAAGTCTGCATGAATGAAGGTGGAAAAGCAGAAGCAACCAAGTGCGATGAGCGAATTAAAAAATTTCAAGCGGATACCTTTTCCACATAGGGGTAGAAACATAAAACAGACGGCATGCTATGCTTTTTTTGTTAACGTGACTAGTGTGTGATGTAGACAAACGCTACGAACAACGCATCACTTTGTAAAAAAATGCTACTCTATCCAACAACTTTCAGCGAAGCATATAGAAAATAATTTATGTTGCATTACCAAATTGAGTTTGATGATTATCGTCAACACCTAATCCATGTCTCATTGCGCTTTCTTGCTGATCCAACACAGGTACTTTGGCTACCAAGTTGGATACCTGGCAGTTATCTCATTCGTGAGTTTGCTAAACACATTGAATCGGTACGTGCTTTTGATGAAGATGGTCGTCAATTGGACATTGAAAAAATTTCCAAAAATCAGTGGCGTTTATTTAATACAGATCATGAATTGATTACAGTAGAGTATGATGTTTATGCCTATGATCTTTCAGTGCGTGGAGCATATGTTGATCAAACTCGCTTATATGTGAACCCTGCTTGTGTTTGCCTTGCTTTACAAGGTCAGGAACACAAAACCACAGAGCTAGAAGTCTTTTTACCTCCAGAGTTAACCCATTTTCAATTGGCAACAGGGCTTAAACATAAAAGCTTAGTGAAAGGGCGTTATACCTTATATGCCCAAGACTATATGCAATTAATTGATAGTCCCCTTGAGCTTGCTGAACAGACACGTTTTAGCTTTAGTGCACAGGGTATTGAGCATGAATTTGTTGTATCAGGCCAGCATCAAATGAATGCTGAGCGTATGCAACAGGATATTGAGAAAATTTGTACTACTGAAATTGCATTGTTCGGTTCGGCACCATTTGATCACTATGTTTTCATGACTATGGCAACACAAAATAGTTATGGAGGTTTAGAGCATCCAAATAGTACCAGTTTACTCACTCCTCGTGATGATTTGCCAAAACAAAATGAAGCGGCAGAACCATCTAGTGCTTATCAACGTTTTCTTGGTTTATGTAGCCATGAGTATTTTCATGCGTGGTTGGTGAAATTTATTCGACCAGAAAATTTTGTAAATTATGAATTAAAGCAGGAAAGTTATACCTCATTATTATGGATCTTTGAGGGTATAACGTCTTATTACGATGATTTAATTTTATATCGTAGTGGTGTAATTTCTCAGACTTCCTACTTGACGTTATTAAAAGCCCAGATAGACCGTTATTTACAGAATCCTGGACGTTTTATTCAATCTGTTGCTGAGTCTAGTTTTGATGCTTGGATTAAGTTTTATCGTCCAGACGAAAATTCTAATCAAGCAGGAACCAGTTATTACAATAAGGGCGCTTTGGTGGCGCTTTGTTTAGACTTGGGTTTACGTAGTCATGGTTCAAGTTTGGATGACTTATTACGATTGCTTTATCGTCGTGCCCAACAAGGGATTCAAGTCAATGAACGTACAATGTACGAGCTGTGTAAGGAGCTTACCGGCCAAGACTGGAGTGATCGTCTAAACTTCTTAATTAATCATACTGATGAGTTACCTTTAGAGCAGGTGTTACCTGAGTTTGGTTTGAGCTATCAGTTGAAACAAGATAAAGCTTTAGCACTAGGATTAAAGTTGCAACAAAAACCTGATGGTGTGCATGTGGTTCAGGCACGTCGAGAGGGGGTGGCAGCTCAGGCTGGTATTTCTGCGCTTGATGTGATTGTGGCTATTGATGGTTTAAAGGCGACTGAAGCAATGATGCTTGAAGTGGCTAAGCAAGGAAAGGCATGTCAAGTGCATGTATTTAGACGTGATGAGTTGTTAAGCTTTGAGTTTAAGAGCGATGAAACTGTTTTACCTGAAGTTGAACTTAAAGTGCTTGATCAGGAAAAGCTATCTGCTTGGTTAACACCGTGATTCAATAAGCACTGGAAAAATTAAAGACGAAGTTTAGGCTTCGTCTTTTTTTGGCACTTAGTCAGGAATAATCGCAATGCGTACCAAAACGGTATATGTATAAATTACTGAGTGGCTTTGCAGCTAAAAGTGAGTGTGGTTTGGTAGTCAGTATCTTTTTCTAGACTATTGTTTTTACCTACCATCGTGCCAATAACACCCGCTGCTGCTGTAATAAGTTGACCAGTTTGGTCACTAACAACGCCTTTAAGAGCACCGGTATATTCTGATTTTTCATCAATCACAACTGCTTGAGCCTTTTTCCCACAGGTGGTATTGGCTGCACTAATAGCGTTATTTCGAGCAATGATTTGAGTTTTACCTGTTCCTGTAACTTCATACTGGTTATTTTCTTTTTGAATTGCTAAACCTTGTGTTGGCTGGGTTGCGCATGCAGTTAAAACCATTGTTGCGATTAATGTAGAGCTAAGTGCTAATAATTTTTTCATCGTATTTCCTAGTAGTTAAAATAAATGAATTAATAATGATTGTTAAATATACTCTTTAATTGTATGCGATACATCTCAGAAAAATAAGAAGTTTCTTTTGTGGTTTTGTGAATTTTAAATATTTATTGCTGTAGTACAAAATGGTGGATGAGAGCTGTTGTATAAAAAACTGATGGCCCTGAAAGAGAGCTTGCTGTAAAAGAATCTGTTTGTGTTAAGCTAAATCGTATTGTTAATTCAGAGATATTGAGTGCTATGTCTGTATCGCCGTGTCAAATCGTTCACGATAATATTCATCAACGTCAATCTATTGGGCAGCTAATTGCACCTGCACCAAATAGTGAACAGTTGCAACGTGCTTTGCATGCAGCCTTAACTGCACCAGATCATCATCGCTTAAAACCTACACGTTTTATTGCAGTTGCAGCAGAGCAACGCCAAGCTTTTGGTGAATTGCTTGCTGAGTCAATGGTTGCAATGGGAGAGTCAGATCCTGCTCAAATTGAACGTGTAAAACAACATCCTTTTCGTGCACCAATGTTACTTTTGGCGGTAACTGATGTTCAGCAGCATCCTAAGGTGCCAGTATTTGAACAGCTATTGAGCAGTGGTGCAGCAATTGAAAATTTATTGTTATCTTTACATGCACAAGGTTTTGCTGCTATGTGGCGCAGTGGGCCCGTTGTTGAATCAACGCATTTAAAACAGTCACTTGGCTTAAAAGAACAAGATTTCATTTCTGGAATTATATATATTGGCACAGCAGCAAAAGAAATCGCTGCCCGTGCGCCAATTGATCCACAACTTTATCTCAGTTATTGGGGAAAATGATTGTTGTTTTGCAGTTTTAGTGCTGCAACTTTTAAGCAAAATAGCATAAACGAATGTTTTTAGGATAATGATAATGTCTGACATGTTTAAGGATTTGGTTGACCCTATTGTAGTTGATCGAAAAACTGCACTGCGCATAACTGTATTGGGTGGTGGTAGTTTTGGTACTGCAATGGCGAATACTGCTGTACGTAATGGCTGTGACACCAAAATCTGGATACGTGATGCTGCAGTTGCAGATGAAATTAACCGTACTCATATTAACCAACGTTATTTGCCTGATTTTACTTTAGAAGCAGGTTTAGTGGCTGAATCTGATTTAGAAATTGCTGTACGTGATCGAGATATTATTTTAGTCGCTATTCCAAGCCATTCATTTCGTGATGTATTGAAACAGATCAAACCGTTTATTACTGCTCAAGCTGTCATTTCCTTGACTAAGGGTATTGAAGCTAAAAGTTTCAGTTTTATGAGTGATATCATTCAGGAAGAGTTGCCAGAGGTCCCATTTGGTGTTCTTTCAGGCCCTAATCTAGCAAAAGAAATTATGGCAGGTATGCCAGCTGGAACGGTCATTGCGAGTGATTCAGAATTGGTTCGCTATGCGGTACAACAAGCATTACATAGTGCATTATTTCGCGTCTTTGCCAGTGATGACGTGCATGGGGTGGAATTGGGTGGTGCATTAAAAAATATTTATGCAGTTGCGATGGGAATTGCAGCAGCATATCAGGTTGGTGAAAATACCAAGAGTATGATTTTGACACGTGCATTGGCTGAAATGAGCCGTTTTGCAGTCAAACAAGGTGCAAACCCTCTCACTTTTTTAGGTCTTTCAGGGGTTGGTGATTTATTCGCCACATGTAATAGCCCTCTTAGTCGCAATTACCAAATGGGATTCGCTTTGGGCTCTGGTAAAAGTTTGGAACAAGCCAGTAAAGAGCTTGGGCAAACGGCAGAAGGCATTAATACCATCGTACAGGTCAATGCTCGAGCGAAACAATTAGATGTTTATATGCCTATTACCGAGGCGTTACATGCGGTGATCTTTGAAGGTGCGCCGCCTTTACAAATTGCCGTTGCATTAATGAAAAATGGACATCGCAGTGATGTTGAGTTTGTTTTACCTCATCATGCGGTATAAGTGAAATTTACATCTATTTGATTGCGATAGGGTGGTTCGTTTCACATTCTAGTTGAGTAACAGTAATTTGTGTAAAAATGAGGCTGATGTCGCTACAATTGTAACAAAGCCTCGTTATACTTAACGATAAATCAAAGAAGGAATATGAATGCAACTGACCCTTGTTCGGCATGGTGAAGCAGCACCTGCTCAAAATGGCAATGACCATAAGCGCCCACTTACTGAACGTGGGCAACAGCAAGCACAACAAACTGCACAATTTTTAAAACAACAATTGGCACCAGATGTATTTGTTGTTAGTCCGTTGTTACGTGCTCAACAAACTTTGGCATTTATTCAGGCTTATTTTCCTACTGTACCTGTATTAATCTGTGATAAGATCAAGCCCGATGATGCAGCAGAAGATGCTATCGCATGGTTAGAAAAACTACCTTTTGAACACATTTCTGTTGTGTGTCATATGAATGTGATTGGCCATATTGCTGCACAATTAACGGGAGAGCATTATCATCCCTTTGCTTTAGCTGAGGCTCGTATTTATCAGCAAGCAGTGATTGCCAATGGTTTATCTACTCAACAAAGTGTATTTATTCCAACAGCTTAAAATGAAAATAAAATTAATCAAGGTTAAAGCATAATTCATGTTGTATTTATGGATGCCCGAGGCCAACGGGGACTGGTATTGGTCGCGTGGCGAACAATGGATGCAAGCCACAAGTCTTGAACAGTTAATACAAGAATTGCAACTCGACAAGGGAATGGAAGCGGTTGTTTTTTTTCCTAGTCGAGAGGTTCAATTATTAGAACAGCGCTTGACGAAGTCGCAGTATAAACAACTCGGACCTACTGGTATTCGTTATTTACTCGAAGAGTATATTATTTCTTCTATTGATCAGATGAAGGTGTTTTCACATTTTCAAAGCCCTGATCAAGTCACTGTTTTAGGCGTTGCTCAGCATGCTGTGACGACGATGCAACATAGCCTAAGTCTCTTACCTTTAAAAATTATTGCTCTATTACCAGACTATTTATTATTACCCACACCAACAGTTGATCAAGTGGTTATCGCAAATATTCATGGTCGTTTATTGGTCCGTGAAACAGAGTATGTAGGTAATTCAGTAGATGATTTAGCACTTACATTAGAACTTTTAGATGCTGAAAAAACGATTTTGTATAGTCAATTGAGTGATTCGCAATTTGAAAGTTTGGCTGCAACAACAACCGCAGAGCGAAGACAAAGCTTTGATTATGTGTTTACTGTAAATAAACGTTTTAAACAGCATCCATTTAATGTATTGCCAAAACAAAAAGATAAAGATCAAAAGTGGTCAGGTTACTGGAAAGCAAGTGCTGTCTTGTTTTTGGTACTGTTATTGACCCAGTTTAGTTATGACGTTTTACGCTGGGTAAAGTTGAAAAAACTAGGTGATGAAACAGCTATTATGGCATTGGATCAGTATCGGTCATGGTTTGGTCAGACTCGAAGTGTCAATGAGCATAATCTTAAAGAGCAATTTTCAAAAAAATTAGAGCAAAGTCAGAATGCTAATACTCAGGCTTTACAATTAATTAGTCGAGTTGGTCCTATTTTGATGCAGCAAAGAATTGTTGCGAATCGGGTTGTTTATGATGGCACAGGGTTAAATATGGATCTTGTTGGCCAATCATCTGAAACATTGCAAGCTTTGGTAAAACAGTTAAATCAACAAGGTTTTAAAGCGAAGCTTGGAAATATACAGACTCAAGGCGAGTCAGTGATTGGTGCGGTGAATATACAATAATGAAAGACTTCAGTGCTATTCAAAACAAAATTGATCAGATGTTTGATCGTATTAATGAGTATTTAGATCGACTCACAGTTCGTGAGCGAATTATGGTGATTGTAGCAGGTATTGTAATCATTGTTGCTTCAATAGGTTCTGCACTGTGGTATATGCATTTAGCTGCAGAAAATCAAAATAAGCGTTTGGTCGAACTAAAAGAAACCATGGTTTGGATGCAAAGCAATGTGGAAAGTATGAAACCTGCAGATGATTTGGCATTAAGTACAACAGATAAGGTACAACGTGTTGCTCAACAACAAGGACTTTCGGTTGCCACTCAACAGCAAGGTGAGCGTGCTTTTCAGTTAACGGCACAACATGAAAACTATGCTGTTTTAGCTAATTTTTTAACGCAGATTGCACAAATGGGAGTGAGTGTCGATCAGTTAGATATGCAAAAGCAGGAGAGTCAGATCAAATTAACAGCAGTGATTCATTAAGTCTTTAAAATAAACCTTGTGTAAGCATGGCGTTTTTTGGGGGCTATGACTATACTATTGGCGACTTTAAAGCAGTAGACAGACAAAAATATGTTGTATTCTCTCGCTCGCCCGTTATTGTTTTCTATGGACCCAGAGCGTGCACATGAGCTCAGCTTATCGATGCTGAAAACTGCACATAAAATGGGCATGATGCAACAGAAGATTGCAGCCAATCCAGTGAGTTGTATGGGAATTGAATTTCCAAACCCTGTAGGTCTTGCAGCAGGTCTAGATAAAAATGGTGCATACATTGATGCACTTTCAGGTATGGGCTTCGGGTTTATTGAAGTGGGTACAGTGACTCCTCGCCCACAATCTGGGAATGAAAAGCCAAGACTATTTCGTTTAGCGCAGTCAAAAGCCATTATTAACCGTATGGGATTTAATAATGATGGTGTAGATCAACTTGTTGCAAATGTTAAGGCTGCAAAATTTAAAGGGGTCTTGGGTATTAATATTGGCAAAAATGCCGATACTCCAGTAGAAAATGCGACTTCAGACTATTTGATTTGTCTTGAAAAAGTTTATAACTACGCCTCATATGTAACCGTTAATATCTCTTCTCCAAATACTAAGAACTTACGTAGTTTACAAAGTGGTCATGCATTGACTGAATTGCTTGAGAGCCTAAAAGCAAAACAATTGGAATTGGCAGAGCAATATCAGCATTATGTCCCAATGGTGCTTAAAGTTGCACCAGACCTAAGCGCTACAGATATTGATTTTATTGCTTCACAGTTGATTCAATTTAAGATCGATGGCCTAATTGTTACAAATACAACTTTATCTCGAGAGGGTGTTGAAGGTCAGCCACACGCTGATGAAGCAGGTGGTTTATCTGGTGCACCTGTTTTTGAAAAGAGCACAGCTTGTCTTAAAGCATTTGCGCCACGTTTAAAAGGTAAAGTTGCTTTAATTGGTGTTGGAGGCATTGTTGCTGCTGAACATGCAGTGGCGAAGCAACAAGCTGGTGCACAGTTAGTACAGTTATATAGTGGTTTAATTTATACTGGTCCTGAGTTGGTTAAGGAATGTGCTGAAGCATTGGCCCACTAATTGCCTATGAATGGATTAGATATCGCCATATTACTGATTTTGCTCATGGGAGGGCTAAACGGTTTGCGCCAAGGATTTGTTAAGGCTTTAGCAAATTTGCTGGGGTGGGTCTTGGCACTCATTTTAGCTGCTAAATATGCAGTAACCGTAGCACCTGCAATGTCAGTTTTGAGTATGGATCCTGTCGTACAAAAAATTGCGGCTTTTGCTGTGATTATTTTGTTCGTTGTCGTGTTATCTTGGATTCTGAGTACTTTTCTAGATAGTTTATTGAAAACTTTAAAGCTTGGACCGCTAAACCGCCTAGCAGGAGGTCTGTTTGGTGGGGTTAAAGGGTTGCTTATCGTACTGATCACGATGCAAGGTTTAGGGCCTTGGGTCGAAAGTTCACCTTACTGGAGACAGTCTAAGCTGGTACAAAGTTTATTGCCATATGCACCATTGGCAACAGAATTGAGTAAGAATGTAGCGAATCAGGCTTTGAATGAAATTAAGCCTGCGTCATCAAATACCGAAAGTGACCGTAATCGTACTGATACAACTGTACAAGCTACAGAACAGACGAATAATGGCACAAAAAATCCGTTTTATTAATCCGAGCTGGTCTGCGAGGTAGCTATGTGTGGAGTCGTTGGTATAGCAGGTAAATCACCTGTCAACCAAATGTTATTTGATGCTTTAACGATGTTACAACATCGGGGACAGGATGCAGCCGGCATTGTAACTTGTCACAATGGCAGATTATTTTTGCGTAAAGATAATGGTATGGTGCGTGATGTATTTCATACTCGTCATATGCGCGCATTACTTGGCAACTATGGTATTGGCCATGTGCGTTATCCGACAGCAGGTTCATCAAGCAGTGCCGAAGCGCAGCCATTTTATGTGAACTCTCCTTATGGTATTACCTTGGCGCACAATGGTAACTTGACCAATGCAGCGGAAATCCACGAAGATTTATTTAGTTCTGATCTTCGACACATGAATACTGACTCTGATTCAGAAGTATTACTCAACGTTTTTGCACATGAACTACAAAAGCGTGCCACTTTACACCCACAACCTGAAGATATCTTCCATACGGTTGGTCGTGTACATGAGCGTTGTAAAGGTGCTTATGGTGTAGTTGCAATGATTACAGGTCATGGTTTGGTAGGTTTTCGAGATCCGAATGGTATTCGTCCATTGGTTTATGGTTCTCGCCAAACTGAAACGGGCCAAACAGAATATATTATCGCCTCAGAATCTGTTGCAATTACAGCACTTGGTTTTAAAGTTGAGCGTGATATTGCACCAGGTGAAGCAATTTATATTAATGCAGATGGTGAACTATTCAGCCAGCAATGCGCAGCTGAATCTCGTTATCGCCCATGTATTTTTGAATATGTATATTTTGCTCGTCCAGATGCAACAATAGACGGTATTTCTGTGTATAAAGCTCGCTTAAAAATGGGTGAGAAATTAGCACATAAAATATTGGCTGAATGGGGTGAACAACACGAAATCGATGTTGTGATTCCAATTCCAGATACAAGTCGAACTTCTGCATTGGAGTTGGCTAATACGTTGGGAATTAAATTCCGTGAAGGCTTCATGAAGAATCGATATATTGGTCGAACCTTTATTATGCCTGGTCAACAGCAACGTAAAAAATCAGTTCGTCAAAAGTTGAACCCTGTTGAACTTGAGTTCAAAGGTAAGAATGTACTTTTGGTAGATGATTCGATTGTACGTGGTACAACGTGTAATGAAATTATTCAAATGGCACGAGATGCTGGTGCGAAAAAAGTATTTTTTGCATCTGCTGCACCAATGGTGAAATATCCAAACGTTTATGGTATTGATATGCCAGCGAAAGCTGAGCTTATTGCATCAAACCGTAACGTAGAAGAAATTCGCGATATCATTGAGGCGGATCGTCTTATATTCCAAGACCTTGAAGATCTTAAAAATGCGGTTCGTACTGATAAAGTACCTACGGTCACTGAGTTTGATTGTTCTGTATTTGATGGTATCTATGTGACAGGTGATATTGATGTAGACTATCTAGATCGCTTGGAAAAAAGTCGCAGTGATTCGGCTAAAAAAGACAAAGATGGTTATATTGATGTGAATATTGATGCGGCATCAGTTGATTTGACTGGGATTAAAGAATCTTGAGTTAAATTGGCTTAATTTTATATTGTTGCAAGCAAAATGAAAAAAGTGGGTTGTTCCCACTTTTTTCATTTATGATAGGGAGCAGAAATAATAGGGGCGCTTTACATTGAAAAATGTGGGTTATTATCTAAAAAATCATAAGAAAATTTTTTGGTCAGTCAGTATGAGTTTGCTGGCCATGTTACTGACGATTTTTATTTTAAATACTATTTTGGGTTTGTTGGTCTATTATTTTGATCAAAGCCAAAATATTTTATGGCACAGTTTAAGCCCTTACTTATTGGTGTTATTAATCTCGATTATTGGTTGGTCTGTACTCTATGAGCTTTATGTCTTTCGTGCTGGTGGACATTCTTTAGCTAAACAATTACGTGCTCGTCGCTTGAATAAATTAGAAAGTACACCCGAAGAGCATACAGCTTTAGAGTTGGTGGAACGTTTGGCGCAACGTTTTTTTATTGAAGTTCCTGCTGTTTATGTCTTGCCTGATGAAATTGGAGTAAATGCATTAACTGCGGGGTTTTATACTAAAAATACAGTCATAATTCTGACTTGGGGTGCATTACAAAATTTAGATGAAACAGAATTATATGGACTTCTCGCGCATGAGTTTAATCAGATTTTAACTGGAGAGGCAACGGAAAATACCCGACTAAAAATTTTATATAGTGGATTAACCAGTTTTAGTCAGTGGGGAAGCAAGATTGCAAAACAGGGTTTTAAACAGGCTTCAGCACATTCGCGTCATAAGTTTGAGACTGCTTTCGTTGTTGTTGGTGGTTTGATTTGGTTGACAGGTAGTATGGGAGTCTTAAATACTCGTCTTATTAAGTACTTAACTTTGCGTGGGCGAACCTTTGATAATGACTATCAAACAAAACAATTATCATCACATCAAGCTAATATTCAAACGCTATTAAGAATTTATGTACACCATGCGGGTTCTCAAATCCATAGCGAGTATTCTGAGGCAATTGCCCATATGTGTTTTGCAAACTCTTTGGGTCCGCAAAGCTGGTTGAATATTCATCCAAGTATTGAAGCACGTTTGTATGAGCTGAATCCCACGTTATTACAAGATTTACAGCTAGAAAATTTGACTAAAATTAGTAGTAAAACATGGTTAAGTTTAATGCATGTTTTAGATGAAAGTAGTGGGGAAAGCTATAACCCTTGGTTGGCACCACAACCTTTACCATTACTGCGTTTATCACCAATTAGTTTTGCTATTAAAGATGCAATCAAACCTTTAAATAGCGATATTCGTAAACAAATGCAGCGTCCAGAACTCATTATACGAGCGCTCCAGACCTCAAGCGGTTCAAGAGAGTTGATGGTCGCAATTTTAATGATTCGGCAGTATCGTGAATTTATACCCGTTGGTGCTGAAGTGAGTAGAGCAATTATTGATGCTTTACTCAATATAGATGGTCGATTACATATTCAAATTTTTCATGATGCATGTGAGAGATTGGGAAATATTCCAGCCACAATCTCGCGCCAATTTTTGACTAAACTGGCTAAAATTATTCAAGAAGATGGTGAAATTGGTTTATTGGATGCTTTGTTGTTGGAGCGCGTGAAGGCACAGTTAAATTTACTACCTATGCATACACCGACCTCATTGGAAAATGTGAAGCCTCAGATTGTAAGATTAATTGATGCTTTGTTACACGTTCAACAAATTAATAGTGCGAATCAAATGGATGTGCGTGAACGCATATTAAAAAAAGTATTGAACGAGGAAGAACTGGAACTTTATGAGGTTATTTCTGATGAGCCTATAGATTTAGGTGAAATCTTAAATGATATAAGTGGACTATTGTTGCGTGATCGACTGAGTATATTAGGTGTTGCTGAAATTTGTTTGTGGAATGATCGTATCATTACTCAAGATGAGCTTGATGTATTGGCACTACTGTATTGGCGATTGGGTTTTGAGCATCGTCAAATTGTTGAAGAGATGCAAAAGAAAAATAGTATGATGATTATATAATTTGATTGCAGTGAATTAGTCGAATATTAAAAAAACGTCTATCTAGATTAGCATGAGTAATTCAGTCCAACTCAGGTTAGAATAGCTGGGTTTTAAGAAGACGTTTTAATTATTGGTAGGGTGTTGATTTTTTATGGATGTACATGCTTTAGCGCAACAACGACAGATGTTGGCATACATGGGAATTGACCTATGGGTAGCTAAAGATCAATCTCATCTAAAAACTATAGAAAATGTACTTTATCGCGATTCCGTGGTTGATCAACATCATTCTTCTATTGCTATAAACTTACCGAATTTGCAACAAGTTGTAGAGCACCGTGATTTAAATGCAAAGCATGTTATTTCTGAACCAGAAAAAGTAGTTCCAAGTCCGAATGTTGTAAAGGACGTGCCAGAAACTTCGCTCGAATTAGAACAAGTATTGGTTGTTGAGGATGAACAGCTTGTTGTAGAGGCATTTGAGTTGCAGGCAGTGGTGTTTGCACGGCATATTTTAGTTCTGGATAGTACACAATTGAATGCTGAGCAACAGACGTTGTTATCTAATATTCAGGCTTCGCAATCAGGTCAAAGTTATCAATTAAAATGGCCTTTTGCGCTAGTGCATTTGCAAGATGGCCGAGGTGTTAGTGCTTATGTTGCTGGCTTTTTAGCAGCATTGCAGCAAGAACAAAGCATTGTTGCTTTAGGGCAGCTTCCTATCACGCTAAGTAAACAACTTCTAATAATGCCAAGTCTGCAAGAAATGTTAGATCAGCCTTTACTGAAACGAAAACTTTGGCATGTGATGCAGGGAAATTGATTTCCTTAAATGGCATTATCCTTAGTGCTTTGATTCTATTCTATTGAATAATTAGATATTTTATTTTGGCTTGCAAGCAGTGTATTTTGCGGTATGTTGGTATTTGAAACAATAATGATTTAAAAGTACAGGGAAAAGTGATGAAACAGAAAGTAGTTGTGTTTAGTCAAATTGATGCTGAAATTTTACAACGCTTACAACAAGATTATGATGTGGTTGTAATTAATCCTAAATTAGGAGATGTGCAAGCACAAATTCAGGAAGCAGTTGTGGATGCGGATGGCATGATTGGCGCTGGACGAGTACTAAATGCAAGTCATCTTCAATCTGCAAAACATTTAAAAGTAATTTCTTCTGTTAGTGTGGGCTATGATAACTATGATGTAGATTACCTCAGTAAACAAGGCATCTGGTTAGCACATACACCACATGTTTTAACTGAAACCACAGCAGATTTAGCATTTACACTTTTAATGAGTGCAGCAAAACAAGTAACACGGTTAGATAAGTGGACTAAACAAGGCCACTGGCAACGTACAGTTGGTTCTGACCAGTTTGGACAAGAAATTTTTGGTCGTACCTTAGGTGTTGTGGGCTTAGGTAATATTGGTCAGGCAATTGCACGTCGTGCATTTCATGGTTTCAATATGAATATTTTATATCATGGCCGTCAACAACGCCCTGAACGTGCAGCAGCTTTAAATGCGCGTTATTGTAGTTTAAATGAATTGTTGCAACAGTCTGATTTTGTGGTGTTAGCTGTTGATTTAAATGCTGATTCTAATCAATTAATAGATGCAGCTGCTTTGGCTCAAATGCAAAAACATGCAGTTTTAGTGAATATTTCACGTGGGTCAGTATTGGATGAGACTGCATTGCGAGATGCTATTTTGCAGCGAACTATTTTTGCAGCGGGTCTTGATGTTTATCGACATGAGCCATTAAAACAGAGTGATCTATTTGATTTGGATTATATTGTGACTTTGCCCCATGTGGGTTCTGCGACAGCACAGACACGTAAAAAGATGGCTGAGCTAGCCTATCAGCAATTGGTTGATGCATTGGCAGGTCATCAACCTCGCTATTTGGTAAATAGCCAGTCACTCTGAAAGAAGAACAAGCTTGCCAATACGAGTATGGGATTGTGGAAGTTTAAATTAAGGTGATTTAACGCTACTAAGAACATGCTTGCACTTTGACAGGAGTGTCTAAGGGTAGGAATTACTCCTGTTTTAGGTGGAGGATACTAAGTGCTAAAAACGATATTCATAATGCGATTGAATGGTGCATTATTGTCGTTCAGCTTAATCCTAATATGTTGATATTAATTACATTATAGAACATTGTTTCTGTGTAACTGATTTCATTTTCAATGGTATAGTGAATACAGTTCGTTTTAGAGTGTATGACTTGAAGAAAACTATACTCAGCATAGCATTGTGTTTTACTACTTCTGCACATTCAGCTCAAATTTTTACTCAAAATAATAGTGCACCTCAATTGGAGATTCCAGATATTAGTGGGGGTGTCGGTTTAATTGATCAACAAAAAGAAAAAATGATTGGTGAAAAGGTTTTTCGTCAAGTACAACGACAAATGCCAATATTGCGTGATCCGTGGCTAGAGGATCAATTCATGCTGGTATTTTCCAATTTATTGAGCCAAGCAGAGCTGGGGAAACCCATTGCACTTGTAGTGGTGAATGATTCACAGATCAATGCTTTTGCTGTACCTGGTGGACTTTTTGCTTTAAATACTGGACTAGTGACTTCTGCTCGTAATATGGATGAAATAGTAGGAGTAATGGCACATGAGATTGCACATGTTAAGCAGCGCCATTACAGTCGCTCACAAGAAGCATTTAAAGGGCAAGGTTTATTGGCATTGGCAGGATTAATTGCTGGTGCTGCTTTGGCTGCAAAATCAGATGGTGATGTCGGTGGTGCTGTGATGATGGGTACTCAGGCAGCTCTGATGGATCGACAGCTCAATTATAGTCGTAATCAAGAGCGAGAAGCAGATCGTATTGGTATGAACTTTATGGGTGGGGCAGGTTATAACCCACAAGCGATGGCTGATTTTTTTGAGACAATGAACCGTGCTACCAGTCGAGTAAGCTTTTTACCTGATTTTTGGCTTACACATCCATTGACAACTGAGCGTATGAGTGAGGCACGTTTACGTGCTAACCAAATGCCAAAAGTTCCTTATAGTAATCAGTTGGGTGAATTTGAAGTCATTAAATGGTATACCGCTGTTATGAGTGGTCAGGCAGCAGAAACTCAATTACAGATATTAGCCAAACAAAATAATTTTGCTGGTACATTGGCGCTTGCACGTTTTTATTTAAAGCAAGGTGATTATAAGCTGGCACAACAACAAGTTGATCGTGCTAAATTAATCAATGCGCAACATAACTTAGTTGTATTACTGCAAACTGATATTTATTTGGGACAAAACAAACTCGATGAGGCTGAAAAAACGGTATTAGCAAGACAGCGCGTTATTCCCGAAAATCGAGCATTGAATTTTAAATTGGCAGAAGTTTATATTCGACAAGGAAAAGCGACTGCAGCTGAGCGTTTGGTGAATCCATTTATACGCAAAAGTGACAATGATATTATTGCGTGGAAATTAATGCAGCAAGCAGCCAATATTGATCAGGAAAATCCAATGCGCGCAATTAATGTATTGCGTTATCGTGCAGAGGCTGAATATTGGTCTGGTTTAGAAGAAAGTGCAATTAAGTCACTGCTTCATGCTCAACGCTTGAGTAAAGATAATCAAGCAATGAGTGCAAAAATTGATGATCGATTAAAAACGATGCAGTATGAGAGACAGTTAAAGATTTAACTATTAACTTAGGCGTGCTTTGATTTTTGCTGATACTTCAGCAGGATCGGCACGTCCGGCTATGATCGGACGTAGAGAATTCATCACCTTACCCATATCTTTCATGCTAGTAGCTTGTTGAGCTGTAATTGTTTGCTCAATCAAAGAATCAAGTTCTTCCTCAGTCATAGCTGCTGGTAGAAACTGAGAGATAATCTCAATTTCGGCTTGTTCAATACTAGCGAGGTCTTGTCGGTCTGCAGCACTAAATGCTTTGACTGACTCTTTACGTTGTTTGATTTGTTTTTCAATGACCGCAAGGACTTGATTATCATCAAGTTCGATACGATCATCGACTTCAATTTGCTTGATGGCTGCTTGCAGACTACGAATTACCTTGACTACAGCCATTTCTTTGGCTCGCATGGATGTTTTAAGTACATCAGTAATCTGGTTTTTTAGCGTCGTCATCATTTATTCCAAGCAGTCAATCACAAATTAATTAGTAAAGGCGAGTTGTACGTACAGATTCACGCGCCAATTTCTTTTGGTAACGTTTAACTGCAGCAGCTTTTTTGCGTTTACGTTCTTGAGTTGGTTTCTCATAAAATTCACGTTTACGAACGTCAGCTAAGACACCCGCTTTTTCACATGAACGTTTGAAACGACGGATAGCTACGTCAACTGGTTCGCCTTCTTTCAATTTAACTTGTGGCATGAAGAATCCTCATAGTTTATGGATAAGATCAACACATAATTGTGTTAGATCACAAGTGAAGGACAGTATTTTACTCATTTACATCTCATATCACAAGTCTATAATAAGCGGCGCATTAATTTGGAATAGGAAATAGGCAAAAACATGATTGTTCTCGGCTTAGAAACATCTTGTGATGAAACCGGTTTGGCCCTGTATGACAGTGAGTTAGGGTTACGAGGACAAGTGTTATACAGTCAAATTAAATTGCATGCGGAATACGGTGGTGTTGTACCTGAACTGGCATCACGCGATCATGTTCGTAAGATGATTCCATTGTTGAATGAATTATTAGAACAAAGTCAAATAGATAAGAAACAAATTGATGCAGTTGCTTATACTCGTGGCCCTGGTTTAATGGGGGCATTGATGACCGGTGCATTGTTTGGTCGAACTTTGGCCTATGCACTAGATGTACCCGCATTGGGTGTTCACCATATGGAAGGCCATATGTTAGCACCTTTGTTATCAGCAACTCCTCCACAGTTTCCCTTTGTTGCCTTATTAGTCTCTGGTGGACATACTCAATTAATGGCTGCTTATGCAATTGGGGAATATGAGATTTTAGGTGAATCAATTGATGATGCAGCAGGTGAAGCGTTTGATAAGGTCGCTAAAATGCTTGCTTTGCCGTATCCAGGTGGGCCGAATATTTCAAAACTAGCTGAACAAGGTGATGCAACTGCATTTGATTTTCCTCGTCCTATGTTACACCAAGGTTTAGATTTTTCTTTTAGTGGGTTAAAAACAGCAGTCTCAGTACAACTGAAAAAGCCAGAAGCATTGGGACGTGATGCTGATATTGCTGCCTCATTCCAAGAAGCTCTGGTCGATACTCTTGTTAAAAAATCTGTAAAAGCTTTAAAACAAACTGGGCTCAAACAGTTGGTTATTGCTGGTGGGGTAAGTGCAAACAAACGTTTGCGTGAACGACTAGAGCAGGATTTAAAGAAAATTCGAGCAGAGGTCTATTATGCAGAGCCTGCACTTTGTACCGATAATGGTGCAATGATTGCTTTTGCAGGTTATCAACGTTTAAAAGCTGGGCAAAAGGATGGTTTATCTGTATCTACGACACCACGCTGGCCAATGACAGAATTAACACGACCAACAGAAGATTAGGAAAATAGGATTGAAAAAGCTCAGTGTTTTTGCTTATGGGAGAGATGAACACTGAGCGATTAACTATTTTAGTGGGAAGAGATGCAAATCATAAGATTTGCATTTTTTATATGTTATTGATTATTCAACATCAGTAGCATTGTCATCTTGTGCCGATTCTTCAAGCGAGCTATCAAATATTAAAATAGCTTTACCATCAGTTTCGATCATACCTTGCTCTTCAAGGGTTTTTAAAACGCGTCCGACCATTTCACGTGAACATCCAACAATACGGCCAATTTCTTGACGAGTAATACGGATTTGACGACCATTTGGAAGGATCATCGCTTCTGGTTGAGCACATAAATCAATTAAACAACGTGCAATACGACCAGAAACATCAATAAATGCAAGGTCTGTTACTTTACGGGTGGTGTTTTTCAAACGTCTAACTAACTGTGCAAAAACAGCATAACTTAAGTCGGGATAAGTTCGACTTAATTCATGGAAGTTTTCATAGCTGATTTCTGCGATTTCACATGTATCACGAGTTCTAACTTCGGCAGTACGTTGTGGATTTGCTTCAAACAAGCCCATTTCACCAAAGAAGTCACCAGGATTTAGGTATGCGACGACAATTTCTCGATCATCATCTTCGCGTAATATGATTGAAACTGAACCTTTTAAAATCAAATAGAGTGATTTTGATTCACTACCCTCATCAATAATAGTCATTCGTTTCGGAAAACGATTGATTTGGGCGCGTTTGAGTAATGCCTTTACGGATTCCGGGAGTTGACCTGGAGATAAGGCATCAGTACTTAGATATGATAAATTGGAAGCCATGCTTATAAATTCCAAACTGGATAGTAAATAGATCTATAGACCTAGAATGAGCTCATAAAGCAGAAGCAACGAGGTGAAATTCCTTCTCAACCCATTTTATGCTAGTGTTACCGCTACCCCGTCAATTTATAGATTTTTTTAGGTGGTTGCAATGCAAACAAGTGTACATTGGTTAGAGAATGTTGCTTTTGAGGCAAATTCTGAAAGCGGACACCGAGTGGTTATGGATGGTTCTGCTGCTTATGGCGGTCAAAATCTGGGACCGCGTCCTATGGAGCTAATTTTAATGGGACTTGGTGGTTGTGCATCTTTCGATATTGTAACTATTTTAAAGAAATCCAAACAGGATGTGACGGATGTTGTTTGTCAGCTTAAAGCTGATCGAGCTGATGCAGTTCCTGCTGTGTTCACCAAAATTCATTTACATTTTGTTGTTACTGGCCGCAATGTCAAAGAAAAGCAAGTTGCCAAAGCAATTGAATTATCTGCTGAAAAATATTGTTCCGCGAGCAAAATGTTGTCAGCTGGTGGGGTTGAAATTAGCCACGATTTTGAAATTATCGAAGCAGATGCAGGCGTATAATCTGTTAAGTCCCAGTGAAGCTATTGCTTCACTGGGGTATTTGAATCGCATGATAAGGGCCTGATTCAAAGCGTTGGATGTATTCTTTTTTGATTGATAAACTCTAAAATAAACTTTACATATTTGACTTGAAAAGCAATAAAATCACCACCATATTTATGCCGATTTATATTTTTTGATATATATCGTTAATAAACTGAAATATCTCTATTTTTTTTAAAAAAACGTTTGAAATTTATCTAACCATACCCATTTATAAATCAATCAAAAAATTTCTTGCGAGGAATAACAATAATGCGTTTTGAAAAATTTACTAATCGCTTACAACAAGCTCTGTCAGATGCTCAATCACTTGCAATGTCCAAAGATCATGCAGCGATTGAAGGTATCCATATTCTATCTGCTTTATTAAAAGAGCCTTCAAATTTAAGTTTGTTACAGCAAGCTGGTGCGCGTTTACCAGAATTACAAAGTGGGCTTGAGCAGGCATTAAATCAGGCAGCAACTTTGGGTCAAGTAACAGGCGATATTAATTTAAGCCCTGATGCGGTAAAAGCATTAAATCTAGCAGATAGTTTTGCGGTAAAAGCAGGAGACGAATTTTTATCAACAGATTGGGTGTTATTGGGATTGTTACAAACTGGCGCCACTAAAAAATTAATGAGTGATGCTGGTTTAAATGTTGAAACTTTACGTCAAGTGATCGATAAAATTAGAGGAAATGACAAAGTAATGAGTAACAATCATGAAGATCAACGTGACTCTCTGAATAAATATACGATTGATTTAAATGAACGTGCCTTGATGGGTAAATTAGATCCTGTTATTGGTCGTGATGAAGAAATCCGTCGTACTATTCAGGTTTTGTCGCGTAGAACAAAGAATAACCCTGTATTAATTGGGGAACCTGGTGTTGGTAAAACAGCTATTGTTGAAGGTCTAGCTCAACGAATTGTAAATGGTGAAGTACCTGATAGTTTAAAAGATAAACGAGTTTTATCTTTAGATTTAGGTGCATTACTGGCTGGTGCAAAATACCGTGGTGAGTTTGAAGAACGTCTCAAAGCTGTTTTGACAGATTTGGCAAAGCAGGAAGGTAGTGTCATCTTATTTATAGATGAATTACATACGCTAGTGGGTGCTGGTAAAGGTGATGGGGCTATGGATGCAGGTAATATGCTTAAACCTGCATTAGCACGTGGTGAACTTCGTTGTGTTGGTGCCACTACCTTGGATGAGTACCGCCAATATATTGAAAAAGATGCTGCCTTAGAGCGTCGTTTCCAAAAAGTATTGGTTGATGAGCCAAGTGTTGAAGATACCATTGCAATTTTACGTGGTTTAAAAGAGAAGTATGCAACGCATCATGGTGTACAGATCTTAGACTCAGCAATTATTGCTGCAGCAAAAATGTCACACCGTTATATTACTGATCGCCAATTGCCCGATAAAGCCATCGATTTGATCGATGAAGCTGCATCACGTATCAAAATGGAAATTGACTCTAAACCTGAACCACTTGATCGTCTCGACCGTCGTTTGATTCAGTTGAAAATGCAGTTAGAGGCTGTGAAAAAAGATGAGGATTCGGTGAGTAAAGTCGAAGTTAGTCATCTAGAACAGCAAATTGCAGAAGTGCAAAAAGAGTATAACGACCTTGAGGAAGTATGGCGTGCTGAAAAAACTTTAGTTGAAGGCACAAGTAAGGTTCAAATTGAGCTAGATCAAGCACGTATTGCGCAAGAGAAGGCACAGCGTGACGGTGACTGGGCAGAAGCAAGTCGCTTACAGTATGGCGTCATTCCTGAGTTGCAAAAACGTTTAGAGCATGTTGAAAAAGTAGATGAGGCTGAAGAGCCTAAGTTGATTCGTACTAAAGTAACTGATAATGAAATTGCTGAAGTCGTGAGTGCAGCAACTGGTATTCCTGTTGCAAAAATGCTTCAAGGCGAACGTGAAAAGTTGCTTGAAATGGAATCATTTTTACATCAACGCGTGGTTGGTCAAGATGAAGCTGTAGTTGCGGTATCGAATGCAATTCGTCGTTCAAGAGCAGGCTTATCAGATCCTAATCGTCCAAGTGGTTCGTTCTTGTTCTTAGGACCAACAGGTGTAGGTAAAACTGAGTTGACCAAGGCTTTGGCAAACTTTATGTTTGACAGTGATGATGCCATGATCCGAATTGATATGAGTGAGTTCATGGAAAAACATTCGGTGAGTCGCTTGGTGGGTGCACCTCCAGGGTATGTTGGATATGAGGAAGGTGGTATTTTAACTGAGGCTGTACGTCGTAAACCGTATAGTGTGGTGTTGTTCGATGAGGTGGAAAAAGCACATCCAGATGTGTTTAATATCTTGCTGCAAGTTCTAGATGATGGGCGTTTGACTGATTCACAAGGGCGTACGATTGACTTTAAAAATACAGTCATTGTTATGACATCTAACCTAGGTTCACAAGATGTACGTGAATTAGGTGATGGTGCAAGTGATGAGGCTATTCGTGCAGTGGTGATGGCTGCTGTTGGTGAGCATTTCCGTCCAGAATTTATTAATCGTATTGACGAACTTGTTGTTTTCCATGCATTGAAAAAAGAACAGATCCGCGGTATTGCCGACATTCAATTAAATCGTCTACGTTCGCGTTTAGAAGAGCGTGATTTACGATTTAATGTGGAAGATAACGCATTTGATTTGTTAATAGATGCAGGTTATGACCCAATTTTTGGTGCAAGACCATTGAAACGTGCAATTCAACAGCAAGTGGAGAACCCATTAGCACAAAAAATCTTGGCTGGTGAGTTCCAACCTGGTGATCGCATTGAGGTGACTGCTGATCATGGTCAACTTCAATTTGTGAAAACAAAGTTGAGTTAATCTGAACATTTTATTCTGTATACACAAAATATCGGCTTTATAGCCGATATTTTTTTTGCCTATCTCCATTGGTCTGAAAATTGAATGACATAATTGTAATATGGGATAGGAGTTGCTAGGTTCATTGTAGGAACGTAAGAAATGGATAGCTTATATGAACAGATTAATTCGTCAAAACAACAATATTTGCAAGCAGTGGGGGATCTTAGTTCTTATTGGTTGTTGTTATCAGCCAGCAGCAATGGCTGAGCCAGTCTCTTTTTTTCACCTACAAGATGCTGAGCTGAAAGGTACATCTTGGGTTACTGAGCAAGCTATTTCTAATGTGCTATCACTCTCTCAGACGGCTTCTCCTGTTACTACTCAAGATTTAAGTCAAGTTTATTCTGATCAACATAATATCTGGCTTATTGAGCAAACTGTTTATGACCAACATCAGCAACAGAAACAATTAAAACCCATTGAAACCGTGACTAAAATTGTCGATCCACCTCAAAAATTTAAAATAGTTGAAATAGGTTTAAGTCATCATGGCAATACAGTGGTGATTGATACGCCTGAAAAAGTAACGATTTGGGTGAACCCAGAGGCGAAACAGTCGAGCATACAACATTAAGGCATTTTAAATACATAAAAAAACCTGAAAGCCTAAACTTTCAGGTTGTGGTTTTTATGATGGTTTACACACCATAATGTGTGATTTTCCAAGCGCGGTGGATTTTTTGATTACGCTTAAAGTCAGGACCAATGGTTTCGTGGGTAATTTCAACTGTTTCAAACATGGCTTGAACTTCCTCATCTAACTCAAAACCACGATAGTTGTTTGAGAAGTAGAGCGTTCCACCTGAACTTAAACGGTTCATGGCTCGTTTTAACAGAGAGTTATGGTCACGTTGCACATCAAAAGTTCCATAAAACTTTTTCGAATTTGAGAATGTTGGTGGGTCGATAAAGATAAGATCATATTGTTCATGACCTTCTTTAAGCCACTCAAAACAATCACTGGCAAAAAACTGGTGTTGCTCATCAGCATGATCAACAGTTAGACCATTGAGCACAAAGTTTTCTTTAGACCAGTTCAGATAAGTATTGGACAAGTCAACACTGGTTGTACTCGCAGCACCACCTAAGGCAGCATGTAAGCTTGCGGTAGAGGTATAACTGTAAAGATTTAAGAAGTGCTTACCTTTTGCTTCTTTAGCAATGCGTAAACGCATTTGACGGTGGTCTAAGAATAATCCAGTATCTAGATAATCCGTTAAGTTCACTAAAATCTTTGCTTGACCTTCTTGTACAATAAAACGTTTCGAAGCTGTAGATTGTTTGCTGTACTGGTTTTTACCTTCTTGACGAGCACGAGTTTTAATAAAGATGACATCACGATTTAGCCCCGTTACTGCACGAATAGCAGCAAGCGCTAAATTAAAACGCTTTTTGGCTTTTTCTGGATCAATCTTTTTCGGTGGTGCATATTCTTGTACATGCAAGCGATCACCATAGATATCAACTGCCAAATTAAAGTCGGGTAGATCTGCATCGTATACACGTAAACAATGTACTTGATCTTTAACGACCCATTTTTTTAAGCTTTGTAGATTTTTTTGTAGGCGGTTGGCAAAGTCTTCAGCACCTTCAATTGCCTCAAAGCTTTGTGGTTGCCAAGTTTCTAACCATGGTTTTACGACAGTTGCTGCTTTAACCACACCAGAGCGAATATAAATAGGCAGTTTACCATTCATCAAGCGCATGGTTTGAGGATCATGCAATGCCAAAACATCCGCCTGTTCAACTTGAGCAGCAATAATAGCAACGGTTTGATTTGGGAAATATTGTTGTAGACGTGCAGATAAACCTTGGTAAAGTGCACGGTTAGATGCTTTTTCACCTAAACGCTCACCATATGGTGGGTTTGTTACCAATACCGCTGTTTTATTTTCAGTATGAAAATCAGGCCAATCGGCTAAAGTACGCTCTTCGATTTTAATATGATCGAGTACCGATTCAAAACCAGCAGCAATAATATTTTGTTTGGTTGCTTTAATTGCTTCCCAGTCTGCATCGAAAGCATAAAAAGCAGGTAGTGTTTGTTCTAGTGCATGTTGGTGACGTGTAGCAGCATCAGCTTTAATATTCATCCAAAGTTCATGATCATGACCTTGCCAACCATTAAAACCAAAGCGACGAACTAGACCAGGTGCACGATCAGTTAAGATCATTAAAGCTTCAATGATGAACGTACCAGAACCACACATTGGGTCAACAAAAATATCAGGACGTTTTTTAGCGAGGCCTATACGCATCAAGATTGCAGCAGCTAAGTTTTCTTTAATTGGCGCATCCGTCATATAACGACGATATCCACGCTTATGTAAAGAATCACCAGACAGATCAAGACAGAAATGGTGTTCAGTTTTACCCGCTTGGACAAAGAGTGTAATTTCTGGAGCTTTAGTATCAATACTTGGGCGGCGTCCTACAGCATCCATAAATGCATCAACTACACCATCTTTGGCACGTAAGGTTGCAAACTGGGTGTTCACTTTAATTTCACGTTCAGTATGCAAACGAATGGCAAAAGTACTTTGGGCAGAAAAAATCAATGACCAATCAAAAGCAATAGCGGCTTCATAAAGCTCTTCTGCGACATCACGTGCGTCATGAGTACGTTCAATTTCTACACTGTGAATTGGCATCAATACACGTGAAGCTAAACGTGACCACATGCAGATTTTATAGGCATGTTCAAGCGTACCTTTAAATACTAAGCGCCCTGGAAAACGCTCAACCTCACTGACCCCTAAATCATGTATTTCTTCTTGGAGTAGGTTTTCTAATCCATCCGCACAGGTCACCCAATAGGTTGATAAACGCGGTTTTGAGTTCATGTAAATTTCCAAAGCTGCTGAGCAATCAGTTATTTTAACGTATTTTTAAGGGGAAAACTTGTGCAACATTTTATGCAAGGTGGCTTAGCTTGTTTTTCAGACAAGCCAGACAGTATATTGTTGCAGAATTGCATGTCATCAATAAGTCAGTTTATTTGATTTACGTGCAGTCTAAAATGTTCAATGGCGCGTAAACGACTTTGTTTTAAATCAACAATAGGTTTCGGATAATTTAATTGAATATTGGGTTGATACTGGTAGGGCATATGGATTGTTTTGTTATCTAAATGCTTTAATTCAGGCAACCATTGACGAATATAATGACCATGGGGGTCAAAACGTTGTGACTGAGTCATTGGGTTAAAAATCCGAAAATATGGTACGGCATCAACACCAGTAGATGCACACCATTGCCAGCCGCCGTTATTGGCTGCTAAATCACCATCAATTAAATGCTGCATAAACCACTGTTCACCTAAACGCCAATCGATGAGTAGATTTTTACTTAAAAACATGGCGCTAATCATACGAACTCGATTATGCATCCAGCCTGTGGCCAATAATTGACGCATGCCTGCATCAACAATAGGGATACCTGTGTGTCCATGTTGCCAAGCGATTAACTCTGATTCAGCCTCACGCCATTTTAGCTGTTGTAGTTCAGGCTTGAAGCTTTTACCTTTAGAAATTTGGGGATAGTGGAATAATATATGTTGATAAAACTCACGCCAAAGCAGTTCGTCTAACCAAATTTGCTGACCATGATGGCGTAGATGAAATTGACCATGACTAGATGAAAACAAAGCATGTAAGCATTGTCGAACAGAGAGGATACCAATATTTAAATAGGGGGATAATTGACTGCTGCCTTGGGCGGCTGGAAAATCACGAGTTTGATCGTAATCTAAAACATCATGCTGAATAAAATCATCTAGTTTTTTCCATGCATAGCCTTCAGTAATCGGCCATAACGCTTGTTGTTCTGGAGCAATATCGTTAAAACCGAGTTCAGTTAGAGTGGGAATCTTATTAGGCAGGGTGCAATTGAGTTGAAGTTGATGTTGTGAATCAACGCTAGGGAAACATTGTGGCAAGCAAATATTCAGTTGCTCGTAGACAGTCTTTTTAAATGCACCAAAAACTTTATAGGGCTGTTGAGATTTACTTAATATACTTCCTACCTGAAATATGCTGCGATCATGATAGAGAAAGAGTGTTTTTTTGTGCTGGGCAAGATGCTCAGAGATGAATTGATCGCGATGATGTTCATTGTCACCATATTCTATATTTGCATGTACATTCTGAATATTGAGTTTATTGAGCCATATAAGTAAGGATGGGGAAACATTATGCCAATAGTCAATATGTTCAATAATTAAAGGAATATTAAGTAAGAGCAATTGTTGCTGAAGTGCCTTAAGTTGTCTTAAATAAAAATCGATTTTAATTGTAGCGTCATTATGCAGTTGCCACTGAGCAGGACTAAGTATGACTAAGGCAATACATGGACCCGCTTGGCGAGCATGCCAAAGAGCAGCATGATCATGTATACGTAAGTCTTGTCTAAACCAAATAAGTTGCAAAGGCGGCATAATGAAAATAGCTTTAAATCAGGCATCTTGTTTAAACTAACATGAAATATTATGGTCGTAATTATTTTGATTTATTGTAATGTATCAAGAATGTTCAAGCATTATGCATTCTAGCTAGGTATTGCATAACTGGCTAAAACATAAGCGAGCATTTGAAGTGAATCTCTGTATAATAGTTCAACTTAACAGATCAGGAATCTCTCATGCACGTGGCTGCATTGCATACTCCGAGTCAGATTCAACTCAATCAATATGGTCAGTTGAAACATTTTTTGACCATCGAAGGGCTTTCCAAACAGACCCTGACAAAAATTCTAGATACCGCCCATTCCTTTATTAATGATCAAAATCAACTGGTGACTACGCCTATTTTACAAGGCCACACCGTGATGAATTTGTTCTTTGAGAACTCTACACGTACACGTACTACTTTTGAAGCTGCAGCAAAACGTTTGTCAGCTAACGTACTTAACATTGATATTGCACGTTCAAGTACATCAAAAGGTGAAACTTTGCGTGATACATTGTGGAATCTTGAAGCAATGGCAGCCGATATTTTTGTTGTACGACATTCATCATCTGGTGCTGCACATTTCATTGCTGAAACCGTGTGCCCCAATATTGCGATTATTAATGCAGGCGATGGGCGTCATGCGCATCCAACTCAAGCAATGTTGGATATGTTGACTATTCGCCGTGAAACTAAAAAACCATTTGAGCAACTTAGTGTTGCAATTATTGGTGATATTAAACATTCACGTGTGGCACGTTCTGATGTCGCTGCATTACAGACTTTGGGCTGTACAGACATACGTGTTATTGCGCCAAATACATTGCTTCCTTTTGGTTTTAGTGAATATGGTGAAGGTGTTCGCTTATTTAATAATATGGAGCAGGGCATTCGTGACTGTGATGTAATTATTACCTTACGTATTCAAAATGAACGTATAAATTCACCAGCACTGTCTTCACAGTCTGAATTTTATAAACTGTTTGGCCTTAACCAAGCACGTTTAGCTCTTGCTAAACCTGAGTGTATTGTGATGCATCCAGGTCCAATGAACCGTGGTGTGGAAATTGATTCAAGTATTGCCGATGGCCCTCAATCGGTGATTTTACATCAGGTGACCAATGGTATTGCTGTACGTATGGCAGTATTGGCATTGTCAATGCAAGGCCAATTGCAAGAAAAAGGTCTTATTGAAGCTATTAGTGTATAAAGGATCGTCATGTCTACAGTAAAAATTAGCAATGTTCGTGTATTGGACCCTGTATTACAACGCGATCAAGTCCAAGATATTTATCTGCAAAACGGTTGTGTTGTTGAAGCTACAACTGAAATTAGTACAGAGATTGATGGTCAAGGTAAATGGTTAATGCCAACCATGGTAGATCTTTGTGCGCGTTTACGTGAACCAGGTCAGCAACAACATGGTACTTTAGTTTCGGAAGGGCGTGCTGCGCGTGAAAATGGTATTTTGCACGTTTTTACACCGCCAGATTCCAAACCGATCGTACAAGATAACGGTGCTTTGGTACATGGTTTAGTGGAAAAAGCATGGTTAGATGGGGGCATTTATTTACAAGTCATTGGTGCACAAACACAAGGCCTAAATGGTAAGCAGCCATCAAATATGGCGGGACTTAAAAAAGGCGGATGTGGTGCGGTCTCTAATGCCAATGCTGCTTTTGAAAATGATGATGTGGTACTGCGTACCTTAGAATATGCAGCAGGTTTGGGCTTGACTGTCGTGTTCTATGCAGAAGAAGCACAAATTGCGACTGATGGCTGTGTACACGAAGGTTTCATTGCTTCACGTCAGGGTTTACCAATGATATCGCCGTTGGCAGAAACTATCGCAATTGCCAAATATTTGTTGATGGTTGAAGCAACTGGTGTAAGTGCACACTTTGGTTTATTGTCTTGTGGTGCTTCGGTTGCTTTAATTGAAGCTGCAAAAGCGAAGGGTTTAGCTGTGACCTGTGATGTGGCGATGCATCAGCTGCATTTAACTGACACATTAATTGATGGTTTTAACTCTCTTGCTCATGTACGTCCACCATTACGCTCTGAACAAGATAAACAAGTTTTACGTGAAGCAGTTCAATCTGGTGTAATTGATGCAATCTGTACGCATCATGAACCATTAAGTGCCTCAGCGAAGTTGGCGCCATTTGCAGAAACTGAACCTGGTATTAGTGCATTTGATAGCTATGTTGCGTTAGGTGTTCAGTTAGTACGTGAAGGTTTATTGACGCCATTACAATGGGTTGAAAAAGTTAGTTTATCCGCAGCACGTGTGGCGAATATGCAACAGCGTTGGGAAAAAGAAGCGGGTTGGGTATTGGTTGATCCAGAAATGAAGTGGACTTTGGATAAAAATTCGATTTTGTCCCATGGTAAGAATACTCCATTAATTCACCAAGAACTGCAGGGTAAAGTCATCGCAGTCTTTGTGGATAATAAAGCCTAAAATAGATTTTTAGTCTATATCTCTAATCTATTAATGATAGAGATTTATAATCACTCGATATAAATACGGATAGTTTGTATTTATATCGGGTGATTTTTTATACTGAATTTTGAGGTAAATACTGAAAATAGCGTTATTATTTAGACAAATATTCTCGATTATTAAGGTTAAATTTGCTTAAATAAAGCAAAATTGGATCTAGTGATAGTAAGAGATGAAAAATAAAGCAGCAGCTGTATTATTGATTAGTTCAGGGATGTTACTTTCTGGTTGTGATTATTTTAAAAATAAAAAAGACAAAACTGAAGAAGTGGCAACAGCATGGAGCTGTACTAGCCCTGAAAATATCACAAGCCTACAGAAGCAATTAAATGAACAATATGTAAAACAGGTTGATCGTGATTTACGTGAAAGTCATTATTATGAAGCGGATCAACAACTCCTTCGAACAATCAATCAGAATTTAAAGTTTAATGTTACTGAAATTCGTACAGTAACCACTGAAGCGAAAGATGCAACAAAATTAAGTTGTGAAGCACAATTGGTGATTAATTTACCAAAGGGATTACAACAACGGGCAACAAATGCTTTTGCCGAACATAATAAAGACTGTGAGGAATGTGAGGAGAATCAGACTTTACAAGACTATTTAGAAGCTGGCGGAGCTTCTGTACATATGTCTGAGAATAAATTGAGTGGCCCACTTAAATATGAACTCACTAAAACAGATAAAGATGGTTATCGTTTGCATATGGATTCACAAAATGAAGTACTTAATGGTTTAAGTTTCATGGTTATGAAGGCTGTACAATTTGCCTCATATGCCAAAGAAAACAAAACTATCCGTGATTCTGAAAAAGAAAATGATGCTGAGCATAATAAACAACAAGCATTGGCTCAAGCTGCGATGAATATTCGTCAAAAAGAGTTAAGCGTTGAAAAAGCCAGTCAAGTTGAGTTCTTAAATGAAACGTGGGAAAGCTTGAGTGTAGATATACGCCAAGCGCTTAAACAAGAGCAGAAAGAATGGTTCGAAAAACGTGATGTGGAATGTAAAGTGATATCACAACGAGATGTTTACGATTTGAGGGATCACGAAAAAGAAACTTATCAAAAGCAAGCAGATTATTGGACTGCTGACATGCGTAAGCAGAATCAAGCAATGCAGTATGATAAGTGTTTTATTGAAAAGACCATCGAACGCCGTGAAGAGTTACTCAATTAATTGAATAATTTGTAATATTCATTTTAGAGTAAGACATGAAAATTAGTATTATTGGTGCAGGCCGAGTGGCAAGCCACTTGGCACGAGGATTGTGCAATCAACATCAGATTGTACAGGTTATGAGTCCTACCTTGGAAAATGCTGAACGTGTTGCCCAAATTGCTGAGGCTAAGGCCATTAGTCATCTAGACGATCTAGATAATACGATTGATGTGCTTTTTATTGCTGTAAGTGATCAAGCCATTCAATCTGTCGTACAGGCTTTACCCGTACATATGCAACATGTACTGGTCATACACACATCGGGGAGTACTTCCATTGATGTGTTTGGCTCTTTGTTGACACGTGTTGGTGTATTTTATCCTTTACAGAGCTTTAGTTTAGAACGTGAAGTAGATTGGTCGACAACCCCACTATTATTGGAAGCTGCTCATCAAAATGACTTAGCGCTTTTAAAAATTCTTGCTGCTGCTTTGAGTGCTCGTGTGTATTGTTATGATTCTAAGCAACGTTTAAGCTTGCATTTGGCAGCAGTCTTTGCCTGCAATTTTACCAACTACTGCTATGATGCTGCTGCCCAACTATTAGACAGTGCCCAAGTTGATTTTCAATTGCTGTATCCGTTGATGTTGGAGACAGCAACTAAAGCAACACAGCATTCACCACAACAAATGCAGACAGGGCCAGCTGTTCGTCAGGATGACAATATTTTATCTTTACATCAACAGCTACTAGATCAAGCCCAACGCCCTGATTTGGCCATAATATATCAGTTAATGAGTCAAGCGATTATACGTCGTCATCATGGTGATGACTGATTAGATGATATTGAATTGAACGTGCAGAAAAATGATTAAAATAAAGTTAGTCAAACGCGAATGAATCACTATTTCACCCTGACTACATGCAGGGTGAAATAAGATTTTGAACATGAAAAATGTGAATAATAATTCGAATTACTTAATCTTCTTAAAGATAAAGTCATTAATTTTATGGCCTTCCTCTAAACCACGACGTTCAAATTTTGTTTGTGGACGCCAGTCTGGACGAGGATAGCTATTGCCTTTACCTGCTAGGTTTTCTAGTGCAGGACGGTTGTCGAGTACATCAAGCATCCATTCGGCATAAGGTTCCCAATCGGTTGCAGCGTGGAAAGTACCACCAAGTTCAAGTTTTTGTTCAACCAATTGCATACGCTCATCGATTACAAAACGGCGTTTGAAGTGACGTTTTTTCTGCCATGGATCTGGGAAGTAGAGTTGTACACAATTAATGCTATTGTCCGGCATCTCTTTAAGTACTTGAATTGCATCGGCATCTAATACACGTAGGTTGTCTAATTCAGCCATACCTGCTTCATAGACACACTGTGCAATACCTGGAATATGCACTTCAATGCCAACAAAGTTACGTTCAGGATTGGCCTTAGCCATCAGTACCAAGGAACGTCCCATACCAAAACCAATTTCGACTGTTAAAGGGCGTTCTGGGTGAGGGAAATGTTGACGCACATCTGCTACTGGATATTGCAAAATAAGGTGGGCGTATTGTTCAAGCGCAGATCGCTGAGAAGTGTTGAGCGGAGAAGATCGACGCATGAACGTTACAATTTCACGTTGTTCAGGCAAATGTTCCAATTCTACTGGCTGCGCTTCTAGGTGATCATTTGACATATCGAGGAGCTATATATTTTTAAAAGCGCTATTTTAATTCTTTACGGAACGAAGTCAAACCCTGTCAGATTTATCTAATGCGGCATAAAACAATATTGTTTAGGGCGAGGGGCAATTTTAATAAAAATGTAACGAACCAAATAAAAGATTTTGTACCTATATTAGAATGATCAAAGAAAAAAGTTGAATTTTGAGCATTTAGATCATTTTTAACAAATATATGTAGATGATTTGCCCATTGGGAGTAAGCAATATATGAAAAACCTATTTATTTTTATTTCGTTTGGGGTTTTAAGCGCTTGTGCACTATCTGAGCCAACGGGTTATTATCAAGACTCTGTGGTAAAAAACAATAATGTTGAGGAATGGAAAAGGTGGGAAGCCCAAAAAAATGCTGAAGCTGGTTTAAGAGATATAGAAAGAAATAGACGAATTGCTGAAGATATACAAAAAAGACAATAGCCTCATGCTGATGATCTCTGATTTGTCTTAGAGATTAATTTGTAGTTTTTAAAGCTGAATGAGATTGATGATAGGGGGATGTGAAATAGATTGTCATAAATACTTCATGGCCATGTCATTTTATAGAATTATGTTAATTTGACATCAAACAATTTAGTTTAAAATTATGAAAGCATTAAAATTACATCAATTAGCATTAAGTTTTATCATGCTGGGTGCTTCTTTTTCGAGTCAAGCTCAGCAGATGTTTGCTCAAAGTGTAGATGTTAAAACGACGAATCAGATGGGGCAAGCAAGAGCTGCTGAGAATGCGCCGCTAAGTTGTAGTAGTCGAGATACCAGCATTGCTGATTTACAAACCTCACAACAAGGGCAACGTTATACTGTCCGTGGGGTGGTAACAGCGGATTATCGTTATAAAGATGGTTTCTCGGGATTTTATTTACAGACACCAGACAACAAAGCAAAAACAAATTTAAGTAATGCGATATTTGTTTATATACCTAATAACAGTAACTTTAAGGGTGGAAAAGCTGGTGATGAGGTTATATTAAATGGCCGATTAAGTTTATACAAAAACCAATTACAGCTTGATAACCTTACACAAGATCCAATTTCTTGTAATCAGGCAGTAGAAAGTTGGGTTAAACCACTCGATTTAAATTTACCTTTTACAAGTTTAGATGCCGAGACAGGTCATGTACCAAGACGTTATCAGGGAATGCTGGTTAAATTACCACAAACCTTAACTGTGAGTGAAAACTACAATTATGCTCGCTTTGGAGAGCTTTCGTTAAGCTTAAATCGCCTATATATTCCAACGAATTTATTTCCAGCTAAATCTACAGAAGCCACCAATTTAGCGAAACAAAATTTATTATCTAAAATAATTTTAGATGATGGGTTTAGTAAGCAAAATAAAACACCTTGGTTACCAACAAATTTTAGTGCGAAAAATACATTAAGAACAGGTTATGAACTTAAAAATGTTGAAGGGATCTTAGAGTATCGTTACGACGCATGGCGGATTCAACCTATTACAGGTAAAACGCCTGAGATATTAAGTACTCATAATCCACGACCCGCAATAGCTGCAAAAAATGATCAACAATTACGTGTTGCTGCCTTTAATGTATTGAATTATGACAATGGCCGTAATGGTTTTCCAACAGAGCGCGGTGCAAAAAGCCAAGCTGAGTTTGATAAGCAACATGCCAAAATTATGAGTGCAATGAAAAGTATCGATGCAGATGTTTATGCTTTGATGGAAATTGCAAATAATGGCTATGATGATAAAAGTGCAGTTGCATATTTAACACGTAGCCTAGGTGTAGATTGGCGTTATATTGTGCCCAATAATGTGGAACATTTAGGTTCTGATGTCATTAAAGTTGCGATTATTTATAATGTTAAACGGGTAAAACCTGTGGGAACAACGGCAATTTTTGATGATCAATCAGAAAAAAATCGCGTAACTATGGCACAAAGTTTTCAAGCAATAAATGGTGGAAAGATCTTTACTGTAATGCCAAATCACTTAAAGTCTAAGGGATGTAAAGGGGCGGAAGGCATAGATCAAGATCAACGAGATGGCCAAAGTTGTTGGAATCCAACACGTTTAAAAGCAGTACAACAGCAAATTCAATGGATAGCTAAAAATCCAACTCAAGTAGACAAACCTAATTTTCTGATCTTAGGTGATATGAATAGTTATGCGAAAGAAGATCCAATATTGGCCTTTGAAAAGGCCAACTATAAGGTCTTATTAAATGATCAAAAAATTGGTCAAGGTCAGACAGCATATAGTTATGTTTTTGGTGTTTCATCTGATGCTGAGGGATATGGTGGAGCAGGTAATCTTGACCATGCAATTAGCGATGAAAACCTTTACCCTTTTGTGAAGAGAGCATTTACATGGGCGATTAATGCAGATGAGCCGACAGCATTAAGTTATGAGCATGATTATAAGAGTGAGGAGCAAATAGAAGCTTTCTATCAAGCTGATGCTTATCGATCATCAGATCATGACCCTGTTATTGTAGATTTTGATTTTAATCCAGCAAAACCAATTCAAGAGGTAGAGTCAGAAAAAAGTGGTGGTGGTAGTATGGGGTTAACATCATTACTCGGATTGGCAACTCTACTTGGATTGGCAGTTTGGCGCCGACGTAATTAATAAGCCGAGATGAGCTTAGTGAAATGACATTAAGCTCATCAAACTTTTGATCGTTATAACATGACCATCTTTTTTTAATACTGAATTTATAATATAGAGAAGTGTTTATTCAATAATATGCTCTACAATCCATATATAAATATCGGTTAAATTCTTTATTAAAATGGAATCTGCCATATTGTTACTATTTAATTGTTCATTTAAATAAAGAATATCATTTTTTTGCTCTGGGTGTGCTTGAATGGCTTGTTTTATTGTTTCCTCAATACTAAGGGGCCATGTTGTTATATCTAGCTGATTTAGTGTTAATGGTAATAAGCGAATCATTCTTTTAATTAATGATTTTTTAATATTCAGTAACTCTATTTTATCTTTTTTATTATGTTTTAGAGTGAGCAGATATTGTGAAATTTCTTTTTCATAACCAGAATTTATTAATTGTATGACTTTAGGGCTTATTACAACTTGTGTAAAATTTGAAGATAAATCTTTCCCGTATATATTGACACAGAAAAACTTGATCCATGCTCCCCAATAGAGTTCATTCTTTTCAAGTAATACTTCATCAACATAACCTATATCGAAATCAATTTTGGGTAGGAAAGCGTATTTTTTTAATATTTTTTGCTGTATTTCAATTAGTTGTTGTTCTTGTTCAGTTTTTACTACTTTAAATAAAATACAAATATCTAAGTCGGAGTAGCCAATTTTAGCTGTTCCTTTAGCTACGCTCCCATAAACATAAATACTATGCACATCTTGATGATATGTGAGTACACATGCTTGAATAACATCTTCAAGCACGGGTTTAAAGGTGTTTTGAATTATTGTATTTTTCAAATATATTCATCAGCGACAATAAATTAAGTCTAACTATATTACATGTTGTAGCTTTTGAAAAATTGAAAATACATAAGGGTAAATTTTTGATGTTTAACTAATCTGGAATAATGTTATAAAAGGTATTAATTGTTTCTGATCTATTCAATTGATTTTGACATTATGATCAAGCCCTCATGTTCAGTAAATTGATTATTTTTATAAAATAGCTCCGATGGATACCCTCGTTCAGTATTTAAAATAATGGCATTAAGTTGTTCATTTTGACATTTTTTTTCAATATATTGCATCAGTCTTGAACCTACTTTTAAACCTTGATAATCAGGGTGAATAAAAAATTCATCAATGTAGTATTCTATGCCTTGATTCCAAGGTTTTTTAAAACCAATACTGGCCGCAATAATTTTATTTTGGCTATTTGCATTATATGGTTGAAATTAGTTCTTCATCTAAATAATCATCACCGCCATATAATTCAACCAAGGTTG
>NZ_JAVIDR010000019.1 GCF_031157835.1 Acinetobacter rudis | reverse complement strand
GCACTGAATATACTTGCGCTTGGACATAAGCGTCTAGCAGTAGGAATCACCCCCATTTAAGGGGGTGAGGATGTCAAATCTTCTGCCGCAGGATTATCATATTCACCCTGCATCCATGGTGATAAGCCATAAAATGAACCATTGAGCTGCGAATAGGCAATTAAGTTATGCCGAAATTGTAGAAAATACTCATGATCTACAACACCAGGCTGCTTCCAAAATTGCTCTAAGCTGTTCTGATTGGTTAAACCAGGTAAGTTATAGAGTGCATTACCCAGCACCTTAACAGGAATCTGATGATAAAGTGCCTGAATAACCGTGGTACTGTTTACTGTCACCATACCAAGACTATGTTTGAGTAAAGTGGGTAAGTGAATATCACAGAAATAATGTATACGCCCTGTCACATCAAAGCGTTTAGCCAATTTACGTAGCAATGCACCATAATGCCGATAACCACGATCCATAGGATGATGCTTAAAAATTAAATGATGATGTGGTGCGGAGAATTGACTAAAACTTTCTACAACCTGTTCAATATATTTTTCCATACTACCCAATTCACTATGCACACGAATCTGTGAGTCGTTATGAACTTGTAGTGCAAAAACATAGTACTGTTTATCATACTGTTGAATAAATTGCTGAAAACGACGTGGTTCAAATATAGCATTTATTTGTCGTCGCCACATCGACACTAAGCTATAAGCTAATTCTTCTCGAGTGCTCAAGCCTCGGTGGTGTTGATAAAGTGGGTAATGTGCCCGACATAAAACACCAAACAAATAATATAAAATTGCACTACGTACCATTTTACGATACTGATTATGTACTGGTATACAGGCTTGTTTTTCTGTTTCTGGATATTGTTGTTGTGAGAAGCTTGAAAAAGAGTTTACTCCACCCTTTTCAAAGGTAATATAATCTGGACGTATATAGCCTTCTTCAAATGCAAAAAACTGAACTGCTGTATTTTCAGTGACCTGTTTAGCAATAAGATGGTATTTACGGCAATCACCAAAACAAACAATGGCTTCAATTTGTTGTTGTTCTATAAATGCTTTTAGCCAAACAGCAAACTCATCTACCGCTCCAGTATAATCAAATACATTTTGTTGTTGAGGATAAAAAAAACGATCACCACCATTAAAATTTATTTTTAGTACATCAACCTGATGTCCTTTCAGCCAATCAGCAAAAAGACGGAAAAATTCTCCCATCGGGCCTTGCAACAATAATACCCGTCGAGAGCTCAGTAATTCACTGATATGCTGTGTCATGAAATGCCTAAATACTCAATTGCAACCATCAAAACTAAGACAAATATGTCAAAATAATGTATAAAAATCACCAGTTCAAAAAAATTGACAGTCCATTTGCCAATCACTTTGCTATATGTATAGTAACTAAAGCTGAGACATTATAGGTTGGATATCCGATAAGTAAAATAAAAAAACAAGTAACATAAATAGATTAAAGATAAGTGAACACTATCTACAAATTATATTCAACCATGTTAAAAATTGTATAAGCCCCATACAACACAAGCATTACAGACTATACTTCAAGGCACAATAACGAATAAAAAATTTCAAATATTTGTATGAAAAAATCTTTAATTTGTCATAAAAATGAAAGATTGATCTCATTTTGCACTGGTCTTTTTTTAAAAAAACGAGTAGCATGCGTGATTTACGTTTCAATATTTGATGAAATTCACACAACCCTGTTCACCTTTGAGAAAGCCAACTAAAGTTTATGCCTTCTTTTACACCATCTCCTCAAAAATATAGTTTAAATATACTATGTGTATTAGATGACTTTACGAGAAAAGCTCTGGCTTTTGAGCCCTATGTACATTTAGACTTTGCTAACCCTAAACGTCGCCCGTTATTTTTTAAAAAATATGACTTTCTATTAGTTGAATCAACTTGGTTGGGTAATCAAAAACAATGGAAGTACAAGGTTGCAAACTACCCTGAACATCCAGAACGAAATAATGCCGCATTGGTTAAATTAATCCAATGGGCAAAAAACCATAACATTCCCACTATTTTCTGGAATAAGGAAGACCCTTTTCATTTTGAGCAATTTATTCATTCTGCTCGATTATTTGATTATATTTTTACAACCGATGCAAACTTAATTCAGCAATATCAGGTACAGTGTCCAAATAGTAAAATTGCGGCCTTACCATTTCCTTTTCAACCCCAAATTCATTATCCAGCTCCCTTTTCACACATTCAGTCTCATTCAAGCATCTTTATTGGTAGCTATATGCGACATATGCACCATGAACGTCGTCAATGGCAAGACCTGTGTTTTGAAGCGGCTGCACCCTTTGGTTTAACGATAGTAGACCGACATGCGAGACGTGCTAAAACCAATAAGAACTATCAATTCCCTCAGATCGATCAACTTGTATATAAAGAAGCTGTAGACTATAAAAAAACAGCCAGCCTAAATCATCAGTTTCAACAAGCCATTAATGTCAACACTATTACAAATTCACCCACCATGTTTTCAAGACGCTTAATTGAAATTATGGCTTGTAATCGACTTGTTATTAGTAATCCAAGTCTTGCTATTGATAACCTATTTCCCAATTTATGTGAAACTATAGAGACTAAAGATCAAGCCATTGCCCTGTTTGAACAGTTACAACAGGGTTATAATCCAGCACAAATTGAAAAAATAAATACTGCACGTGAGCTTGTATTTCAACATTACACCGTAAGATCATGGCTACAACGTATACTACAGCAATGCAACATAGACCATGCTTATGCTTCATTACCTAAGCAGGATTATTCACTTCATATTTAGGATATTTCCGAGTGATCGCAAGCCCTATGAATGATCTTAGTATTGTCGTTCCGTTAGACTTTAGCCGGCGCAGTAAAGATATTTACCAACGTGCCATAACGCTGGCAAATGTACTAGATGCTACAGGTATAAAAATTATCTTTGGCTGTGCAGCGACACCTGAAAAATGGGTCAATAAACTTAAAAATAAACTAGAGAATAACACTCAAGTTTTCATCATCAGTTGTTCTGACAGCCAAAGCCAATTAGCAAAATTACGTAATATCGCCATAACACAAGTAACAACACCTTATGTCATGTTTTTAGATGTTGATATAGTGACTAATCCTGAGCAAATTCTTCAAGCCCTTACTGCTGTTAAACAAAACTCAGCTCAGCTTTGCATGTATCCTTGTTTATACTTAAGTGCCAAAGGAACTCGGCAATTATCTAAACAAAATATTGCTGCCTTTAAACAGTATTATTACCAGTTTAAGCGTGAGTGGATTTTACACTTGGCTTTTCCTTCATCAATCATTATTTGTGATTTACAATCTGTAAATGCGATTCAAGGTTTTGATGAAAGTTATAAAGGGCATGGTTATGAAGACTTTGACTTTATGCTACGGTTATTTAAACACAAGCAACTCATTGAATACTCGGCACAAGTCATCATTGATGAACCTTATATGGCACCCATGATGGCAACTGGATTTCGCGCACTTTTAGCTAAGGCTCAACTGGAACAATTATTACAACCCATTTATTTTTTGCATGCTTACCATAGTAAAGACAAACAAGAAAACTATTATCAGCTCCGTCAACAAAACCAAATTTTATTCTTAAAGAAATTTACTCAATTATATAAAGCCAATGCAGTAATAAGCCAAAGTCACGATACTTTATTATTACTCAATCATTTCTTTCAGCTATTAGCAACACATCAGAAAAAACCCAGTGAATTTACTGCATTGTGGGCAGAAATTCCTGGGCATATGTTTAGAGGGAGGAAACTTTTAAAATGGAATGTAATTATTTAACTCATTAAAATAACTTTGGGTTTACCTCGACATAACCAAATATCAACTAATACTTTTAATACCAAAGACTGATCAGCACATTCGGAGGATAACCAACTAACAACTCTTCCAAGAAATTGAGAACTGCTACAAATAACTCTGTGAAACCTCTGTCCAGATATATAATATCACCACTGTAAATTTGATATAGAGCATCAAGGTCGATTTGATTGTCTCTAGATTAGTCCTGATTCGCGTATCAACTTACCGATCAAAAACACCCAATAAAAATATCTCAGGAGTTAATAGATTAGAAACCTAAATGTTACCCTCGCATTCAGAACATAATTAATCTATGAACCTTAGTTTCATTAACTTTCAATAAACAACACCCTTCAAGCATGAAATAACCCTAGTCTAAAACAAGGTTTATCGCTTTAAATTTAAATCCAAGGTTTAATATATGTGTTTCTAATAGTTCACCTCTTAGATGATTAGATTACCACCCAATTGGATGTCCAATTTTATAAAACTACTACAAACACATCCTAATACAATTTATAAATTAATTAACTGAAATACTATTATTTGGTAGATTAAATTTTCTAATCCCATAAAACCAAGAAGAGTTTAAATCAATAACTGGCTTTTTACCATCTTGTTCTAAAACATTGCTACTGTTCCACAATATTACCCCATCTGCACCTTGTGATTTAATATATTCTAATGTATCAAACATTTGCTGATCTGAAAGCGGTTTTATTAACCATCCTTTAGTAATAGGGTCAACTTTACTCTTGATAAATGCATTAGTTATGTATGGGTATATCTTTAAATTATATTTTTTTGCTAATACTCTACTTTGCTTCATATTAAAATCTACAGACTTTTTCCAGAGATTAATATCTTCATCATCATAAAAATAAAATGATGGACTAATAAAATCAATTTTTTCAGCCAAACTTTCATACTGCTTATTTAACTGAATATATTTTTTTTCTGTTTCATCATCTAAGTTCTTCCCACCATATGTTTGCTGAGGCAAAGTTGCATAAATTCCAATTTTAGCCTTACCACCATATTCTTTATATAAATCAATGACCTGATTAATCGTCGGAATAACCGTTGATGGTACAAATCTATCACCAAGTTCAATATCAAATGAAATTGGAATTTCTGGATTTTTATTACTATCATCGACAATTTTTTTAATTTTGTCTGGATCAACCACACCATTTGTTAACATTCTATTATGATAAATAACATCAATTTTTTTTAAACCAAACTCTGACAAATGCTGCTGAATTACATCATTATTAGTAATAATCTGTGATTTTTCCATCAATTCCCACGGGACTCGCCAATATATATCAAAAGAGTAAGCAAGGTTTGAAAAACATATTAATATAAAAATCAAAAGGATACGCATACTTAATTCTTCTATAATACTTAGTTAATTAATTATACAGATAATATTGCTAGTTTTTCTAGATGTATACCAAACACATATATTAAATATAAGCGCTCATGAAGTCTTTGATGCAAAGACTTCATGAAAATTAACTACTTATCTTTAATATCAATCATAATAGATAATTCATTACCATTAATAGGATAAAGCTCAATTACATTACATTTTTCAAACTTACCAAAGGATAGAGATCTCCAACCACTAGCAAATTCTGTTTTATCAAAATCATCACTACCTGTTTTAAATGAATAGTTAAATGAGGAGCCAATGGTCATTGATACCAAGTGGTTTTCGCAGTCAATAGAAATAACATTTGAGTTTATTGTTATTGATGTATCCTTTGGAAGAATAAATCTACTCACAGGAAAACCATAATCATTATTTGTTTCAAATTTATCAAAAATACTAAATGATTTAAAATTAATAAAATTAATATCTCTTTCTATAGAATATTTATACTGTTTAAAATCAAAAGAAAAACTTGATAATATAGAACAACCATCAATATCAATTGAACTCATCACGTTTTTAAGTTCATTCGAACTTAAAAATAAATGTCTATATTCATTATCAAGAGCTTTAAAAAAAGCGCCAGAATGCCCTCTTTGCCCATTTAATACTGCTGATCTAGAATCTTTCTCATTATACGTACCAAGACCTGAATCAATAAATATCTCATTTCCAGACAAACTTAATGTTATAGATGTATTGTCTAATTGCTTATGAACAGGTGAGGCATAACCACAAGTAAGTGAGAAATAATCAATGTTATCTTTTTTAACAAAAAATCCCTGGTCCTTAAATAAATGAGTACCAGGTATAGATTTATATCTTGTTGGATAAAAGCCACACTGACCCAATGGAGGTATATTTCCATTAGGCATTACAACTTTATATAGGGCCAATTCAACCTTATTAAATAATCCATTTAGATAATCATAGACCTCTAAGTCATGATAATATTCATCAAAAAAAACGAGTTGATTTTTTATATATTTAAAATAAAAATCATGATAACCAATCGTATTTTCTACTACATATCCATTTTCTGGAATGACTGTATCTAAAATTCCTTTTAACCAGAGCATTGCTGTCTCAAGTTCACATAAAATACCCCCCTTACCTATTACCAGTGCTGCATGAAATATAGATACACATAACATCATTCCATGGTTGTTACATGCGACACCAGTTAATGAGCTAAACCACTCTACCTCTCTTATCAGTAGCAATCTAACAATATTAGTTATTTCTTGATTTTCATGAAATCGTGCATATATCATACATAAGTATCTTATTCTTGATGCTGCACAATGATCTAAACTAGATATCTTATAGATGATGTCTAAATTTCCACTTGAAACTTCTTTAAAATAATTTGATAAAAATTTTAAAACTTGAGCTTCAACTTTTTCAGACTCGCTATACTTTGCTAACCAGCCAAGTGAATAAAACCACATTATTTCACTTGCATTATTTCCAGGCTGTTGAAAATCAATATCATTAATGTTAATTTTATGCTTCGCTGGGGATACAAAAATAGTATCATCTATTACACTCCAACTTTTATAGCCTGGCTCGAAGTGTATTGGTAAGTATGTTTTAAAGTTCATAAATATAAGTCATATAAAATATTAGCATAATACACTAAATTTATTTAAATTAAACATGAAATATAAAACACCTTTACAAATTAATACTTTTACCGAAGTTTATTTTATAAAAATAAATAATTCCTATTATAAAACCTCATACATTAGGTGGCTGAATTACCACCTAATTCAATATCCTAGTTCATTAAATCACTATATAAAACCATTCAAAACCTAAAATAAAAGGTTTTGATTATACATGCTATTTAATTAACAACTTGAAATAGTTTCATGATTAACCAAACCTTGTAGTTTCTCTAAAAATGAATACTCACTACCTAAGTACAATTTCACAGGGATATTCCTCATCTTGCTTAAAGCGCTTCCTCGTTCAACCAAAGCAATAATCTTAGCATCCGCTCCTTTATAATCGCTGACTTTTGAAGGCAAATAGGGATTAATCCCAAAAATATCTGATACGACTGCATCGTTGACAAGCAGGTAATCAAAAGTGTTACTGGTTGACAAGAAATCGAAATAGCCAAGATATGAATTAAAAATAATATGCTCACCGTACTGCCCCACAAAATCCTGTGGTGCATTAGTGAAAATATGAAGCTTAATTTTTTTCTTAACCTGTTTTTGTTGATTTATCTGTTGAATTACTTCAATAAAATCATTTAAATTACGATTTGCATAAAAAACACCAAAATAACCAATATTGATATAATTGTGGTCGATGTTATATTCGCCTTGGCCTAATTGATAAAATGCTTTAGGTAAAGTTGGGTGCTGTTTAATTACAGATTTTTTATAGGCTAACTGAGCAATGTCTTTATATTTAAAGCTATCTAACATTACTTTTCGCTGATTTTCGCATGTAAATATAATCTCATCAGCAAATAAATAAGCCAGCAATTCACACCAGACATATAAGTTATTTTCCCCTAGTAAATGATTTTTTATATTACTAGGAACTTTTGCCAGTATTTCTTCCACCCATGTTTTATCATCTAATAAACTACTACGCTCTTTACCATGAATATCGAGCACAGCGGGATCAGAAAATTCAGCAATCCATTTGGTTTGAGGATTTTTTGATTTATAGATAGCTGCAGCAAAATTAGATCCAGGCCATAGTACTCGACTATATATTTGACTATAAAACTTACCTTCAACCAATTTATTTGCTTGCTCAGAGAATTCCTTTATCGCTCTCCAACCGCCAAAGCTAGTTTCAGTTTGTAAGAAATTGATATCATTGATTAAATGTTTATTTAAAAACATCATGTCTTCATCTACCTTTCTTAGACTAGACATATCATTTGCTATTACATCAGACAATAAACCAAATTCCTGAACGCGTTTACCTACAATTGTGGCACTTGTATCAACGAATGGAGGGTGACAATAAGAAAAAACTAACTGTTTAACTTCATTTTTTCCAACTTTTTCCCAAAAATATTTATAGGGAAAGTGATAAATTTTTCTTTGAATAATTTGCTCTAAAACTTTATCTAGCTCTTGTGGATGCTCTGTCAAATAACGAATGATAAACCCAATTTGAGCTTTCATTTTTGAAACAACAAAACCTGCAAGATGACCTGCATAATTACTCATGATTAAATCTAAGGATTTAATAACATCAAGCCTTTGCTCAACATTAAAGTTAAAAGACATTGGCTGGCGAGAAACAGAGTTATCAGTAATACGACGAATATATGCGCAATCTATATCTTCAACAAGCTTAAAAGTAGGATTAAACTTGACCATATACTCAACAAAATAACTTACATCCTCTCCACTTCTTAGCTTTGGATCAAATATAACCTGTTGAATATCCGCAGTAGGTAACATTTTAGATGCAATCATTGTTACAGCCGAACTTAAACCGTTAATATTCACATTATCTTTATTTTGTACTAACTGTTTAGTGATATTCGTTTCTTTTTGAATATTTCCTGATGCATCTAAATCATGAATATAACTAAAAACTACCGTATTATTACCAGCCAATGCATACATGTCTGATAAATAATTTTCCGTAATCGTATCATCATCATCTAAAAATATTAAAAACTCTTTTGTAGCATTATTAATCCCCACATTTCTAGCCTGTGAAGCACTTGCTATATCCGAGTACAGCATTTTTAAATTAATCTGAGGATTATCTTTAATAAACTTTTTTAAAACTCTTTCTGTTTTGCTTACTGGCCCATTAATGACACATACAACTTCCACCAAATCGAGATTGATGCTTTTCTGCTGTTTTATTGAATTTAATGTATCAAGTATAGTTTCATCCCCTTTATATGATGGGATAATTACTGAAACACCTTCATTAAGTTTGTTTTTTTTTACAATAACGTCATTTGACTTAGTAATCTCTTGTAATTTAATTTTCTTAATCTGAAAAGTTCCATTTCCTGAAACTTTGATACCTAAACTTATATGTTTGCATTCATCAGGTATATTCATAAAAATTTTAGAGGCTGGTTTTGCCATACTAAAACTTATTTTTTCTTTTGCTTCATTTAAGTAATTAATAATGACTTCCACATTTAAGCCATTTGATTCCGACTCAAATAGTATCGTCATTTTTTTATTATGGATATAATCACTAAGGGAAGCTAAATCAATCATGTTACTTGAGTAAAAGTAACGTGGTTTTTCAATCACCATTTTACTGGTAATCGTTATACCTTCTTGATTCTTTCCAAAACCTACTAACTCATGATTTTTTAAGCTTAAACCCAATAATAAGTTTCCATCAGTTTTTTGCTTTTTATTATTATTTAAAAGCTCATCTAATGTGACTTTATTAACAGTACTCACAGCGGTGCTTAATACTTTTTTCTCGACTGCCTTTCCTTCTATTACAGAAACAATTGTCTTGTCCTTACGTTTCAATGACTCCTTTCTTAAATCCAATAATTTTTTAGGTAGCCCTATAATACTATTTACATTTTTTGTTCCGTCAATTATGGTTTTACCTAACTGAAAGGAAATTGTTCTTTCTGTATCAACGTCCTGCTTTTTATTCAACAGAACATTCAAAATCGTTTTATAATCCTCACGATGAATATTTTTTGCCACTTTAATTTCAGTAAGTATTTCTGATAATAATGACTTGTTATCAAGCTTACTAAACAAAGCCTGAATATTTTCAGTAATTGAAGAATATGTTTTTTTAAGAACACCAACCTCTGATTGCAATGAAATAATTATATTTTTTAATTCATCTTGCGTTTTTTCAGCTTCAGCAAAACTGTCTTTAGCACGTTGTTGTTCAAGCAACAATATATCAATTTTTTCCAAAAGTAACTTAGAGTCGCTTTGCATTGATCTGATTACATCAATCTGCTGTTCCATGTCATTTTGCATTGGTTTATCTGATTGAGGTTTTTCATCTACACCTTGCAATAATGTATTTTCAACAGTTTTGATTGCAATTGCTTGAACCTTTGTTTGCTTTTGACGTCGTGCTGAAACTAGTTTTCTCATGTTTTTCTTAGCCCACAAAGCTTAATTTATTAATTGTAAGATCAGTAAATTCATTATGTTTTACAAGTTCCGCGACCACATCTGCTTCTGCAATTGCAGTTTCTAAAGAAACCAATTTACCTTGAGTAATTTTTGCTGGGAGTTCGTGAATATTCGGTTCAACCAGTAATAGTTCGATTGATGTGTTTTCACCCAATTGTTGAGCAATACTCACTGCTGGACTTTCACGTAAGTCATCAATATTTGGTTTAAAGGCTAAACCAAGTAGAGCCACTTTTGGTTTACGACCTAAGTTGCCCAGTGCTGCAACTTGTTGCTCAATCTTCTCCACCACCCACTGTGGTTTATAGTCATTCACTTCACGTGCCGTACGTACCATATGTGCAAGATCTGGTGTTTTATTCACAATAAACCATGGGTCAACTGCAATACAGTGCCCACCCACACCTGCGCCTGGGCGTAATATCTCTACACGAGGATGACGGTTTGCAAGGCCAATGAGCTCCCAAACATTGATATTTAAACGGTCACAAATCAATGAAAGTTCATTAGCAAAAGCAATGTTAACATCGCGGAATGCATTTTCAGTCAACTTAGTCATTTCAGCTGTACGTGCATTGGTTTTTACCAACTCCCCTTTTACAAAGATTTGATAAACTTCAGCGGCTTTATCTGCACAGCGTGGTGTTACACCGCCAATAGTACGGTCATTCTCTACTAACTCACGAATAACCTGACCTGGCAATACACGCTCAGGACAATAAGCAACAAAGATATCATTTTCAGTATCTTGATCGTGCTGTGGAAATTTCAAATCAGGACGAAGCTCGGAGAGCCACTGTAACATTTGTTCTGTTGCACCCACTGGTGATGTAGACTCTAAAATAACCACATTGCCTTTTTCCAAAACAGGCGCGATGGTTTTTGCTGCAGCTTCAATATAAGATAGGTCAGGCGTATAGTCTTCACCTTTAAACGGTGTAGGAACTGCAATTAAAAAAGCATCTGCTGGTTCTGCGGTTTTAGCAGCTTTTAAATGACCAGAAGCAACCACTGCTTTAACAATCTCTTCGAGACCTGGCTCAACTATGTGAATACGCCCTTGGTTAATCGTATCAATAGCATGTTGGTTCACATCTAAACCAATAACTTTTGCGCCAGCATGTGCAAACATCGTTGCTGTTGGTAAACCAATATACCCCAAACCACTTACAGAAACTTTTTTAATCGACATTCTTTGTATAGTCCTATACTTTCAATATTAAATTTAAACTTTTAAATATGCTTGTTTGAGCACAGTCGCAATTTGCTCACATGCAGTGCCATCACCATAAGGGTTATGTGCACGGCTCATTTTGCTATGTAAAACTTCATTATCTAGCAATTCAACCACATTAGTCACAATAGAGTCTTCAGTTGCGCCCACCAGACGTACAGTCCCAGCCTCAACTGCTTCAGGTCGTTCTGTGGTATCTCGCATAACCAGTACAGGAATACCTAAAGATGGTGCTTCTTCTTGTATACCGCCTGAGTCAGTTAATATGAGATAGCTTTGCTGCATTAACCAAACGAAAGGTAAGTACTCTTGTGGCTCAATAAGTTTAATGTTGTTTAAACCGTCTAAATGTTCATACACTGGTTTCTGTACATTCGGATTCATATGTACAGGATAAACAAATTCAATGTCTGGGTATTGCTGAGCCAAACGTTTTAAAGCACGACAGATATTTTCAAAACCTTCACCAAAGTTTTCACGACGGTGCCCTGTAACCAATACTCGCTTCTTGCTCAAATCTAACATATTAAAATGCTCACGCATTTGAGTTTGTAAGGCTGGCGTATTTTCAATTTTATTTTTTATATAATACAGGGCATCAATTACAGTATTACCTGTAACGAAAATATTATGCTCAGGTACGCATTCTTGTTTTAAGAAACCAGCCGCTGTATTGGTTGGAGAAAAGTGCCAACGACTCAATACGCTGGTGAGCTGACGGTTTGACTCTTCAGGCCAAGGCGAATAAATATTATAAGTTCTTAGACCTGCTTCAATATGACCAATATCAATTTTTTGATAAAAAGCTGAAAGAGAAGCACTTAAAGTAGTACTGGTATCACCGTGTACCAAAACCACCTCTGGTTCGAACTGTTGTAATACACCTTCAAGCCCAGTCAGCATTCTTGAAGTAAGCACAGTTAAGCTTTGTCCAGACTTCATAACATTTAAGTCATAATCTGGAGTAATATCAAATAGATCCAATACTGAATCTAACATTTCACGATGCTGTGCCGTAACACAAACTTTCGCTTCAATTTGTTCTTGTTTCTGTAATACATGTACCAAAGGTGCCATCTTAATGGCTTCGGGTCGGGTTCCAAAGACCAATAGAATTTTTAGCATAGATAATACCAGTTGATTTATTTAAAGAGTCAGCAAAAAATTTTTCCAACTGTATAACATACGCTACAAAATATCCATTAAATTTTAAAATAAAACCCCTATATATTGGAATAAATGTAACTAAATTATGGAGATAAAAATAATACTATAGGAAAATTTCAACATAAATAAATTTATATGATTAATTAAGACTAATCACAGTATGACAAAATCATGTTGTTTTATATTAAGTTAACTATAATGGTAAGGATTGATCCAATGAATATATAGACTCTCCTCGCAATTATTGATCAATCAAATATAGACTACACTTGTGACAAATACATAACATATAATCCATATGTATGTTTATGATAAGACAGCTTCATATGTCAAAGCTGAAATAAAAAATTAATATTCATACTTGTATATAATATTGATCTAAGTGCTACTTATACAATTCAACCATTTGATATTTATAAAATTAGATTGTAAATTTTGTGCATAATTTAAACACAATTTCCAAATAATTAAATTTAAATAAATATAAAAATAAATAATGCAGTAAAACTTAATAAAGTTGAGTTTATAAGCACATAATCGATGGTAATAAGAAAAATTTATAAATTTATCAAAATATGACAATCTACATAACCAAACTAGTTATCTAAAATTTAGCAAACAAAATAAGTAATGATTGAAGTATTTATATCATTTATAAGTTTAAGCATTATATTAAAAAGAAGCGTAGAAGCAGTTGTGGGATAAATCTGTAGTTAAACTATCTATAATTTGATCCAAAATATAAAATATATTAAAAAGTTATCAATAATAATACTTTTCATAATAAGTAAAGTTTATTTTCTTGCTGCTAAATTTCTTATTTTTACTAAAAGTTCAATCCATTTCTGAGGCACAACTCCTTTTTCATGCTGCTGTTGCTCAAGATAATCTAAAATAGACTCCACATGAGTTAAGGCAACTTTAGAGGATTCTAAATTATAGACAGCATATTGAATAAGAACCACATAAAGTAATTCCTCAACAGTTAATTGGCGTTTACGACGTAGGTTATGATGACGGTCTACAGTTAACCCCCAACCTGCATAAAAGGGTTGACCATAACAAACGACTTTGATGCCACGTATTATGGCTTCAAAGCCAGTTAAAGATGTGAGGGTATGCACCTCATCAATGACTGAAAAACACTCAATAATGGAACGCCGCGTCTCTACGTAATTGGCATACTCTAATAACAAGTGCTGCTCTATTTTACCAGCGCGTAAACCAGCCTCTACATCTGGATGTGGCTTATAAATAATGTAAGTATCGGGATTTAAGGCCCGTACTTGTTTCAATAAGCCGATATTGGTTTTAATATCAACCCCACCCAATAGCACCGACATATCATCTTCGACCTGCCCAACAACCAATATGACTTTCCCAGTAAAATCAATTTCTAGGCTATCTCTGGCGCCAACATTGTACTTTGATATATTCAACTCAATAATTCGACTTCTTAACAAAGCAGCACGCTGTAGCTCTGCTGGAGTTAAACAACAGTGATTGAGTAAATGTTCCAAATAAGAAGGAGCAGTAGCATCGTAGTAAATACCAATGGGGTCAAAAACCAAAGAGCACGGTCTTGTTAATGCGGCCCCTAAACCAATAGAGCGAATAAAACCATCTTCGACAGTACATAACTGCTGAATACCACTTTGTTTAAACTGATAAGCCTTTTTCCCCCAAGCGACAATATGATCCGATGCCTTGGGTTTAAACCAATTTTTAAAAGCCAATTGTGTTTGCGGTAAATGCAGATACGAACGTAAAAACTTTTTTTTCCAACGGCTAAAACCAAATAACTGTAGTGAAGATGGCAATATATTTTGCATGGCCACATTGGGTTGTAACATCAAAATTATATCTTCTAATTCACAACGCTTCCCTGTTACAGGAGAAACATAACGAGCATAGTGTAAGTAAGCACTTGAAAATACATGCAATAATGATCTTTTGTGCTGACGACGCCCTCGTAATATATGTAGAGGAGCATACTGATCTTGGGTTAAGCCCCAACCTGCATACCAAGGCAAACCAAAACAATGTACAGTTTTATTACATAATAATGCTTCAAAGCCCAGCTGTGAGCTCACTACATAAACCTCATCCATCTGTTGCAATAAAGCAATAGGATTATAGTTTTCACTCATAACAGCTACATTTGCTTGGCTAAAATCCTGTTCAGTAAAGTGTCCTTTTGCTTTACCCATTAATACATCAGGATGTGTTTTAATCCATATTTTTGCATGAGGATGGTCTATACGAGCTTGCTGCAACATCCTTTGAAAGCTTTCTAGATTTGCCCCAGCACATGCGATGGATTGATCACCTACAGTTTGATCAACAATTAAAATATTCTGTTGCCCATGAAACTGGCTTATATCTATGGGGGTATATTTTTGATTATATTTTGTCAGTTGGTAACGTAAAATATACTCAATTGCTTGTGCCGCACGTTGATTTTGAACATGATCTTCTGCCCGTAAAATCAACTGCTCCAAATCAGAGCTTTGTCGGGCATCAAAGTAGATACCACAATGATCAACAACCAGAGAAAAGGGTACAGCACCTTGCTTACCTAAGCCCAAAGAGCGAATAAAACCGTCTTCAAGGCATAGACAAGATGCTGAATTTTTCTTGGCTAAATGCTGTGCACGACTAAAACTTGTCTTACGCCCCCACCCTATATAGAGTGGACCATTGAAGCTAGCTTCTTCTGCTAAGAAATGCTGGATATTTGGAATGCTTTGAATCTTTCGATTACTAAACACAAAAGCCATTCCAACTCCTTAATTGCACCAGCACAACACTTGTCAAATCGCTGAACTCATTACAGATCTAATGCCACTTTAGTCATAATTGCAATTTGATAAAGAATAGCAGTAATACCGCGCGCCACTTCAATAGATTTACTTGAAGCTTTAGGCAATACCATGATTTCATCGCCCTGCTGGATTTTACTGCTCTTACTTACCAGCTCAGCTTCACCATTTTGATGAATCACAATGACTTTTGACTTATTCGACTTCTGACTAAAGCCACCGACTTGCTCAATGTAACTAATTGCACTACGGTTCGGTTGATACTCTACACCATTAGCAAAAGCCACTTCACCATGCACCATGACCACAGAAGTAATTTCAGGGATTTTTAAAATATCACCTTGTTCTAAAATTACATCTTGGTAAGTATTTGGATTAAGTACCACTTGACCTAGAGGCTGTGTCTGACGTGCTTTGGCAACAAACTGTTTAACTAACTCCGCATCTGTACTACGTAACTTTGCCTCTTCTTGGGTACTTGAGCGCGCATTAAACGTTGCATCTTCAAGTTTATCTAAGGCAATGTTGAGCATTTCTTTTTGACGTTTTGCCACAGATGGTCTAAACAATTGTAAGGCCTGCATATTAGCCAAGCTGTTTGGCTTAATTTTTGGCAGTACCTCAGAGAGTTTAGCACCATAAGGCAGTACGATGGCATGCTCACCATTATTGGCACCCTCAATTCGTACTTGAATCGTGCCTGCATAACGGTCGGCAGTTACACTGAGTACATCGCCATTTTGTACCTGTACATCGTTAGCTTGGCTAATCGGATAGTACTCACTACGGTATTCATTGCCCTGACGGCGCATAATGCTAATGTTGGTCGCACCTGGTTTAGCTTTTGCTACACTAAGCGCTTGGGCTACACTCAGGTAGGGTACGTTAAACTCAAAATCATAGGCATTAAACACTTCGCCGCTAATGCTAAAAGTCTGTGTACGTGGACCAACAACTACGACATCGCCATCTCTAAAACTAAAAGGCTGTAAACGACCAGAGATGAGAAACTCATATAAGTCAACCTGTTGCATAATTTGACCATTACGCATAATTTTAATGTCGATATAACTGCCACGCTCAGGGTCTACCCCACCAGCACGGTCTAAATAAGCAACAACGCTGTCATTTGCTAAACCGCCGTAGTTCCCTGGTTGATTGACTACGCCGGTGACTAATACTTTGACTGGCTGTGCCTCAACCAATGATGCATATACACCTACATTAGACACATACACTTTACGTACATGCGACTCAATTAGAGCTTGTAACTGACCATTACTAACCCCTTGAACTTGAACTGGGCCAATATTAGGTAAAAACAGATTCCCTTTAGGGTCTACTGTTTGTGTACCTGCATATTGATAAGCACCCCACATACGTACATTCACTTGGTCACCGGGGTTAAGCTTATAACTGTTATTAAAAGTACTTCCAGCTGTCGCTGAAAAAGCCCCTTTAAATAATTGTGAACCAAACATGTTGCTGTTGCTTGGATACTTAACCGTCGCATTACTATTTGGGCTAATAGACTGGCTAGGTAATATGGTTGGGTCTTGCTCACGTGCCTGTTGGTTAACATCTAGACCCGCTAAAATTGGATTATTTGGCAACATGCTATTGGCATAAAGCATAGTTGAGCTATAACTGAGCAGCGCCAGCGCTGAACATAATATTTTTTTATTCATCACTTACTCCCGATGCTCACGAATGATGGAACTAATCAACAGCCCAATACCAAACAAAATATTTAAAATAATAAACGTAGTTGCACTTATATAAGTACGGCGTGGGTAGAGTGCATCTTCTGCTAAACGCGGTTCAGCAATAATGACGAGTTTTTTGAGTTTCTTTGAGGCCTCTAAACGTGCTTTTTCTAGCGAGGCTAAAGAGATTTTGTAAAGATCGGTTGAGAAGGCTACCTGTGCTTTTAACTCCTCAAAATCAGCAACCGCCTTATTTAGCTTGGCATTGCTTGGAGAGGTAAGTTTGGCATTTTCATCATCTATTTGTTTTTTGACCGATTCAATTTGACTCCGAATGGCCACCACTTGAGCAGACTCAGGGTTCAAATAGGCCAATAAAGTACGTTCCTCAGTATGAAGCTGTGCCAAATTTGCTTGTAAACCTGCCACTAAGGTCGCAACAGCCTTGGCCTGTGTTTCAGGGTCAAAGGTACTGTTTTCATTTTGATAGGTCAGTAAGTTTTGACGTGCCGTGTTCAGCTGATTGGTTGCTTCATCTAATTGCTGCTGGGCATACTTTTGCTGTTCGAGTGCAATACTATTGGATATACCATTAATAAAACCTTCGCTTTGCTGCAATATTGCCTGATTAAGCTTTAATGAAAATGCAGGAGTAAAACCTTGTGATGTTACATTAAGCATCATGGTTTTTTCATCGAGATTAACCTTGACTACTTTTTGAAAATGCTCAACCAAGTCTTCGACTGTTGCATCCTTTGACAAGGAAAAAATTGGATCACCATCTTGTCTAAATGCTTTACGTAAGTCTAGTTGCTTATCAAGCTTTTCTACCATGTCGCGTGAAGTAATATACTCCCTTAAAATATTACTGTCTTCACCACTGGTATTGGCCACTCCCAATAGCGCAGTTAAACCACCAGTATCTGAAACCGTAGTATCACCCACTTGTTTAACCAGTAACACAGAAGCAGATTGATAGCGGTCATGTGCAAATACATTTAAGTACGTAACCGTCACGGCTAAAGGTAAAAGTACAGTCCCAGCATAAGCCAGCAGTAACTTTTGTTTTCTATTAATGCGCATACGCTTTATATACCTCTACTGCATCTTGCATATTGTCAAAATATTCTGCCTTACCATCTCGAACCAAAAAAGCCACATCGCAATTTCGTGTTAAATCATTTAAATCATGTGAAACCATAATCAAGTTTGAATTGGCTTTGAGTTCATCTAATAAAGCCTGACTTTTTTTACGAAAAGAAGCATCACCAACAGCACTAGCTTCATCTAATAAATAATAATCAAAATTAAAGGCCATACTTAGACCAAAGCCAATCCGACTACGCATACCGCTTGAGTAACTTTTAATAGGCATGTCGAAATATTTACCAATTTCAGCAAAGTCTTCCACAAAGCGTACTACATAGTCTACCTCTTCTTCACTTTGTACATAGAGCCGAGCAACAAAGCGTACGTTTTGCCGTGCAGTTAAACTGCCTTGAAAACCGCCTGCCAATGCCACAGGCCAAGAGATTGACTTTTTGGTAATGACCTCGCCAGAGTCAGCAAAGTCAATACCACCAATAATTCTAAGTAAAGTACTTTTTCCTGCTCCATTTTTACCCAGTAAAGCAACACTTTTATTTTCAGGTAATATCACACTGAGGTCTTTAAACACCACATGCCGCCCTTTCGGTGTAACATAAGACTTACTAAGATTACGCAGTTCAATCATTTTGACTTGATCATCCGTCGTTCAAAGCGCTTATAGAGCAATAAACCAATAAACATTGAAAGTAAAATCCAAATCAATACATAGTTTAGACTAATGCCATCAACCAAAGGATAACTAGGTGCAACTGCATGGCGCATCGGCTCAAAAATATGAATCAAAGGGTTATAAAGTAGGTATTCACGATATTGAACTGGGATAATTCCTATCGGATAAATAACCCCTGAAAGAAAATATAAAATAAAAAATAATACTGAGACAAATTTATTGATCTCTTTAGAAATGTCTCCAATGACCATAAAAACTAAACTCAGTGATAGCATTAGACCAAAAAGTAATAGCCAATAAAATAATAGCGTAGGAATCTGATCAAAACTAAGCTGATAGCCAATCCACAAAAAAATGATACTAAATAAAGTATAAGTACTAAAACCTAGAAATAGCTCAAGCAAATTGCGGGCAATTAGGGCATCAATAGGTTTAACTGGCCGATAACTAAATAGGCCTTTATTGGCCTGTGCAGCGCCTATGGCCTGATTAATCCCCGAACGGAACATAGAAAAGGGCACGATTCCATTAAGTAAAAATACTTCAAAAGAAATATTAGGCAAAGTGCGTTGCATAATCGCGCCAAACAAGACCAGCATAACGCCTATGGAAAATAAGGGTTCAATGAATATCCACAAATAACCCAAACGGTACTGGCCAAAACGGGTCTGTAATTCACGTAAGAATAGTGCTCGAATAGCGACCAACATCACCCGTGCACCACCACGCGGTTTTAAACGAGGTAGTTTTTTTAAGGCACTATTTGGCGATGATTGTTCCATTGGCAATTACAATTAATAATATATCTATAAAAAATTGTTGAACATAATAGCGTTGAATATACCAATAATAAAGTCTTTTCATGGTCAATTCAGATCAGAACTACTGACCTTCATTGTTTGGTATAAACTTTAATAACGCCGCTTTATTAAATTGAATCCTATCTCTTTCAGCATAAAAAAATAATTAAAACATTTAAACAATATTTGCTGTATGTTTTGCCTTCTCCCTTTAAAACAATCAACCTTATGTTTAACTCTAAGGCATAATCTCAACAAAGAAAAATATATCTAGTGAGCCGCAAAACAAATACTCAAGTAAATCTACGCATTTCATTTGTATATTACAACCAACTTTACACAATAACTATTTATCCTCCTTATCTTGTTCACAGGGAAAAATTTATCCAATCAAGTAAAGCAACAAATATCCTTAACTTCACTCTTGCGAGCTTATTTATTAGACCAAGTAAATTTTTATATTGAAGTGAAAAGAGCTAAAAAGCAAAAATTAATTATGACCCAACAAACAACTTTTAATGAAGTAACGAGCATAAAAACAATTGGTGTTTTTCCATAAAAGCACACTTCAAATAGAATATTTTTTTATTAAATATCATACTATTGCTTATATAGCCTGATGAAAACATCAAAGTCCCTCCTAGTCTTCACCATACATAACAATTCATTTCATTAAATCATCTACTCAGTATGGGAAAAAACAGCTACATCTAACACCCCCTACTCGCTTAACTTTGGCCTATTGTTATGTACTTATTTGCTCGATTTATACTCTGTAGCAGCCTGTTTTCTCCAATCCCTGCTTATGCTTTTACCCTTTATGGCTTTATTCCATGGAAACTTGAACAAGACCAACAGATTATCAGTGACCCTACGGTGGTGAAAACGATCCTCGCCGAGAAAGGCATTAAAACCATCGATGTGGTTTATCATAACCGCATGCTCAGTCAAGGTTATGTCGATCATGAGAAAATTAAGGCCATTGCCTTAAATAGCCAGCGTCATCCTGAAATTCCAATTTCGTTTGACTATGAAATAGGTACACCGTCTAAGCCAGCATCGGTCTTGCCCAGTTTAATGGCTATTTTAGATTTATATCATGCTTATGGTGGTCAAGCACCTGTGGGTGTCTACTCTCTCTTTCCTCTCAATAGTTATGGCGGGAAAAACCTTAGTGAACAACGGCAAAAGCAGCTGATTGAATTAAATAAACAGTATGAAATTATTGCCAAGAAAATTGATTTTATTAGTCCAGTCTTCTATTTTTATGACAATCAAGATCTGGAAGCTTGGAAAAAATCAGTCGATTTTAATCTGACTCAAAGCCTAGCAATAGCTAAAAAATATCATTTAAAAATTTATCCTTATATTACAAATTCCTTTCGTATAAGTGATATCGACCCTCAAACAGGTACTTGGGTCACTCAAGCTCTAAGTAAAAAACAAATGTATAGTGTACTGACTTATTTAAAACAGAAAGGTGCCGATGGTGTCATTCTTTGGACAGGAAGTAGAGTCAAAGACCAACAAGGCCAAATCCCGATTATTCGTTTTGATGACCCTTGGTTCCAAGGTCTGCAAAAATTTATTCAGCAACAAAAATAGTTAAATTGTTTTTTCAACATTCATAATTCTTTGCGCTTCTGGCTCTCCTATACGCTTAATAAATACCATCATGCGAATATGGGTAACATTTTCTCCAATTAAGCCATAATCAAAATGGCTCATTTTTTTATACCACTCTACAGCAGTCTTCTGGCCATCTTCATACACATAAATAGCCAACTCACAATCCTCTGGAATATTTTGAAAGCGTATGCTTGCCAACCTAGCTATAGCATCAAATTCAAGTTCAACATCACACCGACTCAAATCAATTTTTTTGAGTACAGCAAGGAGTTCTATATTTTCATCAGCATAATATGCTTCAGACTGATGAGTATTTGATTGCAAATCAAAACTTAAAACATGGCAATCGACAGGTTTAGCAAATAAAGCATCTAAAATGGACTCCGTTTTTGCAACAAGGGCATGCAACATTAATGTGCTTTTCTGACTTAAACGAACAATCCGTTGAATGACTTGATTAAAATGCGCTCTTCTATCTGATAAGTTCGCAATAATCTCCAAGTTTGAATTAAGTTTAAATAAGGCTGCATTGCTCTCATTAATATCAAAGTAATATTCAGGATTTTCCACCACAAAACTCGGTTTAACTTTTATTAACTCATAATATTGGGCAATAGCCTGAGAATTTTGCTGTGTTGTCCATGTTTCCTCAGTAGAAATTTGAAAATCCTTTGGCCAAGCAGGAGCAGCAAACTCAAGTGCATTGAGCTTTGGTTCAGTGAGTCGAATAATATCAAATAAAACTCGACCATTTTCTTCTTCAAAGGGATCAAGTAAATGACTGGCTTGTTTAAACTGTATTTGACACAACGGGTATTTGAGTAAGGCCCCCTCAAATTTATGTACGGCTGCAACCCCAGCATGGGCACGATTCCGATAAGCCAAATAGCTTTCGTCGAGTTGGGCCAATACAGCTTTGTCTTCATCAAATATAAATGAAGCAACAAAATGCTCCATTGCCTCAGTATAAAGCTCACTATCAATCAACCAAGGATGGCATAGTTCTTTAAACAGTAGCCGCAAGCTTTCTTTGGGAGAGTCTAAATGCTGAACTTTTTCCCACCACCGTGGAAAATTATTTTTATAGGCACCACCAAGGTAACTTCGAATAAGCTCCCCACCAATACCCGTAATTCTGAGTTCTTTACAGTCTTTAATTTGCTTATTTTTAGGTTTAAGTTCAAAGCTTGAGTTTGACCTAAACTCTTGCCAGATGTTTAATTGCTCTGCATAAGATAAGTTAATCTCTCTATAACCTGTACGCTTAAACCAACTCAAGCCATAGTGCTGCACAATTTTCGAGGCAATCTGGAAATCCTTCATAAGAATATCCTTAGATGCACCTGCTGCCATATTTGAAGGATTGGCTGTAAACACTTTTAATTGATCTTTAAATTCAGATTGTAAAAGCATGGCTAAGACCACGCGTGAATCTTTACCACCCGATAAGTTAAAACAAACATTTAAATCTGTATGCTGCACCCAAGAAGAAAAGCTCTGTACTGCAGAAGCGATCCCTTGCTGTAAAAGATTTTCATAACTCTGTAAATTTGGTCGTTGCTGTATATAGTTGCGTGGGACAACATAAACTTTGCCATTATTTAATAACAGCACTTCATTATAATTCAGTACCTGAATCTCATTGGCAAAAGTATGATTTGAGGCACGAGTCAAAAAGATATTGGTATTACTAATTAAATGTGGCAATACACAAGGCCAGTTTAAACTGAGTTGATGACCAGCTTTGGCTAAGTAACTTGCAACGCCTCTAAAAGAACTCGAAATAACAAGCTTATTTTCTTGCCTATCTGTAGTAATGAATGCATAAAAAAGACTGCTATAACCATAATAATCTGCACAGATCACATAGTCCTTGGCTTGATTTTTAAATACTCCTAACCACTCACCACAGTCTGACATTGCCTGTGCCAGATTCATTTCCTCAGTTTGATTTTGAGCAAAACAACTAAACTCTAGCTGATTAAATAACAGACCACTTAATCGAATTAATTTAAAGTTCTCAGCGTTAATTTGTGGCATTTCTTCGCTTGGGCTTAAGCTCAAATGATCAAATACCAAAACATCATGTGTTCTAGTTAATGCTTTCATTTAGACAGCCTCACTATCAATTAAAGTTAATAGTTGATGAGAAAATAAATGCTCACTCCCTAAACGCAGCTTGATTGGAATATTCTCCATTTTGCTTAAGGCACTACCATTCTCCACCAATGCAATAATCTGTGCCCTCGCCCCCTTATAGTCACTGACTTTTGACGGTAGATAAGGGTTGATACCAAAAATGTGACAAACTATGGCATCATTCACGAGTAAATAATCGAAATGATTACTGATGGCTAAGAAATCAAAGTAGCCTAAATAAGCATTAAAAATAATATCTTCACCATATTTGCCAGTAAAATCTTCGGGGCTATGGGTAAAAATATGCAGTTTAATTTTTCTTTTACTTTGTCTTTGCTGATTTACTTGTTGAATGGCAAGAATAAAATCATCTAAGTTACGATTTGCATAAAAAACGCCAAAATAAGCAATATGAATAAAATCAGCATCAAGCTCATAACGAGTTTGTCCAAGTTGATAAAAAACTTGGGGTAAAGTTGGATGTGGTTTGATCACTGATTTTGCATAAACAGATTGAGCAATCTCTTGATATTTAAAACGCTCTAACATTAATCTACGCTGATTTTCACAGGTAAAAATAATCTCATCTGCAAATAAATATGCCAGTAATTCACACCACACATAAAGATTATTTTCGTTGCTTAATATTGACCGCAATTTTGTGGAAACACCTTGCAGAATTTGCTCAATCCATTGTTGATCATCAATGACGCTATGACGCTCTTCCCCTTTAATATCTAATATTGCAGGGTCAGAGAACTCAGCAATCCATTTTGTCTGCCGATGCTTAAGTTTATATTGTGCCGCGGCAAAATTTGATCCGGGCCATAACACTCGACTATAAATCTGTGGATAGAACTGATCTGCCACGAATAGATTTGCTTGTTCAGCAAATGCTTTTATAGGCCACCAACCACCAAAACTGGTTTCGGTCTGTAAAAATTGAATATCTCTAATTAAATGCCGATTTAAAAACATCATCTCAGGATCAACTTTTCTTAGGCCTGACATATCATTGGCAATTACATCAGATAATAAGCCAAACTCTTGTACTCGCTTGCCCACAATCGTTGCGCTGGTATCAACAAATGGCGGATGACAATAGGAAAATATTAATTGATCTGCTTTATTCTTTCCTAATTTTTCCCAAAAATATGCATAGGGAAAACAATGGATTTTTCGTTGAATAATCTCAGCAATAGCCAAATCTAAATCTTGCGGATGTGCCTCTAAATAACGAACAATAAAGCCTATTTGAGCTTTCATTTTCGACACAACAAATCCATCTAAATGGCCAGTATATTGCGTAGAAATAACATCCAACGACTTTATAACATCTAGCCTTTGTTCAACATTAAAATGAAAAGACATCGGCTGACGTGAAACCGAATTTTCAGTTATACGCCGAATGTAAGCACAATCTTCATTCGCAACAAGTTTAAATTGAGGGTTAAATTTAAGCATGTACTCAACAAAGAAACTGACATCTTCACCACTCTTTAATTGAGGATCAAATGTAAGTTGTTGTACATTTTTGCTGGGCAGCATTTTAGAGGCAATCATGGTAATTGCCGAGCTAAGCCCATTTAAATTGAGATTATTTTTATTTTGGATAAGCTGCTGACTAATACTGGTTTCTTTTAAAATCTCACCCTGATTAAGATCATGAATATAACTAAATACCACTGTATCCGAATCGGATAACGCATACATATCCGACAGATAGTTTACAGAGATAATATCGTCATCATCTAAGAAGACGAGAAATTCTCTGCTGATATTTTCTAAACCTACATTCCTTGCATGAGATGCACTGGCAATATCGGAATACAATACCTTTAAACTCAAGTCTGAATTTTCTTGAGCAAAACCACGAATAACTTTCTCCGTTTTCTCTCTAGGACCATTAATCACACAAATGATTTCAATCAAATCTAGGCTGATATTTTTTTGATATTTAATTGAGTTTAAAGTTTCTAATATCGTATTATGTCCTTGATAAGAAGGAATAATAATACTAATACCCGCCACGAGAGACTTTTGATCTTGTGCTTCTATGAGATGCTGTTCTATACCCGCCAAATGAATATGCTGAATACAAAAATAACCATGACCTGATATTTTTAAACCAAGATGAATATATTGAGCATTTTCAGGCACATTAAAATAAAGATGCGCGGCTGGTTTAGCAATATTAAAATTAATCTTTTGTCGTGCATCATCTAAATAGTGAATCATTAATTCGACATTTAAATCCGCTTGCTCATACTGCAATAACAAGGTCATTTTACCTTGGTGAATATATGGCTGTAACTGCTCCAAACTCAACATATTATTTGAATAAAAATATCGGGGCTGTTCCATCATCGCCTTACTTATGATCTCCAAACCTTGAGACTGTCGAGCAAACTCAACCATCTCATGATTTTTAAAAATCAAATAGTTAGATAAATCACCATGGAAATGATCCTTTTTATTTTGAGATAGCAATTGCTCTAAACTCAGCTTCTGCACCGTTTTAATTTCAGTGGCTGCTCTTGAAGGATTTACTAGCTGGGATGCAACTGTAGCTTGAGCTGCCAAGCGCTCATTTTTTAAATTTTGTTTGTGTTCTTTACGTCTTAAACTTTCTTTTCTTAAATCAAATAACTTTTTAGGCAAAGTTATTGCGTTATTAATATTTTTACTCCCATCCAATAAGAGCTTACCCAATTGGAAAGATAAAGTACGCTCAGTATCCTGCGCTTGTTTCTGTTTCAATAAAATATCCAGTATAGCCCGATAATCCTCGCGCTCCATATTCTTTACTGTTGTTAAATCTGTATACGATGCAAAGAAAACTGCTAAATTTTCCAGTTGACTGGATAAAATCTGAAAATGAGATAACAACTCGGTTTGATTCTGTTGCAAACAGGTCACAGCTGTATGAAAATCAAGGATTTTCTGCTGTAAGAATTCTTGGTTCTGCTCAATTGCAAATAGCGCACTTTGACTATGCAACTGCTCAAAAGCCAAGGCTTCGACCTTTTCCAGCAATAATTTAGGTTGTATTGCAGCAGTTTGATTTGCATCAAGCTGAAGATGCTGAGATTCAATCTCAGCGGATGCGGTGTTCGATGATGCCTGATCATCTACGGGATCATCTCTCGTTGTTTGATCTACAAATGGGTCAGCGTCTTTTGTCCGTTTTTGACGTCTTACTGAAATGGGCTTTTTCATTTTATTATTCACCCACAAAATTGAGGTGATTAATATTAAGATCAGCAAACTCTTTATGTTTGACTAATTCAGCAACCACATCTGCCTGTGCTATGGCCTCAGTCAAAGAGACTAAAGTTGCTGCACGTAATTGAACCGGTAACTGTTCAATATTAGGTTCAACCAATAAGACATCTATAGCTGTATTTGCAATTAATTGCTCAGCAATAAAAACGGCTGGGCTCTCACGTAAATCATCAATATTCGGTTTAAAAGCCAGCCCCAATAATGCCACTTTAGGTTTGGCACCATGTAGTTCAAGCTCTTGTATACGTTGCTCAATTTTTTCAATTACCCAGCGTGGCTTATAGTCATTCACTTTACGAGCGGTATGGACTATATGTGCAATATCGGGGGTTTTATTGACAATAAACCAAGGGTCTACAGCAATACAATGTCCTCCGACACCTGCACCAGGCCGTAATATATCTACCCGTGGGTGACGATTTGCCAAAGCAATCAATTCCCATACATTAATATTGAGTCGGTCACAAATCAGTGAAAGCTCATTGGCAAAAGCAATGTTGACATCCCGATAAGCATTTTCTGTGAGTTTGGTCATTTCTGCAGTACGTGCATTGGTTATCACAAGCTCGCCTTCTACAAAAATTCGATAAACCTCTGCTGCTTTTTTTGCACATCGCGGAGTTAACCCACCAATAGTACGATCATTTTCCACTAACTCACGGATGACTTGACCAGGCAAGACACGCTCTGGGCAGTAGGCAATGAATACATCGTGATCTACATCGTCATCATGCTGTGGAAATTTTAAATCAGGGCGGAGTTTAGCTAACCATTGTAATAATTGTTCTGTGGCACCAACGGGTGATGTTGATTCCAAAATCACAATATTTCCTTTTTCCAAAACAGGAGCAATCGCTTTTGTTGCTGCTTCAATATAGGAAAGGTCAGGTGTGTAATCCACCCCTGTAAAAGGTGTAGGGACAGCAATTAAAAAGGCATCTGCTTTTTGCGCCACTGCGACCGCTTTTAAATGTCCAGAGGCAACAACCTTTTTAACAATATGTTCTAGACCTGGCTCAACAATATGAATTCGGCCTTGATTGATCGTATCAATTGCATGCTGATTTACATCTACACCAATTACATTTACACCTGCATGAGCAAACATTGTTGCAGTAGGTAAACCGATATAACCTAAACCACTGACTGAAACCGTTTTAATTGTCATTATTATTTAATCCTAAATTCGTTGTATTGGATTGATCTTTGTTGTTATAAATATGCCTGCTTTAATACACTTGCAATTTGCTCACAAGCAGTGCCATCACCATAAGGATTATGTGCGTGACTCATTTTGCTATGTAGCACTTCATTATCAAGCAGTTCAGAAACGTTACGTACAATCGAATATTCTGTAGCACCAACCAAACGTACAGTTCCAGCCTCAACGGCCTCAGGGCGTTCCGTTGTATCTCGCATAACCAGTACTGGAATTCCCAGTGAGGGTGCTTCTTCTTGAATACCACCAGAATCCGTTAAAATAAGGTAGCTTTGCTGCATCAACCATACAAAGGGTAAATAATCTTGAGGCTCAATTAATTTAACGTTATCTAAACCATTTAAATATTGGTATACCGGTTGTTGCACATTAGGATTCAAATGCACCGGATAAACAAACTCTGTTTCAGGATACTGTTCAGCAAGTGTATGCAAAGCGCGGCAAATATTTTCAAAACCCTGCCCAAAATTTTCACGGCGATGCCCAGTAATGAGTACACGTCTTTTATTAAGATCCAACATATTAAAATGCGTACGCATTTGAGCTTGTAATTCAGGGCTATGTTCAATCTTATTTTTAATATAATACAAGGCATCAATGACCGTATTTCCAGTCACAAAGATTGTATCTTCAGGGACACACTCTTGTTTTAAATAGCTTGCAGCAGTGAGAGTAGGAGAAAAATGCCAGCGACTAAGTACACTGGTTAATTGACGGTTTGATTCTTCTGGCCAAGGCGAATACAAATTATAAGTTCTTAAACCAGCCTCAATATGGCCAATATCTATTTTCTGATAAAAAGCAGATAGCGAGGCACTTAATGTGGTACTTGTATCACCATGAACAAGCACTACATCTGGGTGAAAATGTTTCAGGACATGCTCTAAGCCTGTTAACATTCGTGAAGTTAATGCTGTCAAACTCTGCCCAGATTTCATAATATCTAGATCATAATCTGGAACAATATCAAATAAACTTAAAACCGAATCTAACATTTCACGATGCTGTGCTGTTACACAAACTTTAACGTCAACTTGATTTTGTCTTTGTAATACATGAACCAAAGGTGACATTTTAATTGCTTCTGGTCGTGTCCCAAAGACCAATAGAATTTTTAGCATGCAGAATTCCTATAGGTTTGTCGAATAGATACTCTGGCTTCTCAACCATAATATCGCCACACACTCTAATAGATAAAAACCAGTTTTATTTATGCAGAGTAACCCCAAAATTCCACATGATATAATATAAGTATTTTTAAATATGAATTGCTTATAAAACTATCCCATCAAAAAACCGCAGCACCTTAAACGCATTACCCCCTCTTTTAAATACCAATAAACTTGATATTAAAAATATAGAAAATAAAAACACAATATTCTTCACATCAAAATTTAAAACCTTGTCGCAAGTATAAGTAATCGCATCACGATCACCCTCTAGATATAGCTTGAGTATAGCCCAATAAATTATTTTTTATACCTATGGTATTATTCTAAATAAATATCAGAAAAAAATAAGAATTAGTAAATAATATTTCAAATAAAAAATAGGCTTAATCATCAAGCTCATTGTTTTATCAATAATTATTTTTATCAATGACCCAGACAAAATACATTTATAATAATTTATGCTAAAAGAGTTAAAATACAAACAAAAAATAAATTATATTAAGCTGTATAGTACAAATTAAAAGTGAGTTTATATATTAAGCTCACATCATAAAATAATAATGTGATTATAATATTTTAAATCAAAGTAAATGCTTTAGAGTAACTATTATTTCTTAGCCTACTGACACAGTACAGAAAATTAGCAGATAGACCTTACGCCCTTAGCCCAAGCAAATGTTACTTATAACCACATCCACTTGAAATCCGTTGTCTCTTGTAGATATAGAACATGACGATCTACAAGATGACTTTTCTACATACGGTTTCTAACTGTTCTTACCATCAACCACGACATTATGAGCTTGCAGATAACTCGATCGGCATTGCTCGACCATGATCATTTATATAACTTAAATGTAATACGTTTGTCTGAGCAGGTGCATTCACCTTCTGATTAATCTGGGCATACGGGGCAATATAAGTAGGGGTTGTGATCGCCTGACCAGCAAGTTTTACCTCAGCTAAATGAATATAAAACGGGGTTGGATTTTTAAGGTTAAGCTGTCCATTCTGTACATTCCAGGTAAGTTTTTTAGCTTCTTCCGCCATCGTCATTTTGGACAAAGCAGATGGGCGGTACAACACTTTAATACGATGAGTCATTGCATACTTTAATGTATTGTCTGCATCTTTTTGGTTTGGTGCGATAAATTTAACGTTCAACCAATACATACTTTCTTGATCTGCATTTAAATTTACGTTTTTCATTAACTGTACGGTATTCTTTTGCTCTGGGCGCACTTTTAATAAAGGTGTCATCACAACAAAATCATTAGACTGCTTTTCATGCTGATTCTCTACCCAAGACTGAGCCAAGTAACTCACTGTTTTATCTGTATTAAAAGCCACTACACCCTGATTTTTATCGCCTTCATTAAAAATAACACGTGTAGTTTCTAATCCCACACCTGCATAGCTAGACTGCATGATTAAGCTAAATCCCAATACACAGCATATTTTTTTAATTAACATCCAATAATCCTCAGGCTAAATTTGGCAAAGATCTCCTTCAACAAAAAATAAACAAACGTTTATTTATGCTGTGCTTGATCAAAATAGAAACAGTTTATAAGATGGGGAATAACCTTTTGGTTATACCCCCATGGATTTATTATTTATATGTTACGCGGAAATTTAGTGTTGCATTGGCTTCACCTGAAACTACATTTTCAGCAGTACTCACATAACGTGCAACAAAGCCTTCTTCATGCTCAGCACTATTAGTCACTTCTGTTTTAACAACTTCTGAACCATCTAAATTCAAAGGCTTGTTCAAATCACTTTCTGAATAAACATGTATACCCAAACCTTGTGCAGTATCACCAGTCGCAGCATTATCTAAATTCAAAATTTCATTATTACCAGCCAATGTTGAACCATTAAAACTAACAGCTAAATCACCTGTACTTGGGCAGTTTTTCAAAGATACTTTTATTTGACCAAAACCACCATTACCACCAACCTCATCACCAATTTTACTAAATGAGCTTGTTGGGTAACGTCCCATATTTACACCAACATCTTTTGGCCCTTGGTTATTAATATCTAATTCACATGTTGCAGAATAAATATAACCGCTAAGGTGAATAACACCCTCTTGATCAATCATGGCAAATGAACTTGTGCTGCTCAGCAAAAATAAGCCACAAAGAATACTTTTTTTCATAATGAATAACCCAAAAATAAAAAATAAAAATGCCTAAACTTAGACAACAATATAAAAAGAGCTTCAATATTAACTAGATATGTTTTCCTTATTATGTTGTTTTTGTATCTCAAATTAGATGCGGAAAAAATGATTTTATCGTGTCATGTTATAAATATAGGTATTATTTTATTTATTAATCATAACGTTATCTATAACAAAGTTTTTTGCTTGGTTTTTTAATTTTAGTTAATGTATTTATTACACAAAATCTACATTAGCCCCTCTATTTGTATATTTTATATACAATTAAAGCGCATACCCCACCACTATCTATTTGATTTATGAGATGTATTTAATATTTTAAATGAGAAGTATTAGCAAATAAATGCTCCAATGAAGTGATATATACTCACTTCATTGGACACATACCAACTTATAATGGCATACGATATTCTATAACACCTGGTTTCTCTGCAATCCAATCATAAAGACGCTGTGCAGTATGATTAATCTCTTGAGTATGCCAATATAAACGCGCACATTGATGTTTCTGTGCTTGAGCTTGTACATATTCAATAAGATGTTTACCCACCAATTTACCACGCGCATCTGTTGCAACAAATAAATCTTCAAGATAACAAAAATCAGCTTCAGCCCATGTTGATGCATGAAATACATAATGAACAAAACCTAAAATTTTATCTCCTTGACGTGCAACGGCACAATAAACAGGACATTCCTCATCAAAGAATCGTGACCATGTTGTAGCCGTGACTTGTTCAGATAACTGTACTTTATAAAATTGTTGATAGTTCAACCAATATGGTAGCCATTGGACAAAATCTTGTTCCTCGACTGCACTAACGATAAGCTGTGGCATATATTCGTCCTCTTTGCGAATGGGCTTAAATTGCTATACAGCATAGTCACAATACTGGCTCTATTTAAGGTACACTTTATCTATATTTATAAGTACCACTTTTATCTATTTTAGTGCGGTATCAAATCAAATGGAGCCTGATATGCCTAGCAAAAAACAAGCAGAAAATACCTCATCCAAAACGAGGAAAAAGAAAGTCTCCGTTGAGTTTCCTCATCTTTTACTCCAGCATGGCAAAATTCATCAGCAGTTTTATCAGGCACTCAAACAACAAATTCTAACTGGACAAGTTCGTCCAGGCAGCAAGCTTCCTTCCAGCCGAAGTTTGGCTGAAATGATGTCTATTTCACGCAACTCAGTCTTGGCTGGTTTTGATCGATTAATCGATGAAGGCTATTTAGTGAGTCGTGCAGGTTCTGGTACTTATGTTGCACAGCATATTCCCGATGAACTTATTGATAGTGTGAAAACACCCACGCCTACCCCTCAGACTACAACGGAACTCCCCCTACAACTGAATCCACAAATGCAACTTTTGGATAACTTATGGAACAAAGTTGTACCTCGCCCCAATAGTCAGCAAATTTTTAGTATTGGTGTTGGCTGTAATGACCTCTTTCCAGAACAACTATGGGGACGACTATTGGGCCGTGCATGGCGTCATTACCGCCATTGGTCACCACTCTCTCAAGATGCGTTTGGCTTTGAACCACTTCGACAAAGTATTGCTCAATATGTGAGTACCACTCGCGGACTGAACTGTGATGCCTCACAGATATTAATTGTCAATGGTACACAACAAGCAATGAATTTAACGGCTAAAGTGCTGTTACAACAGGGGGATGAAGTCTGTCTGGATGAACCTGGATATGATGGTGCTTTAGGTGTATTCCAAGCTGCTGGAGCAACTGTTCATCCTGTAAAGGGAGATCAACATGGCATGGATATTGAAGCTGCCATACAACACTATCCGCAAACCAAATTATTATTTACCGCCCCCTCACACCAATACCCACTTGGAGGGACTTTAAGTTTACAACGACGTCTCCTACTTTTGGACTGGGCAGCGAAACAACAGCTATGGATTTTTGAAGATGATTACAATAGTGAGTTTCGTTATAACGCCCGACCTATTCAGGCATTACAGGGCTTAGACCAACATCAGCGTGTCATTTATGCAGGAACTTTCTCTAAAATGATGTATCCAGAATTTCGCTTAGGTTTCTTAGTGGTACCGCCACAGCTCATTCACGCGTTTAAACTGGCTAAACACTATGCAGATACACGTACAGGATACTTAGAACAAGCGGCCCTACACCTATTTATTGCCGAAGGACACTATGCTCGTCATGTACGTCGAGTACGTAAAGCATGTTATGAACGGCAACAAAGTTTAATTACTGCCCTACAACAGTATTTACCCCAATTTAAAATACAGGTCGATGATTCGGGAATTCACTTGATTTGCTATCTCCCACAAGGGATGACAGAACAACAAATTATTGAACACTGCCAAGAATATGATCTCGGTCTACAGCCACTTTCACGATATCGTCAAGTTGCAAGTACAGAACAAGCCCTATTACTTGGTTTTGCTGCTCACCCCAAAGCTCAATTAATAGAAGCCGTCAAACGTTTAAAATGTATTGTTGATAAAATTGAAACAGCGAATGCTTAATTTACATAGCCAGCTCAAACTCAATACGGATCACTAACCCATGTCCTGAGCTTGCGCTATGAATATTGATAGTACCCTGATGTGAATCAACGATTTGTTTCACAATGGATAAACCTAAACCACTTCCTATCACCTCACTTGTCTGATGAATCCGATAAAAACGCTGAAAAACGAAAGACATTTGCTCTGGTTCTATGCCTAAACCATTATCTTCAACTTGTATAAATGCCTTGTTTTGGCTGATGCCACAGCTCACTTGAATGATTGCAGCACGATCTGGATGACGATAAATCAGCGCATTTTCTAATAAGTTTCGCAGCATTATTTCCAATTGATCTTGCTGTACGTATACAGGGGCTGAAGCAAGCTGTAACTGAAACTTACCCCCAACTTGTTGACATTGGAAGTCCATCATTACAATAGTGGTTTGTACAATATTCACCAAATCAATCTGGCTTTTTTGCTGTATTGCATTAGGCTCTAAACGTGCCAAAGTTAAAAGCTGTGTGATCATGCGTGAAGCTTTGTCTACACCGGCAATAATATCCTGTGCAGCCTCTTGTGACTCTGTTGCAGAGCGTGCCCCTTGTAAAACTTGGGCATGTAAACGAATTGCGGCTAAAGGAGTTCGCAGCTCATGTGCAGCATTTGAGGTAAAACGCTTTTCTCTTTGAATACTCTCTGCAATCTCACTCAATAAGGTATTTAAGGAGCTCACTAAAGGTTCAATCTCTTTTGGTACAATTGGGTGTATGGGTTTTAAATGTTCAATAGACTGTTTTTCTAGATTTTGACTAATGTTGTATACCGTAGATAACTGGCTTCGCACAATTCTAAAAATAAGCCATGAAAGTAAGGGCAAAAATATAATCGAGACTAAAATCAAAAAGAGTAACATATCTTTTTGTATGTCTTGTCGAATCGTCCATACCTGTGCAATTTGAACCTGAATAGTCTGAGTGCTGTCCCAAACTGAATAACTGCGGTAATTTTTTCCGTGGATGTTCATCCATCCAAAACCTGTTTGTTTCACAAAAGGTTGTGTAGATACCCCAACTGAACGATAAATTAATTGTCCATCACGATGCCAAATTTGAAAAATAATTTGATCGTAATGTTCCCCCTGAATTTTCTCAATGGCAGTATGCTGAGGCACTTTGCCATCAAGTGTACTTAAGGTCGTTGACAATAATGCATGTGCGGTCTCTGCCAATGATTTATCAAAAATATTATTGGCCGTTCTTTGCATTCCCCAATAAATACACCCCAGACTTCCTAACCAAACACTGGTGGTAATCATCAGTAAAATAATGGAAAGTCTTTGGGTCAGAGAGTAACTACGAATGGCTGCTGTCATGAATGATTGACATCCATAATGTAGCCAAAACCTTGTACCGTGCGCACAATATTCTTGCCTAATTTGCGGCGTAAATTATGAATATGAACTTGAATGACATTACTGCTCACATCAGCATCATAGTGATAAAATGAATTTTCAATGCTCTCACGAGAAATAACCCGACCACGGTTCAAACTGAGCAACTCAAGTAAATGATATTCTTTTTGTGTTAACTCAACTTCCACTTGATCTAAATAAACCTGTTTATTTGCCTTATTAATCTGAATATTACCAATAGTCACCATATCATCCATATCGCCAGAAATACGGCGTAATACAGCATGAATACGTGCCACTACCTCATGTATGTCATAAGGCTTAACCACAAAGTCATCTGCCCCAGCTTGTAAACCTGTTATACGCTCTTCAATGCGGTCCTGCGCAGTGAGAATAATCACGCCCACTTTATTACGCTTGCGACGTAATGATTTCAGTATTTCAATACCATTTCGATCGGGCAAACCCAAATCCAAAAGCACAAAATTGTAGTGATAACTGGCTAGAAAATGCTGAGCCTGATGCGCTGTAACGGCAATATCTACAACAAAACCAGCCTGATCTAAACCACGCCCAGTCGCCTTTGCCAATAAAGCATCATCTTCTACCAGTAAAACTCTCATACTCGACCTATCGTATTACTTCGTTGTGGTGCTCATGACCATCATGTTCATGTTCGTCATGTAGAGGCCACAATTGATGCGAATTAAGCAATAGTAGTCCGTAGCTCTCAGCATAATCAACCTTGGCTTGATCGACTCGACTACGTGCTTCAATTAATTGTTGTGAGTGTAACAATAACTCATTGAGACTCAACTCACCTAGCTTATAAGCCTTTTGCATCAGACTATGCTGCTGTTGTAGTTGCAGCAAATTCTGCTGTGCCTTGTTGTAGCGAACTGCCGACGACTCCATTTGCGTAGACCAATACTGTGCTTCTTGACGCAAGCGGTTCTCCACGCGACCAACTTCATAATCGGCCTTGCGTGCTTCAGCGGCGGCCATACCTGTTGCAGCACGAACATGACGGCTCGACAATGGTATTGATACCGTTACCCCCATTAGATTTTCCACGCCCGATTGTTCTCGACTGTAGCCAAATCCAATTGTTGGATCAGGAATTTTATTGAGCTGTTCACGCTTTAATAAAGCATGCTGTTGCTCAGCCTGAGTACGCACCAGCTCTAACTCATGGTTAGCCGATAAAATCTGCTCAACCCACTGGGCTTGTGTCTGTGTGATCGGGCTAACTTGAATCACATTACTGTCCCATTGTTCAGGAATAGTACCGCGATAATCGCGTGCTAACAGTTGCTTTGCTTGATAGTAACTTGCTTTGGCTTGCATGTATTTTTCTTCAACTTGGCTATATTCGTTATTGAGTAACATCAACTCTAAACGCGGTGCATCACCAGCCCGAATACGCTGTTCAGTCATGCCCATATATTGATGGATTTGCTCAAGCTGTTCTTGCAAACGGTTAAGTTGCAAGGATGAACGCATATAGCTAAACCAATTGGCCAATAAGACCTTGGCTGCTTCATGTTTGGCATCTTCATACTTTAACTCAGCTATACTCAAGCCACGCTGTGCCAAGTCTTGATCGAGTTGATATTTATTAGGTAAGCGGATCTGCTTTTCGACCCCAAAACTCGGTTCATAGCTGTTTGATTTTGTTTGGTCTGGCTGTGCATCGGTCTTACGCAGTTGCATACCTGCACGTACAGTCCACGGATGTTGTCCCAGTTTCAGTCCTTGGCCAGCAAAGTTGGCATAGTCTTGATCAGAGATTGCTGCACGTACACTCGGATGCTCTGCCAAACTTAGTTGTACAGCAGCCGAAGGTGGCAAGACAGCATCAAGACTCGGCTCAGCCCAACTGCTCTGTGCCCAAAGGAAACAACACCCCAAACCCAAGCAATGACATAACTTGCTCAGTAAAGTAGGTTTGGCGATGAGAGTAGATTTAAAATGAGATGTCATTAGTCCAGTACTCCTTGGCTTGCATAGCCAGAGGTCAACGTGGGGAGTACCCAGTAGAAACAGTCGCTTGCTTTAAATTTTTGCTTAATATGCTCTAAAACCAAAGAGACGGAAGCTTGCGGTAAAATCATCAAGATTAGGTTACGCTCAGTCGCTCCACGGATTTTTTCTTGCACATTGCGATAATGCTGACGACGACCAAAGCCGCGTGCTGGCACACAAGTACAGCCTGTGACCAGCTCAGGAATTAGCCAGAGATGGCTCATCAATTCTTCGACAATATCACTCGACACATTAATAGAGAGTTGGCACATTTCAGTCATGATGATCTCGCGCTAAACCAAATTTTTTAAACAGATTGGGTAACAAAATCAAAGTCAACAAAGTACAAGAGATCAGGCCACCAATCACCACAATCGCCAGTGGACGTTGAATCTCAGCCCCAGGCCCTGTAGTAAACAGCAATGGAATCAGACCTAATGCTGCAATACTGGCTGTCATCATCACTGGACGTAAACGGCGCATCGCCCCTTCACGCACCACTTCTTCGATCTCAATACCTCGGGCAATCAACTGGTTAAAGTAACCAATCATCACTAGACCATTTAGTACGGCAATGCCCATGAGCGCAATAAAGCCCACCGATGCAGGTACAGACAGATATTCACCTGTGATGGCTAAGGCCACTACCCCACCAATCAAGGCAAAGGGAATATTGGCAAAAACCAAGACTGCTTGGCGTACCGAACCTAAGGTGGTAAACAACAAGAAGAAAATCATGGTCAATGCGGCTGGCACCACCAACATCAAGCGCGCTGCGGCACGTTGTTGGTTTTCAAACTGGCCGCCCCATTTCAAACTATAGCCTGCGGGTAATTGGACTTTTTCCGCCACAGCTTGTTTGGCTTCATCAACAAACCCGACCAAGTCACGATCGCGCACGTTAGAACGCACTACTGACATCCGTGACGCATTTTCACGATCAATCTTCACTACACCTTCGGTCTTAACCATTTCGGCCAAAGACTGTAGTGGTACTGCCGCAGCATTTTCCACAGGTAAGGCAATATTGGATAAGTTAAAGCTAGATTGACTTAAAGCAGGATCACCTTTCATCATCAATGGGACAGGACGCCCCTGCTCAATAATCGAACCAATCTCTTTGCCTTCAATCAAGGTCTTAAGCTGTGCTTGGATGTTTTGGCTATCGAGTTGATTGCGCACTGCCATATCACGGCGTACACGTAGCTCTTGATATTGCACCCCAGAGTTTTCCAAGGTCATGACATCTTCACTACCTTCAATCCCCTGTAAAATCCCTGCGATCTGTTTAGATAACTCATTGAGTTTATCGAGGTCTGTACCAAAGATTTTTACCGCAAGGTCACCACGTACCCCAGAGAGCATCTCGGACGTTCGCATTTCAATGGGTTGACTAAAAGTGAGGTTCACCCCAGGAACATCGACCAAAACATGACGAATTTTTTCTAAAATCTGTTCCTTGCTTTGACCCTTCCACTGATCTTGTGGTTTAAGCACAATAAAACTATCCGTTTCGTTTAAACCCATTGGGTCTAGTCCAAGTTCATCTGATCCAGTACGTGCCACAATACGTTTAACTTCAGGTACTTGCTTTAAGATGCGCTTTTGAATATCTAAGTCCAGCTCAATCGAGTTTTGCAGGCTAATCGAAGGGATTTTTTCCAACTGTAAGATGGTATCGCCTTCATCCATGGTAGGCATAAAAGATTTACCAATGAAAGGAAAGATCAACACCGCCACCAGTAAGGCAGCACCTGCCATAACATAAACTTTTTTCGGATTGGCAAGGCTCGCATTTAAAATTTTGCTATACCCTGCCTCTAGTTTACGCACCACAAACGGAGTGTGGTGAGCTTGAGACTTGAGGAAAAAAGAACACAGCACAGGAATAATCGTTAAGGAGAAAATCAATGAGCTCGATAGCGCAAAGACGATTGTTAAAGCAACAGGTGAAAATAGTTTGCCTTCCAGACCCTCAAGGGTCATGAGTGGAATAAACACCAACATAATGATGATCATCCCTGCTGTTACAGGCACCGACACTTCACAAACTGCACGGTAAATCACATTGAGTGCTGGTAAAAACGAACGATGTTTGGACTCATGCGCATCAGCCAATTGCATCTCAATATTTTCCACAACCACTACGGCAGCATCGACCAACAGACCAATCGCAATGGTGAGTCCTCCTAGAGACATCAAGTTGGCACTTAAACCAAACTGACGCATCATAAGAAAAGTACTCAGTGCCGAGAGTGGCAAGATTGCAGCGACCACCAAGGCCGAACGCAAATTTCCCAAAAATAACAGCAATAAAATCAACACCAAAACAATGGCTTCAAACAGTGTCTTACTCACAGTATGAATAGCACGATTGACCAACTCACCACGGTCATAAAATGGCTCAATGGTGGTGCCTGCAGGTAAGGTTTTTTCAATCTCTTGTAGGTGCTCACGCACATGTTGTACCACTTGTCGTGCATTGGCCCCTTTTAAACTGAGCACGATACCTTCAACCGCTTCGCCTTGACCATTTTCGGTTACTGCACCATAACGGGTTAAAGCTCCCGTATGGACGGTTGCAACATCTTTGACCTGAACCAAAGTCCCTTGATTGTTTGAAACAATAATATCGCCTAATTCTGCCAAGTTACTGACGCGACTATCACTACGAATCAACAGCGATTCGCCGTTTTCATTGAGTCGTCCTGCACCATCACTGGCGTTATTAAGTTCAATGGCTTGTTGTAACTGATTAAGCGATAAACCACGCGCCGCCAAAGCATCTAAGTTTGGTGTAACTTCAAAAGTACGCACCAAACCGCCCAAGGCATTCACATCGGCCACACCCTCAATTTTACGCAGCTGTGGACGAATTACACGGTCAAGTAACGTGCGTTTTTCCATATCGCTGAGTGGGCCATGCAAAGTAAACATAAATGACTCACCCAACGGTGTGGTCATCGGTGCAATCCCCCCCGAAGCACTGCTTGGCAATGCAGACATGACTCCACTTAGGCGTTCATTCACTTGTTGTCGAGCCCAATAAGGATCGGTTCCTTCAGCAAAGTCTAAAGTAATGATGGCAATGGCATATTTGGACTGTGAGCGCAGCACAGTTTGATGAGGAATCCCCAGCATTTCTTGTTCAATCGGCACCACAATCCGACTCTCTACCTCTTCGGGTGTCATGCCAGGTGACTTCATCACAATTTGAACTTGGGTACTTGATACATCAGGAAAAGCATCGATGGGGAGTTTGGTAAAGGCCAGATAACCCGCCACACAAACTGCAAGCCCGATCAATAAGATTAAGATGCGTTGGCTCAGTGAAAATGCAATGATACGTTTCAACATGTGCTTAGCCTCATTGCGCTGCGGCAGTAGGTGCTTGCTCGGCACCAAAGCCTGACCAAACCGCTTTGAGTCGTTCAACACCACTGATGGCGATATTCATACCTGGTTTTAGTGCAGTTGCGGTGATGTAGCTGTGTTGTTGATTATTGCCCACCACTTCTACGGGTATTGCAGCAAAACCATTTTGGTTGTGCACAAAGACGATGTTTTTACCCTCTTTTAAAGTCAGTGCTGTGCTTGGTACAGTCCAAGCCGCTCTTGCAGTCGGGTTATGACTTTGTAGCTGCGCTTTCACAAACTGTTGCACCTGTAGACAGCGATGATTAGCATTCATCTGCACAATCACATTTTGCGTTTGAGTATTGCCTGCCAGTGCAGGGGCAATTTTTTGTACCTGACCTGTGATCTCACAGCCTTCAACTTTGACACTGTCCCCAATGTGAATATATTGGCTATCTGCCAAACTGGCTTGCAATACCAACTGTAAAGGCAAGTCGCTATTTACCAACTGCCCAAGTACTGCACCTGTTTCAACATACTGACCTGCAGAGACTTGTAGACTTTCAACGCTACCGCTGGCAGGGCTTTTCACATAGACCACCGAGCTTAGGCCATTGCCACTATTGCCACCCATAAACTGCAACATACGTTGTTTTGCCGCAAGGTCTATACTCAGTCGTTGCATTTGGTTTTGCGCTTCTTGCACCCTTTTTTCCGCAATAATTCCTTCAGCAAACAGTTTTCTTTCCCGCGCCAAAGTCTGCACAGCTAACTGTTGCTGTGCTTGAATTTGCAAAATGTCATTTTGAATTTGAATGAGCTCTGGACTACTGACCGTCAGTACATTGCTATTTCGTGCAATGGTTGCCAAAGGTTGTACCAATACTTGCTGAACCACACCAGAGACTGGGCTAGTCAACACCACTTTACTTGTCGGTGACCACTGTGCTTGACCTTGTAGAGCCAAAGTCGCTTGTATATCTGAACTGGGTTGGCCCAAACTTTGTAGCTGTATCCCAACCTGCTTGATTTGTTGGGGAGAGATTAAGATCTGATTGCCTGATGGATCGGCGCTGATCGCAGCTGTTGTCTCATTTTCTACAGCTGCTGTCTCTTTATTGTTATTTGACAGTAAGCGACTGCCCAACCAAATCGCAACGATGACCACAGCCAATGTGCCAATGGCAAATAACAGTTTTTTATTACCCAGTACACTTACTTGCTGACTCACTAACCTCACCCCCGAAAAGATTTTCTCAACGAGGGTAAAATTAACTTCTTAAGATCGGATTAAGATTGACCGCTCTCACTCATGATTCTTTTGGTCACTTAATAGTAATTAACCGAGTTGCTGTGCTTCAGCTTGCAACCACTCAACCACTTGTACACACTCTGCATCCGCTTTTTTTCTTGTCAGTGCATAAAAACTATAATCACAATAAACAAAACCAAAAGGTGCAATTATTCGTCCACTTAAAATCTCTTTTTCAACCAAGAGTTGAGGGGCAATTGCCACGCCTAAACCAGAAACAGCAGCCTCAACCATTAAATTGAGACGATCAAAATAACGTTCATTTTTGACTTGTGTGGTTGTAATACCAAGTTTATTCATCCAAATACTCCAAGCATTGCGGTTCGATTGGGTATGCAATAAAGGAGCATGAAAAATATCTTCAATTTGAGTTAAAGGATAGGCTGTAGCATTACAAATAGGCCCCATATAATCTGGAAATAAAATTGATTGTTCTATGCGCTGTGGAAGGACAGTATCAGATTTTAAACTGCCAATAAAAATATCTATTTTTTCGGTTTCTAATAACTTGTAATCATCACAAGTCATCAATTTAATCTGCACATGAGGGTGAGCCGACTCAAATTTTTCTAGACGTGGTATCAACCAATTGGCCATAAAACTATGTGCAGCACCAATCACAATTTCCACATCCACAGCTTTACGCGTTAGATCGGCAATACATTGCTCCAAATCATTAAAAAAGTTAGAACAAATCGATAGTAGCTGTTCTGCCTCTGGGGTCAATGAAATCGTAGAAGCATGTCGAATAAACAATTTACGATCGAGCCATTGTTCCAACAATTTAATCTGATGACTCATGGCACTGTGTGTGACACATAACTCGTCAGCGGCCAAACTAAAACTTTGATGTCTCGCCACCGCTTCAAATGCCTTAAGTGAATTTAAGGGAGGTAGTTTTTTACGCTTCATAGCTGTGAATTTTTCTAACATCTCAAGGTTAAAATATATCAATTATCAAGGCAATGTAAGTCCTCTAAGATAAAAGCCATTGCAGTTCTTGAGTAAATAAGATGACAACATATATTGGTGACGGCCCAGACGTATCGGGTTTTTTTGGTTCATTTGGTGGCTGCTATATGCCAGAAGTACTCATGCCTGCATTGCAAGCGTTGCAACAAGCATGGGAAAACCTTCGTCATCAACCCGAATTTTGGGATGAATATAAACGCATCTTAACTGATTATGTTGGTCGTCCAAGCCCACTTTTCTTTGCAAAAAATCTAACAGCATATGCAGGTGGAGCAAAGATTTATCTCAAGCGTGAAGATCTTAGCCATACAGGTGCGCATAAGATCAATAACTGCGTAGGACAAATCTTACTGGCAAAACATATGGGTAAAACCCGCATCATCGCGGAAACAGGTGCAGGCCAACATGGGGTTGCTACAGCAACGGTATGTGCACTGTTTAAAATGCAATGCACCATTTATATGGGTGAAACCGACATTCGTCGTCAGCAAATGAATGTTGATCGCATGCAACTGCTTGGTGCCGAGGTCAAAAGTGTCAGTGAAGGTCGTGGCACCTTAAAAGATGCCATGAACGAAGCTTTACGGGACTGGATTAATCATGCTGACGACACCTACTACTTACTCGGTACAGGTGCAGGCCCACATCCCTATCCGACCATCGTTAGGGAATTTCAGAAAATTATTGGCATTGAGGCAAAAACACAAATCTTGCAACATGAAAACCGACTTCCTGATGCCTTGGTCGCTTGCGTTGGTGGCGGTTCCAATGCTTTGGGGCTGATGCATCCTTTCTTACCCGATCTTGATGTCCACATGTACTGCGTTGAAGCGGGTGGTAAAGGCTTACAACACGATCAACATGCGGCCTCAATTTCAAAAGGTAAAGTGGGTGTATTACACGGCAATATGACTTATTTATTGCAAGACCCTGATGGGCAAATTATTGAAGGTCATTCAATATCAGCAGGATTAGATTATCCAGGGGTTGGTCCCGAACACTGTCTACTCGCTGAATCAGGTCGTATCAACTATGTTGCTGCTACTGATGATGAAGCTGTGCAGGCCTTTCAAATCTTAACACGACAAGAAGGCATTATCCCTGCCTTAGAAAGCTCACATGCCGTTGCCCATGCCCTAAAACTGGCGAAGACCATGCAGCCTGAACAAATTATTATCGTTAACATCAGTGGCCGTGGTGACAAGGACTTATCCACTGTCAAAGCCTATCTTGCAGGAGCAGCCCAATGAATCGTTTAACGCAAAAATTGAAACAACTCAAGCAGCAACAGCAAAGTGGTTTAGTCTGTTACTTCACTGCAGGTGATCCAGATTTCTCTGCAAGTGTTGATTTATTCAGTCAGCTTGGTGCTGCAGGTGCAGATATTATTGAGGTTGGTGTTGCTTTTTCTGATCCCGTCGCAGACGGAGAGGTGATTCAAGCGGCACATGCCCGTGCCTTAAATGCAGGACAAACAGTTGCTAAAACCGTAGAACTATTACGTGCTGTACGAGAAAAAGATACCAAAACACCTATGGTACTCATGACTTATCTCAACCCGATCTTGCAATATGGCATTGAAAAACTGGCTGCGGAAACAGAAAATATCCTTGATGCGATCCTAATCGTAGATGCGCCACTCGAATATCAAACACAGTTTAAATCGGTGCTTGGTGCAAAAAACATCCAATGCATTTCTATGGCAGCCCCAACTACACCTGCCCCACGCTTAAAACAGATCGCCGCGCAAGCTGAGGGCTTTTTATATTATGTTTCGGCTACAGGCTTAACCGGAGGTAGCCTAAAGATCGCACAACTGGAAAAACGCCTTGAACAAATCAAGCCCGTGTTTGACGTTCCTGTTGCAGTGGGTTTTGGTATTAAAAATCAAGCTCAGATTCAAGCACTGAACCATAAGGCCGATCTAGTCATCGTCGGTTCAGCTTTGGTGGAGACTTTTGCTCAACAAGGCCTCGCCGCCACATTGGCTCAGGTGCAAGACTTTGCTTCGGCGCTAAAGAACCCTTGAAAAATGCATAAGGCTCAGGTCATGGCTCAGCCATGACCACCTTAACGCCAATGTTTTAACTTGGAGGTTTGACCAATACCAACATTAAAGCAGTTGCATGGGTCGAGTTGTTGATAATGTTGTTTAAGTGCAGGTTTGGCTAAATATAAATGCCCAACATTATGTTCGGCTGGATACTCGGCCCCACGTTGGTCAAGCAGTTTCCACATAGCATGCTCCATCGCCATTGGATCTACACCTTTTTTCACAATATAGTCCTGATGGAAAACATGACATAAAAAATGCCCATAATACAGTTTGTGTACCATCGCTTCTTCAAGTTCGGCAGGTAAATGCTCTAACCACTCTCGATCATTACGTGCTAAAGCAATGTCTAAAGCCACAATATCTTCAACGTATTTTCTATGTGTGTCGCGGTATCGAATCGCAGCGCCTGCAATTGCAAATCGATGCAAAAATGCTTTACGCCCTTCTTCTGCTGTACAGTGAAAATAATCACCATCAACCATACCCTGATGTTCTGTAGCCTTAAAATACTGCGTTAAAAATGCTTCGACTTGTGCCGCATCTCGATCTTCAACTCTTAAAATCAAATGATGTTCATAACGGTCACGAAATTGATTCATTCGCACTGGTAAATGCATTGGCATCCATTTACTCACCATTTGTAGAAATCGATCAGTAAAACCCGTCATTCCCCATTTGCTTAATACACCATCAACTTTATCTTTAAGCGCAAATGCTGCTGGTACCTTAGCGGTGCCAAACTTTTCAATAAACATAAAGGTGTCTTTACCATACTCAGCACCAATATCGTAGGCAGTCCGATGGACGTATTCACCTGCGATGGGTAAACGAGGTAAATCTGTCAAAAGGAAACGACGTATTGCGGTTAAATCATCTTGTTGGTTACTACCAATATAAAAAACTTGGCTCGCTAACTTTTCAAAACTGTCCAAACGTACTGCAAACACACAAACTTTACCTGCTGAACCAGAGGCCTCAAATAAACGACTTGGATCGGCATTAAATCGTGCTGGCGTATCTGCATCAACCTGTGTGACATCATGTGCATAACGCGGATCTGAGGCATGACGAGATGTGTCATTGTGAATATCGTTTTGAGTAAAATTTTTATGTTCTAAGTTATTGAGAATCTGCTCAGGTGTATCACCCAACTCAATTCCCAAATGATTGACCAATCGTAATTGCCCTTGCTCATCTACTTGAGCATACAATGCCAATTCAGTATAGGCTGGGCCACGGCGCACCAAAGCCCCACCCGAGTTGTTACATACGCCACCAAGTACCGATGCACCAATACAAGATGAACCAATCACCGAATGCGGTTCCCGATCATAAGGTGCTAGCTGTTTTTCTAGTGCGTCTAAGGTTGCCCCAGCTAAACACAAAACTTGTTCACCTTGATTAATCACATGAATGACTTGTAAACGTCGAGTGCTCATTAAAAGAATTGGACGATCATAATCATCGCCAAAAGGGGTAGACCCCCCTGTTAATCCGGTATTGGCAGCCTGCATCAGCACAATACAATCTGCGGCAATTGCGACTTGTAGCACTTGCCACTGTTCTAATAAGCTCCCAGGACTCACAACAGCGAAGACTTTACCTTCGCCAAAACGTCGCCCTTGTCGATAAAGACGTGTATCTTGATCTTTGGTTAGAACATAACGTGAACCAACGATTTCCTTTAGCTGTGCCAAAGTCTGTGCTGAATCAAATGCTACCGACATCGAATTAACTCCCTAACGAATCTTCAACTTAAGCACCAGTTGTTAAACTACGCTCTAATTTCACCAAGCAATCTGAGCTAATATCTGCAATACGATTTGCACCTGTTAGCGTCATCGCCACACGCATTTCTTTATCAATCAGTTCGAGTAGATTGCTTACCCCTTCACCACCAGCTCCTGCAAGTGCATAAACAAAAGCACGACCAAGCATACAAGTGTCGGCACCGAGCGCAAGCATACGAACAACGTCTAGACCGCTACGAATACCAGAGTCAACAAGAATCTTTAAATCCCCTTTTACTGCATCTGCAATAGGAGGCAAGGCACGCGCTGTAGATAAAACACCATCTAACTGACGACCACCATGATTAGACACCACGATTCCATCTGCACCAAAAGCAACGGCATCTTTGGCATCTTGTGGATCTAAAATACCCTTGATCACCATAGGGCCGTCCCATGCTTCACGAATCCACTCTAGGTCTTTCCATGAAATTGATGGATCAAAGTTATTACCTAACCAACCAATATAATCTTCTAAGCCAATTTCTTTGCCTAAGTATTTTGAAATATTCCCCAAATCATGTGGACGCCCTAGAAGCCCCACATTCCATGCCCAATGAGGATGCATGACAGATTGCATATAGCGACGCATCGCAGCATTAGGACCACTCATACCTGAATGGGCATCACGATAACGCGCCCCAGGCACTGGCATATCTACGGTGAACACCAATGTAGAACAACCAGCAGCTTTTGCTCGATCTAAAGCATTACGCATAAAGCCACGATCACGCAGTACATAGAGTTGAAACCACATTGGACGAGAAATGGCAGCAGTCACTTCTTCAATGGAGCAAACAGAAACCGTTGAAAGTGTAAATGGAATTCCTTTTTTTTCTGCAGCTACTGCCGCCTGAACTTCACCACGGCGCGCATACATACCTGTTAATCCTACAGGCGATAATGCAACAGGCATGGAAAGCTGTTCATCAAAAAGTTTGGTACTTAAATCTAGACTCGACATGTCATTGAGAACACGTTGTCTTAGTGCGATTTGTGCAAGATCCTCAACATTACGTTTCAGGGTCTGTTCGGCATAGGCGCCACCATCAATATAATGAAATAAAAATGGAGGCAAGCGACGACGAGCTGCCTCGCGATAATCTAAAGCAGAAGAAATAATCATTCGTCTATCCTCGTTAAACGACTAGCACGTTGCTGACGTGCAACGGCCTCATCAATATTGCGTACTTGTTGAATAATAAATTCGATATGTCCACACACCGCTTGACGTGCAGCTTCTGGATCACCACGCTCTATCGCTTGCATCACCACCCAATGCTGATCCTGCAACTGACCAAAATGTTTTGCTTCGCTGTATATTTTGCGACGTGCCAAAGCAACATTATGCTGTAGTAAATCAAATAGGCTACGCATCATTTGGATCAGCACCACGTTATGAGATGCTTCTGCAATGGCTAAATGAAAAGCAGCATCAGCACGTGCTGCTTCATCGTCATTACCTTGACTTTGGCTAGAGGCAATACGTGCATAACAAGCGCGTATTTTTTGTAGGTCTTCTGGTGTTGCGCGTTGTGCTGCATACCATGCCGTGCCCCCTTCCAAAGTGCCGCGAGCTTCTTGTACATCAAAACGATAATCTGGGTCAGCATCAATCAACCAACTAATTGGCTGAACAATACCTGACTCAGACCAATGCGTAGGCAACTTTTGTAAGTAGCTCCCAGCCCCAACTTTGGCTGTTAAAATCCCTTGACTGATCAAATGCTGCATCGCTTCTCGTAAACTCGCACGGGATACTCCCAAAGTTTCACATAATTTACGCTCAGCAGGTAATCGATCACCAACTTGTAATTGTTGGTTCTCAATGAGCTCACGTAGCTGATACAACACTTTTTCAGAAACTTTCATGGTCTTTTATCTCAATATCTGCAGCTACTTGATTTTAAGGTATCATCCACGGAAGTACATAGGCTTGCAGCGTAATGATAATACCAATCATCACTGTAAAAATTAGACTGTGTTTCACGGTAAAACGGAATAAATCTGATTCCTTACCCACCAAGCCCACTGCGGCACAAGCAATTGCAATAGACTGCGGTGAAATCATTTTTCCAGTTACGCCACCACTGGTATTTGCTGCAACCAACAATACCTCTGGCACACCAATTTGCTGTGCGGTGGTCGCTTGTAGCGCTGAAAATAATGCATTTGCAGACGTATCTGAGCCAGTGAGAAATACCCCTAACCAACCCAAGAAAGGTGAAAAGAACGTAAAGGCATCGCCACTATGCGCAAGCGCAAGTGCCAATGTTGCAGACATACCTGAATAATTGGCAATAAAAGCGAAAGACAACACCATTCCTATCGAATATACAGGTACACGAAGTTCTTTAGCTGTTTCAAAGAATGTCTTCACTGCTTCTCGTGGCTGCATTTTTAAATAAATAATGGTAATCACTGCCGCTAAAATAATGGCCGTACCTGTAGCAGAGAACCAATCAAATTTATAAACGGCATCGTAATCTTTAATTTCAGTCACTACAGGTGGCATTTTCTGAATCATTTGATGTAAAAATGGCACCTTAATTGAAATGACCCAGTCTTGTAGTACCCCACCCTTTGCAAATAAATCTTTAAACGGTTTGATACTCCAGATGGTGACCATCAAGGTTAAAATCGCAAATGGCGACCATGCCTTGGCAATCTGAGCAACACTATATTTTTGAGTTTTAGTTTCTGATTCTGCGGCAGTTTCTGTTTGATCAAAACGGAAAATATGTTTTGGCTGCCAAAATTTTAATAAAATACTTAAACAAATAATTGAGGCAATTGCAGCAGTAATGTCTGGCAATTCAGGCCCTAAAAAGTTTGATGTTAAATACTGTGCGATTGCAAAAGAACCACCAGCCACAACAACTGCTGGCCAAGTTTCTTTAACACCACGCCAACCATCCATGATTGCCATAATCCAAAACAGTACGATTGGCACCATAAACGGTAACTGACGTCCAACCATCTGACTGATTTCCATTGTATCTACGCCAGAAACTTGCCCAGCAACAATAATTGGAATACCCATGGCACCAAAAGCAACAGGTGCAGTATTGGCAATCAAACATAAACCAGCAGCATAAAGAGGTTTAAAACCAAGGCCCACCAAAAGTGCCGCAGTAATAGCAACAGGCGCACCAAAACCAGCAGCACCTTCTAAAAAAGTACCAAAGGCAAAACCAACCAATAACATTTGTAAGCGTTGGTCATGGGTCAGAGATAAAATTGAGGCACGGATAATTTCAAATTGCCCTGTTTTAACAGAGACCTTATATAAAAATAATGCGCCTAAAATAATCCAGGCTATAGGCCAAAGCCCGTAAAAGAATCCATAGACTAATGAGGAAAATGCCATACTCGTAGGCATGCCATAAGCAAATAATGCAACGAGTAATGCTAAGACAACCGTAATACTCCCTGCCACACTCCCCTTCATACGGAATACAGCTAAGGCCAAAAAGAAAAATACGATTGGAATTAGTGAGATTAGACTTGAAAACCAGATATTACCCATCGGGTCATAAATTTGTTGCCATTGTTGCAGCATATTCATCTCCTTGAAATGCTAAAAGCAGTGACAGGTTAAATGCAATAACCACAATATTGGTAATACCAATTTTACTTAAAACAATATTAACCCGTAATTTTCAATCATATTATTTATATAAATCACATTTATCAAGAATGAATTGCATTTATTTTAATTATTGGTAATACCAATATTTAAAAGTTAATTTTACTGTGGCAATAAAAAACCGAGTTCAGTCACACTGAACTCGGTAAATTTTTAGCCATTTTATAATAACCAACGGGCTTTGAAGTGTACGGGAATCCTCGCATCAGTCTGCAACATCGAGGCATCAGGTATATTTTAACAAATTCTCGATTTAAATGGTTAAGTGGCACAATCTGAAGATAACCACAACCATAGCTTTTGTGCTTCTTATATCCTCGAATAGTAGTAATGCCATTGTTCTTCATGATTTTCAGCACTCATTAGATCCAAAGCTTTCACCTAGCTTTTTAAGATCCAGCGTGATGCGATGATAAACTAACATTCTAATTAATTTTATATTTTGTATAATGCAAACCGTCTTACAAATTGATTAATGAAATGAGAAATATACCCTATAAATTTTTATTGTTGAGCTTATTGACACTCATACTCCAAAGTTGCATGTTGTATCCTCCCCTCTCACCAGAGATCGCGATTTTTAAACGTATGAGTTCTCAACCTGAAATTGTCAAAGTTGAAACTTATGACAATAATACTCACTCCAGAATTAGAATTTACTATGATGATGTTAATATACAAATGTATGAAAACATTACATGTACAGCATGGAAAAATAACAGTATAAAAAACTACATCCACACTGTTAAAAACAGCCTACCAAATAATCAGATTATTACTGTTGGTATGCCTCAAACTGAAAAAAGCTATAATTTACTTACAGTTCCTCAAAAAAAATGGGGTCTCAAGGTAACATTTAAAGAGTTTATTATTGATGCAAATCAACCAATTATTGTTGATGCACATCATTCTGATGTTTCTAAAAGTTGTCAAATTGCTGCAAGTTTTACACCAAAAGCTGGTGAAGACTACGAAATCTCTTATCGCGAAGGATTTTTAGGGGAAAAAGGGACTGGGTCGAGATATTGTACTTTGAATCTTCAAACAATTAATAAAGACAAACAGGAACATTCTGAGCTATTAAAAACACAAGACTCTAGTGAATTAACAAAATGTAAATGAATACGAAAAAATTAAATCTTCTCATAATTGTGTATTAACTTAGGTTTCATCTAGCAAATATCGCAGTAGTTTAATAAAATTGGGCATCCAATTAAGTGGTAATCTACCATCTAATTGGATATCCAATCAAATTTGATTAAATCAATTTAATAATGATATTAATCCTCAGACAACTGAGGAAAAACTTAAAACTGCATCCAATTTTAGTTGACCACTACATAATACAGTAAAAATAAGTATTGCCCGACCGAGTTTATGCCATTACTTTTCCATTCATAATCTGGTTAAAATACCAACCTGATGTTTATTACTTTTTTATTACTTAGCCAACTTGATTAAGCAAACGCCTTTATTACTGCGTTTGATATAACTTCTCTTTTTTATTAGATAAAAGATATTTCTGGCCACTAAGTTTTGAATGTCTCACCTTAGAATTCGACCCTAAACCAGCCGAGAGCCAAATGAGCAAGACAGCAAAATTCTCCATATTCACTGTGATCATTATCGTTATAGCAATACTTGCTTATCTCTATGCATCACCCTATTTAGCACTGAAAAATTTAAAATCAGCAGCACAACAAAATGACATTGAAAGTGTTAATCACTATATTGACTACCCAAGTGTACGACAAAGCTTAAAAGAGCAATTAAATGCTTATATGCTCAAAGAATTGCGGCAAGACAAAAACAATGAATTTGCCAAACTGGGTAGTATGCTGGCATCTTCAATGACAGATACATTACTGGATGCAGTCATTACACCCACCGGTATTGGACTGATGTTACAAGGTAAAAATCTCAATCCATCACATATGCCAGCTCAAACCAGTTCACAACACAATGATGAAAAACCAGAGAAGAGTGCTGAAAAGGTTGAATACAAAATGTATTACACCTCTTTTAATCGTTTTGTGATTAATGTGAAAAATACTGAACGTCATGATCAACGAGTACAAGTCATCATGCAGCGTGAAGGTCTTAACTGGAAAATCAAACAGTTGATTATCCCACTAGATAACTATTAATCTAACCTTCCCATAACATTGTATTTTTTCACAATCATGTCATGGGTTGACGAATGATGGTTCTCCAGTTATGCGGATCGGCACGTCGTATATCTGAAAGATAGATCTCATGATGTTTCCCTGATCGCGTGCTCTTTGCATCTATAAAGTCATGTACACGTTGAATAGTTGGCCCTTCTTCAGAAAAAGGGCCAATATGCATAATTTGAGCACAGCGTCCTTCTGCAAAGCGTTCAAATCTCAACTGTGTTAATGCAGGATTGGCCTTTTTCTTCATCACTTGAGCAATCGCCTGTTCAATCACTTCTACACTCACCCACTCTGGCTGCATGATCATCATCTTCCATTGCCATTGTGACTTATCAGTATTGGTAAATGCAGTCATATCATCTGCCCACCAAAGTCCTTCCAGTGGCATCACAGCATAATCAATCGCACTAGGTCCCTTTTTAAGCATAAACTTTGCTGCATAAGAAAGTGCTTTATACTGTTTTTTAAGATCAATTTTTATTATCTCAGTCATTACTAAGTTTCCCTGTGATTATTTCTATAGAGGTGATCATATATTGCAACTTATCAATCTCATACAAAGATGTCATAGATTAATGTCATTCACATCAGCAATACATCATAACTTTGCAGTCAGTTGCATTGGCAATAATCGAGAATCCAACAATGCCACTGTACGATGTAAATTACCTTTCATACATTCCTGATTCTCAGCAAAAGACATAAAGCTTTCAATCGATTTTTGCTTGACCAACATGACAGCATCCCAATACTCATCCAAAGGACCAATAAAAAACTCACCTGCGTTGGCAAGGAATAAAATATCACCTCCTGTTGCTTGTAAAAAAGGTAAGGTGTGATCGATATAAAGCTGAAATGCCTCTTTTCCAGAAATTGCAGTTAGAGGTGCTTGTTCAGGAAATGCTGAATAATCAGCAATCTCACGGAAGTGCAGTAAATTCAGCATCACGACCTCCCCTTGCAATTGTCGTTTAAATAAACTGATCCCGTTTTGTTGTGTCGGGAAAAGATAGTTTACTTTCATTGGAAACGCCTCATGAAACGATAAATAACTATTGCAATATAGTTGATAACTCAAGTATATTGCAATAATTATTTATCGTATGAGAACGAATAGAAAATGCTAGGGTATGTAAAAAACAATAATATCCAATTGAATTATCAAACTTTTGGGCATCATAAAGATGAAACTATTGTATTAATTGCAGGGCTAGGAAGTCAGATGATCCACTGGAATGTGGCTTTTTGTTTGCAGCTTGCAGAACAAGGATTTCATGTCATTCGGTTTGATCATCGTGATGTTGGGCTATCTACCCATCTAGATCATCTTGCTGCGCCAAGTTTTTCAGATTTGGTAGATGCAATGACTTTTGGGAAAAACATTACTATTCCCTACACACTCGATGATATGGTGGAGGATACAATTGGATTACTTGATGCATTAGGTATTAATCAAGCACATATCATTGGACGTTCAATGGGAGGCATGATTGCACAGCTCCTCGCGAGTCAATATCCTCAACGTGTAAGTTCTCTGACTTCAATTATGTCAAGTACAGGTAATCCGAACTTACCCGCAGCAAAAGCCGATGTTATGCAGTTACTCACACAAGCCACACCCAACCCACAGGCCGACTTTGATCAGTATCTTTCTGATAAAATTAAATTAGCGAAGCGTATTGCTAGCCCAGCATATCCTTTTGATCAAGAAGCCATGACTGCACTTTTTGTAGAAGAATATCATCGCGGGTATAACCCGAATGGATTCAAACGGCATTTAACCGCAATAGCAGCGGCTGGAGATCTTCGTGCAAGAATTACAAACATTACTGTGCCCACTTTAGTCATTCATGGTACAGACGACGTACTCATTCCCATTGAATGTGGTGAGGATACGGCAAAAACTATTGCATCTGCCAGATTTTTAGCCATTGAAGGTATGGGACACGATATACCAAGTGCTCTTTACCCCCATATCATTGCGGCTTTTGGCCAAAATCTAATAAAACACGTCTAAATTCAGCTGGTTATTCAAATATACAGTACATGTCTAAACAGAGCTACAATCAAAAAAACAAAGGGCGCCAATCGGCGCCCTTTGTTATTCACAACTTAAACTTAGAATTGTTCTTCGTTTAATGCTTGTGAGAAAGCTTGATCTACATCAGAGAAGTCATTGCTGAGTTCAAACTCGGCAGCTTCTGCTTCTTGACGACGACGCTCTAAGTGGTAAGCCAAACCAGTACCCGCTGGGATCAAACGACCCACAACAACGTTCTCTTTTAGACCACGTAAATCATCTTCTTTACCTGTTACAGCAGCTTCAGTTAACACACGAGTTGTTTCCTGGAACGATGCAGCAGAGATAAATGAGTCAGTAGACAATGATGCCTTGGTAATACCCATCAAGATACGTTCATACTTCGCAGGGAATTTGTTTTGTGCACTTACAGCTTGGTTTTCTTGAACCATGCGGATGTACTCAACTTGCTCACCTTTGATGAAGCTTGTATCACCACCATCAACGATGTCTACTTTACGTAGCATCTGACGAACGATAACTTCGATGTGTTTATCGTTGATTTTTACACCTTGGAGACGGTAAACGTCCTGAACTTCGTTCACGATGTAGTTAGTCAACGCCACTTCACCTTTCAGACGTAAAATGTCATGTGGGTTTTGTGGACCATCAGAAATTGTTTCACCACGGTTTACATGTTCACCTTCGAACACGTTGATTTGACGCCATTTAGGAATCAATTCTTCGTAGATTTCGCCGCCATCATCAGGTGTGATAACTAAACGGTTCTTACCTTTAGTCTCTTTACCGAAGCTTACGATACCTGACACTTCTGCCAAAATCGCATGCTCTTTAGGTTTACGCGCTTCGAACAAGTCAGCTACACGTGGCAAACCACCGGTAATATCACGAGTACGTGAAGATTCTTGTGGTACACGACCAATAACGTCACCTACACCAATGGTTTCACCATCACGTACAGTAACAATCGTGTTTTGTGGCAAGAAGTAGAACTGTTCTTGACCATCAGCCATATCCAGTACAATCGCAGGACGTAAATCTTTACCAGATACAGGACGTGCTGTAACAGGCAAGATTTCAATTGTCGTCATACCTGTTGCATCATCAGTTTTCGATGTTGCAGTTACACCATCAGCAATTTGGCTGAAACGTGCTTTACCAGCAACTTCTGTTACCAATGGATGTGTATGTGGATCCCAAGTCGCAACGATACCACCAGCATCAACAATCTCACCATCTTTAAGTAAGATGCTTGCACCGTATGGTAATTTATAACGTTCGCGCTCACGACCTAAGTCATCCGCAATACCGATTTCACCTGAACGTGAAACAGATACCAAGTGACCTTTGGCATGTTGTACAGTTTTCACGTTATGGAAACGTACAGTACCTTTGTTACGTACTTGAACACTGTTTGCAGCAGAAGTTCGGCTTGCAGCACCACCCACGTGGAATGTACGCATGGTTAACTGTGTACCAGGTTCACCAATTGATTGCGCAGCCATAACACCGACAGATTCACCTGGGTTCACCAAGTGACCACGTGCCAAGTCACGACCATAACATTTCGCACAAACACCGAAGGTAGAACGACAGTTTACAACTGAACGTACTTTAACTTCATCGACACCGGCATCTTCAAGAGCAGCAGCGATCTTCTCATCAATGAGTGTACCTTGTGGTAATACAACTTCATCATCCACAGCACGACGTACATCTACTGCTGTCACACGACCAAGTACACGGTCACGTAACGGCTCAATAACGTCACCACCTTGAATGAACGGAGTCATTACTAGGCCTTCTTCAGTACCACAATCTGGCTCAGTAATAACTAAGTCTTGTGCAACGTCAACCAAACGACGAGTCAAATAACCTGAGTTCGCAGTTTTCAATGCAGTATCGGCCAAACCTTTACGTGCACCATGTGTTGAAATAAAGTACTGAAGTACTGTCAAACCTTCACGGAAGTTTGCTTTAATCGGTGTTTCAATGATCGAACCATCTGGTTTCGCCATCAAACCACGCATCCCAGCAAGCTGACGAATCTGCGCCGCACTACCACGGGCACCAGAGTCAGACATCATGTAGATACTGTTGAACGATTTTTGCTTCTCGTCTTCACCCTGTTTATTTTTAACAGTAGTAAATGACAAGTTATCCATCATTGCTTTTGCAACTTGGTCGTTAGTACGTGCCCAAATATCGACAACTTTGTTATAACGTTCACCAGCAGTCACGAAACCTTGCTCAAATTGTTGTTCGATTTCACGAACTTCAGTTTCAGCTTTATCAATAATGGTTTGTTTTTGTGGTGGAATAACCATATCTTCCATACCAACAGATACACCTGAACGCGTCGCTTGACGGAAGCCCAAATACATCAATTGGTCAGCGAAGATAACAGTATCTTTCAAACCAAGTTTACGGTAGCAAGAGTTGATTAATTTTGAGATATTCTTTTTAGTCATCTCAACGTTAATTTGTTGGAAATCCATACCTTCAGGTACAACTTCCCAAAGCAAACAACGACCTGGAGTAGTGTCTACAACAATTGTTTGTTGCTCACGATCACCATTTTCATCGATTACTGTTTGGTGTACACGTGCTTTAACGCGTGCATGTAAATCAACCTGACCAGTAGCAAGTGCGCGGTTTACTTCGTGAGTATCCGCAAACACCATACCTTCACCTTTGGCATTAACTGCATCACGAGTGATGTAGTACAAGCCCAAGACCACGTCCTGAGAAGGAACGATAATAGGCTCACCGTTTGCTGGTGATAGAATGTTGTTTGTTGACATCATCAAAGCACGTGCTTCTAACTGTGCTTCTAAAGTCAATGGTACGTGTACCGCCATTTGGTCACCGTCGAAGTCGGCGTTAAATGCAGCACAAACCAATGGATGTAAACGAATCGCTTTACCTTCAATCAAGATCGGTTCAAACGCTTGTAAACCTAAACGGTGAAGTGTAGGTGCACGGTTCAACATGACTGGATGTTGACGAATAACTGATGCAAGTACGTCCCAAACTTCTGGAGTCTCACGCTCAACCATTTTCTTCGCAGCTTTAATGGTTGTTGCTTGACCAGATGCTTGTAGTTTCGCAAAGATAAATGGTTTGAACAATTCAAGTGCCATTTTCTTAGGTAAACCACATTGGTGCAAACGTAGGTTAGGACCAACGGTAATTACCGAACGGCCAGAATAGTCAACACGTTTACCAAGTAAGTTTTGACGGAAACGACCTTGTTTACCTTTGATCATATCAGCCAAAGATTTCAATGGACGTTTGTTTGAACCCGTAATCGCACGACCACGACGACCGTTATCTAACAACGCATCTACAGATTCTTGCAACATACGTTTTTCGTTACGTACGATGATGTCTGGTGCAGATAGGTCAAGAAGACGTTTTAAACGGTTGTTACGGTTGATGACACGACGATACAAATCGTTCAAGTCAGAAGTCGCAAAACGACCACCTTCAAGTGGTACTAACGGACGAAGATCTGGTGGTAATACAGGTAATACATTCATTACCATCCACTCAGGCTTGTTGTTAGAGTCGTTAAATGCTTCCATCAACTTCAAACGCTTAGATGCTTTTTTAAGCTTAGTTTCTGAAGTTGTTTGAGGAATTTCTTCGCGTAAACGTGAAATTTCAGCGTCTAAATCAATATCTTTTAACAAGTCTTGAACAGCTTCAGCACCCATTTTTGCAGAGAACTCGTCACCGTGTTCTTCAAGTGCTGTAAAGTATTCTTCATCATTTAATAACTGATTTTTCTCAAGTGGTGTCATACCAGGATCGGTAACCACATAAGATTCGAAATACAATACACGTTCAATATCACGCAAAGTCATATCAAGTAATAAACCGATACGGCTTGGTAATGATTTTAAGAACCAAATATGCGCAACTGGTGAAGCCAATTCGATGTGACCCATACGTTCACGACGAACTTTTGCAGTCGTTACTTCAACGCCACATTTTTCACAGATTACGCCTTTATATTTCATACGCTTGTATTTACCACACAAGCATTCATAGTCTTTTACTGGACCAAAAATTTTGGCACAGAATAAACCATCACGTTCTGGCTTAAACGTACGATAGTTAATTGTTTCAGGTTTTTTAACTTCACCATGAGACCATGATTTAATCATTTCTGGTGAAGCAAGACCAATACGGATACGATCAAATTCAACCGGTGTATAACCATCTGAATCCGTCTTTTTGCGCATGATATCGAGCAAGTCTTTCAATTTTTTTCTCCGTGTGTTGAAGAGTTCACACTCCCCAACTGGGTCACAAATATTGTTATAACTGAAAATTTGGAGTCTCTAAAAGCCCCTTTAACCCCTCTTATCTAAAGAGGGGTTAAAGATGATCTTTTAGTCGCCGTTTTTCAGTTCAATGTTGATACCTAAAGAACGGATCTCTTTGGTCAATACGTTGAACGATTCAGGCATGCCTGGATCCATATAATGGTTACCATCTACGATGTTCTTATAGATACGAGTACGACCTTCAACGTCATCCGACTTCACAGTCAGCATTTCTTGCAGTGTATATGCTGCACCGTATGCTTCAAGTGCCCAGACTTCCATCTCACCGAAACGCTGACCACCGAATTGAGCTTTACCACCCAATGGTTGTTGCGTTACAAGTGAATAAGAACCAGTAGAACGCGCATGCATTTTGTCATCAACCAAGTGGTTCAATTTCAACATGTACATATAACCAACTGTAACAGGACGATCGAAACGCTCACCTGTACGTCCATCATAAAGTACTGTTTGACCAGAGCGTGGCAATTCAGCAAGTTCTAGTAATTCTTTGATTTGACCTTCTTCAGCACCATCAAATACAGGTGTTGCTAAAGGCACACCAGCACTTAAGTTACCAGCAAGTTTCAAGATTTCATCATCAGTTAGTGTGTCAAGTTGTTCTTGCTCACCACCAACTTTGTTATAAATCTTATCTAAGAATTCACGTAGTTCAGCAATCGTACGCTGTTGTTTCAACATCTTGTCGATTTGTTCGCCAAGACCTTTCGCCGCTAAACCTAAGTGAGTTTCAAGAATCTGACCCACGTTCATACGCGATGGTACACCCAATGGGTTTAATACCACGTCAACAGGTACACCATGAATATCATGTGGCATGTCTTCTACTGGCAAGATGTTAGATACAACACCCTTGTTACCATGACGACCCGCCATCTTATCACCAGGTTGGATACGACGTTTTACAGCAAGATAAACTTTAACAACTTTGAGGACACCCGTAGTGAGCTCATCGCCTGTAGAAAGTTTGCGTTTTTTCTCAGCAAACTTCTCATCAATTTCAAAGCTCTTCTCTTTTAAGAAGACTTGAATTTGAGTTAAACGTTCTGCAATAGCTTCATCATTTGGTTGGATTTCAAGTAAATCAACCAATGCTAAATGCGACAACAAATCTTCTGTAAGTTTGTCACCACGTTTAGTGCTACCGCCACCATTTGACTGCTGATCTTTCAAGAGACGAACAATACGTTCACGAGCGGCTTCTTCGAAGATTTTGTATTCTTCTTTCAAATCCTTACGGTACGCATCAAGCTGAGCTTTTTCAATTGCTTGAGCACGCTCATCTTTTTCAATGCCATCACGAGTGAAGACTTGAACGTCAATAACTGTACCTTTAGTACCAGATGGTACACGTAAAGAAGAGTCTTTAACGTCAGCAGCTTTCTCACCGAAGATCGCACGTAATAGTTTTTCTTCTGGCGTTAATTGAGTTTCACCTTTTGGTGTCACTTTACCAACCAGAATATCACCTGCTGTCACTTCAGCACCGATATAAACAATACCTGACTCATCAAGCTTAGATAATGCAGCTTCACCAACATTAGGAATATCTGCAGTAATTTCTTCTGCACCTAGTTTGGTATCACGAGCCACACAAGATAACTCTTGAATATGGATCGAAGTCAAACGGTCTTCTTGAAGCACACGCTCAGATAATAAGATCGAGTCTTCGTAGTTATAACCATTCCACGTCATGAACGCGACGCGCATGTTTTGACCAAGTGCCAATTCACCGCCATCTGTAGATGGACCATCAGCAAGAACGTCACCACGACCAACTTTATCACCCAAGTTAACCAATACTTTTTGGTTAATACATGTGTTTTGGTTAGAACGGGTATACTTGATCAAGTTGTAGATATCTACACCTGCTTCACCAGCGATCATTTCATCTTCGTTAACACGAATCACGACACGTGATGCATCAACAAATTCAATCATACCGCCACGTTTTGCGATTACACATACACCTGAGTCACGTGCTACGTTCGCTTCCATACCTGTACCGACTAATGGTTTGTCAGCAAGCAATGTAGGCACAGCCTGACGTTGCATGTTTGAACCCATCAATGCACGGTTGGCATCATCGTGTTCAAGGAATGGAATCAATGATGCTGCTACAGATACGACCTGCTGAGCAGATACATCCATATGCGTCACTTTTTCAGGTGGAATACGTATAAATTCGCCTTGATGACGTACAGAAACGAATTCTTCTGTGAAGTTATTATCTTCGTCAAGCAAAGCATCTGCTTGCGCAATGACTGTACCAACTTCTTCAATCGCAGAAAGATATTCAACATCATCTGTTACGCGACCGTCTACAACCTTACGATAAGGCGTTTCCAAGAAGCCAAAATGGTTTGCTTTTGCATAAACAGACAAAGAGTTAATCAAACCAATGTTTGGACCTTCAGGTGTTTCAATTGGACATACACGACCGTAGTGAGTTTGATGTACGTCACGTACTTCAAAGCCAGCACGTTCACGAGTCAAACCACCAGGCCCAAGTGCAGAAACACGACGCTTATGCGTAATTTCAGACAATGGGTTGTTTTGGTCCATGAATTGAGACAATTGGCTTGAACCAAAGAATTCTTTAATCGCTGCTGCAACTGGTTTCGCATTGATTAAATCTTGTGGAGACAAGTTATCTGTTTCAGCTTGACCCAAACGTTCTTTAACTGCACGCTCAACACGAACAAGACCTACACGGAATTGGTTTTCAGTCATTTCACCAACTGAACGCACACGACGGTTACCCAAGTGGTCGATATCATCGACTTCACCTTTACCGTTACGAATTTCTACCAATGTTTTAAGTACATCAACGATGTCTTCATTGGAAAGAATGCATTCAACTTCGCGTGATTTCTGATCGTTACCAACTTCGTAAGGACGTCCTAAACGACGGTTAAACTTCATACGACCAACTGGTGACAAGTCATAACGCTCAGAAGAGAAGAACAAGTTATTGAACAAGTTTTCTGCTGCTTCTTTTGTTGGTGGCTCGCCTGGGCGCATCACTTTATAGATTTCAACCAGTGCTTCTTCGCGATCACGTGTCAAATCTGCACGCAATGTATCAGCAACAAATGAACCACGGTCAATGTCGTTAGTGAATAGAATGTTAAATTGTTTAACGCCACCTTCAGCCAATTTCACCATGATTTCATGGCTCAATACTGTATTGGCTGCAATGGTTTCGCCATCACGTAATATCACGTCTTCAGCAATAATGCGTTCGTATAGATACTCATCAGGAACTGAAAGCTTAGTTAAACCAGCAGCTTCCATTTGACGAACATGACGCGCATTAATACGTTTACCTTGTTCAACAATTGATTTGCCATCATTGTCAACAATATCAAACTGCGCCATTTCACCACGTAGGCGTTCAGGTACCAAGTCAATTTGATAGCTGCCCATATCGAGGTAAACAGGAACTTTCTCATAGAACATATTCAGAATTTGTTCATTGCTAAAGTTCAACGCACGTAACATCACTGTTGCAAGTAACTTACGACGACGGTCAATACGAACATATACGAGATCTTTCGCATCAAACTCAAAGTCTAACCACGAACCACGGTAAGGGATAATACGTGCTGAGTACAACACTTTACCACTTGAATGTGTTTTACCTTTATCGTGATCAAAGAACACACCTGGTGAACGATGTAACTGAGATACAATTACACGCTCTGTACCGTTAATAACAAAAGTACCGTTATCGGTCATGAGTGGCATTTCACCCATGTAAACTTCTTGTTCACGTACATCTTTAATTGATTTGGTTTCGCGATCTTTAATGATCAGACGAATTTTTACGCGCATTGGTGCCGCATAAGTTGAGCCACGAAGAATACACTCGCGCACATCAAACTCTGGTTTACCAAGGCTATACTCAACAAATTCTAAAGCCGCATTGCCCGAATAACTTTCTATTGGAAATACTGAACGGAATGCCGCCTGGAGTCCGATATCTTCGCGATTTTTGGGAGTTTTACCATCTTGCAAAAATGTTCTGTACGAGTCGACTTGAATCGAAAGCAAGTACGGAGCATCCATTACTTGGGGCAATTTACCAAAATTCTTACGGATCCGTTTTTTTTCGGTATATGAGTATGCCATCTGGAGTCCTCGGAAAGTAAAACCAAGCCCGCCTGCAGAACGGACTTAGAAGGAATTACGCAGGTCGATATGACCACCACCTTTTACAAATGCTGCAATTTTCAGTGGTATGAAACGCTTAACAATATTTTCAAAGCTGAAGAATATTGGTAAGCGTTTGTTTTATTTAATTTTTTCAAAATTTCGACGAATTAATGCCCAAACCGAACAAAATCGAGCCGACTATTGTAACGCAAAAAGGCTGATGACCCAAGAGCCACCAGCCAATTTTTGGAGTTGTTTTTTGAAAAAAACAACTCCCTGTAAGATTACTTAAGTGTAACTGTAGCACCAGCTTCTTCAAGTTTCTTCTTAAGTTCTTCGCCTTCTTCTTTAGAAACGCCTTCTTTAACAACTGAAGGAGCGCCTTCAACAAGATCTTTAGCTTCTTTAAGACCAAGGCCAGTAGCTTCACGAACTGCTTTAATAACAGCAACTTTGTTACCGCCGAAGCTAGTTAATTCAACATTGAATTCTGATTGTTCTTCAGCAGCAGCAGCGCCAGCAGCAGGACCTGCAGCAACTGCAACAGCAGCAGCAGATACATTGAATTTTTCTTCGAATGCAGAAATTAATTCAACAAGTTCAAGAACAGTTTTTTCAGCAACTGCATTTAAGATTTCTTCGTTTGTTAAAGCCATGAGATAAACTCCAAATGGAAATTGAATGGTGTGTAAAAAGTGTTGGCCTTATGCCGCTTCTTGCTCTTCTTTCTCTTTGAGTGCTGTAAGTAGGCGACCCAATTTCGAGATAGGAGCTTGAAGAACGTTTGCAAGCATAGTAAGCGCTTTTTCTTGGTTCGGAAGATTAGCAATAACGCTAACTTCAGCACCTTCATAAACTTTGCCATCAAACGCAGCAGCTTTTAATTCAAAAGCCTTGTTTGTTTTAGCGAAGTCTTCGAATAAGCGTGCAGCTGCACCCATATCTTCTTCAGAAGTTGATAAACCGATAATTGTTGGACCAGTCAAGACGTCGTTCAAGATATCAAATTGAGTACCTTCAAACGCACGTTTCGCCAATGTGTTACGAACGATACGTAGGTAAACATTGTTTTGACGAGCTTGAACACGCAACTCAGTAAGTTGAGTAACGTTCAAACCTTGATAGTCGGCAACAACAGCAGAGAACGCTGTAGAAGCAGCAGTATTTACCGCTGCAACGATCTCTTTTTTGTCCTCTAAACGTAGAGCCACTGTAAGAACCTCCTAACGGTGATTTATGCATCAAACGATGCACTCCCAATTCGTAAGTCAATCACTTAACTTACACGCGGAGGAGGAACAAATCACACCACCGCGTCTACCCAGGAAAATTAAGAAACAGACCGAAGTCCAGTTCACCTGAGGTCTTTGACGCTGATAAATTTACATCTATCAATTCAAAGTCCGCCTACATGCAGCTTTACACTCCCTCTGGGGAGGAAAACTGCTTGCAGGACTTTAAAATTCTTTAAATACGACTCAAACTTAGTTTGAAACGTTTGCTACATCAATAGTAAGACCAGGACCCATAGTTGAGCTCAAAGTGATCTTTTTAATGTATACGCCTTTAGAAGTAGCAGGTTTTGCTTTCTTAAGGTCAGCAACCAAAGCTTCAACGTTTTGACGAACTGCAGCAGCTTCAAAACCTAGTTGACCGATTGCAGCGTGGATGATACCACCCTTGTCTACACGGTAACGTGCTTGACCAGATTTTGCATTCTTAACTGCAGAAGCAACATCAGGAGTCACAGTACCAACTTTAGGGTTTGGCATTAAACCACGTGGACCAAGAATTGTACCAAGCTTACCAACAACGCGCATAGCATCAGGAGCAGCAATAACAACATCAAAGTCCAAGTTACCTTGTTGAATGCTTTCAGCAAGATCATCAAAACCAACGATATCTGCGCCTTCAGCTTTAGCAGCTTCAGCAGCAGCACCTTGAGCAAATACTGCAACACGTACAGTTTTACCAGTACCCGCTGGAAGTGTAGTCGCGCCACGAACAACCTGATCAGATTTACGTGGGTCAACACCAAGGTTTACTGATAGATCCAAAGATTCTTTGAATTTAGCAGCAGGTAGGCTACCCAAAACTTGAACAGCTTCTTCCAAAGTGTAGACTTTGTTCGCTTCAACCAAAGCAGCAATGGCTTTTTGACGTTTAGTTAACTTTGCCATGTCTTATAGCTCCACTTCCAAGCCCATAGAACGCGCAGAACCAGCGATGGTACGTACACGTGCATCCAAATCAGCACCAGTAAGATCTGGTTCTTTAGTGGTTGCAATTTCTTCCAATTGAGCACGAGTCAACTTACCAACTTTAGTTTTGTTAGGTACAGCTGAACCTTTTTGGATACCAGCAGCTTTCTTAAGAAGAATAGCAGCAGGTGGAGTTTTCATGATGAATGTGAACGACTTATCGTTGTACACAGTGATCACTACAGGGATTGGTAGACCTGGTTCAACTTTTTGTGTAGCAGCATTGAATTCTTTACAGAATGCCATGATGTTAACACCACGTTGACCAAGTGCAGGACCGATCGGTGGAGATGGATTCGCTTTACCAGCTGGAACTTGCAGCTTGATATAGCCGTCAATCTTCTTAGCCATTGTCTATTTCCTCTGGGTACAAACGCCGTCAGGCTCCCCAATTTTAAATTGCTGCAACCTTTGTAAACAAGGATTGCTACAACAACAATGCCCGATGAAGTAAAACATCGGGCCTTTTACACCAACTTAAATTAACTGGCTTTTTCGACTTGACGAAATTCCAATTCAACCTGAGTTGGTCGATTAAATACATTAATTGTCAACGTTAAACGTGACTTGTCATAGATGACCTCTTCCACCACACCTTTAAAGTCAGTGAATGGACCATCAATAACCAATAATTCTTCACCTGGCTCAAACATCGTCTTAGGACGTGGAGCTTCACCTGTATTACGCACACGAGCCAAAATAAGATCAGCTTCTTTTTGCGTAATTGGCGCAGGTTTTTCTGCTGTACCACCGATAAAACCAAGCACTTTTGGACATTCTTTCACAATGTGCCAAGTCTCATCGTTCATTTCCATTTCAACTAACACATAGCCTGGAAAGAACTTACGTTCAGACTTACGCTTTTTTCCATCCTTCATTTCAACAACTTCTTCAGTTGGAACGAGGACTTCACCAAAGCAATCAGCAACAGTACTGCGCTGGATTCGATCATTAAGTGAACGCATCACTTGTTTTTCATAGCCTGAATAGGCATGAATAATGTACCAACGTTTCATTGCTAACTTACCCGATAATGAACTTCATGAACCAACTAATGAGATAGTCAAAACACCACAATACAATTGCAGCAATAATAACAACCACCAGAACTTGCCATGAAGTAGTTACTGTTTCCTGCTTTGTTGGCCATGTTACTCGACGTAGTTCAATACGAGAGTCTTTAAGCAGACGAACAAAGCCTTTGCCTTGATGGGTGGCGTATAATAAACCTAATGCGACTATAATACAAGCCAAAATTACCCCAACACGGACCCAAACATCGTTAGCTGGGACCCAATAAGCAGGTAAATATTGATTAACCATTAACGCTGCAGCAAGCAAGGTCAGTGCAACCAACCAGAGCACCACGTCAAACGGTGAACCAGTTTTAACTACTTCAGCAGAGTTATTTCTTTGAGGAATTGGCGCTTCGCTTAATGCGTCACGCGATTTATCGTTCGACATTTTTCTACTCGTCGTTGAGTTCGCGACTTATTATAAGACAAATTAGTCAGCATCAAGCTTTTTATTAAAAAAATATGGCAGGTCAGGAGGGACTCGAACCCCCAACATTCGGTTTTGGAGACCGACGCTCTACCAATTGAACTACTGACCTATATAAACATAAGCCGAAAAACAGGTTTTCGGCTTGTGTATGATTCTAACAATTATGCTGTAACTTTAGATACAACACCAGCACCTACTGTACGACCACCTTCACGGATCGCAAAACGTAGACCTGCGT
>NZ_JAVIDR010000018.1:51820-68462 GCF_031157835.1 Acinetobacter rudis | reverse complement strand
GAAATGTGTCATATGGCTTACGCCAGTCACTTATATCCTCACCCTGAACGATGAGGTTTTACGCTCCATCGGATAAACCAATCCAATATTGATGAGAATCATCCTAAACACCACATATAAAATCACCATTCAACAGCTATTTTCTAGTCAATTTCAATTAAATGACACCTCAGTAAAATGCGTAATAATGTGCAAATTTCTTGACAACTCGACTAATTCATCATCATATAACAAAAATATCTAACCGATTAAATTAACTTTTTTGGAGTTTGCATTGAAGCAGTCAACAATAAAAACGGGTGTGATCCTTGGGTTTTCTACACTCATGTTTACAGGTTGTGCAACATCAACTTTACTAAATAAAGGCAAAAGTGAACGCACCCGTACCGAAAAGGTCGTTTTAGTTGAAGATAATGTCGTTGCATTCGGTAAAATGGCGCAACAAAATAATCAGCTTCCAGCAGACAGCTTGGTCATTGCGGGAACTAAAAACAGTTATGTATTAACCCAAGGCGGCGCACGATTTGTCTCTATTATTGGCCAACTTGATCCCAAACACATCCAACTCACACGTGAACTGAATTTCTATTCAGCCAAAAATGATGGTCATTTCTCGGGTGTTTTACCGCTGTCCTACGTAAAGTTACAGGAAAATGTTAGTAAAAAAGACCTCGAATTTTTCCTAGAAAATGCCGCAGAGGAATGCACAACATCTAGTGATAAGCGTATGAATGCTCAACGTTTTTGCTTTAACATTAAACTATCTGGTGTTGTCTATCCGGTTGTGAATAATCTTAATTCGCTTAAACCATTAAGCAAACCCTATCCTGTAAGTATCTATACACAGACTGAAGAGCGCTATACGACTTACAAAAATAGCGGTGCAGAAAAATTAGTCCTCTTCCCATTTGCGGTTGCCTTTGATGTCGTTACACTTCCATTCCAAGCAATTTCTAAGATTTTTGACTAAAACTAAGCACAAATGATCTGACAAAACCTCATATTCCAATGAGGTTTTGTCCAATCTAAAATAGAGAACCGCATTATATTTGATCAATAAAACAACAGATGATCTTTTAATCAAAAATAATTTAATGCAAAAATAAAAAGTGGCAAAAAATTGACTACTCTTTAAGTTGCGTATATTGAGTAAAAATTAACGCACCAAAAATTAAAAACTTTTAAATTTAAAATATTATATTTAATCACAAAGAATACCCATATTTATTCCAATTAATAGCATAATTTAATATTTGTTAAATACAATCCACTAATAAAAGAACATAAAAAATTCACCAAATGATCAGTTCAAATTAGTGGAAAAATATTTTCATTTTAATAATTATATTCATCAATAAATCAATATCTTAGTTTTAAAAATAATTTTTTAGTGGAATTGTATAATTTTCCTGCATATAATCCGCGGCAACAAATTGCAAATAACCTCGTTAGGTGAGGCTCCTGTACGGAGACATGCTACTGCCCAGAAACGTCCAAAGACGCCAACGGGTTTGAACAGAAACCATCGAATTAAGGTGGTTTATAACGTAGCTAGAAACATCTCTTTCTTATGCCGTACAGTGCTAAAGCTCAATGAATTGGGGTAAACCAATATCAATACGCTCTGGTCGAATCATGTCCAGAGGTGTTGGTGTTGTGCAGGACTGTATCTGTAAAAAGTCATGTCTAAGCACGCCCCTATTTTATTGGAGGCGTGCTTTTTTTATGCCGATTCAAAAATGTTTTATAACTGCTGTTATACACTTTTGAGATTTACTATTCGAGGACAGGGTTACCCAACCACGGACTCATGCACGGTCAAGGAGTTTTAAACATGTTTAAAACGAATGAAACCCAAATGCAGATACACTCCTCCATCCACTGGCTCAAAGTCATTGATCCAGATCAGGATTATATCACCCATATTTCTAACCAGTTTTCAATTCCGTATAATTTTATACAGACTGCTTTAGATGAAAATGCCAGTGCACGTATTCAATGTAAACAACAGTCTACATTAATCATGACGCATCTTCCCTTTATCACACAGTCTAAATCGGGACAGCTCGTCAGCTGTAAAAGTTTTGCGATCATTATTAAAGATCATTTGGTCTTCATTGTTTCCAAACAAGACCACCCCATCTTCGATCAAATGATCCATTATGTTGAACAGGGTCCAGAACAAGCCATTGAACAACTCGCCCAACAGGTTTATCACTTTTTAGAGTTAGCTGCCGATCAGTTCATCATTGCCAGTAAAATCGTCAATGCACAGATCACGCTGGTTGAACAAGAGCTTTTAAGTTCAATCAAAAATAAACAGGTATTCAAATTACTAAATCACAATAAGGCTTTGAATCGCATTGCAATTTCTTTACGTGGAAATAGTAAGGTTCTCAATCTACTCAATGACATGCAAGTGATAACGGGTCATTCATTGGCGAAACACCGATTACTGAATGTCATGGTTGAAACGGATCAAGCACAAGCGATGGCAGAAATTCATAATATTAATTTAAGTAATTTAATGGATGCCTATTCAGCTGCAATTGAGAACAACCTGAGCCTACTGGTGCAATACTTGTCTGTTTACGTGATTATTGCTGCTATTCCTCTAGGTATTGCCAGCCTCTATGGCATGAATATCCCTCTGCCATTTCAAGAGCAACCTTTCGCACTCTCTCTACTGGCTGGCCTTAGTTTGCTACTCAGTGTTGCCATCGTTATTATTTTCAAAAAACGTCAAATTATCTAAGTATTGACGGAGTACAATATGCTTAAAATTTATCAAAGCAATCCTCAAGGATTATTACTCGAAAGCACAGACATTCAGCACAATAGCATCATTTACTTGTGTAACCCGCAATCAACAGAAATCGAATTACTTGCGACAAGTTTAAATATCCCACGCAGTTTTTTTCATGATTGCTTAGATAAAAACGAACGCCCTCGCATAGAAAAAGATGGCGACACCTTGCTAATGGTACTCAATACACCTATTCAACTTGATACCACTGAGCAACATCAAGCCCCTTATCAAACTCAACCTTTTGGTGTTATTCACTGTGCTGATCATTTGGTTATTGTTTCTGCTCAACAACTAACACTCATTGAAGATGTCATTGCTGGTCGCTATGGTGAATTCCAAAGTTATATGAAAACGCGTTTTAGTTTGTTGGTTTTTAAAGCAGTGGCTGACTCATACAATCTAAATCTCAATAAGATTAATAAACAAATTAGTCATCTACAGCACCAACTAAAAAAATCATACCGTAACCACGAGTTGTTTGGCTTAATTGCTCTCAACAAGAGTTTGGTATATTTCTCTACAGCGCTCACAGCAATGAATATCTTGTATAAACGCATTATGCAAGGACATGATATTAAGTTACATGAACCTGAATCAAAACGTTTACAAGAAATATTAGTTGATATTCATCAAGCAGCAGAGGTCACCGAACTTCGTCGTGAAAGTTTAAGTAACTTAATGGATGCTTATGCGGCCATTATCCATAACAACTTAAATGGCGTATTAAAAATACTAACCACCTTAGCAATCGTAATGGTCATTCCAACAATGATCGGTAGCATTTTCTCTATGAACGTGGCTTTACCTTATGAGGAAGAATGGTTTATGACCGTATTGGTCAGTGTCTCCATGCTGCTCATTGTGGTGACCTTACTCGTCGTGTTCTACAAGAAAAAGTATTTACGTACAGCTTAGTACCCAATAAGCCTGATTTGTAGATTTAACGCACCCACTTATTGGCCTCTGCCTTACAATTGAGTACCGAACATGATTGATATTTATCGCTATACACCAAATGCAAAACAAACAAATGCATCAAACCCCAACCTTAGTTTTCTAGATTTTGAGCAGAGTCTTGATCATACAGCTGTTCAACTGGATATATTAGAAACTCAGCTACATATACCTACAGACTTTATTCATCAAGCACTCGATCCCGATGAACGGCCGCGTATTGAAAAGCGCGGTGAATGGACATTTTTGCTGATCCACATTCCTTTTAGCAATACCTACGTAGAACGGCTAGATGACCAAGTCAAGTTTCGTACCATCCCATTCACAATGTTGCTCAAACAAGACTGCTTTGTGGTGATATGCAATGAAGATCATCATTATAAGCGAGCTTTTTTTGAACAGCAGGCACTGCAACAAATACAACAAGGTATTCACCCAGCTTGGGCCATCTTACAACACTGTGCACAGAGTTATGTTGAACTTGTTAAACAACTCGAAAAACATATCGTGCAAGCCGAAGATGAATTATCACGTTCGTATCGCAACCAAGAACTTTATACTTTGCTTTATTTGAATGAAAGCTTGCTTTACATCACAACATCATTAAAGCAATTGCTTCATATATTACACCATGACAATGTCGCCAGACTTTGGATTCACACTGAACAAGAAAGAGATCTTTATCAACACTGCTTGATTGAGTTTGATCAAGTTGCGGCTGTCGCTGAAATCAATCAACTTAACCTAAATAATGTCATGGATGCCTATGGCAACGTAATTCAAAATAACGTAAGTCATGTGGTTAAACTTCTAACGGCAGTCACTATTGTACTTTCCGTACCCACTTTGATTGCGAGTGTTTATGGTATGAACGTGCCATTACCTTTTCAAGAAGCAGAACATGCTTTTAGTTATCTGGTTATAGTCATGTTGCTTTCAAGCGGATTGATTGCTTATATCTTCTATAAAAAGCAATATTTCTAAGGCAGTAAATTTTGCAAATGTTGTCATTTTCATTAAGTGACAACATTACACTTTTTGCTCCATCATTAGCCAGTTATGTATATTTTTTAAATCTGAGCTTTAAACTTATGGATCACATCCTCATATACCCCAAATATGAATGATAAATTTTAGGTAAATACCATGCGTGTAGATATTTGGTCAGATGTAGTGTGTCCTTTTTGCTACATTGGAAAAAAACGTTTAGAACATGTTGCGGCAGAAGCTGGACTGGAATTAGAAGTACATTGGCATAGTTTTGAGCTTGATCCAGATGCGCCAAGTACATACGGTACTTCAAACACAGAACGTTTGGCTAAAAAATATGGCCGTAGTTTTGAAGATATGCAAGCAATGGAGCGAAATATCGCTGAGATTGCTTCAAGTGAAGGCATCGAGTTTAATTGGGAAAAGGCTAACTCTGGCAATAGCTTTAATGCTCATCAAATTGTCCACTTAGCACAAAGCAAAGGATTAGGAGACAAAGCGAAAGAAGCCTTTTTTCATGCCTACATGACGGAAGGTCTCGCCATTGGTGAACGTGAAATTGTTGAAGATATTGCTTCACGTCTAGGCCTTGATCATGGCGAAGTTGAAGATGTTCTCAACAACAATAGTTTTGCTGAATTTGTCCGTCATGATGAAAAAATTGCACATGAACAATTAAAAGTAACGGGTGTACCTTTCTTTGTTTTTGATCAACGTATTGCTTTGGCTGGCGCACAGCCTCGTGAGGTATTTCTAGAGGTATTGCAAAAAGCACAGGCAGATATTCAAGCACAGGCAGAGCAGGTTGAAACTGACTCATCTGCAATGTGCAATGATGAAAGCTGTGACGTACCTAAACAGAAATAAATATCTAAAAACACCTCAAGAAGTAATGTTTGACATATCCAACATTACTTCTTGACTCCCCCTAGCGCGACAACACTAAATCCTATATCAACTTTTTCAGCATAGTTCACTTGATCGCTTGTTATTCTGCTTAAGATTTCAGACAATATTTCAAAATATCATCTAAATACAGCAAAGTGACTTGCCATATGAACAATCATTTTTTTCATCTTATTCATTGCCAAGCTGCAGCCTTTTCTACTCTATTGTTTTTAACAATGCCAAGCCATGCAAATGATGCTCTACCGTCCAAACCTATACCTACAAAAGACACAGAAAACAGTCACTTTCAAAATATTATTGATTATGTACCCAACTTAATTGATTCAACGCCAACCATACTCCCCCCAGAATCAAATCAAGCACGCATACCGAGTACCGAACAAACTCAAGAAAACACTTGGGTAGATCAACAACAAAACCATATCCATAAATGGGTTGATCAGACAGCAATGAAGATTGATAGCTGGTTTGGCACAACCAATCCTCAACGTCCAGCTGATGCCAGTTTACGTTTAATTCTCGACCAAAGTTATAACCAACATGACCAATATGAGTTTAAACCACGTATTCGAGGAAAAATTAAACTCCCAACTTTAGAGAACAAACTCAGCGTAGTCTTTGGTGATGAAAGTTTAGATAACGAATTTGATCACAACCTCAGTATTGTTAACCAAAACCCCGATTATGCTCCCAACAAACAATTCGATAGAAAACAATCATGGGAAGATAATAGTTCGATTGCGCTTCGTTGGTCAGAAATCTCAAAAAAACTCCCTTTTAAACTAGATGCTGACCTCGGCTTACGTTCTGGTGATGATCTATATGTACGTTTTAAGGCTAAACGCGACTGGTCACTTAAAAATGACTTTTTTATCCGTGCTGAACAAATCTATCGTTATGGCTCTAAAAGTGAAAACTACTTAAGAACCAACCTCGAACTCACCCATGCACGACCTCAACATGCGTTTGTCTCCAACCAGCTGAGTCTGACTTATGCCGATAAACAAAGTGATGACCTCACCTGGGATAACCGTCTATTTAGGCAACATCAATTTTTTGACAATAATCGTTTTAGTTATGGGCTTTACAGTGGCGGTTTTTATCATGAAAGTGATTTACGTTTAGACAGTTGGGGACCATTTGTGTCTTGGCGCCAACCTGTATGGCGTGAATGGATTTTTGTACAAGCTGACCTCAACTACTTTAATCAACATCGCGACCATCGTAGTCATTACCTCAGTAGCTTATTACGCCTTGAAGCTTTATTTTAAAAATAAATGGCTTAAAAAAAGCGACTCAAAATATAAGTCGCTTTTTTGTTGAATGATCATCTTAATGACCATTCAACATGTATTTAGTTTTGATTATTTTAGAAGCAAGCTGTTAATACGTTTAATGTATTCAGCTGGATTCTCTGGTAAACCACCTTCTGCGATCACGGCCTGATCGAAAATCACATTTGCCAAATCATCAAACTGTGCTGCATTCTCTAACTTTTGCACCAATGGATGTTCAGGGTTAATTTCCAAAATTGGCTTACTTTCTGGAATCGTTTGACCTGCCTGTTGCAACATACGAATCAACTGTGGCGATAACTCACCTTCACTAGTGACCAAACATGCAGGCGAATCAACCAAACGTGTTGTTACACGAACTTCTTTGGTTTTATCTTTAAGAGAATCACTCAATTTCTCAATCACAGGTTTAAATTGTTCTGCTGCGGCTTCTAACGCTTTTTTCTCTTCAGCATCTTGCAAATCACCTAAATCGACTGCGCCTTTTGATACATTCTGGAGCGTAGTTCCGTCGAATTCGTGTACAAAATTCATTGCCCACTCATCAACACGATCAGCCATCAAAATTACTTCAATGCCTTTCTTCTTGAACAATTCAAGTTGTGGAGAATTTTTCGCAGCAGATAAACTTTCGGCAGTAACATAATAGATGGCTTTTTGCCCTTCCTTCATGCGTGCTTTGTAGTCTGCTAAAGAGGTGCTCACTTCATCATTATTAGATGTCGCATAACGTAATAGTTTTAAAATACGATCACGATTACCAACGTCCTCACCAAGACCTTCTTTAATAACAGCACCAAACTCTTGATAGAACTGTTTGAATTTCTCTTGGTCTTGCTCATCTTCTGATTTAGCCAACCCATCCAGCATTGTCAAAACTCGACGAGCATTACCTTCACGAATAGTTTTAACATCGCGGCTTTCTTGCAATAATTCACGGCTTACATTAAGCGGTAAATCTGCACTATCCACAACACCTTGAACAAAGCGCAAATAGTTCGGGATTAGATTATCTGCATCATCCATAATAAATACACGTTTCACATAAAGCTTAATTCCAGCTTTAGCTTCACGGGTAAATAAATCTGCTGCCGCTTTTGCAGGGATATATAAAAGTTGAGTATATTCAGTACTTCCCTCAACGCGATTATGTGACCATGCAAGTGGTGCTTCAAAAGCATGACTTAGATTTTTATAGAACTCGACATACTGCTCTTCTGTTACATCATTTTTATTACGTGTCCACAATGCACTCGCTGAGTTAATTGCTTCCCACTCATCAGTTTTCACCATTTGGCCGCCTTTAGGTTCTTCACCCTCAGCAACTTCTTCAGTTTGCCAAACTTCTTTTTGCATTTGAATTGGCAAACTAATATGGTCTGAATAACGATTAATAATTTGTTTAACTTTATAGCTTTCTAAATAATCTAAAGCATCTTCACGTAAATGTAGAATAATGTCTGTTCCACGTGAAGCCTTTTCAATTTGCTCAACTTCAAATTCGCCTGTTCCAGCACTGATCCAACGTACACCTTCATTGCTCGTTGTGCCTGCACGACGTGATTCAACAGTAATTTTATCAGCAACAATAAAACCTGAATAAAAGCCTACACCAAATTGACCAATTAATTGAGCATCAGACTTTTGATCCCCTGTTAATTTAGACATAAAATCCTTGGTTCCAGATTTTGCAATCGTTCCCAAATTATCGATTGCTTCTTGCTGGCTTAAACCAATACCATTATCAGAAATTGTTAAAGTATTATTATCCTTATTCAGTGTTACACGTACTCGTAACTCAGGATCATTTTCATAAAATTCTGGATGATTAATTCCTTCAAAACGCAATTTATCACAAGCATCTGACGCATTTGAAATTAATTCACGTAAAAAGATTTCAGGATTAGAATAAAGTGAATGTGTCACTAAATGTAGAAGTTGAGCTACTTCAGCTTGGAAACTATGTTTTTCTACGCTTTGCTCGGTCATAAATGACTCCCTATCATATTGCTTTTTCTAGAATGCTATATGAATTGGAGTCCCGTCTTGATTTTTCAATACTTAAACTCGTTTTTATCTAACTTTCTTATCAATTTCTAAACATGTTGTGATAGCACGTGTTAAACAGTAGCTTAAAAAGCCTTACTCTTTTTAGGGAGTAAGGCTATTAAGCGCTGAATTTTATTGTTGTATACCTTTTATGATTCTTTGTTTATATTTCTTTTGTTATGCTTGTTGTTTATGGGCACTGCTTGTTATTAGTTATGCCTCAATTAAAAACGGTAGCTATAACCTAAAGTGTAAACGATAGGGTTAATATCTAAGTCAAATTTTTTGCTGCCAGCAGCCTCAACTAAACGAACTTCTGGGCTAAGGTCTGCATAACGCACATCTACAAATACACCCCAGTTTTTCGCATCAGCTGGTTTAAAGTTAACACCCACTTGACCTGCAAAACCAATATCATTTTTCACTTTATCAGCTACACCCGACTCATCCCATGCGATGAATGCAGTCGCACCCACACCGATATATGGTGTAAATGCTGTGCTATTTTTAAAATTATATTTAGCAGTCAATGTTGGTGGCAAATGCTTAACTTTAGCTACGCGATTACCATCCAATAATACGTCTTGATTAAATGGAGCGGCTAATAATAACTCCGCAGAAAAATTATCATTAAAGAAATATTCAACTGAAGGTGTAAAGTTAAACTCATGATCAGCTTTTACTGTACCTAAACCAGCAACATTTGTATCAGAAGTAGGCGCTAATACACTACCACCAAGTTTAACTTGCCAAGGACCTGCAATTGCAGAAGCAGATACACCTAATAATGCAACGAGTGCTAATTGTTTAAACATGTCGAACACCTTTACCTAATTTATGCAATATAATAAACATGCGACAATAAAATATGCAACACAGAATATAACAATATAATGACATTTATTTACATATATATGATTTATAAAGATATTTATTTATTCATAGTAATTAAGTTGGTTTATTAATTTATTTTAATTTTATTTATTCTTTATAACTTATTTTCACTAACTTATTAATTCAAAGCAACTGAGTTGGTTTTTAATCCAAGTATTTTAATAAGGTATTCAATATTAATTATTAGCACTACAATTTGTTTTCTAGTATTCCAATTATTAATACTACATTTTTAATATGATATTTAAAATACATCTTTTACTGTTTGTTAAATAAAAATGGCTCTATACCTAATATATAGAGCCATTTTTATTTATTTAGTCTTGGACTAAAGTATCATTGCTGCAATCCAACCAAAAATCATTAATGGGATATTAAAATGTATAAAGGTTGGCACTACACTGTCGCGCATATGATCATGCTGACCATCCATATTTAAACCAGATGTTGGCCCTAAAGTAGAATCAGAGGCAGGAGAACCAGCATCTCCTAATGCAGCAGCAGAACCAATTAAAGCAATTGTTGCTGCTGGACTAAAACCAAATTGCAAACATAATGGTACATAAATAATTGCTAAAATAGGCACGGTTGAGAATGAAGAGCCAATCCCCAATGTAATCAACAAACCAATGAGTAACATTAAAAATGCTGCAAGCCCTTTACTGTCACCAATCCACTCAACTGAAGCTTGAACTAAAGCAGGAACCTGATGAGTTGCGTCAATGACTGCGGCAAAACCTTGAGCTGTAATCATAATAAAACCGACCAGTGCCATCATTCTCATACCAGAAATAATGACATCATCTGCTTCACTCCACTTGAAGATCCCAGCGAAACTTAAAATGGCAACCCCAACCAAACCTGCCAGTATCATAGACTCTGTATACACTTGCACAGATAAAGTAGCTAATACAGCAAAAGCTGCCATATAAAGCGTAAAAGTCGCAATTTGAGGTGCTTGCTCTTGCTCAATTTTTATAGGTTCGCCCGCGATTGAATGCACGCTCTCCTTAGGCTTAATATCTTGGTAATATCTAGGCTTACGATAACTAAAGAAAATAGCAATTAATAAACCTACAAACATACCCAACACAGGAATCAGCATTGCTGAAGGAATCTGACTTTTCTCTATATGAAACCCATAAGCAGCCCCATAAATATTGATGTTGTGTGCCAAAATGTCATTTAAGAACACGGCTCCAAAACCAACTGGGATCAGCATATATGTACCCACTAAGCCAAAAGTGAGAATACAGGTAATCAAACGACGGTCAAGATTGAGGTAATTGAAGACACCTAATAATGGTGGTATCAATACAGGAATAAACGCAATGTGAACAGGTATAAGGTTCTGTGAGCACACTGCAGCCAATGCAATCGCCACATAAATCAAATACTTCACTTTATTACGTGAGCTTGCCCCAGCGTTTGCGTCAGACTTTAAGGTTTTAATCAGTTTATAAGCCAATAAATCAGGTAAACCCGAACGCGCTAAAGCTAAAGCAAAAGCCCCGAGTACGCCATAAGCGAGTGCGATTTTTGCACCACCACCTAAGCCCTGATTAAATGCCTCCAGTGTTCCTTGCAGACCTAAACCTGCTAATAAACCACCCGTGATCGCACCTGTAATTAACGCAAATACGACTGGAACTCGCGCCAAAGACAAGCTAAACATGACCACGATAGCTGCTATAATTGCAATCATATTCAAAGCATAGTTGAAAAAAAAGGCATTCTAGCAGAGTTTAACTACAAGGTTTGCCCACTTTACAGTGAATTTTTTACCATAGATTAAAATACATTATGTTGCATCTTGATATCGCTTAGCGAAGCGAGCAATTAATGTCGCAATCTCAGATGCACGACTTAAAATTGCCCAATGATTCGCATCAAGCTCAACACGCTCTAATTCACTAACCCATTTAGGTAATTCATCAATAAGCCCAGGGCTAACAAAGTTATCTCTTTTTAATACAATGGCTTGTACTGGGCACTGTGCATAACGCTGCCTTGGTCGTAAAAGACGTGGTAGAAAGTTGGCGCGATATAAGCCAACACCATAACGACCATCATGCGCAATATTAGGATTTGAGGGTAATCCTTCTGTTTTCTCTAGGCGAGTCAGTATTTTCCCCCAATTTTCTGGTTTAAAAAACTGCCATACAGTAGGTGCAATCAAAGGAAATTGGAAAACAGCAATATACCAAGACTTCGTGAGTTGTTGAAAAAATTGAGTTTTATTTTGTTGATATTGATCACGCATCCAAAATGCTGCGTGGTCCAAACAAGGACCCGATAACGTTGTATAAGAAAGTAGACGAGATTTAAAACTCGGATCAGTTACCGACTCCCAACTTTGAATCGATCCCCAATCATGTGCTGCCAAATGAAATGCCTTATTGGGTAACAATTGGTCTGTCACACACATTAAATCTTGTGATAAACACCGTAATTTATAGTCACGCACACGTTTTGGTACAGAAGATTGACCAGCACCTCGCACATCATAAGTAACGATATAAAAATCGTGAATCAATTCAGCAATAATTGGCTGCCAAACTTCTTGATTATCAGGATAGCCATGTACCAAAACCAAAGCATCCTTGTTTGGATCTCCCCATGTCATTGCACATAACTGCTGTCCATCTTGAGTCTTAATCCAATGTTGATTTGTTTGCATGTTCGAGTTCCATCTTATTTTCGTGATTGACTATTTATTCGTAATCGAGCGCAATCCGATCAATGCTTGCCGAATGATTGTTCACTATTATGGTTCGATATTTATGAATTAGAATTGACCATGTTTAATATTATTAAGAAAATACAGACAGTTCCTTTTATATCGAAATACCTGCTTAATCAATATGCCCCATTTAAAGGTGCAGGTATTGAGATCGACCAATTCAACATTAAAAATCACCATATACGTATTAAAATGCCTATTACCAGTAAAAATCGTAATATTGTGGGCACACATTTTGGTGGCAGTTTATATGCTATGGTAGATCCATTTTACATGTTGATTCTGCTCCATCACCTAGGCCCCAAATACATTGTCTGGGATAAGTCTGCCTCTATTAATTTTCTTTCCCCTGGGCGAAGTACGGTTTATGCAGATGTCCGTTTAGATCAAGCTGAAATTGAAGAAATCAAAAATCTAGCTGAAAATTATGCACCAGTTTATCGAAACTATACTTTAGACATTTATGATGAATCTGGCTTGCGTATTGCTGAAGTACAAAAAACTCTATACATCCGACGCAAAAAATCAAAGTAATTCTTCTGATATAAATATTCTAGTGTCATATTTTAAATTCTATTGAAATGCAACCAATCAACTGTACACTCTTCTTTTGAGACAGTTGCATTTCCAAAATGAAATATGAGACCGACAATGATCATAACAAAGAAATTTATTCTATTCCCTCTCACTGCACTTAGTTTACTCATCAGTGCCTGTAGTGATAATAAAGCACCTTCGACTACAAGCATCCAAACAAGCTCAGAAGTACAACAAAATACCCAGTCAAAAACTCATACTTCTACGACTCAAGGTAATTGGCAAACAAAACCCTCTGAACTGTCATCAAATAATAAATCTGATATTCAATCTGATTTGACAGCCCTAAATCAAATCATTAACAGCATAAATACTCGGTCCATAGAACTACGTAAAAATATTCAAACCACGACAAATGATTCAACAAAAATGCAAGAGACACTCAAAAAAGTGAATAACTTACATGAACAAGTCAAAATAGAAATCATGTCACTTCATTTAAATAGTGCCGAAGTACAAAAAATTCGTACCCAAATCATTGATAATCTAATGACAGCAAGTCAACTTTATACTTTATCTACCGCTGCTGATTTTAATCCTGCGGCCCCAAGCAAAGAATTCCAGCAACTCACTCAACGATCAACTGCAATACAACAAAAAGTGAGTACTGAACTTAATGCACTTAATCAACAATATGCAAAATAATATCTCAGCCACATGGTTAAAAATGGAGATATCATCTTAACCCCAAGATATTATCTTTAATATCTAAGACTGAGTGCGCTTGACTAACTGTTGCGTCACTTGATGCATTTGTTGTTTCGCTTGCGCATTTAATTTATAAAAATAAGCAATCAAAGCAATAAAACCCAAAGCATATGCTATGACCAGCCAAATATACTTAATCGCATCAGCAAAAATCATTTGGCTTATTGTTGCGGTATTGAGGTCAACATTAAAAAACCCCATATAACGACTCATAAATAGAAATATACAGTAGAACAGTACTGGTAAAGCCAATATTCCAGTTCCTATATTGGCTTTTTTACGTTTTGCATGAAGTTGAATAAAATGATCTTGGCCTAGATATTGTTCAATAGCAATAATCTGTTCATCTAAATCATCTTTTGATGTAATTGGTAATTTATGTTCTTCAATGAAATAATGTAGCTCTTTTAAGTATTGTGCATCGTCTAATGCATCGCTTAATAAGCTGAGGTTATTCATAATATATATTCTATTCAAAACAAAATATTTTATCTGATTTTTTATTTTAACTATAAGAACAAGATACGAATCTTCACAAGATTTTAAATTGCATCATAATATCCGAATAACTGAGCCTTGTAATTTACAAAGCTCAGCCCCGATATCAGCCATAAACATCTACATTAATTGTAGGATAATGACGATATAAATTAAACTTTCTACACTTAGACTAGATTAAACTAGATTGGTTATCCAACAAATGATCTGTAACCACAGTTAATGGCATTGCAAAGAATGGATCTATAGTCATCGACTCTTTGGCTTGCCCTGTAGTTTCAACCGTTTCAGGAATTTCTAAACGATTTAATAAATCATCAACTTCCTGAGTGGCAACTTCGATACTATTAATCGCAACGAGAGATTCAAATAATACTGTTGTTGTCTCATCCACAAGATCAGCCACTTGATCTACTGACGAATCAAGTGCAACAACATCTGAAGCATTCTCTAAAACATGAGCAATAACATCTGTATGGACAGCTTGAGTCACCTGAGTTAGCTCATTCAATACAGTTGCAAATTGGTCGAATGACAAAATACCATCTGTTACTTGACCGAGTAAGTCCGTAGCAACATCTAGAGATAATAAACCATCAGTTAAAGTACTAAGTAGATTAGTCACCAAATCAAGTGGTAAGACTCCACCCAATAAACCACCTACAAGATTGTTGACAAGATCAAGTGATAGCACGTCACCAAGTAAGCCGCCAACGAGGTTATTTACAAGATCAAGTGACAACACATCGCCCAATAAGCCACCTACAAGATTGTTCACTAAATCAAGTGATAGCACGTCACCAAGTAAACCGCCAACGAGGTTATTTACAAGATCAAGTGACAACACATCACCAAGTAAGCCACCTACAAGATTGTTCACTAGATCAAGTGATAGCACATCACCAAGTAAACCACCTACAAGGTTGTTGACAAGATCAAGCGACAACAAGCCGCCAAGTACACCACCTACAAGATTGTTCACTAAATCAAGTGATAACACATCACCAAGTAAACCACCTACAAGGTTGTTGACGAGATCAAGCGACAACAAGCCACCAAGTACACCACCTACAAGATTGTTCACTAAATCAAGTGATAACACGTCACCAAGTAAACCACCTACAAGGTTGTTAACAAGATCAAGCGATAACAAGCCGCCAAGTACACCACCTACAAGATTGTTCACTAAATCAAGTGAAAGTAAGCCGCCCAATAGACCGCCGACAAGATCATTCGCGATATCAAGTGATAACACACCACCCAATAAACCGCCTACGAGGTTATTGACAAGATCAAGTGACAACAAGCCACCAAGTAGACCACCTACAAGGTTGTTTACTAAATCAAGTGAAAGTAAGCCGCCCAATAGACCGCCGACAAGATCATTCGCGATATCAAGTGACAGCACATTACCCAATAAACCGCCTACGAGGTTATTGACAAGATCAAGTGACAACAAGCCACCAAGTAGACCACCTACAAGATTGTTTACTAAATCAAGCGATAATAAGTTGCCTGTAATGCCTTCAAGTAAGTTTGTTACCAAATCAAGTGACAGTACATTACCCAATAAACCGCCTACGAGGTTATTGACAAGATCAAGTGACAACAAGCCACCAAGTAGACCACCTACAAGGTTGTTTACTAAATCAAGTGAAAGTAAGCCGCCCAATAGACCGCCGACAAGATCATTCGCGGTATCAAGTGACAGTACATTACCCAATAAACCACCTACGAGGTTGTTGACAAGATCAAGTGACAACAAACCGCCAAGTAGACCACCTACAAGGTTGTTGACTAAATCAAGTGATAATAAATTGCCTGTGATGCCTTCAAGCAAGTTTGTTACCAAATCAAGTGACAATACATTACCCAATAAACCGCCTACGAGGTTATTTACTAGATCAAGTGACAACAAACCGCCAAGTAGACCACCTACAAGGTTGTTGACTAAATCTAGCGATAATAAGTTGCCTGTAATGCCTTCAAGCAAGTTTGTTACCAAATCAAGTGACAGCACATTACCCAATAAACCGCCTACGAGGTTATTGACAAGATCAAGTGACAACAGACCGCCAAGTAGACCACCTACAAGGTTGTTGACTAAATCAAGCGACAATAAGTTGCCTGTAATGCCTTCAAGCAAGTTTGTTACCAAATCAAGTGACAGCACATTACCCAATAAACCGCCTACGT
>NZ_JAVIDR010000018.1:0-51729 GCF_031157835.1 Acinetobacter rudis | reverse complement strand
CGCCTACGAGATTATTGACAAGATCAAGTGACAACAGACCGCCAAGTAGACCACCTACAAGATTGTTGACTAAATCAAGTGATAATAAATTGCCTGTAATGCCTTCAAGCAGGTTTGTTACCAAATCAAGTGATAACACACCGCCAAGCAAACCACCTACAAGGTTATTTACAAGATCAAGTGACAACAGACCGCCAAGTAGACCACCTACAAGGTTGTTGACTAAATCAAGAGACAATAAATTGCCTGTTACTCCGCCTAGTAATTCAGCAACAAATTCTAGAGATAGTATGCCTCCCAATAAGCCGCCAACAAGATTATTTACCAGATCAAGTGATAACAAACCACTTGTTACACCACCAAGCAGATTAGAAATGAGATCAACAGATAATAAGCCCTTTGCAAGACCACCAACAATGTCTGTTACCAAGGCGATTGGGAGAATACCATTCACTAGACCATTTAGGAGCGTTACGATGTTGTTCCCCAATAAACCATGAGAAACTTTATCAACAACATCAGTCAAATTATCAACTAAACCATCTACAGTATTCGTCACGCCACCGACAAGATCATTTACGCCTTTAAGTGAAATTTGAACACCTAGGCTTTTTAGAATATTTTCTAGTAAACCTGTAGTTGTACCAACTAAACCATCTACAGTATTTGTTAAATTACCTGTAAGTTGATCTATGGCATTGGTGGTTGACAATACTATTGAATCCAAACTCGTTAATAGTTTTGAAACCAATTCAACTGGTAATTTTTGTGTAGTTAATTGATCTACAAGTCCAGAAGTCAATCCAGTAGTTAACTTATTACTCAATGTATTGCTTAATAAATCGCTAACAACAGCGCTAGGAAGACTACCTTTAGACAGACTAGTTGTCATTTTCTCAACGAGTTTTAACTCAATGCGTCCACTTCTTAGACCTGCTAAAGTCTCTTTAACAACACTATTTTTAACCCCAAGTTTTGCAAGTTGATTTGCAACTTTAGAAAAGTTGATGCTATCAGCTAATGTATAACTAAAGACACCATTCGTTTTGTTTGAAGTATTCCCCAATATACCTAATATCATGATTCATTCACAATTAATTGAAATAGAAAAATGAGTATAGTTAAAGAAAATAAATCAACCATTGCATTTTACACTTTAATATTTCAATTATTTCAATTAAATTCAACCACTTATTTGCACCAAAATACAGCATACCAATAGTAGATTATAGTAATAATAATATTTATTTATGATTAATGAGATTAACAACACATTTTTTTATAATTTTATTTTTATTTTTCCAATTTTTTTAAAGACATAATTTCAGTACGTATTTGCAAAATATAATACTTATCCTAAAAATACGCTCAAAAGAATAAATTTGTTACAACTTCAATAACTTAATTCAAATCACCAAATAAACTTAAATTACAAAAGATATCACAAAATAAAAAACAAGCGCCATTTAAAGGGCGCTTGTTTTCAAAGAGATTTATATATTTTTATTAATTAGCGATTGCGCTGTTGAATTGCAGAACCTGCTGCTGCACCTGCCGCACCACCAATTGCTGCACCAGTACTTCCACCAAAGACTTCTTTACCGATCACAGCGCCAACGCCTGCACCAAGAGCACTCGCTCCAGCATTTTGATTTGAACCATTATTTGCCTTACTTGCCACAGCAGCACCACCTGCAGCACCTAAAGCAGCACCAGTTCTACCTCCAACACTGTTCCCTAATGCAGCACCAGCAGCACCACCTAAAGCAGCACTGCCTGTACGTTTATCATTTGTAGACATATTTTGGCAGCCAGTCATAGACAAAACGACAAGAACCGCAGCGGGAACGAAAAGCATAGATTTTTTCATGAATATTTCCTTACCATATGAATCTACAACAGTATGCGATATATCTATTTATTTGACGAATGCTTTAGTTAATTAAGCACTAAATTACAAAGCTCTATTCTCTATCACTTCATAATTCTATTTATTTTGATCAAAATTTTATCAAAAAATAGTATCAACCTACGTTGGTTATACATGTGAATTTACAGCAATGTTCTCAACACAAAATTCTGAATTAAACTTCCCACTTGTCTGGCATGTGTGAAGGCTAAGTCATGTTGTCCATCTTGAATAATTTCTAACTCAGCCCATTGAAATTTCTGCTGTAAATATTGTCCAACACCTATAGGGCTAATGGGATCATTATCTCCCCAAAGCAACAATACAGGACAAGTAATCTGATGAAGTGCCTCCTCAATCACGCTACTTTTCTCCACAACAAACCAATCAGGTAAATCAAATTGTTGCTGATAAGATTCACGCCAATCCATCACATGAAAAGGGGTCAAATCAATCCCACCAGATGTTGCAACCAATACTAAAGCTTGCACAAGCTCAGGTTTATTTAATACAGCTTGTACAGCAAAAATACCACCCATGGATTGAGCCACAACAATACTGGGCTGTTGAATTTGATCTAGCACATAACATTGTAAACTCTCAAAGTCATTCACTTGAGGTTTCGACAAAACACCATCAAAACCTGGGTAACCCAGTACTGTCGCTTGCTCTAAAATATCTAATTGCTCTACAACGGGTTGCCAAAATTGCCTCCGACCTGAAGCACCAGGTAGAAATATCCAATTTTTATCATGTACACCTTGCATTATTTAGATGCTCTCATACGATCAGGTAAAGGAGGTGCAGCTAAACGCTCACCCTGATAATCAGCGACCTCACCAAAACGAGCATCACCTTGTACCCATTGCTCACGGGCTTGCTCAATCTCTTCTTGGGTTCGTCCAACAAAGTTCCACCACAAAATAACAGGTGACTCAAAAGGCACTCCACCAATCAAAATCGCATGTGTGCCAGCAGACATCTCTAGCTCAAGCTGTTGCAGACCCGTATTAACCACCAACATGTGCTCATTATTTAGTTGATGCTCACCTACACGAAGCTCACCTTCCAGTACAAGTAATGCATATTCAAAATTTGGATTTAGCGGAAGTAATGTTTTCACTTGCGCCTGTGCGACTAAATCCACCCCAAGCAACTCACTATGTACTTGAACTGGTGACTTTTCACCTAAAAACTCACCAACTAATACGGTGTACTCTACTTGATCATGTTGCAATATTGGTAATTTAGGGTAATGATCAAACTGAGGTTGCATATCTTTTTTATCATCTGGTAATGCAATCCATAGTTGTACTGAATGCATCTGTGTTTCAGTAACAGGTGCGACCTCAGTATGGCTAATACCACGTCCAGCCGTCATCAAATTCACTTGCTTAGGTTGAATTAATTGTGCATAACCTAAGCTGTCTCGATGCATCATACTGCCTTTAATCATCCACGTAAAAGTTTGTAAACCAATATGTGGATGTGGACCAACATCCAAACCTTCACCTGCAGTAAAATCGACAGGTCCGGCATGATCAAGGAAGCACCACGCACCAATCATTCGTTTTTGGCGACTTGGTAAAGCACGTTTAATCTGTGTACCTCGACCAATTTCAGCCTGACGCAAAGTAATAGGTTGCATACCGGTTGTAATTAAATCTTGCTCAAATTGAGCGGTTGTACTTTTTGATGAATTATTATTACTCATGTTTATGCCCTCGTATAACTGCTTATTAATCTGATCAATAAAAGTATGCCACTAAAATTATATCCATCTTAACTTTTACAGAAACAGCGAGCTAGCACGAACAATAAATGCAGGATTTTATTAATAGAACAATCTATATCCCCCACTGCAATTCCATCTGAGTCATTTGATTATGTATAGATTGATATTCATATTGTTTACATGTTGACCATAATGACATAAAAGAGGGAGTAAAATAATTACTCAGTACTTGGCTTTGTTGAAATAGTTTTAAAGCATCAAGTTGATTATTCGCTAAAAATACTTGTGGGTCTGTCTCATCTAAAACATCAGCCCTTTCTGGTAATAATACCTCATGAGATAAGCCATATAATGTACCAATCAAAATAACACACATTACCAAATAAGGATTCGCATCTGCACCAGCAACACGATATTCAATACGCGTATTTTCTAAATCAGAACAAGGAATACGTATAGCAACATTACGATTATTATTCCCCCAATTTGCTTCTAAAGGTACGTGGTTTCCCAATTTAAAACGGCGGAATGAATTAATATTTGGTGCTAAAATAGCCATTGATGCAGGCATCAATTCAAGTAAACCTGCAATCACTCGATATAATGCAACTCCCCCTGCCCATCCTCAGAATCTGCAAAGATATTCGACTTCATCTCATTACGAATACTCATATGGAAATGTAAACCACTGCCAGCTTGATGTAGACTCGGCTTGGCCATAAAACATGCCCGTAGTTGATGTTGTTGCGCCAATTGTCGAATCATTCGTTTTAATGACATGATCTGATCAGCTAAAGTTAACAAATCAGCTGTGTGTAGCAAATTAAGCTCATACTGCCCTGGAGCCGATTCAGCAACGATTGAAATAATCTCAATCCCTTGTCGTTCAGCATGTTGTTTAATTAATTCTAAAATATGTTGATTTTCATCTAATGCATCAACATCAAAGCTTTGATTTTCAGCAGACTGATTAAAGGCTACTTGCTCCATATCTTGCTTAAACAAATAAAACTCAAGCTCTGCTGTCATTACAGGATAATAATGTTGTGCATGCAACTGCAACATCATGTTTTTCAATAAATTACGTGGCTCTAATAAACAATCTCGACCATCATTTTCCTGCATCGTTAATAATAATTGTGCATGTGTCTCAGGATCGATAGCATTGGCCTGTAAAGTTCCTAAAACAGGAATACAAAACTGATCAGGTTCACCAATACCCTTGCCTAATCCTGAAGCCTCGACCACAGTTCCTTCTAAGCTCATTGCATAGATTGATAAAGGAAAATAACAACCTTGAGCCAAGTTTGCTAACTGATTCACATCAATGCGCTTGCCACGCACATGACCATTGAGATCATGCAAAAAAATATCAACACAACTTGTTTGAGGATAACGCTGAAGATACTGATCAACTTCATCAAGAAACTGTGTAGAGAAATGTGCTGTTATAGCACCTTGACGGTGTTCTTGAAATTGATGATTTAGACTGTTCATATCGCAAAGTAATGCTAGAAAGATGCTTTAAAGCATAGAACACACATTCTGCTTTGTATCGTAAAGTCTGCATAAAATCTGAGGATGGTAAACACATTGACACTTATCACTATTGTCGTATGATCGAATAATACTTTTGGAGTCAATATGTTATCTCAGCTACCTCGCGACTATTTATATCGAATTAAAGCCAGCTGCATGGATGGAAATAAATCTGAACATTTTCACGGTAAATGCCCATCTTGTAATAAGACCATTGCTTTTTATGAAGCACATACTGCCTCACCACAGCTTCCAATAGGAGTAACTCTTCCCTCCTTAGATGAAAAAGGAGTAATGGTCGGAGTATGTGAGAACTGTACTAATCACTTTAAATTAGAAATTATTAATCCTGACTTTTCCGGATTTAACAGCGGAGCAGAAAAAGATGGCTTTTATCTTCATGGCGATAAAGATATAAAGCAAGAAAAGGATTATAAAGAATTCCCTTCAATGACTGATTATATAAAAAAAGATACCATTTTAAATAAGAAGAATCCACATTATGATTTTGATGACTACCCTCTTTACGTTTGCAATGATTGTGAACAAAATTTAGAAACCATCTCATTCCATCATCTACAAAATAAATGGCAGAGCATCAAAGGACCATACTGGAATTATATTAATTGGTCACTTGGAAATGCACGTGGAGCATCACCTAAAAATATAGTGATCAATTTTCCATTTTATTGTACCTGTGGTAAAAAGCATATCGCCAATTTTATAAGTGAGTATCAAGAAAATAATAACTTTGAAGAGCACTTGTTTTCACTTATAAATATAGCTGGCTCTCGTGAATTAACTGAAGTCATTTTTGGCGTTCATACAAAAACAGCAATTATGACTTGGCTTTACAAATTGATTGCTAGATGGAATTTCTTATATGATAGGGTATATATAATTTCTCCTTTTGTTGGATATACATTTCTTAAGAATACACCGATGGTGAATACTTGGCTAAATATGCTTGGCCGTTTAGATCCTCAAAAAACCTCCTTTCTACTGAGAAGTGGTCAAGTAACTGCGTTTAAAAACGCATTTACCAATATAAATGATATAAGTTACGAAGAGATGGAGGAATTTAATTTAGGATCGGAACTTATTAAACAAATAAAAAACAAACAAAACTTTCATGCCAAGATATATTGTGGTGTGAGCCTAGATCGATGTGAAATATTAAACGGTTCTAGTAATATTATCGAAGGTCCATCATACGAAGTAATAAATTTTGATGTGATTCATGATTATGCAACAACATTCAATAAATTTTTAAAACCGCTTAATATTGATGACATATCAAATGAACTTAAAAATTCAACCTCTAAAGAATATTCTTTATTCTTTGATGAAGAACAAAACTTTAAGCCATTTGTCTTTTATAAGAAAGATTATATTAAATATGGAGCTGATAATATTACTCCTAAATCATCATATTAAGGCAGATCTTAGTTAGCTAGTCATAATAAAAAATGGCTATCAATTTATGTCATACACCACTAATGAATGACAAATGCTACAAAAACAAAGAAGCCCACTTTTTAGTGGGCTTCTATCATTATTTTCCAGTCAATAGATGTAAACTTTTACTATAGGATTACTCCCATTCGATTGTTGCTGGTGGTTTAGAAGACACATCGTAAACTACACGTGAAACATCTTTAATTTCGTTCATGATACGTGTAGAGATTTTATCAACCAAATCATACGGTAAATGAGCAAAACGTGCTGTCATAAAGTCTACGGTTTCTACTGCACGAAGCGCGATTACCCAAGCATAACGGCGACCATCACCAACAACACCCACCGATTTAATCGGTTGGAATACAGCAAATGCTTGTGCAGTTTTATCGTACCAACCACTTGCGCGTAACTCTTGCATAAAAATATCATCAGCAAGACGTAAAATATCGGCATACTCTTTTTTAACTTCAGCCAAAATACGCACACCAAGTCCTGGACCTGGGAATGGATGACGATAAATCATGCTATGTGGTAAACCAAGAGTCGTACCTAATTTACGTACTTCATCTTTAAACAAGTCACGTAATGGTTCAACCAATTCAAAAGCTAAATCTTCAGGTAAACCACCCACATTATGGTGTGATTTAATCACGTGTGCTTTACCATGCTTACTTGCAGCAGACTCAATAACGTCTGGATAAATCGTGCCTTGAGCCAAGAATTTCACACCATCAAGCTTACGTGCTTCTTCTGCAAATACTTCAATGAACTCACGGCCAATAATCTTACGTTTTTGTTCTGGATCTGTTACACCAGCCAAAGCACCTAAGAAACGATCTTCAGCATCAGCACGGATAACACGAATACCCATATTTTTTGCAAACATATCCATGACTTGATCGCCCTCATTAAGACGAAGCAAACCATTGTCCACAAATACACAAGTCAGTTGATCACCAATTGCACGGTGTAATAAGGCAGCAACTACAGATGAATCTACACCACCTGAAAGACCAAGAAGAACCTTCTCATCACCTATTTGTTGACGCAATTGTTCAATACGCAATTCAATGATGTGCTCTGGTGTCCATAGACCACCACAACCACAAATTTTATGCACAAAATTAGAAAGTAATTCAGCACCTTGAGCAGTATGTGTAACTTCAGGGTGGAATTGAACACCATAGAAACGACGTGTTTCATCAGATACTGCAGCAAATGGGCAACTTGCTGTATTTGCAGTCACTTGGAAACCAGTTGGAATAGCAGCTACTTTATCACCGTGACTCATCCACACTTTCAACTGATCATTGCCATCATTTAGATTAGCAAGTAACTGATCACGAACAAGAACATTAACTTCGGCATAACCAAACTCGTGTACAGTTCCAGCTTCAACTTTACCACCAAGCTGTTCACACATGGTTTGTAAACCATAGCAAATACCCAGTACAGGCACACCCAATTCAAATACAACTTGTGGTGCACGCGGGCTACCTTCTTGATGAACACTTTCAGGTCCACCAGATAAAATAATCCCTTTTGGATTAAATGCACGGATCTCTTCTTCAGAAAGATCATAGGCATACATTTCAGAATACACGCCTGCTTCACGTACACGGCGAGCAATAAGCTGACTATATTGCGAACCGAAATCTAAAATAAGAATACGGTCTTCTGTGATTTGAGTATGGGTAGTCATGGTCAACACTATGATTGGCAAACGAAATAAGCGCTGCATTCTAGCATTTTTCTTTTAGTCGCGCACATGCTTTGGTCACTTTATCCCTGACAGTTTTTTAAACAATGTAAAAATCACTTTTTAACCACTAAGCGATGATCGAGTTAAGGTCCTTAAAGTTAATTTCAAACTTAATTGCAGCCAAGTAAAGCTGATATTTTTTGATAAGTTCAATTTAACGTTTCTTGGGATCTTGCTCGACACGCTTTGTATAATTTATTGATCAGCATACTGACTTTAGTCAAGGAGACTGCTAGGATTTGGACAACCCACTATATGGCTCACCTTTCATGGAACTCATCAATTTTATTTTGCACATAGACCAACACTTATATGAGTTTATAGTTAACTATGGTGCATGGGTTTACGCGATTTTATTTTTGATTGTCTTTGTTGAAACGGGCTTAGTTGTCGTACCATTTTTACCAGGTGACAGTTTATTATTTGCAGCTGGCGCACTTGCAGCCTCAACAGGCGTAATGAATCCTTGGCTATTGATTGCCTTATTATTTACTGCCGCAGTATTAGGTGACACGCTAAACTACCATATTGGTAAATATATTGGTCCTCGCGTATTTGAATTAAACTCTCGCTTTATTAATAAACAACATTTGGTAAAAACGCAGCAGTTCTTTGAACGCCATGGTGGTAAAACCATTATCTTTGCACGCTTTATTCCATTTGCTCGAACCTTTGCCCCTTTTGTTGCAGGGGCGAGTAGCATGAATTATAAATATTTTATTAGCTATAACCTCATCGGTGGCTTATGTTGGGTCAGTTCATTTATTATTTTAGGCTATTGGTTTGGTAATATGCCTATTGTCAAAGACAATTTTACCTACTTAATCTTTGGTATCATTATCTTCAGTATATTGCCTGCAATTTTCGAATTTGTTCGTCACAAATTTTTAAAAAGTAAAGATTCATCCCCTACGTAGTAACCTCATTTTAAAAAGCTCAAAAATATGGGCGAAATTCCCAAAATAAGTAACAGTGCTGATCCTTTATAATAATGATTAGCACTGACTCCCCTAATTTTTCCTAATAATAGATTTCGTCCAAAGCACACCCAAAACAGACTACAAATAACAAAACAAATGCAAAATATTGTCAGGACACCAATGTAGTTCTCAAAAGAACTCCATGTTTCAAATGGGAAAATACCACTGGAAAATAAAATTGTTTTAGGATTTTTTAAAATTGTTAAAAATATATGTGTAGACTTGGGCTTAGCACGTTTTAAATAAAACGGCTCCATTGATGAAATTCGCCATAAATGTCTAACCCACCAAATGACATACAAAACACTGGCTAGATGCAAAATATGTAAAAACAATGGCCAAACTGGCAATCCCAAATGAAGAATTAAAGCCCAAAAGCTAATACCGTAAAAATAGCTCAAAACCTCAATAGGAATAAATTTCAAGGCCTTCCAAACACCTTGTTGATACGCTGAGTCTGCTAAAATTACATTACGTGAATCAGGTACGATTAGCAGGTTGTACGCCATTATTAATATAATTTTGGATACGATTAAACTCATCACTAATCTGTGCACATGATAGAGATTGATATTGTGTTGGAGACACATAACTTGGTTTAACTGTTGTCGCACAACCACCCAATAACACTACACCGCCGGCCATTAAGGCTAGATAGATTCCTCTCATACTTTTCTCATTTAGTCATTTTTTCGATTTCATTGAACAATGATTTAAATGCCTGAGTCAACTTATGATCTTTAGATAAATAAATTAAAGGCATATTTTTATGGTGTGATTCTTTCATTATCACCGAAGGAGGCAACATATTATCAAATACAGGGAGGGCTTCATCTTTTAACTGTTGTACAACTTCACGTGGTAACTTAGCCTGTGCTTGATATTGATTAACAATAATACCTTCTATCTCTAAATGCACATTATGATCATCTTGAGTTTCTAAGACATTTTCAATAAGACTATACAATGCACGTTTTGAAAAAATATCGCAGTCAAAAGGTATTAAAACGCCTTCTGAAGCAATTAATGCGGAAAGAGTAAAAAAGTTAAAAGCAGGTGGTGTGTCTATATAAATTCGATCATATTGACCTTGGAGCGACTGAATAGCATCTCTTAATTTATATATTTTATGTTTTGCCTCAAGCATAGAGGCGAGGCTTGTCAAATCAGGGCTTGAAGGTAATACCGATAAATTTGTATAAGGCGACTTATGAATATAATCCGCAAACTCAGATTTACGTGCTTTTAATAGAGAACCTATTGCCTGCCCAATAAGACCTTTACTTTGTTGTTGTCCTAAAACTTCATTAAAAAAATCTTGAATGTTTGGTGTTAATGCTGGTTTATCTGCATTATAGGTTGCATCATCACCCAATAAATATTGGCTAGAATTGGCTTGAGGGTCTAAGTCAATTAATAAAGTCTTTAAACCTTGTTCTGCACTTATGGCCGCTAGGTTTACAGCAATACTCGATTTACCTACACCACCTTTTTGATTAAACACAACACGTGTACGCATAAAAGCCTCTTAATTTTAATAGTCTTACATCTATGATGATGCCCAAACAGCAACTACATTTTCAGCTGAGTTGAATTCACCCAAAATTATGTTCTCAACCCAGCCTGCTAATATAACCATTTAAAAAGTGGGTTTAATCATCACTAAAATTAAAATTGCCAAAAACACCATCGCGCCAATCGCCACACCAGCTTGACGTTGTTGTAGCGTAATGCTTTCATCACGTTTATAGGCTTTAATTTGAGTTGAGAGCAAAACTAAGAATAAAATAATTTTGGCATAAAACCATGGCTGTACTTGAAAGTCCTTCATAATCAAAAGTACCACCCCAGTGAGTACCAACACTGTATAACTTAGATGTTGCATAGCAACAAAAACAACACGACCTTTAGGATTCGGTTGTTGGTTAACAGTACCTATAAATAGCGTTGCTGCACGTAATACAAAAACCAGCATTGCTAAAGCAACACTGCTCATATGAATGATCTTAATCAGAAGTTGAGTTTCCATAACGTCTACCTAATTATTATTCTTTTGGTGCATGCGCACATTGTGGGCTTTCTGGAGCCTGACCTTGCCACTCACTTGGATCATAAGCATGAATAGCTAAAGCATGAATTTGTCCAGGTGCAACAAGTCCTGTAGCTGCGGCATACACTTTTTGATGACGCTGCACTAAACGTAGTCCAGAAAATAGCGCACTCACAATAATGACTTTAAAGTGCGACTCTTTACCAGGAAAATAGCCACCATGCCCAGCTGACTCATTGATGATCTCTAAATGCTCTGGTTGTAAATCCTGTAACTGTTGTAGCAATTGCTGTTCTAGACTCATAGTCAAACGATCCTAAGCACCTAAGTAAATGCCTTGAGTATAACGGTTAACGTTTGATTTAGATAATACTTCACAAATAATGTATATTATTTAGTCTCAATTCTTGCCAATTTTATGACCAATTCAAATGAACTTCTAAACCAAAACAAATAGGTGTGAATAAAAAACACCCAAACAATGCACTATCCTTAAAAAAATAGTTGACCAATATCATACATATTGTATTATACGCGGCATGCGGGAATAGCTCAGTTGGTAGAGCATAACCTTGCCAAGGTTGGGGTCGGGAGTTCGAGTCTCCTTTCCCGCTCCAGATTCAAAAAAAGCCTCAAGTGAAAACTTGGGGCTTTTTTAATCAATAACAAAAATAGTATCAATGTTTTCTTTAAGAGTTTTGATACGCTTTTGCTCTGCATATTTCCATCAAACTAAAATCATCTCTACTTACACATCAAATAACCTTTAGCTGCTGCAAGTCTATTGGCTCTCGTTTTATCTAGATAAGCCTGAATATCTTGGCGAGATACTGAACCCCCAGAATCACTACTCAATGAACCTAAAGAAAGCATATCTAACATATATTTATATTCATAATGCATTTGATCTGCTGAATATGCCTGCCATCGGCCTGTATCTTCTTGATAGTAAGCAACTCGACCTTGTGCATTACAGTTTTTTGCGAAGTGATAAAGTGTATCTGTCACATCCAAAGTTGCTCCATAACTATCAATAGAACAAAACCCCATAATCGCAACCGCTAAAACTTTTAATGATTTCATCACCCAACTCTCAGATTTAATAAATGTATACAAAGCAACTTATGCTCTATTTTCAATAAATTAAATCTAACAGTTGAGTGAGACAGGTGATGGCATTTAGAAAAAGACAAAGCTGTATTTTTTTAAATCACTATTTACCTCTAAGTCTTGCCATCATATCTTGCATACGGTCTGAGCTACTTAACATTTCCTGTTCTGTTTTTTGCTGCGCCTGTATTACTGTTGCCAAATGACCGCGACTCTCTAAAGCACCTTTAATTTTTCCTATACAAGCTACAGTATCTGTATAGCCTTGCTCTATCCACTCACCAATACGTGAAGGCTTAAAGGCTAAAAGATCTCGCATACCATCTCGGTTAATTTCTTTTTGAGGACGAATTTCAATAACTGTTGTATCAGGAAAACGATGTCTATCCCATAAAGAACCATCTGATAGGTGACTAACAATCACCAAATTACACCCAGCATTAATCAAAGGTGTTATTGGTGTATTACCTTGTACAGTTTTCCAACCACCTTGCCCACCATCAGTATAAGCCTGCCCATCAATTTTTTGACTCTCATACAATAAAGGTAATGCAGCAGAAGCCATTAAGGCATTTTTCCAGTTCTGTTCCGAAAGCTGTTGTAGACAAAAAAATTCAGATGGCGCAGTATCCTTAATATCAAGCATAGCTGCAATACAGCCCATTAAATCAAGCAACCCACCATCACTTTTATATGCTGAAACATATAAAGGAATGCCTCGTTTTAAATCATCCCATTGCAAATACTCATCAATAAGAGAAGTTAAAGGTGTATTATCTAATACACTTTCTGGACCAGTCAGTTTTTCTTCTAAACTTTTTAAATACTCTGGGTAGATATTAAAACGCTGTAATAGCTCTTTCCCACTTCGATACGCAATATATCGAACCATATTAGGTGTATTAAAACGTAAGCCAAAACTAGCTAATAACACCATATATGATGGAATAAATACATTTTTTGATTGCAGTTTTAGAGGAGATTGCTGACTTAATTGTTGCCATACTTTATTTAAACGCTGATAACCTTGCTGCATAGATTTGCTTGTTGCCAACAAAGAACCATTTAAGGCTCCTATGCTTGCTCCTGCAATTGCATCTGCTTCAATACCATATTCAGCAAGGGCTTTAACAACACCAACATGGTAAGCACCTTTAGCCCCACCGCCAGATAAGACTAATCCTGTTTTTAATTGTTTTTGCATTATCTTACCCCAAACATTTCATTTAATGAGTAACTTGCTAATTTTTCAGCAGTTAATATCCGAGGTAAATACAATGATAATTGCTCAGGCTGTTGTGATGCGAAATGATTAATTGGCATTTTATCAGCAATAGCCCAGTCCCCCATAAATGAATAACTTTCTTTTAGATCTAGACTTAACACTTCAGGTTGTTCAGCCCACTGTAATGGATGAAAAAAATCATCTTTATTACTGTGCTTATCTGCCTGTAAGCGCTTTGCAGCATCTAACCGAATGCTTTCTTTTAAATCAAGAACAGTTTTTTTTGCCTGTTGGACTTGATGATATTGTTGATAATAAGCGCCAAAATCTCCCCAATACAATTGCTCTAAGACAGTATATAACCGTAGTAATGGTGATAACTGACTAAACTCCCCCATCTCCCATTGTTTGAACAATAAAGTAATTTGTCTTTCTGCTTTATTCTCGGCCTCAACCATAGAAAGCCTTTGATCTAATTGATCACAACGACCGTGTAAGCTCACCGAAAGTTCTGATAATAGATCACGAGTTTCCAAACTAAACTCAGCCAAGTCAGTGACAGCATTCTGAACCTCAATAATTTTCTGATTTGCTGTCTCTATCGCTGTAAAACCTAAGCTTAACTCTTGAGTTAAAGTATTTAACCAATCAAAAGTTGCATTTAAACCTGTGGTCATATTTTGATTGATCTGTTGCTGACGTAGCTGCCCAGCCCCAGTAAAACTATCAATGAGACGAGAAATTTTCCCCAAACGCCCTGACTGTACTCGAACCTGATCTTGTGATACTTGAATACTATTTACGATTTCAATGACAAACTTATCCGCAATACACGGCATAATTTTTGATATTTCAGACTGCATGATTTACGCCTTATAAATGAGGTTATTTACTCACTGTAAATAACCTCGCTGATGGGTTACACAAGATAAAATTTAATTTCTTATTGGCTACTATCCTGTATAGCTTTTTGAAGTACCAGAGTTCTCTCTTTAATCGCTTGGCAAGACTTTTTCATAGCTGAAATCACATCCAAAAATTGACCATCATTTTGCTTCGACAATTCTTTATCTCTTAAACTATTTTCAATATCTTTACGCAATCCAGAAACCTTACGCTTAAACTCACTAAAGAACTGTTTAGTTGCATCCTCTAAAGGCTTTTTAATATTCTGAGTCAGAGAAATATCCAATTGTTTCTGATTTTCTATTAATTCATTTTTAATTTTTTGCTCAACTTGGCACATATCTACCTTATACTCACGGACAGTTTCAGTATAAGTTTCAGTTCCCCAGTTGTCGTTAAACCAATTTTTAAATTTAGCCCATTTGCCATCACTAACTCTTGTACGTGTCACTTGATGACTATTTTCAATCAATGCATTTTGCATCAATTTTGCACTAGATAACTTAAGATTTAACGACTTTCGTTTAGGTAAATTTAAGTTAATATCCTCAAAACCACTCTGGTTTAATGTGCTATTGATCTGTTGAATATCTTTTTGTGCATCTATAAAGATTTTATTTTTAAATTCCTCTTCAAATATCTCAAGTAAAGTAGTTAACTCTATTTCAATATTATGATTTGTCCGTTCATTAAGCTGTGAAAAAATAATAACTAAACTCTGTATAAACTCTTGTGCTTCCTTTTTATTTTCGCCAAAATCGATTACAGGATTAGTTTTGTCTATACGCCTTTCATTCATCTTCAGTTTTACTTTCTTCCAGACTGTAGCCAAAGTCTTAGGTTTTTTTGAAAGATCTTCTTTTTCCAACTGAAAAATAGTTTCCTGCCCTTTTTCGATATTAACTTTAATTTCATTAGATACAGAGTTAAACTCTTTATCAACAAGCTGCTTAATTTTTTCTAAAAATTGCGCCTGAGAGGCATCTATTGTTTTTTTTGCATTAATTTCTGTTTGATTAATTCGTTTAATATCATTACCCAATTGAACCATTAATTCTTGTAGTTCAACTGCAGACTTTTGCACTGTCTGTTCTTTAACAGCCAACACCAGATTAATTTTTTCAGAACATTCATCCAATTTATCGACTGCTGAATCCAATGCAACAAATGCAGCTTTTTGATGTGATGCTGAAATTACCTGTTTTAATGGCTCACTAAAGGATGATTTCTCCCATAAATACTTGATCATTGCAGCAATATTATCCGATGTTCGTAGTGGCTCCAAATGCAATCCTGCTACATTATAAAAGTCACCCACCCAAACTGCATTTTCAATATCTGGAAGTGCACCATCGGCTAAACGTTCGTGTCGAGCGCGGTTGGCCAAATAGGCAAATTTTGCTGCGACCGGATAAGTATTTTCTGCCTTAATTAATCCTTCTGTAAGCCCCTCAACAAAAATTTTCACTTCGTCCTTTTGCATACCATTACGATCACAATTATCAAACTTATTCACCAACGCATATATTCGATTCTTAACTGTATTGGCGATGTCTTTTAAATCATCTCGAATCTGGGCATCTGCCTCTGACTTAAGCTGGGTATAATCCATTACCGCCAACACGGCAGAGGCTTTTCTTAGTTGATCTTGTAACATTGGACGCAAATGCGTTTGCCCAGCTTCATTTGGCCCTGGAGTATCTAATAAAATGAGTTTACCTGCTTGATCTCCCACTTCTTGTAAGTGAGCAAACTCCACTTCTATTACAGGTAATTGATCGACATCTTGATAGCATTCAAATGGAAACTGTAAATTAAATAGTGGTGCAACACGCACCAAGTCATTCATAGAACTTAGAAAATCAAAAATTTGCTCCTCACCAAGCGCCTCAGTCTTCATTTTCATACCATTTTGAATCTTTTCAATGGTTGTATAGAGATCTCTATCTGACTTAGAGTGTTCAAGTATGTCTCTATTGGCAGGGTTTTCACATGCAACTTTTAAGTCTTGTATCAGCTGATTAATCGGTCTACCGGCAGTATCTGTAAAAATTAAATGGGGTAAATTTTTACCCCTACAGTGCTTAATTAAAGTTGGGATCGCGGTCATTGGTGCATTACGATTAGGTAATATCTCTTTACCGACAATCGCATTAATAGCTGTTGACTTACCTGCTTTCATTGTCCCTACTACAGCAAGTACCATTTCTAGCTCAGTGACTTTAAGCAGTTCACCACGCAATACAGCAATTTCTTTTTTGACTGACTGGGTATCTAAGGTCGCTTGATCTTGATCACTCTCTTGATCTGACTGATCTAAAATGCCTTTTTCAGCCATTTCTAATAGTAGATTTTGTTCAAGTTTTAATAGTGCTTGTGCTTCTTCTCTTAAAGTTTCGACCTGATGACCCATTGATTATTTCCTTTACACTTTATACATTCATTAATTGTGATTAAAACACTAGGCCAAAGTTAAATCGGCTATGCGTTGCTTGAGTAGTTGAATAGATTGTTCTAAGGAAGGCATATCTATTTGTAGCTTGCGATTAAATATCCGATCTGTCATCACGCCAATTTGAGAAGTATTCATTGTAGCCCCTTGCCCATATATGCCTTTACATAACTCGCTAAACTTTTTCACCCGCATTTGATTAAACGTGTGGACATAGCTGATTAACTTATCTATTGCTGAACTCAATATAATCAACATCGATTGGTGATGCAGCACCTCCACTACCTGCTTTAATGGTTCGCTAAAGAGCGACTTCTTCCATAAAACTTCTATCGTCGCGGCAATATTATCCGCTGTTCGCAGGTGCTCAAGACTTAATCCCCCCGCCCTATAAAAATCTTCAACCCAAGCAATATTTTCAGAATCAGGCAAAGTTCCATGGAGTGAATATGACTGTTTCGCTTGATTTGCCAAATAGGCAAGCTTTGCCGAAATAGGGTAGACATACTGTTTAGCAATTAAACCTTGAGTTAGTCCTTCAACAAAGGGCTTCAGCTCATCTTGTTGCATACCATGGCGATCACAGTTATCAAACTTATTCACAAAAGCATAAATACGTTTATCTAAGGTATTTGAAAATACCTTTAAGTCATCTCGGAGTTGAGCATCAGCCTCTGACTTAAGTTGGGTATAATCCATAACTGCAATGACAGCCGATGCATGTCGTAATTGTTCGTGTAGCATCTGTCTTAAATGCTGTTGACCCGCTTCATTCGGCCCTGGAGTATCCAGCAAAATAAGCTCACCGCCATGATCAGCTTCTTGTAAATGAACAAATTCCACTTCAATAACAGGTAGTCGTTCTAAATCTTGATATTGATGAAAAGGAAATTCCAAATCAAAAAGTGGGGCAATGCGTACTAGGTCATTTATAGAGCTCAAGAACTCAAAAATCTTTTTTTCACCCAAGGCTTCGCTAATGACTTGCATACCTTCTTGAATTTTTTGGACTGTAATAAATAAGTCTTTATCATTTTTAAGCTGATCAAGTTTAGATTGATTAGATGGGTCAGCAAAAGCAGATTTGAGGTTTTGTATTAATTGATTAATTGGTCGGCTGGCTGTTTCAGTAAAAATCAAATGTGGCTCTGGTTTGCCTTTATGATGTTTGATTAAAGTTGGAATAGCTGTCATCGGTGCATTACGATTTGGTAAAATCTCTTTACCAACAATCGCATTAATAGTTGTAGATTTTCCTGCTTTCATGGTCCCAACAACGGCAATAATCGTTTTTTGCTGCTCAAGTTTAAGATACTCACTACGTAAGATATCTATTGCTTTATATGCAAAAGCATTATCTTGATCTAAATTAAATAACAACTCCAAGTCTATAATTTGATGAAAAGCATTGAGCCCAGTGCTCAATAACGTTTGCACTTCTCTTTTTAAATCACTGACTACCGTTATATCTTTCATATCATTCATCTATTTAATAATATATTAAATCCACTAAGTTTATGCCTTATTAGATTCCCAAATACTGTTTTAGCCCTTGCTCCATTTCATCTTGTAGCCCTTCTGGACTAATAATTTTAAGATGTGGAACCCAATAACGAACTAAAGGTAGAATCTGTTTAGTATGTACAATGCGGCTAGATACTAATAATCCACCATCGTCCAAGAACTTAATCACTTGTTGTTCTGGTAAAAGTGCTCGTGCTTGAAAATGTATTGCCACCTCAGCATCAACTTTAAGAACAACCTCTGTTTTCTCTTGCCCAAACCAGATCGTTTCTTCATTTTCTAATTGAGCTAAAATCTCTGGATCAACTTCAAAATCCACACACATTGATTGATCGGATAACAACTCGATGCGGCTTAACCTATACGCTCTTAGTTCATTTTCGAATGTTGCTGCTAAATACCAATTTCCATGATGGTGAATTAAACGATAAGGAGAAACACTTTTAGGTTCCCCTCTATATAGAAAAGTAACTTGCTTATGTTGCTGAATAGCCGCACTGAACACTTTAAACAAAGCTTTAAACTGACTAGCATCTTCTAATGAATAACCTTTGGTACTATAAGTTTGATTCGCCCGATGATCTAAAAGTTCTCGTAGGAACGAAATATCCAAAGATGGATATAAATCACGAATACCGGAAAGCTGAGCAAAATTGCGTATATCCTTATGCGTAATTTTTCCAAGATAACTTATTGGTAAATAATATTTTTTACTTACATCATCTTTTAATAATGGTAAAGATGCACTTAAACGATCAAAGTCTCGTGAAATAGTTCGAGTACTCACTTTAAACTCATCGGCTAATGCTTTAACACTCAACTGCTGTCCCATATTCAGCTGAGTAAGAATATTTGCCAAACGTTCTGCTAATCGCTCATGAGTCGCTTCATCATGCTGCATAAATATTTCGCTCACGAACCAAACAATAATGATTAAATTATACTACTGAAATATAACATATATTTACAAAAATATTAAAAAAGTAACTATTTGTCGCTTTTCTGTGGTGATTAATGAGTTTAAAAAATAATCTTGACAGGTGATGTCATTCTTAGCAGCAAAGTATAATTATTTAATAGTGTTGAGTTATTACACAAAGATTTAGTGTTTAAATCCCCCACCAAACTGAAAATGCAGCTTGTACAAAAGGTCTACCTAATTTTTTAATTCACTTAGAATAAGCATAATACTACTACGCAAGGTTGGGGTCGGGAGTTCGAGTCTCCTTTCCCGCTCCAGATTCAAGAAAAGCCTCAAGTGAAAACTTGGGGCTTTTTTCATGCCTAAATTTTAATGAACTAAAACTAGAATCAGACAGCCTATTTATTATCCACCTTTAAAGAAAAAAGAGTGTAAAACACCTGTGTAATTCCATGAAATTTGACACATATGTACTGTGTTTTTTTAATATTTTTCCACTAAAGCAAAGTACCCTATTGATTAAAATTTATACTAAAATAAATTTTTTTTACAAATTCGCCCAAAAACAACTTATTGATTTGTATTAATTAAAATATTTTAAATATATAAATATTCTCGCTATTGTTTAATTTATCTAAAAAAGCAACTATGATATTAAAAAGTGTGATGATTCATCATATTTTTCATAACTTGGCTTAACACATCACATTTAAACCAAGTTTTTTCTTATTATCCATGTATTTAGGCATATATATGAAATTAGCTCTTACGATTTTAGCGAGCACGGCCGCATTAACTTTATCAACTCAAGCTTTTTCTGCTGGACAAATTAAATTTACAGGTGAGATTGTTAATGCTGCCTGTAATATCGCAGTTGATGGGAATCCAACGGGCGAGGTTATGTTAGGGAAATGGCCTACTTCTACATTTAAAGTAGCTGGTGATAAATCAAGTCCAAAACCTTTTACCTTAAAAGTCACTGACTGTGCCGCTGGTAGCTATAATTTTCATTTTGAAGGTTTAGCAGATTCTGTAAACAAACAACTATTAAAGGCCTCTTCAGCTCAAGGTGTGGGTATTGCAATTGCCAACGCCGATTCAATGACAAACTTAGTCAATATCAACACTGTCGCAACTAGCGACACAAATGCAAGCATTACTCTAGGTAAAGATGAGCAAGAAGGAAGCCTTCCTCTACAAGCATTTTATCAAGCAACAGGTGAACTCGTTACTGCGGGTCAAGCAAATGCAACTGCTCGTGTAACTATCGAACAGAAGTAAATACAACCTAAGGAATTATCATGTATTTGAGAACAATTGCTACAAGTGTATTTTTAGCTTCAACTTTTTTTCTATCTCAAAGCTATGCTGCTATTCAAGCACAGGCAAGCCGCGTCATTTATGACGCTTCAGCAAAAGCAGCAACATTGTCACTCAAAAATAATACTGATAAACCCTATATGGTACAAAGCTGGTTAGAGGCTGGAAAAACGACAAATGAAGATCAGAAAATCCCATTTGTCGTTACTCCACCTTTGGTCAAAATAGAACCACAAAAAGAATCAACTTTACGATTTATATATTCAGGTACTGGGCTCGCAACGGACCAAGAGAGTCAATTCTGGATCAATATTCAAGAAATCCCACCTAAACCTGAAAATGAAAACGTGTTACAGCTTGCTGTCCGCACAAAAATCAAATTATTTTATCGTCCAAAACAAATAAATATACAGTTGGAAGATGCTATTAAGCAGGTGCATTGGTCTGTTCAAGGAAATGCTTTAAAGCTTGAGAATAAAAGTCCGCTGTTTATTACCATTGGAGACCTAAAGCTAGGCGATCAAACTGGGAAACTAGTGCAAATGGATGAGGATATGATCCCACCATTTCAATCGACCATCATACTCAAACATTTACCAACAAATACAAAGACAATTAGTTTTACTTACCTTAATGAATTTGGAGGAAATGTTCAAATGCCTCCAGTACAACTATATTAATGATCACATATGCATTCTTCACGCTATATATTCACCATCATACTCAAGTGTTCAACACTCACGCTGAGTCTTGGTCAAACTTGGTCTTTTGCACATGCTGAACATATTGCTTTTAATACTGATTTTTTAAAAGACAAAACCGATGAAATTGCTATTAATGCCTTAAACTACGGTCATACACTTGAACCTGGCATATATGAATTTTCTCTCTCAATTAATCAGCGTTATATTGGAAAGCGTTCTATTCGTTTTGTAGAAACTCAAGAGCATCAAGTTGAACCATGTTTTGATCAAACATTTATTGATCAGAATCAAATTCTATTTATAAACCCAGAACAACAGCAAATTAACGCCCAAGGTTGTTATGATTTAACAGCCATTGCTAATGCTCAAATTGAAACTCATATTGGACAATCTCAGCTTGCACTTACACTCCCTCAAGTCAATTTAGTCCAAAAACCGCGAGGCTTTGTTTCACCTAAAGAGTTTAATCAAGGTATTCACGCGATTATTTTAAATTATTCAGCAAACACCAGTTATTACCATAATCGTGGAGAATCTAATCATTATAATAATTCACTCTTTTTAAATGGTGGTTTTAACTTTGGGCCGTGGCGTTACCGCAATAACTCTAGTTTTACTCAGTATTCTGGAGAAAAAAGCCGTTGGCAAAGTAGTTCCAATAAACTGGAACGCGACTTACAAACCAAAATTCCAACACGTTTAGAAATTGGTGATAGTTTTAGTAGTAGCGATGTCTTCGACAGCTTCAATTTTAGAGGAGTGCAATTTAGTAGTGATAGCATGCAACTCCCGAATAGCTTACAAAACTATGCGCCAATTATTCAAGGGACAGCACAAAGTAATGCAAGTGTTGAAATCCGTCAAAATGGCTATCTTGTATATAGTACTCATGTTGCACCTGGACATTTCACTATTCGAGATTTATATGCAGCAAATGATAGTGGTGACCTAGAAGTTAGTGTGATTGAAAGTGATGGGCAAATTCGTAAGTTCATTCAACCCTATTCCTCTGTGCCTAATATGGTTCGCCCTCATCAAGCAAAATTCCAATTTACTGCAGGTCAATATCGTAGTGGTAATGATCAAAAGTATCATCCATATTTTGGACAATTAAGCTATGCCTATGGTGTCAATAATTATATAACCCCTTATACAGGGATGATCATCGGTGATGATTATTATGCAGGTGCAGCAGGTTTAGCCTTTGCACTTGGCTATCTTGGCTCTCTTTCTACTGATCTGACCTACGCACATAACAAAACTTCGCAAGGAGAAAGTAAAGATGGGATCAGTATTCGTTTTCTTTATGCAAAATCACTGAATTCTTTAGGTACCAATTTCCGCCTAGTGGGTTATCGCTATTCTAGTCAAGACTATTATAGTTTTAGTGATGCCATGCAAGAACGTGCCCAATGGAAAGATGGCTTATATGAATATAGCTATCAATCTGACTATTTAAATCATCCATCCAATGCAGAACAACGCCGACAATATTTTTATTCACCTACTTATTATAATAAACGTAATCAATTTAGTGCTTCTATCAATCAAGAGTTAGGTAGCTTTGGACAATTATATCTAACTTTGGCAAAAACTGATTTCTGGCAAAAAGAATACAACCAAGAAAACTGGCAAATTGGCTATAACAAAAACTTTAACCGTTTCTCTTATGGAATGTTTTATCAGCACAGTAAGTCAATGCTACAAAACGATGAAAATATTTTTGGTCTTAATCTTAGTATTAATTTAGATCGTATTCCTGCATTGAGAAAATATGATTTATCAAGTAACAACAGTTACCAACATTCTGATCGATTAGGGGATACTTTTAATAGTACGTTGTCAGGTAATTTTCTTGAAGATAAAAACTTAAATGCGCAGATTCAAGTCAGTCATCAGGAACAAAACCGTAGTAATCAAGTGGCTCTTAGCAGTTCATATCGTGGCACAAAACTAAACTCATCTCTGGCCTATACTTATTCAGACCAATATCAACAAGCTTCTGCATCAATTGATGGCGGTATTTTAATACATTCTGGCGGCTTAATTTTAGGACAACAAATGTTTGGTAATCCAATTTTGATTGAGGCCAAAGGTGCTGAAGGTATTCGTATTGAAAATCAAACTGGCCTTAAAATCGACCGTACAGGTTATGCCGTTATTAGCAGTAGTAGTGCTTATAATCGCAATCGTGTGGCGTTACGTGTAGATGATTTAGGACAAAATAGAAATATTGATATGCCAATTATCAATGATATTGTCCCAACAAAAAATGCGGTGATTAAAATAAAATTTGATGTCAAAACAGGTCATAGTGTTCTGGCTAAACTCAATTATCAAGACCGCCTTATTGCAACCGCAAGCTCCATTATTGATCCCATCACACAAAAAAGTGTGGGACTCGTTGGTTTAGAAGGTCAAGCCTATTTAACTGGTGTTCAATCTAACCAAACATTAATTGCAAAATGGGGCGATGAATCTTTCGAACAATGTCAATTTACATTGCCACAACTGAATGATCGTGAAATGGGCTACGATGAAATAAACATCAACTGCCATGCTGTAGAGGAACATTAATATGTCTATCTTAAGGGTTTTATTTCTACAATCTTGCCTAGTTTTTTGTTTAAGCTTAGTTGCGATACAGCATAGTTGGGCACTACGCTGCCTCGAAGGTGGTGTCGCTACTACCCCATTTAATATTGACACTGCTCGCAACACGTCACACACAACTTATGTTGGCCCAATCCGTGTCATTGACTCTGACCAAGCTGCAGGAAAAATGTTGTGGCAGTCCCCTACTTACAGTACAACACTAACCTGTTATGACGATTACCAAACCAATAGAGCTGAATATCTTTATTTGTATCCTGATGATCAATATAGTCAATTAACCGCAGCTTTCGCAAATAGTAATCTCATCGTTGGTATTAAGTACGAAGGTCGAGAATATGAAATCCATAACAACTATGCAGCAATCGCTACAGGTCAACTTGCTCTTATTTCAACATCTTCAACTGCTGCAAAAAGTAACTGTAGACTTATAGGTAAACCAACGACTTCATCTTGTGCAACACCTCAAACAGTTACAATTCAGTATTCGTTATTTATTAAGTCTCGTGGTTCAGGTAAGAAGTACAATGCAGGCACTCGAAACTTCACCATGTTTCAGGTTGATGGTGCAGGTGGTAGAAACCGTAATGGTAACTTCCAAGAGCTCATTTCTAATATTCAGGTCAATTATATCGACTGTGTGCCTATATTTAATGTACAAGACGTTAATCTAGGCCGTTATTCTCCTGATCAAGATATTAATAAAATTTTACGTCGTACACCGTTTACCTTAGAAATGAATATGACTGGAAAAGACTGTGCATCATCGGTGTTTACTGGACGCTGGTCTTCCAACCAAATGTTGAATAACACAACATTGACCGCTGCTGAAACCAACATGCGCAATAAAGTTGGCATTCGAATCTTCGATACAAATAAAACAACACCAATTGCATTTGATCAAGACATTAATTTTGTAAAACCGCAGGGCAATTCAATTCGTCAAAATTACGATGCAGGTGTATTATTTTTATCTAAACCTCCAGCAGGTAAATTTACATCGACCTTAAACTATGAGGTCTGGCTGAAATAACAATATAAACCCTACCCTCATGATTCATCTCAACAACTGAATTAAATAACCCTCTATAATTGGGCTATTTAATTCAGTTTTATTTTATAGCCAAGCATGTCGTTCAGGTTGGATCTCATTGAGGTAATAATTTCCCACAACATAATATTTCCATCGTACTGGGTCATGCAAAGTATGAGTACGAGCATTACGCCAATGACGATCCAAATTATGTGCTGCAAGTGTTGAGCGTGTTCCAGCCAATTCAAATAGTTTATTCGTTGCTAGAATCGCAATTTCAGTGGTTAAAATTTTAGCTTGTGCGACCAATATAGAGGCCTGAGCAGAATTTTCCTCACTGACCTCGCTTATGGCGATATCAATTTGATCCGCAGCAAGATCAAGTACAGCTTCAGCAGCCTGTAGACGTGTTTTTAAATCACCAATAGTCGCAATCGTAAAATGGTCTTCTGTTGCCTTATCTTGTTTAGCATCAATCCATGGGCGTGTATGTTGTTTCACATAATGAATTGTTTCTTCTATAGCACTACGGGCTAAACCAGCATCAATCGCTGCTTGTAAAATCTGTGAAATAGCCCCTGTTGGTGTTGGGTTTTCAAATGAATGAATGGCCACCACATACTCAGCTGGAACACGGACATTTTCAATCTCAACGCTGCCACTCGCTGTCGTTTTTTGTCCAAAACTAGACCAATCATTGCGAATGGTTAAACCAGCAGTATCACGAGGAGTAATTGCCAAATAGGCATTTGCCTCATCATCTACCGCCACAATAGGTATCCAATGCGCCAACAATGCCCCCGTAGAAAAGAACTTTTTCCCATTTACAATATAATCATTGCCCTGTTTTTTTATTTTCGTTTGAAAGTCTGCGACATGTTTATTACCAATTTCTGAAAAGGCATTACCAAAACGAATTCCTTTCAAGACTAAATCATAAAAGAATTTTTTTTGTGAATCTGAAGCATCAAAAAGTAAAGTATCCACTATAGAAATATGGTTCTGTGGAATCTGGCCTAGTGATCCGTCTGCCGCGGCTATAATTTTAAAGACCTCGACCACTGTACGATAAGAAGCATCAATACCACCAAATGCCTTTGGTACACGAATGGCCCATAAACCACTTTGTGAATATGCATTTAGCTCATCTACAGGTAATAGACGCTGTTGATCACGCTCGGCAGCACCCTGTAAAAACTTAGCCGCCAGTTGTTTTGCAATTTCTATCGCTTCTTGTTCAGTTTCAATTCGATGGGCTGCTTGCTTTGGTATCTGTTGTATATACGGATCAACATTTAGATTACTCATATCATTTTCCTTCTGTTTACTTCAATCACGAGGGGTTGCAATGTTGGTTAGATTGACCAAATTACACATTAAATAAATATCGGATTGATCAATTGCACAAGTCATGCCAAAAACTAACTAATTGTTTTTATTTATTTTTATAATCAAACACTATATTAGAAATGTCTTTTTAATAGTAAAAATGGTGATGCAGTGTTGTCTCAGCAACAATTTTCTAAACTGCCATATACCTTTAACTCAAATGCATCAGTAGCTCTAAATATAATGATGTGTAATTTATCCTAAGCAATCTGTTTATAGAGCAACATCAAATAAACATAACAGTGCCTTAATCTAGACACCAAAGCCAAAAAATTAAAATAACTAATTGAATTTTATAATTATATTTTTATGGCATAGATTATGCTTCAGTAAACTCTCTTATTTCTCTTAAAAATACTGAATAACGGATCTCCCCACATGTTCAATCTTAAGCCAATTTATAAATATGACGAAAAGCCTATTTCGAAATCAATGCTCATCTACTCCTGTGCTTGTAGAACAAATAAATCATGATCTCAAACATAACAATCAGTTCACACCTTCATAACGTTTGAAATAGGCAATCAACATGACTAAACAAATTCGCTTTAATGCTTTTGAAATGAATTGTGTCACACACCAATCCCCAGGATTATGGCGACATCCGAGAGATCGCTCTTGGCAATATAAAGATATTGAATACTGGACAGACCTAGCAAAAATTTTAGAAAAAGGAATTTTTGACGGTATTTTCATTGCAGATGTACTTGGGACTTATGATGTATATCATCAAAGTAATCACCATGCTTTACAAGGTGCAGTCCAAGTGCCTGTCAATGACCCTCTACAACTGGCCCCTGCAATGGCTACTGTTACTCAGCATCTGGGTTTTGGAATTACAACATCTATTTCCTTTGAACACCCTTATCCTTTTGCACGGCGGATGTCGACTCTAGACCATCTCACCAAAGGCCGAGCAGGTTGGAATATTGTCACTTCCTACTTATCTAGCGGTGCTAAAAATATTGGTCAAACAGATCAATTGTTACATGATGATCGTTATGAAATTGCTGATGAATACTTAGAGGTCTTATATAAGCTTTGGCAAGGCAGTTGGGCGGATGATGCCGTTATACGTGATGCCCAGTCTGGAATTTTTATTCACCCCGAAAAAGTTCAGCCAATTCAGCATAACGGTCAGTATTTTCAAGTACCTGGTATTCACATCTGTGAACCTTCACCTCAACGTACCCCAGTACTCTACCAAGCAGGCGCATCATCTCGTGGTAAACAATTTGCAGCCAAACATGCTGAATGTATTTTTATTTCTGTACCCTCAAAAAGCCTATTAAAGCGCTTTGTTACAGATATTCGTCAGGCATTAATTGCTGAGGGCCGCGAACCCGACAGCGTTTATATTTATACCCTAGTCACAATAGTCACTGGAGCAACAGATCTTGAAGCTCAAAATAAATTCAATGAGTATCGTCAATATGCCAGTCATGATGGTGCTCTTACTTTAGTTTCAGGCTGGAGTGGTGTTGATTTCGCACAGTTTGGTAAAGATGACCGAATTCAATATATTAAAACTAATGCCATACAATCATTATTGGAATCTTATAGCAGTGCCGACCCAACCCGATCTTGGACCGTAGATGAAGTTGCTAAATGGACAAGTATTGGTGGTAATGGCCCTGTGTTCGTTGGTTCAGCTCAGACCATTGCAGATATTTTACAGGAATGGACTGAAGAAACAGGTGTAGATGGATTTAATCTTGCTTATGCCATCGCACATGAAAGCTTTAATGACGTTGTAGAATATGTTGTTCCTGAATTACAAAAACGCGGTATCTATCCGAAAGAATATAAAGAAGGAACATTAAGACATAAGCTTTTCGGCCAAGGAGATTACCTTAAACACCCACATACGGCAGCTCAATATAATCACCAATAAAAACAGAGGTGCAACTATTTGCACCTCCTCTTTTTTAATTTACAAACAAATGAATGTTCAATTAAGCGCGTATATTGGGTTCAAGAAAGCCATGTCTGATTAAACGCGCACGAATAATATTCCGACTAACACCTAATAATTTAGCTGTATGTAGTTGGTTTTTATGGCAATACTCATAAGCAGCTTGAGTAATTTCAGCCTCCAAACGCTCATCTAAATTAGAAATTCCCTGTTCAAACCATGCCAATAATGTCTGTTTTAAAGACTGTCCATGATTGGCTTGATAAATCAGATCGTCATGTACATTTGACAACAATTTATGTTTGAATCCTGAAAGTTGAAAATCATAACTCTGAATCAAACCATTTTTACAAATTAATAAGGCATGATGAATCGCATTTTCAAGCTCGCGTATATTGCCAGGCCAATGATATTCACAGAGTAACTGCTGTGCTTCAGTCGTTAGTACTGCTGGTGGTCGTTTCAAGCTCATTGAATAGTCTTCAATAAAATGTTGTGCCAACGGTAAAATATCGTCTATACGTAACCGAAGAGGCAATATACTCAGCGACGCAACTTTAAGTCGAAAATATAAATCTTCCCGAAAATTACCTGCATATACCGCCTCTTCTAAACGAATATTGGTTGCAGCAATTACACGAACATCAATTTTTTTTGTTTTTCTTGAACCCACTCTTACAATTTCATTTTCTTGCAAGATTCGCAAAAGCTTGACCTGAATATTTGGTGAGAGATCACCAATCTCATCAAGAAAGATTGTTCCTCCTTCTGCCGCTTCAAACCACCCCATTTGCTGACTGATCGCTCCAGTAAAAGCCCCTTTTTCATGACCAAATAATTCAGTTTCTGCCAAAGTATCAGAGAGAGCACCACAGTTCACTGCAATAAAAGGTTGTTGACGTCGGTGACTATGTTGATGAATCTGACGAGCAACCAACTCCTTCCCTGTACCTGTTTCCCCAATAATTAAAACTGTTGCTTCACTAGGTGCAATTTGTGAAATATAAGACATAAGACGCTTGGAGTTCTGATCTTCAAATACATAAGCACTGGCTTTGACTGTCCGTGCTAACTGCCGTGATTCAGGATGTTTTACAATATCCATGACGATCTCCAATACCCTACATGTTTGGATTAAAGTAATTTGATCTGAGGTCTAATCACTCAGCTTTAATCTTGATAAAAAATGAAAAATTCAGGATGCCCAACGCTGATTGAATAAACGTTAAAATCAAAAAAACATAATGAACAATAAGCCAAATCTAAATTTTTACGCTAAAAAAGACCAATAACATAAACTGCTATTGTTATTCGCTTTACTTATTAATTTACATCAAGCCCCTAATTTAAATGTTGCTGAACTGGCAGGTCTAGCGGTGTTGCCTCAGCAACAGTAAATCAACAGCTCAGCTGTACACTAACAATAATGCTTTAGGCTAAAAATATATCTTATTGATAATAAACAAAATAATAATTGGCATAGCACTTGCTATGTCATGAGTATTAATTTTTTAAAGATGAATTTACATGAATATCTTCTGGTTTTTACCTACACATGGTGATGGACACTTTTTAGGAACAAGTGAAAATGCTCGTCCAGTTTCGCTGCACTACCTACGCCAAATTGCACAAGCAGCAGACCACCTTGGTTATTATGGTGTATTAATTCCAACTGGGCGTTCTTGTGAAGATTCTTGGGTGGTTGCCTCCGCTTTAGCCCCACTCACTGAAAAATTACGTTTTCTTGTCGCCATTCGCCCAGGGATTATTTCTCCCACTGTTTCAGCACGTCAGGCTGCTACTTTAGACCGTTTATCCAATGGACGTTTACTCATTAATGTTGTTTCAGGGGGGGATCCTGATGAAAATTTTGGTGATGGTTTATTTTTAGATCATAGTGAACGTTATGAAGCTGCCGATGAATTTTTACAAATATGGCGACGTGTTTTACAGGGTGAAGCAGTCGATTTTTCAGGTAAACATTTAAACGTAAAAAATGCCAAAATTTTATATCCACCAGTACAAAAGCCTTATCCACCACTGTATTTTGGCGGCTCGTCTGAAGTTGCCCAAGACTTAGCAGCCAAACAAGTGGATGTATATTTAACATGGGGCGAACCACCAGCTGCGGTCGCAGAGAAAATTGCGCAAATTCGTGCTAAAGCCGCCAAACAAGGTCGTACAGTTAAATTTGGTATTCGTTTACATGTCATTGTACGACGTAGCAATGAAGAAGCATGGGCCGCAGCAAATCAATTAATTGAACACATTTCCGATGAAACCATTGCTAAAGCACAACAATCCTTTGCTCGCTTTGACTCAGTAGGCCAGCAACGGATGGCTGCACTCCATGGTGGAAAACGAGATCATTTAGAGGTATCACCCAATCTCTGGGCAGGTGTTGGTTTAGTACGTGGTGGTGCTGGGACAGCCCTAGTTGGAGATCCTGAAACAGTTGTAGCGCGTATCAAAGAGTACGCAGACTTGGGCATTGAAAGTTTTATCTTTTCAGGCTACCCACATTTAGAAGAAGCTTATCGCTTTGCTGAATTAGTATTTCCGTTATTACCAGAGCCTTATGCAAGTTATGCAAAATTTGGGCAAACCAATTTAACGGGGCCTTTTGGGGAAATGATTGCGAATGATGTTATTCCACAAAAACAAACTGTTAACGGTTAAATAGACGACCAACAACGCTTGTGACCCTCGTGTCACAAGCGGATGTAAGCACTTTGAGCATGCAATAACTCAGTTTTAAAATTAATCCTTGATAGGACATTACCATGAATGTTTTAAGTCAAAACCATCGTCTACATTGTCTTTCTGATGCTGAAACCACTGCACAAACTCTTGCGCAACAGTTTGCACTCACAGCAGTTGAACGAGACCGTACAGGAGGTACAGCAAAATATGAAAGAGATTTAATACGTCAAAGTGGTCTACTGGCTTTATCAATTCCTGCTGAGTTTGGAGGTTTGTCTGCTCGCTGGCAAGATGTACTGAATATCGTTCGAATTTTTGCTCAAGCCGATAGTTCACTTGCACATGTCTTTGCATTTCACCATTTACACCTAGCCACCGTGCGTTTATTCGGTCATACCTCACAATGGCATAATTGGTTCAAGCTCACAGCTGAGAAATCTTGGTTTTGGGGGAATGCACTCAATCCACTTGATAAACGAACCATCGCCAAACCGCAACAACAAGGTTGGTATGAGTTTTCAGGAAAAAAAAGCTTTTGCTCTGGCGCTATTGATTCGGAAATGCTCATTGCCTCCGCGGTAGATGAACAGACAGGAAAATTATTTATTGCAGCAATTCCCAGCGCTCGTTCCGGTATTACGCTCTATCATGACTGGGACAATATTGGTCAACGGCAAACCGACAGCGGCAGTGCTATTTTTGAACGAGTGCGTATAGAAAACAAGGATCTATTATTAGACCCTGGCCCACTGAGTACGCCATTTGCATCCTTACGTCCTCTTTTAGCACAATTAATTTTTATCAATATGTTTTTAGGCGTGGCCGAAGGGGCTTTTGCTGAAGCGCAGCACTATACCCAAACAGAAGCAAAAGCTTGGTTTTTATCTGATGTAGAACATGCCAATGAAGACCCATATACCCTACGGCATTATGGTGAATTTTGGTTGCAACTCGAATCACTTCGTCTACTCAATCAACATGCAATACAGAAATTTCAACACGCATGGGATTTAGCTGACAAACTCACCGTAACAGAGCGTGGAGAAGTTGCACTCAGTATTGCAACAGCAAAAGTCGCAGCAACTCGCACCAGTCTCGATATTACCAATCGTATGTTTGAAGTGATGGGAGCTCGGGCAACCCATGCCGCGCTTCGTCTAGACCGATTTTGGCGCAATGTCCGAACCCAGACATTACACGACCCTGTTGAATATAAACTAAAAGATATAGGTAATTGGGCATTGAATAATCGTTATCCTAAAGCCTCTTTTTATTCCTAATCATATTCATTTCCCTTTAATCTATAATCAAGCACCTATTTCACAGATGCCCCCCTACTCATCATCAAATAACGCTTTGTTGTATAGTGATCATCGAATAAGTGAAGGACCAAGCAATGCCACACAATATTATTACACTGCCTGAAATCACCCAACGGAGTCATTCACACAAAGCCACTGCACAAGTATTTAATGATCCTGAATCTCAAAAACTATTTGAATATATTCAACAAATTGCACCAAGTGATGCCAGTGTTTTAATTCATGGAGAAACAGGTACAGGGAAAGAACTGATCGCACGACAAATACATGAACATAGTGCACGCCGCCATCAGCCTTTTATTGCAGTGAACTGTGGTGCTTTTTCAGAGGCTTTGGTTGAAAGCGAACTATTTGGTCATGAAAAAGGGGCATTTACAGGGGCTTTATCCAGTAGTGTAGGCTGGTTTGAAGCAGCTCATGGTGGCACATTATTACTTGATGAAATAGGTGACTTATCCAAACGTATTCAGGTAAAACTTTTAAGAGTATTGCAAGAGCGAGAAATTGTACGCTTAGGTTCACGTAAAAAAATTGATGTAGATGTGCGTATTTTGGCGGCAACTAACGTCAGTTTAGAACAAGCCATTTTATCTGATCAATTCCGCGAAGACTTATATTATCGTCTCAATGTTGTGAGTTTAAATATTAAACCGCTCCGAGAGCGTCAAGGCGACATTATCCCTTTGGCACAGCATTTCATTGAAAAGTATCATATTCAACTGGGTTACGATAAAGCGCATCTATCACCTAATGCGAAAAAGAAACTCATTGAATACTGGTGGCCAGGTAATATTCGTGAACTTGAAAATATGATTCATCATGCTTTACTCATTTGCCAAAATAATATGATCGAAGCTGATGACCTGTCTTTATTGGCTCCTCCTCGACCTACTCCACTTGCTGAAGAACATAGTAAAACTGAAACGTTGATTGACCCTAAACTCAAAGCTGTATTTCATGAGTTTTTCCAACATCATCAAGGCGAGGTCTATAGCACAATTGAGCAACAACTTTTACGTACTGCCTATCATTATTGCCATAAGAATCAAGTTAAAACAGCCCAATTACTGGGTTTAAGCCGTAATATCCTTCGCGCAAAATTAATTGAAATAGGTGAGTTAGTCATCAGCAAACACCATGATTAAACTCAATCCAAATTAAAAAGTGCCTACTGACCAATAAGCACTTTTTAATATTGCACGAAAGTGATAAATGCTCATGATGCCTTCTGTTTTACACCACCTCCAATTTGCCAAACATAAATGGGTTCTTTTGCATTAACGACCCAATCCCCAATAATTTTTTCTTTATAGATAAGTGGATTATGAGAAGCAATGACCCTTGCATTCCGCCAGAAACGATCCAATGATTTTTTACGACTGGTCGCTGAAGCCCCTAGAGTATCAAATAGTTTACTACTGAGTTCTAATACCAAATCTGCAATAACCACTTGCCCCTGTGCCGACTCAATTTCAGCTGCAATATTTAACAGTGTTTCATTTTCTTCATCTTGAACAAAATGAGCCTGATATGCTTGCTGTGCAGTATGCGCCACTTGCAGCGTAATCGCCTCTGCAGCATATGCTTGTGCCGAAGCTTTACCTATCACTTGTAATATTTGCACATCCTGATCCACTCGCTCACTATTGCCATGACTAAATACACGAGTACGTTGCTGGATCTGATGCTTAAACTCATTAACAGCTGCATGTGCAATACCCGTTAAGGCAGCCAAATGAAACAGCTGATAAAACGCTGTTTGATATTTAAAGCGCTGTTCAAATGCAATCAACTCCTCTACCTGTGCATTCACTAACGTTGTTGTGCCACTGCCCGTTGTCCGCTGTCCAAAACCATCCCAATCATTTTCAATCTGAACGCCATCTTGCGCTGTACTGGTTACAGCAATGACCGCTTCCCCTGTTTCGGTAACTTGTGCATAGAGATCTAACCATTCTGCAAAAATACTTCCAGTGCTGTAATATTTTTTACCATTTACTCTATACTGCCCCGCTTCAACAGTGACCTGCGTAATAACCTCTCCAATTTTAACTGCACCAATTTCTGTCCATGCATTCCCAACTGTTTCTCCAGCAACAAATCGCTTAAACCAATGACTTTGATCATTATCTCTATGTGCATTTAAACGATCCTCCACAAAAGCAAAATGCCCGCGCAAAGCCTGTGTTACATTTGAATCAGCCTTAGACAGTTCAATGAGCAATTGAAAAAGCTGTGGTATTGAAGCCCCATCGCCACCATGTGTTAAAGGTACACGTACTGCAGTAAAACCAACTTCTTTTAACCATTGAATAGCTTCAAACGGTAACTCACCTTCTTGCTCACGCTGTTGGCTACCTGCTGCTATTTTTGCAAATATCGGACTGTATTTGCTCAATAATGCGTTGTAGTCTGCACACGGCGTTATATTTGAAATATCAAGTAAACTGCTCATTATTGATTTCCTTTTATCATCTGTGATGCTCAAACTGTCTCAATAGAGAGCGGTAATTTGCTATTTGTCCGACTATTTTCAGCTTCTAACTGACGTACCAAGGGCAAGACCTTTGCACCAAAATATTCAACTTCTTCAATAAAATGTAAAAAAGCAGTTAAAATCAGATCAACTCCAACTTCTTTTAACGCCACAATACGTTCTGCAACTTGTTGTGGCGTACCAATTAAATTGGTCTTAAAGCCATCATTGTATTGCACTAGATCTTCAAAACTAGATTTTGCCCAATTGCCCTCACCTTCAGGACTTGCAGCACCAGCCTGACGGGTTGCATCTCCAAAGGCTTTAACCGCTTCAGGGTTAGCCTGATCAATAATATCTTGTAAAACAGCAAGTGCTTCTTGTTCCGTATCTCTTACAATTACAAATGCATTCACCCCAATTTTGACTTGATGATGATTTTCTTGTGCTTTGTTACGAATATCGGCAACTTGCTGTTTAATACCCTCAATACTGTTCCCATTGGTCAAATACCAATCTGAAACCCGTGCAGCCATATCTCGAGCAGCACGAGAGCTGCCACCTTGAAATACTTCAATGTGAGGTTGTTGCACTGGCTTTGGCTTTAAGGTGTAGTCTTTAAACTGATAATATTTACCTTCAAAACTAAAGTTATCCTGTGTCCAAATACCCTTTAGACTACGAATAAACTCCTCAGAACGCACATAACGTTCATCGTGTTCAGGCCACGGCTCACCAATTGCATCAAACTCACCTCGAAACCAACCACTCACAACGTTAACCGCAATACGTCCATTGCTAAGTTGATCAATTGTGGCCAACTGTTTAGCAGCCAAAGCTGGTTTCCAAGGTCCTGGTAAAATTGCGGCAATGACTTTGAGCTTCTCAGTCGCGGCTAAAATTGCATGGCTAAAAGACACCGATTCATGTTGATATTCGGCTCCATAACCTGCAGTAAACCTGATTTGTGTTAATGCATACTCAAAACCATTTTTTTCTGCCGCCTGAGCTAAACGCCGATTGTAATCAATCCCCCAGTCTGTACGTTGTTCAATATCACTGACCACCAATCCACCACTGACATTGGGTACCCAGTAAGCAAAAAGGATCTGTTCGGTATTTTTTTTATTCACTGGCATCGTAAAACTCCACATTTCTAAATGAGATATCTCGCTAGATACATTGTGAGTTCAGCACAATGTGTAGATCAGTTCACTTGGCTTACTTATGCCAGCAATGCCAAACGCTCAACAGGCTTTAACACCACTTGTTGTGAAGTTGCAGCATCGTTTTGAGACGCGTTATTGTCATTTTTAGGCTCTAATTCATTGTTTGAAGATTTACTGGAAAATAAAAACTGAGGTACAGCACGTGTTGTTGCTAACTGAATTCGTTCTAATAACAACTGATTAGTCACTTTATAATGTTCAAAATCTTTATCGGTTGCAAATACACCTATGGGCAAAGTTTGAGCTTGGAAAAAACTAAATAACGGACGGAATTGATGATCAATAGTTAAAGCATGACGCTCACTACCACCCGTTGCAGCTAAAAGCACAGGCTTATCGACTAAGGCAAATTGATCAATATAATCAAATAAATGTTTAAATAAACCGGTATAAGATGCGCGATAAATTGGGCTAGCAACGATTAAAGCATCAGCCGTTTCAATTTGAGTTAAAGCTTGCTGTACTTCTATGGCAAGTAAGTCACGACTTGCCGCACCATTTAATAAATGCCCAATTTGACTGAGCTTGACGTACTCTACTTCAAACTGAATATGTTGTTTTAACTGGACTAAAATCGCATCAAGCAAACTTTCTGTTTTAGATGGTGTATTGGGAGCACCTGATACAGCAACAAGTTTAAGTGGACGAATAGAAGATAGAGAACTCATAGTAAATCACCTTTTTTAATAACCCAGTTTTCAATGCACAGGTTATTTTGGTTAATGTATATATCTCTATGAGCTAAAAGCATGCCAACTATTTTTTATATAATATTCAATTGGTTATAAAATTAGATCGGTTTTTATTTTGTTATGTTTTCGCTATTTTGCTGATATGCTGTTGCTCTAACAACACTCAACAAAACCAACTACACTTTAAAAAATCATGTTCAACTTACAATCACAGCACCAACAATAGCGACTTTAATTTTTTGTTCCATAATTAAATTTCAAACTATTTCCCATGATGGACAATATGAATGATTTTTTAGGATGTATTCAATTCATATTTTTTTCAATAAGCGATCAAAACTACTGATATTTCAACCTTTATAATCAAGTAAGCTCTTTTTACTACTCATTTTGATTTAATTTTATTCAATTAAATCACCCTACTATAAAAAAACCTTGACCACTCCATTTGATACTGTATTATAGGCCGCATGCGGGAATAGCTCAGTTGGTAGAGCATAACCTTGCCAAGGTTGGGGTCGGGAGTTCGAGTCTCCTTTCCCGCTCCAGATTCAAAAAAAAGCCTCAAGTGAAAACTTGGGGCTTTTTTATTATGAATTTTTACATACTGCTATTCCAATATAAATCCACTAAATAGATCACATTATTAGCTCCGATCCCTCAGCTGCACCAATCTACTCAATATGCAGAATGAAACTGATCCCAATTTAAACCAAATTTATTCAGATACTTTTTGACTCGGTCACTATCATTCGTTGTATTCCGCTGTTGGCGAGAAACTGCAAAAAGCTGTCGTCCAGCATCCGCCATTGACTTGGCACTCTCACAGACCTGCATTACTCCACGCAGTTGAATCTGGTCAAATTCATCCATTTCATTTAGCTGCACTTGATCTAAATACTTAAGTAAAATATCCACTTCCTTCGGTGAAGTTTGAACGGACCACAACTGCTTTAAACGATGAATTTCTTTTTCTACGGTTTCCGAACGAATCAACTCACCGCTTGATAATGTCGCCATACGTGTCACACTAGCAGTCAAATCTCGGAAATTACCCTGCCAAACAGCTTCCTTCGATTGAGCAAATTTCAAATAAACATCGAATGCATCACGGTGAAAACGCAATTGTCTTTGATGACTTGTTGCAAAGCGTTGTAATTCAAATTCAATATTCGGTGCAATATCTTCGACGCGATCTTTGAGATTGGGTAAAAAGAATGTCCATGTATTCAATCGTGCCCATAAATCCTCACGAAATGCTCCTGATCGCACTTCAGCTCTGAGATCTTTATTGGTTCCTGCAATCAACTGAAAATTTGCATGAACTTCGCTATCACTTCCAACAGGGAAGAAAGATTTATCTTCAAGTGCCTTCAGCAACATTGCCTGTTCATCTAAACCGAGTTCACCAATTTCATCTAAAAATAAAATACCTTGATCAGCACTTTTTAGTAGCCCTGAACGTGAAGCTGCAGCACCTGTAAATGCACCTTTAATATGACCAAACAAAGTAGACATAGCACTGTCACCACGCAAAGTAGCACAGTTCACATCAATAAAGCGCCCACTCAAATGAAACTTATCTTTTTTGAGTTGAAAGATTTGTTTGGCTAAATGCGATTTCCCAACACCTGTTGCACCCATAATTAAAATTGGCGCACTTGAGCGTGTTGCAACCAACTCTACTTCGCTAATCAACTGATTAAAATCAGAATTATATGTGGAGATATTCGCTTTAAGTTGTTGCCAGTTATGTTGTTGTTCATCCTCAAAACGCTGCTTTAACACATCATATCGAGATAAATCCAAATCAATAATGCGATACTCACCTTCTGGCGTTTTATCTTGATTAGGCGCACTTTGAATCAACTGGGCAGGCAGATAATTGGCATCAACAAGCAGATACCAACAGATTTGGGCCACATGCGTACCTGTCGTGATATGTAAAAAATAATTATTTTTTTCAGTATCAAACAAATAACTTTTCACAAAATCATACAGAGCACCATAAACTTCAGCAAAATCCCATGGATCACGAATACTCACTCGATGCCCTGAAATTACGGTTGATGGTGACAGAGTTTTAGCATCTTCTTCAAGAAATTTTACTAAATTATGGTGTTGCCGATCATGCAATAAAACCAGCTCATCTACCATAAGATCTTCATGCATGAGCAGACTTAAGGTTGGACGCCAACGCTGCCAACGATCAGGGCGCTTACCACGGTCTAGTGTTGAACCGACAAAACCAATGACCACATTACGTTTATTCATTTCAATGTTTTTATATAAAATTAGATATAAATATATATAAAATGATATTCATCAACAACATATAAATATCACCAGCATTTTAAATGCACGCAAACAAACCTATTTATTACTTATTTTTCAATAAGTTAAAATAAATAATCTATTTATTTTCAAAGTTGGCATAACCATTGCGAACATATAAATGCGCAACATCATTAGGGTATTGTGCATATCACCCACCTATAAATAGTAGGTAGGCTTTGCAAGGAAAATGAAATGTCGATCGTTGAAGAAATTAAACAACAAGCTCAACTTGAACAAGAGCAACAACGTGCCTATCAAGTGTTAAAAAATGAAACCAGTATGCCCGTAAAAATGTGGACGAATGGTGTAATCGTTGATGACAACTCAAAACGTCAATTACTACAAACAGCACAAATGCCTTTTATTTACAAATGGATGGCAGTAATGCCAGATGTTCATTTTGGTTTAGGTGCCACCATTGGCAGCGTCATTCCAACCAAAGGGGCGATCATTCCTGCTGCGGTAGGTGTTGATATTGGATGTGGGATGATGGCAACACGTACCAGTTTAACTGCATCAGATCTACCTGATCATTTATATGGTTTACGTACTGAGCTTGAACGCCTAATCCCCCATGGCATGACCAAAGGTCATGGACGAGATCGTGGATCTTGGGAAACACCACCTGAGCTGGTGGATCAAGCATGGGCCGATTTAGTTACCGATTTTGAACTGATTTGCTCCAAATACCCTCGCTTAAAGAATACCAACAATAGAAAACAATTGGGAACTTTAGGTACAGGAAATCACTTCGTAGAAATCTGTTTAGATGAACACGATCATGTTTGGATAATGTTGCACTCAGGTTCACGCGGTGTGGGTAATGCCATTGGTAATCACTTTATTGAACTTGCACGTAAAGATATGCAAAAGTACTTTATTCACTTACCGAATAAAGACTTAGCTTATTTGGTTGAGGGAACTGAATATTTTGATGACTATTGGTTTGCTGTCGGTTGGGCCCAACGCTTTGCTATGAAAAACCGTGAAATCATGATGCAAGCTGCGATTAAAGCTTTAGCAACGATTATTGCTAAGCCATTTAATGCAAAACTTGAAGCTGTGAACTGTCACCATAACTATGTGCAAAAGGAAGAACACTATGGAGAAGAAGTCATGGTGACGCGTAAAGGCGCTGTCAGTGCTAAACGAGGACAATATGGGATTATTCCAGGTTCCATGGGAGCGAAGTCCTTTATTGTCCGAGGACTTGGAAATCAAGAGTCATTCTGTTCATGTTCACATGGTGCAGGTCGTGTCATGAGCCGTACCGAAGCTAAACGCCGTTTTACTGTTGAAGATCAGATTGCACAAACTGAGGGTGTGGAGTGTCGTAAAGATAAAGAAGTGATTGATGAAATTCCATCTGCCTATAAACCAATTGAAGATGTGATGAAAGCACAAAGTGATTTGGTTGAAGTCGTTTATACCTTAAGACAAGTTGTTTGTGTTAAAGGATAAGATTATGCCAAACGATTGTATAAAGAAACTTAATCATCTCTTAGAGGGGCTATGTATAACTGCAAATGCTCTAGATCCAGATTTCCATGCACGATTCGACTGTTATGTAGAACTATTACATTTCGATAAAAATCTAGCAATTGAGGATAACTTCAAACACTTCTTTAGAGTTGACTCTTCTTGGAAAAAAATGGAGAAAATGAAGGATCCTCTGCACATTGCTGATTGGGAATTTCAGATGAGTAATATGGGAACTCCTGATAAAACAATGAGTTATTTTTTTCACAGAAATCTCTTTTTTACGTTGAACGCTAGGCAACTCAGCGTAATTTCTGGTGATTTAAAATCACATTTTGAAGGTATGATTGAAAAACTCATATCTGCCCAACAGGGCTATATATGTCCACCAAGCACATACATTCCAGCATATGTTCAGCATTGGCAGCATCTTTATCTTCAAGGTACAGATGCTACAATACTGATCACTTTTGAAGCTAATACTTAGCTTAATATTGGTAAATAAAAAATAAGGAAAATATACGTGAATAAAGCTTTGGCCAATATGCCAGCAGCCATTCAGATTGATGGTTCACAAGGTGAAGGTGGGGGACAAATTTTAAGAACCGCTCTTGCTCTTTCAATGATTACAGGTCAAGCATTTGAATTGACTAACATTCGTGCAGGGCGTAAAAAACCAGGCCTAATGCGCCAGCATTTGGTCTGTGTGCAGGCATCTCAACAGATCAGTCAAGCCTATCTAGAAGGTGCTGAGCTTCATAGCCAACGTTTATACTTTGCTCCACAGCATGTACAAAGTGGAAAATACCAGTTTCAGATTGGCTCTGCAGGCAGTACCACTCTAGTTTTGCAGACTCTTTTACCTACTTTGCTCTTACAAAAGGGAGTGAGTGAGCTGACCATTTCTGGCGGCACACATAACCCACTCGCCCCAACAGCAGATTTTATAGAGCACTGTTTTTTACCTACCCTAGCCAAACTTGGAATAGAGAGTGAGTTTAAGTTGAATAAAGCTGGCTTTTTCCCCATTGGTGCAGGTGAAATTCAAATTAAAATTCAACCATGGCAACACCAAAACAAATTATGTTTATTAGAACGTGGCGATCTACAAAGAACTGAGGCCTTTGCCGCAGTATTAAATCTTCCTGAACAGGCACAAATCGTACAACGTGAATTAGCAACTTTAAACAATGGACTGAAATTAGATAAACAACAGCAATTTTTCCTAAAGGGTATCAGCCAAGGAAATACGGTTTATGTCCAAATTAAATCTACGCATCATAACCAATTGTTTACAGCATTAGGTGAAAAGAGAAAAAGTGCAGAACAAATTTCTGATCATTTAGCTGAACAGGTAAAGCAATATCTAAAATCTCATGCAGCTGTAGATGAATATTTGGCTGATCAACTACTGCTCCCTTTAGCATTGGGTCAAGGGGGGGAATTTACAGCACAATGTATTAGTGAACATACACGCACCCAAGCCCATATGATCGAGAAGTTTATCGATTGTAAAATTGAGTTCGTCGAGTTAAATGCAAATCTATTTCAAGTTAATGTGTATGCTGCATCTTAGAGATAAAAAACGATATACAAACAGAGAGTTAAGCCACTGCCCATATCAGGGCTTAACTTCTACTTTTAACTTCGTTATTTATTTTGGAGCACATGATGATTTTTCTAGATGATTTCTTGCTGTAGTTGCATGTTGATGTTTCCTGATTATCGACCCAGCGTTGCGCCACCATCGACAACGAGATCATGCATGGTGATATGAGTCGCTTGATCACTGATGAGAAACAGCACTGCGTTTGCAATATCTTCAGCCAAAGCTATTTTTTGTAATGGAATCCCCACCTTATATTCAGCCAGATTTCCTCGAATGGTTTTCTGCTCGCCAGACTGATCATGCCAAAGCTGTTGAAGCATAGGGGTTGCTGTTGAACCAGGCGAAATAATATTGACTCGCACTCCAAACTCAGCCAATTCCAAACCAACAGTTTGACTAAAACTCGTTAATGCAGCTTTTGATGCACCATAGGCGGCCATCTTCATACGTGGTGCATGTGCAGCATTTGATGACACCATCACAATGCAGCCTGAGCATTTCTGACGAAAATATGGACTAAGCTGTTTTAAAAAATAGAAAGGGGCAAATGTATTGACCTCAAAAGTATTTTGCCATGCTTCCAGCGGCAGTGTGTCGTGATCATCCAGATGTAAGACCCCTGCTGCATGAATAAAATAATCAGGGGGACGAGAGGTCATCAAGGTTTGACACAATGTTGTTACCTGCATGGCATCGCTTACATCACACTGATGTAGCTCTGCCAACCTATTGTTATCAACCTGAGGTACACAGCAGTCAAATCCCACAACATAAATATTGTGTTCGTTCAACTGCTGCATAATCTGAGCACCGATCCCCTGATGAATACCTGTTACCCACGCAACTTTTTGAGTCTGATGATTTGTGATGATATCTTTGTTCTCTTTTGTCATATTCATGCTTTATTTATTAAGTAACCCATCTTTAGATTGAAGAGGTCATGATGTGTTTAACATCCTCAACCACGCCCAAATTGCGCTGTACATACTGCAAAGCAAAAAGGTGATCCTTCAAACTAAAATCAGCAACAGAGTCACCCACAACAAAAGGTTGGATATCATTCATAAATGCTTCAGCAGCTGTTTGTAGCACGCCGATATGTGCATAGACACCACAAATGATGAGTTGATCTTTGCATGTGTCATTTAATGTTTTTTGCAAATCAGAACGATAAAAAGCGCTATAACGCCATTTCGTTAGTAAGTGATCTTGTTCATTGGGTGCCAATTTCGTAACGATATTCGCTTGTTCTGGATAGGCAGTTAATCCCGCCCCCCACATGTCGTTTAATAACGCTCGATCTTGATCTTCTTGTTGAGCAGGTTGTGCTGTGTAAAACACAGGAATATTATTTGTGACACACCAAGATTTTATCTGAGCAATATTATCTATAACTTTTTGCATCAGTGGGGAATCTTCACCATAGAAATGAATAAAATACTCCTGCATATCGTGAATCAATAAAGCAGCACGATTTTTCTCAATTTTCCAATTTACTTTTGCCGCAGGATAATCTTGCTTAAATGGGAGTTCATAATTCTGAATTTTTGGAATCGCCATGATTTTACCTATTCATTGTATATAAGTTTAAATGCTCTTTTTTTCAATTCATCTTGTCATCAGCACTAGTTATTCAAGATGATGGAGGCCTAGAAATTAGAATGCTACCTTTACATTGAGCGTCTTCAATATGGTTTGCATCTTGGCCTCAGTCTCATTCCATTCCAGTTCAGCCTCTGAACCCGTGACGATACCTGCACCGGCATATAGACGAATTCTTTTCTCACTCAATAAACCACAGCGAATCGTCACAACCCACTCACCATTGCCATTTGAATCCATCCAACCAACTAGGCCTGTATAATAATGACGATCATATCCTTCATTTTTTAAAATAAAATCTTTGGCGAGCGCGGTAGGAGAACCACAGATTGCAGGTGTAGGATGTAAAGCCAATGCCAATTGCAAAGCATTGGCCTGCTCTGATTTCAGTTGCCCCTCAAATACTGTAGAGAGGTGCAACATTGTTGAGGTCTTTATGATTTCAGGCGGATCTGAAAATTTTAACTGCGTACAATAGGGCCTTAAATTACTTAGAACACTATCTACAACAATACGATGTTCATATAAGTCCTTTGCTGAGTGATAAAGTTCGTGTACGCGATGCTGATTTACACCGCCATCATGGCTAATTGGCCGTGAACCAGCTAAAGGATTACTGCGAATAGATTTGCCTTGTTTTGAAATTAATAATTCTGGACTCGCCCCGAGTAGATGCGCCCCACCCTCAACAGGTACAACAAAACTAAAAGCTTGAGGATTTTTTTGTGCAAGGATCATTCCCAGTGCAAAAGGGTTTTCAGGCTTCACCAATTCAAAATCGATCGCTTGTGATAAAACAACCTTTTGTAAATGATGAGATGCGAACTGTTGTAGTGCTAAATCGATCATCTGATTAAAATGTGTCTGCTGAACTAGACGCTGTTGTTGGTGAAACTCAATACACGGGTAATGGCTGATATACTGCTGATCGTCAAATGTAGTCTTCTCAATTTTTCTATAATGACGATAAAAATTTAAAGTAGCAGGCTTTGTCGTATCAAAGGGTATAACGCCAATTAAAATCGGATCAGCATGCTGTGATTGTTTTAACTTTAAAAAAATATCTCTAATTGTTTTACTTAGGATTTCCTGATCATCTGTGGATAGGTAAACTCTTTCTTCTAAATCTGTTGCATAAATGTGATGATTCTCAGTTAAAAAACAAGAAGGCTTTGCATCAACTTGTGCTTCAAGAACATCAGCAATGGGTAAACTCATATCATTCATAAAGGCTCCCGCGCCATGACACGTGTATAGGCTAAATTTATTACTCGATAAAACCATCCACACTAATCGATTTGTTAAAAACAATATTGATAATTATTATCATTTAAAATATAAAATCCGATGTGTTTTTATAATTGCGGGAAAACATTTGATTTTAAAAAGTTTATCAAAATTGAGCTGGCTTAATTTTTGTACTTTATTCTACTTTTCGTTTATCTGAATTATATAGTGAGGATATTCTTCTGTATCCCAAAACTTGGTTTACCCAAACAAAAAATGCGATTAACTTGTGAAAAACTAGAAAAGAAAATAATTCTTACTTATACACACCTCACCCTAGGGTAATGTCTATGTTGATCATACTGCTGCACACTCAACAATATTCCCAATTCTATAGATCTTCAAACTGGATCATACAGAGCCACCTATTACAAATCCAAGTATAGTTATTCGCAGATGGACCCTTATTTAGATATATCTTTTTTATAAAAGAGAATCATTCTCTATTGTAAATTAAATAAAAAAGATATATCTTTTTTAAAAGCCAATTTAGGAATATCACAATGCAAGTACACAAAACACAGCGGCAACGTGGCTTCGGTCATGGTGGTTTACGCTTGGTTGTATTGCATTTGTTGTCTCAACAACCTAGACATGGTTATGAATTAATTAAAACCATAGCCACCTTAACCAACAATCTTTACCGACCTAGCCCTGGGATTTTATACCCATTACTCACCGAACTAGAGCAGCAACAACTGATTGAACAATGCCTGACTGAAGGTGATCGCCGTAAACAATGTTACCAATTGACCGCTGCTGGACAGCAGCGCCATCAAGAGGAACAAGCGCATATTCAACAGATTTTGCAGCACGTTTCTCGGTGGTCGAAATATCCCAAACGCGTGGTACAAGCCATCGAAGATTTCCGCTATGAACTCCATGAGTCTCTTTCACAGCAGTCTCTAAATGAAGAGCAAACTGAAAAATTCGTACAAATACTCAAACACACCTTAGAACAGGTCAAACAGTTATAGGATACTTTCATGACTATCACACATGATAAAAAACCGTACCGTGTAAAACATGAATTAAAATTTCGTCAAATTGAAATTCAACAAATTCAACAACTCACCCCATCATTACTACAAATTATATTTACAGGTGATGACCTTGCAGACTTTATCAGTAGCGGCTTTGATGATCATGTAAAGCTATTCCTACCCAACACTGAAACTGGCGAAATGGTCTTGCCAACATTAAGTGAAAATGGCTTAAAGTTTCCAGAAGGCAAATCACCAATCATGCGTGACTATACCCCACGTGCCTATGATGTGAAGGCCAAAACACTCACTTTAGAATTTGCAATTCATGAAGCTGGGCCTGCAACGCTATGGGCACTTCAAGCAAAAGTAGGCGATAAAATTGCTATTGCAGGACCTCGTGGTTCAATGGTTATTCCAGAGACCTACCAGCATCATATATTATTTGGTGATGAAACAGCATTACCTGCAATCGCTCGACGTTTAGCCGAGTTGCCTGCATCAGCACATGCATTAGTGATTGTGGAAGTAGACAGTATTGCCGACCAACTCACTTGGCAAACAGAGGCACAAGTCCAAACGCATTGGTTACATCGTCAGGGTCAGGCCGCAGCCAGTAGTGTTTTTTTCGAGCAGGCACTCACCCAAATACAACTCCCTAAAGATGATTACTATATTTGGATTGCAGCCGAACTCAAGGTGGCACGTCACTTAAGAAAACGCCTAGTAAATGACTTTGCTGTAGATAAAGCATGTATTAAAGCTGCTTCATATTGGCAAAAAGGCACTGAGAATAGTGGTCAAACGCTCCCAGATGATGAAGATTAAAGGGTAGTTGATTTTAATTTTTGACCTGACTGAGCCTTTAAAATTGCAAAGTCAGGTCAAAGCCAGCATTCATCAAGATGCTAATTCATCCTTAGGCATTAGTGCACTACAGCACAAAGCCAAAACAGCCATAGACAATACATAAATTGAAATAAGATGTGGGCTACCCTGTCCAACACTTAATAATTTGGTGGCAATCAAAGGTGCAATACCTCCCCCCAAAACACCTGCAAGCTGTACCGAAATTGAAATACCACTATAACGAATCTCAGCTGGGAACTGACGTGCAAACAACTGTGACTGCGGTGCATACATAATCGGAAACACCACACCAAGCGCCAATACAATTGCAAGCCATATCCAGAATGGGTCTTGCGTATTTAACATGGTAAAGAACGGGAAACTATATAAGGCTAAGATTGCCAACCCAAACATAAACATATTACGCTGCCCCACTTTATCAGATAAATATCCACATAAAGGGGTGGTAAATAAAATCAACCCTGCCCCACACACAGTGGCAAATAAAATTTCTTGGCGTGCAATGCCGAGCTGTGTAGTGGTATAAGCCAGCGCGAAAGTCGATGCAATATAAAACCAAGCATTTTCAGCAGCACGAGCAATAATAATTGTAATGAGTGGCTTGGAGTGATTCTTAAATACCTGAACTGCAGGAACTTTAACTTCTTCGGCCTGATCTTTCACTTTTTCAAAATCGGGAGACTCAGGCACTTTTATTCGAATATACCACCCCACAAATAACAACAGAATGCTGGCGATAAAGGGTAAACGCCAGCCCCAGCTAAATAAGGCTTGTTCAGGTAGTAACGAGACAAACCATAACGCAATTGAGGCAAGCATCAGGCCACCACCAGCACTCGCCTGTGGCAAGCTTCCCCAAAAACCTTTTCCACCTTCTGGGGCATGTTCTACAGCCATTAAGACTGCACCGCCCCATTCTCCTCCCATTGCCATACCCTGTATAAAGCGCAAAACCACTAAACAAGCAGCAGCCCAATAACCAATGCTTTCGTATGTTGGCAATAGACCAATGAGGACAGTTGGCACTCCCATTAACATAAGAGTAAGCAATAACATAGACTTGCGACCTATTTTATCGCCAAAATGACCAAAAACAATGCCACCTAAGGGACGCCCAATAAAGCCAACAGCATAAGTTGCAAAAGCGGCAAACACACCACTCAGTGGATCTAATTGAGGAAAAAATAATTTATTGAAAATTAATGCCGCAGCGGCACCATAAATAAAGAAGTCATACCATTCGATGGTCGTACCCACCATACTGGAAACACCAGCCAAACGATGTGAGGATTTTTTTGTGTCTACATGAACCTCGTGATCTAAAGTCATATTTCTCCCTGTCCTTAAAATTATTCTGTCCTATATTTATCCGTCGTTTTAATACATGAACTCTGCTGAAACCTTGAGTTGAAGCCGTTCTCCATCACTTTAAATATAGGACAATATTTTAAAATTAATTTTGCTTATTTTTTAAATTTGAAGCAGTCAATAGTGCAAGTCAATCCTACTAATTACTTAAGTAATTACTCATATTAAATATTTATTGGATACAAATTTAATACAACTTATTTTAGGCATTTTAATACCAATTAATAAATAAAATAGCAAAGATTAAATAGCTCTAAAAAGATAGATTATTTCCTAAAAATACATATAAAATCACATCATAATTTTTTGTTACATTAATAGTATTTTTCAGATATTAACTCATCAAAATCCCATATTATTTACTCAAAATCAAGGTGATAAAAACTCACAGAACAAACCCTCACAAAAAACATATAACCCATTATTTTATATAAATAAAATAAAGTTAATCTAAAATTTTTTTCGATGCAAAAATCTTATATAAAATACAATTAGAACAACATTTAAAATCAATGAAATATTTTAACCATTTTCCAATCAATTTAAAAAAATCATGAAACGATTTAAAAAACACGTTAGTATCATTTTTATTTTTTACGATGAACCCTATAACAATCTCAATGTGAAGCAGCAAAATAATGCAGCTTGGAGCCTACATATTCACATTAATATTGTTATGCCTTCGGAGAATTTAATGAAACGTATTGCAATTATTGGAGCAGGCCCGAGTGGTTTAGCACAACTCAGAGCATTTCAGGCGCTCAAAGAAAAAAATATCGATATTCCTGAAATTGTCTGCTTTGAAAAACAACAAGACTGGGGTGGATTATGGAATTACACCTGGCGTACAGGTGTGGATCAAAACGGAGAACCTGTGCATGGGAGTATGTATCGCTATTTATGGAGTAATGGTCCTAAGGAAGCTTTAGAGTTTGCTGATTATTCATTTGATGAACACTTTGGTCGTGCAATTCCGTCCTACCCACCTCGTGAGGTACTTTGGGACTATATCAAGGGTCGTGTCGAAAAAGCTGATGTGCGTCAGTATGTACGTTTTCAACATGCTGTTCGTTATGTCACATTTGACCAAGACAGCCAGCAATTCAATGTGACCGTACAAGATTATCAACATAATCAAATCTACGATGAAACTTTCGATTATGTCATTGTTGCTTCAGGACATTTTTCCACCCCACGTGTTCCCGAATATCCTGGCTTTGAGCAATTTACTGGGCGTCTTATTCACGCACATGATTTCCGTGATGCAGTTGAATTTCAAGACCAAAATATACTTATTGTGGGGAGCAGTTATTCTGCTGAAGATATTGGCTCACAATGTTACAAGTATGGCGCGAAACAAATTATCAGTTGCTATCGCTCTAAACCCATGGGCTTTAAATGGCCTGATAACTGGTCTGAACGTCCATGTCTAAAATATGTCGATCAAGATACTGCTTATTTTGCAGATGGTAGCTCAGCCAAAGTGGATGCCATTATTTTATGTACTGGTTATCTGCACCATTTCCCATTTATGCAAGATCAACTGCGCCTAAAAACACATAACTGCTTGTACCCTCTCAATCTTTATGAAGGTGTAGTTTGGGAAGACAATCACCAGCTGTTTTATTTGGGTATGCAAGATCAGTGGTATACGTTTAACATGTTTGATGCACAAGCTTGGTATGTCCGTGATGTTATACTTGGGCGTATTGAATTACCTGATCGAGCGCACATGCAACAACAGGGCCAACAACTGCATGAACAAGAACAGCAGCTTGATGACATAGCCAAACTGATTGAATTTCAAGGCCAATATGTTGAAGGTCTAATTCATCAAACCGACTATCCAACTTTTGATATTGAGCAGGTCAATCAAATTTTTCTTGAATGGCATCAACATAAATACGATGACATTATGACTTTCCGTGATAAAACCTACCGTTCAGTAATGACAGGTACCATGGCCGCAAAACACCATACGCGTTGGCTCAAAGCCTATGATGACTCTCTTAAAGCCTATTTAGCGAAAAAGGCTTTAAAAAAGGAAGTCTCCTTAAGCTAAAACCCTATTCTATTCACTAAAAACAATACTTGGTTTAATACATTTATGCTGAGTATGGTTTTTGCATTGTAGTGACAATACAAGGGGTGCTTTCAACTGCTTATCATGACTTGAGTATTGTCACTGTAATTTGAAATAACCAAATAAACATGCATCTGAACCAGTCTTTATTTGTATTTTCATATTGGAACAGGCAGTAATTCAATGAATAATGCTTGCCTCAAATTTAATTTAGCTTTTCTTTTCTCATCTTAATTCAATTACATTAAGCGTAGAACATAGATGACATCGGTTACGCTGTTCAGTTATATTCAATATGGGATTAATTTTCAGTATGGACACTGGATATGAATTATCAACAGCTTGCTTTTGAACATGCTCCAGCAGCAATTGTAGTACTCAGCCAACGCCGAATGATGGCAATGAATCAGGCTTTCGAGCAACTTTTTGGTTATAGTAAACAAGATTTACTCAATCAATCGATTGCCAAACTTTTTCCAAGTCAGGAGGACTATGAAAAAATTGGTCATGATGCCCTGCAAGGATTATTAGAACAACGCAGTCTAGGCTACTCCGACCAACGTTTCATGCAGCATCAAAATGGTCAATTATTTTGGACCCAAACACACGGGCACACCCTCACACCCGAAGATCCTTTTCAACTGGCTGTATGGCACTTCGAACGTAAAGATCAATTAACACCAAAATTACAACTCAGTAAGCGTGAAACAGAGATTACACAATATATTGTTAATGGTTTAACCTGTAAAGAAATTGCCAAGTTACTTGGTCTATCACACCGAACTGTTGAAGTTCATAAAGCCAATTTAATGAAGAAATTAGGCGTTAGAAATAAAAATCAACTCAGCTCTAAAATCATTACCACTATTAGCTCTAAATTTATGTAATGGAGGTAATAGCATTCAATTATTTTATCCGATGGAGCGTAAAACCTCATCGTTCAGGGTGAGGATATAAGCGACTGGCGTAAGCCATATGACATATTTCGTCGCTTAACCTTATGCTATAAGGTTTTTGGCATTTTAAATTGCTATAATTTGGCTATGAAAACCCTTAAATTACACATAAAAGACAAACATTGTAAGATGCTAGATCAACTTGCATCAGAGGTTAATTTTGTCTGGAACTATGTTAATGATT
>NZ_JAVIDR010000017.1 GCF_031157835.1 Acinetobacter rudis | reverse complement strand
TCAACGTGACCAATTGTACCCACGTTAACGTGTGGTTTATTACGTTCAAACTTGGCTTTAGCCATGATGATCTTCCTTTATGAACTGCTCATGAGGATCTCTCATGAGCACTAGTTTTCAACTCAAATTTGGTTTGGGCTTATAGTAATCGAAAGATTACTCGTCGTCACCTTTTTTACCGCCAGTTTGGAATTTAGTGATAATTCCTTCAGCAACGTTACGTGGAGTTTCTGCATATTTAGCAAATTCCATTGAGTACGTTGCACGGCCTTGAGACATTGAACGCATTTGAGTTGCGTAACCAAACATCTCAGCCAATGGAACTTCAGCACGAATTGCTTTAGTACCACCAGGTAGGTCGTCCATACCTTGAACCATACCACGACGACGGTTTAAGTCACCCATGATATCGCCCATGTAATCTTCTGGAGTTTCCACTTCAACTTTCATGATTGGCTCAAGAAGGATAGGATCTGCTTTCATGAAACCATCACGGAATGCATAAGAACCTGCCATTTTGAACGACAATTCATCAGAGTCGACGTCATGGTAAGAACCATCAAACAATGTCGCTTTAATACCCACAACAGGGTAACCAGCCAAGACACCATTCTTCATACGTTCTTGAATACCTTTATCAACCGCACCGAAGAATTCTTTAGGTACTACACCACCAACCACTTCTTCAGCGAATTGATATTCTTTACCAGCTTCTTCAACATCAAGCGGCTCGAGACGTACATATACGTGACCGAACTTACCTTTACCACCAGTTTGACGAACAAATTTACCTTCTTGTTCAACTGTTTTCTTGATTGTTTCACGGTAAGCAACCATTGGTTTACCAATGTTCGCTTCAACGCTGAACTCACGTTTCATACGGTCAACGATGATGTCAAGGTGAAGCTCACCCATACCAGCGATGATTGTTTGACCAGACTCTTCGTCAGTGAATACACGGAATGAAGGATCTTCTTTAGCCAAACGACCGAGAGCAACAGACATTTTTTCTTGGTCAGCTTTGGTTTTCGGTTCTACAGCCAATTGGATTACTGGCTCAGGGAATTCCATACGCTCAAGTGTGATCACATTGTTTTCGTCACAAAGTGTGTCACCTGTTGTAGTATCTTTCAAACCTACGCAAGCTGCGATATCACCAGCACGAATTTCTTCGATATCCTGACGATCGTTTGCATGCATCTGTACGATACGACCAATACGTTCACGTTTCATTTTCACTGGGTTATAAACAGGGCTACCTGCTTTTAACACACCTGAGTAAACACGAACGAATGTTAAGTTACCTACGAATTTGTCATTCATGATTTTGAATGCCAACGCAGAGAACGGCGCTTCATCAGAAGCTTCACGAGTTGCTTCAGTTTCAGCTTTGTCGTCAAGAATACCCTTAACGGCTGGAATATCAGTCGGTGCTGGTAAGAATTCAATTACAGCATCCAACATACGTTGAACACCTTTGTTTTTGAACGCAGAACCACACATAGCTGGCTGAATTTCAGCAGCAAGTGTACGTGCACGCAAACCAGCAATGATGTCTTCTTTAGACAACTCGCCTTCTTCTAGGTATTTGTCCATCAAAGTTTCAGAAGCTTCAGCAGCTGCTTCAACCATGTTTGTACGCCATTCGTTTGCTAGCTCAACCATATCCGCAGGAATGTCGCCGTATTCGAACTTCATACCTTGAGAAGCTTCATCCCAGATGATCGCTTTCATTTCGATAAGGTCAACAACACCTGTGAAAGTGTCTTCAGCACCGATTGGAAGTACGATTGGCACAGGGCTCGCACCTAAACGTGTTTTCATTTGTTCAACAACACGTAAGAAGTTCGCACCAGTACGGTCCATTTTGTTTACGAACGCAATACGAGGCACGCCGTATTTGTTCGCTTGACGCCATACTGTTTCTGACTGAGGTTGTACACCACCTACAGCACAGTAAACCATGCACGCACCATCAAGTACACGCATAGAACGTTCTACTTCGATTGTGAAGTCAACGTGTCCCGGTGTGTCGATGACGTTAATACGGTGTTGATCGTATTGATTACCCATACCTTTCCAGAAGCATGTTACTGCTGCTGAGGTAATTGTAATCCCACGTTCTTGTTCTTGTTCCATCCAGTCAGTAGTTGCTGAACCTTCGTGAGTTTCACCAAGTTTATGGCTCTCACCGGTATAGAACAAAATACGTTCAGATGTAGTTGTTTTACCTGCGTCAATGTGCGCAGAGATACCAATGTTACGGTAACGAGAAATTGGGGTTTGACGTGCCATGATTTCTAGCATTCCTAAATTTGTTGTCTAAAACAGGACGCTTTAAGCTGCATTGCAACTTAAAGCGCTTTGATGACAAGCTCGTGACAAGTCATGCCATCTCCTGAATAAGGCCTGCTTAAACCGCTTAGAAGCGATAGTGAGAGAAGGCTTTGTTGGCTTCAGCCATACGATGCACATCTTCACGTTTTTTGATCGCTGCACCTTTGCCTTCAGCTGCATCAAGCAACTCACCAGCTAAACGAAGAGCCATCGTTTTTTCAGAACGCTTAGCAGCAGCATCTACCAACCAACGCATTGCTAGGGCAGTACGACGGGATGGGCGCACTTCCATAGGTACTTGATAAGTAGCACCACCTACACGGCGTGCTTTAACTTCGACCATAGGGCGAACTTTTTCAAGAGTTGTCTCGAAAAATTCAACTGGGTCTACTTTATTTTTTTCTTGAACGCGATCTAAAGCACCGTAAACGATACTTTCAGCAATTGATTTTTTACCATCTTGCATAACGTGGTTCATGAACTTAGCGATGGTTTGGCTGCCGAACTTAGGATCCGGAAGGATTTCACGGGCAGCGACTACGCGACGTCTTGGCATTTTAATACACCTATAAATATGACACTTCAGGATAATCCAGCAGTAGTACAAAGTGTCGTGTACTGTTCGCTGGCCTTACTACACGTCGCTTGAATTTTTACAAACCAAATTTTTGAAAATCTGTATGTAGCAATCAAACAAGCGAGACGATAAAGGATTGCAGTTCTAAATTCTAAGATTATTTCTTAGGACGTTTAGCACCGTATTTAGAACGAGACTGGTTACGATCTTTTACGCCAGCACAGTCTAAAGAACCACGAACGGTATGGTAACGTACACCTGGTAAGTCTTTAACACGACCACCACGGATAAGAACAACACTGTGCTCTTGTAGGTTATGACCTTCACCACCGATATAGCTTGAAACTTCAAAACCAGAAGTTAAGCGAACACGGCAAACTTTACGCATTGCTGAGTTAGGTTTTTTCGGTGTAGTTGTATAAACACGTGTACACACACCACGACGTTGTGGGCAAGCCTTCAACGCAGGAACTTTTGATTTTTCAACCAAAGTTGTACGACCCTTACGGATCAACTGATTTGTTGTTGCCATATGGCAATTCTCCCGTTGTTAAAAAACCACCAAAAAGTCGACTTTTTGGGGGCATGCAATTGTAAGCGAAGAAGGATAAATGGTCAACAGACCACACAGGTAAAAAATACACTGCGGCCTGCCAGTTTTTGTAAAGAATTAGTCAAGAAAAACACTTGTTTTCTGGTGTATTTGCAGACCAAATACTGCTTATTTTTGCAGCTTTTTTTCTGTTACATCATGTTGAGCTGTCTCACTTTCTACTGCCTGAACTGGCGTACTCGCGGAGGTTTCTTGTCCCTTAAACTCAGACTCACCCTCAACTTCAATACCACTCGAAATCACAGTAACCTGATCAGACTTCGACTGTTTAGCGGCTTCAACAGCATTAGCTGCCTCACTATTTTGCTCTGCTAAAGGAGTAATAGCAGTTATTGTACTAGATGAATCAACAGTCATTTTTCCTGATAACTGCTCTGTTTCGATGGCGTTGTTTTGTCGCATATTTTCACTTTGAATTTGTTCTTGTTGTGCAAAATATGCAGACAATGGATCTAATTCAGTATCAGGATGAAGGTTTAGAAAATAGCGTGCTTGAGAGAAAATCTGTTCTGCTTTTACGGTTGCATCTGTCACCAAATGACAACTATATAATGCCCCCACTCCCATACCAACGATTGGCGTAAACTTTGCCAATACAGCCAAGGCACTCCACTGCGTTGTTGAATCATGCTCATGCAACCAAGTAGGGACTTTTGCTGAACCTAACCATGCCTTTAATGGTGCTAAATCATTACTTGAGCCTACTAAGGATTGTAAATGACTCAAATCATGAGAACTTAACAATTCAGAAAAGGCCCTAAGTGCTGCTAAGAGTGCCTGCTTTTCTGCCACACTCCCCATATCGATATGCTTAAAAATATATTCAACAGCAATATAATCTTCAGCGTTTAAGTCAAAACCGTACGCTCGACCTGTTTGATAAATACTCTTTAAAGCCAACACCAATGAACTCGGCACATCCACTGCAGCACCGACTACACCTGTCGCCCCTGTTAACGCACCAAGGCAAACAGCGATGATCTTGTTTTGATTACCTAATGCCTGACTAATCCGATGTGAGCGCTCTGGGTCTGTACGTAGTTCATTTAAGTTTTTTGCACCGACTTCATCAAGTAGCTGAGCAACAGAACTCTGACGAGATACCCATTCATTTAAATAGTCAAAAAAATAATCGGCAGCTTTTTGATTTAATTCTGGTGAAATCATTTGTCCAACTTTACTCATGCGTGTGTAATGTCGACCTAAAAGCTGACTAGATAGGCGTGGTAAATGTTCACGAATCATGTGCTGTGGAAGATCATAATGCTTTTTATCAAAACTATAACTTTGCTGTGCTTGCCCTTCTATCACTGAAGTTTGATCGTACATATGATCAAGTGGTGTAACTGTAGGAGAAAAATGATGAAGCACTTCTAAACCAGACTGAGTTACTTTCTTTGCCAACGAAACGGCTGTCCCCAATAGACCCGAAGCTTGAGATGTTGACTTTGACATATATACCTCTCTGCAAGTTTTTGTACTTATTTTAAAGACACATCATAAAGTGTCATTTGTAGAAAACTTCAGGATAAAAATTTAAAAATATTTCCTGAATAAACTGGACTTATTTCGTAGAAAAGTCAATGAATAAACCCAAACCGCTCTGACCATTTATTCTACTCTATTCGACTTGTCACAACTTGTCGCAGCGTAATTTTTAACATCTTTTTATTTTTTCAACTGCTGTTATTATGTTTTTAAGCTCAGATTTAACCCTTATAGATTACATATGACATCAAATATTATCCCAGCTAGCCAACTCAAATTAAGCGCGGAACAAAAATACCAAGATGAATTACTACGTCTTCAGGAACAAGACAAAAGCCGAAAACCACATGGTTGGAAACTTTCTGCTCATGCGGTACGTCGTTTTATTTTAGGTGATGATGAACTCAATATTCAAAAAAAATTCTATGGGGATGATGCTTTAGTTGATCGCGCATTGGTCACCCTAATGGGCAATCAAGGGCTCATGCTAGTGGGTGAACCAGGTACTGCAAAATCAATGCTATCTGAACTTTTTAGCACAGCAATCAGTGGTAGCTCGCAATACACAGTACAAGGGACTGCTGGTACAACAGAAGACCATATTAAATACTCATGGAACTATGCTCTCCTCCTTGCAGAAGGTCCCTCTGAAAAATCACTTATTGCATCACCAATTTTCCACGCAATGCGCCAAGGCCATATTGCACGTTTTGAAGAAATCACACGTTGCCCAGCAGAAATCCAAGATGTACTTGTTTCATTACTGTCTGAAAAACAAATGATGATTCCTGAAATGGGCCAAGACTATAGTCTCTATGCACAACAAGGCTTTAATATTATTGCAACGGCTAACTTACGTGACCGTGGTGTACATGAAATGTCTTCGGCATTAAAACGTCGTTTTAACTTTGAAACAGTAAAGCCAATCCAAAATCGTGAATTTGAAATTGAGCTGGTTCAGCTACAACTTAAACAACAACTAGCTGAACTACATAATGAACTACAAATTAAACTCCCTGTGATTGAACTGCTAGTTACCATTTTTAATGAACTACGTACAGGACAAAGCTTACAAGGCGCCAATCTAAAAACACCTGATGCAGTCATGTCTACAGCAGAAGCCGTCAACATTGCACATGCAGCAGGCTTACAAGCAATTTATTTAGGAGATGGTGTACTACGCGCTGAAAATATTGCACAGCAATTGTTAGGTGTAGTCTTCAAAGATAATCCTGATGACGTTAAACGCCTAAAATACTATATCGACACAGTAGCCAAAGAACGTGCTCGTCAGGATGCCGACTGGAAAGCATTTTATCAGGCTGCTCGTGAGTTTTAAGCATGATAGATATTCAAAATGCCACATGGCCAGAGCGCTTTTCACAGGCGCTATTGGCCAAACAACAATTGGCCAAACAAAATATATTTTTTGCTCCAGTTCGCCACCACAGCCCAGCCTGTGCTTATGCATTGAAGCACTATATTGAGCAGTTAAAACCAACACATATTTTAATTGAAGGCCCAGAAAGTTTTAATTTTTTATTACCTAGCCTTCTTCATCAGGACACAGCTCCACCTGTTGCTATTTTTGCTCAGGCACATCCCACAGCAAAAGCCAATGATTCAGAACATGAATCACCCAACTTAGCTTCTGCTTATTTTCCATTTTGTCAGTACTCTCCAGAATGGATCGCATTACAACAAGGTAAAACGATTGGTGCAACGCTTAAGTTTATTGATCTCTCTTGGGCTAAACAAAGTGAATTAGATCAATCTAAACAACTTGATATCGCCCAACGCTCCCTCATGTCGGAACGTTATCTTGCACATAGTCAATATATTCAACGTTTAGCACAGCGGCTACATTGTCGTAATCATGATGAGCTGTGGGATCATTTATTTGAATTACAATCAGCAAAACAACTCACTCAAGCGGAAGACTTCTTTAATGAGGTTTTTAGTTGGTGTGCCTTAGCACGTTTAGACTATGAAGACGACGTATTATTACAAGATGGTTCATTACACCGTGAAGACTGTATGTGGCAACATATTCAGGACACTATTGCACCTGAGCATCGTATTTTAGTTGTCACTGGCGGTTTTCACACACTTGCTTTAATCGAGCTACTCAGTAAAAAAAAGTCGCAGCTCAAACAACACAAAACGACTCAAAACAATTGGCAAGAACAAGCATGGCTGATTCGTTATAGTTTTGATCGCCTTGATGCATTAAATGGTTATGCTTCAGGTATGCCTTCACCAGCTTTTTACCAACAATTTTGGCAACAACTCGATCAAGAAAATATCGACTCAAACGACCCCATCCGACTAGAACAAAATGTATTAGGTTATTTAAGTCAACTTTGTCACTATTTAGATGCTGAAAAATGTTTGGACATTAACACTTTTCTTGCCATTAAACATACAGCAGAAATTGCTTGGCAATTAGCTAACCTACGAGGGCACTATCGTCCTAGCCGTTATGACCTCCTTGATGCTCTACAAAGCGCTTTGGTTAAGGGTGAACTCGAAGATGGTCAACAGCACTTATTTCAACAGATCTATTTATTTCTTGGTGGACAAACACTGGGGCAAGTGCCAGCTGACCAACATCGTCCTGCACTAGTCGATAATGTCTATCAACAAATCAACAAATTCCGTTTTAACTTAACTGACACCTTAAAACGTCAACGTAAACTCGATGTTTACCGTAAACCTTTACATCAACATATTAGCCAATTTTTACATTTACTCGACTATGTAGACTGTGGCTTTGCCCAACGACTTTCAGGCCCCAACTATGTACTGGGTGCTGGACTCGATTTACTGTTTGAAGAATGGCGTTATGCATGGACACCGAGTGTAGAAGCACGACTAATCGAGCTCTCTGAACAAGGTGACCAACTAGAAAAAATCGCCATACATAAACTTGTCCAACAACAAAAACATAATCAGGAACAAGGTCTTGGACAATCTGCAACTGAAACTGCAAAACTACTTGCACTCGCCTGTAGACTCGGTTTAAAACAACAACTTGAAGTATTAAATCAACAGCTTGCACAGTATTTGTATAGTGATCAAAATTTAGGTTCAATCATTGCAGCTGCTCAGCAGCTCTACTATCTCTGGCATGGTCGGCAGTTATTACAATTGCCTGAGCAACAATTACAACAGAGCCTGATTTTGGCCTTGCAACAAGCGTGTTATCTACTTGAGCAACTTTATGATAGTCATGAAGAAAAAATCGAAGAAAACCTCAAGCATTTAAAACACCTGCATGAACTGATTATTAATGTACAACAGCAAATTGCAGCTAAACTTCAAGATGAGGCATTACGTTCTACAGCCGATCAGCTCTTAACATTAATGTATCAACAAATTGATCTAGAGCAGCTACGTCAAAATCATCTCAGCAAACTCAAAGGTGCAGTGGATGTACTGCGTTTTTTAGACCAACGTATTCAACAGCAAACGTTAAGTAATGAATTATTGCTTAGTTTTGCAACAGGAAGTGATCCTGAAGAGGCTGTGCAATATCTACAAGGAATGTTGCATATTGCTCCTGAGATTTTTGTGCAATCACACATTGCGATTGATGCCCTATTCCAACTGGTAAGCCAATGGTCTGACGAGTTATTTATTCGCATTTTGCCAGACCTTCGTTTTGCTTTTAGTCAATTTAATCCTAAACAAACGCGCCAAATTGCTGAACGCATTGCCGAACTTTCAGGTCTAAGTCAAGAAGTGATCCTTGATCAAGTCTTTAGTCATTTAAATGAACAACAGGTACTTGAAGGTGTTGCCCTCAATCAGCAGCTCCACCACCTACTTACACATGACCACTTAATTGATTGGTTCAAACAAGACATGACAGTCACACCAACACAGGAAGCCCAGTATGACGCATGAACTCAATCAAACACCTGTGGCAGAGCAATCCCCAAGCAATGATTCATTAGACCAAGCACGCCGTTGGCGTTTGATGTTGGGCCGTTATGCAGATCAAAACTTAGCTGAGGCACAACTTTCAGGCCAAGAACTTAAAATTGAACGCCAACTGGACTATCTGTACCGTGAAGAATACAAACGCCGTGGCATAAAACAACAAAACCGTCATGGTAGTTTAGATGCCTCACAACTCACAGCAATCAATTGGCTTGATCAAGGCCGAAAGCTCTTTCCTAAATCGACCTTTGAACGTATGCAAAAACATGCGCTTGAACGCTATCAAATGTCTGATTTATTGAAACGCCCTGAACATATTCAACAGCTTGATGCGAGCCCTAATGTTGCCAAAGCCTTACTGAGTTTACGTGGGCATATGAGCGCAGAGATGAAAGAAGCAATTCGTAGCCTGATTGCAAAAGTCGTTGCTGAAATGCTGGAAAAAATTCGTCCCAATTTCTTGCAAGCTTTACAAGGGCGGCGACATCGTTTTCGTAGATCACCCATTAAACAGGCACAAAATTTTGATTGGCGTCGCACCATTCGGGAAAATCTCAAGCATTATCAACCCGACTTACAAAAACTCATTATTCAAACGCCATATTTTAATGCCCGAGTGCAAAAACACCTGCCTTGGGAAATAGTGTTATGTGTAGACCAAAGTGGCTCGATGATGGACTCGATTATGTACGCAGCCATTTGCGCCAGTATCTTAGCTGCACTCCCTGCTGTGAATGTTAGCTTAGTCTTATTTGATACCCAAATTGTAGACCTTAGCCATATGGCACATGATCCCGTTGAAATTTTACTCACCATTCAACTTGGTGGTGGTACACATATCGCCCAAGCACTGCAATATTGCGCAACAAAGATCAAACAACCACAGCGGAGTATTTTAGTTCTCATTAGCGACTTTGAAGAAGGTGGCTCTGTACAAAACATGCTAAATACCACGGCTAGTCTACATCAACAGGGCTGTAAGTTATTGGGACTTGCTGCATTAGACCAACATGCTAATCCTTGTTATGACCACAACATGGCAGGACAACTACAACAACGAGGTATGGAAATCGCAGCCATGACACCAGAACATTTGGCCAATTGGTTTGCTGAGGTAATGCAATGAGCTGGTTAGTTTATTTACAATATGATGAAGACAGTTTAGCTTTACATAGTAATGCTGGCTTAATTCGACGTGCAAAAAAAGCACTTGATCAGGTACAGCTGAGTAGCAATACAGATGACAGCCAACAACAGCTTGAGTTTCAGGTTGAAGAAGAACAGGTTCAGCTTAGCCCAGAGGGCATTGCCGCCGCAACATGTAGCTGCCCTGCTCAAGGTTGCTGTAAACATATTTTAAGTAGTATTTTATGGATGCAACAACATCCAGCACAGTTTAATGGCACTACTACACCTCCAACCTCAACATCAGCAAATACCGCAATTGATACTGCCAGCGAACATACATCTCACACCAACACAGCCTCGGGTGCCGACTCTGTTCAAGCCACACAAATGACCTTGGCAGCAGCACTAGCCTTAGACAGTGCTGCAATTTTAAAGAAAAGCACTAAAGTCACACGTCGTCTTGCTTATCAATTTTTTTTAGACTGGCAACAGCATCCTGAGCGCTGTCAAATTGATATCCAAGCCGATAAAATCTGCTTTTTAACTGAATTGAGTCCTCATAAAGTTCAACTCTTTCCTACGCTTGGCTTTGCAGGAATGCTCTCAGATCTACCGAGCAAACAACAAGCTGCTGTACATTTAGCCTGTATAGCATATTTATTTCACCACCATCATATAGTATGGGCGTGGCCTGATGACTTACTACAAAATGAAGCCGAACAGAATATTCCTATACAGTTAGAAACTGAAGACTTAGCACTTATCAATGAGTTACAGCAAATTACCCAACACTTTATGCATCAAGGGCTTTCTCATATTGCCCATGAATCTGTACTGGCACTACATATCCTTAATATGCAAGCCCGTGCACAAAATTTGCCTCGCTTAGCTGCTGAACTGCGACAGCTCCATGGTTTAATGCGTCAATTTTTAAGTGAGGATGATCACCAAGTAGATGAAAACCAAGTTTTTGATCAACTTGCTTATTTTTATGCTTATTTAGCAGCTTTGCTTGCGAATCAACAATACCCTGAACAACTCCAACAGCTTAAAGGCAGCTCACAGCGTGATTATCAACAGCAACAATTTGCTCATTTGATTCCACTAGGCTGTGAATGGTGGCAACTAGACAGCGGAGCTCGTGGTTTAAGCTTGTACTATTGGGATGCTGAGCAGCAACAACACTATGAAGTCACACAAGCCCGTGCCAACCATCTAGACAGTACTTTTGATAAAAACAGTGCTGCGCAAAGTGGGATTTGGGGCAGTAATATTGACTATTTGTTGCAGCATCAACTCGAACTTACTCAAGCCAAAATGAGTGATAACAATCGCCTCAGTGCCAGCAGTGAAACACGCTTTATAGAAAAGGCCGAATTTAAACAATTAGACGTAGAGCAACTAAAACAACCAGGATTGGCTATTGATGATTGGCAACAGCTAGATCACCTCATCCGCCCTCACTCTAGTGTTGCTCGCAATATGCAACGTTATGTATTGTTACGCCATCAAGATATTGAAAAACCTGAACTTAATGAAGTTGAGCAATGCTTCGAATGCCGCATTATAGATCAGCATGGCCATAGCTTAAAACTCAGCATGCCTGTGGAAAGTCATTATGAAAACCGTTTAAAACATTTTAACAGCCTCATTTTTACGGCCAAACCTGTCGCCACACTGGTAAGAATCGATCTCAGCCAACATCGAGCACGCTTAATTCCATGCAGTGTGATTCTTGAAAAAAAAGATGGACTGCGTATTTTTAGTTTGGACTATCACTACCCACCACGCCCACCAAAAGCCAATGTATTTGAATTGATTACGGGCCGAATAGAGAAAATGCTCAAACAAAAAAAACAGTGGCAAGCAGGCATTCACCACACACCTCTTGAGCTTTTACTGCTTCATAGTCAATCATTTTTGGCTTTTTATGCCAATATTGGGCGGGCAAAATTCGACCCGAGTGATCAGGAAAAGCTCATTGGCTATCGTCAACAATTTGAAGATTTAGGCTTACAGCTCATTGCTCAACAATTTGATCAATTGCTTAAAACCAATAACTTAGCACACGGTCTACTCCAAAGCCGACATTTGTTGATTCAATTACAACGGCTACAATATCGATTTGAGTTGGAGAGTCAAACTATGTCGTTCTAGGTGAATTCTGCCCTAGGCAATGACACGTATTCATTTAAAATTAATTTACTTTTTAAAAACTACAACGGCTTGCCCCAGCTGCTTATGAAGGATCTTATATGTCAAATACGTTATTTACATCGATTGTTAATTTGTTTAAAAATTTTACTGAACCTCAAGGCAAGTTGTTACAACAAATTGTTGAACCCTTGGCTAAGATAGATGAAAGCCTAGCTGAAGACAGTATGGCGTTTATTGTGAATGGTGAACATGTCGATGTATTAATGCGTTTACAGCAGCTACCTGATGACAAAGCAGGACTAATTTTAGGTAAACCTGGGACTTTTGGCTATTACTGGGGACAAGTCACTTTAACTAAAGCTGAGGAGGCACTAGCCAAAAGCTCAAGCCGTGCACGCAAAACTTTATATGAAAAAATTTTTGACACTCTGAGTAATGAGCAAATCATTCGCCTAGGCAAATGGATGGCTGCTGCGACCCAACAACGCAATTTAGACCAGATCTGCCCATCGCTTCCAGAATGGTTCCACTACTTTGCAATTGATGGCCTAGTGACTTCACTGGCAAACCGTTCTTTTAGTGAAAAAGATCAAAGAAAAACCTTATTGCAACACTGGAGCATAGCTAAATTAGAAGCATTACTCGCTGAAGAAGATTCAACACTTGTTCCTCATCTACTTGATTTTATTTTTGAACGTCGGAGTAGTCGTAGCTATTATAATGACGACCTAGAAGTCATCTATAAGCTGGCGGATTGTAAGGAATATATTCAAACGCATTTAACTCAACTACAGCAAGCAGCACCTAACTATGGTGTCGAAGGTCAAGAAAATGTCTTGCAATACCTACAAACAAATAAAGATCTTTTAGTCCAAAGTGCAGAAGTGATGGTGCAATTAAGTATTTGTAGTTCCAAAAGAACACGCGATACAGCAACCAGCATGTTAAGCCTGTTACCAGAAACCGAAACCCAGCATTACTTGGCCCACTACCTAAGCTCAGGCAACAGTAAGCAACGCAGCAATGCGGCTGACTTACTGGCACGTCTTTCACCAAGTAGTGTGAATATCTTAGAACAAGCGCATGCAGCAGAAAAACTAAAATCTGTACAACAAATCATCATGTCAGCCTTACAACGCTTGAAATCTGTAGATGCTGCATCTGGACAAGAAGAACTACACATTCCTGCATGCACTCCACTAATGACAACCACAATTCCGGAAAGTTTCTCTGAAACTGTTGCACAAAATTATCAACAAGTTTTAGAAAAATCTCGTGAATCTGCTGAAAGAGAAATCGAAGAAAATAAATTAGAGAAGAGCGGTTACAAATCAACTTGGGCGCAGCGTAACTATAAAGATTTACAGAAAGTTAAGCCCGAATCTTTGGCCCGTGTGGTCAGTTACTTAAATGGTGAACAAGGTCTGAAGTCTTTTGATAGCGACTTTAAAATCATTACCTATCAAAACTCACTAAAAAATTTAGAGCAGTTCAATCTTAACTATGCAGTACGTTTGTTCGCACTGAATGGTCGTCACTACATCAATTGGGATTCACTTTTCGCACTCATCAACCATGAGGAGCTTGCTCAACTTGAACTACGTCACATTGAACAAGCACTTGCAAACAACAACTTTACCAATAGTAAGCGAATGATTGCTGAAGGCATGTTAATGGAAGCCTGGAATGATCTAAATGATTATATTCAAGATGCTGACAAAATCTGGCCTTTCTTTGCTGAAAACATGGACTTTTTAACTGAGGCTATGGGACTTGCACCATCAAAATCAGATAATAAATATCGTGAGCTTGAACCAGCAAGTGCAATCAACGTACTTAATACATTCCCTGTACTCCCCCAACAGTTCGTACCACGTTTACTTGAACTTGCTTTAGGGGAAAATAAACGCCTACGTTTTGACGCACAGCGCGCGCTTGAACGTCTAACAGGTATTCACTTACGTGCAATAGAAGCCTTAGACTCAGGCAAACAAGAAATTCGTATTACTGCAATTGAATGGTTAGCGCGCCTACAAGTTCAAGATGCAATAAAACCCCTCAATGCACTACTCAAAAAAGAGAAAAAAGAAATTGTTCGCGCAGCTTTACTCACTGCACTTGAACAACTCGGCCAAGACATTAGTGCCCACCTTGCACCTAAAGTGTTACTCAAAGAAGCGGAACAAGGTTTAAAAGGACGTTTATCGGCAAGTTTTACTTGGTTTGATCTTAACGCTCTCCCTGCATGTACTTGGCAAGATGGTAAAGCAGTTAATCCAGAAATTATTCAATGGTGGTTAATCTTGGCTGAAAAGCTCAAAGATCCAAAACCAAATGCCTTACTACAACGCTACATGCAACTCTTGAGTGAAAAAAGCCAGCAACAATTGGCCAATCATGTATTGCAAAGCTTTATTCATCAAGACACCCGTGGACCTAGCCTAGAAGAAGCAACGGAAATTGCAGTGAAAGAAGGCCCAGGGCGCCTAAGCAACTATCAGGATTGGTATAAACGTTATCCTCAATATTATGCAGAATATGCAAATGTTACTTTAGAGCAAGTCGTTGATGAGTTAAAACGTCAGCATTTGGCCACTTACCTTGGTTCTGCAATCAAGAGTAAAGGAATGCTCGCATTAACTTTTGCAGCTCAAGGCAGCACAGCTGTAAAACAATTACAAGATTATATGAAACAGCATTATCAGCGCCGCGCTCAAATTGAGGCCATGATTCATGCACTCTCAATCAGTAATGATCCGCTTGTCATTCAATTGTTATTGTCCTTATCTCGTCGTTATCGTACTGCCTCAGTACAAACACTTGCTGGTGAGTTGGTTGCTGAGATCGCTGAACGTAATCATTGGAGTAGTGATGAACTCGCAGACCGTACAATTCCAACTGCGGGCCTTGATGACCAAGGTATCTTGCAGCTCGAATATGGCAGCCGTCATTTTACGGCCTACGTTGATGACAAAGATAAATTCGTCCTAAAAAATGAAGATGGCAAAGTCGTTAAGGCGCTACCCGCAGCACGTCAAAACGATGATGCAGCACTGATCAAAGAAGCAAAAGCACTATTGAGCAACAGTAAGAAGGAGTTAAAACAAGTTATTGACCTACAAACACTGCGTCTTTATGAGTCAATGTGTGGAGAACGCCAGTGGTCTGTAGCTGATTGGCAGGAATATTTGTTTGCTCACCCAATCATGAATCGTCTAATTCAACGTTTAGTTTGGTTAGAGATTGCAGCAGATGGTACAGCACAGCATTTCCGTCCAAGTGATGATGGTAGCCTACTAAACCTCGATGATGATGAAATTGAGTTAGCGAGTGACAGTCACATACAGATTTCCCATGCCGTTTTAGTTGGAGCTGAACAGGCTGAGCAATGGTCAGATCATTTCAAAGACTACAAAGTTAAACCACTGTTTGAGCAAATGAACCGTAGCTTACCTACATTTAATAACCCTAAAACAGATGTGATTGAAGACCGTAAAGGTTGGTTAACCGACACCTTTACCCTACGTGGTGTCGTCAACAAAATGGGCTATCAACGCACCTCTATTGAAGATGCAGGCTCTTTTGATAGTTACAGTAAAGCCTTTAAGTCACTTAACTTAGAAGTACAAATTGGCTTTAGTGGCAGTTATGTTCCTGAAGAAAATATTCCTGCTGTACTCTATGACCTTCGTTTTGCTCGACCTGGCCAAAGTTATTGGAATCGCACCGATATTCTCATAGAGGACGTACCTAAAATTTTACTGGCCGAATGCTATGCTGATTATCTTAAATTGGCCGATGCGTGTAGTGGTTTTGATCCAGAGTGGCAAAAGAAAACACCTTGGTAAAATTTTCTTTTAATCAATTTTTCTCAAGCCATCATGTTTATACATGATGGCTTTTTTATTACTTACTTTCATCTATGAATATTGATATTTAAAGCGTCGATATAACAACACAATAATCAATGCCACACTCAGCAACAAGGTCCAAGCTAAATGCTGTCCCCAGCCAGCAAAAATCAGGCTCACTCCCAATAAACTATAATAAAACAGTCCCAATAAGGCCCCTGCTCGTCCAGCAGAGTTTTGATATTGTGTTAAAGCACTTGCTAATAAGTTAGGAATTGCAATTGCATAACCCATTAATATTAAAAGTGCAGAAACTGAAAACCAAGCTTGTTGAATTTTAATCAAAATCAATGCCAATAGTGCTGCGACAACAGAAATCAGTGCGGCTAAACAAAGAAGCTTCTGCTCACTATAACCTTTCTTTAAGCCATATTGATTTAAGCCAGCCCCTGTAGCGACACCTAAACTTAAAAGTAACCCACTGTATCCAAAGTCTTGTACTGACAACTGCATTTGTTGAAAATGAAATGGTGCCAATTGATAATAGGCAAATACGTTTAGATTAAATAAAGCAATTAATATTGCTGTGTTCAATATATGTTTATCGCAGAGCATACGCCCAAGTAATGTAACAAATGGCATTGAATTTTGTTGTGCAGGACGAGTTTCAGGGAGCCCCCAAACACACCAAAACAGCAAAATAACAGCAACAATGCTCAAACAACTAAATACAGCACGATAATCATAAAGCAAAGTCAATTGAGCAGAAACCAGCATACCCAAAGCTGGGCTAATGGCCATGAATATTCCCACTACAGCAAAGAACTGAGCCAAAGCTTGGCCACTAAACCGATCACGTATAATCGTTTGTGTTGCAATAGATGCGACAGCAATAGCAAATGCTGCAATTAAGCGCACTATAAGCAACTGAATAAATTCAACACTATAGTAAGCTGCAATTGTCGCGAACAAATAAAGACTCATTCCAACCAAAACTGTTGGTCGCCTCCCGTAACGATCACAGCAATATCCCCAAAACACGATACCAAATGCAAAAGCGACAAAGTACAATGAGAGCGTTAAGCTACTCTGCTCTGCACTCACCTGATAATACGCCTGAATTTCAGTCAAAATTGGACTGTACATGGTCTCAACCCACTGTGGCATCATCAATAAAATACAAAGCAATATGCTGAATTTATTCCACAACATTCCCAGTTCTACTCCACATATCTTAATAAATGGCAGATTAGTAGAAGGAATATTGTATTCATATCATAATTAAGATCATTAAATATCAAAAAACGGACAAGTTATGGCATGGCTTGAAGCTGATGCAGTTTTTAATCCTGATCAAATCAGCAATAAAGTGATTGGTATTGCTGCAAAACTTTCTTCACATGATTCTGGTGTTCATCAGCACAGCAAAGGTCAATTGCTCTACGCTCAACATGGTTGTATAAAAATCACCTTAACCGAGCAATTATGTTTTCTTCCTGCTGGCTGTATTGCTTGGATTCCGCCACATACGCCGCATCGTGCTGAAATGCAAAAAGTCACTGGCTATCGCTCTATTTATTTAGACACTCAACAAATCACTTGCCTTCCAGCACAAATCTGTGTTTTTGTCGCAACAACTTTATTGACCGAACTACTCGAACGCATAGCTCATAGTGACTTTAACAGCGATTGGTCAGAAGGAGTTTTACACCATCTGCTCCAACTCTGTCTCCACGAATTAGTCCATGCTCAGAAAAAACCTGTCATTCTTAAGTTTCCTCAAGATCGTCGTCTTAGCCAACTTACAGAAGATGCCTATTTACTCACGCTAAAACAGCTAGCCTTACATGTAGGGGCAAGCGAAAAGACGCTCTCGCGCATTTTTTTAAAAGAAACGGGGCTAAGTTTTACGCAATGGAGAAATCAATGGCGTTATCTACGTGCTTTAGAACTTTTACCCCTCTATAAAAAAATTAGCCCTGTGAGCAAGGCATTGTGCTTTTCAAGTGATAGCGCTTTTATTCATTTTTTCAAATCAATTACAGGAATCACGCCTTCAGCTTATTTGCATGGAAGCATTTCACAAACTGTACTGCCTACAAATTTGGAAAAATATGCGCATATTTAGACAGTCAATTAATTGGGAATTTCGTGCTGTAATGCTGTGCTGTCTTTAGTTTGAGCTAAAACAATCACTGTTATTCATTGACCACAGAAACAATATCTTTCGCCATTGCGGTCAATGTCAAAACACGTTTAAATGGCATCAATTCTGTTATTAATTTTCAAAATAAAGGACTTTGCATGAATCGTCGTGTCGTTATTACAGGTATGGGTATTAACTCGTGTATCGGGAACTCACTTGAAGATGTGACCCACGCACTCAAAAATGGTATTTCTGGCACACGTCACAATCCGACTTATGCTGAGCTTAATTTTAAGAGTCATGTCAGTGCCGCAGCAGAACAAGATTTTGACCACATTGACCGTAAACTAAAACGCTTCATGGGCGTATGTGCAATGTATGCTTACAATGCGGCTGTTGCAGCTGTTGAGCATGCTGGTCTAAGTGCTGATCAACTTTCTGGTAACCCACGTTACGGTATTGCTGGGGGTTCTGGTGGTAACTCAACTGCTTCTGTAGCAGAAATGATCAAATTACTAGAAGAAAAAGGCGCACGCAAAGTTGGGCCTTTCTTTGTACCTCGTAATATGTCAAACACGATTACAGCTAACCTTGGTGTGGCATTTAAACTTCAAGGCGTTGCCCACTCAATTACCAGTGCTTGTGCGACCTCTGCTGATGCAATTGGTTATGCTTATAACTTGATCCAACTTGGCAAACAAGACCTAATGCTTGCTGGTGGTGGTGAAGAAGATCACTGGTCACAAAGTTTATTATTTGATGCCATGGGCGCTTTATGCTCAAAATATAATGATGCACCAGAAACAGCGTCGCGTCCTTATTCTGCTGACCGTGATGGTTTTGTTATTGCTGGTGGTGGCGGTTTTGTGGTTCTAGAGTCTTTAGAACATGCTCAAGCTCGTGGTGCAAACATTCTTGCAGAAGTTGTTGGCTATGCAGCAAATAGCGATGGTGCAGATATGGTTGCTCCAAGTGGTGAAGGTGCAACTCGTTGTGTACTCATGGCACTTGAAGAAGCCAAACAACATGGTGTGGACAAAATTGACTACGTCAACACACATGGTACATCAACACCAGCAGGTGACGTTACTGAGCTTAAAGCAATGGAGCGTGCATTTGGTGAAGGTCAAGTTCCACCTGTTAGCTCTACAAAATCAATGACTGGTCACAGTTTAGGCGCTGCTGGTGTACAAGAAGCGATCTATTCTGTTCTCATGATGCAAAATGACTTTATTGCACCAAATATTAACGTCACTGAACTTGATGAAGGCGCTAAAGGTTTTGACATTGTGCTTGAAAAACGTGATACAAAACTGAATACTGTAATGAGTAACAGTTTTGGTTTTGGCGGTGTAAACGCCTGTCTAGTTTTCAAAAAATGGGCGGATGCTTAAGGATGGGCTGAACCCCTAGAGGTTCATTCATGGTTTCTGAAGCCTTTCTTTGGGTTAAAGCTTTACATATTATTGCTGTGGTTTGTTGGTTTGCGGCATTATTCTACTTACCACGGCTTTATGTTTATCACGCAATGAGTGATGATCTTGTTAGCCACCAACATTTTGAAGTCATGGAGCGTAAGCTCTATCGCGGCATTATGTGGCCAGCAATGATTGCAACCCTCATTACTGCACACTTTTTAGTGGCTTGGGGTGACGCAACTCAGCATTATCATGAAGCGCCTTGGTTCTATATTAAAGTTGCTCTGGTTGGTTTACTTGTAATCTATCATTTGGTATGTGGTTACTACCGTAAAAAACTCATTGCTAATGCTCATTATAAGTCACACAAGTTTTGGCGCTTCTTTAACGAAATGCCAACTTTACTCTTGCTCGCAGTGGTTATCTTGGTCGTGGTCAAGCCACAATTTTGATCATGACATAACACGTGAAAGTCATCGAAAGTCCAAACAGTGTGTTTGGACTTTTTTTATGCTATATCCTAACCTGCATATCGTTTGACCTATGCAATACACACTCATAATTTAAAAAAAATAAATAATAAAGATGCTATAAGATCATTAAAAAATATAGTTTGGCATATAATTTGCTCATCTTGTATACGACTATCATTTTGGAAGATCGGCATGCAAGAGACTATTTTAAATCCACCAAATGAAAAAAATACAGATCAAGCAATCAAGGAAACACTTGAAGATTACACACTAAGATACACCCCACATAGTTTTCGACGCTGGAGCCCTGGAGTCGTTGCAATTACCGCATTGGGTGGTATTGCTTATTTGGCTGACTTTTCCATTGGTGCAATGATTGGTATGAGCTATGGTACAACCAATGCAATCTATTCAATTTTATTTGCAGCCTTAATTATCTTTATAACAGGCATTCCACTCTCCTACTACGCTGCTCGATATAACATAGACCTCGATCTGATTACTCGTGGTGCTGGCTTTGGTTATTGTGGGTCAATTATTACCAGTATTATCTTTGCAAGCTTTACCTTTATCTTCTTTGCGCTTGAAGGTTCAATTATGGCGCAAGGACTCTTACTTGGCTTAGCAATTCCCTTGTGGGCAGGTTATCTCATTTCTACTATTATCGTGATCCCACTAGTGATCTACGGTATGAAAGCACTGAGCAAATTGCAAGTCTGGACCACACCAGTCTGGTTACTTTTAATGATTGCTCCAGTTGCTTATCTTATTTATAAAGAACCTAATCTAGTCAGTGCCTTCGCAAATTATACTGGGCAAGAAGGTTATGCAGCCTTTGATATGGCAGCAATTATGCTTGGTGCAGGTGTATGTTTATCACTGATTATGCAAATTGGAGAACAAATCGACTACTTACGTTTTATGCCTGCAAAAACAAAAGCAAACAGTAAATCATGGTGGATTGCCGTTATTTCGGCTGGCCCAGGTTGGGTTATTCTTGGTGCTATTAAGCAAATTATTGGTGCATTTTTAGGCTTTTATTTATTTACCAAACTACCTGGGGTGAATGCCACCGAACCTGTACAACAATTCAATACTGCTTTTCATGAAATGTTTCCTGCATGGCTGGCCCTGAGTTTAGCGGTTATTCTCGTTGTTATTTCCCAAATCAAAATCAATGTTACCAATGCCTATTCAGGATCTCTAGCATGGACAAGTGCTTATACTCGTGTCACTAAGAAGTATCTGGGGCGAATCGTTTTTGTTCTATTCAACCTCCTTGTGGCATTGATTTTGATGGAAGGCAATATGTTTGCCATGTTAGGAAAAATATTGGGTTTTTATTCTAACTTTGCCATCGCTTGGATTGTTGTTGTAGCTACAGATATCAGCATTAATAAATATATATTAAAGCTTTCACCTAAATACCCAGAATATAGACGAGACATGCTTTATAACTTCAACCCAGTTGGATTAATCGCCTTTCTCTCTGCTGCGACTTTATCCATTGCTGCATTCTTTGGACTTCTTGGTGATTTTCTATCTTCGTATTCACCGTTAATTGCTTTAATCGTTGGCTTTATTTTAACGCCTATTCTCGGCATACTCACTAAGGGTAAGTATTATATTAGAAAAACAGATGATGGTATTGCAGAACCACGCTTTCATCATGAGGGAACCCCTGTTGCAACTGTTTATTCATGCGTTTCTTGCAATGAAAAATATGAACGTCCAGATGTCATGTTTTCAAAGCAACATAATGGCATTATTTGCTCTTTATGTAAGACTTTACAAGATGATTAATTCGAAAGCACTTACTCATTAAAGCGCGAAGTTTACATATAAAAAATATCACTTTTAGTGATATTTTTTATATGTAAACTTCGCTGATCTACCGCTAAAGAAAACCATACTATACATTCGCTCTATTTTTTAACTATTTTTAATAATCAATAAAACTCTATCTTGGTACGAATTATGCATTTAAGGATTCACATAGACATAATATTGGATTCCAAAAATGTTTCTAGAAAAAATTTATGCTTGGACAATTCAAGATTGGCAACAGGCTTATGAAAATAATGACATAGCAATAGAACAACTGATTGACTTGGTCAAAGAAATAGACCTTGAAGATACTGCTTGGATTTCAATTGCAAGTGTTGCACAGATTCAACAACAAATTGATCTACTCCATGCAAATTTAAAGCAATCACAGCATATCCAACAACAATATCCTTTGTATGGTATCCCTTTTGCAGTTAAAGATAATATTGATGTTAAAGGCTTTATTTCTACCGCTGCCTACAAATGCTTAAGCGAACCAGCAAAACAAGATGCAACACTGGTTCAACGCTTAAAACAGGCTGGTGCAATTGTTATTGGTAAAACCAACCTAGATCAATTTGCAACAGGATTGGTCGGAACACGTTCGCCTTATGGTGCGGTAAGAAACAGCTTTAATTCTGCATTTATTAGTGGTGGTTCAAGCGCTGGCTCAGCCAGTGTCGTTGCACGAGGTATCGTCCCTTTTTCTTTAGGTACAGATACAGCTGGATCTGGCCGTGTTCCAGCAGGCTTTAACAATATTGTTGGTCTTAAACCAACCCGAGGACGCTTTTCAAATTATGGTTTAATCCCAGCATGTAAAAGTCTCGATTGCATTTCAATTTTTGCTTTAACGGTTACTGATGCTGAATATATAGCTAATATTGCGGAAAAATATGATGGAAAGGACAGCTATTCGAGGAAGAATCCACATACAGCCCCTGCCCGTTTTTCATCTCAATTAAAATTTGCAGTGCCTTCAGTTTTAAACTTTTTTAATGATCAACAATCCGAAGATGCCTTTAATCAAGCGATAAAACAGTTACAAGAACTCTCAGTCACAATCACTGAAATAGACTTTAAGCCTTTTGAAATGTTGGCATCACAGCTTTATCAAAGTGCTTGGGTTGCAGAGAGAACTGCTGCAACCGAAACTTATCTCAAGCAAGATCTACAAGCATGGAATCCGACTGTTTTAGAGATTATTCAACAAGGTTATCAATACAGCGCAATAGATGCCTATAATGCTGAATATTTAAAACAAAATTTAAGCCGTGAAATTCAACAAATATTAGTAAATTTTGACGCATTGCTTGTACCTACTGCCCCAACTATTCATCGTATCGAAGAGATAGAGGCTAACCCAATTCAGCTAAATGCCCAATTGGGAATTTATACCAACTTTACCAATTTAGCTGATCTAAGTGCGCTCGCATTACCAGCTGGGTTTAGAACTGATGGATTACCCTTTGGCATTACGTTAATTGCACCTGCATGGCATGATGGTGCCTTAGCTCATTTTGGTCAGCTTTGGCAAAATTTTATTGACCTTCCTTTGGGTGCAACACATAAAAAAATACCGTTATCCCCAGTGCAATCATACCCATCAAAACATCATATTCGTGTTGCAGTTGTAGGAGCACATTTAACAGGTATGCCGCTTAATTTCCAACTATGTACACGTCAGGCGGTGCTTATTGAAACCACTAAAACTGCAGCTAAATATTCTCTATATGCACTAAATGGTACTCAACCAGCAAAACCTGGGTTGGCCCGTGATGAAATTCATGGACAAGCCATTATCGTAGAACTATGGGATATACCTACCGCACGTTTTGGTGAATTTGTCGCAGAGATTCCACCTCCCTTAGGCATGGGGAATATAGAACTACAGGATGGTCGCTGGGTAAAAGGTTTTATTTGTGAACCCTATGGGTTGGAAAATGCTGAGAATATCAGCCAATTTGGTGGATGGCGTGCATATATCCAGCAAAGTAATACACCAACACTTGCAACAAATACAGGAGAATAATCATGTTTAATACTGTACTTATTGCAAATCGTGGTGAAATTGCTGTTCGTGCAATACGCACATTAAAAAAAATGGGCATTACCAGTGTAGCGGTTTATTCAGATACAGACCGTTATGCACAACATGTCATTGATGCAGATTTAGCTGTCTCTCTCCACGGCATAAAACCAATAGAAACCTATTTAAGTATAGAAAAAATCATAGATGCTGCACTAAAAACAGGTGCTCAAGCTATTTTTCCTGGTTACGGTTTTCTATCAGAAAGTGCTGAATTTTCACGTCAATGTGCACAAAATAATATTGTTTTCATTGGTCCAACAGCAGAACAAATCACTGAATTTGGACTCAAGCATCGGGCCCGAGAGCTTGCAGCTTTAGCCAAAGTTCCCATGACACCTGGCACTGGTTTATTGCCTAATTTAGATGACGCTTTACATGCAGCAGAAAGCATTGGCTATCCAGTTATGCTCAAAAGTACCGCTGGTGGAGGAGGAATTGGTTTAACACGATGTGATAATCGTGCTGCATTAATCGAAGCATATGATCGTGTAAAACGCTTAGGTGAACAATTTTTTAAAGATGCTGGGGTGTTTATTGAGCGATTTATCGATAAAGCTCGACATGTTGAAGTTCAAATATTGGGTGACCAGCATGGTAGAGTCATTGCCTTAGGTGAGCGAGATTGTTCACTACAACGGCGTAATCAAAAAATTGTTGAAGAAACACCAGCTCCTCAATTACCCGAAACTACACGAAGAAAATTACACCAAGCCGCAGTTCAATTGGGGCAAATCGTAGGTTATCGCAGTGTAGGAACAGTTGAGTTTATTTATGATGCAGCATCTGATGAGTTTTATTTTTTAGAAGTAAATACACGGTTACAAGTTGAACATGCTGTCACTGAAATGGTCACAGGAATAGATCTCATTGAATGTATGCTCAAGGTTGCTGCAAATGAAGCTTTAGATTGGGAATATTTAACCAATATTCAGCTACAAGGCGTAGCCATTGAAGTTCGTATTTATGCAGAAGATCCCATCAAGAACTTTCAACCCAGTCCTGGTGTACTCACAGAAGTCTCTTTTCCCAAAGACATTCGAGTAGATACTTGGATAACAACTGGTACAGAAGTTTCACAATACTTCGATCCAATGCTCGCTAAGATTATTGTTCATGCTGAAAATAGAGAAAAAGCGATTGAAAAACTCGAAACAGCTTTAGCCGAAACTCGACTAGAGGGAATCAGTACCAATCTTGATTATGCAGCTAAAATTATCACAGCCCCACATTTTAAAAATATGCAGATCTGGACAAGGTTCTTAGATGATTTTAAATATATGCCAAGAGTGATTGAGGTTATTCAACCGGGTACATTAACCACTATTCAAGACTACCTTGGCCGCATTGGCTATTGGCATATTGGTGTCCCCCCTTCTGGCCCTATGGATGATCTTGCCTTTCAATTGGCCAATAAAATTGTGGCGAACCCCATTCAAGCAGCTGGTTTTGAATTTACGCTCATTGGACCAACATTAAAATTTCATGCTGATACATGCATTGCTTTGACTGGTGCACCTTGTTTAGCCTTACTAGATGGAAAAGCAATTGAGTTTTGGCAACCGATATCGGTTAAATCTGGTCAAACTCTTCAACTTGGTCAAGTACAATCGGGTTGCCGCACTTATATGGCTATACAACACGGCCTAAATGTACCGTTATATTTAGGCAGCCGTTCAACATTTGTTCTGGGGCATTTTGGAGGACATGCAGGGCGAATACTCCGTGCTGGAGATACAATTAAATTAACCAATCCTATTACGACAGCACCTCATACCGATACATCTACTCATAATACACCTCAAGCTTTGTCAGCAACCCTAATTCCAACCTATAGTAATAAATGGGAAATTGGTGTGTTATATGGCCCACATGGTGCACCGGACTTTTTTAAAGCAGAATATATCGAAGAATTTTTTGCTGCCGAATGGACTGTTCATTTTAATTCAAATCGTCTAGGCATTCGATTAACAGGGCCAGTACCTCGCTGGGCACGTGAAAATGGAGGTGAGGCAGGCTTACATCCTTCAAATATTCATGACTGTGAATATGCAATTGGAGCAATCAACTTTACTGGTGATTTTCCTGTCATTTTAGCCAAAGATGGCCCGAGTCTAGGTGGTTTTGTTTGCCCTGTAACTATCGCCAAAGCAGAACTATGGAAAATTGGCCAGCTAAAGGCCGATGACACGATTTCCTTTTACCCACTGAGTATTGAACAAGCCAATCAATTAGAACAAGAACAACTCAATTTAATAGAGAACTTTGCAACAGCTCGCCCTGAACCGATTCCACATTCACCTCAAAATCTTGAAACAGCCATACTGGCAGAAAAACCAGCAACAACACATGAGCCTAAAACGGTCTATCGTCAAGCAGGAGACAGTTATATTTTACTTGAATATGGCGATGATGTTCTTGATCTCTCACTTCGGATCCGCGTACATAAACTTATTGAACTGATTCGTAGTCATGACATACATGGCATTTTAGAGTTATCTCCTGGTGTCCGTTCACTGCAAATTAAATACGATACTTTAGTCATATCTCAAAAAAATCTAATAACTCAACTGCTTCAACTTGAGCAAAAACTAGGTGACCTCGGCCAAATTAAAATACCTTCTCGTATTATTCATTTACCCATGGCCTTTGAAGATAGTTCAACATTAAATGCAGTTCAGCGTTATCAAGAAAGTGTTTGTGCCAAAGCTCCGTGGCTCCCGAACAATGTTGATTTTATCCAAAAAATTAATGGGTTAAAGCATCGTGATGAGGTTAAAGATATCTTATTTAATGCCAATTATCTTGTTCTTGGACTAGGTGATGTTTATCTTACAGCCCCATGTGCAATCCCTCTTGATCCACGCCATCGCCTACTCAGCTCGAAATACAATCCTGCTCGAACATTCACTGCCGAAGGTACAGTTGGCATTGGGGGAATGTATATGTGCATTTATGGTATGGACTCGCCCGGTGGTTATCAATTAGTCGGTCGGACACTCCCTATTTGGAATAAGTTCAAAAAGAATCGACAATTTGGCAATAAACAATGGTTTTTAAATTTCTTTGATCAAATCAAATTTTTTGAAGTATCTGAATCAGAACTCGAACAGTTACGGCTAGATTTTGCTCATGGGCAAGCTGAGATTAAAATCGAAGAATCTGAATTTGATTACGCACAGTATTGCCAATTCTTAGAAGATGAAGCACAAAGTATTTTGGCGTTTAAACAGAAGCAACAACTTGCTTTTGAAACCGAGGTCAAACATTACCAAGAGGAGCAAGTAAGTGAGTATGAAAAAGTAGCACGTACTATAGAACAACCTACTTTAAATCATCGTGTCTCATTAAATGCCTCAATGACAGGTAATATCTGGAAAATTTTAGTTGAACAAAATCAAGTCGTAAAAAAAGGACAAACCATTGCCATTATTGAAGCAATGAAAATGGAATTACCAGTACAAGCCTCTGAGGATGGTATTGTCAAAGCAATTATTTGTCATGCTGGCCAAACAGTACATAGTGGACAACCTTTGGTTTACTTAAAATGACTGAGCCCCCCATTTTTTGATTCTCTACACTGCCCCTCATAGCTGATTTTTTGGGCTAAAACAGAAAAACCTAGTGAAGTTATTTTCTAGGTTCTTCTGTTTAAAATGTTTATTTTAGAATAAGCAGAAAATACGCTGTATGGAATTACCCTGTGTTTGAAATTTTTTAATGCCAATCATTCACTTCACATTTATTTAACATCCCCAGCTGATATTATTTTTCCACGGCGAGATGGCTATGAAAAACTTTGTCCTGTGGAGTTTCTCGAATACAAAGAAAAGCACATAAAGATAGTAGTGCCGCACCACATAAATAATAGCCAACTGCACCAATACCATAACTTTGAGCCAGAGTCGTAGCAATGAGAGGGGCAAAAGATGCGCCTAAAATACTCGCTAAGTTATATGCTAATGCTGATCCAGTATATCGTACCGAGATTGGGAAAATTTCAGACAAAATAGTGCCAATAGGACCATAGGTTAAGCCCATAATACTTAGTCCAAGACATAAAAAGATCAACACTGAAAGTGGATTGTTTGCTACAAATAATGAAGAATAAAAAAGGCCAAAAATAATCACAAGAATACAAATAAAAATGGATGTATTTTTACGACCAAATTTTTCAGCAAATTTAGCAGAAATTGGAATACAAAGAGCAAAACAAACTGTTGCAACCAACTGCATTTTTAAGAAGGCATCACGTGTATAACCCAGTGCAGTCGTTCCCCAGTTTAATGCAAATACAGTCATTAAATAAAATAGTACCAAGGTACAAACCGTTGCTAAAGTTCCCAATATTAGTTTTGGAATATGTAAAGAGATCACCTCTTTAAATGGTGCTTTAGAAACTTGTTCTTTTTCGAGTACCTTTTGAAATGCTGGTGACTCGTGTAGTTTTAAACGAATATATAAACCGAGGAATACCAATAAAGCACTTGCAATAAAAGGAATACGCCACCCCCATGACAAAAAGTCCTCATTAGACATAAAGGCGCCCAGTAAAAGAAAAGAACCCGCAGCTAAAATAAAACCAATTGGTGCACCAAGTTGTGGAAACATGCCGTACCAAGCACGTTTACCCTCAGGTGCATTTTCTGTTGCCAACAATACCGCTCCACTCCACTCACCACTCAACCCCAAACCTTGCCCTAAACGGCACAAAGCTAATAATAACGGGGCCAAAATACCAATTTGTGAATAAGTAGGTAATAAGCCAATACAAACAGTCGAAATACCCATTAATAACAGTGCTGCGACAAGCGTTGCTTTACGACCAATTCGATCACCTAAGTGTCCAAAGACTGCTGCACCAATAGGACGAGCAACAAAAGCTATTGAAAAGGTTGCTAGAGATTGTAGTAATGCAGCACTACCATTACTTTCTGGAAAAAATAAATGTGGGAAGATCAGTACTGCAGCAGTCGCATAAATATAAAAGTCAAAAAATTCGATTGTTGTACCAATCAGACTTGCCAATAAAACACGCGTTTTAGAGTTTGCTGGAGCAGAAACCGGAGCGCAGGGAGCATGTTGCATGGGGAAACCATAATACTTGAGTGAATAAGACTGCGACATGCCAAAAATAACGGATTAATTTTTAAAGCTTGTACTCGTTTCTTATCGAATAATTAAAAATATAATTTAGGCAGGTATAAACCATGACTAAAAGATGTTGAGATATGCTTGCAATTTAAACCTAAAGTCATATGTGAATAAAACGATCTTTCCTCATTAAAACATGAGCAATATTCATCATCACTACATATCAAATACAAGATGCTTTTGCTGTTTTCATCACTCCATTTTCGCTAAAACAATGCGTAAGCAAAAATGTTAATCGAGTATAACTTCGACCTATCCAGACTTAATTTTTCTCATATACCATTAACTTTTAAAGTTTTATATATGAAATTGCAGCTAAACTCTGATTTAATACTGAGCAAAAAAACCAATAAAGTTATTTTTTTAATGACTTAAGGAATTAAACAGCATGCAAAAGTGCAACAATTTTTTAACACCTAATCATTTTTTTAAGATTGCATTCGCCGTGTCATCCAGTTTGGCTTTAACCAGTTGTGCTACGGTATCTGTTATGGAAAGGCTAGATTATTCACCGCCAAAGATCTTGATCTCAGATTCATTAATTGCTTATGGTTATGCAAAAAACCCGATTCCTCAACATGAGAATGCATTGATTGTTGTCGGTAAACAATATAACTACTTAATTGAGGCGGATCAGCAAGAAGGCAACAACAACATCTTAAAAGACACAGTAACACAACTCGATTTAAAGGCACTTTCTATTACACCAGCAGGGATATCACGCTCTGGTGATTTTAGAATTCATCAAAAAGATGGATTTCATGAAACACTTGCAATTAATTTTAATAAAGCCCTTCCAGAAGTCAGCACAGCCGAAAAACAGCGCTTAGAACAACTTAATTTTAACTGTTTTGCAAATACAGCCACACAATCCTATGATTGTTCTCGTCGTGTTGAATATACGCTATCACCTATCAAAAAAACTAATCAAGATAGCCAGTTACAGCACACTTTCAAATCACCTATTCAGCTAGAGCTCAGCACTGATCGCTCTGCAGCCGTCAATGCGGTCAGCAAAGCACCTTATGTTTTACTCCTACCAATTACTACTGTCGTTGATGTCGTCACTTTACCGATTCAATACGCTTTATTTATGAAAGCCTTCAGTCATGGGCACCACTAATTCTTAATCGTAATAAAACCACAGACACAAAAAAGCCCAGGCTTCCTATCTGGGCTTTTTTGTATCTGTGGGTCTAAGCATGACTCCTGTCGTACTTCACATCCTGATGCTAAAACTTATTATTTTTGTTTTATGTTTTGGAACTTCCTGTTCCTGTATGTAACCATAATAAAAAAAACTAATTTAACTGCCAACCAGCAAAAACCACAAAGTCATGTAAGCCAAAGCCGACAAAGATTCACTGCATAATTGGATATCAACTTCCATATTAAATATAATTTATTTAAAATCAGTATATTAATAAAAAATCCCAATAAGCATTCAAGCAGGACTTGCCCTCAGTAAAATAATCCTTTCTACATTCCTATCCTTGGTCACTATTTATCTTTAAATACAAAAAGGCCCAGACTTCCTGTCTGGGCCTTTTTGTATTTGTGGGTCTAAGCATGACTCCTGTCGCGCCTCACGTCCTGATGCTAAAACTTATTATTGTTGTTTTATGTTTCGGAACTTCCTGTTCCTGTATGTGTTCATAATAAAAAATATGAATCATACAGCCAATCCGTTAAAGTCATCCATTCATGTAAGCCAAAACCGACAATGTAAATTTAACAGTAAATGTCTAACAAATAGTTTCCACACATTTACGGCTATGATGGACTGCATGATAAACAATACATTACTCCCAACGCTGTCTAATCCAACGGTTTAAAGGGCTGGAATAATACTTTTCAATCATCCAACTCAACATAATACTGGCAATAAAAAATAGCGGTAATAACAACAACTTTTCAGCTGGAACAGTCGTCTTTGGAAAGTAGAAAACCTTGATCAACCCAAGCACAATTAAATGAAATAAATATAGTTCATAACTACGTTGCCCCAACCATGCCCATGCAGCCTGTATTGCACCAGATGCATCTGAGACGGGTTGCTGTGCCAATGCAAAAATAACCACTGCTGACAATAGAGCAAAAACACTTACACCCCATGTACTTACCTCACTAATCGGAGCATATAGATACAACACAGTCATCATAATCGAACTGAAAATAATCAAATACTTTTGGGTCACAGCTGTGATTTTTATCCGCTGCATAAGTAACGCAGTTAAACAACCTATAGCAATACCATCAAAGCTTGAAAAATAGTGATAAAGATAGGCTCCACTTTCTTCAGCAAAGTGTAAATGACGAAAATAAGGTGCATAAATAATGATGGCGAGTAAGAATAAGACAAACCCTTTACCACGCCCTAATAACCAACAAATAATCGGAAATGCTAAATAAAAGACCTCTTCAACAGATAAAGACCAAAGTACGCCAAAAGCATAATTCACCCAACCATACTTAATGATCAGGATATTCATCCAAAAGGTCAGTGCTGAAAAAACAGTTAAAGCATACGAAACTTCAATATCATTTGGTGCTTGATTAATAAATGGCTTCAAGCCCAAACTTCCTAATATTGTCACCATTGCAATGAGCAATAATAGGCATGGTATGATGCGAGCAATACGTCGTATATAAAAAGGCTTGATCCGAATTTCAGCCAAATGCTCATCACGGCGCAAGCTATGTTGGGTGATGAGAAAACCAGAAATCACAAAAAATAGTGTTACGCCATAATTCCCATTACGTGCCAATAATGTCGTAATACTTTCACCAAATACCTGCACACCCAATAAAGTATCATGCAATTTATAAGGAATATTAAAATGGTGTAATAACACTAAAACAATTGCAATCCCGCGTAAAATATCAATCTTATAATTTCGCATAGAATTCGCTATCCATATTTACAGCAGCCATTAAATACGAAATCAAAGACGAGCAGCAACTGCTTTTTTAATAATGGTTTTTCAAATTGTTATACGACTAGACAATATATTTTCACTCTAAATTGACTAACTACACTTTATTTATAATTCATGGCAATACGTATTATTTAAATGATTTTTACTCCTTAAACTAACTACGTGTTAATAAGAACTCGTCATGACTCTCATACGCCTGCCCTGTTTCTTGATTATAAATTTCGGTGAAATCCCCCGATTTCACAAGTAAACCACGCTGCTCTGTTCCAACTAACTGAATTTTATTTTTAGTTGAATCAACAAAAATAAAACGTCCAGCTAAATGTTCTGCTGGTTCATCCTCAGCATTACGTTCACGAACTAAACGATAGCTTTGATCCGCATTCAAATATAAATCAACATGTGTCCCATCACATCCTTCGCAGCGTGTAATACAGGTTTTACATGGTGTATCAGCCTGATAATGCCCAACCCAATGCTGTACTTCTGGGCTTATGCTTATCTTCTGTACCGTCCTGCCATTCTGAGATTCTGTCTGCATTGCTTGACTAGACTCCGATGATTTAGAACAAGCAGTGTTCAGGCTGACACACAGTAATGAGGCCAATATTGGTTTTTTTTTCATTTAAATGAATACACTTAGATAAAATTTATTGTCAAGAAATGCTGTTATGTACTTAACACAACAATTTGCGCTGCACACTATACGACTTTTTAAAGAAATTTTATAATAAATATTATTCAACTGTTTGAACATATTCTATGTTCAAACAGTGCTTTCTCAAACACGCGATCTCACAAATCAGTAAATTTAATCACTGTACTTAATTTACAGAACAATACTCAAGAAGTTGAGCAAAGTTTTGGATTCGTGCCATGGGCTGAGCTTGGTCTAACTCTTGAGCAGAACCATAACCATATTCAACTGCAATCGTCTCAATACCATGACGCCTTGCACCCAAAATGTCATGCTCTCGATCACCAACCATTAGACATTCTGTAATATTAAGCTGTTGCTGCTCTAAAATATAAGCAATTAAATCACCTTTATTGGTTCGATCACCATTTAATTCACTGCCATATAATTCTGTAAAATACTGATCCAATTTAAAATGCTGCATAATTTGTCGAGCATAAATAATCGGTTTTGCTGTGGCTAAGAATAAACGAAAACCTTGCTGTTGTAGCACGGCTAATGTAGCTTCAACTTCTGGAAAAACGAAGTTTTCAAATAAGCCTGTAACAGAAAAACGTTCACGATATCCTAAAAGTGCTTGCTCAGCTAAATCATCATCTACAGCAACATTTAAAATTTTAGCAAATGAAGCTTTCAGTGGTGGTCCAATAATCCAATCAATATTGGCATCTTCAGGAACGACATACCCGACTTTATTTAAACCATAACGCGCCGAAGTGGTAATGCCCACTTTTGGGTCTGTTAGGGTGCCATCTAAATCAATCAGAATATTTTTAATCACTACAACATCCAAAAATAATGAATCACTCGAGTGTAAAGCAAACTTTGCTTATACTGCTACAAGTTAAATTAAGATAAGGATACCATGGTGCGTGCAACAGTACTTTGTTTTTCTGGTATGGACCCATCAGGTGGCGCAGGCATACAAGCAGATATTGAATCCATTGGACAAAGTGGTGCCCATGCTGCAATTGCCTGTACGGCTCTAACCATTCAAAACTCACAACAAGTTTTTGGCTTTGAAGCAGCATCAAGACAATTGCTTTTAGCACAAGCCAATGCGGTGGTAAAAGACCTACCTATCCGTTGTATTAAATCAGGTATGTTAGGTACAACAGATAATATCGCGGCATTAGCTGAGTTTTTAACAGAGCATCCTGATTATCAGTACGTACTTGACCCTGTCTTGGTAGCCAATAGTGGTGGATCATTGGGTAATCAAGCAACTCTTGTTAAAGCTTTTGCTGCACTTATACCGCTCGCCACAATTATTACTCCCAATACCGTAGAACTTCGTGCTTTAGCTGAAGAAAATGATTTAGAGTTAGCAACCAAAAAGCTTTTTGCTATGGGAGCTAAGGCCATTTTAGTTAAAGGAGGACACGAAGATACACCAGACTATATTCGCAACGCACTTTATGTTGCAGGTGAACTCGTTGCAGAATCACACTGTCCACGTTTACCTGGCGAATACCATGGTTCTGGCTGCTCTTTAGCCAGCTTTATTGCAGGTCGTTTGGCGCAAGGCGATGCACTGAAAACCGCAGTACAACATGCTGAAACTTGGTTGTTTGGTGTACTACAACAAGCAGAAAGCCCTGTAGAAAATGGTCAGAAAATGCCTAAACGCTTCTAATTTTTAAGCGGATAAGGCTATGTCTAACATGGCCTTATTCAAAATTGTACTCAAGCTATTATTTTGTGTTCTCAAGTTGCAATAAAGATTGTTTATAATCTAATCCCCCAGCGAAGCCTACTAACTGGCCACTCGCGCCAATGACACGATGACAAGGTACAATAATTGAGATTGGGTTTTTTCCATTCGCAGCCCCTACCGCACGCACAGCTTTAACATTACCAATTTGCTCAGCAATTTCTTTATAACTACGCGTTTGACCATAAGGAATATCTTGTAAAGCTCGCCAAACTTTCTGTTGAAACTCAGTTCCTGCCAAGTCTAAAGGCACATCAAAGACCTGACGCTGACTTCGAAAATACTCATCCAGCTGTTGTTCTACTTTTAATAAAATTGAATGTGTTTGGTGTTCAATTAAATTGGCTAAGCGTAAGCGCTTTGGATCCTCAGTATCCCACTTTATCGCAACCAATGCTTGATCATGGGCAACCAATTGTAGTTGTCCAACAGGTGAATCAATATATTTAAAATAGAGCTGCATGAGTATTCACTTTTACGGTTCGAATTAAACTACGATGAAGATAACTTCATTAAGAGTAAGCCTGAAATAATCAACACGGCTGCAAGCATACGCATTGCTGAAGCGGGCTCTCCCAAAATAAAAATACCTAACAAAAATGAACCAATCGCACCAATACCTGTCCAAATGGTATAAGCCGTGCCTAAGGGCAAGGTCTTCATTGCATAGGCCAATAGTACAAAGCTTAAAATCATAAATATAATGGTGATTATACTGGGCGTAAGTTTGGTAAAACCCTCTGAGAGCTTCATAGAATAAGCCCAAACGATTTCAAAAATACCAGCAAAAATAAGTATAATCCAGGCCATGATACCCTTCCTTCTATAAATGAAGTCAGGTCGTCCTGACGATTTTTCCCGGCTGGGGGAGGTCGTTCCTCCTAAAGAGAAAATTTACCCATTGAGTAAATTTTGATTCATTTTATGTTTGCAAGAAATATAAAACAAGTATTTTTTCAACTACTCTTATTTTGTGAATTTTCATCAAAAGTTAAATTGAATGAGGTCCTTCCCATCATGTGGAAAGTACCTCATTTAATGCTTAAAACTTCACTCGAAGTCCTGCACCATAGTACCAATCTCGATTGGAACCAGTTGCAACTTGCCATGGTGTTTCTTTAACACCCTTTTGATATTGATAAGAAACATCTATAAATGGCATCAATTTTTTACTGATTTCATAGCGAGATTCAAGTCCAAATTCAACTGAGTTTAAACCTGTCTTTGAGGCGTATTTCGATTCATCACTAAATACAACATTCGCTTCAACATACGGCTGTACAATCAACTTTTGGGTGAGTAAAAAGTCACGTTCACTATGTAAATTCATACTCCAACGCTGATTTTGTCCAGCATAAACATATGCTTCAGTTTCAAAAAAATACTGCGCCATTCCATAAAGACCAAACATAACATCAGTTTGATCTTTATCCTTGTCCTTTGCATCGTCATGACGATATCGCACACCTGCCTGTACATCCCAAAAATCAGAAATATTACGGCTATATAACAATTCAGCATGATAATTCGGTTGCTCAGATTCAACTTTTTCCTGTGCTAACCGTAAAAAAACCTTATGGGTATCACCACCAAACCAAGTCTCTAAGTCTGACTGTAATTGTCCTTGACCTGATTTATTTTGAGTCCACTTACTCTCAATTGTGGTTAATTGATAGCGCTGTCCGCCATGTTCTTTAGCGTGTTGCTGATCATCAAAAACCGCAGTTGTTGGCATATCGACCATTGCTGTATGTGATTGAGCATGTTCAGCACTTTGAGCTAAGCTCGTCATTAAACTTAAACTCATTGTCATGACAAAAGTTAAGGCGTTAATGCGCATGATGACCTCCTTGCTCTGTCATCACTTGAGCAGATGGAGCAGTAACTTGATCATTCACTTTAGCCACAATGAGTTTACTCATCATGCCTGCACTCATGTGATAGAGTAAATGACAGTGAATAGCCCATTCTCCAATCTCATCTGCAGTTAATAATGCTGTCATTGTTTTACCCGGTGGTACAACAATTGTATGTTTATTTGGCATATCCTGACTGGTCTGGCCATTTTCGAGTTGCATAAACATCCCATGTAAATGCATAGGGTGTGCCATCATACTGTCATTGACAAATTTAAGTCGTATGCGTTCACCATACTTCACCTGTAATGGTTCCATTTCGGTAAACTTTTTACCATTTATGGTCCAAATATAACGTTCCATGGTGCCACCTAGATGCACCACCAACTCACGCTCTGCAGTACGATTATCCTTTTGTGGATTTAATGATTTTAAATCACTATATGTCAGTGCCTTATAGCCTGATGGTGTCGAAGCATTGGCCCAACCTTGTGGTGGTTGTTCACTCTGTGCTTTATGCACATTGTCCATACCTGACATCTTCGAGTGATCCATTTCAGTCATTTTTGAATGGTCCATTTCAGACATTTTCGAGTGGTCCATCTCACTCATCCTCGAGTGGTCCATACCCGACATCTTTGAATGGTCCATACTAGACATTTTCGAGTGGTCCATACCCGACATCTTTGAATGGTCCATACCTGACATTTTCGAGTTGTCCATACCAGACATTTTTGAATGATCCATTTCAGTCATCTTCGAGTGGTCCATACCAGACATCTTCGAATGGTCCATACCAGACATCTTTGAATGGTCCATACCAGACATTTTTGAATGGTTCATACCTGCATGCCCTCCCATATCCTCCATGGTTAATACCGAACGTGGGCGTGCAACTGGCATTTCAATGGCTTGCTCTGTTTGAATTTTTTGATTTTGTAGTGTTCCTACGGCAAAACCACTTCGATCAATTGACTCTGCCTCAATCTGATAACGATCAGCAGTTGGCTCAACCATTACATCATAAGTTTCAGCAGTACCAATTCGAAATTCATCAACAGAAACAGGCTGTACAGGTTGTCCATCGGCAGCAACCACGGTCATTTTTAAATGCGGAATACGGACATCAAAAAATGACATTGCTGAAGCATTAATAAAACGCAGACGTATTTTCTCATTATTGGCAAAACGCCCCGTCCAGTTTTGTGCAGGCGTTTGACCATTCAATAAAAAGGTATATCCAGTTACATCAGACATATCCGTTTTAAGCATACGCATCTGGTTCCACATGCGACGATCTTGCCAAGCATTTTTAAAACCTTGCTGCTTAAATTGACGATACACATCTGCAACAGTTTCACGTTGGTCTTGGTAATACTCAGCAGATTTTTTCAGATTTTTCATAATCTGAGCACTTGTAGACTCATGAAAATCAGAAAGCATTACCACATAATCACGTTGAGCCGTTTCAGTTGCTGTAAGTGGCATTTTTCCTTTTGGATAGATAACCAATGGCCCATACAAACCATCTTGTTCTTGACCTTTAGAATGTGAGTGATACCAATAAGTACCACTTTGACGCACTTTAAACCGATAGATAAATTCTGACTGCGGTTTAATACCATGAAAACCATTAAATCCAGGAACACCATCCATGATCCCAGGCAACAGCAATCCATGCCAATGAACAGAAGTATCTTCATTTTTCAGATTATTTTTTACATGAATAACCGCTTCATCACCTTCCTCAAATTCAAGTAAAGGCGCAGGCATTTGACCATTCACAGTCATTCTAACCAGTGGTTTTCCAGTTACATTAACGATGTTCTTATCAATCGTCAGTTGATATTCACGTACAGCAGCAATGACCCAAGTCGAACTAAATAAACACACGCCCAAGGCAAGCGTCTTTGATATAGAGCTAAACATAACTTAATCCATAAATATTAAAAAAATTAAAAATATTAATTAATTGGATTAAGCACGTGGTGGACGTAGAATTCTTTGATGAAAACCAACAAGATGTTGAGCTTGGTAAAAACCAAGTAGAGGATTTATTGTAGGTGTGATGATGGGCTGACTAAAAATAATATCTTGCTGTATTACGGCTAAATTACCAACTTGGCAGTAAAGTGCACTACAGTCATTACAACCCTGCATTGTAGAGCTAGCGTGAGTTTCACTAGACTGGCAATGATCTAACTGCGCCATCGCCTGTTTAGCGTACATATGATCATGATGTTCAATTTGTTCATTCTTCCCATGGTCTTGCCCGTGTACTACTGAATCGGTCATTTGCACACAGTGTGCAGATTGATCCATTGTATTTTCCATCAGTGCATGCATGGGTTGGGAAAAAGCATATGACACAGCACTCCACCCTATGGCAAAGGCCATAAGCACAACAAACCAAATACGTTTGTAGCTTTGAGTGACAGTCATTAAGCTTCCAATGAAGTAAATTTAGATAAATCACGAAGATCTAGCCATATACTAAACAATACAATTTCAAGTCTCAACTTTTTTGAGAAAATGTAAAATAAAGCAAACAATAAATTAAGCATTAGACATTGTTCAGATTTTTTAGTTATACCACTTTCCCTAAAGTGTTCAAGTTATAAACAAGTTATACATAGGCTTATCAACACAGTTACCCACATAGTTATCTTCAAAGTTATCCACAGGTCACTATTTGTCTGTTTATTAAAAAAACACCCAAATTATTTGGGTGTTTTCCATATTTTTAGATAGGCTTGAGTATTTCTATACTTTCAACAATTAGGTAGTTAATGTGCCAACTTTTGCAAGTTCTTCGCGCATTTTATCAATCACCACCTGATAATCTGGTTGAGAGAAAATAGCAGAACCAGCAACAAACATATCAGCACCTGCTTCTGCAATTTCACGAATATTACCAGGCCCCACCCCACCATCAACCTCCAAACGAATATCACGTCCAGACATCTCAATCATTTGGCGTGCTTGACGTAATTTATCTAAAGTCGCAGGTATAAATTTCTGTCCACCAAACCCTGGGTTTACACTCATCAGTAAAATTTGATCAACCTTATCCATCACGTATTCTAAGTAATGTAGTGGTGTTGCTGGATTAAAAACTAAACCTGCTTGTGCACCACCTGATTTAATCAACTGTAAAGAACGATCAATATGTTGTGATGCTTCAGGATGAAAAGTAATAATATCTGCGCCCGCTTCTAAAAAATCACCAATTAAACGGTCAACAGGGCTCACCATCAAATGCACATCAATAGGTGCCTTAATCCCATAATTCTTTAGAGCCTTACACATATGTGCACCAAAGGTTAAGTTTGGTACATAATGATTATCCATAACATCAAAATGCACTACATCTGCACCAGCAGCAAGTACACGTTCTACATCTTCGCCTAAACGGGCAAAATCTGCAGATAAGATAGAAGGTGCAATCAGATAAGGCTTGGACATGATTTTCCTGGCAAATGAGTGAAGGATGCTCATTATAAACTTTTAAACTTATTTATGCAGTACAAGTCCCCAACAGGACTAAATACCAATTCAAACACGCTATATCAGCGTAAGTTCTGCTTAGCCTTAAAATCTAGCACCATTTGAATTCGATCTTGGGTAATGGGATGGCTAGCCAATAACTGTATCCAACTTTGGTTGCTCGACTTTTCTTCGGTTTCTTGTTCAAGACGCTTCAAAAAGTTAGCGTAGTATAAGACATCAATATTGTGCTCCTGCATTTGCTGTAAGGCATATAGGTCAGCATCTGCCTCAAAACTACGGGAGAATTTGGCACCTGCCAATATCATCGGAATGCTATTAATCAGATCAGAGCCGTCACCACTAATTGCCATAATCACTGCACCAACGCCTAAACCTGCGATCACTTGTTGCAAACTGTGGCGATGTTTTAAATGCCCATGTTCATGCGCTAAAACCCCTAGTATTTCCCGATCATCCTTAGCCAACAGAATTAATTCATCAGTCACAATAATGGTATTGTTAGGTAAGGCCAAAGCATTCGCAGATAAATGATTGCCTTGTCTAAAGTAAAGTTTTGCAGGTTGATCAGGTTGAACCAAATTCAAGTATGCTTGTCGAATTTGAGTTTGCCGTGCTGTCGAAAGCTGTGTTGGCGCTGTTGCCTCAAGAATCTGTTGCTCAGAACTTTTACCAATTTCAGCTAAGGTCGATTTAGGCAATTGCATCGCAACATGATAAGCAACAAACGGCACCCCCCAACGAACCAGCACAAAAATAAAGCCACACATGAAAAGTAAGCTGAATAAAATTAAGCTAGGGCTACGCTCTAAGCGCCAAATTTTTTGTTGGAGTTTTTGCTGTTTTAAGGCGAATACATCTGGAAGATCATGACTGAGAAATTCAATCCGCATGTCATTAGGAAGTTCAATAGCAGGATAATTCTGCGCAATTCCCCCTAATACATCCATCTCTTTACGAGAAAAACAATGAATCTTTTTATGCTCGTTAGCAGTGTAATGTACTTCAAATTGTTCAGCATCAATCATGAGTAGCTGCGCCTGATAGGGTTTAGCTATAATGCCGTCATAAAATCTTACTTCAACACTTTGCATATACTCACATCCTACAAGCTAAAGAGAAATATCCAAATCAAATACATCTGAAATTTCTTCAGCAATTGCATTATGATCTTTTTGTGCCATATTCCACATTTGATCAGGATCATCTGCCAGATATAAAGATAAAGACTCAACTTGATAGCGATGCAAACGTATAGCAGCCCAAGGTGTCAACAAACCAAAACTCACCATTCTGAGTATCCAATTTGTGAGTAAAATCCAACTATAACGCCACTGGTTACAGTCTGTTTTAAAATGGCTATTGCCCACACTTACATGATTCCACGTTGTGATATAAATCCGCGCTAAAGTTAGCGGCGCAACAATGACAATAAGAGCAAAATAAGCGATGCCAACTACCCCTAATATCTCTTGAGCAAAGTTTGTAAGAGTCGCACCAATACCTAAGAACACCGCAATTACACCCACAATAAATGCAATACCTATAGGAATATAAATCGCAGTCATGTAGTGGAACCAATCATTATTAAGCTTAAATGGTAGTTGTCCAACATAAAGATGATCGAAGCAATAACGCTTATATAGCCATACAACAACAGGTGCAAAAAGCCCCAATGTTGCAATCGTAATTAAAATAGCAAGAACAAACTGCCCATAAACACGTGCAGTTGTACCAGAAAAATAAAAACGACTATTAGCAAATTTACTATTACGTGCACTAAAACGCATTGTTGCACGCAATAACCAAGGCATAGCAAGGTATAGCAAAACAGCACCATAAGGTGCAACTTCAGGTGACCAATATCCGAGTGCCGAAATACCTAACCAAATACCAATGGCAATTAAACGTCCCAGTAAAATTTTTTGTGGCAAACCAGTAAAATCAAAACGTCGTTGAAAAAATTCAGTATTTTGATAGAAGTAGCGTAAACGACGCACTTTAGCCCATGGTGAGTAAAGCGTTAGGGTCAAAATCGTCAATATTATATTGATGATCCAAATACCAAAATACTCAGAGGCATTACCGTGAAATTTAAAGCGATATACAGGAGTATCAGCTACTGGAGGCAAAGGATTTGTTGTGTTTAAAGGTGGTGGTAGTGCATCGGGTAGCGTAGGCTGATGCTGTATCTGTTCTGATGTGTCTTGCATTTTTGTCCTGTATAAATCCAGTATCACAGTTGCTTAACAACACCTTACTGGACTTATCCCCATAATAAACGCGCATGAAAGTGAATATGACTTTCAATAAAGCTAGAAATAAAATAATAACTATGATCATAACCTTCACGCATATTAAGCGTGAGCGGATAGTCTTTTTCGATACAAGCCTGACGAATCAATTCAGGTTTTAATTGTTCTTGTAAAAAGCTATCTGCAGTCCCTTGATCAATTAAGATGGGCAATTGTACTTTACAAGTTTTTACGAGTTCAACTGCATCGTATTGTTTCCATTGCTGCATATCTTCACCAAGATATGCAGTAAAAGCGCGTATACCCCAAGGTACTTGGCTTGCAGCGACTATAGGAGCAAATGCAGAAATACTGTGATATAACTCAGGATTTTTCAATCCAATAGTCAATGCACCATGTCCCCCCATGCTGTGTCCCATAATGCTCTGTTTAGTATTGGTTGGAAAATGCTGATCAACGAGCTGACGTAACTCGCTCACGACATAATCATACATCTGATAATGCTTAGACCATGGAGCCTCTGTTGCATTGAGATAAAAACCTGCACCCTGCCCCAAATCATAAGCAGCATCATCGGCAACATCTCCCCCACGAGGGCTCGTATCTGGTGCAACAATAATAACTTTATATTCCGCAGCATATTTTTGAGCACCTGCCTTAGTGATGAAATTCTGTTCATTACAGGTAAGACCTGAAAGCCAATAAATAACAGGCAGTCTCTCACCTTCAGCATATGAAGGTATATAAATGGAAAAATTCATTGGGCACTGTAATACAACTGACTGATGTTGATACACAGCTTGTTCACCAGAAAAACAATAGTGTTGTTCTATTTTTTGCATGATGTTTCTCCTTTATTGGTGTGCTGCTTGCAGAGTTTGCACAGGTGCCACTTGTGGTTCTGCTGCCGCAGTTGTATTTTTCTGTGGGAATAACTGTTTTTCCAACTGAGGCAACATTAATTCCATATTTTTACCAATTACCCACTGTGGCTCAGAAGGTTCAAAGCCTTGTGCACTTTCCCATTTTGCCACGGTTTCCGAAGCTTGCTGGAAACTGGTTTTTAGAGTTGTGTTATCTCGCATTGCCATTTCAAACAGTGCTCGACCAAAATAGGTATAGTCAGCCTCATTTGAACAGCCAAAAGAAGCACGATCTGCGGCAGATGCTGTAATAATTAAGGTATCAGGTGACTGTAATGCAGGAATAAAACTTCCAGAATAACATGCTGAAATTACGATGACTTTCCAACGGATTCGTGATTTATCAAGAACATCACGCAACCATTTTGGATCTACATCGTCTAAATCAATTGGATCATTACTCAGTTCAAACTGATTCGCTAAGCCATGTGAAGTCATATATAAAAACAACACATCGCTTTCAGGATTCATTTGTTGTCCAATACGATTTAATGCCAGTTCTATACTGGTTTTTGATGCAATTGGAGTTTCTGTCAGCGTATCAGGATTGTTAATCAACTCTATCGAACGACCTAAAGTTGCAAAACGTGTATCAAACTGTTGTTTTATTCGTTCAATTTCTATTTTAAAAACATCTTGATAACCTGCTCCAGCTACACCTAAAAAGTACCATTTTGTTTGAGCAAATTCACCTAGTTGTACTTGTTCTAATTCAGTACTCAATAACTTACTTTGTGCATAAAAAGCTTTTTCAGAAATACTCGGCTGCGTTGCAACGACTTTAAAAATAGGTTGATCCCGCGCTGAGGTCTGCCACACCATTAAAGTGATCAATGTTCCGACCATAATCAATGCTCGTTCCCACCACGGCCACTTTAATTCACGTGCAAATACCCAAACAACAGCCAAACTCTGCCACACAAACAGCAGCATAAAGATGAGAGGTAGATAATCGTAAAAAAAATCAGGCAGTACATCTAAGACCAAGAGATACTGAATAATACTTTGTAGAATCGCGATATGCGTGTCGAGAACTAACCATAGAATTGCAGGTACAAGCATCAAACGTGCATTATTGACACGCTGTGATAAAAAAATCCCGACCACAAGTGCAATAAATGGCCACAGTGCATAACTGACTAAACCTTGTTGGTTAAAATAGCCTTGTGTTCCCGTCGACAACCAACTAAATAAGGTGTTTGCAGCACCACCTAAAATCCCCCAAAACAACAGCTGTACGATTGATGGACGTACAATTTGTAGTGATTTTCTGGAACCAAGAAATAACCATAAACCAGCACGTTGGTTACTGTTTAAATCATACCAAAAGTTAATTGAGGGTTTGAGATCGATCATATATTTTTCAGTTAATGCCTAAGGCTTCTCTTTATATTTGGACTCATGAAAACATGAGTCAAAACACACAGTGCACCTACTATATAACAATTTTTCAGAAAATTTTGAAGCATTTAATGACTTTTCTATTTTACTTAAAGTATGCATCAAATCGACAAGCATCGCCAAGCCACTGATGATCAGGTGTAACATCGTCCAAATGAACTGCTAAGCGTGGGCGTTTCACGACTACCCGCTTTGCAATTTGGCGTGCTGGTGCTAAAAGTTGCTCTCCTAAATCCATCTGTCCATCATCTGCCAATAGCAAATGTAGCAACTGCATCTGTTTTTTTACTAATGCCTGCTTTTTATTACTGTTTTGATCACGCTGTGGAAACATCGGATCAAGGTAGACCACGTCAACCTCTTGTTGCTCTCTTACTCGCTGTTCCAAATAGTCTTGAGAATCTGCATAGACCAAAGAAATGCGTTCAGCTGTATCTGCTAAAAAGGGATCAAGAGTGGCCTGTGCTTTGGCAGCCTCAAGCAAAGTCACCAAAATGGGATGACGCTCAACTAAAATAACCTCTGCACCCAAATGTGCCATCAATAAACTGTCATGTCCAAGACCTGCAGTAGCATCAATTAACTTTGGTTTTTCAGCAAGTTGACAGGCTCGAGCCAAAAGTTCTGATTTTAAACTGGCGCGTTTTAATCGTGAAATCTCACCTCGCCAATCGGGTTGCATCTTCATACCCTCTGCCGACAACCACAAACCATCCTGATCCAAACATAATGCCAATTCAGGATGTTGACGTAAAAATCGAGCATTCAGTTGCTCGATTTCAACCCATTCAACAGTTACACCACGACTAGCCAATAACTCCTGATAAAACTGTATTTGTGCCGCGTATTGCGCTGTAGCAAATAAGCGAATTTCGCTTACCATAATTTCCAGCCTGTTAATGCAAATAAAAGAATAACCAAACCAGACACTATACGATACCAAGCAAAAACCATGAAATCACGCTTAGCAACATATGCAACCAATACTCGAATCAAAATTAATGCTGAAACAAATGAAACTAAAGTCCCAAATGCCAATACCCACCAATCTTGTGCTGTCGTGAAAACATCATAACTTTGATAAAGATCAAGTAAACCTGCCCCAACAATTACAGGAATACCCAAGAAAAATGAAAATTCCGTTGCTGCCTTACGTGACACACCAAGCATCATGGCACCAATAATGGTTGCACCAGAACGCGAAGTTCCTGGAATCAAAGCAAGAATTTGAATGAGACCAATGTAAATCGCTTCTTTAATCGTAATATGATCGACATCTTCGGCATGTATTTCACGTGGGTTCTTTTCCACCCACCAAATAATTAACCCACCAACGATTAAACCAATGGCTACTGAAATGTCATTAAATAATAATGTTTTTACAGTTTGACCAAACGTTAGGCCAACCAACATGATGGGAATAGAGGCCAAAATCAGACTAATCCCAAGATGTCGCCCTTTTTTTTCACCAGTTACCAAACCAGTTGCAGCTCCCCAGAGCTTGGTCCAGTACTGATAAATAACTGCGGCAATTGCACCCACCTGAATGGCAACAACAAATACATCACTTTTTTCTTTATCCCAAAAATTCATTAATTCGGAAGCTAAAATTAAGTGTCCTGTACTTGAAATGGGTAAAAACTCAGTAATACCTTCAACGATGCCCATTACAGCGGCTTGAATGAACAATAAAAAGTCCATGATTTTTCCTATTTAGATGCTTTGCCTTGTTCTGAAATTTTTTTCCAAGCATTTTCACGTAAGTACACAGGTAATGCCTGTTCAGCATTCACCCATTGTTGTTTTTCTGCCATAACTCGCGCAATAGCTGCAATATCTAATGCGTCAGCATGAATAGCTTGATTTATATCTAGATCAGCTTGAATTAAATGTGCTCCAGAACCAATCACTGTATATTTTTTATAACTTGCCGCTTGTTCATAATCGAGTAAACGCTCATCATCGATTGCTTGCATGATGCCATTTTCAAGTTTAAAACTCGCGATATAGACTTCATTCATTCGAGCATCTAGAACAGCCGTCACTTCTGTTAAACCCAAAAGCCGATATGCAGCCTGTGCTAATGCCTGTAATGTTGACACACCAATAACAGGGGTATCATGTGCCCAAGCCAATGCTTGACAAACTGCAGCATTAATTCGAACACCACTAAATGAACCAGGTCCACGACTGAAAGCTATTGTGGTCAAATCAGCATTTTTTATCCCAGCCTGAGTTAAGGCCTGATCAATCATGGGAAGTATTGTCTGCGTTTGAGCCTTGGCACGCTGATCCAGTTGAGAAAATAATGTCTGCGTCGCATCAACCAATGCGACAGAACATTGCTCATTGGCGGTTTCCAATGCCAGCAATTTCATGCACAAGCTACCCTTTGTAAATTTGCGCCTATTCTACTCCACTGCCATGCAGATCGCGAGAGTAGATCTACAGTAAATCGAGCCCAAATAACAATTTATAATTAATCATCTCAATTATTCATTGCAATTGTTCTTAGCAAAAGAATACGGTTCTAATGCGACAAAATGAGGAAAATGTTCTGCATAATGTAAAGCACTTTGTTTCAGCTTCTGTTCAGCTTCTGCATCCAAAGTACGTATAATTTTTGCAGGAGAACCAACAACAAGAGAATTATCAGGAATAACTTTTCCTTCAGGCACTAAAGCATTCGCACCAATAATACAGTTTTTACCAATAACAGCATGATTCAACACCACTGCATTAATGCCAATTAGGCTATTGTCACCAATTGTGCATCCGTGAACCGTTGCTTGATGACCAATGGTGACATAATCACCAATGACGACATCAATTCCAGCATCGGTATGAATGACTGCATTCTCTTGCACATTACTATAGTCTCCAATTTTAATGAGACTATTGTCACCACGAATCACCGCCCCAAACCAAATACTCACCTTCTGCCCTAATTCTACTTGGCCAATGACTGTAGCATTGTCTGCAATCCAACCATTCCATGGTTGTAAGCGTGTGCGTGGAGAGTGCCCGTTAAATGTATACATCATGGTTATAACATCCTCATTATTTACCAGTTAAAACATATTACTTTTGAAATAAATCCATTTTCTTGATATCAGTCTGAGTATCATTACCTGTAGTTGCATCTATGAGTAAAGGCCACGATTTTTGCACATTAAACCCATATTGAAACAGCGAAATTAGAATACGTGCCGTTAAACCCCAAATGACTTCATTTTCAATTTGGAAACTTGGGAAATAAAATGACTGCTCTGCATATTGAACTTTATGCGGTTCTGGTTGAATCTGCATTAACTCTTGTAAAGAAGCAAAGAAAATACGATCAATCTCGGTAGGTTGGGGAATTAAGTTTAATTCTGTAGGAATAATACCAACAATCGGTTTGACAGTGAGTCCATTACGTACCTTCTCCATGGGTAGATCCCCGACCACCTTCACATCAAAAGGACTTAAGGCCGTTTCTTCCCATGCCTCACGTAAAGCCGCTGCAATATTACTTGTATCAGTAGGATCACGTTTTCCACCAGGAAAAGCCACTTCACCAGCATGAGAGTTCAAGCTCAATGCACGGCGTGTCAGTAATACTTTCGGATCTTCTTCTTGCGTAATCGCGATCAATACAGCTGCTTGCGCATCCTGATGACGTTTAGCAAAACGTAAACGCTGTTCGAGTTGCTGTATTAACATTGGGTTTTCCATTTTAATTCAATTATTTTCCTATTTGTTTTATCAATCTAATATATATGAAAAACTATACATAATGGGAGAATTGATGCGTCAAAGACAAAATTCAGTTATGCTCAAGTTCACCTCTCATTTCTATTGATACTTATGAGCTTCTGTACTGCCTGCGGCCATGAAACACAAGAACAAATCCCATTAGGTGATCACCAACTTAGAGCAGTGTGTAATCATTGTGGCACCATTCATTATGTGAACCCTAAAGTCATTTGTGGTGCTTTGGTTCTCTATCAGGATAAAGTTTTATTATGTCGCCGTGCTATTGAACCACGTTACGGTTTATGGACCTTACCTGCGGGTTATATGGAGCTCTTTGAGACCATGGAACAAGGTGCTGCACGTGAAACTCGAGAAGAAGCTGAGGCTGAGGTTGAAATCGAACAACTCTACTGCATGTACAATATTCCACGTATTGGACAAATTTATGTTTTGTTTAAAGCGCATCTTATTGAAGGCAAATTTGGTGCAGGACCCGAAACCATAGAATCTCGTCTATTCAGTGAAAATGAAATTCCTTGGGATCAATTAGCATTTCCAAGTGTTGAACGTACTCTACGTCATTACTTTAATGATCGTACACAACAAGATTTTCCAATGCATCTTGAAACCATTGGTACACGTTTGGATCATACTGGCTAAACCAAACATCACTCAAAAAAAAACGCTGAACAGTCTTTTCAGCGTTTTTTTATGGATGATTTTACAATCTAACTAACGTTTCTTCTTGATTGTATAGCAAGGTGCAAGTTCAATATCCAATGACCCACCCATATTTTTAACCAACTCTTTTTGCTCATTGGTAGTTTGATTTGGATTACTATCGTTGTATACCTTTTGCATGGTGGCGTACATATTGCCCCATGTTGCATCTATTGGCCCATATTTACCCCAACCACGAATTGTAATACCACGGTTTACATTTGAGTTAACCAATAGATTTTGTAGATTTATACGAATCCCACCCGATGTAAAGCCTACTGCTTGAGTCCCTTCTCCAGCCAAAACAAAAGTTTCGTTTAAACCTAATAATGCACCGTCCAGTGGAGCAAAACTTGGATCAGATAAAATAACTCTAAGGGTTAACGACTTATCTGTTTTGTCATAGTTCGCAGCTCCCGTTGTACCAATACGGTATTGTTGTACACTATAATCATCTCTATACGTCTGTGGATCAATATTTGGACATTGCTGTGAAGATAATGAATCAGCAGTACGATTACTGCGAATATCTCCATTTTCATCAATCACAATACCGACTTTAATTGGCTGGCGTGTTTTGTCTCCATCAAAAGAAAAAATCAAATTTGCATAAAGTGGGAAAATATATTCTTCGCCAGACTTAACTTTAGCCTCACTTTTAAAGACCCGTCGATCTAAAAAAGTAGCAGGATTGGTTTTAAAAATATCAAGCTGCCCACTAAAACGCTCACCATTAAATGACTGATCCCAAGCACCATAAACTTTAGGATCTTGTGGTGGATTATTGTCACCTGTAGAACGCTTATAAACAAAGGCATTACCTGGTACAGTATTACTGTTTACAAACTGTCCCTGATAAAGTCGTAAATAATCAGCGGGTTTATTGGGTTGAGTAAAACGTAATGCTTGAGTAATTTTATTGCTAAATGGATGTACCCAATCGAGCTGTGCCGCAGCGGTTAATTTTTCTGGCGCATATTGGCTAATCAGCCAAAGACGTTTAAATGTCACATCTATTTTTTGGTCAGGAAGCTTAGGCACACCTGTCCATTGAACGGTGTAACCTAAAGTATGCCCATCACGAGTGTTAATCAAGTATAGGTTGGCAAGCGCATCCTTTCCGCCCCCTCCTGTACCAAAGAAACCACCAATATCAACAGTTCCAAATTTATACGGCACCATTGTAGCTGAGTAAACATTCACTTTTGCTAAATTCATTAACTGTAGTGCAACTGCCTCGGCTTGTGCTTCATCAATTTGCTCAACATCTACCCATGGTCGTAACTTAGTTACATAGCTACCATCAAGAAAGTCATTAACGCCAACGGAGGCTGTTAACTCACTCAATTTTTTCTTGACTGCTGAATCTAGGGTGATTGGCTGAACATCGCCAATTTGATTGGCATCTTGATCTATCCCTAATGCTTGGAACATTCGAACCAGTGCAACCATGACTCTAAATGTATCATCGGTTTGATTGCTATTGACTAGATCTTTGCCCGTCATGGCAGCGGCTATATGCATTAAACCAATTTGGGTAGGTTGACCACTCACATAATTGGGATTGATCTTAGAAAGATCGACATTTCCTAGAAGGATTTTAGCTTGAGCAGCTGGTGTTTGTATTGCGAATTTAACGGTATCGCCGCGTCGGCATCCCCCTATGGCAACGTTTTTATCAATTTCAGTCATAAAATGATTTACTGTATCTTTTTGACATTCGAAATCGAGTCCAGCAATAGGATAGTCAACCACAAAGTTCTGGCAACGCTGATCATAGTCAGAACACCCATTAGTATAATTAACCAATTCAGGATCAGGCTGTTCGCTAATGGATGCACTATCTCCACCACAAGCGTTCAAAAGAGTGACTAAGCCTAGAGCCAACATACTTTGTATTAATCTTTTTTTCTGCACGTCCATATTCTCTTACTCACAATTTATTCAATTACACTAAGTTTAATCTGACCTTGATTAGACAATGTCATATCCTCAATATCTAATGCACTTTCAAGTGGGGTCATAAAAAGGTAAACCGCATTGTCAGGTTTACGTAGCACCCCTTCAATATGTGCTTGATGTATAGCACTTTCCTTGACTTGTGCCGTTTTAAAGCCACTTACCCCTTCGAGCACACAGCCCTTTTCATCAAGAAATACAACAAATGGCCAGTAATATTGCGGTGATTTCTTGGATGAAGCGTATGAGGTGACTAAAATGTTGTGTACTGTGGAATCAAGTTTGGCCACTTCATAGACAAACTTTTCTTTAAAAGGTGCAACTGGCCAAAAACCTAAATCACTATTTTTCCCACCCAATATTTTAGCCTTGGTGACTTTACTGTCTTGAAAACAACTTTGCTCTAAAGCTGTTGTCACCTCTTGTTGTTGTAAACGCTGATAGCTGGTAGATAAAACAACTGCTTCTGCAGGTTGATCTGATTTTTTCCATAGTCGATCTAATAACAACTTTGAAACACCTTTTTCACGCTCTACAGTATGTATATTATGCCCACCGCCAGAACCCACTTCGGGCATGACATAAAAGCGTTTCTTACCTTCTAAGTTAAACTCGCGCTCTTCCAAATATTCACTATTCACATACTGCACACCATCAATCTCAACCACATTCTGCTTCACAGCAGCAGGTATTGGTGTTGTTTCCGCCTTATTTTCTTTTGTTTCTGTATTAAAAGGCTGCTCTAATCTATGCACAGGCATTTTTGTTTCTGTAACAACTCTAGCTTCGCTTAACAGCGGTTCTGTTTTAACCACCTTTGGATTTATCTGAGTAGGTACTGGAGGAATAACTGTCTCAACTTGTTTTACTTCAGTTGCACTTCCCCCAACACGATTCACCTCATTTGAGCGTTTTTCTGCTTTCGGCTGTACTATTACTGGATGTACAACAGTCTGTGTAGGAACGACTGTGATTTGCCCTACTTGTTTTTCCATCACCCTAATTTTCGGCGCTGCAACATCACTCGACAGAGCTTGATGAGATGTAGGCTCTGAGTCTTTATTTTTATCAACCACGGGGAGTGGCTGAGTTTTAACTGTGATGGCTTGATTTGCTGTTGCAGAGCTTAGCGTTTGAGTAGCGGCAACTGGATTTGGATTTGCTACTGGAGTCTTTGGTGTTACGTCATTGACTTGACGATGTTGTTCTACTGCTGGTGGAGCTTTCACATTTGCTTTGTGTTGCTCAGGTTTTGCTTGAGTCTGAATCACAATAGGCCGACCATCTGGCCCAATCACTGTGTAGAAGTTGGCAAGACATGCTTGAGACCAAGCCCATAACCCCATTCCAGTAAATATCACTGTTTTTACGAAGTATGCTGTATCTTTACGCATCCCTACCACCGTTTTCTATAGTTCAAACCAACAATTGTCACTTTAGTGTTGGTTTTAATATCTAATCCAGCATAAGGATTTAAAATAATATTGCCCACACCAGTACCATTTGCCATATCACTGGTATTGGCTGGAATATTGTCACGACTTCTTAAAAAGCCTACCGATAAATCAATGTTGGTATCTTCATCCCAACGATACCCCAACCCAAAGCCAAACAACTGAGCATTATTAATTGGAATCATTGGGTTTCTTTTGCCATCTGGAATAGAACTGGTTCTTGGTTCATATCCCATCCGCAACTTTAAGCGATCTGTTGCAGAATATTCCAAACCAATTCCCCAGTTCCACGGCGACTGAAAACCTAGAGGTAAAGCAATAGAGTTGTCGGTTACATTGTTTGATAACAGCTTCGCAACCTGTAACATGGCAATCTGACGATCAAACTCAAAACGAAAATCTTCCCACGCTTTAAAATCCGTCCATCCCACATCCACATTAACTTGGAGCTTTGGCAAAACCTTATATTTAATACCTGCTTGTATATGTGCTGGATATTCTAAGTTCATTGACATCAAACCAGACTCACTCGATGGAATATAACCTGGAAAACCCATGATGGCCGCTAAAATTTGTCCTGATGCAGAAGAACTCATGCCTTTCATCAATTCACGGATGGCATTACCGTTATCGATGTAATATTTCCCTTTTAATCGCATCTTGGCGCCACTTTGGTAAACAATACCAAAGCCAAAATCGTCATTAGGCTCCCACATGAGGCCCAAGTTATAACTTGGCGATAAAGTCTGCTCCATCGCGACATCCATTGCGCCTTGTTTGGAAAACGGATTCATCCCCTCTTGGGTATTACATAAGCCAAATAAAAGCAGATCGGTAAAGAAGTTAGAATTGCCTCGGAATGGCTCACAAATTGCTTCATCAACCATGCGTAATACACCCACCATTTCATTTGGAAAGCGTAAATCGGTTTTCATGGCCATTGCTTGGTAAGACATCCCTATAGATGCACCAATAGAGAGTTCGTCATTGATTTGATAAGCAATTGATGGTGATAAATAGGTAATTCGTTCAATTGCAACCTTTTGTCCCATATAGTTGCCAGGATTACCATCGTTCGAACCAAAACCTGCCACCATTGGCGCATAAACTGCTGTTGCATAGGTGAGTTTAGAACCAGGTGGGTTATACGATACCCCACCTGCAGGGGCAATAACCGGAACCCCTTCACCAAAATCGACCATTTTCTTTACGAAAGGCAGGTATAAACTGGCATATTCAACATCCCCACGAACCGGCCCTTTAAAGTCAGTACATAAACCAGATGGATTATCTGGGCGGTCATTACACACTAAAGGGTCATCTGAATAACCAAATACGTTATACCCGGGCGGTGCTGAAAACTCCTTTTGAATATCAAAGTTTGCAACAATGCCTTGTACATCTGTTTGCAAGCCCTTTAACTTGGTCAAACCCGCAGGGTTAAAGTGAATCGCACTAATTCCAGGTGGATCGGCAGTGACAGCATTCCCCATGGTTAAAGAGCGAATATCAACCGATAAATTAAGGCCTAATTGCGCAAAAACAGAACCACTACTTCCGATACACACCAAGGCAGCAATGAGTGGTTTTAAAGCAATAAACTTCATTACACACCACCTTTATCTCGATTTTTTCTTACCTAAACCAATGATGTCTAGAGGGAAGGAAAGTCCAAGTGAAATATCTGGTGAATCTTCAGTTAAGCCAATTCCAACAGTTCCGTTAACAATCGTCTCAGGTGATACTCGCACCCCAAGTGCAATCGCCAGCATGGCACTACTCTGATCGGCTGCTTTATAATATTCGCCACTCTTATAGGTAAATTTAGTGTTGGTATTAAAGCTTTGTTGATAAGACATTGTCATAGATACATCGTAGTTAAACGATGTATGCAAAACCAAAAGAGAAACCACCTGTAATACCAGGTTCAAATGAATCTAATTCACGCTTACCACGTACTTGATTTAGCCCTGTTTCTTTAAAGCCATAATTGGCAGACATCGAAGCAAAGAGTACGACTGGATCAATATATTTACGCGTACTGGCACCAACCCCAACAGAATAATATCCCTTACCTGTAGACAGATCTTTTACAGGGTTAATTTCATAAGGGCTATCGCCTGTTTTGGTAGATAATGTTCCTGACAAAATTAAGGGTAAGCGCCCCGCTTTAAGAGGGAAAGGTTCCCAACGTGCCCCTAAGCTAAAATCACCTAAACCAGCTGCTGTAGTATCTTTTCGACTATCAGATTTTGCTACAAAAGGTAATGAGGCAGTTAAGGTTAAATTGTCTCTTAATCCATATTGGGCAGTAAAGGTGTTGGTAATGGTATGTGTGGCATCTTCTTCAACACGCAGCTGATAGAGTCTGCCTTCATCTATAGACATATCAATAACCGTATCACGATAATAGGTATAATCTAGATCATAATAAGTTGAAATATCGCCTTTTTTAATCAATGAATATTGTCTTTCATTTGATGTAAATACTTCTTGTAAATTGGTCTCTGCGGTTGCATCACCTTCTTGTTTATTCAGTGCTTGGCTCGCATCACCCACTTGTGAAGTCGTCTTTTCAGCTCCTGATGCTGCTTGCTGCTGTTCATCAGCTGCATGGACTATCGACATCACTGCACAAACATGAAGTGCGACTAAACTCTTTTTCATCCATTGATTCATCATTCACTTACTTCCATCTGATTAATTTCAAAACTATTTAGAAATCATTTACGTTTATAATAAAGGCGCATATAAGTTCGTACGGGTTGGTTATAGGTATCCGAATTTTTATCCTTATCTATAACCAAGCGCATGGTAGAAGCTCGATCTGCAATTTTATTGACATAATCTGTATTTAGCTGAGCATCAACGAAAGCAAAGCGGTTCACTGTTGCATCATCTACATGTCTTAGGTCTTTTTCATCTAGAGCTAAAAGTGTTTTTTCTTGTCCAAGCGGTACATTAATTAAAAATAATGTATTGTTTTCCCAAATGGCTTTAAAACGCTCTTCATCAAAACTAATATTGCCTAATGCTGGGTCGGCGACATAAACCCGACCATCTTTATAAGCCTTAAATACGACAAAATGCTTAAAACCTGCATAACTAATTGGCACAATTGCAGGCTGTGTTTGTTGAATTAGATCTTTAAATTCACCACGATATCCACCACTTTCAAAACCTAAAGCAGTGACAAATCTTTTCATGTCTAATAATGAGAAACTACGGCGCTCAACAATACGATCATATTCGCCGTAACGGAGTAAGCCTTCCATGGTTTGTAATTCAGTTAAATTGGTTCCAACATGACCATTTAATAACGTTGTTAATGCAGCAGAGCCACAACTATAGTCATAAGCTTGCCGAACAATACCTCGAAACTGGTCTTCTACTGCTGGTCTAATGCTCACTACTTCACGATGTTGTCGCCCAAAAGATTTATCTCTAGGGTCAGCAATTTCCGTGTAATGAACTGCATCAGTGGGCTGAGGCTTTACCTCAAGTGCATGACTTGCAAAATAATAAATTAATGCTGATCCCAAAGTTATTTCTATCATATAAATGCAATTCTACGACTGACGATGATTGTTTTAGTAAATGCTTCAGTTAATTTAGACTCTTAATCTCCCTAAGTCTGTTTTATCACTTTGTATGTGTTCCACACATTCCATATGTGTTGTAAATGGCTTCATATTTAATTTAATACATACAATTAAACTTTACTTAATGTACACAATTTGGTGATGAATACCATCGTTTTGTTTATTTTTTTTAATAGAAATAAAAACGCGTGTATTGCCACGCGCTTTTATTAGAGAAGATTAGTGACCTGAAACGGTAATAACCGCCCCAGCACCATTTGCATTGCTAATTTGTAGGCCGCTTACTTGGATGTCACCAATAGACTTAGATGCAACAGAACCTAACTTAACTGATTGTACATAAACATCAGTTTTATTTTGTAGTGCCGTCACTTTCAGACCATTAGTTGTTACAGCAACATCAGCTTTCAAACCAAGGTCTTCAGAGCCAGTATCATTGACTTTAATTTTACCCAAGATAATTGAACCACCGCCACCAGCAGAAGCATCTTTTAAACTTAAATTGTTAATCTCTAATCCACCAACCATAGAGCCATCAAGTTTGATCATAGCGCCTTGAGGTGTATTACCCAATTGAATATTTGCTGTAGTTGCGCCTGTTTTTAATGACAATTGGTCTAAAATTACGGCTTCACTTTCGCCAACTTTCATTAAGCCTGTCGTTGTATCTTTAGTTGCATTATTCACCTTAATACCATCAAGCTCGACATTTAAACCTGTCACAGCTGCGCCAATATTAATAAACGGTGATTTACCATCTTTACCACCATCAGTATCAATGGTGATGTCTGCAAAATTACCCGATGTCAGTGCAGAAGCAGCGTTAGTTGTTAATTTAAGATTTGAAATTGTAATTGCACCAGCACCATTTGTTCCACCCGTGATTGCTGTCGTTGAACCTGGCACTGTTGCCTTATCACTCAAACCATCGCTATCAAAAACATGGAGTTTATCGATTTTAATCTCAGAAATACCGATGCCTAGACTAATACCGTCTTGACCTGTTGTTGCACTGAGTGCAGCGTCATCCATTTGTTGTAACGCCATTGCCTGAGTACTGATTAATACAGCTGAAGCAACTAAAGTTAGATTCGAAAGCAATTTCATACGTTTTCTCCCAAAAACCCTTTTCATTGTTTACTACTATCCGTAGTGTCCTTGTCGCGGTTTTTTGTTTTTTAATTAAATACAATGCAAAAACTACTTTTTTTGCATAACATCTCAAGCTTTTACAAATTAACCTTTTGATGTTTTTTGTTCAACATTACAGATCAATAAATTAACCAAATCCCGATAAACGGTAAATGCACAACCCTATCACGAACTGTAGTAAAATAGCGTAACCTAAATATTATTGTTTGCAATGTCAACTAAACCAATTTTTAAAGAATTTTTTGCCAATTCTGACCTAAACGCCCCTATTATTTTACAAGCATTTAGTGATTTATATGGCTGTATTTATTTAAACGACAATAATCATCCCTGTATCGGCTTTTTACCTGACCATTACGTATTATTTAAAAATAAAAAATGGCAATATTTTCAAAAGAATGGCTTTAATCAATACAAAGAAACTAACGATAACGCATCTTTAAGTCATACATTTCCCATTCATCCAGATGAAGTCCAGAGCACTCAAACTGGCTTTGAGGGGGGGTATATGGGTTTTATTGACTATAATTTTGCAGCTTCCCAATTTATCTCCAGCCCAGGACTCAATCAGCCTCAAGTTTATTTAGGCTGTTACCACAGTTATTTAAAAAAGGAACAATCCGCTTGGTTTTTTTATAGCCACAATGATGCTATTACTGCACAGCAAGATTTGCTGTATTTAAAACAAAAATTGGAACAATACTTAAAAGATCCAGCACAGCAACTTGACAGGTTCTCTTTAAATCAAAAATGTGCAGCCAAATGGTCTAAAGCGCAATATCAACACGCCTTTCAACGCATTCAAGACTACATTATTGCGGGAGACTGTTATCAAATAAATCTTACTCAGGCCTTTACTGCTGAAGCAACTGGATCACTTATTCATACAGCAGAACAATTTTGGCAACTCACCCAAGCACCTTATTCAGGTTACTTAAAATTAGATGAATTTGAATTACTCAGTTGTTCACCTGAACTATTTATAGAGTTTTCAACACAACAAAAACTCATCACCAAACCTATTAAAGGCACGATGCCACGTGATGCCGACCCTGTACAAGATCAAATCAACAAACAGCAACTGATTAACTCTACAAAAGATCAGGCTGAGAACCTCATGATCGTGGATTTATTGCGTAATGATCTCAGTGTTTATGCTGAAATAGGCTCAGTAAAAACACCTCAATTGTTTGCTATTGAATCTTTTAATCAAGTCCATCATATGGTGAGTGAAATTCATGCCACATTAAAAGCAGATGTTAATCCACTCAATTTATTGCTCTCAGCTCTTCCTGGTGGGTCAATTACGGGAGCCCCTAAAATACGGGCAATGCAAATTATTGAAGAATTAGAGGCTGCACCACGTGGTGCCTACTGTGGCAGTATGGGCTATTTTAATTTTAATGGCACTGGTAGCTGGAATATTTTGATTCGTTCTATTCAAAAGTATCAAAATCAATTAAGTATATGGGCAGGAGGTGGCATTACGATTGCATCTGATTGTGATGCTGAATATCAAGAATGTTTGGACAAAGTATCTGCCATGCTTGAACTCATCAATACATGGCAGCGAGAAACACCTTAAACTAAAATCGCTTTTAGCGTATCCAATAAACGTTGATTTTGTTCATCAGTCCCGACTGTAATACGTAAGTGCTGATTAATACGTTCCTTATTAAAGTAACGTACAATAATCCCCTGCTCACGTAATTCCTGCGCTAATTGTGCTGCATCATGATTAGGCAATTGAGCAAAGACAAAATTAGCTTTTGATGGTAGAACATTGAAGCCTAAAGCAGTCAAACCAGTTGTTAATCGTTCACGACTCTGCATTACTTTTTCACACTGTTGCTCAAAGTAGGCTTGATCTTCAAAAGAAGCAACTGCCGCAGCTAAAGCAAAACGATCAATAGGATAAGAGTTAAAACTATTCTTTACTGCCTCTAACGCGCTGATCAAATGTGCTTGTGCAATTGCAAAACCAACCCGAAGTCCTGCTAAAGAGCGTGACTTAGAAGTGGTTTGACAAACCACTAAGTTTTGGTATTTATTCACCAAGGTCACAGCGGACTCAGCACCAAAATCAACATAAGCCTCATCAATGACTACGACTGAATGAGGATTCATCTGCAAAATTTGTTCAATTGCAGTTAAGCTTAATGCAATTCCTGTTGGTGCATTAGGATTTGCAATAATAATGCCGTCATTCTCTTGCTGGTAATCGCTAGGTTCAATTTCAAAAGCATCACTTAAAGCAACAACTTTTGTTTTAAGACCAAAGAACTGACTATAAACCGGATAAAAGCTATAACTAATATCTGGATATAAAATTGCTTTTTCTTTAACAAAGAAAGCTCTAAAAATATGTGCTAACACTTCATCAGAACCATTACCAACAAAAACTTGAGTTGCATCAACTTGTTGTTGTGTAGCAATTGCTTGTTTTAAAACACTTGCATCTGGATCTGGATATAAACGTAAAGCATCTGCACTATGTGCTAACACATCTTGTACTGCTTGTACTACAGCAGCTGATGGTGGATATGGATTTTCATTCGTATTTAATTTAAGTAAATTTTGAATCTTCGGTTGTTCACCTGGTACATACGGCTCTAAAGCACGTACTGAAGGACTCCAAAACTGCTTTTGTTCTGCACTGATTTGAGTAGACATCTTATTAACCTATGTCATTATTGCCTATATACACTGCTTTTTATGCGTTAATTAAAGCATAAGCAGCATAGTGTGATCAGACTGCGATGAAACAATCTGACCATCACAGTCCCTTCTAACTCATACTCAGCCTTTAAGGCTGATAACGATAACGGGCAGAGCGAGCATGCGCATCTAAATCTTCTTTTTGTGCAAGAAGATCGGCCGCTTTAGCCAAACTTTGAACACCCTCTGCTGAACACATAATCAGGCTTGAACGCTTTTGGAAGTCATAAACACCAAGAGGTGAAGAAAAACGCGCTGTACCTGATGTTGGAAGTACATGATTTGGGCCTGCACAGTAGTCACCAATCGCTTCTGGTGTATGACGTCCCATAAAAATTGCGCCAGCGTGACGTACGCTTTTTGCCATCTGTTCCGCTTCATCTAAGCACAGTTCTAGGTGTTCTGGTGCAACTTGATTAATTAAATCAATTGCCTCTTGACGATCTTTAACCAGAACTAACGCACCACGATTAGCAATAGATTCACGCGCAATCTCAGCCTTAGGCAAAGCTTGCAAATGCTGTTCAATTGCTGTGGCAACTTGATCCAACAACTGTTGATCCGGACTAATAAATATTGCTTGTGCTACAGTATCGTGTTCTGCTTGAGATAACACATCCATTGCTAACCATTCAGCATTGTTGTCACCCTCAGCATAGACCAAGATTTCAGAAGGGCCTGCAATCATGTCAATACCAACTTGACCGAATACCGCACGTTTTGCAGCAGCAACAAAACGGTTACCAGGGCCTGTAATTTTATCAACAGCAGGAATAGTCTCTGTTCCATAAGCTAAAGCTGCAACAGCCTGTGCACCACCAATGGTAAATACACGGTGTACTCCAGCCAAATGTGCCGCAGCAAGAACCAATGGATTTAACTCACCCTTTGGTGCTGGCACAACCATTACAATTTCAGGCACACCTGCAACATGTGCAGGAATGGCATTCATCAATACAGAAGAAGGATAAGATGCCAAACCACCAGGTACATAAATACCCACACGATCCAAAGGAGTAACTTTCTGCCCTAAAGTATTGCCCAAAGCGTCAACATATTGCCAACCTTCTTGTTTCTGAGCCTGATGAAATTCACGAATACGTTCTGCAGCCAACTGTAGGGCAGCACGAACGTCAGCATCTAAATCATCAAAGGCTGCTTTTAGTTGTGCTTGAGAAAGTTCCAGATCTGAAAACTGATGCGCAGGATGTCGATCGAACTGTTGTGTTAAATGCAATACATGTGAATCACCATGTTGACGTACTTCAGCAATGATTTGATCAACAGTTTTTAAAAGTTCAGGATCACTCACGGTTTCAAAAGCCAACAGGTCAGCAAAAACCTGTTTAAAATTTTGATCCTGAGTCGATAAACGTCGCATCAATTTACCCACCAGTTAAAGAAGAAAGCCCAAGTGTAACCTGTTTCAACGGTGATGTGCGCAAGATATTATGATGATTCTCTGTGCAAAGCATGTTTTTTTATCACAACAGCCAACATAAGAACGACCAATCTTCATTCCAACAAATAAATGACATGAAAAAAGGAAGATAAAGTATTATCTTCCTTTTTTTAAAGCTTACAACTTATGATTAAACAATATGTTACACCGCATCTTTCTCATGCTGACGGCGTTCAACTGCCTGCTCAAGTTGAGACAAGATCGGTCCAAGTAAAGCTTGTTTACGCTTAAAGCTTGCTTTGTTTACAATCAAACGAGAAGATACTTTACAAATTTCTTCTAGTGGCTCTAAACCATTTGCACGCAAAGTATTGCCTGTATCAACAACGTCAACAATATAATCACCGAGTCCTACTAAAGGCGCCAACTCCATTGAGCCATATAGTTTAATGACGTCAACTTGCTCCCCTAAACTCGCATAATACTCACGTGTAAGATTGACATACTTGGTTGCAATCTTTAAACGACCTTTAGGGCGTTGCATTCCAACCTTAGCAGCTGTCATTAACTTACAATTGGCTATTTTTAAATCTAGAGGCTCATAAACATTTTGTGCCCCATGTTCCATAAGCACATCTTTACCTGCAACACCTAAATCAGCAGCACCATTTTCTACGTATGTTGGTACATCTGAGGCACGAAGAATCAAAATACGCACATGTTTATGTGTGGTAGGAAAAATCAACTTACGTGATTTTTCTGGGTCCTCTAGTAAATTGATTCCTGCAGTTTCTAGCAAAGGTAAGGTTTCCTTTAAAATACGCCCCTTACTCAAAGCTAAAGTTAAACCATGATCAAAACTTCCCATTACATCAAAATTTGGATCATCGTTTCTTATGTCGCTCATGAACTTACTCGCTTAATATTTGCACCTAAACTTTGCAGTTTTGCCTCAATATTTTCGTATCCACGATCGATGTGGTAAATACGATCAATTAAGGTTTCACCATCAGCAGCTAGTGCTGCCAAGACCAATGAAAATGAAGCACGTAAATCAGTTGCCATTACTGGTGCGGCTGATAATTTTTCAACCCCTGTTACAACGGCATCATTACCTTCCACCTGAATATTGGCACCCATTCGTGATAATTCAGGGACATGCATAAATCGATTTTCAAATATTGTTTCAGAAATGGTCGCGAAACCACGACCAATGGCATTTACAGCCATAATCTGGGCTTGCATATCTGTAGGAAACTCTGGGTGTGGTAAAGTTCTAAAGCTCACAGCTTTAGGTCTTTTGCCCATCATATCCAATTCAATCCAGTCATCTCCACGAGTGACTTCTGCACCCATTTCTTCAAATTTTTCTAATACAGACTCTAATAAATTTGGATCGGTATGTGTCGTTTTCACACGACCGCCAGTAATTGCTGCAGCAGCCAAGTATGAACCCGTTTCAATTCGATCAGCAACAACTGCATACTCACAACCATGCAAACTTTCTACACCTGTCACGATTAGCGTATCAGTATCAATACCTTCAATTTTTGCTCCCATTTTAATGAGCAAATGAATTAAATCAGTAATTTCAGGTTCACGTGCTGCATTACGAATAGTCGTTACCCCTTCAGCCAATACAGCAGCTAAAAGAATATTTTCAGTTCCACCAACAGTCACCATATCAAAGATGACTTCACCACCTTTAAGACGACCATCAACTTTCGCATGTACATAACCTGCTTCAACTTCAATCTCAGCACCTAATGCTTCGAGTGCTTTTAAATGTTGATCTACTGGTCTTGAACCAATGGCACAACCACCTGGCAATGAAACCTGAGCTTGACCATAACGCGCTAACAATGGACCTAATACCAAAATTGAGGCACGCATGGTTTTCACCAATTCATAAGGTGCGAACTGGTTACTCAAAGTAGAAGCATCAGCAACTACTCGATCCCCTTCTCGTTCAACAGTAATTCCCAAACCTTCTATCAATTTAATCAGTGTACCTACATCTTTTAAATCAGGAACATTGGTTAAAGTCAGGGGGGAATTAGGCAAAATCATTGCTGCTAATAACGGTAATGCAGCATTTTTTGCACCCGAAATCTTGACCTCACCTTGAAGTTTTACGCCACCTGTAATTAAAAACTTATCCATGAACGCCTAAACTCCAAATAAACTTGCTTTACGCCATTCTTCTTTTGTCATTGCTTTAATCGTAACTGCATGCACTTCACCACTAGCAATATATGAATTTAATGGTGCATAAACCGCTTGTTGGCGTGCAACTTGTCTTTTTGACTCAAACTGATCATCAACAATACGAAGATCAAATTTACCTGCTTGCCCATTTACAGTCACTTGTGCCTCAGGAAAAGCTGTTTTTAGTATCTCAGTGAGTTGCTCACTATTCATTGCAAAGACCTCTCATAGGCGTGACAGTGTAAAAGTTGGCTATTTTACTAAACTCACCGCAACAATTCATTAATTCATACAAATATTATTAAGAAAAACAAATTTATCCTTTGTTTTATCTGTTGTCAGTGATTTTAGATCATAAAAGAGACAATAACGATAACTCATAAAAAGTAAATAGGTCATCAAATGAATGACCCATTTACTTTAAAACAAGAAAATTAATTAAGTGGAATCATTGAAATATTACTTTGCATTGCCCGATAACGCTGCAATTGTTTTTTGATTTTTTCAATGAGTTTACGAATAGACAGATACATATCATCGGCAGAGGCTTGAGCAAAGAATTCTACACCTGGTAGACGCACTATCGCTTCAGCAATATGATTATCACTCCCCTTTTTGGATCGCTGATCTACTTGATGATCTTTACTAAGTTTTATCTGCATACTACTTATCTGATCAATATGTTTGGTCATCTGTTGGAACTTTTGACGTACAGTTTCTTCAATAGCAGGAGTAATACTTAGATGATGCCCACGAATCGATATTTGCATAGTCCATCCCTCTTTTAAGCCTGGTCATTTCGGATTCAAAAAATAATGTCTTATCATTTAAACCTTTCCAAATTTACAGTTCATTATTTTGTCATAATGAACACTTAGGATAGTTTGATCTCAAAAGTTAGATCAAGATTTTTCTGTCAGATGATGATGCAATATGTAACGATTCGCGATACTTCGCAACTGTCCTACGAGCAACATCAATTCCCTGTTCTTTGAGTAATGCTGCAATACTATTATCAGACAATGGTTTACGTGGATTTTCTTCCGCAATCAATTTTTTAATCTTTGCTCGAATCGCAGTAGATGACATTTCTCCCCCTTCACTCATACCAACATGACTGGAAAAAAAGTATTTCAATTCAAAAAGCCCACGAGGTGTCAATAAATACTTATTCGTTGTTACACGCGAAACAGTTGACTCATGTAGGCCTACTTCCTCAGCAATATCACGCAAAATTAATGGAATCATTCCCTCAGCACCAATTTCAAGAAATTGGCGTTGGTGCTCTACAATACAACTCGCCACTCTCAATAATGTTTTATGTCGTTCATCGACACTTTTTATAAAATTCTTTGCTTCGAGTAAGTGATTTTTTAAATATTGATTGTCATGGCTACTATCTGCACGACGAATCATATTGGCATAAAAGTCATTCACTCTAAGTTTAGGTACAACATCAGGATTAAGCTGCACATGCCAAACTTGATTCTTCTTCGAAACAACTACATCGGGAATCTGATAATCGCTTTCTTGCTGAGAAAAAATTAAGCCAGGATAAGGTGTTAAACGCTTCATCAAAGCAACTGCTGCTTGCAATTGATCTGTAGTTAATTCGGCTTGACGCATTAATTTATTCAGGTCATTTGCTATCAACAATTCATAACAATCTATTAAACGTAATGCTTCAGTACGGTATGCTGTATCTGCTGGCAACATTTGTAATTGAATGGCTAAACATTCAGCCAAATGACGAGCCCCAATACCAATGGGTTCCAAACGCTGGATATGCTTAAGAACGACAATCACTTCTTCTGCTTCAAGTTCTTGATCACTCTGCATTTGAGCCAATAACGTTTGTACTGATACTACAATTTCATCAATGCTACTCTCTAAATAGCCTCTTTCATCTAAAGCATCCACAATACAATATGCAATGAGTCGATCAAGTTGAGAAAAATTCAACAGGTTAATTTGATCAAGCATGTGGTTTTTAAGTGTATTTTTCTCAGTTCGACTATCCTCTCTCTCCTCATACTCTGGGCGCTCTAAACCTGTTGGTTGATGGCTATATACATCATCCCAATGTGTATCCACAGGTAATTCATCTGGTAAATGATCTGCATTGAGTGTGTCTGAGAGCTCTTTTTCCACTTGCTCTTGTTGAAACTCTTCTAAGCTCACTTGAACACGCTCATCCTCAACACGTTCAAGGAGTGGATTTGTCTCAAGCTGTATTTCAATTTCCTGCTCGAGTTCTAAACTAGACAACTGCAATAAACGAATGGCTTGCTGAAGCTGAGGTGTTAGTGCTAGCGAGTTAGAAACTTTTAATCCTACTGACAATTTCATATCTACTCCCTCTATGCACTAAAATACTAGCAAAAATTATGCCGAACTATTTTTATAGCATAAGATTTTCAATAATGCATAAATTTAAAGTACATCCTTTGTTTTGAGGTTTTAAAACCACTAGATATTATTAAACATAACTTAAAAACATACCGAAATAAAATTGCAAGATGCTAATTAAACTTAATAATAAACACGTTATTCAAATACCACTTTCAGAAATTATTTTTAAAATTTATCCAAATTATGCTTGATTTACGCTTTTTTTCTACTAAAATCCAGTAAAAATAGCATATTTATCAAAAATACAATGCTAAAACTAAAAACTGTTTAAATGATGTGACGGATATTTTATTTAATTTATTTAAACAAAGTTACTTTCACAAAAAATCAAACATCATCAAAAGCCGTTTTAAACACCATCAATCTTTCCACGATGGTGTTGTAGTTTCAAATACAACAGAAACATGATGGATCATGTTCTGTTTCATACAAAATGAAGGAGTTACTTAAATGATAAAATCTATTACAAAAACCTGCAGCTTAAGTCTATTATTGATCGCTGCTCTTCCCCAAGCACATGCTGCTGACACACTCGCCAAAATCAAAAAAAATGAAAAAATCATTATTGGCTATCGCGAGTCTTCAGATCCTATTTCCTATATTGCTAATGGACAACCACTAGGCTACGCAATAGACATTTGCAACAACTTTGCTAATGCAGTTAAACAAGAATTAAAAATGCCGAAGCTTAAAGTTGAATATAAAGCAGTGACCTCCTCAACGCGTATTCCTGAAATGCTTGCAGGTAATATCGATATGGAATGCGGTACGACAACCAACTCTTTACAACGCCAACAGCAAGTCAGTTTCTCTACAAATTACTTTGTAGCTGAAATCCGTATGGCCGTAAAGGCCAATGCTGCTATTAACAGCATTGCAGATCTAAATGGCAAAGCAGTGGTCACAACTCAAGGAACCACCTCTGACAAACACATTAAACTTAATGCTAAAACGCAAAATATTCATCTAAACAATGTATACGGTAAAGATCATGCTGACTCTTTTGCCATGATGGCCTCTGGACGTGCAGCAGCTTTTGTCATGGATGACAACATACTCGCTGGTTTAATTGCAAAATCATCCAACCCCAAGGCATTTAAAGTTATAGGACCAGTCCTGTCCTCTGAACCTTATGGCATTATGCTCCCTAAAAACGATCCTAAATATAAAGCAATAGCCGATCGAGTGGTCACCGACATGTGGAAAAATGGACAGATGACTACACTCTACAAAAAATGGTTTCAATCACCAATCCCCCCACGCAACATCAATCTAAATATGCCTATGAGCAGCTCATATCTAAAATTAAAAGCCAACCCCAATGACCAAGGCATTAAATAATTAAGAATAAATCATTAACACCAATTAAAACCTACAACGTACCAAGGTTTTAATTGGTCAATGTTGTCATTAATCTCTAAGGAGCATCAATGTCTGTTGGCTCACTCAATTGGACTGCTTACTGTCTACCTTCAAATGAATATGCACTTGATAAAGCAGCGTGGGCAGAATCAGTCTGTCAAAGTATTGGCGGCTCAAGTTACTCTGCCTTTGCAGATGCACCCACATGGTTACAAATTTTGTCCTCTGGTGTATGGACTATGCTTTGGACAGCCTTACTTGCTTTTATTATTGCTTTTGTAATTGGTTCTCTCATTGGCATCATGCGTACTGTTCCCAATAAAACACTTAACTTTACTGGCACATGTTATGTTGAACTTTTTAGAAACATCCCATTAATTGTTCAACTCTTTTTCTGGGCATTTGTTTTCCCAGAATTATTACCTCCAAGCTATAGCACAGGAAGTGCAGAAATTGTTAATGGTGGTTGGTGGCAAAATCTTTTAAATGACCATCCAGCAAGTATAGGTGTTTTTGCACTAGGACTATATACAGCTGCTCGAGTTGCAGAACAAGTTCGTGCAGGTATAGAAACCATTCCTCGTGGACAAAAATATGCTGCATATGCTTTAGGTTTTACCCAAAGTCAAAGCTACCAATACGTCATACTTCCTGTGGCCTATCGTACTATCTGGCCTACGATCACCTCTGAATCTATGAATGTATTTAAGAATTCAGCTGTGCTCTATGCATTAAGTGTTCTGAATTTTTTTGCTTATACCAAGACAATGAGAGAAGAAACTTCACAAGATATTGTCATACTTGTGCTTTCAACACCCGTTTATCTCATCATTACTTATAGCATTAAATATGTAATGTCCTGGATAGAAAGACGCATGTCTGTACCTGGGCTTGGATCGGGAGTTAAATGAAATGGATTTTTCACTTTTAAATCATCCTGATGTAAGTATTACACTTTTAAATGGTTTTAAATTTACCTTGACTGTAACGATACTCTCTATCATGGGGGGAATATTACTTGGCACACCTCTAGCAATGATGCGCCTATCAAAAAATGTACTTGCAAGTAAATTTGCTAAATTCTATGTCGATTTTTTTCGTGGAGTTCCACTAATTCAAGTCATTTTTATTTTCTATTTTCTATTACCAAAATTTTTTGATTTCCAAACCGACACTTATTATGGCCCGTTATTTTCAAGTATTGTCACTTTTGCTGTATTTGAAGCTGCCTTTTTCTCTGAAATCGTACGTTCAGGAATTCAGTCCATTCCAACAGGACAAAGCCATGCAAGCTATGCTTTGGGCTTAACCTATAAACAAACCATGGCACACATTGTATTACCTCAAGCTTTTCGCAATATGCTACCAATTTTGCTTACTCAATCTATTGTTTTATTCCAAGACGTTTCACTTGTTTATGTGATAAGTGCGCCAGACCTACTTGGCAATGCCAATACACTAGCCAATACCTATGGTTCTGAAACAAAAGCAACGTTCTACCTTATCGTTGCAATAATTTATTTCGTTATCTCTTTTGGTTTATCTCGCCTCGTTAAACTATTAAACCCCAAAATAGCTATTATTCGTTAATCGGAGAATGAATATGTCCATGATTGAAATACAACACGTCTCAAAATGGTATGGAGATTTCCGAGTATTAACTGACTGTTCAGCTCAAATCGAAAAGGGTGAAGTAGTGGTTATTTGTGGGCCTTCTGGTTCTGGAAAATCAACACTCATTAAGACCATCAATGTACTTGAGCCCTTTCAACAAGGTAATATCATTGTAGATGGAAACTCATTAAACAATAACTCAACCGAACTTGCCCAATTCCGCTCTCGCGTTGGTATGGTATTTCAGCATTTCGAATTATTTCCGCATATGACTGTTTTAGATAACCTTACTATTGCTCAAATCAAAGTACTAAAACGTTCACGTGAAACTGCACAAAAGAAAGCCTTACAATATCTAGAACGAATAGGCTTACTTATACATAAAGATAAATTTCCAGCACAACTCTCTGGGGGACAACAACAACGTGTTGCCATTGCTCGTGGGCTTTGTATGGACCCGGTTTGTATGCTATTTGATGAACCGACTTCTGCACTCGATCCTGAAATGGTCGGTGAGGTCCTTGAAGTAATGACCCAATTAGCAAAAGAAGGCATGACGATGATGTGTGTTACTCATGAAATGGGGTTCGCCAAAAGAGTAGCAGACCGAGTTATCTTCATGGATCATGGAAAAATACTTGAGGACTGTTCAACTCAAGAGTTCTTTGAGCACTCAGAAAATCGACATGAACGCACACGTTACTTCCTAGAAAAAATATCCATAGCTAACTAAGTACATAGCACCTTCTTCCCCTCCACATACACATGTCGAGGGGATATTTTTAGCGTTATTTGAGAGATTATATTTTTTTATTGTATTTTCCCCCAATAAAAAAAATCCCCCAGCGTTAAGCTGGGGGATTTTAGAATAATGAGCTGGCGATGACTTACTCTCACATGGGTAACCC
>NZ_JAVIDR010000016.1 GCF_031157835.1 Acinetobacter rudis | reverse complement strand
AATGTGTCATATGGCTTACGCCAGTCACTTATATCCTCATCCTGAACGATGAGGTTTTACGCTCCATCGGATAAAAATGATGTATTTAACCACAGACAAATATGCTGAAACTTTGTAAATCAAACTTGCAATTCAATCAGCAGCCGTTTTAAATGTGCACTGATCCTATCATACCGATTTTACCTTGCCCTATTGATTAAATGGAAATGAGAAAATCGAAGGGTTGTATAAATATACATAAATGATAGATTGCTTACTTATAGGTTCACTACTTGGATTTTTTTTATGACGCTTAAACAGCATGCGATACTGATATTTTCTTTGTTTAGTTCAGCGGGACTTTATGCTATCCCTATTGAATCTCGCGGTTTAAGTGAAGCAAATCAACCATCACAATCCAATGTGCAAAATATAAATAGCAGTATGGAAAATAGCTCACCAATTTCAGGCAATCCAAGTTGGGATCTATTACAAAAAGCCCAAGGGCTTGAAAATCAAATCCGTGAACTACGAGGAAAAATTGAAGAGCAAGATCATCAAATTGATCAACTCACCAAAGAACTCAATAGTCGCTATGCCGATCTAGATCAACGTTTGACTCTATTACAATCTTCAGACCATCCTGAAGAACAAGACAATCAAACTGAAGATAACCAAACCGCAACACAGACACAGACACAGACACAGAAAACAAACAATAATAGCTCACCAGCCACAACAGCAAACAATCAACAAGATTTAGAAAAAGCAGCTTATACTGTCGCTTTAGATGCCTATAAACAAGGTGGTGCTAAAAAAGCCATTGCGCCAATGCAAAACTTTATTAAAAGTTATCCAGATAGTGTCTATACCGGTAATGCATATTTTTGGTTAGCTGAGTTCAATTTAGCAATTGAACCTGCAAACTATAAAGAAGCCAAAAAAAATTACGAGATTGTAGCAGCAAAATTTCCGAATTCTGCCAAATCACCACGTGCCCTTTATCAATTATATAGCATCGCAAATGATGTAGAGAAAAATCCAGCCTCAGCTAAAGTATATAAAAGCAAGTTACTTAGTACTTATCCTAAATCAGAAGAAGCTAAGTATTTCAAATGATATTTAGTCTCTAACCTATAAAAACAGCCCGATTAAGTCATACTTAATCGGGCTATTTTTATAATTATCATACTATTTATGATTCATCTGATTTTAATAAACCAAATTTTTTGAGAATTTTATCACGTGCTTTTGGATAAATATTCGCTTTTGTTAAGTCACCTTTATAATGTTTATAAACTAATGGATCCATAATTTTATACCAGAGTGTTGGAATTAACGCAGGTAATAACATACTGGCATATCCGCCTGGTAACTCTGGCGCCTCATCAAAATGACGTAAAGCCTGAAATGGGCGTGTAGGATAAGCATGATGATCTGAATGACGCTGTAATTGATATAAAAATAAATTCGTCACAATATTATTATTATTCCAACTATGCTCAGGCATAGTTCTTTCATATTGACCATCTGTTTTTTTCTGTCTAAGCAAACCATAATGCTCAATATAATTAATCAATTCAAATAAACTAATGCCATAGAAAGATTGTGTAATTAAATAAGGTATTGTGCCACGCCCGAAAACTGTTAAAAGGCTGCTATGAAAACCCACACTCATTCCCCAACCTTGTAATAATTCATTCTCTTTTGACCAGAATGTTAAACCCTTGCGCTGTAATCGGCGTGTCTCTATTTCAATTGAAGAGCGGAATGATCCAATAACCGTTCTTGGCCAAAACGAATAGAAACTCTCTCCCATTTGTGAAGATGCAGGATCTTCTGGTGTCGCTGCGCGCTTATGATGGCCATAAGGATGTTCAATACGAAAATGATTATACCCTGTAGGAACTAACGCCAAATGTGACAATATATGATCCAAACGTGAGGACTTATGGCTTAACTCATGGGCTGTATTAATTGCAACTCCATTAATAGCCCCCATAGACATTCCCAATAATATTTTATCGATTAATGGTGTAGAGGCTCGACTCGTTACATAAGCTGCATAGATATTTGCTAGGTATTGAATGGGAATAAAAGATTTCACTAACCGTGAATAATAACGATCCTGCTCTAATAATTTAACTTGTTCTACAGTTGGATTATGTTGATCCTTGCCAACAATAGTATCAATTGCAGGAATAACAACATGTAATAAAATCGGCCCTGTCAAAGCAAACACTTTTTTCAGTGGACGTGGTCCAAACTGATACCCTGCAAGTGCCATAATACCTATCGCAGGTAATGCTGGACTAATTAACCATAAATAACGTTTTTTATCCAATTGTAATGGTGACGTTATGGGTTGCTGTAAAGTCGTTAATTGAGCTGGTGCGTTCATGCCTTCACTTCCTTATTTTTGTTAACAATCGCTTGTTACATTTATACTGTCCTCTGTGCTAAAAAAAAGTCGTTATCGTCCATAAATACCCAGTCATCGTCTTTGTCACCACCAGATAGAATTTTGTCCTATAAAACAGATGCGCTTTACTCTCCAAACAACTACAATTTAATCAAATAAATAACTCATATTTAATTCAATTATGGATGCACTCAGTACAGTGCTTGATGATATTCAAATCAGCAAAGCTGAGTATATTTATCTAAGCACACGCAATAATTGGGCTTTTCAACTTCAACAGCAGTCAGCTTTGATTGTGTATATTGTATTATCTGGTGAAATGTATCTTGAATTAAATCAGTCACCCACATACCTAACTACAGGTGACATTTTTTTAATTACAACAGGGCAAAGCCATCACTGTTTTCCAACGCCAAATCAACAGCTCACCGAAATAACCAATATCACCCCTTTCTTTACTCAGCATTCACAGCAAAGAGTTAGTATTGGTTCAGGACAAATCAGCCCCAATTTAATTATGGCAATTCGCTGTCAAATTGATTCATTAATGGCACAGCCACTCCTTAATGCCCTTCCCAGCTCAATTCATTTGCATAATCAAACAGGAGATAAAACACCGCAATGGTTAGAAATTGGCTTATCTTTTTTAGCCTTAGAAACACAAAGCATCCGCTTAGGACGCGCTAAAATCATTGACCATTTAATAGGAATACTTTTTATTGAATGTATTCGTGATTATATGCAGCAGGTTCAAGATACTCAAAACTGGCTCAATGTTTTAAGTCACCCACAACTTTCTAATGCGCTCAGTGCAATTCACAGCCACCCAGAACGCATGTGGACCGTGGAAAGCTTAGCCGAATGTTGCTGTATGTCACGCTCAAAATTTGCAAGTTTATTCCATCAATGTGTAGGCCAAAGCCCTTTAGCTTACCTACAACAACATCGTCTTAACTTAGCAAGCCATTTGCTACGGCATAGTCAAAGCCCAATTAAGCAAATCGCACATGATGTTGGATACCAATCAGATACAGCATTTAGTCAAAGTTTTAAAAAACAGTTTGATATGAGCCCTAGCCTCTATCGCAGGCATTATCATTCTGAAAATTGAGCTTCTTTTTACAGATGAGTTAAAAATAAAAAAGGCACCGAAGTGCCTTTTTATCAATTAAAGATTAAATACTTAACCTATTATTCTTTAATTTTAGCTTTAGATTTCAGGTAGTCAGTATAGTCACTCATTAATTGCTCACCACGTTGACGTTGATACATCTTCGCTAACTGTAATTGTTGTTCAGGAGCCAAAGAGTTTACAGCTGCTTTTTCAACTTTAGCCACTGCAACAACAATCATTTCATTACCCATTGCAGCAGTACTAACAGACCACTTTCCTTCAGCCGGAGCCGCAAGGCTAAACGCTGTACGTTCAATTTCAGGACGTAAGCCTTGAGAACGGGTAAATGTACCTGCATGCTCAAAAGACAATCCACTCTTCGCAGCGACTTGTTGAGCAGGCTGGGTTTTGAATTCAGCCAAAATGTTCGCAATTTTGGCTTTTGCAGCCTCAAGTGCTTTTTGGTTAATCACTTTTTGCTGAACTTTAGCTTTTACTTGAGCCAAAGTTTGTTCACCAGCGGCTTGATAATGACGAACTTTAACCCAAACTGTATCGCCATTTGCGAGTTGAATGTTTGATGATGTATTTTGATCGCCATTTTTCACATCATCATTAAACAACTTAATTTTAACATTTGGATCTGATAGAACAGGATGTGTACTAGATAATGTGAAACCTTTTACAGATTCAATTTTCGCACCCTTAACTTGTTCAACGACAACATTAAGATCATCATTATTTACAACAGTATCGTTAATACGCCCAACCGCATCAGAAAATGCATTAGCCTGCTTAGCTGCCTTTAACTCTGTCGTTAAACGATCTTTTACTGATTCAAAATCAGGTGCAGCAGCTGTTGCAGAGTTTGCCAAAATCAAATGATAACCAAACTGTGTTTTAACAGGTTTAAGTACTTGGCCTTTGCTCGCTTTTACTGCAGCATCAAATTCACTACCAAAACTACCCTCAGCATAACTGATTTCGCCACCTTTAGATTTTGAAACAGGATCATCAGAGTATTGTTTTGCAGCATCAGCAAAGCTCATACCTGCTTTAATTTTAGTATAAACTTCATTTGCAAGTGCTTGTGCTTGTTCAGGTGTGCGTGATTCAGTACCAATGAGTATTTGTTTCACATCCAGTTGTGCATTTTTTTGATTTTTTTCAACTAGTTGTGCATATGCTAGTTTCAATTCATCTTCACTTACAGCAACTGCTTGTTGATTTACTAGTGCTGGAGTCAGCACTACATAATCAACATCAACTCGTGCAGGCTGCTTAAATTGAGCTTTATGCTTATTATAGTAAGCACTAATTTCAGCATCCGAAACCTGAATACTATCTTTAAAAGCGTCAAGTTTAACGCTTGCTAAAAATAAATCACGTTTCTCACCTTGCAAATTAATAATATCAGCTAAGTCTTGTTTACTCACCAAAGCATAATTTAAAACTGTACCTTGAAGCATTTTAATTGCATGATCTTGACGTACGCTATTAATAAATGCTGGACCACTCATTCCTCTCTGTGCAAGATATTGATTAAATTTTTCTTCAGAAAATTTACCCCCTTCTTGCAACTCTGGTAACTGTGCAAACATTTGAGTAATTTGCGCATCACTTAATGCGATTCCTAAGGTCTTTGCTTGATCTTGTAATACTGCACGAGCAACTAAACTATCTAATGCAAATTTTTCAATAAATGGAAGATTTAATAAAGTTTCATCACCATTAACATATTTGAGATATTGATCTTTTATATATTTTGTCTGGTTATCTAAATCTTTTTTTGAAATTACCTGACCATTTACAGTCGCAGCAGCATCTGCAGACTGCCCCCCACTAAAATAACTTTCCATCCCAACTAAGGCAAAAAGTGCTAAAAATAAAACGAGCAGGAGCTTCCCAAACCAACCCCTAATGAGATTACGAAACGATTCCATAGGTATTCCAATATTTTATTACTTAATGATTCTAACTGAATTTCAAAACTGAATGTATGCGCAAAGTTATAATATTTGAAACATTCAAGAAAAAACGCGCCAAAAGGCGCGTTTCTAAAAATCATTTCGCTTAAGCAACTGAGTCTTTTAACCCTTTACCCGCTTTAAAGCTTGGCACTTTGCTTGCTTTGATTTGAAGCTCTTCACCTGTTTTAGGGTTACGGCCAGTACGTGCAGCACGATCTTTAACACTAAAAGTACCGAAACCAACGAGAGTTACAGTATCACCCTTTTTCAGCGCATCACCAATAGAAGCAATAGTCGCATCCAATGCCTTACCAGCATCAGTCTTAGACAATCCCCCTTTTTCTGCAATCGCGTCAATTAATTCTGATTTATTCATGAAGATTACATCCTCTTGTATCGTTTGTTTAAGTTTCAAGGCTTGTCGTTAAAATGCCATGACGACTTTATAGCAATGCTTTGGGGTGAAACGCAAGACTAGACCTAGCCTTTTCACAAAAATAAATCACATAAAATGGTAAAAAAGCTGTTTATCTACTAACTAAGTTAGATTTTATTCAATTCCTTTTTTAATTCTTGATTTTGTTCTGTCAATTTATCCACTTTCTGATGCAACTCAACAATTAGGCTTTCTAAGCGATGTAAATCTTGTACTGTAACCAAGCCAAGATGAGCCAAAGTATGCTGTAAACTATGCTCTAATAATTTATCTACTCTGCTTTTATGATGACTATTTTCTCTTTCTACTCGTTGTTCCGCAGTAGAAAAATGTTGTTCAATAATTTGCTCTGTGGAATTTTCTAACTCTTCTCCCACTTTAACCAAAGATTCAAACAGCTTGTTTCCCTCTTCCTCTACTCGCGAAAAAGCACCTAGTCCAGCTAACCAAATCTGTTTTGTGTACTTTCTAAAATCAAGAGAACCTTTTGCCAAAGCTGTAGCTTGAATTTTTCCTTTATGAATTCGTTGATTTTTTGGCTCATCCTTGACATCAATGCATCCCGCATTGTTTTTTTTATGTTCCATAGCGCATCACTCCAGCAAGTTTTATCACTTTAACAGACCAAATATGTTTAAAATGAACTTATAGTAGCAAACAAAATACTTGAACCTTTAAGTAAACTGTTCTACAAATCGGAAAGGATTGTATGCAAAATCGTGTTGAGTAAGTCACATTTTTTTGTTTAAACAGATTTACCAACCTTGCTAGCTTGTTGTAAAGGATGCTTTATATGAATGAATCGCAACATCAACAGAGTCAAACTCGTTGGTTGCCTAACATTTTGATGATCATATTGGAAACTTTATTTTCATTCACACTGAAACATGATCGTTTGGTAAGCCTTCAATCCCAGCCATTTATTGATAGACAACTCACCCTTAAAATCAATAGTTACTTACCGTATTTTAACTTCTACGTACAATTTACGGACAAGGGCGTATTATTTGATGTTCAAGCACCAGATCAACCTGTTGACTTAACTATTAATAGCACAATGATTGAATTAATCCGTATTTTTTTAATGGGAAATACTCGTGCGATTCGCAAATTACGTTTTGAGGGTGATCTAAGTCTAAAAGCACCAATGCGCGACTTATTTTTACAGTTGTCTTTACCAAAATTGTTATCGGACTGGCATAAATGGTTTAGACAACCTGACAATACCGACTTAAGTACTGCCTCGCAAAATCGCATTCGTCCTTTATTACAGACAATTGAAAACCAACGCATTGAAATTCAAGCATTAAAAGATGAAGTTGAGCAGCACAAACAGTCTAAACGTCAACTCAAGACACAGATCAAGTATTTTAAGTTCGCAATAACGACTATTTCTTTGCTATTTATCATCATTGTTGTGTATAATTTGCTTCGTATTTTTTAAGTACAAATTAAGCAAACTTTGCTAGTCACAATGATAAAAAATGAATTCCAACTATTTTACTTGGTTTTAATAAAAAAACTTGACTAATTTAGTAGGGATTCATAAACTTTGACCATCTAGTTTTTATTGTGTATCAGATCATGCGCTTAACAACTCGCGGTCGCTACGCAGTGACTGCCCTACTTGACCTAGCATTGCAGCCAACTGAGCAAACCATCACGCTTGCAGAAATTGCAACTCGTCAGACAATTTCTGTTGCCTATCTTGAACAACTTTTTGCAAAATTAAAACGCCATGGCCTCGTTTCTAGCGTTCGTGGTGCAAATGGTGGTTATCATCTTGCTCGTCAAGCAGAGCAAATTACGATTTTAGAAATCATCGAAGCTGTCAACGAAACGGTTGATGCAACTCGTTGTGACCATAAAGGCAACTGCCAGAATGGTGCAATGTGCCTGACTCATGACTTATGGCATGAATTATCAGTACATATTGCCGATTATTTAGAAAAAATCACCCTTGCAGACCTGATAGCACGAGACAACGTACAAACCGTTGCCTTACGCCAAAATCCATTATCATTAGATTCAGCCCCTCTTTCGGCTACAGGTATTTGACATGAAACGCCCTATTTATCTCGATTATGCTGCAACAACTCCTGTTGACCCTCAAGTTGCAGAGCGCATGATGGAATGTTTAACTGTTGATGGCATTTATGGAAATGCTGCTTCTCGCTCACATGCATATGGCTGGCAAGCAGAAGAAAAAGTTGAATATGCTCGTGAACAAGTCGCAAATCTAATTAAAGCAGACCCACGTGAAATCGTATGGACATCTGGTGCAACTGAGTCAGACAACCTTGCACTCAAGGGTATTGCCCAGTTCTACCAATCTCGTGGCAAACATATCATCACCAGTAAAATTGAACATAAAGCAATTTTAGATACTTGTCGTGAACTTGAAGCTGAAGGCTTCGAAATCACATACTTAGAACCAGAAGCACAAACAGGCCTCATCACTGCCGATATGGTTCAAAAGGCACTTCGCCCAGATACCATTTTAGTTTCATTGATGATGGTGAATAACGAAATTGGTACTGTCACTGATGTTGCCGCTATTGGTGAGTTAACACGTGCCAATAAAACTTTCTTGCATGTCGATGCCGCACAAGCTGCAGGTAAAATTGAAATCGATATGGAAACAATGAAAGTAGACCTTATGAGCTTTTCTGGCCATAAAGTTTATGGTCCTAAAGGTATTGGTGCACTCTACGTTCGTCGTAGCCCACGTGTACGCCTAAAAGCACAAATGCACGGTGGTGGTCATGAACGTGGTATGCGTTCTGGCACACTTGCTACACACCAAATCGTTGGTATGGGTGAGGCTTTTGAACTTGCTGGAAAAACAATGCAAGCAGAACAAGCTCGCTTAGCGGTATTACGTGACAAACTTTGGACTGGCCTACAGTCTTTAGAGCAAGTGTTCTTAAATGGTCATCCAACTCACCATGTATCTAACTATCTCAATGTAAGCTTTAACTTTGTTGAAGGCGAATCATTGATGATGGCACTTAAGGATGTTGCTGTATCTTCAGGTTCTGCATGTACATCTGCAACTTTAGAGCCTTCATATGTGTTACGTGCTCTTGGACTATCAGATGAACTTGCGCATAGCTCGATTCGTTTTAGCTTTGGTAAATATACGACTGAAGAAGACATCGATCATGTTCTTGAAATAACCAAAGCTGCTGTAGACAAACTTCGTGAACTTTCTCCTCTTTGGGATATGTTCAAAGAAGGCGTCGATTTATCGAAAGTCGAATGGGCTGAACACTAATTTACCCAAGGTATGTTATTAATTCTTCTTTCAGCATGATTGCAAATCAATAACATACCCCCATTAATCATATTATCAAGGCTGACCCCGAGGTTTGGAGAAGCATCATGGCTTATAGTGAAAAAGTAATTGATCATTACGAAAATCCTCGTAATGTAGGTGTGTTAGATAAAAACGCAGACAATGTTGGTACAGGCATGGTCGGTGCACCAGCATGTGGTGATGTGATGCGTCTTCAAATTCAAGTGAATGATGAGGGCGTAATTGAAGAAGCACGTTTTAAAACTTATGGTTGTGGTTCTGCAATTGCATCAAGCTCTTTAGTGACTGAATGGTTAAAAGGCAAAACTTTAGACCAAGCACAAGCTATTAAAAATATTGATATTGCAACTGAGCTTGCCCTACCTCCAGTGAAGGTTCATTGTTCAGTTCTTGCTGAAGATGCAATCAAAGCTGCTGTCGATGACTATCGCAGCAAAAAGGCAAAAGCCTAATTCGTTTGACGTTGGTGAATGGAGTTTTCATGATCAATTTAACACAGAGTGCTGCAACTCATATCAGCAATTATTTAAAAAATCGCGGTAAGGGTGAAGGAATTCGCGTTGGAGTGAAAACTTCAGGATGTTCTGGTTTGGCCTATGTTCTTGAATTTGTTGATGACGTAGATACTCATGATCAAGTATTTGAACAATTTGGTGTAAAAGTCTTTGTTGATCCTAAAAGCTTAGTCTATTTAGATGGTATGCAAATGGATTATGTCAAAAATGGACTTAATGAAGGTTTTGAGTTTATTAACCCCAATAAAAAAGGCGAATGTGGTTGTGGTGAGTCCTTCACTGTTTAATTCTCCCCTCTGTTTCGTCCTTTCACGTTAGAGCAGTGTGTTACACTGTTCTAACGCGTTATCATTGTGGATTTCCTCTCATGAATCATTTTGAGTTATTTACACTCCCTACTTCGCTCGATATTGATTTAGCGACGCTCAAAACAAACTTTCTTAGCTTGCAACAACAACACCATCCTGATCGAGCAACAGATAAAGAACAAGCATTGGTTCAATCTAGTGAGATTAATCAAGCTTATAAAACTTTATTACATGTCGACAGTCGTGCTGGCTACCTCCTCTCCTTAAAAAAACAAGATTATCATCTTGACCAGTCAATTCATGATTTTGAATTTTTACAGTCTGCTTTAGAAATTCACGAACAATTAGATGAAGCCCACGAGACAACCCAGCTGCTTTCACTCAAACGGGAAGTACAGCAATGGATCGATGGATTGGTCCGTGAATTTAAAATTGATTTTGACGAAGAAGATTGGGCCGAAGCACGCGATACCGTCCGAAAATTACGTTTTTTCCAAAAGGTCATGAATGATATCGATAAAGCTGAAGATCGTCTTTTAGATGATGATGATTTCGACTTAGACGATGATTTCTAATGTATTGGTTCATTTAGTTTATAAACTTTAACCAAGATTGACTGATTTATTCAAATAGGATTTACAACATGGCACTCCTGCAAATTGCAGAACCGGGACAATCCAGTGCTCCGCATGAACATCGAATTGCCATTGGCATTGATTTAGGCACAACGCACTCTTTAGTTGCGACTGTACTTTCTGGCCAAGCCAAAGTTCTAACAGATGAACAAGGCCGTGTTTTATTGCCTTCGATCGTACATTATGCCCAAGACTCAATTCATTATGGTGATGATGCTAAAGCCTTTCTAACAACTGATCCTAAAAACACGATAACTTCAATTAAACGTTTTATGGGTCGCTCTAAAGCAGACATCAAATTTCAACACCCTTATGTACTCATGGGTGATGAACAACAAATGCCTGCACTAGAAACAGCACAAGGCCATAAAACACCTGTTGAAATTTCTGCTGCTATTCTCAACCAATTAAAGATTCGTGCTGAATCAAGCTTACAACATCCAATACAAGGCGCTGTAATTACAGTACCTGCTTATTTTGATGAAGCTCAGCGTCAAGCAACACGTGATGCAGCTCAACTTGCTGGTCTAAATGTACTTCGTCTGCTTAATGAACCTACTGCTGCTGCTGTAGCTTACGGCCTAGATCAAGAAAATGCACTTGATCATAATCGTAATTATGTGATTTATGATTTAGGTGGTGGTACTTTTGATGTATCAATTTTACGCTTTAGTCAGGGTGTATTTGAAGTACTTGCGACTGGTGGACACACTGCTTTAGGTGGTGATGATCTTGATCGCTTAATTGTGAAATGGGCACGTAAGCAACTACAACTCGATCAACTCAATGACTTTGAATATGCACAGCTTATTGTAAATGCACGCCAAGCCAAAGAACAGTTGACTGAACAAGAAAGTGTTGAATTACAAGTACTCGATAAAACAATCACCTTAGATCGCCCTACTTTTGAAGCTGTGATCGCTGTTGCACTAGATAAAACCATTAGCGTTGCAAAACGAGTTCTTCGTGATGCTCACTTAAGTCTTGATGATATTCATGAAGTGGTTTTAGTTGGTGGCTCTACACGTTCGTATGCAGTACAAAAATGTGTAGAAGAAGTGTTTCAACGCCAACCACTATGTACAATCAATCCAGATGAAGTCGTTGCAATAGGTGCTTCAATTACTGCCAATCAACTCATTGGCAATCAAATTGATGGCTCATTATTGTTAGATGTTACTCCACTCTCATTGGGTCTAGAAACCATGGGTGGATTAGTTGAACGCCTAATCTCTCGTAACACGGCCATTCCAGTTGCACGTCGTCAAGAATTTACCACATATCAAGATGGCCAAACTGCCATGTTAATTCATGTGGTACAAGGCGAACGAGATTTAGTTGAACACTGCCGTAGTTTAGGACGTTTTGTTCTTAGTGGTATACCACCAATGGTTGCAGGACAAGCACGAATTGAAGTGACTTTCCAAGTCGATGCAGATGGTTTACTCACTGTGAGCGCACGTGAAACAACTTCTGGTGTACAAGCACAAATTGATATTAAACCTTCATATGGTCTCTCTGAACAAGACACAGAACGTCTACTCCTTGAAGGATTTACTTTTGCTGAAGAAGATAAAAATCTTCGTCATCTCAATGAAACCAAAGTTGAAGCTCAACGCGAACTTGAAGCGCTTGAACAGGCGCTCAAACTTGATGCTTCATTACTCAGCACTGAGCAACAACAAAATCTTCAGCAAGCCGAAGCGATTTTAAAAAGTGCACTGCAAGGCAATGACATCAAAACGATTGAAGATGCAGTACATACACTTAAAATACACAGTGACGCATTTGCTGCACTGCGTATGAATCAGCATATTGATCAGGCATTAAAAGGGACTAAACTCGATGACTGGTCAAACTCAAACTAATCCATAGGTGCAACGATGCCACGTATTAAAGTATTACCCCATGCTCAATATTGTCCTGAAGGTGCAGAGTTTGAAGTTGAAGCAAATGCCAATCTTTGCCAAAGCCTTTTAGACCACAACATTAAAATCGAACACGCTTGCGATATGTCACGTGCATGTACTACATGCCATATTATTGTTCGCAAAGGTTTTAATAGTCTTGAAGAAATGGATGATGTTGAGGCTGATTTGCTTGATCGCGCTTGGGGCTTAGAGCCAGATTCTCGCCTCTCATGTCAAGTTGAAGTCGTAGATGAAGATTTAGAAATCGAGATTCCTAAATACTCGATTAACCATGCTTCAGAAAACCACTAAATGATTCAAGTTAAAAAAACCATCGTCATGATGGTTTTTTTAGCATACAAAAATTTGTAATTAAGCTTCTTTATTCAATTCTTGCTGTGATTTGATTTCATCCTCAAGTCTCAGTCGTGCAATACCATTTTCATCAATTAATTGTTGCTGCAATTGAATTCTACTGATCATTTTCTCAAGAACCTGTACTAACTCTTCATATTCATAATTTTGCACTTGTTCTAGATTCAATAATAAGTGAAAGCCTTTATATTCATAATCAAACCATTGCTGGTAATCACTATTACTGGCTGAAAACTTCTCTACAACCTGCCAAGTATTAACCAAACCTTGAATTCCCTTCAAAGCAATTGGCTGTTTTGGGGTACATAAATAATTATTTTTGACTAAGTTATAAGTGTCTTGTGAAATTAAAATCTCATCTACCTCGGCATTACTCTGTAAACGAGCTGCGAGGTTTGCGTCTCGCCCAACGATGGTATAAGCCATACGGTGAACTGCGCCATAATTGCCAACGTGACAATATCCCGTACTAATCCCCATACGAATATGTAAAGCTGGATAGCCCATTTTCATCCAACGTTCACGTAAAAATTTCATCTGTTGTCGCATCGCAATTGCCATATCTAGACAATTTTTCGCATCTTGCTCTATACCTTGTGAATCAGGATCACCAAAGAAGATTAAGATCGCATCGCCCATAAACTTATCAATCGTCGCCCCATACTGCTTAGCAATATCTGTCATTTGGCTTAAATAATCATTGAGTAAGAAGGCTAAATCGTCAGGAATAAGCGTTTCAGACATATTGGTAAAACCTTGTATATCTGAAAAGAAAACGGTTATTTTCTTACGTTTATACTCAAGTTTCGCCTCAGTTTCCCCACGCATAATCGCTTGCCATAATTGCAGTGGCGCATACCGACTGAGTTGATTTGAAAGCTCAATATAGCGATTCATCTCGGTAAAATAGTTTTTCTTTTGTTGTTCTAAGCGTTTTACGCTTTCACGAGTAAAATACCCGCCAATCCCACTAAACAGAATCAAACCCACAAATGAAATAGTTGTAACTTCTACTCCAGTTTGCTCAAAGTAATCACTAAAACCAAAGAAAAATATAATATTAAAATAAAAGACAATAATGGCAATTAAAGTTGATAATGCAGCCACCATAGTCGAAATTTTATTATTAATAATCGAATAAAATAAAACGAATATTAAGCCAAAAGTAATAACTAGACTTAAATGAACTGCAGCCAATACAGTAGCAAATACGATGACATCAATAATAAAAAAGACGTTTTTTCGAATGTCATTATTATAGTGGTATTGCAGCCAACTCGATAAACGAGAACTAAACAATACAATAAATAGCAGAAAAACAGGTACATAAACCTGATTCTCTGCTAGTGGCGTAGTAAAGCAATAAACCACCATGATCAAAGCAAGAAAGAGATACCCTACAGTTCGCTGGAATATCTCAAATTGTTTAGATCCTTTTTTTAGCATCCGATCGATTGATGACACTTATTATATTTCTCCATCCCGACTCGTGCTTAAAATTGGCGTAACCTAGTCCATGCGCCAATCAAAAGGCATGTCTCCTTGACCTCGTAGAGCCAACATTAAAGTTTGACGCATATGCGCAAGCACTTCATTTGAATAAGGAACAGCCGTTCCACCCCATACAGGTTTTGGCCATGCAACATCATTTTGATAGCGCACTACGTGATGGAAATGTAATTGAGGTACAACATTACCTAATGCTGCAACATTCATTTTATCAGCACGGAATACACGTGAAAGTTGGCTAGATAACCAACTTGATTCACGTAAAAATTGTTCTTGATCGGCTTGGCTCAGTTCATAAAGTTCACTAATACCAGGCACACGCGGAATTAGAATTAACCACGGAAACTGCATATCATTCATTAAACGACATGTCGAAAGCGGAAAATCGCCGACAAAAAAAGTATCTTGGGCAAGTTGAGGATGCAAACTAAACATATCTTTATAAATGATATCGAAAAAAGAGATGCTTCATACTAACACAACCGATTTACTGTGAGTATTATTCCCGCCATGTTTTCGTACAAATAAATTTGTGTTGATCTGGCAAAGTCCTATACTCATCAGTTCATCCTTCATTTCGAGTAATTCTAAATGCTAATTTCTAGAAACATCCCTTGCTAATTGATTCAATAGATCTTGAATAAATTCTATGCGTTTTTCATATTCATCCAACATTCGCATTACTTTTAAGCGCTGTCCTCCATCCATACGATAATGTGTTGGATGACTTTGCATAAGTTGAATAATACTCATCGCTTGCACCGGTGTATCGGGTGAAAACTCAACCACCCCACCATTAGCACCCAAATCAATTTTAGTAATACCCAATTGTTCTGCTTTAATACGAATTTGATGCACACTAAACAATTGTTTGACTGCTTGAGGTAATGTGCCAAAACGATCAATAAGCTCAATACGAATATGATCAAGTTTATCTTGATGATCTGTATTACTAATGCGTTTATAGAAAAGTAAACGCTGATGAACATCACCTAAATACTCATCTGGGATTAACGCAGGCATATGCAAATTAATTTCAGAGGTTAATGACAAGGGTGCTTCAAAATTAGGGGTTTTACCCTGTTGAATTGCTTTAGTCGCCTTCTCCAACATTTCCATATATAGACTATAACCAATTGCCTGCATGGAACCACTTTGTTGCTCACCAAGCAGTTCACCTGCGCCACGAATTTCTAAGTCTTCCGTTGCTAAAATAAAGCCTGCCCCTAAAGTTGAGGCACGCTGAATCGCATCTAGACGCTTTTCAGCATCACCTTTTAATCCTTTAATAGATGGCACCATTAAGTAAGCATATGCTTGATGATGTGATCTACCTACACGCCCACGTAACTGATGCAATTGTGCCAATCCTAATTTGTCAGCACGTTCAATAATAATGGTATTGGCATTAGGTACATCAATACCTGTTTCAATAATGGTTGAACAAACAAGAACATTTTCTTGCTTATGGTAAAATTGTTGCATCACTTGTTCGAGTTCACGTTCACGCATTTGTCCATGTGCCACTGCAACACGCGCTTCAGGTACTAACTGACGAATATTCTCTGCAGCACGCTCAATGGTCTCAACCTCATTATGCAATATATAAACTTGACCACCGCGTAGCAACTCTCGCAATATCGCCTCTTTTAGAGTGGCATCCGTTTGCTCTACAACAAAAGTTTTCACTGCTAAACGGCGTGCTGGTGGGGTAGCAATAATTGATAAATCACGCATTCCAGAGAAGGCCATATTCAAAGTACGTGGTATTGGAGTTGCAGTTAACGTCAACATATCAACATCGGCACGTAAAGCCTTAATTCGTTCTTTATCTCGCACACCAAAACGATGCTCTTCATCGACCACCATTAAACCAAGATTTTTAAACTGTATGTTTTCTTGCAAAATCTTATGCGTACCAATAACAATATCAACTTTACCTTCCGCCAAATCTTCAATAATTTTGTTATGCGCCTTAGAAGAACCAAAACGTGATAACACTTCAACTCGGATTGGCCAATCTGCAAAACGGTCTTTGAATGATTCGTAGTGCTGCTGGGCTAATAATGTAGTCGGAACTAAAACAGCAACTTGTTTATTGTTTTGTACAGCAACAAAAGCAGCACGCATTGCAACCTCTGTTTTACCAAAACCAACATCACCACAAACCAAACGATCCATTGGCTTCGCCAATTGCATATCATGTAATGTGGCTTCAATAGCATTGGCTTGATCGAGCGTTTCCTCATAAGCAAAACTTGCCGCAAATTGCATATAGGCACTTTGCTCCAATTCAAAACTCATTCCAGGCTTAGCTTGTCGCCGTGCTTGAATATGCAGAAGCTCTGCAGCCACATCATGAATTTGCTCTAAAGCCTTACGTTTCGCTTTATTCCATGCATCTGTGCCCAGCTTATGTAAAGGTGCTAAATCAGGATCACCACCACTATAACGACTAATGAGCTGTAAATGCGTTACAGGTACATAGACTTTGGCTTCATCGGCATAATCCAACTGTAAAAACTCATAGTCTTGATCATCAATATTCAACATGACCAAACCAGCATAACGACCAACACCATGATCAATATGTACAACGGGTGCACCAACGCTCAATTCCGTTAAACTTCGAATCAAAAATTCTTCAGAAACTTCGTGTTGACGTTTTCGACGTCGTTGTACCACTCGATGCTCATAGAGCTGGTTTTCTGAAATAACCGACAGACGATTATGAAGTAATAAACCGCGATCTAAGCCAGCATGAGTAATGGCCACTGAATACTTTTGCTGCAAAAACTCAGCAAAGCCCTCAACCGCTGGAATTTCACCTAAACTTGGCCGTAGAGCATCTCTTAGGCTCTCACGACGGCCAGCACTCTCTGCAACCAAAAGCACAGGAAAACTTGCACTTTGAATATAGTTTTTCACACGTTCAAAGGGCTGTTGTTGTTTGTGATCAATTGATAAAACTGGCGGTGCTTCACTCTCAATATTAATCGCACCAGCGCGTGATTCCACTGCTTCTGCTGAAACAATTAAACGTGGAAATTGGTTCAGTAGTTCGGCCAACTGCTGGGTTTGCATAAACAACTGATCAGGAGCCAATATTGGCTGATCCATATTATGGCGACGGTCTTCATAGCGACGTACAGCTTCTGCCCAGAAACGATTTAGATCTTCGCCCAATTCTTTTTCCGTAATGACAATAGCATTACTTGGAAAGTACGTTGTAATGCTACTTTGTGTTTTCATTTGTTGTTCATCAAAGAACAATGGAAAATAAAAGTCGATCCCAGGTGAGACAATTCCTTCTAAAGCATCTTGATAAATCGGGTTCTTCTTTGGATTTGCTGTTGGAAAAGCTTCTGCGTAACGCTCACGAAATACAGCTCTACCCTCTTTCAAAGGGAATTCCCTCGCGGGCAGTACTGTAAAATACTGTAGTTGATCTGTTGTTCGCTGTGTTTCAGGATCGAAAAATTTCAGACTTTCAACTTCATCATCAAAAAGATCTATGCGGATCGGCGCCAATTGGCCACTGGCAAATATATCCATAATACTGCCACGAACTGCAAATTCACCATGGTCATAAACGGTATCAACCAAATGGTAACCGGCTTGAACCAATTTCAATTTTTGTTGTTCTAAATCAAAAGACTGACCTACACGAATATCAAAATGCTCACCAAGCAACCAACTACTTGGAGCTACACGCTGCGCTAAGGTACTTGCGCTTATTAATAAAATGCCTCGTTTGGGCATATTTGCCAAAATGGATAAGCGTTCAGAAATAATATCCTGATGTGGAGATAAACGATCGTAAGGTAAAATTTCCCAATCTGGGAAGATCGTTGGCTTAATACCGTAAAACTCTAACTCGCCTTCAAGTTGAGCGAGATGCTGACTATTGCGTGCCACTAAAACCAGCAGTTGTTCTGTATGGTCGGCAATTTCTTTAATCAATAAAGCCGCAGCTGAACCAAAGAGCGTGCCAATCCATCTTTTTTCACTGGGTTTTAGTTTTTTTAAATCGAGTTGGGAGATCGTCTGTTGAAACATGAGAAGTGCTTTAAGTTTAAATCATATCGCCAATATCTTAGCATGTTGTATTTTAACTATGTGACCTTAACGCTTGGACAGGTTGATGTTTTTTTCAATGATGTACATCAACCCGATGCTATTTGCTTAACCTAACAGTCACATTAACGTTGTAATTGCAAAAAAATCACCTCAAGTTCTTTTTGAGGAACAAAGTTTTTCATTGTTGCTTGAAATTGAGTTGCTGATATTTTCTTCACCGGCCCATCCCAACAAAACGATACGAGTTCTTTGGGATCTTTCTCTACTGTTAACTTAAAATTTTCAATTTTATTTGCCCAGTTTTTTCCTGTCGTTAAAATATAACTTAAAGAATAATAACCAGATTGCTCTGCCCTTAAACGCTTCATACTTTTTTGAAAGCTTGCATCCATACAAAATGGATTCTCATGTTCAGGGTCATACCAAGCAACTGCACCACCGAGCAATGGTTGATACTGATGTTGTACATGAGTAATACTATTTGCCTTAAAAGTCTGTTGCCAACTATAAATAATTTGGGCTGACCACAAAACTTCCTCATCACCACTCATACTTAGCAACTTCTGAATCTGTGGCTGTTGACAGGCTTTGATTTTATTACTGATCCGATGTGAGTCAAGTTGACGATACCAAGGATTCATTAATTCTTGCTCTGTTAACCCACAAGCAATAAGTGCTGCAGTAACATCATGCACTTTTTCCACAGCTTCACCTTGTGCTGGTAGCGGATATTCACTCATAAAAGCACGTACATTCATTTTAGGTTTAAGTGCTTGACCATTCACTTTTACCTTAAAACTTTGAATTAATTTAGCCGTGTCAGCAAAATCTCCATCCATTTCAGCTTCAATCGCTGGTAATGGAAATAATACTGTTTCACTGATGTCCTTTTTACTCTCATTACGAAATTCGTAGTCGACTTTAATCAATTGTTTACTAATAAATAAATTTTCGCTTTGCATGGTTATATCGAGATTCTTTTTATAGGTCACCCCACCTGTCCCTACATAACCAGTACTATCATTGGCCCATATTTCAGTACTTCCCAGTAATAAAACACATCCATAAAACAAAGTTTGCAGTCTCATAACACATCTCTTTTCTCAAATAATCGTTATCCAACGATTTACTTCTAGTCCATCAGTTCTTCATTGCTTATTGCCTTAATCAATATGTTTGAGCCAGCTACAATGTTGATCAGACTGCAATGTATCAAAAAATATAACTGATTTTAATGTGGATTTTTAGTAAAAATCTAAGCTCAAAATATATTTTTTATATAATAATCAAAATCATTTAGTTAATTTAATTGAAATATAAAGTAGCAATCAGTGCAAATTAACGATTTATTCATAATATTTTCTATTCAATAGATTAAAATTCAAACACATTGCTTTAACTTAATTTAAACCTTTATTTTTTACACATAAGGATATGCTCATGAATGAAACACCAATCTATCAAACCCATGAGAAAAGCAAACGGGTTAAAGCCATTGTTGGCGCAGCATCAGGTAATTTAGTTGAATGGTTTGATTTTTATATTTATGCAGCATTTGCAGTATATTTCCAGCATGCCTTTTCCACTCCAGATATGAGTGACTCCACCAAAGCCATTTATGTTTGGGGTGTATTTGCCGCTAGTTTTTTTATGCGTCCTATTGGTAGCTGGCTCTTTGGTTGGATTGGTGATACCTATGGCCGCAAACAATCAATGACGATCTCCATTACCTTAATGGCTATTAGTTCTTTTTTATTTGCAGCACTACCTACCTATGAGCAAGTCGGTATGGCCGCCCCATTTTTATTACTTGCCGTACGTCTATTACAAGGTCTTTCTGTTGGTGGTGAGTATGGTACAGTTGCGACCTATATGAGTGAAGTTGCACTCAAGGGTCAACGTGGTTTTTATTCTTCATTCCAATACGTTACGCTTTCTGGAGGGCAGCTTTTAGCCAGTCTTTTAGGTGTTATTATGCTTATGCTCATGACAAAAGAGCAAATGATGGATGGTGGCTGGAGAATTCCATTTATTATTGGTGGTATCGTTGCAATTTTATCTTATTTTGCTCGTCGTAATTTGGAAGAAACTTTAACTGAAGATAAGAAAAAAGAAGGTGGAGGCAGTCTATCTGAATTATTCAAACACAATTGGGGTACTTTTTTACTGGTTGTAGGCTATACCTCTGCTGGATCATTAACCTTCTATGTATTAACTGTCTATTCAAAAACTTATATTACCAGTTTAGGTTTTGATGAAAAAATCGTAGGTTATATGATGACCACGGCATTACTGGTCTTTATGTTAGCTCAACCTTTATTTGGTATGTTATCAGACCGTATTGGTCGCCGTGCCTCTATGATTCTGTTCAGTGTTTCTTGTGCGATCTTTGTTTATCCAGTTATGGTCATCGCTATGCGACATTTTAGCGACTCGGCAGTTATTGTTACTTTGCTACTCATTTTCTTATTGATGTTACTCAGCTTCTACACTTCAATTAGCGGTCTAGTCAAAGCCGAAATGTTCCCTGCACATATTCGTGCTTTAGGTGTTGGCTTTGCCTATGCAGTTGGTAATGCCATCTTTGGTGGCTCTGCACCTGCGGTGGCTTTACAGTTTAAAAATTCAGGCTATGAAAACATGTTCTTTATCTATGTTTTTGTCATGCTCATCATCTGTTTACTCTGCAGTATGAAGCTACCTAAAGAGCCAGAATACTTAAAACACGACCATTAAACTTCAAACTTAGTTAAAAAAACGATATCTTATAAGATATCGTTTTTTTAAAACCATATGAAATAACTTTCTAATCTGTAATCAACTGACCTAAACTCACTCGATCTTTTCCAGCATAGTCTTGAATTGTTTTAACTTTTTTAAAGCCAGTTTGCTCAAATAAAGTTCGTACCGCTTGCCCCTGATCATAACCATGTTCAAGTACAACCCACCCTTGAGGTTTAAGCCAATACACTGCCTGTTGAATAATGAGCTGAAGATCAGCCATACCTTGCAGATCCGCAACCAACGCACGTTCAGGTTCTGCTCGTAGGCTTTGCATATGTGGATCAACACGATCAATATAAGGTGGATTAGAGACAATAACATCGAACTGTGCTTGATCATCTATTGCTAAAGCATCATACCAAGCACCACAAGCAAACTTGACCTGCTTTAAACCATGTTTATTTGCATTACGTTGGGCAACAGCCAAGGTGGGTTCATAAATATCTGTCGCTAAAATCTGCCAACTTGGGCGTTCAGAAGCAAGAGACAAAGCAACTGCCCCTGTTCCAGTACCTAAATCGACTACTTTTGCATACTGCGCCAAATCTAATTGGAGGACACTTTCAACCAATACTTCAGTGTCAGGGCGTGGCACTAAAGTGTCAGGAGTAACAATCAAGTCTAAGCTCCAAAACGGCTGTGAACCCGTAATATATGCCAAAGGTTCACCTGCCCCAATACGCTCAAGTGCTTGAACATAGTCCTGTTGCTGTTTAGCAGTGAGCTCAAATTCACCCAGTAATTTTAATTCAAGTACACTGCGCTGCAAAATATGTTCAAGAATCCAAAGATTTTCTTGGCGCTCATAGCTATCGACTTCACCACGTAACGCCACCGCCTCTTTAATATTCATTAACCACCATTTTGCTGTGCAAGTAAGGCCAACTGATCTGCCTGATATTCACGATGTAAACTATCGAGTAACTCAGTTAAATCACCTTCCATAACAGCATCTAACTTATATAAGGTTAAGTTAATACGATGATCTGTCATGCGACCTTGCGGATAATTATAAGTTCGAATCCGTTCAGAACGGTCACCAGAACCCACCAAATCACGGCGCATTTCAGATGTTGCTGATTCTTGAGCAGCGCGTTTGGCATTTTCTAAACGTGAAACCAATAAAGCCATGGCCTTTGCTTTATTCTTATGCTGTGAACGTTCATCTTGACACTCAACAACTGTGCCAGTTGGGATATGCGTAATACGTACAGCCGAATCTGTTTTGTTAATATGCTGACCACCAGCACCTGATGCACGGTAAGTATCTATACGTAAATCGGCAGGGTTAATCTCAACAGTGGTATCAACATCAACTTCAGGCAAAATAGCTACTGTACATGCAGAGGTATGTACACGCCCTTGAGATTCCGTAGCTGGAACTCGTTGTACACGATGTGCGCCACTTTCAAATTTAAGTCGTCCGTAAACGCCCTCACCGTTAATGAGACAAATGACTTCTTTATAGCCGCCATGTTCGCCTTCATTTTCTGACAAAATTTCAATACGCCAACCTTGTGTTTCCGCATACTTACTATACATACGGAACAAGTCACCAGAGAAGATTGCGGCCTCATCACCACCTGTACCTGCACGTACCTCTAAGTAAGCAGAGTTTGCATCATTAGGATCTTTAGGAATCATCAAAATATTGAGATCAGCTTCAAGCTGTTCAATGAGTGCTTTATTTTCTTTGATTTCCTCTTGGGCCATTTCTTTGAAATCAGGATCTGAGGCCATCATTTCAGCTGTTTCTATATCTTCCTCAGCCTGTTTATACTTAATCCAAACAGTGGTTATTTCTGTGAGATCATTATGTTCACGCGATAAATTACGAAATCGCTTATTGTCCGAAATTACTTCAACATCTGCCAATAGGGCTGTTAGTTCTTCTTGTCGATCACAGAGTTGATCCAAACGTAGACGTAACGATTCTTTCATTTAAGTCAGTTCTCAAACACGGTTTAAGTCAAATAGCAACATGAGCTGTTATTTGAAGCAAATCTATTGTAAAAAATTTCGCTTAGTTTACAGATTGTCGCTTTTAAAAGACACTGCTAGATACACATCTTTGCCAGTTTTACTTTATTTTCTCCCCCCATCTATTGCCTCACCCCTATCTTCCACACATTTTCTGCATAATGTTCTTATTTTTGCGGTTTATTTCATCAATTTAGAATTTATAGTTACAAGCTGATACCAAAGCATTATAGGACAGCCTATGTTCTCCATATTTATCTCGTAGATGCTTGTTAAATTAGCTGCAATGATTTTAACAAGCCCCACATGAGAGGGCATGGAGAATAGAATGAATGCTCAAGTATTATTTTTAGGTGTAATGCTGTCATTGTCGACTGTATTTGCTACAGCTGCTCAGGCTGGAAATACCACACGCGTTGCTGCGACATCCGCATTAGGTAGTGTTGTTGGTACTGCACTTGGTAAAGAGATGGGTGGGCATAGTGGAGCAATGATTGGTTCAGCCATTGGCGGTGCTGGTGGGGCTGCTGTCGCGAGTGACCGCCGTGATCGTACTGCTGCTGCAATTGGTGGTGGTTTAGGTGGTGCTGGTGGTTATGCTGCTGGTCGAAATATGGGTGGAAGCACTGGTGGTTACGTTGGTTCTGCACTTGGTGCCGCAGGTGGATCAGCCCTAGGTAATAAAATCTCTCAAGATAATCGCTATAACTATTATGGTAATAGCAAACACAATCGCCATAAACATCGTCGCTACCGCTAAAATCACTCACCTTTGGTGTGTCTTTCAGCCTCAAATGTCACTCACATTTGAGGCTTTTTTATTGCAGATAACTTTAGCATTTAGCAAGACTTTACCAATTTATATACCCCCTTAAATACACCATTCTTATATCGAAAAAAAACGATATACAGCATTCAATTTATCACGTATGCTCAACTGAATATTGATTTAAGGGTTTCTAATGAGATCACTTCATAACACTAAATTTTCCATTTTAGAATTAGCCCCAGTACGTCATGGACACAGCGTTGCTCAAGCATTACAGCATGCATGTCAACTCGCACAACACGCAGAAAAACTCGGTTATGACCGCTTATGGCTTGCAGAACATCACAATATGGATGGTATCGCTAGCTCTGCAACAGCAGTATTACTTGGCCACTTACTGGCCAACACACAACATATCCGTTTAGGATCAGGCGGTATTATGTTGCCTAATCATGCCCCTCTTGTGGTTGCTGAGCAATTTGGCACTCTCGCAACTTTGTACCCCAACCGCATAGAATTAGGTTTAGGACGTGCGCCTGGTACAGATCAAGTGACCATGCGCGCATTACGCCGTGGACGCCAAGAAACCGAAGATCAATTTCCACAAGATGTTATGGAAATCTTAAACTATTTTGCAGATGCTCAAGCAGGTCAACGTATTACAGCGACACCTGGTCAGGGCACCCATGTTCCAGTTTGGTTGCTTGGATCAAGTTTGTTTAGCGCACAACTTGCTGCCCGTTTAGGTTTGCCTTATTCATTTGCATCACACTTTGCTCCTCGCATGTTGAGAGATGCTATCGAGTTATACCGTGAAAACTTCCAAGCTTCTCGCTACTTAGACCACCCGTATGTCTCAATGGGTGTTCCAACAGTAGTCGCACCTAGCGATGCTGAGGCTGAATATCTTGCAACGAGCGCTTACCAACGCATATTAGGTTTAATTCGTGGTCAAAGTTTAAAACTTCAACCACCAATAAAAAGCACTGATGGATTATGTAGCCCAGGTGAGCAAATCGCTGTAAATAACTTCTATGCTATGGCACAGATTGGATCACCACAAACAGTGAAAGCAGGACTTGAAAAATTACTAAAAGACTATGAAGTAGATGAGTTTATTTTTACCTGTGATGTTTATGATCCACAAAAACGTCTTGATAGTTTTGAATTATTGATGCAGCTCAAACATGATGTTTAATCATCTAGTACGAGTCATGATTTTATTAAATTAATCATTACAGTAGTATATAAGTCTGTGTTTCACCTAGATTCCAGCAATTCTTGATAGGAAATTTGCAAAAACTCACAATCAAGGCGTTACACAGCATATAGTTCTGCTATGCTAAAAGCCTATCAAGCATTGTATGGATCTTTTACATGAGCGTTACTTTAGGCACTCCTCTGCAATCTTCTGCTTTCAAAGTTTTATTACTTGGCTCGGGTGAACTTGGCAAAGAAGTCGCAATTTCATTACAACGTCTTGGCGTTGAGGTCCACGCTGCTGATCGCTATGAACAAGCCCCTGCAATGCAAGTTGCACATTTTGCATATTGCATTGATATGACAAATAAAGCGCAATTACAACAACTCATTCAAGACGTCAAACCACATTTAATTGTTCCTGAAATTGAAGCCATAGCAACAGAAGTTTTAATTGAGATCGAACAACAAAATACCGCAACTGTTATTCCTTCAGCTAAGGCGGTAAATCTCACCATGAACCGTGAAGGCATTCGGGTTCTCGCCGCTGAAGAGCTTGGTCTTCCTACTTCTGCTTATCGTTTTGCCGACTCATTAGAAAGCTTTAAAGCTGCATGTGATGATATTGGTTATCCAAACTTTGTGAAGCCAGTTATGTCTTCTTCTGGCAAAGGACAATCACGCGTAAAAGCATTTTCCGAAGTTGAAGCTGCTTGGGAATATGCACAAACAGGTGGTCGAGTAAAACAAACAAAAGTTATTGTTGAAGCACAAATCGATTTTGACTTTGAAATCACATTATTAACTGTTCGAGCGAAGAATCCAGAAAGTGCCGTTGTGGAAACTCACTTCTGTGATCCTATTGGTCACCGTCAAGTTGATGGTGATTATGTAGAAAGCTGGCAACCACAACAAATGACAGCCACAGCACTTACAGAAGCAAAACGCATTGCAGATAAAGTAACGACAGCACTTGGCGGCTGTGGTGTCTTCGGTGTTGAGCTTTTTATTAAAGGCGATCAAGTGTGGTTTAGTGAAGTATCTCCTCGCCCACACGATACTGGATTAGTTACTTTAGCCTCTCAATTCCAAAGTGAATTTGAATTACATGCACGCGCAATTCTGGGTCTAAATGTCAACACTACACGTCATAGCCAAGCTGCAAGTGCTGTGATCTATGCTGGTGTTGATGCAAATAACCTCAGTTATTCTAATTTAAATATCGCTTTACAACATCCAGATACAGATTTACGTTTATTCGGTAAACCTGAAGGATTTAAACGTCGTCGCATGGGTGTAGTCACAGCACGTGCAGAAAATACTGAACAAGCACGTCAACTTGCACAACAAGCTGCTGACTTAGTTCAGGTACAAACAACTGAGAGCTAAGCAGTTTGTATTGCTTGATCTTCAGTTTTTAAAATCATGTAAATCATCATTCGGCACAGTATTTATATTTATGATCTGTGCCTCATCAAGGAAGCTTTTCAATGATTCAAATTACGCTCTTGAAAGACGATCTGCGTTTTCCCGATGACATTCAAGCCATTAATCAATGGCGTGATACGGTCGAAACAGAATTAGAGCAGTATTTTGAAGCAGGCCACCCGATTCGCGATACTTTAAAAGCTCGCTCTGACTCGATCGATAGTATTTTGAACTTACTCTGGCAACATGCTGGCTTAGATCAAAGTCCTTTGGCTTTGTTTGCTGTAGGTGGCTACGGCCGACGTGAAATGCTTCCATGTTCTGATGTTGATATTATGGTGTTATCAGAACAAGACTTAAGTCCTGAGCAAGAGGCAATGGTAACCACATTTATCTCCTCGCTTTGGGATGTAGGTCAACTCAAACCTGGAGTAAGTGTACGTACCATCCAATGTTGTTTTGAACAAGCAACTGCTGACTTAAGTATTGCAACCACACTCATTGAAGCGCGTCTAATCTGTGGTAATGCGTTTTTACGCAAATGGCCACGTCGTGTTGTTTCACAAACTTGGACTGACCGCACTTTTTTTGATGCAAAAATGCAAGAACAAGTTCAACGTCACGCGCAACATAATAATACTGAAAGCAACTTAGAACCTGACATAAAAAATGCACCTGGTGGAATTCGTGATATTAACCAAATTGGTTGGATTGCCAAACGCCACTTTCGTGTTAATCGTATCTATGATTTAGTACATTTAGGCTTTATCTCTGAATTTGAATTGGGTGTACTAGAAGAAGCTGAAAATTTCCTTTGGGAAATTCGCCACCATTTACACCGCATCACTAAACGTGATGAAAACCGTTTGTTGTTTGATTACCAACGTGAAATTGCAACTAAATTTGGTTATGTAAAAAAAGAAGATCAACATATCAATTACCCAATTGAGCAATTTATGCGTCGTTATTATCGCACTGCGCAACAAGTCTCAACGTTAAATGAAATGTTGTTATCCTATTTCAATGAATCAGTCATTACCCCTCGCCTACCAAATTATGAAAGACAAATTGAGCAAATTAACGAAAGATTTAAATTAGTTGATGGTAAATTAGCAGTACAACATCATAAAATTTTCTCAGAAAAACCAAGCGCTATTTTAGAAATTTTCTATCTATTGGCAAGTCGTCCTGAAATTGAAGGTATCCGTGCACGCACGCTGCGTCTACTGATTTTAGCTGGCAAACGCATTGATCAAAATTTTAGAGATAACCCTGAACATCAAGCCTTGTTTATGGCAATTATTCGTGGGGCGAATCATAGACTATATGACACATTGTTAGCCATGAAGCGCTACGGTGTACTTGGAACATATATTCCAGCTTTTGGTCAGATCATGGGCCTGATGCAGTACGACCTGTTTCATATCTATACGGTTGATGCCCATACACTTCTACTGATTAGAAATCTTAATCGCTTTAAAGACCCGGTGTATACCAAAGACTTCCCTGTTGTAAGCTCAGTTTATCAACGCTTATTACGCCGTGATATCGTCATGCTTGCTGCACTATTCCACGATATTGCCAAAGGTCGTGGTGGAGACCATAGTGAGCTTGGTGCTCATGATGCTATTGAGTTTTGCCGCAAACATGGCTTTAGTGAACGTGAATGTAGTCTCGTTGCTTGGTTGATTCAAAACCACCTACTCATGTCACTAACTGCACAAAAGAAAGATATTTCAGATCTTGATGTGGTCAAAGATTTTGCAGAAAAACTGGGAGATATGGAGCATCTTAATTATCTTTACACTTTAACCGTGGCAGATATTAATGCGACGAATCCAAAATTATGGAACTCATGGCGTTCATCATTAATGCGTCAGCTTTATACGCATGCCCGCGATATTATTCGTATTGGTCTTGATCGTCCGGTCGATTATCAAATGCATATTGAGGAAAATAAATTTGCAGCCAGTGAGTTATTAGTCACTGATTTTTCTCTCGATCAAGTTGAAAAAGTTTGGCAAGAACTTGGAGATGAATATTTCCTTAAAGAATCTGCTGAAGAAATCGCGTGGCACACACGTGCGATTTTAGAACATGGCGATAACCCCGAACCATTGGTTATGATTCGTGCACACCGCCGCAGTGGACAAGTAACGGCACAAGATGCCATTCAAATTTTTATTTATACACAAGATCAACCAAATCTATTTGCAACCACAGTTGCCATACTCGATCGGATGAATCTTGATGTTCAAGATGCACGTATTATCACGGCGGAAAAAGCGTTTAGCTTAGACACCTATATGGTTCTTGATCGATTGGGCTCTCTACTCACTGACCCTGAACGTGAAGACCTTGTGAAAAACACACTTATACAAGCTTTAAGTCGTGCTGATCAGTATCCTGGTCTGATGCAACGTCGTATACCTCGCCAGTTAAGACATTTTGATATTGAAAATACTGTAGATATTACACTGAACGATGCCCTACAGCAGAATATGGTTGAGATTTCCACTCTAGATCATCCGGGCTTATTAGCAAAAATTGGTGGTTTATTTATGATTCAAGGTCTAGATATTCATTCAGCGCGTATTGCAACATTAGGGGAACGTGCAGAAGATATTTTCTTTGTTACCAAGAAAAATGCCATACCAATGACTCAAAAAGAGGCCACCGTTTTTGCTGAGCAACTTAAACATGCCTTAGATGAAGTCTCTAGCCAAATCGCGCAGCCCCATTGATTCACTTTACATTACCTTAGTTATTAAGCGGTCTTAGTTTCATGAATAGTAGTTTAGATTTACTGCATCCTTATCCTTTTGAAAAACTCAATCAGCTTTTTCAAAATGTTCAACCTGTAGATATGCCTTTGATTCCACTTTCGATTGGTGAACCAAAGCATCCAGCTCCAGAATTTGTTATTCATGCACTCTCTGAGCAATATCAACACCTTTCAACCTATCCAAACAGTAAAGGTCTACTGCAACTCAGACAAAGTATTGCTCATTGGTTACAACACCGCTTTCACCTACAACATATTTGCGCCGAAGAACAAGTCCTACCGGTCTCTGGTACACGAGAAGGAATTTTCTCATTTGTACAAGCCGCAGTTGAACGAGAACGTGCTCCATATGTTGTGATGCCGAATCCGTTTTATCAAATTTATGAAGGTGCAGCACTACTCGCAGGCGCTAAACCTTATTTTGTAAATTGTACAGAAGACAACGCCTATGTCGGTGACTTTGATGCAGTACCTCCAGAGGTTTGGGAAAATACCGCCATCGTATTCATCTGTACACCAGGTAATCCAACAGGTGCAGTCTACAGCAAAGCACAGTTTAAAAAGCTGATTGCGCTCTCTGATCAATATGGTTTTATTATTGCTTCCGATGAGTGTTATTCGGAGCTTTGGTTTGATCAAGCGCCTTGTGGTTTGCTGGAAGTTTGTGCCGAATTGGGACGCCATGATTATAAAAATTGTATCGTCTTCCACTCATTATCTAAGCGATCAAACTTACCTGGTATGCGCTCTGGTTTCGTTGCAGGTGATGCAGCACTGTTAAAACCCTATTTAAAATTCCGTACCTATCATGGTGCGGCAATGCCTGTACAACATCAAATTGCGTCCATTGAAGCTTGGAATGACGAAAACCATGTTGAGGAAAACCGTCAACAGTATCGTGCGAAGTTTGAACTATTTCAAAATGAGCTTGGGCATTTACTACCACTTAAAAAACCAGATGCAGGTTTTTATTATTGGTTAAAGGTAGATAATGATGAAGCTTTTGCCAAGATGCTCATGGAAAAAGCACATATTAAAGTATTACCTGGTCGCTATTTATCACGTGATACTGATCACGGTAATCCAGGTGAAGGTCATGTTCGCATGGCCCTAGTTGCAAGTCTGCAACAATGTGAAGAAGTGGTACAACGTTTAAAAGCAATTTTGTAATTTTACCTGAGTGCTATCAACCTCTCCTTTTATGGAGAGGTTTTTCTTTGAGTAAAATACGATTAGTTATGGCCGAGATATTCTTTCGTTCATACCATGCTGCTGCAAAATAAGTTTAAGGACGATATTGAGTGGGAATCCACTGATAACCCTGTGTATTTTTCACAATATGCCCAATACCAGGAAAAGCAATATGTGAAGCCCCAATCCACCATTGATCTTTATCTGCTTGCTTAAAAATAGACTCACGCACTGCGATAGCACGTTTAGCATCTGTATCTGGTTTATAACTAGCTTCAGGGTGTGGAAACTGCACCGCTGCATAATGTACAACATCACCCAAACCCAAAAACTTTTGGCCATTCTTACCATCTATCAAATAAGAAGAATGCCCTTCGGTATGACCATGCGTTGTGATTAACTGTACATTAGGTACATTAAATGATGCTGGTGTAAAAGCAACCAATTGATCAGCCTGCTGATATGGTATCAATGCTTCTCGGACCATTTTAAATATCGGCTTAAAGAAATCATTGGCTTTGGCCTCATGATCAACAGAGGTCCAATAATCAACATCCTCTTTGGCCAAATATACTTTAGCGTTGGGATAAAGCATTTTCCCATCTAAACTAATGCCACATAAATGGTCAGGATGAGCATGAGTAATTAAGATCGTGTCAATTTGCTCGGGTTGTAGTCCTGCCTTTTTTAAATGATCAGGCACATGTCCCAAGCTTGGTCCAAAACAGTTTGCTGTACCCGCATCAATTAAAATATTCTGTGTTGGTGTTTGTACTAAATAAGCCGAAAAATCAGTGATGATCTGATTGTCTGCGTCTACAGGAACAAAATTTTTAGTGAATAGCTGATTCGCTTTCTCATGCGAAATATTCAACAAATCACCACGTGGTAAACCAAGCTCACCATCCAACAATGCGGTGACCCTAAGATTACCTATAGATTGAGAAAAATAACCCGCAACTTGTGTAACCTGTTGAGTTGATTGCGCATGCAACAAACTACTACTGCATATTAATGCAAAGACAATTGCTGTGAGAGATTTCAAGAGCATATCCTCGTTATTGAACTGATCTTACAATATCGATTTTGAGTACTAGAAATCGCTCAATATACTTAGCGAAACGCTCACATTTGGTGGCTGGAACAGTTTATTCATTAGAAATAACTGCAGGATCAACATGATAATGTGCAATGAAACGCTCACGAAAAGTCGCAACGGATTGATAACCAGACTTTGCCGCAATAGTTTTCATGGGTAATTTACTTGAATATAACAACTCAAGAGCATAAGTGAGACGTGCATGGGTAATAGTTTCTCGAAGTGAGGTCTCTTCTTGGCTAAGTTTACGTCGCAGTGTGGCACTACTCATGCCAAGGCGCATTTCAATATCGCTAGACCGCCAGTGATATTGTGGCTCATCAATAACCCATTGATGAATAATTTTTGATAATTTTGATGGAGGAATAATCAGTACATCCGCATAATGTTGTTGGCAAAGTTGAACTAATATTGAGGTGATTGTTAAGCGCGCTTTTACAAGATCTTGTTTAAATAAAGCATCTTGCCATGTAAATAGCGCAGTTGAAAAATCATCAATAGAAAACTTTAAAATATCGGCAGTCTTATCCGTAATAGGTTTCGCCCAGATCATTTGTGCAGCCTGAATCACTTCCTCACAAAATGGTACCAGTATCGTTAAATATTCTCCTGTCTTTACATCAGGAATATTCACTGCATCAGTTATAATGTCTGGTTTCAATATAAATAAATCACCAGCACTTAAATGCACCTGAGTACTTTGCGTATTAATTTTCTTCTGACCGCGTAAAACCATCCCCATATGTAGTTTATTCACTTTAAAATGTGACAAACCATGCTGATTTCTAGATCGAATACACAAATAATCCTGAGCAAGCCCTGCTTGAGCCAACGCCAGCAGAGATTGATGCAAATCGTCATTTTCTAGAAAAGCAGGATGATGCATGTTCATCAATAATCGCCACAGTTTTAAATTGTTCATTGGGTATTATAGCTCTTTCAAAAGTCAAATAATCAACATCATAAAATGAGTCATCACTCATATAGGCAACGTGTGAAGTGGCATGGATGCCACTGTGATCAAGGACTATAGGGACATAGTCTCTTGATCACAAAAGGTTTTTGTTACTTTTGACCTTTCAAAAGTAAGGCATTGCCTACGGGTAAACATATCGTCCTGATCAGTTATATGTGGCCATGCATACTTTAATATTTGTCTATTTTTTAATTTATAAAAGTTGTCTATATAGAAAACAACATACGTATTACTGCAGGAGATTATTTTTAATAATGACTAGCACACATGGCATTTAACCCGTCCAACATAAAACTTCATGAAAAGTACGGCATCACGATCAGAGTAGATAAACTGAACAGAAAGCAAAAATTAAAAAGCAGATACCTGAAATTGCATAAATCCACCTCACCTTAGCCTGGAGGTATTGTAAATAAGAAGCTCGGCTCAACAACTTTAACAGTATACAATTCCAAACATATACGACTGTTACCATCCATAATGCTAAACCCAATTGTTGCCACAAGTTAAACTGCATATAAACTAACAATAAGACACTGCTATAGAAAATCATATTTTTAGGATTAAGCAAACTTGACTGTAAGCCCAAATAAAAGTGTTGCAATATACGACATTGCTGCTTTGAATCAGTCTGTATCGCTATAGATTGACGATGGTCAACCATACGCAAAGCCATAAAACAACGTAAAGCCAAATATAATAAATAGGCTGCAGCACAGTATTTAATAACCTGTACAATGCTCGGATCAAGCCCCCCCATATGATGTAATATATATAAAATCAGCAACAAAATAATGGCATTACCTAGCGCAATTCCCACACATACCGCATGTGCAGCTCTACGCCCATAACCCAGTAATGTTGTCACCAGTAAAAAGAAGTCCGGCCCAGGTGATAATAAAGCAATAAAATGAGTCGTTGCGACCAATATAAATATAGACATGCTGTCCCTCCTTTAACTTGCGAGAGACTTTAGGTAAGTGCATTAAATAGTTCTTGTACAAAATTGCAGAGTGGACATCAGCACATCAATAAAATTGCTTCAGCTAAATGCTTTGTTGATATTGTTTTGGTGTAACGCCGGTATAAGCTTTAAAACTACGATGAAAATGACTTTGGTCGCAAAAACCCAAAGTAAACGCCACATCAGCAAGGGAGTAGCCTGCGCAAAGCAACTTACGTGCTTGGTTCATTCTTAAATTAATTTGATAAGCATGAGGCGCCAAACCAAAATGCTTTTTAAACAATCGAATTAACGCAAACCGACTCATATTGGCCTGTTTTGCCAAATCCTCCAAGGAAATAAAATCATCACACTCAGCCAACCATTCTAATATATCCATCCATTGCTGCTCTGCTACATCTGCGTCAGCGAACGTATCAGCAGACGGACTAAGACGAAATACAGCAATCAACAGCTCAATCAAACTTTGTTCTTTATTGGCAATGGTGACCTCCGAATCGAATAAGAGATCATTGAGCTTAGTGAATTGATGATAAAGATCAATATCATGTAAAACTTTGGCCTGTAATTGCACCAATACTTGCTGTGCCGGGTCTGGATATTTAATTTGATGCTCTTGTAAAAGCCGATTTAACCAAGCCGCATCAATATGCATCATTTGATAACTCCATAGCTGCTCAGGCATGGGATTACAACTGTGCACTACATGTGCAGGCATAAGTACCAAAGTCTTTGCTGAAATTATATGTTGACCTGTTAGATGACTTTGGAAACGACTCTGACCTTGATCGACTGCGCCAATAGAAAATGTCTCATGACTATGTGCTTGATAACAAATACGACTCTCGCATGCCCGCCGTGTTTCCACATAGGGCATACGAGTGTCTCGCCAAAATTGACTCTTGAATGAGTTCATATCAGCCTATAGGTACGAATGATTACACTAAACTGCAAGGGCAGCTTGAGCCAAAGCTTGTTCAATATCTTGCTCTAAGCTTTCTGGCTTGGTGGTTGGTGCATAACGTTGAATGACTTCACCTTGTCGATTGAGCAAAAATTTAGTGAAGTTCCATTTTATACCACTGCCCAAAATACCTTTACTTTGGTTAGTTAAATAACGAAAAATCACATGAGCCTCTGGGCCCTTCACATTGACTTTAGCAAACATGGTAAAGCTTACGCCATAATTTTTACTACAAAATTCACCAATTTGCTCATTACTTCCAGGATCTTGTCCCCCAAATTGATTGCAAGGAAACCCCAACACCTCTAAACCTTGCTCACGATATTTATTATAGAGTTTTTCTAGGCCGGAAAATTGTGGTGTGAAACCACACTTACTCGCCGTATTTACAATCAAGAGTACTTTACCCTGATAATCAGCAAGACTCTTATTTTGTCCATTTAACAGTTCAGCATCAAATTGATAGATATTGCTCATGGATAGGTATCCTCATCATTTTTTTCTTTTGTTTTAAGTTCTAATGAAGCCGAGTTAACACAGTAACGAAGACCTGTGGGTTGCGGCCCATCTTCGAAAACATGCCCTAAATGTGCGTCACAATGATGACAGGTAATTTCTACACGGTGCATCCCATGGCTATGATCAGTATGCTCATCAATAACAGCAGCGTTAACTGGTTTGAAGAAACTTGGCCAACCACTCCCACTGTCATATTTGTTTTCAGAGGAAAAGAGTTCTGTCCCACAACAGCGGCACAAATAAACACCGGCACTTTTACTGTTCCAATATTGACCCGTGAATGCTGGCTCAGTACCTTTCTGGCGAGTAATCCTAAACTCTTCGGGTGATAACTCTCTTTGCCATTCTCGGTCTGTTTTATTGAGTTTTCCCATGACTAACTCCTTTAATTATTTAGCATTCAATGTCATGCTTCGATGCATTCATATTTACGCTAGAACTTTATATATTTCTAGTTAAATTTCAACATAGATTGTGATATTTCAGTAATCTATTTTTTTAACCCTGATAATATTGGATTGAATTATGTCCGTTTTAGGTTACACAACGCCACGAGAAATCAAAAAGTCATCAAAGCTCGAGCATGTTTGCTACGACATTCGTGGACCTGTGTTACGAGCCGCCAATGAAATGGAAGAAGCCGGACATAAAATCATTAAACTCAATATTGGTAACCCAGCCCCATTTGGTTTTGAAGCACCACAAGAAATTATTAATGATGTTGCGCTCAACTTACCTAATGCAATTGGCTATACTGATTCCAAGGGTATTTTTCCTGCACGTAAAGCAGTATGTCAGTATTACCAACAAAAAAATATTCATAATCTCACTGTGAAAGATGTATATATCGGTAATGGTGTTTCAGAACTGATTGTAATGGCCATGCAAGGTTTACTTGATGATGGCGATGAAATGCTCGTTCCTATGCCAGATTACCCATTATGGACTGCAGCAATTAATCTATCGGGTGGTACTGCTATTCACTACAAATGTGATGAAGAAAATAGTTGGTATCCCGATATTGCAGATATGGAAGCGAAAATCACAGCGAATACGCGTGGTATCGTGATTATTAACCCAAATAATCCAACGGGTTCGGTCTACCCACGTCATATTCTTGAGCAGATTGTCGCATTAGCAAAAAAACATGATTTACTTTTGTTCGCAGATGAGATTTACGATCGTATTATTTATGATGGTATAGAGCACGTATCAGTTGCAGAACTTGCTGGTGATCATTTATGTATCACTTTCAATGGCTTGTCTAAATCACATCGTATTGCTGGCTATCGTTCTGGATGGATGGCAATCACAGGTGATAAATCACGGGCAACGGATTATATTGAAGGCTTAGACATGCTCGCTTCAATGCGTTTATGTGCAAATCATCAAGCGCAGTTTGCTATTCAAACGGCACTTGGCGGTTATCAGTCAATCAATGATCTGATTCGCCCTGGTGGTCGTCTTTATGAACAACGTAATATTGCATGGGAAATGCTCAATGAAATCCCTGGGCTAAGTTGTGTTAAACCTGAGGGAGCGATGTACTGTTTCCCACGCCTAGATCCAAAAGTTTATCCTATTGAAGATGATGAAAAACTTATGCTTGATTTCTTAAAAGCAGAAAAAGTTTTATTGGTTCAAGGCACAGGCTTTAACTGGCCAACACCAGATCATTTCCGTCTTGTCTTCTTACCTGCTGAAAATGAGCTTCGAGAAGCCATTGTACGTTTAGGACGCTTCTTAGCCAAAATGCGTTAATAAGTAAAGCTCCAAAATACTGAAAAATTGTTCAGTTCAATGTTAAAAGCACTGTTTTACAGTGCTTTTAACACATCTAAAAAACAATAAAATGATTCATTTCTCTACCATTAGCAGACAACTATTCTGCTTTTGTTTTCTATTTAACTATATGTATTGTCCTAATTTTGAAATTAATCTTCCTATTTTTTAGCTTAATTTTACAGTTTTGAATACTTATATTGAGATCTAACATTCATCACTCTTAAACTCAATAACTGTTAGGAATACCAATATGGCTAAAAATTATGTACGTTTAGATAAAGATAATGCAGCAGTACTTTTAGTTGATCATCAAACAGGTCTGCTTTCATTAGTTCGCGATATCGATCCTGATAAATTTAAAAATAATGTACTTGCTCTAGCTGCTGCTGCAAAATATTTCAACTTACCAACTATTTTAACTACAAGTTTTGAACAAGGCCCTAATGGTCCACTTGTTCCTGAACTAAAAGACATGTTCCCAGATGCACCCTATATTGCTCGCCCAGGACAAATCAATGCTTGGGATAATGAAGACTTCGTACAAGCAGTTAAAGCAACAGGGAAAAAACAACTGATTATTGCAGGTGTTGTAACTGAAGTTTGTGTTGCCTTTCCTGCACTTTCTGCACTTGCTGAAGATTTTGATGTATTTGTCATCACTGATGCTTCTGGAACATTCAACCAGCTCACTCGTGATTCTGCTTGGGATCGTATGTCGAATGCAGGTGCCCAACTCATGACTTGGTTCGGTGCAGCATGTGAATTACATCGTGATTGGCGTAATGATGTCGAAGGTCTAGCGACTCTATTTAGTAATCATATTCCAGACTACCGTAATCTTATGAACAGCTACAATCAAAATCATAACCAGTCATAATACATTATTAAAAACAAAAGCGATCCTAAGGTCGCTTTTGTTTTATTATCTGTTATAACCTAAAGTTAAATTTGACCACTACTCCGACTTATTTGCCACCATCTCCCAAAGCAACACCTTCACGGCGAGGATCAACACCTCCTATAAGTTTTTGAGTCATCTGGCCATTATACAATTGAGTTGTTCGCATAATCGTTGATACGCCACTGGTTTGAGCATTTTTATTCACTACATGACCTTTGGCTTCTAATCCCTTCACCAAATCTTGTAAAGCCAACTTTTCATTAGAATGATCTATATTGGTTTGAACACTATTCATAGCACCAAAATTAATCATGGCATTGGCCTGCTGTGGATCAAGATCCCAATCTAGCATTGCAACTAAATTTTTCACTACAAATTGTATGATTGTTCCACCCCCTGGTGAACCAGTAGCAATATAGAAGTCCCCAACTTGAGTTCCTCTAAAGACTAAGGTCGGTGCCATAGTACTGCGTGGGCGCTTATTGGCCTGTACTCGATTGGCCAACATCATCCCTTGATCATCTACAGGATTAGCCGCAAAATCAGTAAGCTGATTACTTAATAAAAATCCATCAACCATATGAAAAGAGCCCATACTCGACTCAACAGTACTGGTGACTGACGAAACATTACCATAAGCATCGACCACTGTAATCTGAGTTGTGCCATGTTCTTGAGTTTGATCCTGCCCTAATTTTAAATTAGAGCCAAACTCTCCTGCTTTTGCAATCCCCATAGAGTGATTGAGATCAATCAATGCAGCTCGTTGTTTTAAATAATATTTGTTTATTAAACTTGTACTCCCCTGACCTGGTAAAGCCACAAAATCAGGATCAGCCACATACTTATCACGGTCGGCATAGGCCAAACGTTCAGCTTCTGCAATAAGATGCACTGCCATTACATTTGGAATACCCCCTTCGTTTTCAATCTGCTGAGGTGGATAGGCTTGTAAGTCAAAATTTTCTAATATACCTAGGCTTTGTAGCACGGCAATACCGCCTGAAGATGGAGGTGGCATAGTACAGATATAATAACGATCACGATAAGTATCACATATTGCATCTCGTTTAATTGCCTTATATTGAGCAAGATCATGCAGAGTCATCAAACTGGGGGTAATTGCTGTTCGAGCTTTGTCATCACCAATTCTTTGCTGAGCTTTAGCAACAATATGTTTTGCCATGGGGCCACGATACATCGCCTCAGCACCTTGTTGTGCAATTTGAGTTAAAGAATGGGCATAAGCATGATTTGTCATCTTATCTCCCTCTAGATATGGCTGACCATTGGCTCTGAAATAGGTTTTCACTGCATTTGCATCAAGCTGCAATTCTTGACGATTCACTTCAATTGCATTGGCTAAACGTTGAGGGACCGTAAAACCATGAGTAGATAAATCAATAGCTCGATTAAATAAGCCTCGCCAAGCAAGATGACCGTGCTCTTTATGTGCCATTTCAAACATTTTCATCACACCTGGCACCCCAATTGAACGCCCACTTCGCCGTGCAGAAGGTACTGGAGCCGCCGAATGTATATCCGATTGATTTTGTCTCAGTAGATAATAAGGCGTTGCTTTTGCGGGTGCTGTTTCACGTCCATCATAACTACTCACCTTTTGTGTTTTTGCATCGTAATACACCATAAATGCACTGCCAGCAATACTACTCGACTGTGGCTCTACTAAACCTAAAACAGCTTGTATTGCAATAGCTGCGTCAATTGCTGAACCACCAGCAGCCAAGACCTCGCATCCAGCTTGAGTGGCTAGTGGACTGTTCGCAACCGCCATATAGCGGCTGGCATATTTGGCCTGAATATCAGCACGATAACCCGAAGCTGGTTCAGGAAGTGCTAGGTCAGCAACTGCATTATGTGATTGTTTTTGAACTTTCTTTTGTTGCTGGTAATCAATACAACGTGATGGATGAATATCGATGACTAGATTTTGATTCATGGCTAGCATTTTATCTTTTGCATGACTCAATACAGGTAAAAGCATACTCACCGAAACACTGAGGATGATCATTATTTGTCTATTATTCATATAAAATTCCTTTAAATGCTTTAATGCTCAACAAATGGATGTATTGAAATTAAAAGTTAAAAAATATCATTTGAGTCATCCCAACTCATGCCTTATATTTCGTTGTTTTTCACTAAAAATCACTGTAAATCTCGTTAAACTTTTAATCTCAATTTCAAAAGAACAAGATACAAAAATGCCGTAACGTGTATACATGTTACGGCATTTTTAAATAAATCTAAGTGTGTTACAAACTAAATCACTTACTCTGCAACAGCTTCTTCTGCATAAGCTTCCGCATTACGTGAGTAAGACTCAGCATACTCTTTTGCTTTACGTAAGTTTTTCTTAAGGCCAAATCCACCTGTTTCATACAACTTAGAGAGTTTGTCTAGGGCATCAACATCACCATTTTCAACCGCTTTTTCATAATAATCAGCAGCTAAACGATAATCCTTTTTAGTACCTAAACCTTTTTCATAAAGTTCAGCTAAATTTGACATCGCAACTTCATTATCATAATTATCGGCAGCTTCTTTATATAGACGTAATGCTTCAGCATAATTCTGAGTTACACCACGACCTTCTTGGTACATTAAGCCAAGATTATTCATTGCCTTGTTATGATTTTGTTCAATTGCTTTTTTATAATAACGAATTGCCTTAGGTAGATCTTCTTTTACAGAAACGGCATTTTCATAATTATATCCAACATGGAACTGAGCATCAGCCTGTCCACCATCTGCAGCTTTTAACAACCAATACATAGACTTCTTAGGATCAGCTTTTACACCATCCTCGCCATCTTCAAGTATATAACCTAAAGCATACTGCGCAAGTAAATGACCTTTTTCTGCAGCCTTAGTGTACCACTTCACTGCTTCAACGTTATTTTCGTCTACATACTGACCTTCGTCATACATATAGCCAATTGAATAAATTGCATCTAGCTGACCTTTTGCTGCTGCTTTTTGATACCATTTAAAGGCTTGTTCTTCATCTTCTTCAACACCATAGCCTTGGTAATATGCTTCACCAAGATCATATTGTGCCTGAGCATCGCCCTTCGTCGCTAATTGTACAAGTTTAGGGCTATAGTCTACTTGTTCTGCAGCATATACTGTTGTGGCAGTGGAACAAGCCAATAATACGGCAAGTGCTAGAGTCTTAATCTTCATATATGTCCTGATCTGAATTTGTAAACATCTGTCCAAAGTAGAATTATCTTATTGATTTTTTTTTGACTTGCCAACAAATAAACACCATTTACGTAGCAACAATAAGCTAAAAATGATCGCTAAACTGCACTGATTAGACAGAGCATGCTAAAATGCTCGCGGTTTTCATCAAGGATTTATCTATGCAGTTTGTTCATCTTGGTACGCATACAGAGTTTTCGATCACTGAGTCGATTGTGCGTATACCTGATCTTATTAAAGCAACTGCAGCTGATAATATGCCCGCCTTAGCCATGACAGATTTGTCAAATTTGCATGCAGCAGTAAAATTTTATCGTAGCTGTCTCTCTAAAGGTATAAAACCAATACTGGGTAGCACTATCCGTCTCAATGACGCAGACCATCGAGTTCGTTTACTGGCCATGACCAATACTGGTTGGCGAAGCCTGACTGAGCTTGTGTCACGCGGCTTTATTGAGGGTCAACAGCTCAGTATCCCCTGTGTGGATAAGCAATGGATTTTAGATCAAGCAGAAGGCCAAATTGTTTTACTTGGTCAACATAGTGATGTCGGCAAACTACTCTGCTCTTCCAACCCTCAAAAAGCTGAACCCTTATTAGAAGCATGGTTGGAAAAATTTTCTGATCGTGTTTATTTTGCTTTAAGTCGCACAGATCGTCCTCAAGAAGAAGAATTTATTCAACAAGCACTATTACTTGCACACAAATATCAAATAGGTGTAGTCGCAGATAATGATGTACATTTTATTGCGCCAGAAGACTTTGAAGCCCATGAAGCGCGAGTCTGTATTGCAGATGGGTATGTACTCGGAGATAACCGCAGACCGCGCTTATATAGCACGGAACAATATTTAAAAACGACTGCGCAAATGTCTGAGCTATTTGCAGATATTCCAAGTGCAATCACAAACACTGTAAATATTGCAAAACGATGTAATGTTTCACTTAAACTTGGTACTTATCACTTACCAGACTATCCAATCCCTGAAGGTCATACCATTAATACCTTCTTTGAACATATTTCTGAAGAAGGCTTGGAAGAACGTCTCGCGGTACTCTACCCCGTTGAACAACGCGATGAAGATTGGGCTGAAGTACGTAAACCTTATGATGAACGGCTTGCCTATGAAATCAATATTATTAACAACATGGGTTTTCCAGGTTATTTCCTCATTGTCATGGACTTTATTCAATGGTCTAAAGGTAATGGCGTTCCAGTAGGTCCTGGACGTGGTTCAGGTGCAGGTTCATTGGTTGCTTATAGTCTTAAAATCACAGACTTAGATCCGCTACGCTATGACTTACTTTTTGAACGTTTCTTAAATCCAGAACGTGTCTCAATGCCAGACTTTGACGTTGACTTTTGTATTGCAGGTCGAGATAAAGTCATTGATTATGTATCAAGACACTACGGACGTGATGCTGTTTCACAGATTGCTACTTTTGGAACCATGGCTGCCAAAGGAGCAATCCGCGATGTGGCTCGTGTACTAGGTAAATCTTATGGCCTAGCAGACCGTATCTCTAAAATGGTGCCAACCAAACCACTAGGTATCGATTTAAAAGGGGCCATTGAAATGGAGCCACAGCTCCATGACATTGTGACTAACCCATCTAACCCAGACAATGATGATGCGGCAGAAATCTGGGAAATGGCCTTAAAACTTGAAGGTATTACCCGAAATACAGGTAAACACGCTGGTGGTGTAGTCATTGCACCAACCAAAATTACGGACTTCTCAGCCGTATTATGTGATGAAGATGGTACTAACCGCGTTGCGCAATTCGACAAAGATGATGTTGAGTCAGCAGGCCTAGTCAAATTTGACTTTTTAGGTTTACGTAACTTAACAGTAATTGAAGATGCATTGCAAAACATCAATAAACGAAGTGACGTTAGCACACCTGTTGTTATTGAAAAAATTCCTTTAGATGATAAACAGGCGTATAACATTTTCGCAGATGCAAACACTACAGCGGTATTCCAGTTTGAATCCGTGGGCATGAAACGCATGTTAAAAGAAGCGCGCCCAAGTAAGTTTGAAGAGATTATTGCCTTTGTATCTTTATATCGTCCAGGCCCTATGGACCTTATTCCTGACTTTATCCATCGTATGCATGGTGGAGAGTTTGAATACCTACACCCACTACTTGAAGGTGTACTTGAACCAACATACGGCATTATGGTTTATCAGGAACAGGTTATGCAGGCTGCACAATATTGTGCAGGTTATACACTGGGTGGGGCAGATTTATTACGTCGAGCCATGGGTAAGAAAAAACCTGAAGAAATGGTTAAACAACGTCAAATCTTTATTGAAGGTGCTGCAAAAAAAGAAATTGATGAAGCAACAGCCAACCATATTTTTGACTATATGGAAAAATTTGCTGGCTATGGTTTTAACAAATCACATGCTGCAGCCTATGCACTTGTTGCCTATCAAACGGCGTGGTTAAAAGCACATTATCCAGCTGAATTTATGTCAGCAGTAATGTCTTCTGAAATGCAAAATACAGACAGCGTGGTATTTTTAATTGATGACTGTCGTGAAAATGGTTTAGAGGTACTCCCTCCTTCTGTCAACATGTCACTTTACCGCTTCCATGCCAGTGATCCAGCCACGATTGTCTATGGCTTAGGTGCAATTAAGGGCGTTGGTGAACAAGCCATGCAATCAGTCATTGAATCACGTCAGCGTGATGGCGCCTATAAAGATCTCTTTGACTTCTGTCATCGAATCGATTTAAAGAAAATCAATAAACGTACATTAGAAGCCTTAATTCGCGCTGGAGCACTGGACTGTCTCGGACTCGAACGTTCTAGTTTAATGGCTCAACTACCAGAAGCTGTTCAAGCAGCAGATCAAGCACGTAGTAACCGTGAAACTGGTATGATGGACTTATTCGGTGAAGTTGAAGAGGTACAACGCAAACCGCTTAAACCTCTTAAACCATGGAGCGATGAAGTTCGTCTAAAAGGTGAAAAAGACACTTTAGGCTTATATCTAACAGGCCATCCAATTGATGTTTATAAAACCGAATTAAAAGCTTTTATTCCTAATAAAATCAATGAACTCACACCTACCCGTAGAGGAGTAACTACGGTATTTGCTGGTTTGGTGATTGATGTTGCCAACTTCCCCAACCGTATGATGATTACGCTTGATGATGGTACAGCGCGTATCGAAGTTTCTGCCAACCATGAACGTTTTCAACGTTTCAAAGATATAGTACAACCTGAAAAAGTAGTTGTTATTGAAGGTGAAATTTATGAACGTGAAGGTTTCGACCGTCCAATGGGACGCTTAACCAAAGCATTCTCACTCAATGAAATTCGTCAAAAACGTGCCAATGCAATTAAAATTCAACTAGATGCTGATCTGTGCAGCCCATCTTTAGCACAAGATCTCAAACAAATAATTCAACCTTTTTGTCATGTGGACTCCTGTCAACACATCCCTTTACAGCTGCTTTTAGATTATGCCTACGCTTCTACTGAAGTGCATCTAGCAAGTGATTGGTTAATTACTCCAACAGATGAGTTACTTAGTAAATTACGCGACTATTTTGGTAAAGAGGCAATTCATGTTGAATATCAAGTGAAGTCTAAAGCCGCTAAAGCTGCTGATTCAAGCCCTGTAGTACCTGCCTCTGCACCCCCAGAAATGAGTATGGATGAAGCTATGGATCTTTATCAAGCAGAAATCTCACAGTACTCCTAATCCCCAAATGGATCATTATCACATTCGTTCTCTGGAATAATTATGCAAAATTTTGACAATGCCACTGTGTCCACACAGTTGGCACATGTCCGTATCGTTATGGTAAACACCACATTACCAGCAAATATTGGTAGTGCTTTACGCGCCATGAAAACGATGGGGCTTTCCAAACTGGTTCTTGTTGCTCCAAAAACCTATCCACATCCCGATATTGATGCACTTGCCGCTGGCGCGACAGATCTAATTGAACATATTGAGGTTGTATCTAGCATTGAAGAGGCTATTGCTGAATGTCATTTAGTCTTTGGTACCAGCGCACGTAGCCGCACAATTCCATGGCCTTTACTTGATGTTAGACCTGCAGCAAAACTCGCAACACAAGCTATAGATGAAAAACAACAAGAAGTTGCTATTTTGTTTGGTCGTGAAGATCGAGGACTAACCAACGAAGAACTGGCCTTAGCCAACTATCACCTGACTATTCCAGTTAATAATGACTATGGCGTACTTAATGTTGCTCAAGCTATTCAAATCGTATGCTATGAGATGCGAATGGCTACAATCGAACGCGCTACAATAGCTGAGCAAGAACATGATTCCGCTATGCCAGTGACAGATGAACTAGAAATGCATTGGGATGAACCACTGGTTACTCAACAGCAAATGCAGCAATTTTACCCACATATGCAACAAATGTTGGCAGATATTGAATTTTTTGACCCAGAAAATCCAAGATTATTACCTTTACGCTTGCGTCGCCTTTTTGGACGTATACAATTAGATCGTATGGAATATCATTTACTTCGTGGTGTTTTTACCCGCGTACAAGCCCTAAGTAATGGCTCATGGAAAAAATCAACTCATCGAGAGGATCAAAACTAATGCTTAAACAGCTCAAAGAAGACGTTCAAGCTGTCTTCGCGCGAGATCCAGCCGCACGTAATCGTCTAGAAGTACTGACCACTTACCCGGGGATTCATGCATTAATGATGCATCGTGTCGCACATGAGCTATGGAAGAAAGAGTGTAAAACCTCAGCACGAGTTTTATCTTCATTTAGTCGTTTTGTTACTGGTATTGAAATTCATCCTGGCGCTAAAATTGGTCGTCGTTTTTTTATCGACCATGGTATGGGCGTTGTGATTGGTGAAACAGCCGAAATTGGTGATGATGTCACGCTGTACCACGGCGTTACCCTCGGTGGTACCACATGGAATAAAGGCAAACGTCACCCTACACTTGAAGATGGTGTGGTTGTCGGTGCTGGTGCTAAAATTCTAGGCCCGTTCACTGTTGGCAAAAATGCCAAAGTTGGATCAAATACAGTCGTTACTAAAGCAATTCCACCAGGCGTGACTGCCGTGGGTAGCCCAGCGCGCTTTATCTACAAAGATCAAATGAAAGATCAAATAGAAACAGCGCCTGAAGTTCAACATGACTTGGCCCACCACGATGAAAAAGCCAAGTTCCAAGCTTATGCTGCAACACCTAACCTTGCCGACCCTGTTTTTGAGGGCATGCGCGTTCTGCTAGATCGCCTTGCTTATACTGAACAACGTATGAATCAACTTTGTGCACACCTATCGCAGCTAGATCCAAACTTTAAACAGACCGAGCAAGATAGTGAGCATGAACTCAGTGATGAAGAGCTAAAAGTACTTGCTGACATTCGCCGTGAATGCGAAGCACAAAAAGATAAGAACTAAGCTATTCTTAAATTACCTACTTATAAATAATGGCCCAACACTCAAATTGGGCCATTTTTTTGTTTTTCGTCGTTTAAATTCAACCAAAAGGAAAATACATTACAAGAATAATTACAACCTAATGTATGTTTTTTAATAATGTTTCGCTTTTAAAGTTGCATGTTTTAGGTTCTTTTCATAGACTGAGCGACATCAACAATTTTCGATTCAAAAAAAACTATCTGGATGAATTTTATGACTCTTAAGCCCTTGGCATACAGCCTGTTTGCTGCCTTATTACTCACCGCATGTAGTTCAGGGCCAGTGAAACAACAATCAAATAGCAGCCAAATTGTCTTTACAGAACCAGATTTAACCCCTCCATTTTATGCACTTAACCCATTTAACTATGCAGAGCCGCCTGCTTTTGAATTAGATCTAAAAAAAGCTGCTGCTCAATCCGTAGCAAAAATGGAAGTTAGCCATCCTGAGAATCCAAGCCAAAAATTACTTTTAGATACTAATAAATTAATTATTCCAACGATTAATTCACAACAACGTGCAATGAAATATGCTGTGTTGGCTGGTGACAATGAAATTGACATCACCAATATTGATGACTTTTTGCAAATGGTTGAAGGTAAAGCACGTCACTACCCACCTCAATTTACCGATCGTATGGAACGTAAAGGTTTTGAAAGTAAATTGAAAGAAGTGTCAACTCAACTTGATCAATTAGCAGCAAATGACAAAGCTTCTTTTGATATTCTTATTCGTGCATTTAAAGCCAGTGTAATGGGACGTAACCTTGATCTAGGCTCTTCCTACACCACTAAATCTCTAAAGTATGCTCAACGTATTTTAAAAATTAATAAAGATGATCCAGAAACAAACTTATGGTTCGGTTTCTCTCTTTCAGAAGGTGGTGGCCAACGTGAGGCTATGCCTTATCTTGACCGTGCAATGAAAGCTGGTATGCAAGAAGCTTATCTTTCTTCTGCAAACAACTTTATGGGAATGGAACAAAAGAAAAATGCCATTCAAACTTTGAAAAACTACAAAGTTAAATACCCTGAAGAAGCAGAAGTTGCAGATCGTCTGATTACGGAAATTGAAAAACAGAATCGTTATAACGTTTGGCAAGTACTGAAGAAAAATTCTTAAGTCATCCAAACGCTATATAGTAAAAAACCACCTTACTCATTAAGGTGGTTTTTTACTATGGAGGATTTAAAAATTAAAGCTGATGCCTTGAAGTGGTACTTGGGTATAAACTAAGGCAAAACACGGTGTAAATCTACTACACACTGTTCACCTGTTGCTGTGCCACAAAAACTAATACTATTTGGACTATTCCACTTCACAAAAAACTGAGAAATTTCCCCAGATTGGTCTTGTTGCACCCCAGAACAATCCATTTCATCATTGTCATACTTAATCTGCATTGCCATCACAGGTAATTTTGTCATTGTATTATCTGGCGCAGGTTGATAATCATAGATCCCTGTTGACCATTCTTTACCACTGTTCACGACCATCTCATTTCCGGCCTTGAAATTATAATATTCAATACAAGTGTTATTGTTGGGAAGTTGCATCCCCCATAAGCCCATAATTTCAGGGCGTGTAATGACATGTACCGTATTTTCATTTGCAGCAACGGTTTTATTTGCTGTTTTTGTTGCAAAAACCGTAGGTGCGACGAGAACTGACAAGACAATCAGCAAAGAGACTTTATTCATATTTCAACTTGGTTCTTAATTCATTGAAATAACTTAGCATAATTTGCTGAGATAGCGATTAAAAATAACCATTGTTGAACAATATGTCGGTTATGCTAGTCATAATTTACAACTTGACAAAAACTTTAGGATTTTTACATAGGTTAGGGAACAATGAAATTTTCAGAATATGTTCAATATGATGGCTTAGGTTTAGCTCAACTGGTACACCAAAAACAAATTCAGGCACATGAATTACTCGAACTGGCCATTGCTCGTAGTGAGGCCGTTAACCCCAAACTCAACGCAATTACTATCCCCACTTTTGAACAGGCTAAAGCTAAACTCAATCCAGCACAACAAGGTCTTTTTGCTGGTGTCCCTTTTCTACTGAAAGACTTACACCAAGATTATGCAGGTATTGCGAGCAGTTATGGTTCTAATAGCTTAAAACGTAAACCTTATATTGCACAGCACACGGCTGAGATTGTAAAACGTTGGGAAAATACCGGTGTCAGTATTTTAGGACTTAGCAATAGCCCTGAATTTGGTATTAAGGGTATTACTGAACCCAAAGCTTGGGGAAGTTGTCATAACCCTTGGAATCTTAAATATAATACGGGTGGCTCCTCGGGTGGATCTGCTGCCGCTGTTGCAGCTGGAATTGTACCACTAGCTGGTGCCAGTGATGGTGGTGGCTCCATTCGAATCCCTGCGTCTTATTGCGGATTATTTGGATTAAAACCAAGTCGAGGTCGTACCCCATGGGGACCTCATTTCAGTGAAGCCATGCATGGTGCTGCAATGCAGCATGTATTAACGAAGTCAGTACGTGATAGTGCAGCCATGCTAGATGCAAGTCATGGTTCAGGCCCCTTTTCAACCTTTAACATTATGGCTCCAGAACAGACTTATCTCAGTCAAATTACACAAACACCCAAACGTTTAAAAGTTGCATTTAGCACTCAATCCCCAATTGGTACTCAAGTCTCAGCCGATGCCGTAGCCGCGGTAGAACATACAGCTCAACTCTTAACATCTTTAGGTCATCAAGTTATTGAAGAACAACCAAGAATTAATGGCCTTGCTCTTGCTAAAGACTTTCTACGTACTTGGTTTAGCCAATGTGCACACACCGTACAACAAATAAAACATCAATATGGTGCGCGTGATCAAGATTTTGAAGTAGACACTCGCGTTATTGCTGCTATGGGGGCCAAAGTTAGTGCCCTAGACTATATCGAGGCTTTAGAAAACTGGGGACGTTATAGCACAGAAATGAATCTTTTCTTTCAACGCTATGATCTCTACCTACTCCCTGCGACAGCGTCAGTTGCACCTCAGAATGGTGAAGTATGCACCCCAGCATGGCAAGTCCCACTGATGAGAAGCCTGTTAAAAATAGACCAAGCACATCAACTTGCACATAGTCGTTTATTTGAGTTTATTGTAAAAAATAATCTTAAATGGGTTCCATTTACACAACTGGCCAACGTAACAGGCCTTCCAGCCATGTCTGTACCCCTCTATTGGAATAAGCAAAATTTACCTTTAGGTTCTCAGTTTATTGCTCCTTTTGGTGCTGAAGGCCTACTATTACAGTTGGCAGCACAACTAGAGCAAACTCAACCTTGGGCGCCACAATATCAAAAAATCAAGTTATGAACATATTCATACTGCATATATGAAAAAGCCACCTACGTTTGGAGTACTTCGTAGGTGGCTCAAATGTGTTCTTTGAACGTTTCTAATTATTTATTTGTTATAGGTATAGTCAAACACAGAACATATTACATTGACGGCTTTACAATCTTTTTTTTACTGTTCAGCCAACCAATTCATAAATTTTTGACGTTCAGCTTTGGTCATTGTCTTCCATAATTGGATCATCTGTTGGTCTTTACCATTTGTAGCGATCACTTGAGTCGATGCAGCTGTAACAGGTGTTGTATTTGCATAGACTGGTGCAGGCTGAGCGGCTGCTGGCTTATTTGATGTGTAGTCGAATGCTCGACTGAATAAACCGCTTTTAAACCACGGCTTCGCTTCATTATTGGCACCAGTTTGCTGCACAACCAACTGATTTTTTGCATCGTAAAGTGCAATTGTTGGTTGTTCAGCATATTTAACAGCATCATCATAATTGGTTGGTTGATTCACAATGCCTAGACGATAACTTTGGCCATCAATTAAATGAGGTGTTTGAATCGTAACAACACCCGATTTTGCAATATCATGTTCACCATTTGCATGTTTGAAGAATTGTTGATAGCGAACACTCAAAGTTGTATTACCAGCATCTACTTTATAACTGTTCTTTTCCGCACGAAATAATCCTGTATTCACTTCTTGATCATTAATCGCAATTAAAGAAATATCTTCTGGACTGGTGATGGTGACTGCCGCAAATACAGAACTACTCATCATACATGTAAGTGCAATCATGCTTAATTTATTTAATGCCATCGGTACCACCACTCTCACTCATTGTCAAAAAACTGTAAAACTCAATGCACTATGCAATTTGAACGTGACAGTTATATGACAAAATGAAGAAAAACCCAGATACCTAAATAACAAAAGAACGCCGTAGCGTTCTCTTATTTAACATTATCAATTTATATGAGATCAGTGTATAAAAAACATCTTATTTAAATGTTTTAAAACGTGTTTCATCATCTATATATGTTTTTTCACCAGCAGCAGCTTCAATAGAACCGAAAACCAATTGTGCGCGAAGTTTCCAAGAAGCTGGTACAGCAAAAGTTGCTGCAACTTCTTCATCCACAATTGGATTGTAATGCTGTAATGACGCACCAATACCATGATCAGAAAGCGCTGTCCACACTGCAAATTGTGCAATAGCTGTAGAGTGTTCTGACCAAACTGGGAAATTGTCTGCATATGCTGCAAATTGTTCTTGTAAACCTTTTACAACATCTTGGTCTTCATAAAATAGTACTGTGCCATGACCTGCGATAAAACTATTCATTTTGGCTTTTGTAGCTTCAAATGCCTGTTCAGGAACAAGTTTTTCTAAAGTATTTAAAACAATTGTCCAAAACTGTGTATGTGAATCACCGAATAAAATCACAGCACGTGAAGACTGTGAATTAAATGCTGATGGGCTATGTTTTACTGCATCTTTAATCAATGTTTCAATAAAAGCATTATCTTGCGTTACATTTTTACCAATTGCATAAATTGTACGGCGTTGAGAAATTTTATCTAAGAATGACATGAGACAGCCCCTTTTCTAAAGTTGTTAATTCGTATTAAGGTCGATGTCGCTATATTAATGATGATTTATAACATAATCATGTAAATGTACATAACATAGTGTTCTAATCACAGAACAATAATAGCCAAAGCATCACACAACATCGTGCGACACTTTAGCTATGTTATACAAGTTGTTATTTTTATTTATCAGTTTCAAACAAAGCAGCAACAAAACTTTTTGCTGAGAATGGGCGCAGGTCATCTATCTGCTCACCTACACCAATAAAACGAATAGGCACATGTGTTTTACTTGCAATGTTAAATAACACTCCACCTTTCGCGGTACCATCAAGTTTAGTAATCGTCAAACCAGTAAGTCCAACAGCCTCGTCAAACAACTCAACCTGATTCACTGCATTTTGCCCAGTACCAGCATCAACCACCAACATGATTTCATGTGGAGCCGTCGCATCAATCTTTTGCATTACACGTTTAACTTTTTTAAGCTCCTCCATTAAATTGCTTTTATTGTGTAAACGACCTGCTGTATCTGCGATGAGTACATCAATTCCCTTCGCACGTGCACTTTCAAATGCATCAAAAATGACAGATGCACTATCAGCACCATGCCCTTGAGAAACGACATTAATATTATTACGTTCCCCCCAAATTTGTAATTGTTCAGTTGCTGCAGCTCGGAAAGTATCACCAGCAGCAAGCATCACTTTCTTCCCTTCACCCTGTAAACGTTTAGCTAACTTACCAATTGTTGTTGTTTTACCAACACCATTTACACCAACAACTAAAATAACGTATGGGTTTTTATTTGGATCGATATGTAATGGTTTTACTCTTGGTGCCAAAAGGCTCACCAATTCTTCTTGCAGCGCTTTATACAAAGCATGTGAATATATCAAGTCACCACGTGCCGTACGTTCAGTCAAATTCGCAATAATTGTTTTTGTAGCTTCAACACCAATATCAGCGACTAAAAGTTGTTCTTCAACTTCTTCAAGTAATTCATCATCAATCTCTTTACCACCAATAAGAATGTTCACCATTCCATCAGCAAGATTTTTACGTGTTTTACTCAAACCCGCCTTCATGCGACTAAAAAAACCGCCTTTTGATACTTGCTCTGTCTCTTCGACTTCAGTGGCCGTTTGAACTGAATGATTTTCAACAATGGGAACATCTACAGCAGGTAAACTAGCCAAAGTGACATCATCGTCCCCAATATCTGCATCAATCAAAAATTTATTTTCGTGTTGTTGCATTCCCGATTCCTTGAAAAACATCGTGTTAAAAGGCTGAGTCTAACATAATTTCAGCCTTTTTTTGAGCGTAGTACATGGGCAATTTAAACAATAAACTACAGTAATCACTTTAAAATTTATATTAGCTGCCCTGCTGTATGTAACCTGAGTGATTTTCATCAAGCTCTAATGCTGGTTGTTGCCGTACTCTTGCAGCTTCATACTGCTGTGTACGCAACAATTTCAAATATGTCACACGATCGATTTGCCCCTGTAAAAGCAAATTACGTGCTACATGTTGGGTATGTGGAAATTCTGCCTGTGTCGCCAAAATGACAACATACTGATATTGCGTTTGATTAAGAGGCTGTATACCCGCACTTTTCGCTTGCCATAATATGATTAAAAATAACAGTGCAATGGTGATATATGAAATTCGATCAAAATTCAGCTGTTGTTTAATTTTTTCTAGGTTTTCTTTAACAATAAACATTCATTACCTCTAGCTACGGCTAGTGTAATCATGCTTCAGTAAAAAATATAGTTATTGTAGCCTAATTGAATAAATATAAAGCACAACTTTACATTTGATCCTGCCTTCAGGCTATTATCCTAACTGCATTAGGATATACATGCACTATGCAAAGAAGATAATAGCCCTATGTATTTAAAATACTAATTTTTAAATACCATTTGTAAAACAGTAAAATAAAGCATACACGCTATTAAAATTAAAACAAAAACGACCGTAACAATACTCATTGCATTTTCATGTATTTCTGGGTGCAACTCATCGTCACCTAGACGATTTAGTTCTCCATCATAAATACGGTAAAAATCTTTTTTTTGCATTGAGTCCAAATGCTGTGTATAATCCCAAACTCTATTTCGCTGTGCGATGCAGAAATTACCCAAATGAACCTCCTGATGATATAAAGCATCGTGAAGTTGTTTTCGGTGATATTGCGCTAAAGCAATAATTTGTGTTTCTTTTAAGGGTAGATCAAAACTAAAACCGTCAATATTGTTGGTCATGTTGCTCTCCTTATTTGTCGTGCTGACAATGATTTTTAGCTGTTATTTTCGAATAAAGTTTAATCGTATAAACATAAAATGTCTAATTTGCATCTGTGACCATATTGACAATACTGTAGCTTTGTAATATTAGTTTAATATAATTTTGCTACATTCAATCAGCGGCGAAAAAAATGAGTTAATACTCAATAGCAATCATAATTACAATAAGGAGTTATATATGATTCAGAAGATTTCACACCGTGACTTAGAAGGTATTTACGAAGTCGCAGTTAACACTATCCAATCTGAAATGAATTTTTCGGATGCAGTTCAACAACTTGAAAATGTCGCTCGTGCAGGACATAGCCGATCTGCAATGTTTTTAGCGGAACTTTATTACCAAGGTTTTCGTGTAGAGCGTGACTCTCTCAAGGCACAATATTGGCAAAAACTCGCCACCATGCAAGCATAAAATAGCGTCACTTAGGTGGCGCTTTTTTTTGCCACCCTACTTAATTTAATATTTAATTACTATAAAACATCGCGTCATAACTATATTGTCATTACGATCAAGTAGAATGGATTTACTTTCTATAAGGCGGTTATGATTATGAAAAACTATTTAAAATTACAACCCGTTTCCAAGCAATTTATTTTACGCTTATCTATTTTACGAAGTATGATGTACTGTGGTGTTTTATGGGGGCTTTATCATGATGGTTGGGCAATAAAAACTGAAACCAATAATGATAAAGTCTTTCCTTTTTGGCTCAATGCAACCCAAGCTTTTCATTATGCAAAAAACAACTGGCCAAATTATCAACCTCGTAAAATCACCCCTCATGATTTCCAAAAATCACTACTTCCCACGTTAAATCGTTTTAAGGTTAAACCCACTTTATATGGTTCTAAAACAGCTATGTTTAGGCTATCACCCTCTCAAATGCAGCATTTCTTTTTTAATCAACAGCACAATCAATTTGCTTAACTTCCGATACTGCGAGTACATCCTTTTGAGATATTTGAACTTAAAGTATCACAAAATTAGTGGCTTATTATTCAGATGAATTGTAGTATTCATATATAGTTCTCTAAATACATTCATAACAAACAAGGTAGCTAAAAAATGACAACAGTGAATCAAGTCCTAAAAAATAAGGGTAGCAACGAAGTAGCAACTATTAGCCCGTACGAAACTGTTCTAGCTGCAATTTCACTCATGGCCAATAAAGGAATCGGTGCTGTTGTAGTTGTTGAAGAACAACATGTCGTTGGCATACTTTCAGAACGTGACTACACACGTAAAATTGCCCTCCTTGAGCGCCGCTCGGAAGACACAACTGTTGCTGAAATTATGACTGCTAGAGTAATTACAGTCCCAGGAAGTCATACGGTAGAACAATGTCTTGAACTAATGACAGATAAACATTTAAGACATCTTCCTGTGGTGGAAAATGAGCAATTAAAAGGTTTAATTTCAATTGGTGACTTAGTTAAAGCTATTATGGAAGATCAGAAAGTTCTCATCCAACAGTTACAACAATATATATCAGGCTAAGCCCTCCCAAAAGAAGAAACCTATTCATAAAAAAGCACCTCATTAAATTAGACAAATTAAACGTCTAATTTTTGAGGTGCATTCCAAATTAATATTTATTAACGGGCGAGATAAGTAATCATCTCTTCCAAACCTTTTAACGTCATTGGATACATATGCTGTTCAAAAATTTGCTGAATAGAAGTAATCGTTTGGGTGTACTGCCAATAATTTATCTGTTCTGGATTAAGCCAAGCCGTTTTATCAAAGTGTTGGCGTAAGCGTCTTAACCACACCTCACCAGACTCATCATTCATATACTCAACAGAACCACCAACAGACATTAATTCATAAGGTGCCATACTCGCATCACCAACAACGATAACACGATAATCTCTAGCATAAGTATTGAATAAGTCCCAAGTACTCATCCGAGTTGCTGAACGACGGTAGTTATCTTTCCAAACATAATCATACAAACAATTATGAAAGTAGAAATATTCTAAAGTCTTAAACTCACTTTTTGCCGCGCTAAATAATTTCTCGCACTGCGCAATATGTGCATCCATTGAACCACCAACATCGAATAACATTAGCACTTTGACTCTGTTTCGACGCTCTGGAACCAATTGAACGTTTAATATACCTTGCTTTGCAGTTTCCGAAATTGTACCTTGAATATCAAGCTCTTCTGCAGCCCCCTGTCGAGCAAATTTACGCAAACGACGCAAAACCATTTGCATATGACGTGTACCTAAGATTTGCTCGTCATCAAGATTCTGATATTGGCGCTGCTCCCAAACTTTCACTGCAGAGCGCTTACGCCCTGGCCCACCAATACGCACCCCTTCAGGATGATCACCATAGGCACCAAAAGGAGAAGTCCCTCCAGTACCAATCATCCGATTACCACCTTGATGTTTTTTATGTTGTTCACGTAAACGTTCTTCCAACATTTTCATCAGTTCTTCTAGTGAACCCGCTTTAGTTAAGGCTTCTCTTTGTTCTTTACTTAAGTGCTTTTCCAACAACTCCAAATCCAGCCATTCTTTTGGAATTTTCTGAATTTGTTGTAATACATCTTCTAGATCAACCTGCTGAATCCCATCAAAATAGGCTTTCATCGCACGATCAAACTTATCAAAGTAACGCTCATCTTTGATCATAATAATTTTGACCAAATGATAAAACTCATCCAAATCTGCAAAAACAACAGATTGATCTAAAGCATTATTTAAATCAATCAATTCTCTAGTACTGACTGGAATGCCATACTTTCTAAGTAAATAAAACAAACGTACAAACATGAGCGCTCAACAATCAACGACGTGACATGAAGGCTAAACGTTCAAGTAGCTGAACATCTTGTTCATTTTTAATCAACGCACCATACAAAGGTGGTATCGCCTTTGATTTATCTTGCTGTGATAAAATATCTTCAGGCATATCATCAGCCATTAATAGGCTTAACCAATCAATGAGTTCTGAGGTTGAAGGTGGCTTTTTCAAACCTGGTACTTTACGTAATTTAAAAAATATCTCTAATGCTTCATTGACTAAGCGCACAGAAATTTTAGGAAAATGCACGGCGATAATATCACGCATTGTTTCTTCATTAGGGAAATCAATATAATGGAAGAAACAACGACGCAAAAATGCATCAGGTAATTCTTTTTCATTATTTGAAGTAATAATGACAATAGGACGTTGAACTGCGGTAATCGTCTCACCTGTTTCATAAACAAAGAAAGACATCTTATCAAGTTCATGTAACAGATCATTTGGGAATTCAATATCTGCTTTATCTATTTCATCAATAAGTAATACACAGCGCTCTTCACTATGAAAAGCTTCCCATAACTTACCTGGTTTTATATAGTTTTTAATATCATAAACACGATCATCGCCCAATTGACTATCCCGTAAGCGAGATACAGCATCGTACTCATACAAACCTTGCTGTGCTTTGGTCGTTGATTTGATATGCCACGTAATCAACTTCATCCCTAAGCTATCTGCTACTTGCTCTGCCAATAAGGTTTTACCTGTACCAGGTTCCCCTTTTACCAAAAGCGGTTTTTGCAAAGCACGTGCAGCTTTTACTGCGAGCTTTAAACTATCAGTTGCAATATACTGATCTGTGCCAATAAATTGTTGATGATCAACAGACATAATCTTTAAACCTTTTTAATTCTTTAAAGTGGTGATCCTTCCGGACGATCAGCCACTGTGGCTTTTTTCTTTAACATTCTATATTTATTCGCCCAATGGCTTAGGATTAAACCCAAGCCAATGACAAATAAAATTAATGATAAATTAGACCAAATTAACACTGAGTCTTTGGTCAAAATACCAAATAACAACCCAAAAGTAGCTGGAGCAATTTCAGAGTTTGGACCTTCCGAGATTGTAGGCGTAGCAATAAGTGCAAACACAACAATCCATAAAATGCAGCCTAAAGTGGCTGGCAATCTACGCATAATTGATGTCCAACACCACATGATAATAATCGCCCCCACAACATATACTGTAATTGCAAGACTATCTTCTGGTAAGGCATCAAAAAGATCTAAGAAATTGTTCCAAAATACTGTTAGTTGCTCAGGCACCACGTAATCCCTCTGGTTCTACCGCATTCGGATTAATTAATCCTTCTGGTGGCATTTGTAAGAAAAATCCTTTGGTTTCCAATGAATCAATCACATGTAACACATTTACACGTGCTAATTTACGTGATTGGCTCAATTCCAATTTCATCACAAAAGTTGCTCGACCAAAGGCTTGGCGAACTGTTTCAGGAACCACCTCAAGTGGATCTTGGTTTTCAACTTCAGTAGATTGGTGGGTACGAGCAACGTAGAGGTACATTTCATCTTTCTTGCTCGATTTATAAATATCACAAAACATGTATACATACAGCTTAAATTCAACTTAAGCGACAGCATACATTAAAAGTGACGATGATACATTAACGATTTTAGTCGGAATAGTCGCAATTTTTCCAAGCGTAACGTAACAATAGAATTTAAAGATTAACTTTCATCTGAGTCGTTAAATAATCTATATCTTTTTTAAGTAACTCAATCAATGGCTGTGTCATCCGTTCATAGCGCCACCCCAACAAGTAAGCTGGTAAGTCTTGTATATCGCCATGAAAAACAACATGTTGGTAAAGCTGATTTAACCACTTTTTACGCATAAGCACTTCTTTCGGTACTTGGAGTTGTGTAGCAACCTGCTCAATTAACTCATCAACAACCTGCGTAATGCCTTTTGATGAATGCTTAATAGGACGAGACATGCGCAACGGCCACTGCGATTGATCTGGTAAAAATTTCAGTAAATCCAAAATAATTTTGCCATGCTCTCTGACTACTGAAGCACGAATATCTCTACACTTAGATAATTCCAATGTATTTTTAGGATTTTTCTCAACCAAATCATTCAAAGTCGAATTTTTCAGCACAAAACTTTTAGGTTGATTTAGCGCCTTCACCATTTCTTCTCGCCATACACACAATTGCTGTAATTGCATTAACTGTTTGCTCGAATGACGATAATTACCTACTTCAGTGAACAATTTACTTTTTTCAGTCTCTTGAGCAATTTCTTGGCAAAGATGCTGACAGTCTTCGAGCACAAACTCGTATAGACCTTTTTGCTGCAATTGTTGTTGAGTCATATTGGCCAATTGAACGATATAACATACATCATTAGCTGCATACTGCATTTGCTGAGGACTTAATGGTCTTGCTAACCAATCCGAGCGAGTCTGATCTTTATCAATATCAATATCGAGCTGTTGCTTTAATGCATTTTGATAGCTCAATTGTAAGCCATGCCCCAAAAATGACATTGCCACCTGTGTATCAAAAACATTCTGCAAACATTTTTTCTGCGAATAGTAATAAATCAAATCAATATCTTCACTACACGCATGAAATATATTTTGTTTGGCTTGAAAGATTCTATCCCAAAAAACACTCAGGTCGAGTGTAGTCCCATCGAGTAAAAAAACTTGCTGATCGATATTGATTTGAAAAACACCTAATTTTGGCCAAAACGTATCGACTTTAATAAATTCAGTGTCCAAACCATAAATTGAGTGCTGACTCATAAGATGTAATACATTTTCAAGTTCAGCTTGTTGTTGAATAAATTGAAACATGGGAGTTTGGGTCAAATTAATACATTGGAATTAAAAGACATTTTACATTAATTTCAAGCTGTTCGCATAAAACCCAATTTAAATGTCTGAAAAGTATCAGGTCTACATTGAGACCTATTTCTATGAAATTCAATCAAGATGTTGTTATAAAATCCATATGCTTCTAGATAGATTCCAATTCATCATCAAATGAATACGATATTAAAATCATAGTGTCACAAAATAAGCGATTCAAATAAAAGGATTTATAGAATAATTGTAAAGAGATTCATCATATTAGTAGAAATAAGCAGCGATCGTACTTATTTCATACTTAATCTATTATGCACAGCTTGGCTCAAGGTATGACTATCCACATATTCAAGTTCTCCCCCTTGAGGTACACCTTGTGCTATACGTGTCATCTGTAGTGCTAAATGTTTTGTCACTTCGAGCAAATAATGTGCTGTAGCCTGACCTTCAACTGTCGCATTTGTAGCCAAAATAACTTCCTTAATGTGTTGATCAGTTAAACGTTGCACTAAATAAGGAATGCCAATTTCTTCTGGACCAATACCATCTAAAGGAGATAAATGCCCTCCAAGAACATGGTACTTGCCACGGAAACTACCACTTTGTTCAATTGCCAAAACATCTGCTGGAGATTCTACTACGCAAAGTAATTCCGCATCTCGTTCAGTTGACAGACAAATATCGCAAACTTCATCTTCAGTCAAAGAATTGCAAATCTGACATTGATGGATATAACTGGTTGCTTCACTTAAGGCTACTGACAAGGCATTTGCACCCTCACGGTTTTTCATGATCAAATGCAAAGCCATACGTTGAGCCGATTTCGGCCCAACGCTAGGAAGTATTCTTAAAGCCTGTACCAGTTGATCAAAACGATCACTAAACACGCTATTTTTCCTTAGAACAAACCAGAAAGACCTGGTGGTAAGCCCATACCAGAGTTAGCAGCTTTCATTCTCTCTTCACTCACTGCCTCAGCTTGACGTGATGCATCATTCATTGCAGCAGCAATTAAATCTTCAATCATATCTGCATCATCTTGTAAAAGCTCTGGATTAATCTCAATGCGTTTTACAACATGGCGACAAGTCATGGTCACCTTCACCAAACCACCACCTGCTTCTGCCTGTACTTCAGTTTGAGCAAGTTCTTCTTTTGCCTTTTTGACATTTGCTTCCATGTCTTTTTGCATGCGCTGTGCTTGCTGCATCAACATATTAATATTCATAAACTTCTCCAAATAAGCTGCCGTTAAAGCAAATCTAAACCACGAGCAAGGTCGCAAATAATATCATCAATATCTTCTAAACCTACCGAAATTCGTATTAAACCTTCGCTAATACCTACTTTTTCTTTCGCTTCAGCTGATAATTTACCATGTGTAGTCGTTGCAGGATGGGTAATCGTGGTTTTGGCATCACCCAAATTACCTGTAATAGAAATGAATTGAGTATGATCAATAACAGTCCAAGCTTGCTCTTTCCCCCCAATCACTTCAAAAGAAACAATACCACTAAAGCCCTGTTGTTGCTTTAATGCCATTTCATGACTTGGATGATTAGATAAACCAGGATAATAAACCTGCTTAACTTTTTTATGCTGTTGCAACCATTCAGCCAATTTTTGTGCATTAGCACTATGTTCACGCATACGTATTTTTAGTGTTTCCAACCCTTTTAATAATACCCAAGCATTAAAAGGACTGAGTGAAGGACCAGATGTCCGAACATAGACATGCAGCTCATCCATTAACTGTTGATTTCCCAAGACCACGCCACCCAATGTACGTCCTTGTCCATCAATAAATTTAGTCGCCGAATACACAACTAAATCAGCACCTAAGGTCAGTGGCTTTTGTAAGATTGGGGTACAAATTGTATTGTCTACTGCCAATAATGCGTTATGACGGTGTGCCAAATCAGATAATGCACGAATATCTGCAACATCACCCAAAGGATTTGAAGGAGATTCAACAAAAAATAATTTAGTCTCTTGGCGTACAGCCACCTCCCAAGCACTTACATCTGTTAAATCTACGAACTCAACATCTATACCAAACTTACTTACATATTTTTCAAATAAGGCAACTGTTGAACCAAAGACAGAACGTGAACATAGAACATGATCTCCTGCTTTTAGGAAAGTCATGACAATAGACATTATCGCTGCCATCCCAGAACTGGTCGCCACGGCGCGATCTGCACCTTCAAGCGCAGCAATACGCTTTTCGAAAGTTGCTACAGTTGGGTTGGTAAATCTTGAATAAATATTTCCGTCTTCTTGTCCGGAAAATTTCGCTGCCGCTTCTGCTGCACTGCCATACACAAATGAAGAAGTAAGGAAAATAGGCTCTGCATGTTCTCCTTCAAAACTACGTGTATGCCCACTACGTAAGGCTAGTGTTTCAAGTTGATATTGTTTATCGTCGAATTGACTCATTTAAGTTTACCGTCCAAGACACTTTATTGGTATAAGGTAGGCAACATTGTGAGCGTCTAAGGTAATTCAGGTCAAGGCAAATCCATAAAATATCACTTAGACTATGCTACTTATTCATGCGAAAGGACTCTAGCAAGCAATGAGGGATCTCAAAAACAGATGGCAATATGCAAGCTTGCAATTTCAAAACCTATCCCAGCGTATATTTAATACATCAAGTCTGGTTATTTCAGAACAGATGAGCTATGTCAGTATATTTAGCTTTGGACCAAGCCAAATTCGCTATTATGCGGCCAACAAAAAAAAATTTCAGGAGCCTTTAGTCTTTATTGCGCCTCTTGCAATTGATATGTCAATTTACGATCTCTACCCCTACCGTTCTCTTATTGGTTACTTTGTAAAACAAGGCTTCGATGTTTACTTAATAGATTGGGGGAAATTTAACTTCCAACATCGCCATCTTAACTTTCTTGATTTCACACATCGCTTCATTCCAGACTGTATAACTCAAATACAGCAACATGCTCATTGTGAACAAATTTCACTACATGGTTGGAGTATGGCTGGATTATTTGCCTCGCTTTACACAGCCTCGCAACAATCCAATATTGTCAAAAATCTAATTGTACTCGGCAGCCCAATTGATAGTTACGCATCAGGTGCTATTGGACGCCTATATCAAAAATTGAATCAATTACTGCAACATAATGAACCCATCAAACAAGCACTTTACCAGGGAAAATTACCTAAAGGCCTCATTCATTCATCGGGCCTACTCAATGCTTTTGGTTTTAAGCTGTTAGATCCTAAAGGCTGGTATGAAAGCCATAAACAATTATTACTTAACCTTGATAGTAAACAAGCATTACAAGAACATGCAACTTTAGGCAGATTTCTAAATAATATGATTGATTATCCCGGCGGCATTAATCAGGACATGCTATTTCATATTTGGCTACAGAACCCATTAGCACGTGGTGAAATTGTTTTAGATGATCAACCGATTTATCTTAAAAACATTCACTGCCCTCTCTTGGTGGGTGCTGGTGAACGGGATCAAATTGTCACCATAGATGCAATACACCCTCTCACAAAATTAACCAGCAGTTCCGATGTGAGTTTTCACACTATTCCAGGTGGCCATTTAGGCTTAATGTCAAATCAAAAAAGCGCTGAAATATTTTGGCCCAAGCTTTACACTTGGCTAGCACAACGCTCAACAGCATTAAAACCTGTATACAATCAGGCTCACCTTTAAACTTATTTGTAGGGAATAACATGAAAAAGACGGTTGCCTTTATTGGCTTGGGAGCTATGGGTTATCGCATGGCAGCACATCTTCCACAACATTTTGACCATGTTATGGTGTGGAATAGAAACTTTGCTAAAGCCGAACAGCATGCAAATCAGTACGCAACAACAGCTGTTGAATTACAACAAGCAGCGCAGGCAGATCTAATCTTTTCATGTCTCCCTACGAGTGCTGATGTTAACGATATTTTATCTCAAGTACAGTGTAAAGCAGGTAGTATCTGGATTGACTGTACTAGTGGTGTGCCTGAGCTTGCACGACAACAAGCAAAATTTTTAGCACAACAAGGTGTTGATTTTTTAGATGCGCCAGTGAGTGGACAAACCATGGGTGCTGAAAATGCGAGCCTAACATTTATGGTGGGTGGATCTGAATCCGCATTTCAACAAGCACAACCAGCAATGCAAGCAATGGGCAAGCTTATTCGACATGTGGGTGAATCAGGTGCAGGTTTTGCTGTTAAAGCTGTTAATAATATGATGATGGCTGTACACCTTTGCGCAGCAGCAGAAGGTTTTACAACATTAAAAGCACATGGTGTAAATTTACAACAAGCACTAGACTGTATTAATGCCTCAAGTGGTAAAAGTGGTGTCACAGAATCAGCCTTACCAGACCGTATTTTAAACCGCAGCTTCCCCCTCACCTTTGCACTATCTTTACTTGCTAAAGATACCGGAATAGCCATAGATTTAGTACGAGAAGCCAAACTTGCTTCGCCTGTAATTGCATTAACACAAAGTTTAATTCAAGCAGCTTATGCAAGTTCTGAAGAAAACAGTGATTTCTCAGCTGCCGTAAAAATGTATGAATCGTGGAGTAAAATTACCATTGAATAAAATCAAGACAATTGCTTAAGTTACTGCAATCTTTATAATGGGAAACCAATATAACAGTCATAAAATCAAGTTAAGGAGTTATGATGAAAAAATTTACATTGTTCATGTTTTCCATTGTAGCCTTTTCATTCAGCAGCCACAGTATGGCTACCTCGGCAGAATGTCAAAAACTGCAAGATGACTACAATGTCATTTATGCCTCTAAAGGCTTCTGTTTTAAGGATGCTGATGCAAAAGCAAAATATGGCAACGACAATTGCTTCACTAGTAAACCTAAATTCTCTGAAAAAGAGCAGCAACGTTTAGATGAAATCAAAGCACGTCAAAAAGAATTGAAGTGTAACTAATCCAGACTCAGGAACTCAGTATGGCCTACGATCAACAAAATATCTTTGCACGAATTTTACGTGGTGAATTACCTGCAATAAAACTCTACGAAGATGAACAGGTGCTTGCATTTATGGATATAATGCCGCAAGCAGATGGCCATGCTTTGGTCATACCCAAAGTTGCAGCGGTAACATTACTTGACCTCCCTCCTGAGGCAGCAGCCTATACCATTAATATCGTACAAAAAATTGCCAAAGCGATTGAAAAAGCACTCGATACTAAGGGCATTGTGCTCATGCAGCTTTCTGGTGAGGCTGCAGGTCAAACCGTACCACATGTGCATTTTCACTTAATTCCAAGTTCAGTTCATGAACTTGGTAAACATGCTGCTCAAATGGGTGACCAAGAAAAAATTAAAGCCCTCGCCGAGAAAATTAAAGCAGCACTCTAATCAATTTTTACAGCTCCAATCACACCAGAATTCTAAGTTTAGGGTTCTGGTTTTTTTCTATCTCATATTATTATGTTGTCTTCTTGCAAAGATTTTTTGCCCTAGATTCGATGTTACAACAGTACGATTAAAAATAAAAAATTTCCATTATAATAAAAATTTTGCAATATTTTTTACGACAAAAGCAAAGATAAAATTTTATTCAAGATACTGTTATTACTTATTTTTTCATATTTTACTCCACACAAAATGTCTAGCAAATAACTCCACTGTAAACCCATAAGTTAAAACTAAGTGCGACTTAAATCGTCATCAAAATGTAACTTTTTATTCACCCATCTGTAACAAAGTTTACAGATACTGCATTGCAAGTTAGTCAGCATATTGAGCCATCCAGTTGATGGAGTTGACTGAATAAGAAGCGAATTACGGCAAAGGCCATTTTGGAGAATTTTCAATGAAAAAAGTGCTACTCGCTGCAGCAGTTGCATCAATCGGATTTAGCGCAGCGCATGCAGCGCCAACATTGTACGGACGACTGAATCTTTCTTTAAACCAAGTAGATAACAATTCTTGGAAAGGTGAAAACCAAACTCAATTGAACTCAAACGCTTCACGCATCGGTATCAAAGGTGAAGAGAAGCTGACTGATAATGTTGGAGTCGTTTATCTTGCTGAATGGGGCATTTCTGGTGATGGTTCTGGTTCAGATAAAGATATGGGGATTCGTAACCGTTACCTCGGTCTTAAATTCAACAAAATTGGTACACTAAAAGCGGGTAACTACGACTCTTACTTTAAAACTACTGCTGGTGATAACCAAGATATCTTCAATGATGATACCAACCTTGACATCACTAAAACCATGTATGGTGAAGATCGTATTGAAAACTCTGTAGGTTTTGAAACAGATAAAAACCTCATCGTTCCTGGCTTACGTTTTAACGTTATGGCAGAAATGGGCGAGAATAACTCATCAAAATACAATACTAAAAAACGTAATGGTTTTGGTGATGGTATCTCTACATCTGTAAACTATGAAAATAGTGATCTAGGTTTTGCAGTAGGTCTTGCTGGAAACTTTGGCGTAGCAGGTAAATATAACCACTCTGATATCGCTGACAAAATTGAATCTGATGCTTACCGCCTAACAGGTTCATACGACTTTTCTAAAGTGGGTGTTGATGGTCTTGTAATCGGTGCGTTGTACCAATATGCAGAACCATCTGATTCTCCATCTGCTTCTGCATTAACAGCTGCTAAATTGGATCCTAAAGCTGCTTCTCTTGATGAAAAATCTTGGGTATTCCAAACAACTTATACAATTCCAAATACACCTTGGTCAATTAAAGGCCAATACCAACAAGCAAAAACAAGTTGGGATGGTGACAGTCGTAAATTCGACCAATATGGTATTGGTGTAGACTACCGTTTCAACAAACAAGCACGTTTATACGGTGTACTTGCTCAACAAAAACGTAACTGGCAAGATAGCGATGACAAGCGTATTGTTGTAGGCGCTGGTATGTCATATAGCTTCTAAACCCAAACTTGCACAGATGGGCTTTGTTTAAGGTTCATCTGGAGAAAGTATAAAATGCCCGAATTTAATATTCGGGCATTTTTATTCAGTCTAAGACACGGGATAATACTGCTGAATTTGCTGACTAATTATAGCTGCAGTTGCCGCTGATAAAGTCCAACCCAAATGACCATGCCCTGTATTAAAAAATACTCTATCACGCTTACCTCGCCGTACCACAGGCATCATATTAGGCATCATCGGTCTTAAACCAGCCCATGGCACTACATGTTCAGTTGAAATTGCCATATTTTGGTTCACCCAATCAACCAAAGGCTGAATACGGTCAGCACGTATATCGCGATTATAACCATTAAACTCGGCAGTTCCTGCAACACGTAAACGTTGACTACCTAAACGAGATGTAACTATTTTTGCACTTTCATCAAGTAAGCTCACCCATGGCGCTGCTGTAATACTCTGTTGATCTTTTAAATCAATCGTAATGGAATAACCTTTTACAGGATAAATATTAACGCGGTCACCTAACATATGTGCCAAAGAATAACTTTGAACTCCCGCACAGATCAGGATTGCATCAGCTTGCAATTGTCCTAAGTTAATATCATGTTTGTCTTGCATATTTTCAGAACTTGCTTGGAATTGAATCAATACATCATGATCTCGATGTTGAATTTCATCCACCTGCATTCCCCACAAATACTTCACCCCAAGTCTTTGTGTTACCTCAGCCAAACCAACTGTAAATTTATGAATATCTCCTGTGGCATCATCGGGACAATAAAAACCACCATAATACTGTCCTGTTAGATTTGGTTCGATCGAAGGGATTTCCTCTGCTGTCACTGCATAGCGTTGTAAACCACCACGACACAACAACTGATTTACCTCAGTCGCAACAGCATAGTCCGCATGATTATGATAAAAGTGTAAAATACCGCGCTTTTCCAAATCAAATTGAATCTTTTCTTGGTCAGCAATTTCAAATAAGCGTTGTCGAGCCAATAACGCAAGTTTGACGGTTTCTATGGTATTGGTTTGATAATGTTTGATGTGCCCTAAAAACTCTATTAACCATGCGTATTTATGTAAGTCAAAAGAGGGATTTAACAATAGTGGAGCATCTTTGCGCGCCATCCACTTTAAGCCTTTGAGCACTGTAGACTTTTGATTCCAAACCTCGGCATTACATGCTGAAAGTTGGCCTCCATTTGCATAAGAGGTTTCCATTGCAGGAAATAAGTGTTGATCAATAACTGTAACCTCATAGCCTAATAAGCTGAGCTCATAGGCCGAAGTTACACCCGTGATACCTGCACCAACAATGACGACATGTGACATAAACACACTCCTTTGAAATTATTTTTATTTCAAAATCATGCCCCATCTGTCACGGGTACCTGAGAGCTTCGATATCTATATCCAACCCATTGGATAGATACCTTCCCCTTCGGTGAGCGCAAGTCATGACTTAACACTACTCTCCAGATTGATGTCATTATCACAGTCCTTTTGCCTGAAAGTTTCCGGGGCGGTTGCTCCTTCGGCGAGCGAATGCTTCTCTCCTGCAATAACTTTTCTTTTACTTATTCTGCAATCAATATGCCAAATCAGGAGTAAAAACAACATTTATTTTAAGAATATTTTCAACACATCACTATAATTGTGCTTTCAAAATAAGTTGAGCCAAGTCAAGATCGGATGGATAAGTGATTTTGATATTATCTGCTCGCCCCATAACGACATGTACGGGTACTTGGATATGTTCCAATGCACTGGCTTCATCAGTAATTGGGATCTGATCTTGTAGTGCCTGTTGTAACGCTTTTCTTAAAATACCAAGCTGAGCAATTTGTGGAGTTTGTGCTTGCCACAACTGTTCTCGGCTCACAGTTGCTGAAATGCGCGTTGTATGTTCCACACGCTTTAAAGTATCACGTACAGGAATAGCTAAAATTGCACTATGTTGTTGCTGCACTGCTTGGTCAAGTAGTTGATTTAGACAATCAGAACTTACACAAGGTCTTGCTGCATCGTGCACCAACACCCAATCTTCATCTGCCCCAATTGTGGACAAATAGTTTAAGGCATTTAATACCGAATGAACACGCTCTGCACCGCCTTGGCAAAAATGTGATTTTTCTTTTTTTTCAAAAGCCAATGTTTTTGCGACATGATCATCAGCAGCAATGGCTATCACATAACCATCTAAAGGCAATACGTTTAAGCGTTCAATGCTATGCTCTAGCACGGTTTTATCATTAATAATTTGATATTGCTTTAAATCTGTTGCTGAAAAACGACGCCCCGATCCAGCTGCAGGAATAACAGCCCAAAGCTTAGTGGACTTCTGGTGGGGTGTCGTCATTTTGTTCATTATTCTCTGAATCTTGGCTAAGGCTTGGATCTAATGCGATAGGTTGATAATTAGTACCAACTGTACTCATCTGCACAAAAGTCTCGTGTGGTTTAATTAACCCCAAGTCTAATCGTGCATGTTCTTCAATAGCTTCAGCACCATTTTTTAAATCATATACTTCAGCTGCTAAAATGCGATTACGCTCTTTAAGCTCTTCATTTTCTACTAATTGTACTTGAATTTTCTCAAGTAAGTTCTGGCGAGGGAAATAACCACCCTCACCATACCAGTAACTGTACTGAAGTACTGCGATCAAAATGATCGCTAGTACTAACAGTAGCTTACTTGCTGTTGTTTTAAAGACATCTAGCATGACGTAAAACTTAGTTTAAACCTTTAAACTCAGCTTTACCGCGATAAACTGCTTGAGTCAATTCTTCGATACGAAGTAATTGGTTATATTTTGCTACACGGTCAGAGCGGCAAAGTGAACCAGTCTTGATTTGACCTGCTGCAGTACCTACAGCTAGATCAGCAATTGTTGAATCTTCAGTTTCACCAGAACGGTGCGAAATTACAGTGCTATAGCCATTCGCTTTAGCTAAGTAAATCGCGTCTAAAGTTTCAGTCAATGTACCAATTTGGTTATATTTAATCAAAATAGAGTTCGCAACTTTCTCATCGATACCACGTTGTAGAATCTTCGGATTCGTTACGAATAGATCGTCACCAACTAATTGGATTTTGTCACCAAGAATTGAAGTTAAATAGCTCCAACCTTCCCAGTCCGACTCATCTAAACCATCTTCAATTGAAATAATTGGATACTGTTTAGCCAAACCAGCAAGATAGTCAGCAAATTGATTGCTTGTAAACGCTTTATTGCCTTCACCTGCAAGAATATATTGACCATTCTTATAGAATTCAGAAGATGCACAATCAAGTGCAAGCATAATGTCTGAACCTGATTTATAACCTGTTTGTTCAATAGCTTGAAGGATTACAGTAATCGCTTCTTCATTCGAACGTAAGTTAGGAGCAAAACCACCTTCATCACCAACAGCAGTATTTAAACCTTGTTTTTTCAATACTGATTTCAATGAATGGAAAATTTCCGCACCAGCACGAAGACTTTCAGCAAATGAAGTAAAACCAACAGGTTCAATCATAAATTCTTGAATATCAACAGTGTTGTCTGCATGTGCACCACCATTTAAGATATTCATCATTGGTACAGGCATGCTTAATGTTGTTTGACCACGTAAGTCTGCGATGTACTGGAACAATTCAGTTTTTTTCTCAACAGCAGCAGCACGCGCAGCAGCAAGAGAAACTGCTAAAGTTGCATTCGCACCTAGCTTTTCTTTATTTTCAGTACCATCAAGTGCAATCATTTTTTCATCAAGCACTTTTTGTTCAAATACGTTTTGACCAATTAAGGCATCACGAATTTCAGTTTTAACATTATTTACCGCTGTACGAACACCTTTACCTAAGTAACGTGCTTTGTCGCCATCACGAAGTTCTAAAGCTTCACGAGAGCCTGTTGATGCACCAGATGGTGCACATGCACGGCCAACAACACCAGAGTCTAAGATTACGTCTGCTTCGATGGTTGGGTTACCACGAGAGTCCAAAATTTCACGTGCACGTATGTCAACGATTTGGCTCATGAATAATTCCTCAGTTGAGTAAAAAACAAGATGTGTAATACAACATCAATGAGTGTCTAACTTTTTGAATCCTTTAACTAAAGTATCCAATTCTTTTAGCTGTGCTAAGAATGGTTCCAATTGCGATAAACGTAACGCACAAGGACCATCACATTTTGCTTGATCTGGATCGGGATGAGCTTCCAAGAATAATCCGGCTAGGCCCGTTGCCATGCCTGCACGTGCTAAAGTTGTAATTTGCGCGCGACGACCACCAGCAGAATCACTACGACCACCAGGTGTTTGTAAGGCATGTGTTACATCAAAGAACACTGGGACATTCATGGCTTTCATACTATCGAAGCCCAACATATCAACAACCAGATTGTTATAACCAAAAGCAGAACCACGTTCACACAAAATTAACTTATCATTACCTGCTTCCAAGCATTTGTGTAAGATATGACGCATTTCGTGGGGTGCAAGAAATTGTGCTTTTTTAATATTAATAATAGCCTGCGTCTTTGCCATAGCCTCAACTAAATCAGTCTGACGGCTTAAAAAAGCAGGTAATTGGATAATATCTGCAACCTCTGCAACAGGTGCTGCCTGATAAGGTTCATGTACATCTGTAATAATGGGCACATTAAAATGCTTTTTGATGTCGGCAAGCCATTCGATTCCCTTTTCCATACCTGGTCCACGGAACGAATTTAAACTTGAGCGATTTGCTTTATCAAAGCTTGCTTTAAAAACATAAGGAATGTTTAAACGTTTACAAATGTCTACATAGGTCTCAGCAATTTCAAATGCTAAATCTCTAGATTCAAGCACATTCATGCCACCGAAAAGAACAAATGGCAAATGGTTCGCCATTTCAATCTCACCCAAACGAACAATTTCTTGTGCCTGTAGTTGCGACATTTAAACCTTCCTCTGTTTATTTAAATTACTTATTACCTTGATAATGCTTTTTTGCTGCATCAATAAAGCTTGCAAACAATGGATGTCCATCACGTGGCGAACTTGTAAATTCTGGATGGAACTGTACAGCTACAAACCAAGGATGTGTAGGAATCTCAATTGTTTCAACTAAATGTTGTACTGGTGAATAACCAGAAACTTTCATACCTGCTGTTTCAATAGCTGGAATAAAACGATTATTCATTTCATAGCGATGACGATGACGTTCAATAATATCTGCTGAACCATAGATATCACGCGTTTTTGTCCCTGCAACTAATTCAGATTTCTGAGCACCTAAACGCATAGTACCGCCCAAATCGGACTGTAAGCTACGTTGTTGCACTTCGCCACGCTCATCTAACCACTCTGTGATGAGACCAATCAAGGGGAATTTGGTTGAACGGTTAAATTCAGTCGATGTTGCTTCAGGCATACCAGCAACGTTACGTGCAAATTCAATAACAGCCAATTGCATACCCAAGCAAATTCCGAGGAATGGAACACCATTCTCACGAGCATACTGAATAGCTTTCATTTTTCCTTCAGTACCACGTTCACCGAAACCACCAGGAACAAGAATTGCGTCAGCACCTTTGAGGATATCTGCAGCATTTTGTTGTTCAAGATCTTCAGCATTGACATAATCAATCTGAACTTTCACACGATTTTGAATTCCTGCATGTAATAAAGCCTCATTAACAGACTTATATGCATCAGGCAATTCAACGTATTTACCGACCATTGCAACACGAACTGTATATTCAGGATTTAAAAGTGCTTCAACAACACCATCCCAATCACTCAAGTCTGCTTCTGGTAGGTCATTATAGCCAAAACGCTCACAAATAAGATCATCAACGTTTTGTTCATAGAAAGTACGTGGAATTTGATAAATTGATTTAGCGTCTTTACATACAACAACTGCACGTGCTTCAACATTAGTGAATAGTGCAATCTTACGCGTTGTATCTGCATCAACATCGTACTCAGTACGACAAATCAAGATATCTGGTTGAATACCAATTGATAACAACTCTTTTACAGAATGTTGTGTTGGTTTAGTTTTTAACTCTTTAGCCGAATTAATGTATGGCAATAAAGTTAAATGCATCAACATGGTACGTTTATGACCAAGTTCCACCATCAATTGACGAACTGCTTCCATAAATGGAAGTGATTCAATATCACCTACAGTACCACCAATTTCTACGATTGCTACGTCATAGCCTTCGCCAGCACGTAATACACGTTCTTTAATATTGTCTGTAATATGTGGAATAACTTGAACAGTACCACCAAGATAGTCGCCACGACGTTCATTATTAAGAACATCTTGGTAAACACGACCAGAAGTAAAGTTGTTTAATTTGGTCATTTTAGCATGGCGTAAGAAACGCTCATAATAACCCAAATCCAAATCTGTCTCGGCACCATCTTCAGTGACAAAAACTTCGCCGTGTTGGAACGGACTCATTGTTCCTGGATCTACATTAATGTATGGATCCATTTTAACCATGGTCACTTTGAGACCACGAGCTTCCAAAAGCGCTGCAACTGAAGCGGCTGAAATACCTTTACCTAGTGATGAAACCACACCACCAGTAACGAAAATAAAATGGGTCATTGAGTCTCTCGTACAATCGAGCCTAATTCGGCCTGCAATGTTGCGCAATTTTACTTTACTCTGCCCCTATAAAGCAAAGTCAATCAGCCTCAATTCATAGAACTAAACACAATTGGTTAAATAATCAACAATTCCAATCAAAGAAGATGCGTAATTTATAGCACCATTGTTCAGATTTTTACTGTTATAATGCGGACATATCCTGATTCAATTTAGTTTGAGTAATTATGAATAAAAAACTTTTAATTGGCGCTGCTATCGCAACTGCATTATTAATTTCTGCTTGTGTTAAAAAAGAAACACCAAAAGATGAGGCAGATACTCAAGGTCAAGCAGCTTCTCAACCAGCACAATTTCAAAACTTAAATAGTGTAGAAAGCAGTAATTCACAAAATGTTGAAATCCCTACTCAAGTTCAACCTGAGCCAACACTTCAAGAAACGCCAAAACCTACAAATACTCAAACTACTTCGCATGCTCCAAGCACAACACCACCAGAGCCAGTTCCTGCACCAAAACCAGTATCTAGCACGCCTAAAGTTGAAGAGGCATCACCCTCAAAACCACCTGTAACTGAAGCTGCAAAACCAACTGTTGCACATACTAATACAGCTAAAGCACAGTCTGAAGATGATGCAGTAGCTGCTGCTATGGCTGCTGCGGCGCCTGCCTTGAAAAACTAAAACAGCTTTACAGCATTTAATTCATATTCAATAAGGTCCTTCAGCATTTGATGGACCTTTATTTTATGAATCAATCAATTACATCTGCAAATTCTGCATTTAAAACAATTTTCATTACCTCTGGCGCCACACCAATATCAAACCCGCGTCTACCACCACTCACATACATTTTATCAAGTGTCTTTGCCTGCAAATCAACTACGGTTGCTAATCGCTTTTTTTGACCAAAAGGACTTATCCCACCAACAATATAACCCGTTAAGCGCTCTGCATCTTTAGGATCAGCCATGTGTAATTTTTTACATTTAAATACCGTAGCCACTTTCTTTAAATTTAACTGACAATGTACAGGTAAAATAGCAACATAATAATTTTTATCATCAGTAACCATTAACGTTTTAAAAACTTCATTCACATTGAGTGAAAGTTTTTCTGCTGCCTCTAAACCAAAATTTTTTGCATTAGGATCATGTAGATATTCATGGGTCGAAAATTCAATTTTCATTTTTTGCAAAGTCTTACAAGCAGGAGTCATGATATTCCTTGATACAACCATTAAAGGAATATAGTACAGTAATTTATGTGTCTATTTTTATCTTTACCTCAGAATGTCTTTCACAGATATGCCGTTACAACTTTAACTTTCCTTATATTTTCTAGCTTTTCATTCAATGCTTTCTCTTACGACACTTTTCACTAATTACATATACAAATCTAAACATAACAACTGCTAGCAGTAATTTAATTATATTCATATATATCAATAAGATATTAAATTCATATTCGCTTCAGCTTATTTACTTACACTCACACGCATAATCAAGCATGAATTTCATCATTTTGACACTATAATGCGATGCAAATTTATTTGGCTAACATTTTCTTAAAGATATGAATGCCAGATGTTGTACTCAGGAGCCCCAATGTTATTAGAAAACTTAAATGTGCAGTTATTTCATCTCATTAATGCACCAATAACTGCAAGTCCATTAGATATTCATTTTGGTATTTTTATGGCCAATGATACTTTATATCTTTTGATCTTTAGTTTACTTATAGCTTGGTTTTTAGGTCGATATTCGACTAAAGCACTTGTTTTAAAAGCAGTCGTTACTACTGTTATCGCTTTACTTATTGGTTATCTTGTATCGTTAATCTACCCCCACCCACGTCCATTTGTAGTAGAAACAGGACAAACTCTAATTGCTCATGCTGCAACAGCTTCATTTCCAAGTAATCACATGCTCATTTTTAGCTCGATTGCTCTTTGTTACCTATTTGCAAAACAAGTTAAACTTGGTCTAGCTTTATTAGTCTTGGCTATTATGGTTGCCTGGGCAAGAATTTATGTGGGTGTACATTTCCCATTTGATATGTTGGGAGCTTTGATTATTGCATTCTTAACCAATTTAATGATTCAACAACTTTGGCCTAGATTCCAACAACCCATCATGGATGTTGCTTTAAAAATATATCACTACTTTTTTGCTTTTTTACTCAATAAGGGCATTATCCGCTAATCATTTATATGATTATTCTTAAAAAACTACCTAATACACTGTGGACGGTACCACTTAGTCCACAGTAGCCCCCCTCATTAAGCTTCAAAGAAAAATTACACTATAATCAAATATACTTAGGCTATTTTAAACATAACCTCACTTCAGCCTTAATACAAATCATCTCACTTCACTTTCATCCTAAGTCTTTGCTTTTGTTCTTTTATAAAAGTACAACAAAATCAACAAGTATTCATGTTGACCTTATTTTAAGCAAAACATATGATCTTTATGATTATCATAATTTTGTACATGGTTTTAGTTTTGTTTAATTTATTGCAACGCATATTTTCTATTTATCCCCAGTATATACAAAAGCAGAATTTGACTCTTCTTTGTACTTCGACGCTTTTAGTCAGTTTAGCAGGCTGTACAAGCCTAAATAATGGATCAATTGAAAAGCGCTCAGCTAAATTATCGACAGGTATTCAAAAAGCCTACTCGGTTGCTCCAGCAACTGCTAATCGTATTTCACCCATGATCATACATAATGCAGAAAAGCATAATATTGATCCAGTTTTATTAGCAGCAACGATTCGCCAAGAATCAAGTTATCGGAGTAGTGTAACATCCTCAGCTGGTGCTGTTGGCCTTACCCAAGTCATTCCACGCTATTGGCAACAACATTGCCCTGGTGATTTATTCGATGAAAATACCAATATTCACTGCGGCAGCTATATTTTATCTAAATATTACTCTTCAGCTGGTAGCTGGCCAAAAGCACTTGCCTACTACAACGTAGGGCCAACGGGCTATAACAATAGTTGGAAAATGAAGCACCAAGGTAAAAAATATGCAAGCCAAGTAAAACAACACGAGCAAGCATTAAAGAATGCCTTGTAATTATCTTCTATTTTATTTCGATGATAAAAAACCAATGCTCAATAAACTTGTTTGAGCATTGGCAATATAAAAACACACCATTAATATGCTTTTAAATATAAAACAATATCTTTATTTCCAGCCATTTCAGCCAACTCTAAAGCAGTATATTGTCCTTTTAATGCCTTATCAGCACCCTGTTCAAGCAACAACTGTACGATCTCAATATAGTTATTTTCTGCTGCCGCTTGCAAGGCACTATAACCTTCTTCATCAATAGAATTAACATCGACTCCCTGCTCTAAAAGTAATTTCACTTGCTCAACCTCACCAAGTGACGACCAATAAACCAGTTCTGGAAGATGCAATTCTTCATTATTTTCAGGAATTGCAGAGAATGAGCTTAATTTCATATTTAATCACTATAAATAATTTACAAGATCATAAGTCTTCATTGTGAATATTTTCAAGTCTAGAATCTTATTCTTTAAATCTTATATAAATTTCCCCGATAAAAAAATCCCCCAGCGTTAAGCTGGGGGATTTTAGAATAATGAGCTGGCGATGACTTACTCTCACATGGGTAACCCCACACTACCATCAGCGCGAAGA
>NZ_JAVIDR010000015.1 GCF_031157835.1 Acinetobacter rudis | reverse complement strand
AAATTATAGCAATTTAATATACCAAAAGCCTTATAGCATAAGGTTAAGCGACGAAATGTGTCATATGGCTTACGCCAATCGCTTATATCCTCATCCTGAACGATGAGGTTTTACGCTCCATCGGATAAAAAAAACCGTAGTATTTAAATACTACGGTTTTTTAAACAAATTGAATTTAGTGAGTTAATACAGCTAATAATTGTGCTTTATCGAGTTGAGAAGCCTCAGCATCACGACGACCTTTATACTCAAAAGTACCTGCATCCAAACCTTTTTCCCCAATCACGATACGGTGAGGAATACCCATTAACTCAAGGTCAGAGAATTTCACACCAGGACGCTCATTACGATCTTCAAGTAACACGTCGTAACCTGCAGCTTGCAACTCAGCATAGAGTGCTTCAGCAGCTTCGAGGGTACGTGGTGATTTATGCGCATTCATTGGCACAATTGCAACATCGAATGGTGCGATAGCCGCTGGCCAAATGATTCCCTTTTCATCAAAGTTTTGTTCAATTGCAGCAGCAACAACACGTGTTACCCCAATACCATAGCATCCCATAGTAACGATGCAAGGTTTACCATCTTCGCCAAGTACTTTACAGCCCAGCGCTTCTGAGTATTTTTGTCCAAGTTGGAAGATATGACCAACTTCGATACCACGTTTGATTTGCAGTACGCCTTTGCCATCAGGAGATGGATCACCATCAACGACATTGCGTAGGTCTGCTACCTCTGTGTAATTGGCATCACGTGTCCAGTTGAGGCCAGTGGCATGCTGATCTACAAGGTTAGCGCCAGCAACAAAATCAGAGAGTACTGAAGCAGCACGATCAACAATAACAGTAAGGCCTTTTTCAACTAAACCTTGTGGGCCAATAAAGCCAGAAATTAAACCTGCCTCAGCCATTTGAGCTTCAGTTGCAAAACAGAGTGGTGCAGCAATTTGAGGGTGTTTTTCTGCTTTAATTTCATTGAGTTCATGGTCGCCACGTAGGAATAGTGCAACGATTGGAGTATGACCATTTTCATCGGTTATACCTTGAACTAATAAAGCTTTAACTGAGTTTTTAGCATCAATATTTAAAAATGCACTGACATCAGCAATGGTTTTTTGTTCTGGTGTGGCAACCAATTTCATTTCTTGGCTTGCAGCAGCACGTTCACCAACCAAGATAGCTTCTGCTTTTTCAACGTTTGCAGCATAGTCAGATTCAGTTGAGAAAACGATATCATCTTCACCACTTGAAGCCAGTACATGGAATTCATGTGAGCCAGAACCACCGATTGATCCAGTATCTGCTTGTACTGGGCGGAAGTTCAATCCCAATCGTGTGAAAATTCGGCAATATGTGTCATACATGACATCATATGTTTCTTGTAAAGATGCTTGGTCGATATGGAAAGAATAAGCATCTTTCATAATAAATTCACGTGAACGCATTACACCAAAACGTGGGCGTACTTCATCGCGGAATTTTGTTTGAATTTGATAGAAGTTAGCTGGTAGTTGTTTGTAGCTTTTAAGTTCGTTACGTGCCATATCCGTAATAACTTCTTCATGAGTCGGTCCCAAGACAAAGCTATTGTTGTGACGGTCATTGAAACGTAGTAATTCTGGACCATATTCAACATAACGGCCTGATTCTTCCCACAGACTTGAAGGTTGTGTTACAGGCATAAGAACTTCAAGTGAGCCTGCACGATCTAGTTCTTCACGAATAATTGCTTCAACTTTATTTAACACACGTTTACCCGTCGGCAACCAAGTGTAAAGACCTGAAGCCAACTTGCGGATCATTCCCGCACGTAACATAAGCTGATGTGAAATAACCTCAGCATCGCTTGGGGTTTCTCTTAACGTTGCAAATAAAAAGCGACTCGCGCGCATGGAATCTTTCCTAGTGAGTAACGATGATGTTCAACCAAACAGGCCGATGCTGTTAGTAACATATGGCTGGCTGAATTTTAGTTGGACATTATTGCATGAATTGACATGTTGAGCCTAGAGGCGTGGAACAATTCATTATGATGATTGAAGTGACTTCAAGAACTATCTCGGAAGAGTAGAATTTTCTCATATTAGGAATAATGAGCACTTGAAAGAGTTTTCATTTGGTCAATACTTTTATATATTCAGTAAAACGCCAAGCAGTTATACTGCTAGCAGCGGTATTGGTGATGTGCTACATATGTGAAGGATCGAATTTCGATAGTCGCATTTTATCCAATGATCAAAGAAAACAAAGACTCACTGAGTATACTAATGACTTATAAGGTATGTGGCCATGGCTCGAATATTGATCGTCGAAGATTCACAAACTGAAATGTTTCGTTTTAGAGAGATATTACTTAAACATGGCTATGAGGTATTAGAGGCAAATAATGGTGCTGAAGGTGCTGCAATGGCTCAAGCAGAACTTCCCGATTTAATTTTGATGGATGTCGTTATGCCTGGTGTGAATGGCTTTCAAGCAACACGGCATATTTGTCGTACTGAATCTACTCGGGATATTCCGATTGTGATGCTTAGTAGCAAAGACCAAGATACTGACCGAGCATGGGGAATGCGTCAGGGGGCAAAAGCCTATCTCATTAAACCGATTGAAGAGGTAGAATTGGTGAGTGTGATTGAGCAGCTCTTGCAACAGGCTGTGCAGCATTCGCCTGAATAAAACGTATTTGCTTGTGTATGAAAAAAATAAAAAGCAGGTGTAAAATTAACAATAATATATTTTACAACCTGCTTAAGTGTTACTAAGCGAGTAACTGCACTAAAATTTCTTCATAAATTTCAGCCAATGGTTCTAAATCATCAATATTTACATGTTCATTGACTTGGTGGATAGTTGCATTTAAAACACCCAGTTCAAGCACTTGCGCGCCTGTAGGTGCAATAAAACGGCCATCAGATGTACCGCCACTGGTTGACAATTCAGCATCGACACCATTCACTTTTTTAATGGCACTTTTCGCTGCATTTACTAACTCACCTACAGGTGTTAAAAAAGGCAGCCCAGAAACATTCCATTGAATTTCATAGTTCAATCCATGTGCATCCAAGATATCAAGAACGCGTTGCTGTAAAATCTCGGCGGTAACCTCAGTTGAATAACGGAAGTTAAAAACAACTTCTAATTGGCCAGGAACAATATTTGTCGCACCTGTTCCTGCATGAATATTTGAAATTTGGAAGGTCGTAGCAGGGAAATACGCATTACCCTGATCCCAGACCGTTGTGCTGAGCTCATGTAATGCCAATGCTGCTAAATGAATTGGATTTGAAGCTAAATGAGGGTAGGCAACATGACCTTGCTTACCTTTAACGGTGAGTACAGCATTTAATGAGCCACGACGCCCATTTTTAATGACATCACCTAAAGTATTGGTACTAGATGGCTCGCCAACTAAACACCAAGTCATTTTTTCTTGACGTTTTTCTAATGTTTCAACGACTTTAACCGTGCCATTAATGGATGGGCCTTCTTCATCCGAAGTAATTAAATAAGCGATAGAGCCTTTGTGATTTGGATGTTTTGCAACAAAGCGTTCGGTTGCAACAATCATTGCTGCAAGTGCAGTTTTCATGTCTGCACTACCACGGCCATAAAGTTTGCCATCCACTATTTCTGGTTGAAATGGATCTGTTTGCCATGCATCGAGATTACCTGTAGGAACAACATCTGTATGACCTGCGAAACAAAAAACGGGTGCTTCAGTGCCTCGTCTTGCCCATAGATTATCCACATCATCAAAGCGCATATGCTCAATATTAAAGCCAATTTGGCTGAGTCGATCAGCCATAATGTTTTGGCAATTATGATCAATAGGCGTAACAGAAGGCTGGCGCAGTAGCTCTAGGCTTAAAGCGAGTGTATCGGAACAATTCATGAGTGAGATAATCTATAAAGCAACTTGCTGCTTATCATAGATGAAGATCTAGGCGAATCAAAATTGAAAATAGAAATGTGTTTCGGTAAAAGGTATAAAAAAAGCCTGATTTTTAGAGAAATTTCAGGCTTTTTTCGATTAAATATTGATGGTGTTACATCTTATTTTGGGTTTTTTCAGCTGTATTTGTTACAGCATTACCCGCTGAAGATACATCTTTCCCCACACCTTTGATTGTATTACAACCAGTTAAAACAAAAGCAAAAACAATTGAAGCTGCTAGGATTTTTTTCATCATTGATCTCCAAGTAATTATTTATTCTGATGAATGCTTAGGTTATAAGACCATACATTTCATTGAATATACAAAATTTAGTGAGTTGTTGTTACATAATTGTATGTTAATTAAACACTAAGTAATCAAGGGTGTAAAGACTGTTTTGCAAATTGTTGCCATAGTAGTGGGTTTTGATATTCAACTTGTCGAAACATGTAAGGAGTATCAGTATCACGATTATAGTAAAGACCATCACACCATAATACTGCGTCTTGTTGACCTTGTTCGTTATCTAAGCATAGCCATTGACTTCGAGCAATACGAAAATGATTTTGAGCAAATATTTGTGTTCCCCAATAGCCTAAACGTCGACTTGTATTAAGCCATACTGGAAGATTATGTGTGGTATGAAACAGGGGGAGAAAAAGTTGCCCTTTCATTACTGCAAAGCGTTGGTCAATTTGCATCTGTAAAGCCGTGGTAAATTTAAACTGTTGTTGAGCAAAGTGCTGTAGCTTGCGATATAAGGTGTCTTGTCGATTTAAACCATACCAATGATACAGTTGTGTATTCTGTTCGGCTAAGTAATATTTTAATGCTACTTCCCAATGTTCAGTATGTTTAGTTTCTTGATTGTAGATTAAGAAATCTAGTTCACCTAAGGTAGTTTTACCTTCAATGACTTGTAAACTGTGAGCAAGTAATTGGTAGGGGTGATAATCTTTGTCTAATAACCAAAACCAAATTAAATATTCAAAACGTAATCCCAAACGAGTACTTTTCAATTGATTAAAAAAGCGAATAAGGGGCTCTGGATTGAGGTCAAGTGCATATAGACGTGGTAAATAGTTTTCATAGTGTTGTTTCCAGACCTGATCACTATGCCAAGAAAAAGGGTGTTGCATTTGCAGTTCATGCGGGGTGGAACGTAAAAGGTTGGGGCTGGCAATAGCAAAGGCCAGTTGGCGAACAATAGCATTTTTAAACTGTAGCCAAGGTTCAAAATAATCTGACATATACACTGCTCTTAGAATTTGTTTTATAAATAAACACTATTGAAATTATCGCATGATCTGATACATCAGAGAGCATTTAAAAACCGATATACTATGCAACTCATTGAAGCTGAGTTGTAACATGAAAATCTTGTTTTGGCGTAGTCTAGTTGTGCTATTTCTAATTTTAGGGTTCATTGGTGCATTATTACCAGGCATGCCAACCACAGTTTTTTTAATTCTCGCTGCTTGGGCTGCATCAAAAGGATGGCCTCAAATGGATGCATGGTTATTAAACCACTCCAAATATGGTCCAACTTTAAAAGCATGGCGTGAGCAGGGAACAGTACCACGAAAGGCAAAATGGCTTGCAAGTATCATGATGTTTATCAGTGGAGTGATCATGTTGTTTACAAATGCACCACTTTGGGTAAAGATTTTTACGGATAGTACCATGTTGATCGTGGCAATCTGGCTATGGTTTAGACCTGAAGAAAAAAAATGCTGAATTGTGTGTTTAAAATATAGGCAATTTGTCACATAAAAAAGTTTGTTCTTCTCTAAACGAGCATAAAAAAATAGTTCGTATCTAGTCAAAAAATATACGAAAAATGCCAAAAAACACCAAAATCACCTATTTTTTAATCGTTCGAATCTAAAAAAGTGAAATCTAGCTGAAAAGCATTTGACACTCCGAGAAGTTTCTCTATAATGCACCTCACAAACGATGAAGTCGTAAGGGCGCTTAGCTCAGTTGGTAGAGCGTCTGCCTTACAAGCAGAATGTCGGCGGTTCGATCCCGTCAGCGCCCACCAAGCCTTTTCGTTAAAACCTTTAAGTGCAGCGGTAGTTCAGTTGGTTAGAATACCGGCCTGTCACGCCGGGGGTCGCGGGTTCGAGTCCCGTCCGCTGCGCCACTTAATAAGTTTTAATCTTCGTTTGCCACAATTGTGAATTGTGAAAGTGCAGCGGTAGTTCAGTTGGTTAGAATACCGGCCTGTCACGCCGGGGGTCGCGGGTTCGAGTCCCGTCCGCTGCGCCACTTTCTATATACACCTTTGAGGGCGCTTAGCTCAGTTGGTAGAGCGTCTGCCTTACAAGCAGAATGTCGGCGGTTCGATCCCGTCAGCGCCCACCACATTTAGTGACCTTACTTGATTCATATTAATGATTTAAGTATATAACGCAGCGGTAGTTCAGTTGGTTAGAATACCGGCCTGTCACGCCGGGGGTCGCGGGTTCGAGTCCCGTCCGCTGCGCCATTTTATAGTTTTAAGAATCAGTATTGACTCTTTCAACAAGATGGAACAAAATAACCCTGTTATTTTTCAGGGCGCTTAGCTCAGTTGGTAGAGCGTCTGCCTTACAAGCAGAATGTCGGCGGTTCGATCCCGTCAGCGCCCACCATATTTCTTCCTGAAAATATAAAGTTTAAAAATAGCTAATCGATCATGTATCGATTTTTTGCGTTTTTAACGGTTTAATTTGCTAAAAACACTAGAAGCTCGTCTAGTATCTCATTTGTGCTACAACCATTTAATATTCATTTAAAATCCAACCACTTAAATAAGCAAAATACTCTCTAAGCCAAGCATTGTATCGAATAGATAGCGGCGTTGTTGCACTTACAACAGTAATATCTTGATAACCCTGTTTACGTGCAATTGCTGCAGCACGTAAGGTATGAAAGTCGCTGGTTACGATAGCAATGCTTGAACTCGGGCTAAGATGATGTTGTTTTAAGATGCTCTGACTATTCTTTAGATTGAGTTCGGTACTCGTGCTCTGGTTTTCAAGTGCAATTTGTGCTGTAGCAATGTGGTGATGTTGTTGTAAGTAATTGGACATAACCTCAGCCTCACTATATTTTTTACCGTATCCGACACCACCTGTGACAATAATTAAGGCTTGAGGGAAGGTCTGGTGTAATTGTGCTGCTTGATCTAATCTGGCTGCTAATGCAGCTGTAGGCTGATCCTTAATAATGCCACTGCCAAGTACTAACATGGCTTGGATTTTCTCTGTGGGCTGAGTGTGTTGAATATTTTTTGCTAAATATATAAAAAATATAAATACGCTGATTAACCAAAATAAAAATGCGTATTTTCCATACCGATAGCATTTTTGAGCATTTGGATGTTGCTGTAATTTAAATTGAATTTTGTGATCATAAAGTGCATAACAACATAATCCTGCGCCAATAAGAATAGGGAGGAGTATGCCTAGATGAATTTTTCCATTAAAAATTAATATAGTACCATCAAGAAACAACAGCAAACCAAGTAAAAAAATGAGACTGCGGAGAAATAAGGCAGAGTGTTTTAAAAGTGACATCATGATTGGTGTTATTGTGTTGACGAATGAAATGCGGATGCAGCATAACAGTTTGTCAAAAATAAAAAAACTGAGTTATATAAACTCAGTTTTTTTATTTAAACAGATAGGGTGAATACTTTTTGCTAGTAAACATCTCGACGATAGGCTTTTTTCTCACGAAGTTGTTCAACTTTTTCTATGCCTAATATATCAATGAGTGCTTGATCTACATCGCGGGCCATACTTTGTAAACTACCACAGACATAAATGATAGCTCCACGTTCAATCCACTCTCTAAGGCGAGTGGATTGTTCACGTAATAGATGGTGTACATAGTATTTTTCTTGTTGATCACGTGAGAAAGCCACATCTAGATGTTGTAGCTTGCCTGTCTTTAGCCAGTCTTCGAGTTGATCTTGATAGTAAAAGTCACAGCTACGTTGGCGTTCACCAAAAATGAGCCAGTTATCATGGTCTTGATTTTCAATTCTTTGCTTGAGCAAACTCATCAAACCAGCAATACCTGTACCATTCCCAATACAAATAATAGGCTGATGTCCTGTAATAAGGTGGAAACTAGGGTTGGATCTTAGGTGTAGTTTGAGTTTTCCAGAAATTGGACAATGCTCTGTTAGCCAGCCTGAGCCTAAACCAATCTGATTTTGTTCATTATATTGCTGGCGTACAATTAAATGTAATGAACCTTGTGAGGGAATACTTGCTATAGAGTATTCGCGTGAGGGTAACTGTGGCAGTTGAGCAAGTACTTGTTCTAGATCAGGACTATAAGTAATCGGGTTGTTGAGGTCACGATCACATAAGCGTTGTTCTATTACATTTTGATCTTGATTTGAAAGCCATGGATACTGAGTTAAAAAGGCATGAATATGAGCCAAACTATTTTGCGGCTGAACTTCTGCAATATCTCCAGCTTCCCAATGCTGTTCATTCATTGGCTCAAGTTCAATGCGGTGTACAGCACTACCTAAACTATTTGGATTTAGGTGCTGACGATGTTTTAGTATCCAGTCACTGTAATGTTTTTCGAGTACGATCTGCTGCAACTCAGACGCTGTCACCATTGCTAGTGCTTGATTCCACTGCTGTATATCCTCTGGGCTTGCATTATTGACCTTAATGAGAGGAAATAAAGCTGTAGCACCATTTTGTTTAAACCAATCATAGAGTTGTTCGCCAAATGCACAGTAACTTTCAGCATATTCTTTAGAACCCAATGCCAGTACAGCATATTGAATTGAGTTTAGTTCCAAAGAGGTAGACATCATGTTTTTAACAAAACTCTGTGCCGTATCAGGGGCTTCACCTGTACCATAAGTACTTGCGATGAATAAAACATATTCAGCATTTTTTAAAGTTTGTGCTTTAAGTTGTTGAATATCACAAACCTCAACACATTGTTTGTTTTCTTTTAAGCTATTTGCAGTTAGCCATGCTAATTGTTCAGCAACACCTGTTTGTGAGGCAAAAACAATAAGCCAGTTGTTGGCATTCTCATCTATCTGTGTGGCTTGTAAAGCGTTCTTTGCACTAAGAACCTGTTTCTTCTGTTTACGACGTTTGAGATAGAGCATTAGTCCAGTAATAAAAAATAATGGCATGAGTAATGCAGCAATCATAAACATGAATTGCACAATAGAGCCAAAGAAGCTGCCCCGATGTACAGGCAGCATACTACTCATAATTTTTTCATTGAGTTTCTTGTCTTGATAAAGCTCTACATTGTTAAGTTGATTCAGCTCGTAGTTAAAGTTTGCTTTGTTGCGAGCACGTTCATGTTGTGGTGTTGCATCAACAAATGATATTTCTAGTAAGCCATCTGCTTTTTTCGGCAGTGTAAATGTGACGCTTGAATAGGGCTGCTGAATTTGTGTATTAAAGCCAGTCCATGTTGTTGCTAAGGCAGTAGCAGTTTGTTCTGGAGTTATCTTTTTAAAGTCTTTTTTACCTTTTTCTTTATTATTGTTGTCGGACTTCAATTGAGATGGGGGAGTAACATTAAGTACGTTATACATTCCACTACGCCACCAGTCATATGACCAAAACAAACCTGTCATTGCCATGATGAGGTAGAATACAACCATCCACGTACCTACGACTGCATGTAAGTCCCAGATAAAGTTACGCCCTTTAAGTTGTGGTTTAAGTGCAAGCCATTGACGTAGTGAGTGTTTTTTAGGCCAGCGTAGATAAATTCCGCTTAATACGAAAAAGATGAGTATTAAAGTGCTTGCACCAGTAATTTGTTTACCAACATCACCTAAAGTAAGGTAGCGGTGGAGCCGCTGGATAAATTGGAAAAATTCTTGTCCTTTAATCTCGGGCAAAATTTCAGCATTATAAGGATTGATGTAAATAGTCTTACCGCGTCGGGCACCTTCTTTTACAATATTAATGCTTGAACTGGCATTAGCTGCTTGTTCAATATTAATACTGTTAATTTGCATTTCTGGTTGTTTTTGTTGGAAGTGTAAATAAATTTGTTCTGGACTTAATTTATTATGAGACTCTACTTTGACGGTATAACTCTGTGGATTCATCCATTGCAAAATCTGTTGATCATAGGAATAAATTGCGCCAGTAACACCAATAATGGATAGGATTAAACCAGCAGTAATCCCTAGAAACCAATGTATTTGGAAAAAAATTTTTTTGATCATACAGATTGAAATTGTCGATGGAATTAATTGGCAAGATTATAACTGAATTTATTCTAGTTAATAAGTATTATCATTATCATTTTTAATTAGTAAGTGACTGCGAAAATCAGTAGAGTTGAATTTTGATGAAGATAAAAAGATACCCCACAATTTAATTTAAATTATGGGGTATCTTTTTGCATATTTATGACTTAGATATTTTTGGCTTGGCCAACAGTTTCATTGAGATGCTTACATAGTGTTTCGAATGAAAAGTTCTTGCTATTCATTCGCTTAGGTAAAATATATGCACCTTGCTGATCTTTAACTTTGAAGTTAACTAAAACGAAATCAGGTGTATTGTACCATTCGTAAATTTCTTTCCAAGAAACAGTCCCACGACCTTCTTGTAGACCCATTTTTTGGATCATGGTAATACCGTGAGGTTGAATACCGAGTTTGATGCCTTTGATTTCCTGCACTGGAAATTCATTCATTTTGCGTTTGACATACCATTCTAATCCAAAAGTACGTCCTAATAAGAATATTGCTACACAGACAATAGCTACCCAACAAATAATTGTAGAATAGTTTTGGATAAATATCAGTCCAAGAATAGAAATGAGCAGGACAGCTGCACAGATAATCCAGATTTTTAGACTAATTTTATTGGTACTGCGCCAAATCATAAGTTGAGCATTGCGTTGTTCAGCTTCAGATATTTCATAAGCGACAGGTTGTAAGGTATAGGCGTAAATATTTTTAGCAGTCATAAGATCAACAACAAATATAAGTGAAGCTCAGTTAAGTTTAACATTAATGCAGTGCATTCGTGGATAGATTCTAGCATGTATATGCGATTTATAATGGAGCAAATTCATCATTTTGTTCACTAGTATCGTGACTTAGATTCTGTTTTAGATTGCTAAAGCGTTGTAATACAGCAAACATAAGTGACAACTGTTGCAAAATAATGAGAGATTTACTTGGAGTTGTGTTCTCTTGAGTTAAACGGCTACGTATATTTTTGAGCATATTTTGGGTTGTTAAATTAGGTACTTCATCACGTAATAGGGCACCTTGAATATCATCTAAGGCTTGTTGGAGTAAGTCTAAGATTTCTTGATCTTCAATTTTTTCCCGATGTGCTCCTAGGGCTGCAATATAGCTAATAAATGTATGATTTAAACATAGAAATTCAAAGGCTAATTGTTTTTGCGTTGGGTCAAAATCAGGTTCGGTGACCAAAGTTGAAATAAGCGAGGCAACTTCAGCATCTGTGTTGTGAGCTGCTCGACGTACAATCCTATAGTTGAGACTATTATTGCGACCTTGTTGGTATTGTAAAACCACTTCGGCTAAATACTGGCACTGTGCTTCTAGGGTGCGGCGAATTGTACGAGGTAAACGTCTGAACTTCCAATCTGGAAAGATGAAACTCACACCAAACCAAGCAAGAGCACAGCCAATTAGGGTATCTGTAATACGTGGAACGAGTGCATCAAACCCCATTCCCCCTAAGTTGAAGTTAATGAGCGCCAAAATAGTCATAAATGCTGTTGCTTGTGCATATTGTTTTGAGCGCAAGTCAAAAAACAGCACACCACTTAATATCAGAAGAAGTAACTGTCCTTCGGTAGAAGGAATAAAGTATAAAATGGCAAAACCTAATATTACACCAGCAAGTGTTCCCCAAATCCTTAGTCTTAATCGCCGTTTTGTGGCATTAAAGTTAGGTTGGCTAACAAAGAGTGCAGTAAGTAAAATCCAGTATCCATAATTAATTTGGGCAATTTGAATAAAACTGTAGCCAATTAATAAAACAATCGATACGCGAATAGCATGACGAAATAATACCGATTCGGGTGTTAAATTTTGCTTAATCCGAATGCGTATATCATCCCAGCCCTTTAAGTCATCATCGCGTAGTTGCTGCTCTATATGTTTATGTTTTTCTAATTGAATATGACGCTCTGTTTCTAAGTTGCGCAGTTGAACATCTATAGATTTAAGGTTCTGATAAAGTGCTGTTAGCGCATTTACCCAGATTTGGTCATACTCTTGGAGCTTTTGCATTTCATCTAATGAATGTCTAAGGTTTTTAAAGGCATGGTTAAAGCGTGGGTTATGTATATATTGTTGGCGGTTTAAAATGCTGGCAGCAAGATCTCGGCAGGCTTTACCTTGCAAAGATAAAATTCGTTGGAAGCGGAACAGAATATCACTGTGTTCAAAAATTTTAGCCAGTTCTTGATAGTTAATGTGTGCGGAGTCGGCACGTTCATGAATATCTTGTGCAACAAAGTAATAATGTAGACTGGTTCGAGTATCGCGTTGACCACGGTCACCTTTTAAGCGAGTGAGTAGTGCAGTACGCATGTCATTAAAGATGCCAATTAGACGACCATTCTCAAGTGAAATGCTGATCATACTTTGCTGATAACTGTCAGCAGTCATGTCTACATCAAAAAGATTCGACTTGGCAAAGAGGAAATCACCTAATGAAGCATAACATTGAGATAATTTATCTTGTACTTGGCGTACGGGAAATAATAAGAAACTAATAGTGGCAATTAAACCATACCAAGCAGCGCCAGCGACTAGCAATAAAGGTTGTTTATACCAAACATCGAAAAGCTCAGTGCCTAGCATGGTATACACTGAAACGACTAAACATCCATAAGAAATCGTGGCATAGCGTCGACCAAGTGAACCCAATAAAATAAGTCCAATACAGGAAACAATTAACCCGATGGCAAAGAAAAAGGGATGCGGGAAAAGAAGTTGGACTGAGGCGGCTGTAATAAAAAAGCCGATATAAGTATAAAACAAATTAAGAATACGAACAGAAAAACGATCATCAATATCACTGAGACCTGCTGCAACCACACCAAGTGTGAGGGGAATGGTTAAAATTTGTTGATCTAAATAATAAGGCAGGAATGCTGTACCAGCAAAAGCAATGATCATGCGAATGCTATACATGAATGAGCTTTTATATGTTACTTGTTTTAATTTGGTCAGCCAGGTACTCAAGCTTTTATCCTTTATACTTCAATCTATCGCAATGCAGTGTTAAGGGTCATTTATCTACGTTGTTAAACATTTTCTCGCTCAATTTAATGAGACTAGATCAAAGTTGCTTGAGTTTGTTTAGGCTAAACAAAATCTCTGCATTATATGATCTGATAATGATGTTTAGGGTAATCTAAATGAAGTTTAATCAGCGCTAAGAATACTTGAAAAGAGTCGCTCTGAACAGCATAGCTAGACAGTGTTTCAGCCTTTTGATTAAATTAAATAAGACTAAATTTGATGATTATTGATACTGAATTTAAATATTATTTGCAGCAATATTTTGCGCATTGAAAATAAATATAGCTGTAGCCTTTTGATTTTATCTGAAAATTAACAAATAAAGCTGAAAAAATAAAAGTCATTATTAAGTTTAAATTAATAGTGTAGTGGTTATAAATTATCCGAAATGTTGATGTAAAAGTGATTATAGCGAAGTAAAGAGGAGTTTTTTAACAGAATTGTACAGTCGCTTTGAAGTATATCTTTATACCTTAGTCGTGTAATAAGTGATAATAGTATAAAATATATGTTTTTAACATATTGTTATTTATGATATTAATAATTTAATATCATAAATTGATGTTAAGTAATCAATAATTTTAGTGAAAATAGATTTTAATATACTGAATAAATTGTTAAATTAGCTGCGTACTAAATATATTTTGTTACTTTGTGATTGGTTAGTTTCTTTAAATATTGAAATGTATAAAAGTAACAGCATGATTGTATGGAACTTATTGGTCGTTTACAGAGTGGATTGTATTTAACGATTAACTGTTCTCAATAATTAGACACAGATGGATGTCAATGAATAGGGTTTGGAGATATTAATGAGTCAATTTCAACGTCGTCAGACATTTTTGAAAAAGGGACTTGCAGTTACTGTTGCTGGGTTAATGATGACTTCAGTACATGCTGCATCTGATAAAGATGAAATAAAACAACTGCGTGAAGAAGTACAAGCACTAAAAGCATTGATTCAGCAACAGCAACAAGTTCAGCAAAATCAACAGGTACAGATTGAACAATCACGTCGTGCGGCGGTGGTTGTAGCAACACCTACACAAGTAGCAGCTGTAACAGCGCCGGTTGCAAGTCCAGCATCACCATTGGCTTCATTAAAATCAAAAATGGGTGCTAATGTGAATCTATACGGTTCTGTCCGTGCTGATGCTGAATACCAGTTTAAAGGTGGTGATGGCATGTTTAACCGTATTAATGCGGTTGAACTCAATGGTGTGTCTGATGTGCATAAAGATCGCTTATACAGTACGGTTACTGCATCACGTATTGGTTTAGATTTTGTTGCACCAGTACAAGGCGCTGATGTTGGCGGTAAAATCGAGCTTGATTTCCGTGGTGGTAATAACAACGATACAGTACGTATCCGTCATGCTTATATGACATATAACAATTGGTTGATCGGTCAAACGACATCTTCATTCTTGTCTGGCGATACTCAGCCTGAAATGTTGGACTTCAATGCTGCTTTGGGTATAGGTACATTCCGTACACCAATGGTACGTTATAGCGATAAAATTAACGCAACAACTAGCTATGCAGTTGGCTTAGAGCAAGGCGACAACGCAAATCGTTTACCAACAGCAACTGCTAAAGTGTCGCATAAATTTAATGGTGACCAAGGTCTAGTTACTGCACGTGCGCTTATTCAGGAAGCACGTTTACGTAAAACGAATGAAGTTAAAGATGCCAGTGGTAACGTGATCACGCCTGCAACAACAAGTGATGATCAAACTGAATTTAGCTGGGGTGTGGCAGCAGGTGCGAAATACAATTTCACAGATCAATTATCTGTAACGGCTGACTATACACACTTAAAAGGCGATAAGACTTATTTACTTTATGATAAAGACATGGCCTTTAATAGTGCAAAAACTGATCTTAAGTTGATTGATCAAGATGCTGTGAGTGTCGGGGCTACATATCGCTTTAATCCGCAGTGGCGTACCAACTTGGGCTATGGCGCGATTTTCTATGATAAACAAGCTAAAGGCCAAAATGATAAATTGCAGCAAGGTTGGTTGAACGTCATGTATAACCCAGTTAAACCTGTGACTTTGGGTGCTGAGTATGTATATGGTGAACGTGATGTTACTATGAAGGATGATATTGACCGTGTAGGGCGTGATAGCCGTATAGGTGTGATGGCTAAATATGATTTCTAATCGTTAATCTAACATTAAGTAATCATGTGAAAAACCGAGCAATTGTATTGCTCGGTTTTTTTGCTATTTAAATAGAGGAGTAGTTGCATCTAGCTGTATTGTGAGAGTCGCAAATATTATGCGAAATAATAAAATTTATAAATTTGATCAAATATAGTGAAATATCATATTTTTTTTAAAATTTATAGAGTAAAAAATACCCATAAGTACAAAAAATTGTAACAATATGAAGTAAAATTACAAAATTTCTGCATAATGTGTCCTTCAAAAATATTCCGTTCAAATATGGGTTTAGTTAAAATTAGGATACTTGATCATTCATCTTAATTTACACCCTGATCCTTTGAACCCAATATCGATGAATATGATGTGTAGTAGATATCCATATTTCCTCGAGAGATCGGTTAACAATGAGTTGAGAGTGTTTTAAGCTGAATGTCAGCTGAGTCAACTTTTTATTATTAATCTACAGGCATTTAATATAAATACTGATTCCCACAACAGACATTACTTTTATTGGTTAAGTCGTTTTAGGGAATATGTGATTTTACCAAGTCTTTTTGTTTGTATTGCTCCAGGAATCTCTGACTAATATTTAGTCGCTATTTCAGAGATGGAAATCTAACCTTGCGTGGGTGACCAAACAAGAAATATTGAATCAAAATTGATGGATTTGATCATGGATTTTAAATTTAACGCTTTTTATACGCTCATTGCGGCCGTTATCGTTCTTTTACTTGGACGTTTTCTGGTTAACAAAATCGATTTTCTGCGACGCTATAACATTCCAGAACCGGTGGCTGGTGGTTTAGTTGCAGCTTTTATTTCTTTGCTGGTTCACAATATCTGGGGCTATAGCATATCAACAACTGCAGAGCTGCAAACCAGCTTTATGCTGATCTTTTTTGCCTCAATTGGTTTAAGTGCTAACTTTGCTAAACTCAGAGAGGGTGGAATTGGTCTTGTTATTTTCCTTGGTTGCGTATCTACATTTATTGTTGTGCAAAATACTGTGGGTATGGGCTTAGCTTCTTTACTCGGTTTAGATCCATTAATTGGTTTAATTGCAGGTTCAATTACGCTTACAGGTGGTCATGGTACTGCTGGTGCGTGGGGTGAAATACTTGAGACTCAACATGGTATTCAAGGTGCATTGGCTCTAGGAATGGCAAGTGCGACCTTTGGTTTGATTATTGGCGGTATTATTGGTGGCCCTTTGGCTAAACTTTTAATTAACCGTTATCAATTAGCTAATCCAGCAGCCAAGGGTACAACGAGCAATAATGATCAGCAGCCTGCAACAGAACAAGAATTTGTTCCTTTTGAAAACCCCCATCAAGTTCGTTTGATTACAGCAGATAACGCCATTACAACTTTGGGTATGTTTGCTGCGTGTCTAGCTTTTGCTGAGTTTATGACTGCATTTAGCAAGGGTACTTGGTTTGAATTACCAACCTTTGTTTGGACTCTAGGGGGCGGCGTAATTTTACGTAATGTCTTAGAAGGCGTGTTTAAAGTTAATATTTTTGACCGTGCTATTGATGTATTTGGTAATGCATCACTTTCTTTATATTTAGCAATGGCATTACTATCACTTAAGCTATGGCAATTGGCAGATCTTGCTGGGCCATTGGTTGTGATTTTAACAGCACAAACTTTGACAATGGGATTATACGCAGCATTTGTTACTTTCCGTGTTATGGGTAAAAACTATGATGCAGCAGTACTTTCTGCTGGTCACTGTGGATTTGGTATGGGAGCAACACCTACCGCTGTAGCAAATATGCAGGCAATTACAAATATGTATGGACCTTCACATAAGGCATTTTTGATCGTTCCTTTGTGTGGTGCATTCTTTGTTGATTTGATTAACGCTACAGTAATTCAAATGATTTTAAAATTTGTTGTGTAGATAAGCCGGCTATACAAATGCATGCTTAGCAAAATAAAAACATTAAAAACCTGATACCCAGTATCAGGTTTTTTATTTTTTGTTAGATAAATTTATTTATGTTACTGATTAAGCATGACGATTTTAAGAAAGATAACAGTAATTTTTTGTCAAATATGTTTAGATCGTTACTATGTCTATTTTATATTCTGATGCCATGCGAAGCTATAAGTCCTTTTGGTTGTGTATTGCAACACTTCTTCTATACAGTATTTGTGGCATAGCCATTGCTGATTCACAGTTAAGTAATGCAATGCCTGTGGGTTTACAAGAAGATAAACGAATACTTGAGCTTAAAAAAAATGTAGAAAAACCTGTGGTTGCTTTGGTACTAGGCAGTGGTGGTGCGCGAGGGTATGCGCATATAGGGGTGCTTGAGGCTTTGGAGCAACAAGGCATTAAGCCTGATTTTATTGTGGGTACGAGTGCTGGAAGTTTGGTTGGAGCTCTTTATGCGAGTGGTAAGAGTGCTGAGCAATTACATCAGATTGCTTTAGATTTAAAAGTGAATGATGTTCGAGATTTTAAAGTGGGTAAGCAGGGCTTTTTTGATGGTAAAAAAGTACAAGATTATATTAATAAATTGGTTGAAGGGCAGAGTTTAGAACATTTACGTATTCCAATGTATGTGGTTGCTACGCAATTAAAGAGTGGAGAAAAGGTCATTTTTAATCAGGGTAATACTGGTTTGGCAGTACGTGCTTCTGTCACTATTCCAAGTATGTTTGCACCAACATTGATTGCTGGTAAGGAATATGTTGATGGAGGGTTAGTCAGCCCTGTTCCAGTCAATATCGCACGTGATTTAGGTGCAGATATTGTGATTGCTGTAGATATATTAGCGCAGCCTAAATATACCGAGACTGGGAATATGTGGGGGTTATTTAATCAAAATATTAATATCATGCAGAAAACACTTGCGGCAGAAGAGTTAAAAAATGCTGATGTAGTTATTCAGCCTGATTTGCGTGAGAAACTTCATATTTTTGATATTAAAGGACGTGAAACAACTATTCATGCAGGTGAACTTGCTACCCAATTAAAAATGAAGCAAATTAAGAGTGTGTTACAACGCAATACTGATTTAAATGTCTCACAAGAAAAGTAGTATAACTTTAATATGTATGCAAACGATTTAGATACTGCCTATATTAAAGTAAATAGGGGGATATATTTGATAGGAATGAATCCCTTTTATACTTATTAATATTTATGCCTGAATAAATTTAAATATCTATAATTTACCATTTAAATGATAGCTAATCTCATTTAAATGACAGATAATGCTCCTAAAGTAGTATTTATTTAAATATTTTTATAATGACTAGCGTATAATAGCGCCTCCGTAAATATATTTTGTGAGTTTTAGAATGCCTCCACTGGATCCTATTGTTCCCATTGAAGATGATCAATCAGAATTAACAATGTCTGTCTTGATGACCCCAGAGATGGCCAACTTTTCCGGAAATGTACACGGGGGCACAATTTTAAAATTATTGGATCAGGTCGCTTATGCTTGTGCCAGCCGTTACTCTGGTTCTTATGTCGTGACTTTATCTGTGGATAAAGTGACTTTTAAAGAACCAATTCATGTGGGCGAGTTAGTAACATTTTTAGCAAGCGTTAACCATGTAGGACGCACTTCAATGGAAATTGGTATTCGTGTAGAAGCACAGAATATCCAGAAACGTACTGTGCGCCATACAAATAGCTGTTACTTTACTATGGTAGCTGTAAATGATGATGGCAAGCCAAAGCAAATACCCGCTTTAGATTTAGATACAGATTGGAAACGTTGTCGTTTTGATGCGGCAGAACAACGAAAAGCGATTCGTTTGGCTGAAATTAATCATAAGTCTTGCCGTATATATAAAGAAGATTAATATGCTAAATAGCATGATGCGTTAATTATCATGCGCTTTGATTGAAAGTTATACATTACAAGCCCTTGATTTTAAATTAAGGGCTTGTTGTTTTTTAGGCTGATTGCATATAAATGGTATTATTTTATTCTCGTTTGGGGGGATATAGGATCACACCATTGAAAATGATTAAAACTGTAAAAACACATATTATTTCTGGTTTTTTAGGCGCTGGTAAAACAACGCTGCTGGCTCACCTACTCCAGCAGAAACCTGAAAATGAGCGTTGGGCTGTTTTGATGAATGAATTTGGGGAGATTGGTGTCGATCAGCAATTGCTTCAGTTACAAGATGGTTATGTGGTTAAGGAGTTATTAGGTGGATGTTTGTGTTGTACTAGTCAGCTCCCAATGCAGCTAGCATTATCTCGTTTAATTCAGGAACAGCAACCTGATCGTTTATTCATAGAACCAACAGGTTTGGGACATCCAGGTCAGTTATTGGATCAATTGTCTGAGCCACATTGGCGTACTCATCTAGATTTGCGCGCGTTGGTTATTTTGATTGATGGCTCACGTTTACACGACCATCAATGGACCAGACAAAATCTATATCAAGAACAATTACAAGCGGCACAAATTGTTGTGATTTCTCATCAAGATTTAATGACGGCTGCTGATGAATTGGCTTTAGAACAGTTAAAAGAACAATATTTAGGGAAAGTTGAGCATTGGTTGGTCATTAAACATGGCGCGTTGGACTTGAATGCCATTGATATTGCATTACGTCAGACACAACGGAAATTGAGTCCATTACTACATATAAAAAAGACGGTGGATTTCAAGCATGAAAAGGTTGAAGTTAAAACATTGCCTTATCATTACACTCAACAGAATGGTCAATATTTAGTTGCAGGATGGCGCTTGCCTAAACAGTGGTGTTTTGATTTCTATAATTTATTAGACACGCTTAGCGATTTAAAAGATTGGCTTCGTATTAAAGCAATTTTTAATACCAATCAGGGATGGAAGAGCTTTAACTTTAATCCTGAGCAGTTAAATTATCAAAGCCAACCCGAAAATTTGGATAATCGCATTGAGATTATTACTCAAGTTGCATTGGATTGGGAGGTGGTGGAAGCTAAGTTATTGGCTTGTAGGTTGGGCATGTAAAGAATATTGACTAGAAAAATATCAACTTAAGGTTCTAGCGCTGATTTGATCATGCTTTATTAAAAAAAATCTTATATGCTTAGCGCCAAATAGGAGTAGCCCATATGGCATTAAAAGCAACGATTTATAAGGTCAATCTGAATATTGCCAATATGGATCAACATGTGTATCAAGATTATCAACTCACAATGGCTTTACATCCATCTGAAACTATTGAACGCCTTATGGTGCGTTTATGTGCATTTGCGCGCTATGCATCAGATGATTTACAGTTCACTCAAGATTTATTTGAAACCAGTGAGCCTGCCTTGTGGGAAAAAGATCTAACTGGACAAATCGTAAAGTGGATTGAAGTCGGATGTCCAGATGAAGATAAGGTTAAAAAGGCAAGCCCACGTTGTCAGCAAGTAGCTGTAGTAAGTTATGGTGGGGCTGTTGATGAGTGGTTTAAAAAATCATCCAAACTTAAAACGCTATCTAATGTGACTGTTTGGAAAATCGAAGAAAGTAGTACTCAAGCAGCGGCTGAATTATGTCAACGCACAATGCAGTTACAGTTGAATATTATGGATGGTGAGTGGGATTTGATTGCAGATCATGGTCAAGCTCGAATTGAGTGGACACAATTACAGTAATGATTTTCATAACCTATGCATTTGGTGATAATACTGAGTTCATAGATGATAGATTGTAAATAGGGGTGATGTGAATGAGTGCAACTTTAGAAATTATTGAATTGAAAGAAGGGACTGGTAAAGAGGCAGTTAAGGGTGCTTTGATTACAACTCACTATACGGGTTGGCTTGAAAATGGTACTCAGTTTGATTCTTCTGTAGATCGTGGTCGTTATTTTGAATGTGTAATTGGAACTGGGCGTGTAATTAAGGGGTGGGATCAGGGCATTATTGGCATGAAAGTGGGAGGCAAGCGTAAGCTGATTGTCCCTGCACATCTTGCATATGGTGAACGCAAAATGGGTAATGTGATTCCTGCGAACTCTAATTTGATTTTTGAAATTGAATTATTTGATGTTAAAACCCGTGATGAATAAGTTGATTTACTAAGTCAGCTATAAGGGTTTTAAGCTACTACTGCATGTTTAAGTTGTTATTTTTACTGTAAACATGCAGTTGAAAAAATTTCATGTTTAGATGTAGTGTTTGAAACTAATTATGTTTTTTAATTAGCTGTTTTTTTATAGAATATTTTAAAATTATAAAAGAATCAGCGTGTTTAAATAGAGGATTATTTCCAATGAATATACATCTATATGGTTCTCTAAGAAAAAAACAATATTGATTAATAAGTTTTAATAATAAGATGAGATAGGTTTTGTACCAACCAATGAAAAAAATCAAGAGTCACGAGCATAATTAAAATGAAAACATGTCATCTAAGGTCACTTACTGATTGAATAATTACAATATTAACTACTTAATTTAACATATATCTCTTTGTAAAAATAAAACTTGGGTCTTAATATCGTCACCTATTTGTTTGGAATAGGTGCTGTTTGTAAACAGCAATTAATTAGACTTTTAACTCTAATTAAAAAGTATGCTGTTCTCTTTAAATATAAGAGGGCAGTAATTAATAGTGGTGTACGAGTAAATAATTCATGCTGAATCATTATGAGTTTTCTGTTCTAAAAATTGGGATGAGCTTGTGCTTGGCATTAGCAGCAACGTTTAGTTCTGCCGAAGAAATTCAAGATGCCGAATTACCTCCCGTTGATTTAAGTACACTTACTGTCATTGGGTATCATGAAATTGTTGCACAAAAAAATGCAATTATTCCAGATTATGCAGTGACAACTAAGCAATTCGAGCTACATTTAGATTGGTTGCAGAAAAATGGTTATCATTTTATTACTGTTGACCAGCTATTGAAGGCCAATGAAGGGAAATATAAACTTCCCTTAAAGCCTGTGCTATTAACAGTCGATGATGGATATCAGTCCTTCTATCAAGATGCTTACCCAATTATCAAAGCGCGTAAAATTCCTGTTGTACTTTCTGTTGTAGGTTCTTGGTTAGAGCCTAAGGCAGGTTCAATTGTACAATTTGGTGATGATCAATTGGCGCGTGATCGTTTGCTGAGTTGGAAAGAATTAAAAACAATGCAAGATAGTGGCTTAGTCGAAATCGGTAGCCATAGTTATAATTTACATCGAGGTGTTATGGGGAATCCCCAAGGCAACTCAGAACCCGCAGCAATTACCCGCATTTATGATAATAAAACTGGTCAATATGAATCAGATGCAGATTATGTAAAACGAATTACTCAAGATTTAAAAAAGAATAATCGTGTTTTAACTTCTCATGGCCTGCGTTCTCCTCGTGTTATGGTTTGGCCTTATGGTCGATACAATATGGAGACAGTGCGCATAGCTAAAAAAATGGGCATGCCTGTCGCGATTAGTTTAGATGATGGGCCAGACCATATTAAGAAATCTTTGGGTCAACTGAATCGTATTTTGGTTGAGGGAGATATGAGCACAGACAGTTTGGCTCAGGAAATTCAGAATCGACAAATGAATCTGGGAGATAATAATCGTCCACAGAAAATCATGCATGTTGATCTTGATTATATTTATGATCCTGATCCTAAACAGCAAGAGCGTAATTTAGGTTTATTGTTGGATCGTATCCGAGAAATGCATGTGAATACAGTATATTTGCAGGCATTTTCAGATCCTGATGCAAATGGTTCAGCAGATATGGTGTATTTCCCTAATCGCTATATTCCTATGCGTGCAGATATATTTAATCGTGTTGCCTGGCAGATCGCAACACGTACACAAGTGAATCGAATTTATGCTTGGATGCCACTTTTAGCTTGGGAGTTACCAAAGGATAATCCAGTTGCCAAAGATTTGGTTGAAACACAATCAAGTGGCGAAGGTAATCATTTGAACATGGGATATATTCGTTTAAGCCCATATTCAGAAAATGCGCGTAAAGTTATCAAAGGGATCTACCAAGATCTTGCGAAATCGACGCCATTTAATGGCATTTTATTTCACGATGATGTCACGTTATCTGATTATGAGGATGCAAGTCCAGCAGCAATGAAATTTTATAGCCAGAATGGTTTACCTACTGATTTAGCAAAAATCAGAAATGATGATGCTTTATTACAGAAGTGGACAACCTTAAAAACGAATAGTCTAGATAATTTTGCATTAGAGCTTGCTGCTGATGTACGTGAGTATCAGCCATTTTTAATGACTGCCCGTAATTTATATGCGCAGGTGGCCTTATCTGCTTATGCGGAAAACTGGTATGCACAATCATTAGAGCAGTCCCTTAAAAAATATGATTTTACCGCGATTATGGCCATGCCTTATATGGAGCAAGTTGATGATTCGAACAAGTTTTATCAGCAACTCATACAGCGCGTGAAACAGTATCCACAAGGGATGAAAAAAACTGTATTTGAATTGCAAGCCGTAAACTGGCGTACAAATCAAAAAGTTCCAACAGAGGAAATGGTGAATACAATCCAATCATTGTATCAACAAGGGGTAATTCATGTTGCTTACTATCCCGATGATCCAATTCAAGGTCATCCGAATACAGCTGAAATGCGTAAAGTTTTTGATACCAAGTCGTATCGTTTAATTCCATAAGGCAAGCACATGTCGACTTTTCAGAGTATTTGGCAGTCTATACTGAACTTCATTTTCTATTATCCATTGTTTATGTCTTTTCTATGGATGATTGGTGCATTGATTTTTTATTGGTCTGAACGTAAAGAACCACCTTATCAACAGCCAAAGGAATTACAAGAGTATCCCAAAGTTGCCGTTTTAATTCCTTGCTTCAATGAAGGTGAAAATGCCTACGAGACCATAAGTCATGCTTTAAAACTTGATTATCCAAATTTTGAAGTAATTGCAATTAATGATGGGAGTTCTGACAATACTGCTGAGGTATTGAACCGAATTGCTGAACAGTTTGAGCATTTGCGTGTTGTACATTTGGTTGAGAACCAAGGTAAAGCAATGGCATTGCAGGCTGGAAGTTTAGTGACTGATGCAGAGTTTTTGATTGGTATCGATGGTGATGCTTTATTAGATCCTCATGCTGCTAAATGGATGATTCGACATTTTCAACATAACCCGAGCATTGCCGCAGTAACAGGAAATCCACGAATTCGTAATCGCTCGACTCTATTAGGGCGAATACAAGTGGGAGAGTTTTCTTCTATTGTCGGGATGATTAAACGTGCTCAACGTACTTTTGGTCGCGTATTTACAGTTTCTGGGGTTATTACTGCTTTTCGTAAAAGTGCAGTACATGATGTTGGTTATTGGTCTCCCAATATGCTAACTGAAGATATTGATATTACATGGAAGTTGCAGCGAGCAGGTTGGGATGTACAGTTTGAGCCAAATGCCTTGGTATGGATTCTCATGCCAGAAAGTTTGTCAGGTTTATGGAAGCAGCGTTTACGGTGGGCGATGGGGGGAGCGCAGGTATTGATAAAAAATATCGATATCATTGTTAAACCTAGCTTGAACTTTTTATGGCCACTTTATATTGAATTATGTTTAACATTAATTTGGTCATATTTAATGTTATTCATTGCCATTATGTGGTTATTACAATGCATTTTACCGTTAACAGGATTTCCTGAATTTGGATCTCCATTTTTACCCTTGGGTGCTGGGGTATTGTTGGGGGCAACATGTTTGTTGCAATTTGCGATTAGCAAATGGATGGATAGCCGTTATGAACCTGGCCTTTGGAAAAATTACTATTGGATGATTTGGTATCCATTTGTTTTTTGGCTTATTACAATTTCAGCAAGTATTGTTGCCTTTCCACGAGTATTATTTAGAAGTCGAACTGAGCGCGCGCGTTGGATTAGTCCAGACCGAGGAATAAGACATGATCGTTAACCATTTGAAGGAGAATTGTTTGTGAAAAAGAATCCTCTCATCATTGATTTAAGGCAGCAATTTCCTTTACATAAGCGTTATTTCTCAAATACAACAACGCTATTGTTATGGGGGAGTTGGCTGTTGCTGTGGCGACCTGTGATGATTGTCGTGAGTTTGATTTATGCGCACCAAATTAATTTACTGAATCGAGTTTTCGACACTTTTTCTTCGGTTGTTGAAAATGGGTTTGCTGCTTTGGTGGCATGTGCAATAACACTTTGGATGTGGAGTACTTTTGTGTCACCAAAGTCAAAAGTGCAAGTTACGCAAAAAAAAGTGGAAGATTATGCAAAATACTTTGGTTTGCATCAACAACATTTAGAGCAGACAAGGCAGCAGAAAGTTGTGTATGTCCATCATAATCAAGAAGGCAAGATTACTCACCTGAATTGATTGTTTTTCAAATAGCACACTACAAATGAGTGGTTTTATAAAACCACTCATTTTCAATGATACAAGTAGCTCTAGTTTATGCAAAAGTTAAATGCTGCAGAAAGTATTCGGGGAGTCGCTAGCTTGGTCGTGGTGTTCTCACACCTGAGTTTAAGTTTTTTACCTGGTTTACATCGCTTTGATCCACCTCCCACTGAAATATCATGGGTTACCTGGGTTCACAATTCACCTTTAGGTTTTTTATATTCAGGTACTGCAGCAATTTATGTTTTTTTTGTTTTAAGTGCATATGTACTCAGCTTTGCAATATACAAACATCAAACTCAGATTAATCAACAGCTGCAAAGTATGATGATTAAACGCTACCCGCGTTTAATGATTCCTGTACTGAGTTCTTGTGTGCTGACATGGCTCATTGTTAATAGTTTTCAAGTTGATCCGCAATATACTCAAGCATGGTTAGCAGAATATTTAGCTCAAGACGTTACATGGTCACAGGCGATCTATGAAGGTACAGTAGGTGCTTTTGTTTTTGCAGAAAGTTCCGTGAATTGGGTACTTTGGACTATGCAAATTGAGTTTTTTGGCTCATTTCTTCTATTTTTACTCATTTATATTGGACAAAAGAATCAAGCCTTATTCTTTATGAGCGCTAGCTTATTACTCATGCTTAGTTACTGGGTATGGGGTGAAGGTATGCTATTAGGCTTAAGCTGCTTTGTGATTGGTTTATATATCTATCGTTATGCGAAACCACTTCATCGGGCGAGTGCTTTACTGTTACTCACATTGGGATTGTATTTGGCAGGTGTCCATCAAGATAGTACAGCGTATCAATGGTGGGTTACATTACTTGGAGAGCGTGCCTATGAATATGGTAATTTCTTTGCGGGTATTTTAATTGTATATAGCATTGTCATGAATGTGGAATTATCAAAATACTTAGATAAAACAGTATTGGTCATGTTGGGTAAATGGTCTTTTTCCATTTATTTATTACACTTACCTTTACTGTATTTATTTGGAGTCCCCATTTTAAATTATTTGATGACTTGGCAAATGGGGGATGCTGTAACATTGGTTATTTCATTATTGTTATATATCGTATTGCTTATTGTTAGTGCTGCAATTTTTAGTCGATATATTGATCAGTTTGCAATAAAATTAGCTCAAAAGTTGAATTATTGGTTTCAGCAACGAAAAGTGTAGTGCTTGACACGATCATTGAAGATTTAGCCTGGATTTTTCAAATTTCGACAATATATGGTGTCTTTGACACAAGTTATTCGGTTTCTTTTGATAAGTGGTAAATCGACTGATACTTTGCTTAAAGAACCAATATAAATCGTGAGATAAATGAATAAATAGCTCATGGTTTTGCAAATGTCTTAGAAATATAAAGGTCTATTATGCTGGTATGGGAATTGTTGTTTTTATTATTTGTCATTGTTTTATGCCTGCTTATATATTGGCAGTCTCAACGTAGTGAAAAAAATAAAGCGCATAGTAGATTTATAAAAATCAATAACATGTGGTCTAAAAATCAAAAAACCAAGGCAAATACTTCAGCAACAGAGTTGTTACCAGAGCAACTTGCTGAGATCGTAGAAGATAAACTACGTTTTGATCAAGTAGCTGACTTACTTTTTGAACAGCGAAAACACATTATTTCAAGAGCAATGGCTGAGCAAATTCAACAACAATTTTTAAATAAAATGCCTGCAAAGTGTCTGAGTCAAGTTGTTGACTATGAACTTGGTGAATGGTCTGTATATTGGAGTTATGGGGAACAATCATTGGAATATTATGTCAGTCGTTATGGTGTTTTTTATACTCATGTTGACCGTTTTGGCTGTGAACATAAGAAATAGAATAATGCTAGTCTGAATTTTAAGCATCAATATAGTTTTGTTTGAAATAAAAACTAATTTTAAATCATTGGTCATTTATTTGAGAAATCTATAGCAATAGTCATGATTTTTTTATTGTATATTGTGAGATTTTTTGTATATTGCCATTTAAAATCAGATGCATATTTAAACTGGGTGTTTGGTAAATTTTTTAGGCTTAAATTTTAATGCCTTATATTTTGATATTATTTTCTACTTCATATTCTCGATAGATTTTGATATTGAATATTTATGTTATTCATTACAAGATAATCGAGTATTCTAAAATTTGTACTATAGTAAGATCATGAACTGTAAAAAATAACCATTAATTGTTAATAGTATTTAAATTTCTTTGGGGTAATCTCATTTCATGATATTTAATGTTTGGCTAAGAGCTGAGTTGTTTTTTACATTACTGCTCATCTAAAATAATCATAATTAGAGCATTTTAGTAGTAAAAATAGTTATAATTCAATTGGTTGTTTTGATTTTAATAAAGAAGATGGAGAAATAATATAATGAAATTCGCCTATACAATTTTGTATGTTGAAGATGTTAAAAAGACTGTGCAGTTTTATAAAGATGCCTTTGATTTTGAGCTTAAGTTTCAACATGAAAAGGGGGATTATGCCGAACTGGAAAGTGGTCAGACCACAATTGCTTTTAGCTCTTTTGACTTGATTCGTTCATTGGGGAAAAATCCTAAACGTGCAGACAGCCAAGCTCCTCATTTTGAATTGGCCTTAGTTACCGATCATTTAGAAGAAGCATTGCAACAGGCAATTGCTGCTGGAGCCAAGGAAGTTAAACCAATCGAGCGTATGCCTTGGGGACAATCCATTGCATATGTAGAGGACATTAATGGCTTCTTAATTGAGTTGTGTACATCAATGATGATCTAATCAGAGTAATAAACCACACACAAATACCTTGTGTGTGGTTAGTCTTCTAAGCAAATTGCTTTAGTACAGCGAGATAGTCTTCACTATGGCGTGGGAATTGTGCAATCACTTGATGAATGGTTTGGCCTTGTTTATTCGTTGCTTGTAAATCTCGACCATCGGCAACAAAACGTTGTAACAGGCGCTGATAGTCACCAGCACGCATGTGTTTATATGCATGATAAAGTACATGGAAATCAGCACTTTCGCCAACAGGAGGAAGTTGATTTAAATAGGCAAATACACGTTCATCTGACCATTCTTCATTGAACGTTGCAGGCTGAGAGAGTGCCATGTCGATATCTCCATATTCTAAGAAAAATAAAAAAGGCAAAATAACTTGGGTCATTCTGCCTTTTTTAATCATTGATGACTAATCAATTATGTTTTTATCGTTCTTCAGGTAAATTGATATTCATTTCTAGCATTTCAATATTTGCTTCAGAACGAACTTGCATTTGAATGTGTTGTTCATCAACACCACGTACATAACGATTGACCACCTGCATGATTTCTTTTTTCATTTGGTCAATTTTATCCTGGCTTAAACGTTTTTCTAAGCCTTGTTCAGACGCAACAATAACTTTTAAACGGTCTTTTGCTGTTTGAGCACTGGACGGTTTGTCATCGCTGCTGAAAAGTCTACTCCAAAATCCCGCCATGTTTATGCTCCAAATAAACGTGCCAACCAACCTTTGGGTTTCACGTTAATGTGACGATAAGGACGCTCTTCACCAAGGAAGCGTGCAACAAGATCATCATAGGCTTGACCAGCACTTGCATCGGTATACAGAATGACAGGTTTACCTTCATTCGAAGCTTGAAGTACGCTTGGGCACTCAGGAATAACACCTAAAGTTGGAACACGTAAGATATCTTTAGAAATATCATCAACAGTCAACATTTCCTGTTTATCTGCACGCTCTGGATTAAAACGTGTAATACATAAATGCTTACGTACGCGTCCTTCATTTTGTTCTACTTTTTTGGTCTTACTGTCTAACATCCCAATAATACGATCTGAGTCACGAACAGATGAGATTTCAGGGTTAGTAACAATAATTGCCTCATCAGCATGATACATGGCTAAAATTGCACCACGCTCAATACCAGCTGGAGAATCACAAATAATATAGTCAAATTCCTGTGATAATTCATCCATCACACGTGCAACACCTTCATCTGTAAGTGCATCTTTATCACGTGTTTGTGAAGCAGGTAAAATGTATAAATTTTCGATTTCTTTATCACGAATTAGTGCTTGTTGTAAGCGTGCTTCGTTATTTAATACATTGACAAAATCATAAACGACTCGACGTTCACAACCCATGATTAAATCAAGATTTCGTAAACCTACATCGAAATCAATAACAACAGTCTTATGGCCTCGTAGGGCTAAACCTGTTGCAAAAGATGCGCTAGTTGTGGTTTTACCCACACCACCTTTGCCTGATGTAACAACAACAATTTTGGCCACCGAATCCACTCCTGTTATGGTTATACCCCAGTTGATTGAGGTTAATGGTGTTTAGGTTAATTACATTAAATTTGTAGAGCTTCAAATACAAGCTCTTGTTGTTCATTCAAGTAAATATGTACGGCTTTTTTTATCATATCTTCAGGAATATCATCTGAAACACAGTAGGTTCCAGCAATTGAAACCAACTCGGCCTCTAATGAATGGCAAAAAATTCTGGCAGAAGTATTACCAGTTACGCCTGCAATAACTCGACCACGAACACTACCATAGACATGAATGTTACCAGAAGCGATTAACTCTGAACCACTATTTATTCCCGAATTAACAATGATATCACCTTGGTTTTGGACTAAACATTGTCCAGTTCTAAGTATTTCATCATGGTATGAAGTAACTTGGCTTACGCTTGGAGCTGCCGGCTCATTGGTTGTAGTTGTCGGTCCATTATTGTGTTCTACAACTTGCTCTTTCGTCGCTTTTATTTTTTGTAATGGGCGATCAGCTGCAATGACAGGAAATTGTATTAAACGAGCTTGTTCACCTAATAAGCCATCAATAACAGCCATTGGTTGTAAATCTAAATCAATAAGTAATTGAATAAGAGATATAAGTTCCTGTTCAACTGTAGTATCGATAATGACTAAAGCACCCTGATAAGCATTTTCACTCAACATTGTTGAAAGTTTACTGCGGATGACGGAATGGTCACTTGTGTCAAAAGTTAATCGGGTGAAATTAACCATTCTGCCGGTGATCCGTATATCGCCCATAATTATTCCTTAAGGAGCTCCGAATTTAAAATGTGATCGGAATAAATTGAAATTCAGCAAATGCTAGTGCAATTTGAAGCATTTCACTAGCAAAGATACAAATATTTTCAAGAGATTGATTAATCTCTGGCAGATTCATATTTTTCTAGCTCAATTTTCCATTGTTTTACTCGAATTTGCTTTTCAATCGCATCTAAGCTCTCATAAACCGCAGACTCAACGAGTTTTTCTAAGTTTTGGTTGTTAATATCAATGTTGCTTATTTTGTCAGCAATATGCTGATAAAGCGAATTAGGCTCATGCATTGAGCCTTGAACTAGCGGTTGCAATAGCCCTTGGCTAATATTTTCTCCCAAACGTTGGCCAATGTCTTGAATACGTTGTTCTAATATTCCTCCAACAATAGGTAAACGTCTTAAAATTTGGGTGAGCTCAGGCGTATCTTCAATTGCTTGATTAACCACTTGACCAACTTGGTAACTAATTTGATGCTGTTGTAGTTTAAGTTCTGTCGATAATGTTTCTTGAAGCATTTCAGCTAAGGTTGTTGCAAACAGCTGACGATGATGATCAATTAAATCATGGATGATTTTACGATGTGTAGAACTACTGTTTAATTCATGTCGAACACCATCAACAACAGTCATTACAACGCGATCAGAAAGCTCTTCCATGACCAGTTTGTAGTAAAAGGTGAGCGTCTTTAGCAGTTTTTGGGGAACAACATGGTGTCCCATTTCATGTAGACGATATCCAATAACAATGGCTCGAAATAGTCTCAGAAAGCGCAATTGCGGAGTAATTGCAAGTAATTCGTACCAATGAATAAAGGGGAAGAAAAACCAGCGCTGATGATGTTTTCGTATAATTGCAATACTCCAGCGCACAGTAAACTCAATGAGTAAAAAACTAATAAACCAGCTTTCAGTTGTAATCACCCAAGGATTGAGTTCTTGTCGATAAAAACTCAATACTGCATCAAGCTGCAACATACCAAAGAGCCAATGTGCAAAATTGCTCATTAAGATGGCATTAGATAATAAACAGAAAAGATTGATAACAATAATGCCCATCATAAAGATGTCATAGATTAAATAAATCTTACGTTCTGTCATATTTTGACCATGAGCTGACTGGTCAGATGGAGCTTGAGGCAATGGAGCTGACATAAATGTCCTTGCTGAAAAACACGATCGTTTTGTGAAAACTTAGCACAGTTGTGTGCCAAGTTTATAGTGACTTAAGGATTGCTTATATATTTGGCTTTCATTTCCGTAATGAGTTGATCCTTTTCAGTCCAGATTTGGTCAATCCATTGCTGGAATTGTTGGCGATATTCAGGATCATCTTCATAACTTCCTTCTAATACCCAGCTTGGAAGATCAATTTTACGCACGTTGACCATAATTTTCGTGGTATCTCCTAGCCAGAAGTTTTGATAGTCTGGTACGCCATCAGGATACACAATGGTCATATCAACAAGCGCATCTATCTTATTACCTAAGATGTTGAGTGCTAAAGCTAAACCACCAGCTTTGGGTTTAAGTAGGTTCTGGTAAGGCGACTGCTGTTGGGTATGTTTTTCAGGTGTAAAACGTGTGCCTTCTAAATAGTTGAGTAGGGTAAAAGGTTGGCTGAGCAATAACTCACAAGCACGACGAGCTTCATCAAGGTCACGATGTTTTAACTCAGGGTTTTTGGCAATTTGAGCTTTACTGTGTCTTTTCATCATAGGGAAGCCTAAAATTTTAAAGGCTTGACCAACAAAAGGAATAAAAATAAGCTCCCATTTTGTAAAAAAGCGAGTAAGCGGCATTCGACTCAGGCCAAAATACTGGTTGACTGTGGTATCTACCCAGCTTTGATGATTGGATGTCATTAAATATCGACCTTGTAAATTCAGGTCAAGTTTTGGATCAATACTGATATCCCATTCTAGTTCAGGAAGCACATGATCAATTAACCAATTATTCACTCTTAACCAACTATTGGTAATCTGAATATTGGTTTCATCAACTTTGCTAGATTGTTTAAATAATTTGGTTAAGCCTAAAGCAAGTACGGGTGGTCCATGTAAAAAAGTACTTCCTGCCATTACTGAGCCAACAGTCAGACCCTTAGAAAGTTTTTTAAATCGTGTTTGCTTTTTTATTTCTGAAGTCATAGAACTATCCCAATGTTCCTACTTGAGTTAGGGGGGTATTTTGACTTGAGTTGCTAAGCCATGTCAAAGTGCTATAAATGAGAATGAATTATGAGGACTAATTCTAAAATATATCATCGAACATATTACAATATGTAATTTTAAAGTTTATTATTAACAAAAAATTAATGGCAAAAATGGTTTGTTTTTACCATTATTGCAACATATTTAAACAATACAAGTTGGAGGCATGTCATGCGTGCATTAGTAATTACTACGGTAGCTGGGGTTTTAGCACTTTCAGGTTGTCAAACAACAAATAATGGAACAGGCGGTGGTTTAAGCGATTATCAAAAAACGGCGATTGGTGCTGGTATCGGTGCCTTGGCTGGTTACGGTTTATCTCGTTCAAATGCAAACACTGCTGCTCAAAATAACCGAGCAGCTGCGATTGGTGCAGCATTAGGTGCTGGTGCTGGTCTTTATCTTGATAATAAAGAGAAAAAATTACGTGAACAAATGGCTGGAACAGGGGTTGATGTTTCACGTAATCCAGATGGTTCTGTAAACTTGGTTATGCCAGGTAGCATTACTTTTGATACAAACAAATCTAATATCAAACCAAACTTCTACGGTACTTTGAACAAAGTAGCAAGTACACTAGCTGAAGATAATAAGAGCGTTATTCTTGTAACTGGCTATACCGATAGCACAGGTAACGATTCAATCAACCTTCCTTTATCACAAGCGCGTGCGCAGGCTGTGTCAAACTATTTGACTGGACAAGGTGTACCTGCAGTACGTATTAATGCTCAAGGTCATGGTTCATCAAATCCAATTGCTGATAACTCAACTGCACAAGGTCGTGAAATGAACCGCCGTGTAGAAATTAGTATTTATGCAAAACAATAATGAAGTCTAAAGGACTGCAATATTGAGATTTAGGTGAGCATTAGTCTGACTTAAAATCATAAAAAGGCTTTATACATCAAGTATAAAGCCTTTTTATTCACACTGCTTTTATAAATAAAATCAGCTAAGATAGCTTTATTTTTAAAATAGAATTACACAATGCTAGCATCTTCTCGTTATGTCTTTCCTGACCCTATTCAGGCAGATCCTGATGAACAAGGCTTAATTTGTATTGGTGCTGATTTGAGCCCAGAAACACTCTATCAGGCTTATCGTCAGGGGTTATTTCCATGGTTTTCCGAGGGTGAGCCTATTTGTTGGTGGAGCCCAGAACCTCGTTGTATTATTCGACCAAATACATTTAAGCCAAGCAAATCGCTTATCCGTAATATGAAAACGAAAGGGTATTACATTACGGTTAATCGTGATTTTGAGCAGGTGATTCGTCGTTGTGCTTTACCTCGCCAATATGCCGATGAAACATGGATTTCTGAAGAGATTATTCAAGGATATTGCGCCTTATTTGACGCAGGATATGCCTATAGTATTGAGGTGTGGAATGCAGAAGGACAAATACTTGGTGGTCTTTATGGTGTAACGATTGGGCAAGGATGCTTTGGAGAGTCTATGTTTAGCACAGCAACAGATGTGTCTAAAATGGCTTTTTATGCGTTAATGTTGATTGGACAAGAAAATCAGTTGGAGTGGATTGATTGTCAGTTAGTAAATGATCATTTAATGAGTCTAGGTGCTTGTACACTTTCTCGCCAAGACTATCTTAATTCGTTACAAGATGTTGTAAAACGCCCGGCTATTGATTGGAAAAAATATCAGGAGGGTGTATTTTTAACTCGTAGCATCGCTTTAACTGCAGGATTAAATAAAGAATAGCGCGAGGGGCATTGCATATTATGAATTCTTATCACCCAAAGTCCCTACTGAATGATTTACAGTATTATATTACACCACCGCATGATTGTAGTTATTTAAAGAATAAATCAGCTCGGATGGTATTTTTAGATCCAGCGCATCAAATTGATGTACTCACCTTATCTGAGCTATCTCGTTTAGGGTTTAGACGTAGTGGTGATTTTGTTTATCGCCCTGAATGTCATTTATGTAAACAATGTTTGTCTTGTCGAGTTCCTGTTCGAGATTTCACTATGAACAGTACTCAAAAGAAAGCATGGAAGCGTAATCAAGACTTAGTATTTACGATTGTTTCGAGTGCAGATGCAACAGATGAGCATTATGCTTTGTACGAACGGTATATACATGCTCGTCATGCTGATGGTGATATGTTTCCACCGAGTCATGATCAATTTGAGAAATTTCTTATCCAAAGTTGTACTGAAAGTTATTTCTTAGAATTGCGTGAAGAGGGGCGTTTACTTAGCGTTTCTACATGTGACTTTCTAGATGATGGTATTTCAGCCGTCTACACTTTCTTTGAACCAAATGAACAACATCGCTCATTAGGGGTATATGCAATTTTAAAGCAGATTGAACAGGTCCGTGCGATGGGGTTAGATTATGTTTATTTAGGATATTGGGTGCCACACTCAAATAAGATGAACTATAAGACCCAATATAGCCCAATTGAGATATTACTAGATGGTAAATGGAAGCGTCTTAATCGACGCTTGAGTGACGAAGAAATTCAGCAATTAGGGGCAATGTTGATGACAACTTTCCCGGCAGAATGGGAAAATATTATTTTTAATAAGTAAAATTTTAAATAGAACAGCCAAAAAAATTTATTTAAATAAACTGGCAAAGTCGTCATGGCAGGTTTTCACCATGATTACAGCGTGTTCACGGTTGCCGCCATGGGTTGGATAATAATTACGACGTAGGTCAATTTGATGAAAATCAAGTTTTTCGTAGAGTGCGATTGCATTTTGATTACTTTCACGAACTTCTAAAAAAATCTGTATAGGTTGGTTTTTTAATAGTTGGATTGATTGTTCCAATAGGGTTGTAGCATGACCTTGACCTTGATGCTCAGGATCAATAGCGATTAAAAGCAAATTGGCTTCATCTAATACGGTTTGGAAAATACAAAAACCGATAATTTGTTGGTTGATTTCCACTACAGTACAACTATCACTGTCCAGTGACTGTTGAAATTGATTCATACTCCACGGATGAGTTTGTACTTTTTGCTCAATTTGATGGACCTGAAGGAGATCTGCTTGACGCATTGGACGAATCATGTGGAACAATCTTAGCGGTTAAAGTTGCACCATTATAAAAAAATAATGCAAAAATACGAGTGAATCCTTCTCAATAAGAGGAATTTTTAGTCATCCTATTGAGAAGAAGTAGAAAGAGGCAGTATTTCTACACAATAACTATTCAGTAAAACCAGTTATTGAACAACAATGATTAAAGCCCAAGTTTCAATTTCCATTGATCTAATAATGCAGTGCTATCAAGTTGATTGGGGTGAAAGTTAGGCTTGAAGTAAGCAAGCATTTCTTTATACATTCCAGTGATGATGCCTTTTGAAGGGCTGTAAGCATAAATATAGACATCTTTTAAAGCTTGAGCATTGAGCTGTTTATCTTTGACAAGTAAGTAAGTTAAAAATGTATTCTGTACAACAAAGAGCGTCACCATAGAGAACACGAGTGTGCTGGTACGTGCAAGGTATGCTTTGTTACCTTGACCAAAAATAGCCTCAAAAACATCATAAGCTACTGCTTTGTGTTCATTTTCCTCAATAGCGTGCCAAAACCACATCGTTGACATGGTTTCATCTGTCATTATGGCTTGAATATGTTCATTTTCTAAAAGTTGTGCAGCTATAGTGGCTGTGAAATGTTCTAAAGCCGTTGTGACCATTAGGTCAATCATTTCCTGTTTGCCACCAAAAGGCTTAGCTGCTTTGCCTGCTAATTTGCGTACAAATTGAATGATATTATCGGTATAGCGTTCAAGGCTGGCTACGTCATGTCCATAACTTTGCGCCGAAGCATTAAATGCAATATGTTCATGAGTATGCATCGCCTCTTGACCAATAAAGGCTCGAATTTCTTTTTGTAAGCTTTGATTGTCCTTTATTTCTGGATAATCGCGAACTGCACGTACACTATCAATAAAATAGCGTTCACCAGCTGGAAAAAGTGCAGACAGTGCGGTCAGGAAGTGTGTAATTCCTGGCGAGTTGTTTGCCCAGTATTCTGGAACATTTTGAAAATTGAAATTCATTCTACGAACAGGAAATGAAGCCCCTGCACGATTTGAAATAGATATTTTTGCGTTCATAGCAATACTCCCTTTGAGTGTTAAACACTCAGATACATGTGATTATTTTTCTAAGATGGAGTATTACTTGTTGTGAATGGAGGAGTAAGTGCCAATTGGGACAGGCAAGTATCAGTTAAGGACAATAGGCTAGTGTATTGTTAGACAACATGTTTTTTTTAATCTGAGTTAAATAAGCAATAACTCAGATTTAACTTAATAAAATTAGGAAATATTTTTTTTAATGTGGCTGAGTATCATCATTCAAGGCTTCGGTATGTACATAGATATGTATAGATACCGATGCCGTTTTAGGGGAGTGTTAATATCTACTCATGCTAGCTTTTTGCAAGCGTTGCGCTTGGTTTAAAGTCTATTTTGATAAATACCTTCAATAGTATCAACCAAGGTGCGTGTGGTCTGATCAATTTCAAAGTTGAGTTGGTCACCTAATTGTACAGATTTAAAATTGGTTAGACGTAGTGTTTCTGGGATTAGATCGACAGCGATATAAGATTCTTGTTTATTGACTTGATTTACCGTAAGACTACAGCCATGCAAGCCAATAAAGCCTTTTAAGAAAAAGTACTTCATTTTTTCCGTTGGGATTTTTAATTTAAGGTGTAGGGTTTCGCCTAAACGACTGAGTTCAATTACTTGGCAGCTTCCTTCAATATGTCCATAAAGGTTATGGCCACCATTTTCCATTCCCATTTTAAATGATCGTTCTACATTAACCTGATCATTAACCTTAAGCTGAGAAAGTGTTGTTAAGCTAAGTGTTTGTGCTGCGATATCAAAACCCACTGATTTTTGATCTGGAGCAATTGCACAGATGGTTAAACATGTTCCATCAATGGCAACACTGGCTCCCAAAAATACATCGTTAAAAAAACCCTGAGTATTCGAAACGACAATGCTGTGATGACCTTTGTGCGCTTGCACAGATAAAATGGTTTCAGTACCAAGAACAATTCCAGTATACATAAGACAGCTTCATCAGAATGTGAATTAAAAATTATAGCGCATATGATTTTGATTTCAATTGCAGCATTATTGATGTGACAGATACAGTGACGATAAAAAAAGCTTCCCAATAATGCTTTTATGCATAACAATGTCGTCACTAAAAAAAATTAAAAAACTTATATTGCACGTTTTATTTTTTAAACATCATGTGTTTTGATGAGTGATTTGCTTGGGGGTGAAATGTATATTTCTCCTTTTCACTAACATCTAGCATGTTAAAATTGAAAGAAATTGGCCTATGAACAGTATTGCTCCATTCTTTCCATATCAGGTTTTTAGAGCTTATGATATTCGCGGAAGAACCACCCAATTAGATGCAAAATTAATTGCTGCGATTGCTCAGGCTTTTGCTCAATTATTTAAATTAAGGCAACAACACCAAATTGTGTTGGGCTATGATGCACGTTTAAGCAGTCCAACTTATGCCAAAATTATTCGTGATGTATTGGCAAGTGAGTTTGAAGTCATTGAGCTTGGTTGTTGTTCTACTCCACAAATGTATTTTGCAGCACATTGCTACCAAGGTAATGGTGTAATGGTCACAGCGAGTCATAACCCGAAGACAGATAACGGGTTGAAATGGGTGATTCAAGGTGAACCACCTACACCAGAGGCCATTCAATTGATTGGTCAAACTGCATTACAAGCCTTTGTACAAACTAAAAAGCCCTTGCCCGTAGACCCAGTAGCAGTACACCAGTTTTTAGCATTGAGCATTGATGCTTATGAGCAATTTATCTTAAAGGATATTCATTTAGATCAACCTGTTAAAGTTGTTATTGACGGTTTAAATGGTTCTGCCGGATTTGCAGCAAAACGGATATTACAGAAGTTCAGTAATGTAGAAGTTGTTGCCTTAAGATGTGAACCCAATGGTAATTTTCCAGATCATGCACCAGATCCTTCAGTTGCCTGTCATCTCACTCGATTACAACAAAAAGTCATAGAGCAGCAAGCAAATCTAGGGATTGCCTTAGATGGTGATGGTGACAGAGTTGTATTACTCGATGAACAAGGTCGAATTATTTCAGCCGATCAGATGCTTGCACTTTTAGCTGAAATTTGTCTGCCTGAGCATCCAGACCGTGAAGTAGTGTTTGACGTGAAATGTTCGACTATGGTGCGACAAAGTATAGAGTCAGCAGGTGGTACTGCTAAAATGCTTAGAACTGGCAGCAGTTTTTTACGTCGTTACATTCAATATTCTCATGGTCAGGCAATTTTAGGGGGCGAATATGCTGGGCACTACGTATTTAATGATGGTCGAGGTCTAGGTTTCGATGATGGTTTATATGCAGCCCTTCGCGTAATGGAATATATGAATCAGACCAAACGGAGTTTATCATCTCTGATGGGGCGTTATCCGCAGCGCTACTATACTGAAGATACTTATATTAGTACCCGAGAGACGAATCCAGATTTGGTATTGAAAGAACTCGCACAGCGCAGCGAAGAATTTGATGCTGAGCTAAGTAAAATAGATGGTGTTCGGCTTGATTTTAGTCATGGTTTTGGCATCATGCGAGCATCAAATACGGGAGACTTTTTTACTGTTCGTTTTGATGCAGACAGCCAAGCGAGATTAAATACAATCCGACAGACTTTCGTGACCATGCTGTGTGATCGTTACCCTTTGATTGCACAAGATATTTCAAATATTCAATGAGGAGAGGTACATGCCATATCAGCACACTGGCATTGATAAAGCACAAATTTTGACAGAGGCTCTGCCTTATATCCAACGTTTTTCAGGTAAAACCTTGGTTGTCAAATATGGTGGCAATGCAATGACTGATCCTGCTTTAGAAAGCTCATTTGCTCGTGATATTGTTTTATTAAAAACAGTAGGCTTAAACCCCATTGTGGTTCATGGTGGTGGTCCACAAGTAGATGCAATGTTGAAGCAGCTTGGGCGTGAATCTGACCGTATTGATGGTATGCGAGTAACTGATGCCGCAACGATGGAAGTTGTTGAGATGGTCTTAGGTGGTAGCGTAAACAAATCAATCGTGAATTTAATCAATCAACATGGTGGCCGAGCAATTGGTTTAACGGGTAAGGATGGTAATTTAATCCGTGCGCGTAAACTCTATATGGAAAAAAGCTTAGAAAATGGAACTGTTGAACAAATTGATTTAGGTCAAGTTGGTACTGTTCATGGTGTTAAAACAGATGTTTTAGAAATGTTCTGTGATAGTGACTTTATTCCTGTTATTGCACCCTTAGGTGTTGATGAAGAAGGCAATACTTATAATATCAATGCGGATTTAGTTGCCGGTAAAGTTGCAGAGGCACTTGGTGCAGAAAAATTGATTTTGTTAACCAATATTGCTGGTGTCTTGGATGAAAATAAAAATCTACTGACTGGGCTAAGTACCCAAGAAGTTGATCGTTTAATTGAATCTGGTGTTATTTATGGTGGAATGATTCCTAAAGTTGGCTGTGCCTTGGATGCTGTTAAAGGCGGTGTTGTGAGTGCTCATATTGTTGATGGACGTGTACCACATGCCACTTTATTGGAAATTTTTACTGACCATGGTGTAGGGACTTTGATTACTAATCGTGGTAAAACAGCTTAAGCATATAAGACCATACTCAGCCAGCTTTTTGGCTGAGTTTTATGGTGATTAAATGTCATTTTCTTGTCATGAGGATTGCATAGTGTAGAGTGAAATAAAGGAGTCCTTGACGATGCTCGAAAAACTCAATCACTATCGACAAAACTTTAGCTTTCCCCTTAATCGACCAAAAAAATCATCCTCGCAATACCGTTTTGAATGGATCAATGACCTTAAACAATTAAAAGAAGTACAAAAATTTAGAGCTGAACAATTTTCTGAACAGTTTGGGATTCAGTTTGAAAATGGTTTAGACCAAGATCTTTATGATTTAGATTGTGAACATGCAGTATTGAGAGATAAATGGAGTAATGAGATTGTTGCTTATACCCGTTTAAAACACTTTCAAGGCCACGAACTCGCTCAAAGTTATAGTGCGCAAGAATTTGATGTTTCGGCTTTTGAGCATTTATCAAATATTGTTGAAATTGGACGTACTTGCGTTCATCCACGTTATCGAAATGGGCGGGCTTTATCAACTTTATGGTTGAATCTAGCACCAACAGTATTGTGGAAGATGAAAGCCAAACATTTAATTGGTTGTGTGAGCATTCGCTTAGAAGACAACTTGGCACGTGCTTACTATACCCATCAATATATTCGTCAGTTACCTCGCCACCAACTTATTCAAGTGGCTGCAAAACCAAGTTTTGAGCCAAATTACCCACAGTTTAGCTTTCCACAAGATGAACGTATTCCGAAGCTATTTCAGGTCTATTTAAGTATGAATGCGCGACTTTCTGCGCAGGCTTACCATGATGTAGATTTTAACTGTCTTGATTATTTTGTTATGGTTGATATGAATGAAGCAATCAAACAAATCGTTTTTAAGAAAAAAATCATGCGTTAGTCATTTTATAGATAAACGCTTGCGAAGAATATGATTTGCAAGCGTTTGTTGGCTGATGCACAATGGCCTCAGGTCATTTATGTTGTTAGAAGAATTATGTGCCAATTACTTGGAATGAATTGTGCTACGCCCACAGATATTACATTCTCTTTTCGTGGTTTTTCACAGAGGGCAGGGATTACCTCGGATCATTCCGATGGTTTTGGTATCGCCTTTTTTGAAGACAAAGGCTGCCGTCTGTTTATTGATAATCAATCTGCTGTAGATTCACCTATTGCAGAGTTTGTACGTAATTATCCGATTAAATCACGTAATGTGATTGCACATATTCGTAAAGCGACACAAGGAAAAGTGACCTTAGAAAATTCGCATCCATTTAGCCGTGAGCTTTGGGGACGTAAGTGGATTTTTGCACATAATGGTGATTTACATGATTTTTCACCAGACTTGTCTGAGCGTTTTACTCCTATTGGTAACACAGATAGTGAGCTGGCTTTTTGTTATATTTTAGATCAACTGGTAAAACGTTTTGGTTATGTTGAACCTAAACTAGAGCAAGTCTTTGCTGCATTAGAAGAAATTTCTCCCAAAATTGCTGAACATGGCACTTTTAATTTCTGCTTTTCCAATGGACAAGCATTATTTAGCTATGCAACAACGAAATTACATTGGTTGGTACGCGAACCGCCATTCCAACATGCACGTTTGATTGATATTGATGTTGAGGTCGATTTTAGTCAGGAAACATGTGAACTTGATCGTGTTGCAGTGATTACAACTGACCCATTAACACGTAATGAGCAGTGGCACGCATTTAGCCCTGGTGAACTGATTTTGTTTAAAGATGGTCAGCCCATTCTAAAAGCACAAACTATTGTACAGCGTTTATTACGTGAACAGGCAGATCCAAGTTTAAAGAGAGTCACTCGGGCAGATCAGTACTAAGTTCAATGAAAAAAATCATTTGAAGACTAACTTCAGTGATTATCCTGTTCTTTTTCTGGTGAAACTTTGATTTTCGCTGATGAGAAAGGCAAAATAGCAGCAGTTTTTCACTGGATATACCGCATGCAGGACAATTCTATGTCACGATGGTTATCGCCGCTGATGGCATTTTGTTTATCATTTATTCTTATTGCAGGTCTTGCTCCTAGTTTAGGTCTAGCAGTGGATCGTCAGATTGATTTTTGGATGCTATGGCTCGCGACAATGCTATTATTGGCTTTACCCATTGCTTATCTTGAGATTGCCTTAGCTAAAAGAAGTAAAACCACCGCATTAAATGCTTTATCAAGTTTAACGCGTGATGCTGATGTTTCACCTAAATGGCGAATAGTCGGCTGGCTCGCTGTTGTATTTATACCATTTTTGGCAGGTGGTATTGTTTTTAATATCACTGCAATGAATCTAAAGCCGAGTGCACTGGCCATTGAACATCATTGGTTGGTTTTGATTTGTGTCATATTGGCATTTGGTTTGTCATTTATTTCGCGTCAAATTTTACTTGTATTAAGTGTAGTTGGTGTTTTGGCTTCACTGGTATTTGCTACAGTTTATCCTGCTGCACTTACACCTTGGCATATGACTGAATTAAGCTTCGGTGAGTGGGGGAATGCAACCATTCTTGCTTTAGTTGCAACGGGTCTAGGTTTAGGACTGTACTGGCAAAATAGCTTAAATAATATTCAAGCTCAAGATTCTGCTACAAAGACTGTGTTACCTATATGGTTAGGGCAGTTATTGGCAGTGATTGCTTTTGCTTATTTTGGCGTAAATGCACAGCTTCCAGCAATTAGTATTGTATTTAGTGTTATTGCTGTGGCTGCTTTGCTACTACAGTTTGCACGTGTGCAATTACAACATCGCCAAGTTTCAGTCTTTCTTCAATATGCGATTTGCTTTGCAGCACTTGCAATTTGGTTTGTCCCTAACTTGGCACAGTGGCTCAATCCATTACTCATGCTTTGGGGCTTGGTTATTTGTTTCATCTATACCATTTTTGTGGGATGGATGATGAAAATTAGCCATTTGCGTAAAGCCATGAATATGGGGAATGAGGCGGTATACAATATCTGGCGTATTGCAGTACGTATCGTTTTACCACTTTCAATTCTACTTGCCATTGTTGCATTTGTCGGACAATTGATCTAATGACACAAGCGGCACAGGTATGGGTGAGCTACGTTTCACCACAATTACAGTTTTATCAAGCAGTTGAATTTAGAGCAGGTATGACTGTGCGTCAGGCAATTGCGCTTAGTGGTTTATTACAACAAGTGACATTTGAACAGCCAATGCATGTTGGTATTTTTTCGATTCAGGTTGCCGATCTTGACCATACCTTAGAGGCTGGTGATCGAGTAGAGGTTTATAGACCTCTACAAGCTAACCCGAAAGAAATCCGTCGTAAACGTGCTTTGGCAAATCCAGTGGGGCGATATTGCAGAGGCAATCGTTTTAAACATTTGAAGTAATCGCTATAAGCACTTGAATTGAATAAAAACCCCTCAGCAGAGGGGTAGTAATTTTATTTAAAGTGACTATAGTGGAGGAGCATTAAGAATGGCTTCTTTTGATGGTGGTAAACCTGGCTGAGAATCTGGGATAGTTTCTAAGCCTTCAACTTTGTTTACGATACCAGACTCATCAAAATACACTTTCAGGTGTTGGCCATTCGCTGCAGGAATTTTGGCTTTTTTCGCATACGTTCCAGGAATGTAGTTGTAAATATAGTCCCAACGTAAAGGGTTTAATGGATCAGTTACGGTTGGACTGCCAAGTAAGAAACGTACCTGTTGGTGAGTCATCCCGACTTGAATTTGTGAAGCTTGCGCTTTGGTTAGTGGTGTTCCTTGAGGAATATCAACCTTGTAAACGCCAAAGACAGAACAACCACTGAGTACTGTGGCGGTAAATAAAGCCAGCATGATTTTTTGCATTTTGCTACACTATCCCAATTTATTTTTGATGCAATTGATACAATGATAGATCATACTGCATCTAAACTCTGTTGCATATTCCAACTTAAAATTTGTTTAGAGACACCGTTATATGGCTATTTCAAATCAAGACTTACGCAAAGCTGGACTGAAAGTCACCTTACCACGAATAAAAATTTTGGAATTACTTGAAAATTCAAAACAACATCACTTGAGTGCAGAAGATATTTATAAGACCTTACTTGAACAAGGTGAGGATGTTGGTTTAGCGACGGTATATCGTGTGTTAACTCAATTTGAAGCTGCAGGAATTATTCAACGTCATCATTTTGAAAACAATCACTCTGTTTTTGAAATCATGCAAGAAGATCATCATGATCATATTGTGTGCCAAAATTGTAATAAAGTAATTGAATTTACTAATGATATTATCGAAGAGGAGCAACATAAAGTTGCTGAACAGTTCGGTTTTTCTTTGACAGGTCATTCCCTAAACCTCTATGGTTTTTGTAGTGATAATGCTTGCCAAGAGGCAATGCGCAAAAAGTAATAAATACATAAAAGTACTTGTGTATGAAAAAGAGAGAGGAATTTATCCTCTCTTTTTTTTAGAAATTTTCAGGATAGTGCGCCACAGTACGTGCTTGTTCCGAGAGAATAGTTCCTTGTTGTACTAAAGATTTTAAACATTGATCAAGTGTGATCATCCCTAATGCACTATTGGTCTGTAAGCTTGAATACAGCTGAGCAATTTTATTCTCATGAATTAAATTACGGATTGCTGGCGTTGAAAGCATGATTTCATGAGCAGCCACACGCCCTCCAGTTGTTTTTTTTAGCAAAACTTGTGCAATGATTGCTTGTATTGATTCAGCGAAGAGCTTACGAATAGGTTCTTTTTCGGCGGTTGGAAATGCATCGATAATACGGTTCACTGTTTTACAGGCTGAAGCACTATGCAAACTTGCGAAGACCAAATGACCCGTTTCTGCTGCGGATAAGGCTAGGCGAATGGTTTTTGCATCACGTAACTCACCAATAAAAATAATATCAGGATCTTGGCGTAGAGCTGCATGTAGAGCTGTATTAAAGTTAAGACTATGTTTTGATATTTCTCTTTGTTGGATTAGGCATTTTTTTGCTTGAAAACGGTATTCAATCGGATCTTCAATACTCAGTATGTGTGCAGATCGGGTTAAGTTGATATGTTCTAACATAGCTGCAAGTGTGCTTGATTTTCCTGACCCTGTAGGGCCTGTGACTAAAACTAAACCATGTGGAAAAGTACAAATTTTTTCTAAGGTATTTTTAAAATCGAAATGAGTTAAGGGGATTATTGTGGAGGGAATACAGCGTATTGCTGCAGAAATGCCACGACTCTGAGAAAATAAATGGATTCTAAAGCGAGAAGCATCTGTAAGTTCTAAGGCAAAATCTAATTCTTGTTGTTGCTGGAGCTGTTCAATTTGCTGATGGGTCAAAACTGTTTTAAAGCTGTTGAAAAGTACCTCACTTTCTAAGGGTGCCAAATTGAGCGTTTGTAATTCACCATCGATTCTAAGTATCGGGGCAATTCCAGAGGAGAGGTGTAGGTCAGAAGCTTTTTGCTTGAGTGTAAGCTCAAGTAGATTGATCAGATCCATTATGATTATAGTGAGTGCCTTATTTTTGTTATTTTGTAGCATAATAAGAGCTAATTTCTGCTTGGCCAATTGTAGGCTGACGAAGTTTTATAAATTTGAGATAAGAGTAAATCCGTATGAATGAGCTGCATCTAGCACGACGTGAAGTATTAGCACAGATTCAAAGCGCTTGTGAGTCAGCAAATAGATCTGTAGATGACGTACAGCTTTTGGCGGTATCGAAGACCCATCCAAGTCAAGCCATTGAGCAGTTATATCAGGCTGGACAACGCAGCTTTGGTGAAAACTATTTACAGGAAGCTTTAGAGAAAATTGAAGCACTAGCAGACTTAAACATTGAGTGGCATTTTATTGGACATATACAACGTAATAAAACCAAGCCATTAGCTGAAAAGTTTGCTTGGGTGCATGGCGTGGACCGTCTGATTATTGCTCAGCGATTATCCCAACAGCGCCCAGCAGATTTAGCGCCACTCAATGTTTGTTTACAAGTGAATATAGATCAACAAGATACTAAGGATGGTTGTTCAGTAGAAGAAGTAGCCACTTTAGTTCGTGAAATTAGTGCCTTACCACAGTTACGTTTACGTGGTCTCATGGTTATTCCAGCACCAAATCATCATCAAGCTTTTCAAGATGCGGCAACATTATTCGAGCAAGTAAAAGGCGAACATGCACATCCTCAAGATTGGGATACTTTGAGTATGGGAATGTCAGGGGATTTACAAGCCGCGATTAGTGCAGGGGCAACCATTGTTCGGATTGGTACGGCACTATTTGGTCAGCGTCATTACGCCCAAGTTTAGTTTTTTAGATCATATAAATCATCTTTTCTTTATGTGGCTTTGTGTTTATAGTTTTTACATTATCATGCAGGATATAAAAGCTAAATGAAGAAAATAAATCAATTTGTTGGGGTTTTTAGTGCCATCTTTCTGGCTGCATGTAGTCAAAAACCAATTGAAACACAACAAAATAGCACTAGACTGAATCAGGAAACAACAGCGGTTTCTGTAGCGAAAGATCGTATAACAAATGCTAAGATTTCAAGTGAGGAACGCTTAGGTACGTCTTGGGGAGATGATATTCAATCACAGGTGACAGAAGTCGACTTACGCCGTTTAAGTAATAAGCCTGTGGCTGAAGTTTTATTACGATATGCCAATAAAGACTTCCAAGGTCGGGCTGTAAATAGTATTGCCTTGAATGCTGGGAAAATTAGTCTTTCTGTTGTTGATGATCGAGGTCATGGTTTGGCATTGTACCGTGCAGACCAACAGTACTTTTTAGCTGGTAAGAATGGGCAAAGTTATCAACTTCGTTATGAAAATCACACAGGGAAAACTTTTGAAGTCGTTGCAAGTGTCGATGGGCTCGATGTGATTAATGGCCGAGCTGCATCACGCCATAATGCGGGTTATATACTTGAGCCTTATAAGACATTAGACATTGAAGGTTTCCGTAAAAGTAATGATGCAGTCGCTTCATTTACTTTTAGTCAACCTAAAGATGCCTATGCAGCCAATAGTGTCAGTGGCTCAGTGCAGAATACCGGTATTATTGGTAGCGTCATTTATGAGCTCAAAGTTCCTGAGGTAAAACAACGTAGTAATAACCAATATGCTCCGGCACCGAATGCTTTTCCAGCAGATCGTTAAGCCACTATTTCAATCCGACTCGCACCTGCACCACAGGGATTAACCTGAATTTGTACAGGAATACGCTCATGCATGTCTGGTATATGTGAGATTAAGACGACTTTTCGTCCTTGACTTTGCAATTGGTCAAGGGCGTTCATGACCATATGTAGTGAACTTGCATCCAATGTTCCAAAACCCTCATCAATAAATAATGATTCAATTTTCATTGAACCTGAGGCCATATTGGCAATTGCCAAAGATAGGGCTAAAGCAGTTAAAAATGATTCACCACCAGAAAGCGATGATACCGAACGAGTTTCACCATCCATGTCGTGATCTATGATGGCGAGACTGAGTGAATTTTCTAAGCGTTTTAGCGTATAACGCTGTGACAACATCACCAGTTGTTGATTGGCGTACTCAATTAAAATATCTAGGTGATATTGCTGAGCTAAATCTCTGAATTTTTTACCATGCGCATCACCTAACAAAGCAGAAATTTTACTCCAACGATATTCTTGCTGTTGTATTTGCTCAATGTCCGCAGAAAATTGTTCTAATTTACTCAAGTTTTGTTGGTAAATTTGCTGCTTTAGCTTAAGTTGATCATATTGCTCACGTTGTTGTGCGAACTGCGCCGTGTGTTGAGAGATTGCTGTAATTAGAGCATCGTACTGGATCGATGGTTGATTAGATTGATGCTCTTGGCACTGAGCATATAGTGTGTTGAGTGCAGCAGTGGCGTCATTGAATGCACGATCAGCCTGGGCCAATTGTTGACGAATATCTTGTATTTGTGCAGGACTTACGGCTTGGAGTTGAGCCAATTCCACTTGGTTAAAGTCCTGATGTTGCTTAAGCCATTGATCAATGTATAACATAACTTGTTGTAGGCTGTTTTGATTGTGATTGGCTTGGGCCTTGAGCTGTGCCAGTTCAGTTTTTTGTGCTTCGTACTGGAGTCGGCAAGTTTCAAGATTTTTTTGTTCAAGCTGGTATTGTTCGAGTTGTTGTTGATCTTGATGTTGCTGTTGTTCTAACCACTCTTGTGGTTTGCAATCGGCAATCGTGGTCATTAACTCAATGAGCTGCTGAGCCTTCTCTGTATTGCTTTGGCCTCGATCAGCAACTTCTTGTAAGCTAAGTTGAAGCTCTTGATTCTGTTGTTCTAATTGATTGAGTTGCGCTGTAATTAACTGACTCTGTTGCTGTAGCTGCTCATGCTGCTGGCGTAGTTGCTGTTGTATTTGTAGCTGTTGGGCACGTTGCTTTAAGCGCTCTAAGAGCAGTTGCCCACTTTGCGAGACCTGTTGCTGCCAGTGTTGTTGCTCAGTTTCAGTTAAACAGGCAATGAGGTGTTGCACCTGCTGCTGTAGTTGCTCTGCGGTAGCAATTTGGTGCTGTTGTTGTTGTATTTGCTGTTGTAGTTGATTCTGATCTTTTATTGCCTGACTGTAGCACAGCTCAGCCTGAGCCAGTTGATCGAGTGATTGTTGATACTCAGCACGTTGCTGTTGTACAGCTTGTTCAAGTTGCGGAGTGGGTTGAGTTAAATCTAACTGTAATCCCAATGTCTGCGCAGTTGGTCTGAGTTCAAGACTCAAATGTTGATATTTAGCATTGAGCTGATCAAGCTGTGCTATGTACTGCTCCTGCGAGGTTTGTAAACGTACCACGTTTTGTTTGGCTTGTTGCCAAGCATGTAAACTGTGTTGCTCTTTCTGCTCAGCTTGTTGTTCTTGTTGCAGTTGTAGCTCAAATAAGGTTTTAGAGAGCGCTTGTTGATTCGAGTGATAGGGATGTTCAGTACTCCCACAGACGAGACAAGCTTGACCTTCGACCAGATCTTGGCGGAGTTTTTCTATATTTTCACTGTGCAGTAAGCGTTGTTGTTGCAATATATCCTGCAATTGGGTGCGCTCTGTTTTATGTTGTTGCAACAGTTGCTCAGCTTGGTCTGTAGCGTGTTGCTGCTGTTGTAATTGCTGTACTGTATGGTCAAGTTGGTTTTGAGTCTGTACTCTTTCTTGTGCTAGTTTGCTTAACTGTTGCAGCTGTTGGCTTATAAAATCCAATTGCCCCAATTGCTTAACTTGGCTCTCACGCTGCAGTCGGCTCTGACTCAGTTGCTGTTCGATGTGTTCGATATGCCCGAATTGATTAATGGTCTGTTCAAGTTGTAGCTGTAGTTGTTTTAAGGCTTGCTCAGCTTGATGTATCGGCCCCAAATGATGCTCAATCGCAGGGTATTGCTGAATAAACTGTTCGAGCTGTTGTATATGCGCCTGTATGCCCTGATCGAGAGAGCTAAACTGTTCGGTGTCACAAAGCTGAAGGTGTAGTTGTTCGAGTTGTTCAAGTTGCTGTTGGCCTTGTTGCTGACAGCGAATAGACTGTTCTTGTAGTGGTTTTTGCTGTTGTAGTAACTGCTGTTGTTTGCTTTGTAGCTTTCGATACTGTTCGGAAATTAGCCCACGTAGTTCAACGCATTGCTGTACTTGTTTGAGCTCATTTGCATATTGTTTACGAAAGGCTTGGCGTTGATTAAAGCCATCTGCAGCTCGTTGATACTGTGCTTGTATATTGGCATATTGTAGTTCTATATCACTAAAATGCTGGTGCAATTGGGTAATATTAGGGCTGAGTTGTTGTTGGATGTGCAGATACTGCTGCTGTTGATCGACCTGAGAACGAATTTCTGCAAAGATTTCAATCCTTTTTAAGCGATTGTGCTCAGGAGTCAGTGCTTGTTGTGCCAGTTGTTGTTGCGCTTGGTATTGCTTCTTCTCATCGAGTGCCAGTTGTAGTTTTTGTTGTTGCTCGTACCATTGCTGTTGTTGAGTGAGTTGTTGTTTATCTTGCTCTAACTGTTGTAGCTTAAGTTTTGTACTATTGAACTGAGCTTCCAGCTCAGTCACTTGTTCTGGTGTGAGGAGCTCAATATGTCCGATAAGCTGCTCAAGCTGTTTGCGCTCTGCTGCAATATCTTTGGTCTTACGAAAGGCCAATTCACCAATTTTAGTAAATATATTGGAGTTGGTTAGATATTCAAGTAATTCACCACGTTCATTATCTCGTGCTTTGAGAAAAGCGGTGACTTCTGACTGTGCCAATAAAACAGCACGTGTAAATTGCTCAAAACTTAATTGTGTAATTTTTTTGATATATTCATCAACAGCTTTGGCTTTATCTGCAAGTACAATACCATCGGTTAAGCATTTGAGGCTACGTTGAATACTTTGTAATTTTCCAGCTGGATTTTCACGTGCACGTTTGATTTCCCAGCGTACAGCATAATGTTTTTGATCTTGTGCGATGAAACATAACTCAGCATAACCATGTGCTGTACCGCGGCGTAGTACGGTTAAAGGTGAGTTGACTGGGAGTTCAGAACCATCAACATCGGTAATTTTACCATCACTGTCTTTGAGGCGAGGGACACGGTTAAAGAGTGCCAAGCACATTGCATCAAGAATACTCGATTTGCCTGCACCTGTTTTACCTACAATCGCAATCAGTCCAGCACTAGCCAAAGGTTCACTATCGAAATCGATATGTTGTTCACCAGCAAGAGATGCTAAGTTTTTAATTTTAATAGAAAGAATTTTCATGCATGCCTCCCTTGCTCAAGTTGCTGTTCGAGTATTGTTTCTGCCTCTTGGACTAGGCTCGCAAAATCTTTTTCCACTTCGGTATCTGTGTCATAACCTTGTTGTTGCCAAAGCTGCTGAAATAAGCTGTAGGGTGTTGGTGGGCTAAGATTAATGCTTGGATTTTGCTCTGGGTCATTTTCATTTTTTTGATAGACACGAACAATCCGTACAAGTCTATAGCGATCTTGAGGTAAAGCATCCTCAAATTGTTGCCGTAATTGAGGGGCTGGAGGAGTCAGAGTATGGTACTCGATATCGACATACGGCCGTTGTTCTAGTACATCAATCGCTCCTTGAGGGAGTGCTCGGAGTTGATCAAATACTTCATTTAATTCCCCTGTGATTTTATAGAGTTCAACACTGCGTGGAATCACTAGGCTATTCATTTGCACTGGTGACGCAGATGTAGCATTTGTTTCAATGCAAACTTCGATTACTTGGTGTTTATAATTGATTTCGCTGAAGGAAAGAGGAATGGGCGAACCACTATAACGGATATGTGGATGTTGTACTTTTTGTGGTTTATGTAAGTGCCCTAGAGCAACGTAGTCAATACTTTCATCAAATAATGCTATAGAAAGAGCCTCTTCATTGCCAATGATAATCGGGCGTTCAGAGTCACTGGTCTCACCACCTTGCATATGAGCATGAGACATCAAAATTAGAGCTTGATGATCTGTTTTTTTACTTTTGGCTATGTTTATCAGTTGTTGATGAATATAGGAAATGGCATCTTGACTATTGCGACTATGTTCTTGGTTACTGGTTATTTCAGCTGAACGCAAGAAAGGAAGTGCGAGACACCATGCAACAATTTCTTGTTGAGCATTATAAATGGGTAGAATTAAACGCTCTAAATCTAGCTGTTGATTGTCTTGGCGTTTTAACACACCTACAGCATGAGTTTGATATTTTTCAAGTAAAGGTTCAACTTGCTCAATGCGATAACCAGAATCATGATTACCAGCAATCATTAATGTTTGCAGATGTGGTGCTCGAAGCTGTGCATCTGCTAAAAATTGATAGAGCTGTTTTTGCGCCTGTGAGCTCGGATTAATAACATCGAAAATATCACCAGCAATGAGTAATGCATCGGGCTGTTTTTCTTCAATCTGATTAAGTAACCAAGACAGGAACTGGGTATGTTCATAGTGGCGGTTATGCTGGTAAAAATACTGTCCGAGATGCCAGTCTGAAGTATGAAAAAAACGTACAGTCATTACACAACCATAAAAATAGATGAACGCCAATAAGTTAGCATAAATTGATGTTAGATTGAGTTGGACTTTGCATGAATTACACGTTATGTCTAGAGCGTAGACAATAAAAAACCGACGATTCGAGTGATGGAAAATCGTCGGTTAAGATGTTTCTAATAAGAACCACTCGAATATGCTGCTGAATCAAATGGAAAGAAACATGAGATTTTTTTAATCGTTACCAAGTTGGTTACCAATCATATTGTGGATGCCGACACAAATAGTTCAGAGTAACCGCAGACCTTACAACCACATTAACGTTATAATGTTTAGATTGGTTGACAATAAATTCAAAAAAATTTGTTTTTTTGATTTTTGGCTTTTAGGCTTAGATAAATCACTTGGATTATCAGCATGTTTACACTTAGTCGCTATTATTTGTGGTTTCTTTTCTTTTGTTTTGTTTATACCATTGTGACAGGTTTAATCGCTGCTTGGATTCCAAACGAAATTGCTGCTGCTCTTGTTACTACACCTTATCTAGCTGCAATGATTACAGTCTTACATATTTTTTTAAAACGTGAACGGCGAGCACCAACTTCAAGTGAAAAAAAATACTTTACAGTTGTTTTCCTGATTTGTTTTTGGCTTTTTAATATATTGGGACTTTTAGCAAGTTTAGCCTATTTCTCAGCACAAGACCCTAATGTTTGGCAGAGCTTTCTAAGCTATTTGAACCATGGACAATTTTTACTGATGGCGTTGGGAATGGTAGTGCTGGTCAGTATTCCGATGGTGCTTATTACGCTGTGGTTCTACGGTAAACAAGCACAGCGTATGGCTCTGCGCTTGTTTGGTTCATCCAAAAAATAATTTATTTGATGCAAGAGCACTGGTTGAATTAAGCAATTTGGCTATTTTTCTGTAAGCGAGCAGTTGAATAGGCTGTTGCATCAACAATTGGTGATTGCTTTAACATTAATTGACGTAAAAGTTGTGCAGAAGCCGGTCCCATACATAAGCCATTTCGATAATGCCCAAAGTTGGCCCATAAGTTATCTTGCTCTGGCATTTGACCAATATACGGTACGCCGTCTGGTGAACCTGGTCTTAAACCTGCCCAACGTTTAACTATGGAGAACTGGCTGAGCGCTGGCACCATTGCGAGACAGTGTTTTAAAATATTGTCTTGAGTTGTTTGATCAATTTGAGTATTAAAACCACAGTGCTGTACACTCGAACCACAAAGCACATGGCCATCTGGACGAGGGATTAAATACATAACTTCATTCATACACATGGTTGGCAACCATTGTGCTGGAGTTTTAAATAATAAAATTTGCCCCTGCACGGGCTCAACAGGAATATTCAGATTTAATTGTGTTGACCAATGAGCAGACCATGCACCTGTTGCAATAAGAAAATGTTCAGCATGGAATTTTGTACCATCTTGACTACAAATGGACTGTACACGGTTGTCTTTGAGATTAAACTTTACAATCTGTTGTTCTGTATGAAATGTGACACGAGGATGTTGAGTTAAATAGGTGATCAGGGATTTAAGCAGGCGAGGGTTGCGAATATTAGAAAGTTCAGGAAAGTAAATTGCTCGCTGTAATTGTGGTGATATTTTATTGTTAATTTGATGTAGCTCAGTGCCCTCTACGAGTTCACAATGTTGCATCGGCTCTTGATAACGATCTTTATAGGCAAGTCCTACAGCGAAGTCATCTTGATCGAAAATTAACATACCCGTGTTATGAATTTCAAAATCAATGCCAGTACGTGAAGAAAGCTGAGCATTATAACGTTGATACTCTGCTTTACCATACTGCGCTAAAATATTGACTGCTTCAGGATAACGCCATGGATACATCGGGGATAGTATGCCACCACCAGCCCATGAAGCTGCTTGCCCAGCCTGTGATTGGTCAAAAATACTCACGGTACAACCGTGTTCGACGAGTTCTAAAGCAGACAACAGACCACTAACGCCTGCGCCGATAATGGCGATATGCATGGTGTACTCAGTAAGAGATCAATAAAAAAGGAAAAATGAACATGTCATCTGATTGATCACATGTTCTTGGGAAGAGCATTAAGCCATTGCTTTTAGCTGTCGTGCAGCATGTTCGGCATAGTAGGTCCAAATTCCATCAGCACCAGCACGACGGAAACACATTAAACTTTCCATAATGACTTGTTCTGATAACCAACCATTTTGAATGGCAGCGGCTAACATTGCATACTCACCACTTACTTGATAAACAAAGGTTGGTACAGCAAAGTTGTCTTTGACCTCACGTACGATATCAAGATAAGGCATCCCCGGTTTTACGATAACCATGTCTGCACCTTCTTGAATATCAAGTGCAATTTCATGTAATGCTTCTGCGCGGTTCGCAACATCCATTTGATAGGTATATTTGTTGCCACCTTTTAAATTACTTGCAGATCCAACAGCATCACGGAATGGTCCATAGAAACTCGAAGCGTATTTGGCAGAATAAGCCATAATACTCGTATCAATAAAGCCATTTGTTTCTAAGGCTTGACGAATAGCGGCAATACGGCCATCCATCATATCACTTGGCGCAATAACATCGGCACCAGCTTCAGCATGACTGAGGGCCTGTTTGACCAGACAGTCTACTGTTTCATCATTTAGTACATAACCTTGATCATTTATAATGCCATCTTGACCATGTGTTGTGTATGGATCAAGTGCACCATCAGTGATGAGTACCATTTCTGGCAATTCTTTTTTTAATAGACGTAGTGTGTTTTGTACAACGCCATCTGCACGCCAAGCGGCTTCAGCTGTTAAACTCTTGTCTTCTTGAGGAGTGACTGGAAAAAGTGCCAGTTTTGTTACGCCTAACTGTAACAAAGTTTCAGCTTTCTTTAGCAATAAGTCTGCGGAAAGACGTTGAACATTTGGCATGCTTGGAACATCTTGAGTTTGGTTTTGTCCTGGTAAAACAAAAACAGGATAAATCAAGTGATCTGCACTTAGATGAGTTTCGCTAATCATCGCTCTGAGGTGATCATTTTTACGGATTCTTCGCATACGCGTAGCCGGAAAAGCGGGACGATTGAACGTATAAGTCATAACAATCTCGATGTTCGCTATTAAACTAGCCGACATTGTAGCCCCCTAAATCCATTTGTGGTGAAAAAAACGTAGCTTTTTTCACCACGTAGATAATTTGAGTAATATATGAGCGAATCGCAAAAGAAGTGGACGGGTAATATTCACTTTGGTACAAAAGTTGATATACACGTCGTGCTTGAACAGCTGATCAAAGCTTTTAACCATTCACCTTATTTTTCTCATAACAGTATGCAAATGCGTATCGTTGACGGTGAAATCGAAGGTTATATTGAAATGCAGCCTTATTTAATTGGTAACGTTGCTTTTCAGATTTTACATGGTGGCGTTGCTGCGACATTACTGGATAGTATTGGGGGGATTGTCGCAATGTCAGAGTTATATAAACGAACTGGGGTAGACGAACTACCTGAGACTTTAAAGAAAGTCTCTCGTTTGGCAACAGTTGATATGCGAGTAGACTATTTATCCCCTGGACGTGGTCAGTATTTTATTGCCAAAGCAGAGACATTAAGACTGGGACGCAAAGGGTGCACAATGCGTATGACCATGGTGAATGATGAAGGAAAGGCTATCGCAACAGCAATTGCTTCATATGCTTATTAATATAGATATAATCATGATTGTAACTTAACAAAAGTTATGCCCCATAATCAGCTGTTTGTGGGGTTTTTTTAAATTTTTTTCTATAGCGGCAAAATAATTATAATTTTTATACAGATGATAAAAAAAGAAAACGACCTAAGTACAAATTGATGCGTTAAGCCAAATATGAGTAGGTACACTGTAGACGCAACATTATTTTGAATAATAAGAACTTTCGAACTTAAGCATCTGCCGAATAATCATATAAATATATTGCATCGCTTAAAGATAAAAATGGTCAATATTACGTGAATGGCGGTTGTACGGGTTTAGTCGAAGAAGGAAAATATAATGACAGACAACCCTAACTCTAAAGAACAAACGCCTGATTCGGCTCAAACTGGATTATCTTCTCATTTAGATTCTACAAAAAAAGCACAAGTACGCGAGTCTAGGCGGCGATATTTATTGATGTTGATTGCTGTTGTAATTGTGATTGGTGCAATAGTGAAACTCGTAGCAGTCTTATTTTTTAATCATAAGGTTTCTACTGATAATGCTTATGTTGGGGCAGAAACAGCGAACATTAGTACGATGGTGAGTGGTCAAGTGGTTGCGGTTCAAGTGAGTGACACTCAACTGGTGAAAAAGGGAGATGTATTAGTTGTTTTAGATCCAAGTGATGCCCAAATTGCAGTTGAACAAGCACAAGCTCAGTTAGCCAAAGCTCAACGTCAGTTTAATCAGAGTAGTGCTCAAATTGAAAGTTTGGGTGCGCAAGTATTAGTGTCGCAAGATGATATTTTAAGGGCTAAAGCGCAGGTGACTCAGGCAGAAGTGCGTTTAACACGTATTACAGCTGAATTTAATCGCCGAGTACAATTAAATCAATCTGGTGCAATTTCTAAAGAAGAGTTTGCAACCGCTCAGAGTACATATAACTCAGCTCGTGCAGATCTGGAGCTTGCAAAAGCAGGGCTGACACAGGCTGAATCTAAACGAAATGCAGCAAAAAGTAATTTAGATGCAAGTAAAGCGCTCGTTGAGGGAACAACACAAGCGAATTTACCTGATGTATTAGTTGCTAAAGCGCAGTTGAAACAAGCCAATTTAGAGTTACAACGTACTGTGATTCGCGCACCTTTAGATGGTGTGGTCACGCGTAGAAATATACAAGTGGGGCAACGTGTTTCACCTGGAGCAACGGTGATGATGATTGTGCCGGTCTCCCAGCTTTATGTGGATGCCAATTTTAAAGAGAGTCAGTTACAAAAAGTACGCGCAGGACAAAATGCGATTTTAACAGCTGATATTTATGGTAATCGTGTGAAATATCATGGCAAAGTGGTTGGTTTAGCTGGGGGTACAGGATCTGCATTTGCTTTAATTCCAGCACAAAATGCGACGGGGAACTGGATTAAAGTTGTACAACGTTTGGCTGTTCGTATTCAACTTGATCCGCAAGAGTTGGCTAAAAACCCCTTAAGAGTTGGGTTATCAATGGATGCCACGATTGAGTTAGATTCAAAATAAATAATTATGCTGAACTTTTTTAAATAAAAAATACGAAGACTATGGATAAAACAATATTAGAAACCAATTTAAATGGCACCCGTTTATTAATTGCTGCCTTTATTGTGGGATTGGCTAATTTTATGGTGGTACTTGATATGACCATTGCCAATGTTTCAATCCCTACAATTACTGGGAGTCTAGCGGTTTCACCCTCACAAGGGACGTGGATTATTACCTCATATGCGATTGCTGAGGCTGTGAGTTTGTGTTTGTCAGGTTGGTTAGCACAGCGTTATGGTTTGGTACAAACTTTCAGTGTAGCCCTGATTGGATTTACTGTATTTTCAATTTTTTGTGGGTTGTCTAATAGCCTTGAATTATTAGTTTTATTCCGTATTGGGCAGGGATTTTTTGGTGGGCCAATCATGCCCCTCAGCCAAACTTTAATGATTAGCATCTTTCCTCCCAAAAAATATGCACAAGCACTTGCTATCTGGGCCACAACAACAGTAATAGGACCCATTTTAGGACCAATTCTGGGAGGTTGGATTAGTGATAATTGGGTATGGAATTGGATCTTCTTAATCAATGCGCCTATTGGTTTGGTTTCAATTTATGGTATTTATTTTTTCTTATTCAAAGTAAAGTCACCCTTAAGTAAGTCAAAGTTTGATGTCATTGGAATAATTCTACTCATTGTTTGGATTGGTGCTTTTCAAATGATGCTAGATATGGGGCATGACTATGATTGGTTTAACCATATGAAAATATGGAATTTAGCGATTATTGCTTTAGCTAGCTTTATATTTTTCATCGTGTGGGAATTTACCGAAAAGCAACCTGTTATTCAGCTTAGAATTTTTACAAATAAAGGCTTTAGCATAGCAACCTTTGCATTATCTCTCGCTTATGGCGCATTTTTTGGTGGCATAGTAATCACACCACAGTGGCTACAGCTTAATATGGGATATACCGCAACTTGGGCAGGATATTTAACGGCAACAATGGGAGTAGGAAGTCTCTTGATGTCGATTGTTGTAGCCAAGTTTTTACATAAAATTGATCAGCGTCTTTTGGCAAGTGTGGGTTTTATATTATTTGCACTCTCTTCGTTATTACGAGCGTTTTGGGCGAATAATGCCGATTTTATGGATTTGGCTTGGCCTCAAATTATACAAGGTTTTGCTTTGCCATTATTTTTTATTCCTTTGAGCAATATTGCCTTAGCATCGGTGCAATCACACGAGTTGGCAATGGCTACGGGAATGATGAACTTTATTCGTACCTTATCAGCAGCAGTTGGAGCATCAATTTCCATGAGTTTGTGGAGTGATTTTGGAGTTTCAGCACGTAATGAAATGATCGGAAGTGTTCAATTGAGTGAGAGTCAACAGGTTTTACAAGGAGCTGATATTTCACCAGAGAGTGGTTTATTTATATTGTCGAATTTGGTTGACCATGAGGCCATAACCGTATCTATTAACCATATTTTTTGGGGGCTTACCGTGATTTTTCTATTTATGAGTGTATTAATCTGGTTATCTCCTAAACCACAAAATATGCTAGATAAACTTCACATTCATTAATATAAATGTGCTTAATAATGCGGTTTATTTTGTTAATGATAATTTGATTGATATATGTTGATTAAGCACAACTATGATATTACTTATCATGTAATACATTTTTAGATCCACGCAACTTAACTATAGGGCGTGGATCACTTGATTTAAGATTTAGCTCTTTTTAGTGCTGTTGCCCATTCTGCTAAACGAGATTGGCGTTGATCTTCACTCATTTGTGGTTCAAAACTGCGGTCTAATTTCCAAGATTGTTGAATTTCATCTAGATTTGAAAATACACCGGCTTTTAAACCTGCCATAGCGGCAGCCCCCCAAGCAGTGGACTCTAGCATTTTGGGGCGTAGGACAGGAACATTTAATAGATCTGCTTGAAATTGCATCAACATAGCATTTTGACTTGCGCCACCATCAACTCTTAATTCGGTTAATGGTTTAGAAATATCTGATTGCATGGCATTGAGTACATCGGAAACTTGAAAAGCAATTGATTCAAGTGCGGCTCGTGCAATATGTGCTTTGTTTGTACCACGTGACATTCCACATAAAAGTGCGCGGGCATCGCTGTCCCAGTGTGGTGCACCTAAACCTGTAAATGCTGGGACAAGCACAACGCCATCACTATTACTTACCTGACATGCTAACTTTTCGACTTCAGCACTGTGTTTAATGATTCCAAGCCCATCTCGTAACCATTGCACTATTGCACCAGCCATGAAAACACTGCCTTCGAGTACATAGCGAGTTTGGCCTTGGCACTGCCATGCTAGACTTGTAAGTAGTTGATTGTGGCTATACTGAATTTCATGACCAGTGTTGAATAGCATAAAACAACCCGTACCATAAGTGTTTTTTGCACTGCCAGCTTCAAAACAAGATTGCCCGAACAGCGCTGCTTGTTGGTCCCCTAAAATTCCCATAATAGGAATATTGGCACCTAATAATCCTGTTGCCGTATCCGATATATAGGTGTCTGAGGAAATAATTTTCGGTAACATGCTGCGAGGGATATCAAAAGCATCGAGTAGTTCATCATCCCATGTCTGTAGGTGTAAATTCATCATCATCGTGCGAGAAGCATTACTCATTTCAATGATATGTTCGGCACCATGAGTTAAGTTCCAAATTAACCAACTATCGATCGTACCGAATGCGACCCGATTTTGTGCGGCTAAATCTCTTAGACCTTCTATATTATCAAGTAACCAGACTAGTTTTCCTGCACTAAAATAAGGGTCCACTCGTAAACCCGTTTTATGGTGTATGGTTTGGGTAAGTCCTCGCTCAATTAGTTGGTTACACCAAGCAGCAGCACGTCGATCTTGCCAAACAATAGCTGGGGCAAGAGGGCGGCCTGTTTTTTTGTCCCATACCACAGTTGTTTCGCGTTGATTGGTAAGTCCCATGGCTGCAATATCTTTAGGCATGAGACGGGCAGCAGCAATGGCTTGTTGTATAACAGCAATTTGTGTTGTCCAAATTTCTTGTGCATCTTGTTCAACCCACCCAGAATGTGGGGTTGTAATATGGATTTCACGTTGTGCGGTGGCATGAATTTGAGCATGTTCATCAAAGATAATTGCTCTACATGAGGTGGTGCCTTGGTCTATTGCAAGTAAGTAGCTCATATTTTTTAGTTTTTTTAGGTGGAAATCGCTATATTTTAGGCCATTTAAAATGAGTATGCTTGTTAAAACATATAAATAGAGAGAAAAACATCGTAATTTAAAAAAAATCTGTTAAGATATGAGGGTACTTTGGGGATGTTATTGGCTTCGACGCTGATGATGAAGCTCATAGATGCATGCCGAGAGCGCATTTCCTCTCGTAAATAAAATTTGCAATTTAATAGTCGCAAACGACGAATCTTACGCTCTAGCTGCCTAAGGGCAGTTTGTCCGCTTCACTGAATACTTGTGGTCAGTGAACCCGACCGAAGCGAACGCACACAAGTCCGTATAAAGTCAAGCCTCGGGGCTTTATACCAAACTTAGAGGATCGCGTTTTGTACCCTGTTCGTCGGGTCACAAAATGTTAAAAAAATAGACGATATCTAAGCATGTAGTATTCTCGAGTGTAGTGTTGGCGGACGCGGGTTCAACTCCCGCCATCTCCACCAAAATTTTGTAATAAAATCAGCCACTTACGAGAGTGGCTTTTTTTATGACAGGATTTTGACAGGATTTGACATCCTAAACCTGTCAAAACAGTATTAAAAAAACTCGCATATAGCGAGTCTTGAAAATTATAAGAAATATCTTTTAGTCTGTTTTCAGCTTCGACATTTCAATTTTATTTTTATCCCCATGAATCCACTTTGCATAACGCTTGATCAGCATTTGAAGGCTGTGGCCAAGTTGATCTGCAACAAATACCGGGTTAACTCCATCCATAAGCATCATCGTTGCATGGGTATGTCGTGCATTATATGCTGGACGATGCCGAATCATACATGATTGCATTGCTTCAACTAAACGAAGACGTGGAGGCTTTTCATTAAAGAAAGGTTCTGAAGTCTCTGGGCATATCATCACGTAAGAGCTGCTAAGTCTCATATCTTTAATAGCTTTCAGTGCTGCTTTAGATCGGTCATTTAAATAAACTTCTCTAGCTACATGTGTTTTGGTCACATTTTTTTCAGTACCACGCACCCGACTTTTGCTAATACGCATAGTGTCATTAAACCAATCAATATCTGACCATCGTAAAGCGATTAATTCAGATGGTCTGCAGCCTGTCCAGAACGCTAGTTCGTAGTACCAATAATAGAAAATATTTTTATCGTCTAAATTGGATTTTAACCAGGATAAAAGTGCATTCATTTCATCTCGGCTAAAAGGATCGGGTATATCTAATTGAACCTTTTTATTTTTAATATTCTGAATTGGATTTTCAGTAATGTGCTTTCCTTCGATCGCTGTTGCAAATACACCACGTAATGGGATCAGACAATTATTTAATGTCTTAGCTGTCTGAAAATCCTTTTCAGCAATAACATCTCGAATATCATCAGTAGCAATCTGATCAATAGGTGTTAAAGCAAAATAAGGCATCCAGTGTTTTTCTAGGATGTTTTTATAGCCTTTCTTTGTATCAAGATTACTTTCGCAATGTTTAAGATATTTCTGAGCAACTTCCTGAAATAACACGCCATCACCTACGATAACGTGCTGGGTATCTATTATTTCACCACGAGCTTCAGCAATATCCTTTTCAGTGAGAATCCCCCATTCGGCTTTAGTGATTAACTGACTTCTAATTTTGCTGGCTGTGCTAATACCTTCCGCAGTCGGGGGGTGCGGTAACGTGATGTTATAGGCTTGTTTGTGTCGTTCAAAGTAGATTTGGATTGAGCCATTTCTGATCCGCACGCCAGTAGGTAACGATTTGTCGCTTGTTCTGTCAGCCATTGGTTGTAACCCCGAATAGAAAAATAAATATTGCCATCTTGCTTTGACCAAACTAGATCTTCTGGCCATTTCTTACGTCTGTGAGTTAGTTTCTGTTCCTCAATACCAGTGAGTTTTGAAAACTGGAAAGCATCGACCCAATCAACAGGTGTTAAGCCTAGTTCTAATAAGGCTTCTATGATTTCATTTTTCATGTCTGATCCCCGATTTAGCTTCTGCTTCTGTTGCAAGTCTTAATTCAGAAGAAAATGAATGAGCCAGTCCACCAGGTAATTCGACTGTCACCATTTCTACGCCACTGCTTTTATATGTGCCGCGTTTTACATTCATGACTAAATTATTTGGAATAGAACTATCTGCATAAACGACTTTGTCATTAGCTTTAAACTTATTCATGTTGGCTCTCCAATTCTTTCATCAGGCGATCTGCGGTCTTACGATCAACAGTTGCTGGTATCACGTGTGGGCCAACCATGTGAAATGACATAACCAAAGCACCATTTTTTTCACTTAGTTGGACATTGTTTAAATTGGCCAAGTTGATTGCATGTTTTGTGAAATTTAAATCGGTAAAGAAAATCATGACACCCACCGTTCTGCAGTTAGTGCCTGGGCATAAAACTTAACTTGGTCTTCATTTTCAAGTGAGATCTCTGGTTGTAATTCAATAAACTTAGCTCTACGCGCTTGAACTAGGGACATTCATTTTTAGAACTACAGGCTTTAATAGTATTCGGACTTTAGCTGCAAGGCTGGCTTATTACCACGCAGCCTCAGGTGGTCTACTGTCCTGTCTACCCCTGCAACTGACTTTGCGAGGGAAAAGTACAATACAAAGCTGTCGTGCGCCTGTGTATTACGTGGACTTAACTTTACGTGAAGGCGTGCAGTTGCATGAAGCGATTCAAACAGCACAGGAAATCAAAGAGCAGATTCAACAATCAGGCTTTCAACAATTGGCTTTGGATCAGATTGCACGGCAGGGTTTTGCTAATGCGAAGTTTGAAGTGAATAGCGACGAGGGGCTTGAGGTAGGTGAAGAGTTCTACGGTGAGGAGAAACTGCAAGTTCATGAGGTATCTCAAGTGCAAGATATTCAGAAGGGATTGCAGCAGTCAGTAAAGGCTGTGCATTAGCAGGTTAAGGGGCTGAGTAAAAAATTATAGGGCTGTCCTATCATTTGAGCGAATACCCGCTCGCATCATTGAATTGGAGTAAACATCATGAATGCGTTCGTAGGCCAAACCTTTCAAATGAATCAATTGATTAACATCAAACAAGTCATCGAGTTCACAGGTGTTTGTCGTTCAACCATCTATGAAATGATGGATGAAAACTCACCTTATTACGATCCGACCTTTCCAAAGAAAGTTACGATCACAACAAAGCGCATCGGCTGGTCAGCTTGGGAAATCAATGGATTGAGGACAAGCTGGCAAGTCGATAAAGTGGTGGGAGCGTGAGCTCCCTTTTTTGATTATGGAATTTCACTAACTATTAATGATAGTAGACTGCATGTAATTCATATGATTTACATTGACTTATTATTTGAATAATAAATAATTTATTGAAACTTATAGAGTATAATTAGCCAATTTTTTATAAATAGCTTGTAAGATGTCTAATATTAATGTTGAGAATCAATCTGAAAAATCAAATCTAACATATTGGTTTGCTGGAGCCTCTTTTGGTGGGAGTGATGATCAGTTTGAGCGTTTTATTAGTCAAGGCATCTGGGAAAATGGTTATGAAACTGAGTTAATTAATAAAGTTAATTCAATGAATGTTGGGGATAGGATTGCTATTAAATCTTCATATGTTCGTAAAAAAGGCTTACCTTTTGATGCTAAAAATAATTTTGTTTCAGTCATGGCTATAAAGGCAATAGGAATAATTACTGCTAATCGTCAAGATGGCCATTTTGTTGATGTCAACTGGCAAGTTTTTAAAGAACCTAAAGAATGGTATTTCTATACAAATAGAACAACGTTGTGGAAAGTTAAGTACGAATCAGAAGATGCAAAAAAACTTATAGATTTTGCCTTTGAGGATCAACCACAAGACTATGATTATTTTCGTAATCAGCCTTATTGGAAAGGGCGTTTTGGTGATGTTGAAAAAAATGGGATTACTTGGGCTCCTTTTTTTATTGAACTTTCTAATCAATTATTAAGTTATAAAGAAAATAGAGTTGATTTGGTCGAAAAGATAAAAGTCATAGCACAGAAGCATAATTTATCTTATTTACTTAATAAAGAGTTAAATGATATTTGTCCATTTACAGTGTTGGGTATGGTCAATAGGCAAATGACGATTATAAATCGAAAGGCTATTGCTGCTGACTTAGCACGAGTGCTTTTAGTAGATGTTGATGTTCCAATAAACTTTGAAGGTATTCCTGTATTAAATAATATGAAATCATGGTTTTTTTCATTTGAAGAGATGCAAGAGCCAAATGATGTACAAAATTTATGGGATTTTTTTGAATTATCAATTAGATTTGCAGAAGATGAGGAAACAGTTCAATCTAAGCAAAGTTTTATAGAGTCGTATGACAGTCTTTTATTGCAAAAGGGGATCGGTTGGAATATTACAATGGCCTTGTTTTGGATAAGACCATGGGATTACTTAAGTTTAGATGGGACATCGCGAAATTATATTGAAGAAGAGTTAAGTGTTAAAATTTTATATAGCGGCCCTAAAAAAACAATTGATGGTAAAAACTATTTAGATTTAATGGATAATCTAAATGAATTATTTAAAAGTGATGAGACCTCTGTCAAAAGTTTTCCAGCATTAAGTATAAAAGCGTATGAAACAAAAATCGTTGAAGAAGATGAGGTAGTAGATGCTAACCCAACTGTTTTCGTAGATGAAAGAGTTACTTTGGAAAATATTGTCGACAAGCGTTGTTTTTTAAATAAAGAAAAGTTATCACTAATTGTTCGTAGAATGGAGCTTTCAAAAAATGTTATTTTTCAGGGTGCTACAGGAACTGGAAAAACTTGGTTAGCGCAATTGTTAGCTGAATATTTAGTGGGAAAAAATAAAGAAAACTTTATCCATGTGCAGTTTCATCCTACAACTTCATATGAAGATTTTATTCGGGGATGGAGACCTAATTCCGATGGGAAATTACAGCTTGTTGATGGGGTATTTCTTGAGTTAATTAATCGAGCACGTCATAACCCAACACAAAAATTTGTTATTCTCATTGAAGAGATTAATCGTGGTAATCCTTCACAAATTTTTGGTGAAATGTTGACATTAATTGAAAAATCAAAACGTGCTTATGAACATTCATTAGAGTTAATCTATAAAAAAGACAAAAATGAAAAAATCTATGTGCCTGAAAATGTTTATGTGTTGGGAACAATGAATATTGCTGATCGTTCCTTGGCTAAATTAGATTTGGCTTTTCGACGCCGCTTTGCTTTTGAAGAGCTAGAACCAACATTTAATGAAGTTTGGATGAAAGAGGTTAAAGACAATATTAACCAAATAACAGATCTACAACTTCAGCAACTACAATTAAAGATTGAGCAGTTAAACACAGTTATTCAGCAAGATCCAAGGCTAGGTAAGCCATTTTGTGTTGGCCATAGTTTCTTTACACCTACGCAGACTTTTGGTGAGTTAAAAGAATGGATTGAAGATGTGGTTGATGCGGAAGTAAAACCATTGTTAATAGATTATTGGCCTGATAATCCAGCTCAAGCATCAAGTTTATGTGACAATTTAAAGGATATCTAAGGAATATGTTGGATATCCATTGCCATTACATTACAAAATATGGCATCCCAATCAAAAATGTTTGGTTGTTAATTTTATATGCTTCGGAAGTCTATAAGACTTCCAAAGAAAGTTTTTCGAATGTTGAGGATAATTTAGATGACTTATACACCGTAATTTTAGAGTTACTGTGTGATCAGTTTGATAAAAATATTACTAAGGGATTATCAAGTAATTATGTCAGTCGAAATAAAAACTTAACTCGAGTGCGTGGTAGTATTAACTTTTTAGTCACTGAAACTAAGATGTTAACGCAGAGGGGGAAGGTCAATTGCTCTTATGATGAACTCTCGCTTGATATCCCAAGATATCAATATGTATTGATGACTTTGAAGAATGCATTGTTTTTAAAGGATATAGATAGATTAAGAACACGAATTATCCAGTATATTAATACTCTTGAAGGACTTGGTGTAACATGTCCTCGCATTCAAAATTATAATCTTAATTCGGATCGCTTCGGATATTTCGACTATTCTGAACAGGCGCTTCTACAAACATGTCAGTTATTAAATGAGCTCAAAATCCCAGCAATGTATAAAGGGAATCATTTACTGCCTAATCTAGAAGAAATGAGTGAGGAGTGGCTACGAAAATTATTTGAGAAAGCCATTTATGGGTTCTATGTTAAGAATTTACATGCCCAAGTTTGGGATGTAAGTCATAATAAAAAGTTACAATGGCAGTTTGATGTGGATTCAAACTTGACGAGTATGATGCCCTTAATGGAAGCTGATATTATTTTAAAGAATAATAAAGAAAACTATTCGATGCTCATTGACACCAAGTTCAATGAAATTTTAATACGAAATAGATTTGGAAGTTCTAAATTCAGAAATGGTTATATATATCAGATTTATGCTTATCTAAGATCTCAAGAAAAAGATGGTAGGCCTATATATAAAAGAGGAATCTTATTGCACCCAGGTGTAGGTTATGAAATCTCTGAACACGTAAAAATTCAAGGCTATTCAATAGAGTTTAAGACGATTAATTTAGCAGGAGATGCAAAAGAGATTAAAGCAAAGCTGTTTGAATTGCTATAACTTGGCTGGTTAAAGGTCAGTTTAATGTCATTGTGTGATTAACTCTTCCTTTCTTAAGTATTCAAAGTATTTCTCAGAAATTAAATAACGTTATCATTAATTTCATAAACAGAAGTGTTTAGTATTTGTGCGTCATCATTTGACGCAGCTTATTAAGCTTTGTGGCTTTTTAACTCCAAATCGATGACAATAGCGCTCAAAGAAATTTGAGATTTATCACGTGATTACTGGCGAAATTAAAAGCAAAATAGACCAAATTTGGAATGCATTTTGGAGTGGTGGTATTTCAAATCCACTTGAAGTCATGGAGCAAATGACCTATTTGCTGTTTATTCGTCGACTTGATGAAATCCAGATCAGTAAAGAAAAGAAAGCCAATCGGTTAAAGAGAGAGATCGAACAGGCTATATTTACGGCAGAGCAAGATCACTTGCGTTGGTCTAAGTTTGTGACTATCGGTGATGCCACAGCTCTGTATGACATTATTGCCAATGAAGTCTTTCCATTTATCAAAAACTTAGGCGCAGGAGATGAGACGACTTATAGTCATCACATGAAGGATGCGCGTTTTACCATACCTACACCAGCGCTATTAACCAAGGTGGTGGATTTGGTTGCTGAAGTGCCGATGGATGATAAAGATACCAAGGGTGATATTTACGAGTACATGCTGGGTAAGATCGCATCAGCAGGTCAAAACGGTCAGTTCCGTACCCCGCGCCATATTATTAAAATGATCGTAGAACTCATGCAACCCAAACCAACCGATACGATCTGTGACCCAGCGTGTGGTACAGCAGGTTTCTTGGTGGCTGCGAGTGAATACTTAAATCAGCATCATAGCACTGAGATTTTTGCCAATCCTGAGGCAGCGAAACGCTTTAGTGAAGAAACATTTTTTGGTTATGATTTTGATAGCACTATGCTTCGTATTGGTTCTATGAATATGATGCTGCACGGTGTAGAAAACCCAAGTATTGAAAACCGTGATTCTTTGAGTGAAGCGCATTCACATATTGCTGAAAAATACAGTTTGATTTTAGCCAATCCGCCATTTGCAGGTAGTTTGGACAATGAAAGCTGTGCCAAGAACATTCAAGCGGTAGTCAAAACTAAAAAGACTGAATTATTGTTTTTAGCCTTGTTCTTACGTCTGTTAAAAACAGGCGGTCGTGCGGCGGTGATTGTGCCTGATGGCGTGTTATTTGGCTCATCGAAAGCGCATAAAGATTTGCGTCAACAGATTGTTGAAGAGCAAAAACTCGAAGCGATTATCTCTATGCCATCTGGGGTATTTAAACCGTATGCTGGGGTTTCGACTGCAATCATGATTTTCACTAAAACCATGTCCGGCGGTACGGACAAAGTTTGGTTTTATGATATGCAGGCAGATGGTTATTCACTGGATGATAAGCGTAATGCACTTGATGCGTCTAAGCATGAAAATAATAACATGCCTGACATTATTGCCCGTTTTAAAAACTTGGGTGGTGAAAAAGACCGTAAAGCCACAGAGCAAAGCTTTTTAGTAGATAAAGCCGACATTGCTGCCAATGGTTATGACTTATCGATTAACCGCTATAAAGAAGTGGTGTATGAGCAAGTGGAATATGAAGCACCAAGTAAAATATTGGCAGATCTTAAACAGCTTGAAAGTGAAATTCTAAAAGGAATGGACGCACTTGAGGAGATGCTGAAGTGATAATTCCTGTTAAAAAAATAAGTGCATTTTGCAAAACAGGAAGTGGTGGTACGCCTTCTCGTTCAAATAATCAATTTTTTGAAAATGGAACAATTCCCTGGGTCAAGTCGGGTGAATTAAAAAACCGTTATATTACAAATGTTGAAGAGTATATAACTGATTTAGCAGTAGAAAAATCCTCAGCTAAATTAGTCTCAAAAGATTCTTTACTGATTGCTATGTATGGCGCAACAGTTGGAGAGGTTTCTCAGCTTACTTTTGATGCAACAACGAACCAAGCTATTTGTAATATTCAACCTGATGAAAATATTTGTGATGTTAATTATCTATACAGATTTTTAGAAGCATCAAAACCGTATCTTTTGAGTCGTCGAGTCGGTGGTGGTCAGCCAAATATTTCCCAAGGGGTCATTAAGGATTTAGAGGTTCCACTCCCACCACTTGCCGAACAACGTCGTATCGCTGCTATTTTAGATCAAGCGGATGAGTTAAAGCAAAAACGTCAGCAAGCGATTGAAAAGTTAGATCAGCTTTTACAAGCCACCTTTATTGATATGTTTGGTGATCCTGTCCGTAATCCTAAAGGGTGGGATTTGGTAAAAGTTGGAGAAGTAGTTGATGAGTTTATTGGTGGGAAAAATATAGAATGCCCTGATGAAAGCGACTCTATTTATAAAATTCTAAAAGTTAGCGCAGTCACTTCAAAAGTTTATAAACCTAATGAAAGTAAATTTGTACCTAATACATTTGAGCCTAATCCTTTAGCAATTGTCGAAAAAGGTGATTTACTCTTCAGTCGAGCAAATACAACCGAATTAGTTGCAGCAACAGCATACGTTTGGGAAACTCCTGAGAATATTGTTTTGCCTGACAAATTATGGAAATTTTCTATTTCAGATGAATCTAAAATAAATAAACTTTATTTGTGGGATTTATTTAAAAATTTAGAGTTTAGAAGTGAGCTTTCAAAATTATCAAGTGGTACGAGTGGCTCAATGAAGAATATTTCCAAAGGCAAATTGAATGAGTTTAAAATGCCGTTACCTCCTAAAGAACTTCAAGATAAATTTGCGGAATTTTCAACAAAACTTTGGGGGGAAATTAAGACTTTTCAGCAATCTTCTGATAGTTTGGATTCACTATTCAAATCATTACAAAACCAAGCATTTAGCGGTACTTTATAAAGTAACCTCACCCAACCTCTCCTTAAAAAGGAGAGGTTGGCAGTGTAAATGATGCGTTTGAACTTGCAATGCTGCATATTGCAAAGGTGAATAATGTTGTCTTTGTTGCATAGGTTGTGTGGTGTAATGCCAAATTGGTTGTTGATATGCTAATAATAATGATATTAAATAATAATTTAAATTTACTGATAATGGTTTTTCATGATTTATAAGGCTCGCGCTGCATTAACAAAAATCTTTGGTTGTATAGCACTTATTTCAGTAATTACTTTGGCTATATGTTTTTGGAAGCTAAATTATGTTGGTGTGAAAATTCAATATTTTTTAATACCAACAGCAGTGGTTTCGACTATTTTATGGTGGTTAATAAATCCAGATAAAGATAATTCTAATGTAAATTGAGGAAAAAACATTGGACTAGAGCGATTGCACAATAAGGCGCTATGTCAATTGAATGATGATCCGTACTAAACATCAAATCCATTGAATCAATAAGACCATTTGGTAAAAAATACAGCCTACATCGTTGTTGTTAAACTCTACTTTTCCACTTATTATAGATGCTTGAATTTATTGAAAAACTATTCATTGAATGACCATTGAAAATAAAGTATAAGGTGGGGTTATGAGCAACTTTCAGTTTTTAGAACCTGAATTTAAAAACTTGGCAGCTACGGCTAAAGAAGCCGAAAAGCTCGTGTATATATCCCCAAAATTTGCCCTTGCAGCAGCTCGTACCTCACTTGAAAACCTTGTGCTATGGCTGTATCAATACGATAAAAAACTCACCCAACCTTATGACCCATCACTGCATAACTTACTCAATGACCACAAATTTAAAGACCTAATTCCGTCTTATATTTGGGACAAAATGGACAATATCCGCATGGTTGGCAACAGTGCCGTACATGGGAAAAAGTTCAAACAACTCACCACAGAAGACACGGCTAAACATATCAGCCATTTATTCCTGGTGTATGTCTGGTTTGAGCGTAATTATGGTTCACCATCTAAAGATCGCTCTCAGCCGCATATTTTTAAAACCGAACTGATTCCAGATGCAGGCAATACCCAGCAAGTTACCGCCAACCAAGAACAGCTTAAACTAGAAGTTGCACGCTTAGAAAAAGAGCTTGCTGAACAACATAAAAAAGAACGAGAAAGAGAACAAAAGCTTTTTGAACTCTCCGCAAATCCTGAAATACGTGAACAACTACTTGCCAATATAGATGCGGAACGTGCCCAAAAGCGTGCCGAAGTTGAACAAGCTAAACTTGCCAATAGCCAGGTTCCTGACCATACCGATTATAAAGAAGACGAAACCCGAAAACTTAAAATTGACCTCATGCTTGAAGAAGCAGGTTGGGAAATGGGTACAACGGTTCGTGAAGAAGTTGCTGTAACAGGTATGCCGAGTCCATCGGGTAAAGGTGCTGTGGATTATGTGCTGTATGATGCCAATGGCTTGCCGTTGGCAGTGGTTGAAGCTAAACGTACATCAACCGACCCTGATATTGGACAACAACAAGCTAAGCTTTATGCAGATTGCTTAGAACAACAAACAGCACAACGCCCTATCATTTTCTATACCAATGGCTACAAAACCCGAATCTGGAATGATGTACAAGGTGGCCCACCACGATTGGTTCATGGTTTTTATACGCAGGCCGAACTAAAACGTTTGATTGAAAGACGTAAAAATAATCCTGATTTGGCGAGCTTCCCGATTAACAGTGAAATCGCAGGACGCTATTACCAAACCCGTGCCATCAAAGCCATGCTTGCAGCTTACCAACGTAAAGAACGTGCTGGCTTACTGATTATGGCGACAGGTACAGGAAAAACCCGTACTGCGATTGCTTTGGTGGATGTGCTCATGAAAGCCAACGTAGTACAAAAAGCACTCTTTCTGGCTGATCGTACATCCTTGGTCAATCAGGCACACAATGCTTTTAAAGCAAATTTAAAAGATGCTTCATTCGTCAATTTACTTGAAGATAAAAACCAAGTTGGTCGAGTGTATTTCTCTACCTATCAAACCATGATCGGTTTGATTGACGAAAAAAATGCCGATGGTACACGCCGATTTGGCACAGGCATGTTTGACCTGATTATTATTGATGAAGCACACCGTAGCGTTTACCAAAAGTTTGGTGAGATTTTTAAATATTTCGATAGTTTGCTTGTTGGTTTAACCGCAACGCCACGAGATGAAGTAGACCGTGATACATACGCACTGTTTGGCTTAGAAAGCGGTGTGCCAACCGATTACTATGATCTTGATCAAGCTATTGCAGATGGTTATCTAGTCCCACCCAAAGCCTATTCTGTTCCATTGAAATTCATGCGTGAAGGCGTGAAATATGACGAGCTTTCAGAAGAAGAAAAACAGCATTGGGATAGTTTAAATTGGGGCGATGAAGAAGCACCTGAAGAAGTCTCAGCATCTAAGATCAATAAGGAACTGTTCAATACAGATACGATTGATTTAATGCTCAAACACTTGATGGAAAATGGCATTAAAACCGAAGGCGGTGATCGCCTAGGTAAAACCATTATCTTTGCCGTCAATCAAAAACATGCACAATTTATTGCTGACCGCTTCAATGGCAACTATCCGCAATATGATGGCAAGTTTGCGCGTGTTATTACGCATGCTACGAAGTATCCGCAAAGCTTGATTGATGATTTTAGTAAGAAAGATTTGCCTGAACCACAAATTGCGATTTCGGTGGATATGCTCGACACTGGGATTGATGTTCCCGAAGTGATCAATCTCGTGTTCTTTAAAGCTGTACGTTCTAAAGTGAAGTTTATGCAGATGATTGGACGTGGTACACGCCTCTGCAAAGAACTGTTTAGCCCAGAAAATGATAAAAAAGAATTCTTTATTTTCGACTACTGTTCTAACTTTGAATACTTTAATGAAAACCCAGATGGTGCGTCTGTATCGACGATAGAACCACTAGGGCAACGCCTATTTAAAGCACGTTTAAATATCTTAAGTTTGCTGAATGCGAAGGACTACGACACCGAAGAATTAAAAGCAGTACAGCAATATCTACGTCAAAGTTTACAGACTGAAGTGAAGTCGATGAACAATGAAAATTTCATTGTGAAGTCAGAGCTTGAGCATGTTGAACATTTTAAAAATGATGATGCTTGGAACAATTTAGATGACCTTGCCATTGGTACATTACGAGAACACATCTCTAAATTACCAAATCAGCTTGAGCCTGAAACATTAGAAGCCAAACTTTTCGATATGTTGTGCTACAACTTAGAACTTGCAGTATTGGAAAAGAATAATAAGGCAATTGAGAACTATGCCAATCGAGTGATTGAAATCGCGTCTAAATTGGAAAGCAAAGAAAATATTCCTGTGGTTGCAGAACAGATTGCATTGATCCAAGAAATCCAAACCGTAGAATATTGGAAAGGCATCACCTTACCCATACTTGAAGTGATGCGTAAGCGCATTCGTGGCTTGGTCAAGCTGATTGAAAAATCGACCTCGACTATTGTCTACTCCATGCTTGATGATGAAATTGGAGATATGCAGGCAGTCGATATCCCACTTGTATCAACAGGTGTAAACCTTGCCCAATATCGCAAGCGTGTTGAAAGCTTCATTAAAGCCAATGAAAACCATATTACTATTGCCAAGCTCAAGCGTGGATTAGCTCTTACACCTACTGACTTAAGTGAGCTAGAGCGTTTTGTTTTTGAAGCACAGGAAGTAGAAAGCCGAGATAAATTTGAGGAATGTTTTGGCACAGAAAAATCCTTACCACTGTTTGTTCGTTCTTTGGTGGGCTTAGATCGTCAGGCGGTTCAAGATGCTTTCTCAAAGTATTTACAAGGTACAAGGTACAACGAAAAGCAGATTCGTTTTGTGGAAATGTTGATTGAGCATTTAACACAAAATGGTGTCTTAGAGGCTTCTCAATTATATGAACCACCTTTTAACCAAATTCATTATGAAGGGATTGATGGTGTGTTTGCTGATGGGGATGCAGACAGTATATTTGGGGTTATTGAAGCGTTTAATGAAGCGGTGGCTTAGGTTATATTTTAGGGGGAAAGAATATGGTTGCGCCTTTAGTTTTAGCAGCAGTATGGTTGGGCGGTGCTGCATTAACTGGTATTGCTGGTTATTTAGCATATGAAAACTGGGAAACTATAAAAAAGAAGTTTTCTGGAAAATCCATTGTAATTTTAGGACAACGAGCAACTGGTAAAACAACGTTACTAAATTATTTACTTAAAGGTGAAATCACATTAAAACATGAAGCTACTATTGGTGTTAAAAAAGTTAAAATTAGCAAAAAAAAACTAGCAGATCTTGGCTGGAATGTTCGTTTGAAGAGTATTCAAAATGATTATAGTGGGGTTACTTCTAATTATGAACAATGGTTAAAAGCACTTCAAAATGCTGATATTTTTATTTACCTATTTAAAATTGATGAGTGGATCTTAGATGAGGGTACTGTAGAAGCCCAAATTGAAAAAGACATAAAAAATATTCAAAAAGTATTAAATGGTAAAAATATACCAATGTTTATCATTGGTACTCATTTAGATCTACTTGAAGGTATTGAATATAATAATGGAAAAGAAAAAATTAAATTGATTGATGATCTTCAAGATGAAGTATTTTTTAAAAATATTAAATCTAGATTAAATGTGGATAATTCAAAAGCCTATTTACATTTGGGGAGTATGAAAGATGAAATGGGGTTAAATGAAATTATTCATTTCATAATCGGCCATATGGGAGAATAGATGTGGAAGATATGAAAATCTATCTTTTTGCACAAGCATTAGATAATAATAGCTCTGATGATTGGTATGAATATACCTCAAGTTCTATTGAAAAAATAACCAAAGAAAATGATCAGTCGTGGGTTAATAATTTAATATTTGAACTGACTGATAAGGGAGAGAGAGAAAATTATCATAATGTAGAGTGTTATTATAAACTAAACTCTAATGAATTTTTTGATTTTATGTTGCTAATTGAAAATCAGCAGGAAGATAATATTGGAAGAAAATCGAAAACAGCCTTAATAGTTAAAGGCTATAAGGGTGCCCTACTGGATTTAGAGGAAATATTAACTTCATTCTGGATTAAAACTAATAGAAATTCATCAATTTCTGGAATATTGGCTGAGCAATGTCAGGATGTCCTAAAAATAATAAAAAAAAAGAAAAAAAGAAAATACCTAACCCCATTGATATTGGTAAGTTTAAGCATAATATTAGTAATTTTTTTTCAAAAATTAAGCAAAGGATAGAAGATGAGTCTTAAAAGCTTTCCTAATAATATTGATGAACGTCGAGTAGTATGGTGTTTGTCTCAGGATACAATTGATATGGCTTTAAATGATAAGTCTACTTCTGAATTATTACTTGTACCCAATGTTACTGTTATCCAGCTCCCTTTAAGTCGCATTGCGAAAAGGAAGTCGGAGAAACTCTGTGAATTAGACAAACTAAATTTATTGAAAGTAGATCAAGTTCTAGTATGTTCAGATGAAGGGGTTAATAGCAAAGAAAAGTATCTAAACTTGGAAGAAGTTATAGATGACTTCTTAACTTACAATTTAAAAAAGGCAAATGCCTATGCCAGATTTTTTGCGGCATTAGGTGCAACCTCATTTGAGTTTGAACATAAAAATTTTGATTTTTCTAATTCCAAAGTTGATTTTTCAGCATCACTTGATGGAGCTGCATCTAGGGTTGCTAAAGCTAATACAGATTTGACAGCTAAAGCAGAAAAAACGCTCAATCAAATTGCTTCAATTATGAAGAGTTACACTCAGAATGAATATTCAATTGAACAAAGAATATTGTTAGCAGAAAAAATACTGGAAGAATATGGTTTAGAAAATGACGAAATTTGCCATCATGAATTAGCTACACTTAAAGATGGTGCTGCGCATTTAAGTGATCTTAATATATCTATGTCATCTGCAAGCGATAGTAATAGAAGTATGAATATTCTTATTGATGTTGGACTTAATTTTCCAAAAGCGGAAACAGAAGGCAAAAACAGTTCACTTATATCCTTTAAGTCTAAACTTGAATTAGCATCTATAGTTAAGAACAGCTTCGATTTTAATTTAAAAGTCAAATTTTAGTAAGTATTTGATGAAACACTACCGCTAAAAAGAATAACTAATGCCTATAGGGGGGCAGTTCAGTTATATGATCCACCATTCAATCAGGTTTATTTTGAAGGTATTGATGGTGTGTCTGCTGATGGGGATGCAGACTGTCCCGTCCTGAAATAAGTTTACACATTGGAGACTTATTTTATGGAATATAAACAAAGCCAACGAGTTAAGCGCAC
>NZ_JAVIDR010000014.1:71439-80977 GCF_031157835.1 Acinetobacter rudis | reverse complement strand
ATTATAGCAATTTAATATACCAAAAGCTTTATAGCATAAGGTTAAGCGACGAAATGTGTCATATGGCTTACGCCAGTTACTTATATCCTCATCCTGAACGATGAGGTTTTACGCTCCATCGGATAAAAATAATCGACGTTGATCATTGGTCTAGCCATAGCTGCGGTCATGGTCTGTATAAGCTTATCTAAAAACATGATTTTGTTTAATTAATGCTTGAGCCTATATTTCGTCTAGGAAAACTATTGAGACAAGGCAAATGACTGTAAACAACCTTATTTATGTCCAGGCACAAACAACATGGCAGTCTGGTGTGCAATCTATTAGTCAAATTCGTGACTTCGCACCAGTAGTAATGGATGAACCTGTTGTATTAGGTGGGAAAGATAGCGGTGCCAACCCTATGGAGTATCTGGTTGCTGCCTTAAATGGGTGTAAAGCAGTAATGATCCCACTCATTGCTAAAGAATTAAATTTTAAATTCAGCGCACTGCGTTTTGATAGTCAGGGTACAATTGATTTACGAGGATTGATGGGGGTTGAGGGAGTTTCTCCTCATTTTCAGCAACTGAGCTTTACTGTATATATTGAAACAGAAGAATCAGAACAACGCCTGATTGAGTTGCAACAGGCAGTTGCAACACGTTGTCCTGTATATAACTTGCTCAAAGATGCTGGGGTAAAACTGAATACGCAATGGGTTCGTCAAGCGCAAGCCATCGCGGTCTAAGCGAAAAACAGACTCGTATCTCAAAACTGAACAGCATGTCATAAAACAACCCCATAAATTGAGTTCAACTTATGGGGTTTAATTCAACTGCAATTAGCAATCTGCACTTTTTCTAGCTGTGACCGCAATGCAATTAAGCTGCGTGATAGCGTTCGAGTGACAAGCCTTCGGTGCTAATTTCAGGAGTGTGATTGAGCACGATATCACTCATTAACTTACCTGAGCCACAAGACATGGTCCAACCTAGCGTACCGTGACCTGTATTTACAAATAAGTTGTTATACGGTGTTGCACCAATAATTGGTGTACTGTCTGGTGTCATTGGACGTAAGCCTGTCCAAAACAAACCTTTTTCGATATCACCGCCTGGGAATAGATCTTGAGTAACCATTTCTAGCGTTTCACGACGTGGTTGTTTTAAACCTAAGTTAAAACCACTGAGTTCAGCCATACCACCCACACGAATACGTTGATCAAAACGAGTAATCGCAATTTTGTAAGTTTCATCAAGGACAGTTGATTGTGGCGCAAAGTTAGCATCAATAATCGGTAAAGTCAGTGAATAGCCTTTCACAGGGTAAACAGGTAGATTGAGTGATAAAGGTTTTAAGAAATCACGTGAATAACTACCAAATGCCAAAACATAACGATCTGCAGTTACGACTTCGCCGTTGACCACAACACCTTTAATGTCATTGCCTTCAACTACAAGTTTCTCTACATTCTGGTTGAACTTAAATTCAACACCCATGTCGATCGCGATTTTCGCCAACGCATTACTAAATAAGTAGCAGTCGCCAGTTTCATCATTAGGTAAGTGTAAACCACCTGTGAGTCGGTCTTTTGCGTGTTCTAAGGCTGGTTCAACCTTAGCAAGCTCATCTGCAGTTAATAACTCATGGTCAACGCCACATTCTTTAAGTACAGCAATATCGCGTTGTACTGCTTCAATTTGTGCATCGTTACGGAATACTTGTAGTGTACCTTTACTACGGTGTTCGTATTGGATGCCAGTGTCTTGACGTAGCTGACGTAAGCAGTCGCGGCTGTATTCTGCAACACGAGTCATACGCTCTTTGTTGATTGCATAGCTTTGTGGATTACAGTTTTTCAGCATTTGTGCCATCCACTGTAGTTGCCACATACTGCCATCCATATTAATGGCAAGAGGTGCGTGATGCTGGAACATCCACTTAACTGCTTTGAATGGAATACCCGGTGCTGCCCATGGTGTTGAGTAGCCTGGAGAAATTTGTCCAGCATTGCCAAAGCTTGTTTCTTCAGCAGGGCCAGCCTGACGGTCAAGTACAGTAACTTTGACCCCTTGTTTAGCAAGAAAGTACGCTGTGGTGATGCCAATTACGCCACTTCCCAAGACCATGACATGCATATTGAATTCCTTAAACCGTTTGGTTAATTCGACTAGTATATTGTGAGTCTTGTAGTTAATTTAACTATAATTTAAGCTATTCTTTGGTTGATTCATTGTATTTGTCGTGAAAATTGTCTAAAAACAGAGGAAATGATATGCGTAAATTAGATCGTATTGATTGCATGATTTTAGATATCTTGCAGCAAGATGGACGTATTGCGATTAGTGAGTTAGCTCATAAAGTAAATCTTTCCACGACACCTTGTTCAGAGCGTGTGAAGCGTTTAGAACGAGAAGGAGTGATTACTGGTTATTATGCGCGTGTTAACCCTGCATATGTAGATCGTAATTTATTGGTCTTTTTGGAGATTAAACTGTCTGCAAAATCAGGTGATGTATTTGATCAGGTTGCTAAGAACCTAGCTGAAATTCCAGAGGTTCTTGAATGTCATTTGATTTCAGGGGAGTTTGATTATCTAGTGAAAGCTAGACTCAAAGAAATGGGAGCATATCGTAGTTTGTTGGGGGATTTATTAAAAAAACTACCCGCATCGGCGTCTTCACATAGTTATGTGGTTATGGAAGAAATTAAGGAAAGCCTCTACATCAAGGTCAATTAATAGATGAAGTGCATTGCGTGAAGTGCGTACTCAGTGAGTAGCTAAAATATGAATGCAATTGGTTTGCTCCATTTAATGTGTTGTTTAAATGGAGCAAGGTTGGATTTGACTTACCAATCGTAGCGCAAACGGAACATATGCATGTCTGGTGTGTTCATGGTGTCTGAGGTATATAGACGTTCGTAATCAAAACCAATACCGTGATCAAAACGTACAGCTACACCTACGCCATTATCTTGACGGTAGAAATCATCACCTTGAGTATATTTTAAGTAGTTCCCCATTACATAAGGGCGGATGGATTGTAAGCCATGATGTGCAATTTGGAAGTTATAACCGAGATAATATTCAACTCCATAGGCTTTAGAGTTTAAATACTGCTTGGCCTGCTGCGCAGTGGGTAAATCAAATGCACTGTAATTCGGTAGGGTGTTTTTATACCAACCGGCACCAGTACCTGCGAGCCATTTCCCGTCAAAATAAAATAAAGCAGTTGCTAGAACTTGTTGAGAAAAATCATGTTGTTCATCGTCATATTGTAATGATGCTCGGTTGTGTTTCCATGACGTTGCCCAACTTAGTTCTTTATTTAAATGTACATCAATTGCCAACTCCTCACCTGATTTACGCTTATAGGGTAAGGACTCATCTTCGAATAAATAGGCAGCGTATAGATCTGCATACTCATTCTTTTTCTCATAACGAAGCATTTTACGTGCAGCTTGAGTACCATCTACATACGCAAAAGGGCTCCATGTTTGTGCTTGACCAATCGTATCATAATCCCAAAGATCGGTTTTACTTCCAACAACATCATAGTAAACACTATATTGTTTACCAAACTTTAGCGTACCATATTGTTTGCTGCTTAAACCAAAATAGAGCTGTTCTGTCCTAATTTTTTCATCTTGTTCAACATAATGTCCGTCCCAGTCTAAAATTTTTGCTGGATTGATAAAATTTTGATAACCACTAATGAGATTTAAGTCATCGTTAATTTTATAGTCTGCGTCAAGATATATTCGGCTTCCAGCACTATAACCATTACGACGATATTTTTGGCCTTCATTTGAGGCATCATAGTGGTCAAAGTTAAGTGCTTGTAATCTTAAACTACCATGGCTAGTCAGCTTAAAGTTGTCATGATCGTTGAAGATGTGATCTTTATTTACCAGTTCAACTTCTGCAACCACATCTGTGGATAGCAGTGTACAAAGCGCAATAGAGCATGCGCCAACATAATGATGGAGTTTAGTCATTTTTAAATATCCATATTTAAATCGAGAGAACTAATCCAATTTCCGTATATTGGATTAAACCGTTAGTGCAAATAATGCTGAAAGTATTGGTCTAAGATGGTGTAGTGGTTTGTGTCTGGAATGAAAGCAAATTGCACTTGATCACCATCGAGTGCATGACGTTTTTTAAAGTATTGCTGGCTTTGCCAACGTAGAGCGGTTAACTCATCATCACCACAGTAAATTTCATAAGGTTTATTTACTTTATCTGAATGAAGATAAGGGCTTAAATGTTGTATTTCCCACTCATTCAATTGCAATGCTTGATTGAGTGGTGTTTGTTGGATTGGTTGTAAATCATAAATCCCACTGAGTAATACAGCACGATTCACCCGTGGATGATCTAGCATAACTGCAGCCAAGTGTGCCCCAGCTGAATGCCCAACCAAGATCAGCTCCTCCGTCATCCAGGGTTGTTGTGTGATAAAATCAATAGCTTGTTTTACTTGCTTAACAATGTCGGTCAAACTGACTGTAGGGGCTAAGTCATATTCGAGCAGCACACATTGCATCTGCTGCTCGATAACATAGGGTGTAATAAAAGCAAAGTCTGATTTATCACACCATTGCCAATAACCACCATGAATAAATACGACAGTCTTTTTAGCAGCCTGAACAGGAAACAGATCTAAACATGTACGAGGAGCTTGGGCATAAGAAATACCTTGAATACATGGGTAGTTCTGATAACACTGTTGGCTCCTTTTTTGAAAGTCTTTTAAAATCTGTTCTTCATTAGCAACCGTTGTAGCATTGTCATAATTAAGCATCATAATGGTTACTCAGACACTTGTTCTTGTTGGAGAGCCTGACGTTTTGCAACTGCCTTTTTAATTGTATAAGACAGGATTAAGACCATCAGGAAAGGGATGCCAAACTGTAATGTTGATTTAAACTCTGCTGTAAACCAAGTGGTTATAATAATGCTTAGAATCGCAATTAAACCGAATATGGAAATGAACAGACTACCTGGGATTTTAAATTTTAATTCAGTTTGAGTTTGACGTAGGTGCTTCCTAAAAAATAGGTGTGTACAGAAAATACTTCCCCAAGTAAAGAGCGCGCCAAACATTGAAAGTGCAATCATGATTGGAAAGGCGGATTCTGGATTTAGGGTATAAACAATACTGGCAACACCAATCCCTATAGCAGATAACAATAAAGCATTAATTGGAACGCCATTGGATGCAAGTCGGCCAAAACGTTTAGGTGCATCACCTGCGCGAGATAGACTAAAAAGCATACGTGTTGAGATATAGAGCATACTATTCATTGCTGACAATGCTGCAACAATAACAATAAAGTTTAAGATACTGTCCGCAAAGGGAATACCAACAATTTGCATGACCATGACAAAGGGGCTTGTTGCATCTTGAGCAATTAGGCTTGTCCATGGCACTAAACTTACAATTAAAAATAATGAAAGCAGATAGAACAGAACAAGACGAATCGCCGTACTTTTAAATGCATATTTGACTGCTTTTTCAGGATTGGCAGCTTCACCTGCTGCAACCGCAATCATTTCAATACTGAGATAACTAAATATCGAGATAATTACGCCCAGCCAGATGCCACGAAAACCGTTTGGAACAAAGCCACCATGTGAAGTTAAGTTGTCTATGACATGTGCACTAGGAGAGCTTCCTTGAGTTAAAATTCCTATGGCCAATAAAATAAAGACAATAATGGCAAAGACCTTAATGGTGGAAAACCAATATTCAACAAAACCAAAGGCCTTTACACTATAAGCATTTACGAGCAGTAGGGTTAAGGAAAAGAAGGCAATCCAAATCCATGCATCAACATGAGGAAACCAAAGTTTCATATAGTCTGCTACTGCTGTAATTTCGGTACCTACCGCAAGTACAATGCAGGCCCAATAACTGTAACGAACCAGAAAACCAGCCAAAGGATTCATATAGTGCTCAGCATATGCACCAAATGAACCAGAGGTAGGGTGTTGAACCGTCATTTCAGCTAAACAAGCCATAAGGGCAAAAGCAATGAGACCACCTATTGCATAACTCACAACAACTGCAGGTCCTGCAAAGCTAATTGCAAACTTACTTCCCATGAATAAACCTGTACCGATTGCGCCTCCAATTGCAATCATGGCCATTTGTTTAGCGGATAGTTGTTTGTGCAAACCAGCTTCGCGTGTTTGTATTTGATCAAAATTATTCATAGGCCCTCCTAGCCAGATGTGCTAATTTTTTTCTGTAATTTTGACTCAGGTCACAGTTCCGCGAACCTGGTATTTTTTGTTGTTCCATTCTGAGTGCATCATGACTTCTTTGAGATGTTGTACAGCATCCCAAATATCTACAAATTTAAGATATAAAGGTGTAATACCAAAACGCAGTACTTCTGGCTCACGGTAATCACCAATAACACCTCGTGCAATTAATGCTTGAATAATAGCGTAGCCGTGTTCATGACGATAACTAACATGACTACCTCGATAGTGGTGCTGTTCAGGTGTGATGAGGTTAAAGTTAAATGCTGAGCATTCCTGTTGCATAAGTTGCATAAATAGGTCAGTCATTTTTAATGATTTCTCACGTATAGACTGCATATCTGTTGCAAGAAAAATATCTAGACCACATTCGATGAGACGCATTGATACAATTGGCTGTGTACCACAAAGGAAACGTCGAATGCCCTGAGATGGCTGGTATTGTTGAGCCATTTCAAATGGTTGTTGGTGTCCCCACCAACCAGACAGTGGTTGCCAGAAACGATTTTGGTGTTTCGGATTTACCCAAAGCAAGGCAGGGGAGCCTGGTCCACCATTGAGATATTTATAGGTGCAGCCAATAGCAAAATCGCTATTACTTTGTTTTAGCTCGATTGGTACAGCACCAACAGAGTGGCATAGATCCCAAATCACCAATGCATTGTTTGCATGGATTTCAGCATTAATCTCAGCCATATCATAGAAATAACCAGTACGATAATTGACATGAGACAACACTACAGCGGCAACTTCTTGACTTTCTAAGTGCTTAGATAAATCATCATTATTTTCGATGAGTTTTAATTGATAGCCTTTATCAATTTGATTAATCAAACCTTCAATAATATACAGGTCTGTTGGAAAAGCATCTTTTTCTGCCACGATGACTTTACGATCAGGAAATTGTTCAGCTTGGATATTGAGTGCTGCTGAAAGTACTTTAAATAAGTTGAGTGTGGTTGAGTCCGTAATAACGGTTTCACCAGCGTCAGCTCCAATTAACTGTGCGACCTTATCGCCTAGGCGAGTTGGTAGTCCCCACCAGTCTGCTGTATTCCAGCTGTTAATTAAATCCGTACCCCATTCTTGAGTTAAGACTTGCTGAGCCAATTGCGTGGCTGATTTGGGTTGAGCGCCTAGTGAATTACCATCAAGATAAATAACACCTTCTGGTAATGCAAAGTGATCCTTAAATTTACTTAGTTGATCTTCTTTGTCCCATGCTAGGCATTGTTCACGATTAATCATATTATCTAACCTATTTAACTTCCTTATTTGTTATTCGATTTTAGCACGTTAAAATTAGCCAAATATTCGATAATATTTGACTAAAAAAGATTAGATTGGGATATTATTTGAAAATAATAGAAATTATAAGGATATTATTTAAAAATGAAATTTGATGCTATAGATCATAAAATACTTAAAATTTTGCGGGATAATGCACGTTTAAGTAATCAGGAGATCGCTGATCTTGTTAATCTATCAAGTTCAGCCTGTCATCGCCGTATTAAGCTATTAGAATCAAGTGGTGTTATTGAAAAATATAAGGCCAAGTTAAACTATGCCAAAATGGGTATTCATATAGAGGCTATTGTTGAAATTAAGCTGGCCCAATTAACTGAGTTGGATCATAAATCGTTTTTGTCTGCCATTGAGCAATTTGAGGAGGTAACAAAAGCATATATTATTACCGGTGAATCTAACTATGTACTCCATGTTGCAACCAAAGATTTGAATGCTTTTTCACAGTTTGTCATTCATAAACTTAATAAGGTAAAAGGAATTACAAATATTAACTCCAAAATTATTTTGGAGAAGGTGATTTAAACAGAGCATAGCTATTAATTTAACTTAGCAAAGTTTCCGATACATCATATTCAATAATGTATCGGTCTAAAGGGAGGGGACCAAGATGCTAACGTTTAAACTTATTGTCCTCATAGACTGTACGCATTTGAGTTGGTCTTTGTGATGGTGATGGGTTTAATTGAGGTTGTGCAGCTGGTATGACAAACCATAGGATTAGGTAAATTAAAATACCAGGAAATCCTGCACTTAATATTGAAATACTTACAAATAGTATACGCAGTAGATTGGCGTTCCAACCAAAGCGTTCAGCTATGCCACCCATAACACCTGCAATCATTCTTTGCTGATTAGAGCGAGATAAACCTGACTGAGCCATTTAATTCTCCTGAATGGGGCGATGAGGATAACGTGATCATGAGACCTCAAAGCTGATTATGAAATCTCATTATTTGTACACGATCTTGTTTTAATTAGATATGGTGATTAGATAAGTTGTTTTAAAGTGAAAAGCACATATAAAATAAGGCATATTGCTATACGATTACTCGGAAATCGAGTAGGTTTTATGTGAACTAACACTAATTTTGTAAAAATTACCTGTGGGTGATTGTCATTATAAAAATGAATACGATATCTTTATCACGTTGGATTTTTTTAAATCAGGGCAGTAAGGCCAAGACATGAGAATTTTTCATAGAAAAACGTGTTCAAACATACTGGTGTTTGGCTCAACTTTATTGCTCCTTGTTAGTTGTAGGCAGAAGCAGGAATTTGATCCGCTACATTTTGTTGAGGGTTCATCCAAAGTAGATGTTGTTGAACCTCAACCAAAGCCTGAAGCTGCGACATTGGCTGATGTGATTAGTCAACCTAATGTGCCCCATAATACTCATCAACCTTTTAAAAACGAAGAGCGTTCCGTTTCTGAGCAGCAATTGGCGTATGTAGGGCGCTATCAAACCACCATGAGCTGTGAGCAAGCACTTATTCATTGTGAGCAAGGTCAGGTGCAATATATTTTAAATCTTCTACCTGATGGTACTTCACATCGAATATTAATACAGTCTGGTCGAGTGTATGCAAAGCATCAAGGTTTGGTGCAGTCCTACCGTCAAGATCTGTGGAGCTTGGATGAAAATAATCATGAGATTATTGTGCACTTACGTGAAGGCCCAGATGTATTTTATAAGATTAATGAACAAGACAATTTGTTAATGGATTTGGATAAGACAGTTAACTACGATGCTCAGAGTCAGCATTTCTTTGGTGTGACATATCCTATGCCAAATTATGCCTATGTATTGGTAAAAAGTAAGCATGAGCCAAATACCCATCATGAGCTACGGCATTAATTCAAATAGAAATAGCACTCTAAGTTAAAGATAAAACGAGGGTGCATTTTTTAGCGTTAATTATTTTAGTCTTGAAATGAAAAAAGCCTATCAAGTATGATAGGCTTTTTCGAATCTG
>NZ_JAVIDR010000014.1:0-71342 GCF_031157835.1 Acinetobacter rudis | reverse complement strand
CTGGTGGGTCGTCCGCGACTCGAACGCGGGACCAATGGATTAAAAGTCCACTGCTCTACCAACTGAGCTAACGACCCATAAAGAGTTCAAAATAAGTGGTGGGTCGTCCGCGACTCGAACGCGGGACCAATGGATTAAAAGTCCACTGCTCTACCAACTGAGCTAACGACCCATCTCGTTTTGATGTTGCGTATTGTAGCAACATCTCAAACGAGCGCAAGTAAAAATTATAAAAGTTTTATCTAGTTGATTATAAATAATCCAAAATGATGCACTAAGCTTCAAAAAATGATCAATTTGGACTAAAAACGGTATTTATAAGCTTGGATATTTGCAAAAACTTCTGCAGTCACTTCGCTGTACGTTTGACTATTTGGTAATAAAACGTACAACTTATCTGAAGTTTTTTCTGGATTGAAGCCTTCATCTTTTAATTTATTCTTTTGATACTTAAATGTACCTGTTGTATCTACCGAATTGAGTACACGTAAAAATACAGGAACAGCATAATGGGGTAGATTTTGTTTAAAGTCGCGACTTAGATCTAGAAGATCTTGTTCATTTAACGAATGGTTTTCTGTGGTTAAGGTAATTGCTGCCATACCTGCTCGGCCATTGGTATGGGGGATTTCTACACCATAGACAATTGCTTCGGAAACTTTATGTTGTTCACTACAGATATTTTCTACCTGAGTTGTTGAAACATTTTCTCCTTTCCAGCGGAAAGTATCACCCAAGCGGTCTATAAATTGAGCATGTCTACAGCCTAGGTTTCTGACCAAATCGCCAGTCACAAAGTAGGCATCACCTTTTTTAAGTACATTTTGAATGGTGACAGCCCGATTTTTTTCAGGATCGGTATAACCATCGAAAGGAGAGCGGCGAGTAATTTTACCGACAAGCAGCCCAATTTCACCTTTTTTAACTTTGATACAAAAACCATGTTTATCACGTATAGGTTCATTTTTCTCTCTGTCGAATTCTATAATTGCAAAAGGCGTAGGGGAAAAGCCGACAGTATTATCAAAATTGAAAATATTACTAAAACCAACATTACCCTCACTTGAAGCATAAAGCTCAAGCACTTCTTCGATACCGAAACGTTGTTTGAATTTGCCCCAAATATTTGGACGTATGCCATTGCCAATCATTTTGCGAACACGGTGCTTACGTTCTAATGGACTCTGGGGAGCATCAACCAAATAGCGGCACATCTCACCAACATAGGTGATGACAGAGGCGTTATATTTTTCTACATCACTCCAAAAAGCTGAGGTTGAGTATTTACGTCGTAAGGCGAGTGTTGCACTGCCTGCAATGACACCGCACCAACAAACCACCATACCTGTTGCATGATAGAGTGGTAATGTACAGTACATAACATCATCTTTATTCAAATTTAAAATATGGCCGTAAGTACCATAAGCTAAAGTCCAGCGACTGTTGGTGAAAATAACAGCCTTTGGTAGTCCTGTAGTCCCTGAGGTATAAACATAAAATAGTCCATCTTTACCTTGAACTTTTTGTGTATTAACGACATTAAATTTAGGGAATTTATTGGCTTCAACAGCAAGATGGGTAAAGCCAGCTGGGGCATTTCCTGGTTCTTTTTGTGTTTCTTGATCGGCATACCAGTAGAAATGTTCATGAGCGATATTCAGTTGTGTTCTAACTTGCTCAATAGCGACTCTACATTCTTCACCTACAACAACAGCTTTGGCTTCAACTAAGTTAATACTATGCGATAAAACTTGGCCACTTTGTGAAGTGTTGACGAGCGCAGCAATAATACCTAGTTTTGCTAATGCAACTACAGTTGCAATAAGTTCAGGACGATTCTCAATCATCACTGCAATAACATCGCCTTTTTTAAAGCCGACAGATATAAAGTAGTGTGCGAGTTGATTGATCCAGTTATTTAGTTCTTGATAACTAAATTGTTGCTCTTCAAAGCGTAAGGCAATGCCTTGAGGATTGCGCTTGACTGCCTTTTCAAATGCGAGACCTAAGCCAGCAGGGCTGTTTGGTGTGCGTAAATAAGCTTGCTTTAATCCGCTGAGTATATTGGGTGCTTTATGGATAAATTGAGGAAGTTTAGCTACAACATCACCAACGCGAATGAGGTCTTGGGAAAGAGATTGATTCATAAGATTCCTATTTGTAATTTATTCATCCAATTAAGAAAATTGCATAATGTAAATGGTTGTCACACTGGTCTTGTTTTTATGTTCTTACACTATGTCTAGTGCAATCAACCTAATTGATTAAAATAACAAAAGAAACCCAGCCATCGGAATGGCTGGGTTTAATATAATTCACAGATTTTAGGCAACAGATTATTTCAAATTATTCTGCTGCTGTTGGCGTTTTTTTCGGTGGACGGCCACGCGGACGGCGAGGGCGTGCAGCAGGCTTTTCTGTTTCTGGAGCTGTAGTTAACAGGTCCTGCTGAACCTCTGCCTGAACTTCTGTTGCTGTCTCTGTAGCCGTACTTTCTTTTTTCTCGGTCGCACTTTTTCTCGTGGTACGAGGTTTGGCTACAGTATTTGTTTCAACAGTGACGTCTGTAGTTACGACTTCTGTAGATGCTTCTGGCACAGTTTCCACATCTGTAGCAGCGGATACGGTCGTATTGCTCTCAACAGCTGAATGTTCTTCAGAACTTGTTGCTGCAACTACTGTAGTTTCCGTAGCAGCCTGGTCTTCAACAACCGCGACAGTTTCTTCTTTTGAAGTAGCTTCAACCTCAGGTGCTGCGGTTGGCGTTGCAGGCTCTGTTGACGCTTGAGCTGATTTTGCTTGCTCAAATGCTTGTTCAGCAGCAAGTTTAGCTAAACGACGGCGTTCACGTGGGTCATTGGCAACACGATTTTTGCTACTTGGCTTTGGTGGTTCCAAATCAAGTACCGGTGCAGGCTCAGCTTCATGTTGAGCCTTGCTAATCGCGACATCACGAGTAACAGGTTGGCTGCTTACTTGTGCTGCTGCAGGCTGTGCTTCACTTAAAGAGGCCGTATATTGCTCAGTGAACTTGCTTAATGCACGGTTGAAAGTTGGAATCAAACCAAACTGTTCGATGAGAACTGAACAATCTTCACCGTAAACATGACGAATTAAACTGCCAATTGTGTATTGAGCTAAAGTTGGCACTTGAGAAGGGCTCAGTTTACTTACTTGCTCTACTTTTTGTGCTCTTTGCTGCTCACGTTGACGGCGACGGCTACGTGGATCGTTACTAGCACGACGTACAGGTTGCTCAGAAGTTTGAGCGGCTGTAGGTGCAGTATTTTCTACTGGTGTTTTTACAGCTGGATCAGTAGTAGGTGCGACCTCAGCTTTCTTTTGCTGTGGTTTGCTTTCGACTCTTTCTACTGAAGGCTCAGACACTGGAGCAACAACAGCTGCAGTAGAGGTGGTGTTGATTGCAATGATTTCACTGCGTTGTTGATCAACATTAACCACTAGAGCCGTGTTCACCATTTCTTGTTTCGGTGCATCAATTAAATTGACATTAATTTGTGCATCTGATGAAACAGTTGGAGCTGGTGCTGCTTTACTTTGTTGGTCGTTCAACACACTCGCATCACGTTGACGAGGAGGGCGAGGTGGGCGCTGTTGTTGATTGCGGTCACGACGCGGTACAGAGTTTTCTGTTGCCGTATCAAACTGTTGCTCTTGGTTTTGTTGGCGTTTTTGTGGACGCTTCTGCTCACGTAGCTCTTGGCGGTGTTCGCGACGCTGCTCTTGGCGTGAGTGTTGCTGTACATTTTCTTCTGCTGTTACAGCTTGCTCTTGCACAACTTCGCGTGTTTGCTCTTTGCCTTTGTTACGCTTTTTATTATTACGTTGTTGGCTGCGTTCTTCACGCTCTTGTGCTTTTTCAGCATAATCACGTGTTTCTGCTTTGTTGCTATTGAGATAAGCATTGTTTTGGTCTTGCTCAGCTGCAACTGGTTTAGCAGCCACATCTGTACGAGCGGTGTTGATATGGCCAAATTGACCACGGCTTACGGCTCCGCCATTTACCATTTGTTCAATGGCAGCAGCTGCACTGTTTGCATTGCGGCTATGGTCAGTCGTTGAGGCTTGCTTTTGAACAAATAAATTTTCTAACCAAGCACATGCACTGCTTTGAGGTTCCACTTTTGCAGTTGGTGCAACAGGCATTTTTTCAGTTTGTTGGTTATTACGGCGTTGGCCTTTGTTTGCAGTAGGTGCAATTGTTTTAGCTGCTACTGGTTCTTCATCTAAATGCCATTCAGAAGATGCATAACCTAGCTCTTTTTCACTTTGGCGCGTTGCTTCTGTACGCTCATAGCTGGTCGGTGCAAAACCTTCAGGATTATAAGAAATTTGGTAATGTGGTGTTTCTAAATGTGGGTGTGGTAAAACCGTCACACGTACATTTGAAGTTTGTTCTAAATAAACAAGGCTATGACGTTTTTCATTCAGTAGGAACGCTGCAATTTCAACAGGAACTTCAACTTGAACTTCACCGCGACGTTCACGTAAAGCAATTTCTTCAACCTTACGCATAATTGAAAGAGAAAGCGAACGTAAGTCACGAACCATACCTGTGCCATGGCAGCGAGGGCAGACATAACCTGTGGCTTCTTCGAGTGATGGACGAAGACGTTGACGGCTCATTTCCATTAAGCCAAAACGAGAGAGTTGGCCGAATTGGATACGTGCACGGTCACTTTGGGTTGATTCGCGTAGTTTAGCTTCAACCATACGCTGATTGCGTTCTTTACCCATATCAATGAAGTCAATAACGACTAAACCACCGATATCACGTAGACGAAGCTGACGTGCAATTTCTTCAGCTGCTTCTAAGTTGGTGTTGAGTGCAGTTTCCTCAACATCATGACCGCGAGTAGATTTGGCTGAGTTGATATCAATAGAAACAAGAGCCTCAGTTTGGTCGATTACAATCGAACCGCCTGATGGTAGTTTTACTTCACGCTCATAAGCTGTTTGGATTTGGCTTTCAATACCAAAGTGTGCAAATAAAGGCTCATTAAGCGTGTATGTTTGAAGTTTATCGATTTGAGTTGGCATAACAGCTTTAACGAAATTGTATGCTTCGTTGTATGCTTGTTCATTATCAATAAGAATTTCAGTTACATCGTCACGTAAGTAGTCACGAATAGCACGTGTAACAACACCTGCTTCTTGATGAACTAACATTGGTGATGGGCCACTACTTGCAGTGTTTTGGATTTGATTCCAAAGGTCAAGTAAGTGCTGTAAATCAAGTTGTAATTCTTCTTGAGTACGACCAATACCTGCTGTACGTACAATAATACTCATACCACGTGGTGTATTGAGTGATGCCAACATTTCTTTGAGTTCTTCACGAACTGAACCTGAAATTTGACGACTTATACCACCACCTTTCGGGTTATTTGGCATAAGAACTAAATAACGACCAGCGAGAGAGATATAAGTAGAAAGCGCTGCGCCTTTGTTGCCACGTTCCTCTTTTTCCACTTGTACAAGAAGTTCAGTGCCTTCTGTAATAAGCTCACGGATATTTGAGGTTTGGCGTGGGTCAGCTTTGTAATATGAGTTAGCAATTTCTCGCATGGATAGAAAGCCTTGGCGGCCTGCACCATATTCAACAAAAACTGCTTCTAAAGAAGGCTCTACGCGGGTCACATGACCTTTATAAATGTTGGCTTTCTTTTGTTCACGAGTACGATTTTCTAAGTCAAAATCGTAAAGACGGTGACCAGTAATAAGTGCAACGCGTACTTCCTCAGCATGTGTTGCATTGATCAACATACGTTTCATGGGTGTAACACCTAATAGTGATTCACACCAACAAATCGCCTGGATTAGTTCGCGGACATCTTGCATGATGCGTTATGACTCAATCACTCATGAAGACTGTGATTTTTTGAGTATAGCTACCGATTCGATGGCGCTGGGAAGAGATGGGAATGAATGCTTCCATCTCAACCTAATCAGGATTTAATGTCCAATCGTTTTCACTGGAATGACAAACGGTGCATTGGATGTTGAACTTTCACTGCCAAGTTGCTCGAAGAACAGTTGCATCTGTCGCAACATGTCTTGATACGGAATGATCATCGTATCTTTACAATTGGCTCAGTTCCAATGCCTCAAACGTTTGTGTCCTGAAATACTCTGGGGCAGCAATCTGTCTGATGTGGATCAGTTTACATGTAAAAACCAACAACAAAGTTGGCGATAAAATTTTTTAAACATGTTGATTTGAGTGCAGAAGCACAATTAAACGCAACAGTTTGTGTTTTTGCCGATATAATAAGCCCTTCGGCGTGGGCATATTCTTTTAGGACCGTTCCGAGCATAACGCGAGTTGCTTGGTCTTTTTAGGTTTCAAATGATTGAAACGATTAAAAAGTAACTCTATTACGGTGGTATCCGTGCGCTGACTATAGCAAACCTTATAACTTCTGCCTATGGGTTAAGCTCATTTTTCTTGTGAAAAACAGGCGTTAAGTGGTCATTTTTTATTCAAATTTAATATTCAGGCTTCGAGTAACTCTATGAATTCTACGCAACAATGGCAAAGTGTCACTTGGTTTGAAGTTGATGAACATCAAACAGATCAACGTATTGATAACTTTCTATTTAGCCGTTTAAAAGGCGTGCCTAAAAGTCGTATCTATCGATTGATTCGTGAAGGCCAAGTGCGAATCAATAAAAAACGTTGTAAAGCAGAGACTAAACTTGCAATTGGTGATCAAATTCGTGTCGCACCAATCCGTTATGAGCAAAAAGATCAGAATGCTGCACCTGTTTCAGATAAGGTCGCGCAAGGCTTGCTTGATCGGGTTGTATATGAAGATGAAGGCTTGATGGTGGTCAATAAACCTGCTGGGATTGCAGTCCATGGGGGCAGTGGTGTGGCTTATGGTTTAATTGAAGCTCTACGTGCTGCTACAGGTAAAAAATACTTAGAACTTATTCATCGTATTGACCGTGATACCTCAGGTTTGGTGATGGTGAGTAAAAAACGTAGTACTTTAAAACTGCTTCAAGACTTATTACGTGAGCATAAAATTCAAAAAACTTATGCTGCAGTAGTGAAAGGCAATGTTGCTTTAGATAAACAACTCATTGATGCACCTTTGTTACGTTACGAACTGAGTAATGGTGAACGTCGTGTTCGTGTATCTAAAGAAGGTAAGCCAAGCAAAACACAGTGGAACGTACAAGAGCGTTTTCGCCATGGCACTTTAGTTTATGCTTCACCTTTATCTGGTCGTACCCATCAAATTCGTGTTCATGGTTTAAGTATTGGTCATCCCTTGATTGGAGATGATAAATATGGTCATCAGACTGAGTACCGTGGTCCAACGCCACGTCGTTTATGTTTACATGCGATGCGTTTGGAAATTCCAAACTATCCTTTAATAGAAGCACCGTTACCTGAGGATATGCAAAATATAGTGGCACAATTACGGGCACAAAAAGATGACTAAGCTGCTACAACCTTTTGATTTGGTTGTTTTTGATTGGGATGGCACTTTATTTGATTCTGTTGGGCAGATAGTAAGAAGCTTACATTTTGCTGCACAACAGTATCAGCAGCCTTTAACTGATGCCGCTGCGCAAAGTATTATTGGTTTGGGTTTGCCCGAAGTCATGCAAATTTTATTCCCTCAAGTGCCTGAGTTGCATCAAGATATTTTGGAAGCCTATTCGGCCCATTATGTGGCGAATTCAGTTAATGACCATTGGTTTGATGGTGTAGCGGAAATGCTTCATACCTTGCAACAGCAAGAGATCCTTTTAGCCGTGGCGACAGGAAAAAGTCGGTCAGGGCTGGATCGTGTTTTGGCTAAAACCCAAAGTGAGTCTATTTTTGCGATAACTCGGGCTGCTAGTGAAACTCGTTCTAAACCAAACCCATTAATGTTAGAGCAAATTCTTCAGTATACTGGTGTAGCAGTAGAACGTGCGATAATGGTTGGGGATAGCAGTTATGACTTAGAAATGGCACAGCGTATAGGGATGCGTAGTGTTGGGGTAAGTTATGGTGTTCATGAGATGCAAGTCTTAATGCAGTATCAACCGCAAGCCATTGTAGATAGTGTAGCTGAGTTACAACATTGTTTACTCAGTCCCTTTGTGGCGAATAAAGCATAATAACAGTATAGTTTTAATTGGCTATTCTCCTGACAATGCTCAGGAGACTGGTCTTAAACTGAAAATATCTATAATAGTTCTCAACTATGTTATCAAACATAATAAGTATTGGTCTTTTGTTGTCATTTTCTCGATTCTAGCAATTGAATTATTTGCATCCTCTTAAATATATCCTAGACACATAGTTGTGATGGCTAAAGTGCTGTACTTGCCCTTACGCTTATTGGTGGTGTGGTGCGTTGTAGTTAAGAGGGTTGGTTAAATTATTGCAGTTTTAGGAACGATAAATGTTGAACTCTGCTGTTGAAGCAGTGGCCACAGCCCTAAGAGACGCTGAAGGATCACACACTGCGATTTCTCCTGTTCGCCCACAATTGGGTGGCGTTCAAGCCGATTTAGATAGTGCTTATGCAGTTCAAGAATTGAACACGCAACATGCATTACAACAAGGTCGTCGTTTGGTTGGCCGTAAGATCGGTTTAACTTCAAAAGTTGTACAACAACAACTCGGTGTTGATCAACCTGACTTCGGTATGTTGTTTGCAGACATGGCTTATGGTGATGGTGAAACCATCGCGATTGATCAACTCATCCAACCCAAAGTTGAAGCTGAAATTGCTTTAGTGATTAAACATGATCTCACTAAAGAAAAGCATAGCTATGTCGATATTATCAATGCAACAGACTATGCCCTTGCAGCAATTGAGGTTGTAGATAGTCGTATTGCAGATTGGAAAATTTCAATTGTGGATACTGTAGCAGACAACGCTTCTTCTGCAGCCTATGTATTGGGATCACGCCCTGTATCACTTGCCGATTTAGACCTAGTGAACTGTCGTATGCGAATGACGCGTGGCGATGAGGTTGTTTCAGAGGGTGTTGGGCGTGCTTGTTTAAGTAATCCCTTGAATGCCGCGGTATGGTTGGCTGATGAAATGGTACGTCGTGGACGTCCATTGTTAGCAGGTGATTTGATCTTAACAGGTGCACTTGGGCCTATGGTGGTTGTTCAAGCAGGCGATGAGTTCAAAGTTGAAATTGATGGGCTAGGTAGTGTCAGTACAGTGTTTTCGACACAAACGGCTTAATACGGCAGGAAGAGAATCATGAAAAAGATTAAATGTGCTTTGATTGGGCCAGGTAATATCGGTACTGATTTACTATATAAGTTACAACGAAGTGAATTTTTAGAGCCAGTATGGATGGTTGGGATTGATCCAACTTCAGAAGGCTTAAAACGTGCAGAAGCAATGGGACTTAAAACCACTGCTGAAGGTGTTGACGGTCTATTGCCTCACGTTGCTGCGGATGAGATTAAAATCGCTTTTGATGCGACATCAGCTTATGTTCACGCTGAAAACAGTCGCAAACTCAATGAGCTTGGGGTATTGATGATTGATCTTACTCCTGCTGCAATTGGCCCATTCTGTGTGCCGCCAGTTAACTTGGCTGCTTTATTGGATGCTGGTGAAGTACCCAATGTAAACATGGTTACTTGTGGTGGTCAGGCAACGATTCCGATGGTTGCAGCAATTTCTCAGGTGCAAAGCGTAAGCTATGGCGAGATTGTGGCGACCGTCTCTACACAGTCTGTTGGTCCAGGAACACGTAAAAATATTGATGAATTTACGCGTACTACTGCGGGTGCAATTGAGAAAGTTGGTGGTGCTAAGCAAGGTAAAGCGATCATCATTATTAATCCGGCTGAACCGCCACTGATGATGCGTGATACGGTACATTGTTTGGTTGAGGGTGAACCTGATCAAGCTGCAATTACTGCCTCTGTACATGCCATGCTGGAACAAGTACAAAAATATGTACCTGGCTATACTTTAGTGAATGGTCCAGTGTTTGATGGTAATCGCGTATCTATCTTCTTAGAAGTACAAGGGTTAGGGGATTTTTTACCTAAATATGCAGGTAACCTCGACATTATGACAGCTGCTGCTGCACGTACTGCAGAAATGTTTGCTGAACGTTTATTGATGAAAGCTGAAGTTTAAAGGAGCAAGCTCATGTCTAAGATTACATTACATGATATGACTTTACGTGATGGTATGCATCCACAGCGTCATCAAATGAGCATCGAGCAAATGGTTGATATTTCAACTGCACTTGATGCAGCTGGCGTACCATTGATCGAAGTTTCACATGGTGATGGTTTAGGTGGTGCATCACTTAACTATGGTTTTGCTGCAGCAACAGATGAAGCTTATTTGTCTGCTATTATTCCTCAGCTTAAACAAGCTAAAGTTTCAGCTTTGCTTTTGCCAGGTATTGGTACTGTTGATCATTTGAAAATGGCACATGAAATTGGGGTATCTACAATTCGTGTTGCTACGCACTGTACAGAAGCTGATGTATCTGAACAACATATTACAGCTGCGCGTAAGTTGGATATGGATACAGTGGGCTTTCTTATGCTTGCGCATATGGCAACTCCAGCGCAATTGCTTGAACAAGCAGAGAAAATGGTAGCTTATGGTGCAAACTGTATTTATGTTACTGACTCTGCTGGTTATATGTTGCCTAAAGATGTTTCTGAACGTATTGCTACTTTACGTCAACATTTTGATGCCAAAATTGAAATTGGTTTCCATGGGCACCATAATTTAGCAATGGGTGTTGCAAACTCTGTTGCAGCAGTTGAAGCAGGGGCAAATCGTATTGATGCTGCCGCAGCTGGCTTGGGTGCTGGTGCTGGTAATACACCACTTGAGTTGTTTATTGCTGTTGCAAATCGTATGGGAATGGAGACAGGTATTGATCTGTTTAAAGTACAAGATATTGCAGAAGATCTTGTCATTCCAATGATGACACACCCGATTCGTGCTGACCGTGATGCTGCAACACTAGGTTATGCAGGCGTATATTCATCATTCTTGCTGTTTGCTAAACGTGCAGAAGCAAAATATGGCGTTTCAGCACGTGAAATCTTACTTGAGCTTGGTCGTCGTGGTACGGTTGGTGGTCAAGAGGATATGATCGAAGATTTAGCGTTGACGATGGCTAAAGCAAAAGCTTAATTAAGGCATCCGATCAATTGTTTTAAAGGAAAAGCCCCTGCAGGGGCTTTTTTTATTGTGATTGAATTTGATCTGGTTGTTGTGAAATATTGCTTTATAACTATAAGATTTATTGAAATATTTTTTATATAAATACTGATATAAAACAACGATAGTGATAAATGAAATCAATATTAATCGACGTTAAAAATCAGTGTGGCTATATAAAAATTAGATACTTCAATAAGGAAATTTAATCAATAAAATGATGAAACACTCACTACATATACACTGCATAAAAAACAGTCTTAAAAACGAATGTCTATACTACTTTGGTCTAACTATTTCTTTTATTTTTAAGCTGTAAATATGCCGATTTTGATAGACGAAGGAAAGTCGAATGAGAGATCAAAATCAATCAAGGACGTCGTTAATTACTGTGTTTCTGTGTTTTGTTGTTGCAGTTATTGAGGGTGTGGATTTACAGGCAGCAGGGATTGCTGCTTCGGGGATTAAGGCATATTTTGCTTTAAGCCCAGAGCAACTCGGGGTGTTTTTTAGTGCAGGTATTTTAGGTCTGTTACCTGGTACGCTTTTTGGTGGGCGTTATGCTGATAAGGTTGGGCGTAAAAAAGTTTTGATCTGGTCTGTCGCGATTTTTGCTGTATTCACCTTAATGACTGTATGGGTTAATTCATTTTATACATTGTTAGCGGTGCGCTTTTTGGCAGGTGTGGGGATGGGGGCAGCATTGCCTAACCTTATTACATTGGCCTCAGAGTCAACAACCCCTGAACGTCGTGGTCGTGCTGTTGGATTAATGTACTGTGGTTTGCCTGTTGGTGCATTGCTCTTATCTGCATGGTCGGCATTTGATAGTAGTGGAAGCTGGAAAACGATTTTCTATCTTGGTGGGATTTTACCGCTATTGGTGATTCCATTAATGATGTACTGCTTACCTGAATCAAAAGAATTTTTGAAAACTAAGCAGCTTGCTGAACAACAATCTCAGGCTACTGGTTTTAAAGATATCTTTGGCCGTGAATATATGCTGCGTACTCTTTTACTCTGGGTAAGTTACTTCTTTACCTTAATGGTGGTTTACATCATGTTGAGTTGGTTGCCATCCCTATTTATGGAACTCGGTTTTAGTCGTCAACAGGGCAGTATGGCACAAGTTTGTTTTATGATTGGTGCATTCTTTGGCACGATTACATTGGGCATGCTGATTGATCGCTATAACAAAGTATTTATTATTGCCTTAATGTATGTTGGGATTTTAGCTGGTTTGATTAGTTTAAATGCAGCAACCACATTAAATGGTATTTACCTTGCAGCAGCTTTAACAGGGACATTTACTATTGGTGGGCAAGGCGTACTTTATGCATATGGTAGTTTTATTTATCCAACGCATTTACGAGGTACTGGAGTTGGAGCTGCTTCTGCAATTGGTCGTGTGGGTGCAATGCTTGGACCAACAGTTGCAGGCATGATCATTGCTTCGGGTGCAGGGGCTTCAGGTGTATTTACTGCTGCTATTCCAGGAATTGTACTTTCTGCAATTATTATGATGTTCTTATCAAAGAGTTTACAAAAAACTGAACAGGTCGTAACTCCATCTCAAGTTGCATCTTAATCGCTGTAATTTAAAAATAAATTTATTAAACAATAATCAGTTGCCTTTATTAATTTTAAAGGCAACTTTTTATTTATACTAAGGTGTATGTTTATTTTATATTGTATGTGTTTAAATATATTTAGTTGGGGTTATAATAGTATCATCATGGAGTGATATATGTTTAGAGGATAGGATTATGCTTACGCTCAGGCATTTAAGATATTTTTTAACTATTAGTGAAGAGAAGAGTTTTGTTTCTGCAGCAAAGAAACTTAATACAGTTCAGTCTTCATTAAGTCAACAAATCAAAGATTTGGAAAATTACTTAGATGTTGAATTATTTGAGCGTGGTAGTCGTGTATTTACTTTAACTAAAGCAGGTGAAGTTTTTTTAGAAGAAGCAAAAAAAACTTTAGTTGAAGCTGAGAAAGCTAAAAATTTTGCACATAAACTTAATACTAAAAATTCTGTAGTTAAAATTGGTGTTCTTATTGGTGTTGAAGTTAAAATACCTAAAGTGATTTTGGATCTAATTAAACATCATGATACCTCTGTTAAAATAGAATTAGTGAGTGATATGGGGCCTTCACTTATTAAGAAATTAGAAAAGGGTGAGATAGATTTAGCTTTTACTCGATCAAATATAAATAATATTGAAATTAGTAGTATTGAATGTTCTGAGGAAGATTTATTATTGGCTGTTCATAAAAGTCATCCGTTGGCCCAATCTGAATTTATTACCTTAAAAGAATTGAATGGTAGTGATATTATTTTGCCATCAATTCATCATGCACCAGAATTAAGACAACTAACGATTGATATGTTGAAAAAAAATAATGTTAATTATAATGTTATTATGGAGTCTGAAAACGCTTTTGTAACCATGAGTTATATTAGTATGGGAATGGGTGTTGCGGTTTTACCTGATTTTGTTCGTGGAATCGTGAGTGGTAATACAATTGTCAGACGTTTCTCAAATATTCAACCTAAGATTAAATTATTTATTAACTATAAAAATATGCCTAATACACCATCACTTGATCGTTTGATTGAAAACTTTAAGAAAATTATTTAATTTTATATTGCTAGATTAAGGCCTCGCTCCTTATGGGGGCGAGGTCTTAATCTAGTATTCTTGAACTGGTAAGTCGGAAATTGTGAAATTTTATTTAAATTTCCAGGTGTAATCGATATTGATTCGAGTTTCATCTGCAGGTTTGAAGCTGGCTTTTGCACCAAAATCGTTATCATAAATTGCATAACGTGCACGTAAGCCTAGGCCTTTAAATGTACCGGATTGCACTGTATATCCAAGGTCGAAGTCTAAAGAATCTTCTTCATGTTTCTCGTTTGAATAAGCAAGCTTAATATTACGGCCTTTGGTGTATCGGGTCATAAATTTAAGACCAGGTACATAGTCTTTAAAATCATAATCATAACGAAGACCATAAACTTGCTCTTTGGCATTTAAAAAGTCTGTACTCCAGCCATCAATAAAGATTAAAACTTCACCACCAGAAAGATAAGGGTGAGCTGTATCGCCATAGTTTTGCATGGTGCTAAAAGTAAGGCGATGATTGTTGTGGTCTAGACCAAAGTTAGCTGTTGCTAGTGTATTATCAATTTTTCCAGCTTTGGCTGCACCATTTTCAGTACTGTTCCAAACCCGTATATCACTAATCAATTTAAGATTATTATCTAATTTATAATCATTTTTAAATGTGAAAGCTGCTTGATTATAAATATCATCAGCCATTGCATAATATAATCCAAATTGAGTGTTAGGTGAGAAGTTATATTTACCACCTGAAAATATAAACTGGTTGGTTTTTGCAACTTTAAATCTTTGATTAAAACCAATATTAGTTAAATCTTCATAGTTTGTAGAGTCTCGGTGATTGACTTGATTAATATAACCACCAATTAACTCTAGATCTTTAATATCTTTACTCTGAATCATACCACCTAGAAAAGTTTGTGGTAGTAAACGAGAGGGAGAACTAAAAATTACAGGTGTCCAGGGTTGTAATGTTCCTGCTTTTAATTCTGTTTGTTTGTATTTTACTTTTAAGGTGGCTCCTATTTCAGAAGCAGTTTTTTCTCGTTCTCTACTCTGAGGGTCTGTTGGTAATAAACCACTAGGTAGATATTTAGAGTCTCCTTGTAGTTTAATAGATGTTAATGTCTGAATATCTAAACCAAAACCAACAGTGCCAGGAGTATAACCTGAATTAAAATTAAATATAAAACCTTGGGCCCAGTCTTTTGCTCCAGGAATTATATCATTATGTTCTGTAAATGATCGGTCTAAATAATAGTTACGAGTAGTGAGTTTAATTTGGCTATCATCAATAAAACTATTTGCAAAACTAGGTGTGCTAATTAAAGACAGCATGAATACTGAAAACTTTACTCTTTCCATGTGTATATCCTATTTCCTTTCCTGAATTTGGATTAAAAGTATTTTGCATACTTTGTAGTAATTATATTATTTTAAAAACACTGGAATAATTCAAAATAAAGATATTGAAAATTATATTATCTATTAATAAAGATCTTTAAATAAAAAAAGGCTTACTTTGATGGAAGTAAGCCAAAGGGTTGATCGAGAAATAAATGATCTTATTGTGTTTAATTTGCATATTAATATGCAAATTAAATGGATCTATATAGTTTAAATGCCGTGTTGAGTTAAATAATTACAAACGATCTGATTAAACTCGACAGATTTTTCAACTTGTGACCAATGACCACATTGGTTAAAGATGTGTGCATCGGCATGAGGCACGGTATTCAAGATATCCCAACTACGGCTTACAGGAATAACCACATCTTGTACGCCATGAATAAGGAGTACAGGTATTTGAATATCTTTCATTTTTTCAAAATCTAGAGGGAATTCAAAACGGTCACGATCACGAGCACCAACAACCTCAAGTAAGCGGTCTGAAGCATAGTCATTTTTTGCAGCATCAAAACGTACTTTGACCAGTTCATCAGTAATGAGGGTTTTATCAACCACAAACATCTCTAAGGTCTTTTTAATACCCGCAGGCGATAACTCTGGATTTGAATGTTGTTTTAATGCAGCAGTTTGTTTTGCACCGCCTGTACCCATTGAGATAATACCCAGCAGTCGTTCTGGATAATCAAGTGCCATTTGAAATGCGAGCCAGCCGCCAAGTGAGTTGCCAACAACCCATGTTTTTTCAATGCCTTTTGCATCAAGAAAACGGATTGCATGTTCAACCCATGCTTTAATACCATAAGCGGTACCAGGTGCAACAACTGTCTGACCATAACCAATGGAGTCGATAGCGTAACAATGACCTACTTGCGCAATATCATTCAGATTTAACCACCAGTTCGCTGCTGCAGATACACCTGTACCAGAACCATGTAAAAACAAGATAGGTGTACCTTCACCCACTTCATGGTAATGCGTTAATTCACCTGTTGCAGTTTCTAACCATTGATCTTGTAGTCCGAAAAATGCATCAGTTTGATAGTTCGGAATATCCATTGCGCTCATATAAGTTCCTTTCATGTATCTAGATGATTGAGACTCAGTTGATAGAATTGCATAATTTGATTATGTTCGAGCTTTATTTAAAAGATCGATAATGCAATATATTCAACCTCAGCAACATACACTGTAATTATGATAATGGTAGAGTCTGGTTAAAATGACTAATATTATTTTTATTTTAAACAATCTGTTTTTTATATAGTCTCAGCAGCATATTAACTTAGCTGCTGAAACTTTTTATTTTGAATAGCATTAATAAATATTTCGATGTTTTTCTGATTGTTCTTGGTGTTATAGCTCATAAATAAGTCAATTAAAGGTGGCTCTATTTCTAATGAGCGAATTGCAATATTCGGGTGGTTTTTAATCATGGGTTCAATGTAGCTTGGTAAGATAGCGCAGCCTAGACCCATATTTACTGAGTTGATATTAAATAAAATATTTCCTGCATGCTGAATGAAGTTGAACTTAATATTATGCTGTTTTGCAAAGTGCATGACTGAACGATGCAATGTTGGTGCATGTTCAACAGAAGCAATAATTAATGCTTCATGATCTAAGGCGCGAATTGGGATGGTTTCATACCGACAAAGTGGATGAGTTTTTGGTAAAAGAAAAATTAATTTCTCGCGAAACAATAGGCAGCTGCGTAAATCTGGGCCTGTTAAATTTTCTCGGATGAAGCCAATATCAATTTGTCCTGCCTCTAAAGCCTTCTGTTGTTGAATTTCATTCATACTTTGTAGATTGAGTTTGAGGTCGGGATAGTCAAATCTCAAGCTTGGTAAAATATTAGGAAATATTTTTAATTCTGCAACAGGTCCAAAACTAATACTCAAACAATTACTCAGTTCATTGGCTACTTTTTGTGTTTTTTGTATGGTGAGGTCAGCTTGTAATAAGGTGGACTGTGCATAAGGAAGAAAAGATTCACCTTCAGAGGTTAGTTCTACTTTGCGTTTAGTTCGATTAAATAATTGGATGCCAAGTCGTTTTTCCAAATCTTTAATTTGTTGGCTCAAAGAGGGTTGTGCAGTATGTAAGCGTAATGCAGCTTTACTAAAATTTAGCTCTTCAGCAACAGTAACAAAATAACGAAGGTGACGTAATTCCATTTGGTTATCCTATTTGACCTATTATAAATAAGTACACCTAAATATATTATAGGCCTAGCATATCTGATTATTTGGAGATAAATCTATCGCACTATAATCGTTAACAGCTATAGGTGCATATATAAAATATATTTCTCAGACATCAGGCTTAAATCCATATTATCCCAAAATGAATCTTTTTGATTTTTCTTGCTGAGGATACTATGGAGAGTTTAAATGGAAAATAGAATTGAAGCCCTCAATATCGACAGTTTAGTTGATGCCAAAAATGGACGTATTGTTCCTTCTATTTATACAGATCCAGCGATCTATGAACTTGAATTAGAACGAGTCTTCGGTCGTACTTGGTTATTCCTCTGTCATGAGAGTCAAATTCCCAAAGCGGGCGATTTCTTTAATACCTACATGGGTGAAGACCCAATTATTGTTGTCCGTCAAAAAGATGGTTCAATTAAGGCATTATTAAACCAATGTCGTCATCGCTCTATGCGTGTGAGTTATGCAGATTGTGGTAATACACGTGCATTTACTTGTCCGTATCATGGTTGGTCGTATGGCACAGATGGTAGCTTGAAGGATATTCCTTTAGAAGATCGTGCATTTCCTCAAGGTGCCTGTAAAGAAAAATGGGGCCTGATTGAAGTTAACCGTGTTGAATCGTACAAAGGTTTAATTTTTGGTTGCTGGGATGAAACAACGCCAAACTTAGATGAATACATGGGTGATATCGCTTGGTATTTAGACGGTGTTTTAGATCGTCGTCCAGGTGGAACAGAAATCATTGGTGGTGTACATAAGTGGGAAATTGACTGTAACTGGAAATTTGCAGCAGAACAATTTGCTTCTGACCAGTACCATGCTTTGTTCTCTCATGCGTCTGCAATTCAAGTTTTAGGTGCAAAACCTGATGATGATGGATCTAAACAATTAGGTTCAGCTCAAACAGCTCGCCCTGTATGGGAAACTGCAAAAGATGCAATTCAATATGGCCAACGTGGTCATGGTTCAGGTTTCTTCTTTACTGAAAAACCAGATGCAAACGTATGGGTAGATGGTGAAGTAGCTAACTATTTCCGCGAAACCTACGACGAAGTTAAAGACCGTTTAGGTGAAATTCGTGCTTTACGTTTGGCTGGGCACAACACGATGTTCCCAACACTTTCATGGTTGAACGGTACTGCGACTTTACGTGTATGGCATCCACGTGGTCCAAACAAAACTGAAGTTTGGGCATTTTGTATTGCTGATGCAGATGCGCCACAAGATGTGAAAGAAGCATTTGAACGTTCAGCAACACGTGCTTTTGGTCCTGCTGGTTTCTTGGAGCAAGATGACTCAGAAAACTGGATTGAAATTCAAAAAGTATTACGTGGTTTTAAAGCACGTCAAAACCCATTGATTATGGAAATGGGGCTTGGTAATGAAAAAGTACGTGAAGATGGTATTCCAGGCATCACTAACTATATTTTCTCAGAGACAGCAGCACGTGGTATGTATCGTCGTTGGGCAGATTTATTGATCAATGAGACTTGGGAAGAAGTCGAAAAAGCCGCTGAGGCATATGAGCAGGAGCTAATGAAATGAGTCAAGTATCAATGGAATTGCATCACGAAATTAGTCAATTTCTCTATCAAGAAGCTGCCTTACTTGATGAGTGGCGCTTTCGTGAGTGGCTCGATGTTTTAGCTGAAGATATTTCTTATACCTTGCGTACTACGCCGAATGCACAAACACGTGATCGTCGTCGTCATCTTGAATTACCAACAACTTGGGTATTTAACGATAACAAGCATCTGTTAGAACGCCGAGTTGCACGTCTAGAAACAGGTATGGCTTGGGCGGAAGAACCTCCATCTCGTACGACACATATGGTGACGAATATTCGTGTAGAACCGACCGAAGTTGAAGGTGAATATGACGTTCATGTTGCTTACTTACTCTATAGAACTCAAAAAGAGAAAGATGTGACTTTCTATGTTGGTAAACGTTTAGATAAATTGCGTCGTGTTGAAGGTGGCCTTGGTTGGCAAATCTTTAATCGCAAGATCACTCTTGATCAGGTCACTTATACTTCTCATAACCTCAGTGTGTTTTTCTAATGGAAAAGATTTTTGTTTGCCAAATTGGCGAGTTAGATGAAGGCGAAGCAATCAAAGTAGATTGTGGTGTCAATGGTATTGAAGCACTGGCTGTGTTTAATAACGGCGGTGAATACTTCGCTATGAATGACCGTTGCTCACATGGTAATGCTTCAATGTCTGAAGGCTATTTAGAAGATGATGGTACGGTTGAGTGCCCTTTACATTCAGCACGTTTTTGTTTGAAAACAGGACAAGCCCTTTGTTTACCTGCAACTGATCCAATTCAAACTTTCCCAGTACAGGTTGAGGATGGTGCACTTTATGTAGACATGGCAGGAGTACCGGCATGAGCTGGGTCAAAGACCAAGTCGTACTGATCACTGGTGGTGGTTCAGGTTTGGGGTTGGCGTTGGTTGAACGCTTTTTGGCAGAAGGTGCCAAAGTGTCAGTTTTACAACGCTCTCAAGCTAAAGTCGACGCATTGGTTGAACGCTTTGGTGATAAGGTTTTGGCAATTGCTGGTGATGTAACCGTTTATGCAGATAATTTGCGTGCGGTTGAAGCAACAGTTGCTCATTATGGTCGATTAGATTGTTTTATCGCCAATGCGGGAATTTGGGATCATTATGCCGATATCGTGCATATGACAGGTGAGCAATTGGAAAATGCCTTTGATGAGATTATGGCTATTAATACCAAATCTCTGATTTTAGGTGCCAAGGCTGCGCTTGAACCACTGACTAAATCGGAAGGTTCAATCATCTTAACACTCTCTAATGCTGCGCTTTATTCTTCAGGTGGTGGACCCATTTACACTGCTTCGAAACATGCAGGTGTTGGAGTAATGAAAGAGCTTGCCTATGAGTTAGCCCCTAAAATTCGAGTCAATGCTGTCGCACCATCAGGGATGAATGTCAATATTAAAGGTGCTGCAAGTTTAGGTCAGCAGGACAAAGGCTTACTTGATGGTCGTGATATGAGCAAAATTGGTGAAGGCATGCCTTTACAGTTTTTGCCAGAGCCAGAAGATATGACTGGAAGTTATGTATTGTTGGCATCGCGTGAAAATAATCGCCCACTGACAGGTGTATTAATCAATGCGGATTGTGGTTTAGGAATCCGTGGCTTACGTCAACCTCGTGCTGGTTTCTTAGACTAAGTATTTGAACCTTAAAGTAAAACGCAATGGATGATGCGGCATTTAGATGTCGTTGGGAATAGGGGAATCAATTATGGCGGTAAAACTGATTTGTGCTTCGCACAGTCCTTTAATGGAGTTTGCCAAGCCACAAGATCAAGCTCAGGAACGACAAGTTCGTGAAACTTTTGCGACAATGGCAAAACAGGTTGAGGATTATGATCCAACACTGATTATTGCTTTTGGTCCAGACCATTTTAATGGTTTTTTCTATGATCTTATGCCAAGTTTTTGTGCCGGTATTCGCGCGACAGCGGCTGGTGATTGGGATTATGGTCCTGGACGGCTTAATGTGCCTGAACAGACCGCTTTAAGTCTGGTTCGTCATGTATTGAAAGATGGTGTTGATCTGTCGTATTCGTATCGTATGCAGGCTGATCATGGGGTTACCCAGCCTTTACATTTTTTGTGTTCGGGCCAACTAGACCGTTATCCAGTGATTCCAGTGTTTATTAACAGTGCTGCATCACCTATGCCAACAACTCAACGTACTGTGGCACTAGGGCGTGCAATAGGTCGTTTTATTAAAAGCTTAGATTTAACTAGCGAACGAGTTTTAATCCTAGGTACTGGTGGGTTATCTCATGATCCACCAACACCTCAGATGGGTAGTGTTCCAGCTGAAGTTGAAGAGTTTTTGATTGCTGGACGTAATCCAAGTCATGAAGCACGTGCTGCTCGACAAGGAAAAATCATTGCAGTTGGCCAGAAGCTTGCAGCTGGAGATAAAAGTGTTGCTGTACCACTTAATCCAGAGTGGGATCATGCTTTACTTGATATTTTTGCCCGTGCTGATTTTGCGGCTATAGAAGCAATGACTGAACAGCAAATTCGTGAGCAAGGCGGTCGAGGTGGTCAAGAGGTTCGTTGTTGGATGGCGGCATTTGCTGCTTTGAGTGAACTTGGTGACTATCGTATGACGACTCATTGCTACCAAGCAATCAGTGAGTGGATTGCAGGCTTTGGTATTGTTTCAGCCGTTTTAACTTCAGGAAATTCTGCAGATGAGCATTAAAAATATTGTCATTATTGGTGCCGGTCAAGCAGGGGCCAACGCTATTTTACAGTTACGTGCCTTGCAATATACAGGCACAATTACCCTAATTGGGGATGAGACCCATCTTCCTTATGAGCGTCCACCTCTGTCTAAAGACGCTATTTTAGATCCAGAAAATACTAAACTCGAAATTTTGTCTGTACAGAAGCTGCAAGATTTGGGGGTGCGACATATTTCTGGTACAGCAGTTGTGTCAATTGATCGTGATGCTAAGCAGGTTGTGCTGGCTAATGCCGATCGTATTGCTTATGACAAACTGTTAATTGCAACAGGTGGATCTGCACGTCGTTTACCTGCCCTTGATGCCCTTGAAAAACATGTTTATACCTTGCGTAATTTGGAAGATGCACAAGCACTTATTCCTGTGTTACAGCCAGGCCGCCGTATTGTGTTAGTTGGTGGTGGTGTTATTGGTTTAGAGTTGGCTTCATCTGCTCAGTTCCGAGGCTGTCAAGTGACAGTACTTGAAGCCGGTCCTCGTGTGATGGGACGTTGTGCGCCACAATTATTGACTGATTTTATGGCGCAGCAGCATCGTCAACACGGAGTCAATATTTTACTCAACACACATATGGCAAGCTGTCATTTAGACGGTGAGGTTGTCAAAGTTGAATTGCAAAATGGTGAAGTGCTTGAAGCCGATGCCGTGATTTACGGGATTGGTATCGTTGCCAATGCACAGTTGGCTGTTGATGCTGGACTTGAAGTGGATGCTGCTATCATTGTTAATGAATTTGCGCAAACCAGTGATCCAGACATTTATGCCGCTGGTGATGTTGCTAAGCAACGTTTAGCCAATGGTCAAATGCAACGCATTGAAAGTTGGGAAAATGCTAATCGTCAAGCTGAGAGTTTTGCTCGTCATGTTATGGGTGCAAGCCCTCTAACAGAACAAGCACCTTGGTTCTGGACAGATCAATTGGGTGCAAACTTCCAATTTGTTGGTGCGATGGATGCTGAACAATGGTATGTCCGTGGAGAAATGGAGAGTTCTGGTGTACTCTCAAACTTTATTTTATTTGGTGTAACTAATGGTGTAATTACCGCTGCCATTGCAGTGAATGCTGCGAAGGAAATGCGTCACCTTAAAAAAATGGTAAATACCACACAAGCCTTTAAAATGGAACAACATCTAGATTGTAGTTTGGCTTTAAAATCAATGTGTTAATTATTGATTGAGTTTATTTTTAGTTTTTGGAGTCGGTGAGTCCCTAATGTCCGACTCCTTTTTTATTTTAAAATAATCATAAAATATTTTTTACTGTAGCAATATTCAAAAACTTGCCAAGTTTATACAGTTTATTGTGATGAATTTGAATTATAGTTGTAGGTCACATAGATAGATTTTATTCTGATGATTATCCCGTATACTTCAATTGATCTTCGAGCTGTATACTTTAAAGGGCGGCAATGAATCAATTAAATACACAATCGGTACAAGAGGCTGAGCCTCTCAAACCAAAACAGACGACCTCATTGAGTTATAGCTTAAAGACTGCAAATTGTTTGGCGCATGTTTGGGGTGTCCCTAAAGTTGCTATGGCAGTAAACCCTTCAGCTCAGCGTTTCTCAAATGAAATTCCAAGTAGTACGGAGCGTAACTACTGGACTTTATTTAAGTGGTTGTTATTACGTAAATCTAATACTTGGGATGTAGAGGATATACAAGATAATCCTCATCTACATGCCAACGAATATGGTTTAGCACAAGATCGTCCTCATGCTAGCCTTGATGATTGGCAAGTATGGTGGGTTGGACATGCAACAGTGCTCATTCAAATTGGCCCATATAACTTTTTGACAGATCCCGTATGGTGCGAGCATGTGAGTCCACGTCAGGGGATAGGGCCTAAACGGGTGATTTCTGCAGGTATTGCTTTGGAGCAATTACCTCATATTCATGCAGTACTTTTAAGCCATAATCATTATGATCATATGGATTTGGCTACATTAAGTTGGTTACATCAAAAATTTGCTATGCCTATTTATACAGGTTTAGGTAATGCCTATTATCTAGATAAAAGTTGGCATGTGATTGAGATGGATTGGTGGCAAAGTGCGCTGTTCCATGGTTTGAAGATTGTGTATACACCAGCGCAGCATGGTTCAGGAAGAGGTTTACTTGATCAGAATGCTGCTTTATGGGGGGGATTCTCAATAGTAAATGAACATGGTCATTGTTTCTTTGCTGGAGATACTGGCTATTCACCACACTTTAAGCAAATACAACAGCGGTTAGGGCATGCTCGTTTGGCTATTTTACCTATTGGTACTTATGAGCCTCGAGAACTCATGCGTTATATGCATATGAATCCACAAGATGCCTTTCAAGCCCATATCGATTTACAAGCTAAGCGTTCATTGGCGGTACATTATCGAACTTTTCAGCTAACAGATGAGCCTCGTGAACTGCCACAGCAGCAGTTACAACAGACCTTACAACGGCAATCTAAGCTCATGAACCCATTTTATTGTTTAAAAGAAGGTCAGAAGTTGTCTGTTTAAGCAGATATTTTGATTGAGTTCAATGAGATGAGATGGTAAAAGCCCTTAAAATTTAAGGGCTTTTTTATTATTGATTAAAGTAAGCTTGATTGGCCTTGTGCAGGATCAGTGGCACGAGCAGCTTGTGCATCGGCAACGCTAAGTCCAAGGGCTTTTGCAACCCCTTCTCCATAAGCTGGATCACAAGCGTAGCAATTACGAATATGACGGTATTTGATGAAGTCTAACGCATCACCCATAGCAGCAGCGGTATTATTAAATAATGCCTGTTGTTGTTCTGGCTTCATGAGTTGGAACAGGGCACGTGGCTGACTAAAGTAGTCAGCATCATCTTGACGATAATCCCAAAAATCTGCATCACCCGTAATTTTTAAAGCAGGCTCTTTAAATTCAGGCTGTTCTTGCCATTGGTTAAAGCTGTTTGGTTCATAGTGCGGCAAACCACCATAGTTTGCATCTGTACGACCTTGCCCATCACGATGGTTAGAATGTACTGGACAGCGTGCTGCATTCACTGGAATTTGCTGGTAGTTTGCACCTAAACGATAGCGCTGTGCATCGGCATAATTAAATAAACGTGCTTGCAACATACGGTCAGGAGATACGCTAATACCTGGGACTAAATTACTTGGTGCAAAAGCAGATTGTTCAACATCTAGGAAGAAGTTTTCAGGGTTGCGGTTAAGCTCAAATTCACCCACTGGAATAAGAGGGTAGTCACCATGTGGCCAAACTTTGGTAAGGTCAAATGGATGATATGACACTTTTTCTGCATCTGTTTCAGGCATGATTTGGACGTACATGCTCCATTTTGGATAATTGCCTTGTTCAATTGCATTGAATAAGTCTGCTTGGTTGCTTTCACGGTCTTGGCCAATGATTGCTGCAGCTTCTGCATCGGTTAAGTTTTCAATACCTTGTTGTGTACGGAAGTGGAATTTAACCCAAAAACGTTCATTATTTGCATTGATAAAACTATAGGTATGGCTGCCAAAACCATGCATATGGCGGAAACTTTTAGGAATACCACGATCCGACATCACAATAGTAACTTGATGTAGTGCTTCAGGCAGTAGGGTCCAAAAGTCCCAGTTATAAGTGGCACTACGAAGGTTGGTGCGTGGATCACGTTTAACTGCTTTGTTGAGGTCTGGGAATTTTCGAGGGTCGCGTAAGAAAAATACAGGAGTATTATTTCCAACCATATCCCAGTTGCCTTCTTCGGTATAGAACTTTAGCGCAAAACCACGAATGTCTCGTTCAGCATCAGCGGCACCACGCTCCCCAGCAACGGTCGTGAAACGAGCAAACATTTCGGTTTTTTTACCCACTTCACTAAAAATTTTTGCACGTGTATAAGCAGTGATATCGTGGGTTACAGTGAATGTACCAAAAGCACCAGAACCTTTTGCATGCATACGGCGCTCAGGAATGACTTCGCGTACAAAGTTGGCTAATTTTTCATTTAACCACAGATCTTGAGCAAGCAGAGGGCCTCGTGCTCCAGCTGTCATACTATTTTGATTATCAACAACGGGTGCACCAAAATCAGTAGTGAGGTGCGAAACAGGACATTTTTTAAAGTCTTGGCTCATTATTGTCTCCAAAGAATCACGATATTCTTGCGAATGAATTAATATACTAGAGAATTAATTGGCTAGAAGAATCTACAATAACTATATGTATAACACAGATAAAGAGATGAACTGTAAACCATTATGTATCATATGATTCGATGGGATTTAGTGTTAATTAAGTCATCGTAGTCATGCGATAAATTCAATTTAGTGCAATTTCATTTATTATTCAAACCGATTTAAAAGATATTAATAATTCATTTTAGCGATTAAAAAGGGTCATTTAATTGAATGATAAAGTATGTAACATCAGGCTGTGTCAATTTGATGAATGCTTGTATTTTGGTATAAAAGGCATACAATTATCGCAACTAGTTGAGCTCAATCAATTTAGTCATGCTTTTTTAGTTTAAAGCACCAAGAAGCAATAATCTGAAGACATTTATAGGTGAATATTATGGCAAAGCAAAAAAAGCTGCCACAGCTTGAACAGCATAATTTTGTTGCAAAACATATGCATGAAGTTAACCGTAGTCAAGTGTTTAAAGACCGTAAAAAAGATCTCAAACGAGGTTATCAAAAACATAAACAAGGGCGAAATTCTGCGGAAGATCGCCTTTTTTATTGCCTGTTCACTGCTTTAAATTGTGCTGCATAATATATTTTTAGTTTAAATAACGACGTATTTCTTAACTGTTCTTATTGCCATCATTCACTTCTGTTCAATTTCTCTAATTTATACATACAATCTCTTATATCCGATTAATCCTGAGCAATTTACTAGGTTGAATCGATTTAAAATCAAATTAAAATAAACACCTACTTTTTATATGCCTATAGGTTCATCGTGAGTATTACCCAAAGCACTGAGCTACTTTCACCCGCAGGTTCATTAAAGAATATGCGTTATGCATTCGCCTACGGTGCTGATGCGGTTTATGCAGGTCAGCCACGTTATAGCCTGCGTGTCCGAAACAATGCTTTCGATCTTGAAAATCTTGCTATAGGCATAAAAGAAGCACATGAACTTGGAAAGAAGTTTTATGTGGTCGTAAATATCCAGCCACATAACAGTAAGTTGAAAAATTTTATTCAGGATTTAACTCCAGTCGTTGCCATGCAACCTGATGCTTTGATCATGTCTGATCCTGGTCTAATTATGATGGTACGTGAACATTTTCCTCAAATGTCAATTCATCTATCTGTACAAGCAAATGCAGTAAATTGGGCTACAGTAAAGTTTTGGAAAAACATGGGACTAACACGTGTGATTTTATCGCGTGAACTGTCACTTGAAGAAATTGAGGAAATAAAAAAACAAGTACCAGAAATGGAAATTGAAGTGTTTGTGCATGGTGCATTATGTATGGCTTATTCAGGTCGTTGTTTACTATCCGGATATATGAATAAGCGAGATGCAAATCAAGGGGCTTGTACCAATGCTTGTCGTTGGGATTATAACATTCATGCAGCTCAGGAAGATGTAACTGGCGACGTGATTGCAGTACAACAATTAGATGAAAATGACCAAGTTATAAAGGCTTGTTGTAAAGCTGATGCTGATGAACAGCATGCGTTGGCACAGCATCATATGGCTGATCCAGTGTTATTGCAGCGCAATGATGAAGATATGTTTGCCGCCGAGGAAGATGAGCATGGTACGTATTTCATGAACTCAAAAGATTTACGTGCAGTTCAACATGTAGAGCGCTTGAGTAAAATGGGAGTACATTCACTTAAAATTGAAGGGCGTACTAAGTCGTATTTTTATTGTGCTCGTACAGCACAAATTTATCGTAAGGCAATTGATGATGCTCTAGCAGGGCGTGCATTTGATCCTGCCTTAATGACACAATTAGAAGGTTTGGCGAATAGAGGATACACGGAAGGTTTCTTGCGTCGTCATGTACACAGTGATTATCAAAACTATGCAACCGGTTCATCAGTATTTGACCATCAACAATACTGTGGTGAAGTACTTGAGCGTCAAGGAGAGTATCTGCTGATTGATGTGAAAAATAAATTTGTTGTAGGTGATTCTTTAGAGTTGATGACACCGCAAGGGAATATCACATTTGATTTGACTGAAATTTTAGATAAGAAAGGTCAAGCGATTGATGTTGCTAAGGGTTCTGGTCACATTGTAAAAATTCCTATACCTGCTGAGGTTAATGTTGAGTTTGCACTTTTGATTCGAAACTTAAATCATTCTAGTCAAAATATTTCCGCATCTGCTCTAGCTTATGTTGCAGATTAAGTCATGAGTTTATTCATTACCGATGACTGTATCAATTGTGATATGTGCTTAGCTGAGTGTCCCAATCAAGCGATTTTTGAAGGGGAGAAGTATTATGAAATTGATGTGGAACGTTGTACCGAATGCGTTGGTTTCTATGATCATCAAACTTGTGTAGCAGTTTGTCCCATCGAATGTATAGTGCCACATCCAGAATTTAGAGAGAGTCAAGAGCAGCTTTTAAGCAAATTTAAAGCGCTTAATATTGTCTAAAGTGGCGATGCTCGATTTTAAATGAGGACGAAGCTATTTTTAAAATACACTAATGTGGTGAAATGAATTCAATCATTCCCCTCCTGTAGGTATAACGGGAGGGGGTGTTTTTTAGACATTAACAATACGAGAAGATTTCACCATGTCTGCAAGACCATGTGTTTTAAAGTAATATTCAATCCAGCTTTTAACGATGAGTGGGTTATTCATCTTTAATACCTGTTCGAGTAAGACCTGTGCATCGCTCATTGATACGTTACAGATCGCTTTACGTACCCGTAAAATATTACTTGAACTCATAGACAGTGTGTTGAATCCCATTGCCATGAGCAGAACCGCAGAAAGTGGATCACCAGCCATTTCACCACAAATACTAATTGGCTTATTGTATTTATGACACTCTATAACGAGGCGTTGTAGTGAGCGTAATACCGATGGGTGGAAATGTGAATAAACACTAGAAACACGTGGATTATTACGGTCTACGGCAAGTAAATATTGAATTAAGTCATTAGAACCAACAGAGAAAAAGTCCACTAACTCTGCAAACTCGTCAATTTGTAGGAGTACGCTTGGAACCTCAACCATAATACCAATTTTAGGTTTGGTGATTTTGACTTCTTCCTCTTCTTGTACCGCAATCCAGTCACGTTCAAGTAGGTAGAGTGCTTCTTCAACCTCACTTATGCTGGTCACCATAGGCAACAAGATATGCAAATTATTCAGGCCAATGCTGGCTTTGAGCATGGCACGAATTTGAGAAGAAAAAATCTCAGGATGATCAAGCGTAAAGCGAATACCTCTCCAGCCTAGGGCAGAGTTTTCTTCTTCAATTTCAAAATAGGGTAAGTCTTTATCTGCGCCAATATCGAGGGTACGCATGACCACAGGTTTATTGGCAAAATGACTCAGCTGTTGTCTATAAATTGCCCGTTGCTCTTCTTCGCCAGGAAAACGTTCACGGAGCATAAATGGAATTTCAGAACGATATAGACCAACGCCTTTGGCACCACGTTGAACACCTCGGACAACATCAATCATGAGGCCAGTATTAACAAACAAGCGTACTGTTACACCATCGGGTGTAATCGCATCTTTGGTCTCATATTGTTTGAGATCCTTCGCCATTTGTTCTTCTTCTTTTTGAATCTCTTTATAACGTTGGCGTAAGCGCCGTGGCGGATTTACAAAAACACGCCCTTGATAGGCGTCAACAATGAGTTCAACATCATCTAATGTATTAATGGGGAGTTCGGTGACACCCACAACAGTTGGAATACCTAATGCACGAGCAACAATGACCATATGTGAGTTTGCTGCACCTTCAGAGGTAACAATAGCTGCAATTTTACCAACAGGAAGCTCAACTAAGGCCGCTGTACTGATTTCTTCACCAATAATAATGCTGTCAGAACTGAGTTCCTTATGGCTAGAATCTGCCTCTTGTAAGGAAGCGAGAATACGTCGACCTAGATCTTTAAGATCTGCAACACGCTCACGTAAATAGTCGTCTTCCATTTGTGCAAAAAGAGCAACATGGCGATCAATAACGCGTTTTACTGCACCTTGTGCCCAGTGACCATCACGAATTAATTCTTTTATTTCAGCAGGCAGAGCATTGTCATCTAACATGCGTAAGAACACGCTAAACAGAGCACGTTCCTCTGACATGAGAGAGTCATGCATTTTTTCATCAAGTGAACGAATCTCTTGTCGAACAGATTCTATGGCTTGATCAAGTAAAACAAGTTCTTCACTGATATCGTCAGCTTCACGATCAGGAATGGCAGCTAAATCTGCTAAAGGATAGAGAATAATGGCACGGCCTAAAGCAATGCCTCCAGCACCTGAAGAGCCTTGAAAAGTTTTATAGGTAGAGCCTAGGTTGGGTTTTCGAAAAACATCAATATTACCCACAGCGTGTGCATGTGCAATTACACCAGAAAGTTGAGCACAAAGCGTTACTAAGAATGATTCAGCTGCTTCACTAAAGTCTTTAGCTTCACGGTTTTGCACAACCATTACGCCCATGACCTTACGCCGATACATGACGGGTACACCAAGAAAAGAATGGTAAATTTCTTCTCCGGTTTCAGGGAAGTAAGCGAAACGTTCGTGTTTGGAGACATTGTCTAAATTGACAATTTCTTCACGCTGCCCAACCAGACCAACTAAGCCTTCGCCAAGCTGTAACGCAACGTTGCCTACAGACTCAGGATTTAGACCTTTAGAAGCCATAAGTAGATAACGTTGATTGCGTTCATCAAATAGATAAATTGAACAGACGTCTACATGCATGGCATCAGAGACCTGATTGACCATGATGTCTAAGGAGTCATGCAAACAAACAGACGAATTGATTTCTTGCACAATTCGCCGCAAGGTATCTAGTTGCATGTTTGACATTAATGTCAACTCCTTAAAATATAAAATCTATTAATTAGTCTGAAGGTAGACCCCATAGTTATAGCAGCTGTATTCTAAAAAAGCATTTGCCATTTATAATGAATTTTTATGTATATGTTGTGGAACACATGCACATAACTCCATCATCGCTTTACGATAAACATCTCTTTTAAAATTCACTACTTGCCCAAGTGGATACCAGTAACTTACCCACTGCCATTGATCAAATTCTGGAGATTCTGCCAGATTTAATCGAATAAATTGTGTAGAAGCTGTCAGTTTTAATAAAAACCACTTTTGCTTCTGCCCGATACATACCGGATCAGAGTCTGACCGAATGTAGCGATGTGGCAAACGATAATGTAGCCAACCTTGTGTTTGAGCAATGACCTGAACATGTTCAGGTAATAACCCCACTTCTTCGCGTAACTCTCGAAATAGCGCTTGCTCAGGAGTTTCACCAAAGTGAATCCCGCCCTGAGGAAATTGCCACGCATTGTGTCCAATGCGTTTTGCCCATAACACTTGTCCACTATCATTTGCCAAAATGATCCCGACATTCGGTCGGAAACCTTCTGAGTCGATCATTTGGCTACCTAAAATCTATCTATATGTTGACTTTGATTCTGCGAGCATTTTGCCTTTTTGCTCATATCTAAAAAATCAAAGTAATAATGTTTTAAAATTGCTATGATCTTAACGAATTTCTATCGACTAGCGGAGATAGATTTACATTTTTTTTCTTAAATTTCAGTTTGAATGGAAGTTTTCATGAAATTGGCACTGTTTGATCTTGATCACACCCTCCTTGATACCGATTCTGACCATGCTTGGGGTGAATTTTTAGTAAATGAGGGCTTAGTTGATCCTATTCGACATCGTCAAATGAATGATCAATTTTATGAGGACTATAAAGCAGGGCAGTTAGATCCGATTGCTTATAATGAGTTTGTTTTTGAGTTTTTAACTCAACATAGCCAAGCTGAGTTAAAAAAATTACATCAACAGTTTATGGACAAAGTCATTCGCGTAAAAATGCGTAAAGCTGGTTTTCTTGCGATTGAACAGCATCGTCAAGCAGGGCATCAGTTGGTGGGGATTACTGCAACATCTGATTTTATTACCGCACCTATATTTAATGAATTTGGTATTACTGAGGTGATTGCAACGACTGCTGAGTTTAAAGACGGATACTATACAGGTAAAGTTGCAGGAACACCTTGTTATCAAACAGGTAAGTTGCTTCGTTTGGAACAGTGGTTGGATGGACGCGAGGTGACAGAGTCTTGGGCGTATTCAGATTCTATAAACGACCGTTTTTTACTGGAATATGCTGATCATGCAATTGTTGTCTCTCCAGATGAGCGTTTAGCTCAATTAGCTCAACAGCAAGGTTGGCCTATTGAGGATTGGTCGATTACGGCATCAGTTTAATTCAACCCATTCTTTATTAAAGATAAGCCACATTTATGCTTAAAAATCATGTATGTTGAACAAATAATCTAAAAATATTTTATGTGTAAGCAATGAAAAGGAGTATGAAAATGAATGGTTTAAGACCTAGAATGACTTATTTATTTGAGCAACTCGGTTTAGATGCAAGTCAAGAAGCAATTGCTTTGTTCATTGAGCAGCATCAGTTGGCTGCACATGTTGATATTTTACAAGCTGAGTTTTGGAGTATATCCCAACGTGCTTTTTTAGAAGAGAAAATGGGTTCAGATGGTGAGTGGACTACAGTAATTGATCAACTCAATGAGTCTTTGCATGAAGATTCTGTAAATCAAGTAAAATAATGATACAGGCGATTTAACTTATCAAGATTAAATCGCCTTATCTCACTTGTCGTTTTACTCTACAATTTTAATAAGTTCTTGTATTGCTCTAGATTGGGTACGTCCGGGATGCCAGACAATGCCAAGTTGGCGATGCATTTCAAGATCAAGATCAAGTTGTTGTAACTCGTCTGTGAGTAAGGTTTTAGGTAAAACAGACCAACCCAGCCCAATTGACACCAACATCCGTATGGTTTCTAAAGGATTATTGCTCATACTTACACGCGGCTTAAGCCCTTCTTTCTCAAATTCACGTAGCGTAATCTGACTCGTAAAGGTTTGTGCTGCAGGTAAAATACTTGGGTACTCAATTAAGTCTTTAAGTTTTAAGTTCCTTTTTCCTGCTAATGGATGAAAAGGAGCACTAACAAAGACTAAAGGGTCATCCCATATATGAATATATTTAAGGCGATCATCTAAAACTGGAGGTAAGGTCAGGAATGCGAGTTCTAGATCCCCAGCTAATACCTGCTCATGAGCCTGTTCAGAGTCAACAAAGTGTACATCTAAGGTAACGTCACTAAAGCGTTGAGTATATTGTTTTAAATAATCAGGTAAATGATGCAAGCCAATATGATGACTTGTCCCAATTTTTACTATGCCACGAACTTGGTCATGTTCATGGCTAAGGGTGTGGTGGATATCATTAAGCTCATTCATCCAATTTTTTACTTTGGGAAGTAAAGAATTAGCTGCATGTGTGGGTTGTACTCCCCGTCCAGCGGATTCAAAAAGTTTAACGCCAAAATAGCTTTCTAAAGTATGAATACGTTTGGTGACTGCGGGTTGTGTAATAAAAAGTTGTTCCGCAGCCATAGAAATAGAACCAGTTTCCATAACTTTAATGAAAGCATCAAAAGCTGCGAGATTCATAGATTCACCATTCGTTAAAATGACTTTAACTCATCAATTAAGTTTCGTCGTGATAATACTCGATTTGAGTTTACATTGATTCTTTCTTTAAGCTTAATTTCATTATCGAAATTAATAAATTAAGTTTAATTAAAGGGCTTACTCACATGATAAATAAAAATATGTGAGATAGTTAACACTTTTTGTATCAAAATACACTTTTTTGTAAAATAAAAAAGCATACTTCTTCGGTGCAAGAAGTATGCTTAAATTTTTTTAAATCTATTATTTTAATTATTTATTTTTATTTTTTTAATTTGAATTTAATAGCTTACTATTCCAAATTTTTTCATGAAAAAAGAATGCAAATGCTTGAACAGTGGGTTCAAGTAGGCTAAGTGTCATTGCAATCATCATATTTCCTGTAACGATGTATGCCACTAACATGGCAATACTAATATGCATTACATAGTAACTTAGGGTTTTTTTAAGAGTGCGTTGATTGTAACGCATAAAGTTTTTCACACGACTCATCTCAACCTCCTCATGTAAACTAAGTAAATAACTTGATGATGCAAATGATAATCATTAACAATGATAATGTCTAGTCTAAATTAATGTTTAATGAGGATTTATTGAATAATAAATATTTATTCCAATAAGTTTGTTAATCTATAAAAATGATAAATTAGAATAATGAATAAAGCTGGGTATAATAGATTTAAACAGAAATACCTAGATCTATGGAGCAAGTCGACATGGCAGGCAATATTCAAAAAACACTTTATGATAAATTGTGGGATGACCACTTGGTAAAACAGCGTGATGATGGATCATGCTTACTTTATATTGATCGTCATTTATTACATGAAGTGACTTCACCACAAGCCTTTGAAGGTTTGCAACTTGCTGCTCGTCAACCTTGGCGTTTAAGTGCCAATATTGCAACACCTGACCATAATGTACCGACTTCTAAAAAAGAACGTGCTGCAGGTATTGCAGGTATAGAAGATGATACTTCACGTATTCAAGTACAAACCTTAGATGATAATTGTCGTACTTTTGATATTACACAATTTGATATTAATGATATCCGTCAGGGAATTGCACATGTTGTAGGGCCTGAACAAGGTTTAACTTTACCTGGTATGACAGTTGTATGTGGGGATTCGCATACAGCTACACATGGTGCTTTTGGTTGTTTGGCACATGGTATTGGTACTTCAGAAGTTGAACACGTATTAGCGACCCAATGTCTTGTACAAAAGAAAATGAAAAACATGTTGGTCCGTGTTGATGGTCAATTAGGTCAAGGTGTAACTCCTAAAGATGTTGTACTTGCCATTATTGGTAAAATTGGTACCGCTGGTGGAACAGGACATGCAATAGAGTTTGGTGGTCAAGTTTTTAGAGATATGTCTATTGAAGGACGTATGACTGTATGCAACATGGCAATTGAAGCTGGTGCTCGTGTTGGTATGGTTGCTGTAGATGAAAAGACCATTGAATATGTTAAAAATCGTCCGTATTCACCACAAGGCGCTGAATGGGATGCCGCAGTAGCATATTGGAATACTTTGCATTCAGATGCTGATGCTCATTTTGATACGGTTGTTGTAATGCAAGGTGAAGAGATAGAACCACAAGTCTCTTGGGGAACTTCGCCAGAAATGGTGATTCCAGTATCACAAGATGTTCCGACTTTAGAACAAGCTAAAGATGATGTGCAGCGAAGTGATTGGAAACGAGCGTATCAATATATGGGTCTAGATGCTGGTCAGGCATTAAGTCAAATTCAATTAGACCGAGTATTTATTGGTTCTTGTACCAACTCTCGTATTGAGGATATTCGCGCAGCAGCTGAGGTTATTCGTGGCCGTAAAGTTGCAGCTAGTATTAAGCAAGCGATGATTGTTCCTGGTTCTGGCTTGGTAAAACAACAAGCTGAACAAGAAGGCTTAGATAAAATATTTATCGAAGCTGGTTTTGAGTGGCGTGAACCTGGTTGTTCGATGTGTTTGGCAATGAATGCAGATAAATTACAGCCTGGTGAGCATTGTGCATCTACTTCAAACCGTAATTTTGAAGGACGCCAAGGTAATGGTGGTCGAACACACTTAGTAAGTCCAGCAATGGCCGCTGCTGCCGCAATTGCAGGGCACTTTGTCGATGTACGTAACTTTTAATAGGGGATGACTATGCAAGCCTATACGATTGAACAAGGGATCGTTGCGCCATTGGATCGTGCCAATGTGGATACCGATTTAATTATTCCGAAACAGTTTTTAAAATCAATCAAACGTACTGGTTTTGGTGATAACTTATTTGATGAGTTGCGCTACCTTGATGAAGGCTATCCAGGACAAGATAATTCAAAACGTCCTCTAAATCCTGATTTTGTATTGAACCAAGCGCGTTATCAGGGTGCGAATATTTTGATTGCACGTCAAAACTTTGGCTGTGGTTCAAGTCGAGAACATGCACCGTGGGCTTTGAGTGAATATGGTTTTAGAACTGTGATTGCATCAAGTTTTGCCGATATCTTTTTTAATAACTGTTTTAAAAATGGGATGTTGCCTGTAATTTTGCCAGAAGATGTTGTTGATCAATTATTTAAGCAATGTGCTGAACAACCCAATTATCAACTAACCGTTGATTTGGAAGCGCAACAAGTGCGTACACCAAATGGTGAAATCTTCAGTTTTGAGGTCGATCCATTTCGTAAGCATTGTTTATTAAATGGTTTGGATGATATTGGCTTGACCTTACAAGCAACTGATGAAATTCGTGCTTATGAAGAGAAAACACAACGAGCACGTCCTTGGGTGTTTCGTGAGCTTAAAGCTTAAGCCGATGATTGGGTAGGAAACTCATAGCATCACTGCCTGACACCTGCTAAGATTCTGAGCACATTTGTCTTGGTATTATTGATAGGGGTTGGGCTGTGTAATGTTTCGTAGTCGTATCATTATCATTGGTTTCGCAGGTTTTCTACTCAGTGCTTGCCAATCTACGCATTTTGCTTTGGATCGTTTAATGATTCAACAAGTAGAGAAGAGGCCGAACGCAGAAAATAATGTCAGCCTCTATTGTGCTGGTGCAAAAAGTTGTGAGTTTAGTCGAATAGATCAAATTGAAATTGTGAATGACCAGAGTAAACGTGTAAATCCAAATGCTATACGCAAAGGTTATGTTCATTTAACTGGAGAGGCACGTGATCAAAGTAATTTATATTTGACTATACCTGCAAAGCAGCATGAGGTCGTTGTTCATTTTTATCCGATATCAAATAAACACGCTGAAGTGTTTCATTTTATTCATCAATTTAAGCCAAATAAACGCTATCAGTTAACAATGTATCGCAAACAAAGCAAGAAGGCTGGCAGTTTGCTGAGTGTTTCCCCTCCAGCACCACTCTGTGTTGATGTTCATGAAGTCAACAAACTGGTGCGCCGTTTTTGCCGTCCTCATGATGCAGCAACAGGGGTGAGCGAGTTTGTGGAAGAAAAGATTTAATTTATACAGTTTGAATTGACTGTACGACCTATGGAACAAGACGATGTCTAAAAATATTTTAATTCTTGCGGGTGATGGAATCGGTCCTGAAATTATTGCAGCGGCTGAACAAGTTCTACAACATGTTAATGTTCAATTTGGTTTGGACTTAACATGGCAGCATGGTTTGCTTGGTGGTGCAGCTATTGATGCACATGGTGAACCGTATCCAGCGGTTACTGCCGCACAAGCTACACAGGCCGATGCAATTCTTTTAGGGGCAGTTGGTGGACCTAAATGGGATAGCATTGAGCGTTCTATTCGCCCAGAACGTGGTTTGTTAAAAATTCGTAGTGAATTAAATCTGTTTGCAAATTTACGTCCAGCATTGCTTTATCCGCAATTGGCTGATGCCTCAAGTCTTAAGCCAGAAGTTGTTGCAGGTTTAGATATTTTAATCGTTCGGGAGCTAACAGGCGGGATCTATTTTGGTCAACCTCGTGGTATTCGCGAATTAGAAAATGGCGAAAAACAGGGCTATAACACAGACGTTTATAGTGAGTCAGAAATTAAACGTATTGCAAAAGTAGCTTTTGAATTGGCAGGTTTACGTGGTTCTAAAGTTTGTTCTGTCGATAAAGCCAATGTTTTAGAAGTAACAGAGCTTTGGAAGCAAACAGTAACTGCTATGCAACAAGCAGAATATCCAAACATTGAATTGTCACATATGTATGTTGATAATGCGGCAATGCAATTGGTACGTGCGCCAAAACAGTTTGATGTTATTGTAACAGGTAACCTTTTTGGTGATATTTTGTCCGATGAGGCTGCAATGTTAACTGGTTCAATTGGTATGTTGCCATCTGCTTCTTTAGATGAAAATGGCAAAGGAATGTATGAGCCATGTCATGGTTCTGCACCTGATATTGCTGGTCAAGATGTTGCAAACCCATTAGCAACCATTTTATCTGTTGCAATGATGTTGCGTTATAGCTTCCGTGAAGAAGCTGCTGCTAAAGCGATTGAAGATGCTGTAGGTAAAGTGCTTGATCAAGGTTTACGTACAGCAGATATTATGTCTGAAGGTATGCAACGTGTAGGTACAGTGGCTATGGGTGCTGCTGTGGTTGCTGCACTCGGAGAATAAATATTTCTCACTTATAGATGATGTATTTAGCAGCTAGATAGAAATATCTAGCTGCTTTTTTGTGTGACTTTTCAAGATAAAAAGTGACATTGATTTAGAGACAGTGAATAATAATTAAACCTGATTAGGGAACAGGTATGCGCACAATATCATGAATATACAATAATGGTGACGGATGTCATCTAGGGGAATCAATGAAAAAAATACTTTTAATGTTGTCTGTTATGTGTACGCCAATTTTGGCTTTTGCTGATAATTGCGATAGTACACGTAATACTTATGATGCCGTATATTGTGATGGTAAGGTCTACGTAAATGCAGACAATGAGCTAAATAAAAACTATCAAGAGTTACGAAAGCTTTTGAATAAAGAGCAAAAAGATAGTTTAAAGCGTTCGCAATTGGCATGGATCAAACAACGTGATCAAGCATGTACACGAGAGTCCAACCGTGGTGATGTGATTAACACATCATGTCAATTACGCAAAACCCAAGAAAGAAATTCATGGTTACGAGAGCGGACACGAGAGTGTCAAACTGTAGGCTGTAAAACCTCAGCTTTGAAGGAAGTTTAAAATATAAAGGTACACTTTGTATAAACAGCAAAAGCCACAATATGTGGCTTTTTTTGCTTACACTAAAACTTAGCGTGCACGATAAGTAATACGACCTTTACTGAGATCGTAAGGTGTCATTTCAACCTTTACGCTATCGCCAGTTAAAATACGAATATAGTGTTTACGCATTTTACCAGAGATGTGTGCAACAACCTCGTGACCGTTTTCTAAACGTACACGAAACATAGTATTAGGAAGCGTTTCGGTGACAACGCCTTCGAACTCGATAAGTTCCTCTTTATTGGCCATAGCCTACCTGATGATCAAATTGGAAAGGCGCAAATTATAGGCAATATTTCGGTGAAAAACAAGAGAGTGTATACATTGTCTTATTTGTATGGAGTGAAAATGAACGAACATTGAGATAAATAAATTCTACAAAAATTAGCTTATAATTATTGTCAGTATGGTCAATCGAAGCTAAGCTAAAACTAATTTTTTTGAGTATAAATGAATAACATACAAGGAAGGGCAGAGCGTGAGTCAGCTAACTGATGCTTCGGTGGTATTGCGATTGGGCTATCAAGCGATACGTCGTTCAGGATTGCCCACCGAAGAAATATTAACAAAAGCAGGTGTGGCATTAAATCAAGTTGAGCTAAATGCGAGAACACCTTTGAGTGCGCAATATGCTTTTTGGGTTGCAGCAGAAGAAGTCAGCAAAGATCCAGATATTGGTTTGCATTTAGGTGAACACTTACCCCTATATCGTGGGCAAGTTATTGAGCATTTATTTATTAGTAGTGAAAACTTTGGTGAAGGTCTAAAGCGTGCTTTGGCATACCAACGTTTAATCAGTGATGCACTACATGCACGACTTGTCATAGAAGATGATCATTGTTATTTAACCAATGGTGAGCAACCTTGGGCTGATAATTTGATTAATCGTCATTTTTCTGAATGTGCTTTTTCAGGTATTTTGCGATTTTTTAAATTTATTACTGAAGGGCGTTTTGAACCGTTATACATCGATTTTAACTTTAATTCAGGCGCAAGTGCCGATGAATACCTACGTGTTTTTGAATGCCCAGTGAGCTTAGGACAAAAAGAAACCCGTTTATACTTTGATCCTGCAATTTTATCTTTCCCACTTTGGCAAGCTGAACCTGAATTATTACAACTACATGAGCAATTGGCGATTGAAAAATTGCAAGAACTTGCGCGTTATGACTTGGTTGGGGAAGTGCGTAGAGCGATTGGCTCTACTTTGGAAAGTGGCGAAACAACATTAGAAACCGTTGCTACACAGCTTGATATTACGCCACGTCGACTTAGAACACAGTTGAGCGAAGCCAATACAAGTTTTCAGCAAATTTTGTCTGATTATCGCTGTCGTTTGGCCAAAAAATTATTGGCAAATACCAGTGAAAGTGTAGAGCGTATTGTGTATCTGACGGGTTTTTCTGAGCCGAGTACTTTCTATCGTGCTTTTAAACGTTGGACCAATGAAACGCCTGTGGAATATCGTAAACGTAAACAACGTTAACGCAGACTGGGGTATGAATTGCCTAGAGCGAGGAGTGATTGTCGTTTTCTAGGTGCCTAGTCCTGAAATAAAAAGCCCCATACAGTACTGTTGGGGCTTTTGCTATTTGTTATTAGCAACTAGTCTGGCATATTGAGCCACTGTGGCCCCAAAGGAGGTGTTGGTAGCTGGAACTGTTCTGGATATTCCGCATGGATAAAGTAAAGACCATCAGGCGGTGCTGTAATACCCGCTGCTTTACGATCTAGTGCTGCAAAAATTTCATCAATATGTTCGATTGGGTATAACTCTTGTCCAATTTCTAGCAAGCACCCCATAATATTTCGCACCATGTGATGCAAAAAGCCATCGGCTTGAATATCTAAAACTAAGAAAGCACCATGACGAATAAGGCGACAATGGCGCACATGACGTACAGGTTGATTTGACTGGCACGATGCTGCCCGAAAGCTTTCAAAATTATGAGTTCCCTCAAACTTTTTTGCTGCCTCAATCATGAGTTCTACATTGAGCGGGTAGTAAGCATGTGTAACTTGCTTATGTAATAGTGCTGGGCGTTGGGGTGATTGGTAGACAACATAACGATAACGGCGGGCTTGTGCCTTAAAGCGGGCATGAAAGCTGTCATCCATTGGACGAATCCATTGCAATGCAATATCTTTGGGTAATTGACTATTGGCACCCATTAACCAACCACGTTCTGGGCGAATTGCCGTGGTGTCGAAGTGTGCAACCATATTGGTCGCATGTACACCAGCATCTGTGCGACCAGCACCATGTAAAGTGATAGGATGGTCGGCAATTTTACTGAGAACTTTTTCTAAAGTCTCTTGAATACTTCGTACACCAGCTTGTTGGGTTTGCCAGCCACGATAACGCATCCCATTAAACTCAATTCCAATTGCGAAACGTTGCATAGCGACCTCTAATTTAAATGATCTGACCAATGTTGCACATACTCGTCAGTAGTGCGGTATTCTAAATAAATTTTAAGAATTTTGGCATAGAGATCGGCATGGCCATAACTGTCATTGATTAAGATTGCAGCATTTTGGGTCCATTGTGTAATGGCGTAACGTTGATCTGTTTCACCTAATGCAACTTGTGTGGTGAGTACACAGACGCAACCGCTCTGTCTTAGTTGCTGTAAGGCATCAATAATACCTGCATCGCTGGCCATGTTACCTGTGCCATAGCCTTGCAAAATTAAAAAATCGGGTGGATTTTTACAGAGCTGGATGATGTTCTGTGCTAATTTTTCTTTTTCAATTGGCTGTAACATCCAATTGAGAATGTTGAGTTGTTGAGCGCGTTGTAAGTGCTCATTATGTACCTGAAAGGCTTGTTTGGATTGGTTGGTTATTTTTTCATTATAGGCAATACCATGAAATGCTTTAAGCGCTGTTGTATGTAATTTTAGCGCTGTTGCAGCATGGAAAAGTTGCTGATCAAAGGCCAAATAAACACCTACATCAACATGTAAAATATGTTTGAGTGCTGTATTTAAGTTGTCAAATGCATCACTGATAGGGCGTGGGTGTTCACCTGTTGGGTCAAGCAGGGGAAATTGACTTCCAGTGATAATAACATGGAAAGAACGTGCTAGAAAACGCGCTAAAGTTGCAGCAGCATAACTTAAAGTATCGGTACCATGAATAATAATGAAGTGTTGAAACTCATGCTGTAGCTGTTGGATTTGTTGAATGAGTTGCAGCCAATCTAAGGCAGTACAGGCACTACTATCTTTAATTGTTATTGCTGAGAAACATTGTACGTCAAACTGTTTGGGAAGAAGTGTTTGTAGTTTTGGGAGAAAGCTGTGTTGTGGCATAGGTGCAAGTGGTTCACCAACACAACCAAAAGTACCGCCCATATAAATTAAGGCAATTTTTTGCATAGCAAGATAAATTTTAGGAACAAAGTGTTTACATCATAATTTTAAATATGGATTGATGCTAGGGTTTCGCTATTGCGCTCGATACACTGCTTTGGTTTTTCTGTATTTAAAAATTAAACAAGCCGATCATTTGATCGGCTTGTGCATACTAAATAATGCCAATAGAGCTTATGCTTTGTAATCGATTAAGATACGCAACATACGACGTAAAGGTTCAGCCGCACCCCAAAGTAGTTGGTCACCTACAGTAAATGCACCAAGATACTCTTTACCCATATTTAATTTACGTAAACGACCTACTGGCACACTTAAAGTACCTGTTACTGCAACAGGTGTTAAATCTGTCATAGATGCTTCACGTGTATTAGGAACAACTTTTGCCCAAGGATTAGATTGACGAATCATATCTTCAATTTCATCTAATGGAACATCTTTCTTCAACTTTAAAGTCAATGCTTGTGAGTGACAACGCATGGCACCAATACGTACACAGTGACCGTCAATTGGAACAATTTGTGCGTTATTTAAGATCTTATTGGTCTCAACTTGACCTTTCCACTCTTCTTTAGATTGACCACTTTCGAGCTGTTTGTCGATGTATGGAATCAAAGAACCTGCTAAAGGAACACCAAACTGTGCTGAAGGGAATTCTTCACCACGTTGTAATTCAGCAATACGACTGTCAATATCCAAAATTGCAGATTTAGGATCATCTAAAAGCGTTTTGGTATTGTTATATAAATATCCCATACCTGTGATGAGCTCACGCATATTTTGCGCACCAGCACCTGATGCTGCTTGATAGGTCATCGCAGAAAGCCATTCGACCAAATTGTTTTGGAATAATGAGCCCATACCCATAAGCATCAGTGAAACTGTACAGTTTCCACCAACAAATGTTTTAACACCATTACTTAAACCATCTTTGATGACATGAGCATTGACTGGATCAAGTACGATAATTGCTTCATCTTCCATACGAAGTGTAGATGCAGCATCAATCCAATAACCTTTCCAAGTTTCTGCTCTAAGTTTTGGATAGACTTCAGAAGTATAGTCACCACCTTGACAGCTAATAATGACATCCATCCGCTTGAGACTTTCAATGTCTGTCGCATCCATAAGTGCTGGGGCGGTTTTGCCGCCATATGCAGGGGCTTCTCCCCCTGCGTTACTGGTTGAGAAGTAAAATGGCTCTATATGCGCAAAATCATTTTCTTCAACCATACGTTGCATAAGGACGGAACCAACCATCCCGCGCCAACCGACCAGACCTACTTTCATGTCACTTTGCCTCGGTGCGTTAATATAAAAAATAAAAGGATTTTTCAGTGTATCAAAAGCGCTTGTAACTGCAAGCATTACACAATTAAAACCGTAAGAAATTTTCAAAAAATATGAAAAACATAATACTTAAGTAGAGTATGTGGTTTGATAAAAAAAAGACAGCTGCGATTGGCATGTAAAAAATGACAATGAGCAACATAAGTACAGCATATGCTTTAAATAAATGTAATTACGGTAAAGGTGATTTGGTTAAGTGTTTGGTTTTTAATTTCACACAATGAGTAGCAAATTCGATGTGCTGATTTTCCACAGTTGCAAATTCTCGTTTTGGGGTTAGCGAGTCTATTGTGTTTAATTGTTTGGCCCACAGCATGGGATAGTTGGAGACAAATAATTCTCGCTGGACTTATTGCTGCGCTCATTTATCAACTTAAAATGGTGCTGCCTTATACTCTGGTATGGAAGAAACAGGTAAAACAAGTACCAGCTTCTGCTTGGAATCCTCAACAGCAACTCTCAATAATTGTTGCAAATGTATTGATGACCAATGATCAGTATCATTTACTTATTAAACATGTTCAGCAGTATCAGCCAGATATCCTACTCACTTTAGAAACAAATTTACTTTGGCAACATCAGCTAGAGGTATTGGAAGTTGACTATCCTTATCGTGTTGCGGTACCGCTTGAAAACTTGTATGGCATGCACTTGTATAGTCGATTACCCCTTCAAGATATTGAGATTAAATTTCTTCTTAGCGATGAAATTCCTTCTATTCATTGCAGCGTGATTTTAACTTCAGGACAGCCAGTACGAATATATGCCTTACATCCAAAGCCTCCAAGTCCAACAGAAGCAAAAAATTCAACCTTACGCGATGCTGAGTTATTGATTATTGGTGATCATATTCAGGATTTGGATGAAAGCTGTATTGTTATGGGTGACTTAAATGACGTTGCTTGGTCACGAACGACAAGATTGTTTCAACGTATAAGTGGTTTGCTTGATCCACGGATAGGGCGACACTATATCAACACATTTCACGCAAATTATCCTTTACTGCGGTGGTCACTTGACCATGTGTTTCACAGTGTGGATTTTGCATTAATTAAAATGAAGCGATTAACACATATTGGTTCAGATCACTTTCCAATCTATGTTGAGCTACAAACAGATCGTATTTTTGAACAAATACAAGATGAATTAGAAATGGTTGAAGGAGATCAAAAGGCTGTACAAGATGCGATTCAAAGCGGAATTGAGCAAGCTAAGGCCGAAGAAAAACCCATCTTAGATAGCATGGTACAGCAGCATGAAATAGAGAAAAAAATACAATGAGTTGATTCTATAGTATTTATGTGAATATCTAATAAGATATTCGACTTTGGCTTACATTCAATGAGTCTGATTACAACTAGTGTTCTAGTTTGCCTCTACGCTAATATGTGAACAGTAGCGCAAGAAAGGCAAAAAAAAATAATAAATAGAATAAAGCTAAACTGAACTAATAAAGGTTGCATAGACAACTCAATGAAAAAAACAACAGATAACTTTGGAAAGCTAATCTAGAGCCCAAATTCTATTAGATACTGAGTTTGGGCTTTTTATTGACTGAGCTTCAATCTAAGATGCTTTGATAAAGCGATAGCGTTTGGTCACACATTTGCTCTAAGCTAAATTGATGTACAGGAGCAACATGTTGTCTTTGTTCAATATGCCATTCTAATTGCATCTGCATGCACTCTATGTCATCAACTTCAATTAGACCTTGAGGATAGAGCTGTGCAAGTATTTCAGCAACGCCACCACGTTTCCAGCCAATAACTGGTGTGCCAAGAGAGAGTGCTTCAAGAGCAGTTCGTCCAAAAGTTTCTGCCTGGCTAGAGAGAGATAATACAACATCACTTAAAGCTAACCATTCTCGAATATCGCTACGATGTCCAACAAAAGTGATGTCATTACTTAAGCCTAGGCTTGAAATCTTTTTTTCTATTTCATCTAAATAAGCAGCTTTTTTTGCATCTGCTCCACCAACAATAACCGCATGAAGTTGAGGAAATTTCTTGTGCAAAGCTGCCACGAGTTCAATGAGTGTTTCGTGTCCTTTTAAACGGGTAATTCTCCCTGGTAAACAAACTAAAAAGCGGTTTTCAAGTTGCGGATAATCTAGAAAGGTCTTTTGTAACCATTGTGCTGATGGTTGATAGTGATGTGGGAAAGCTTGTGGGTCTATACCGCGATAAATACGCACAATATTTTGAGGTGGACAATGAGGGTAGTGGCTATGGATGTATTCAACAACACTATCTGAAACGGCAATAACTTTTTCTGCTTGAGTCATAATGGCGCTATAGCGATTAACAGAATAGAAGCCATGTACTGTGCTAATTAAGTGTGGGCGTTGCTGAGCGGGTATGCCTTTAAGAGCAAAGTGAGTTAACCATGCAGGTACTCGTGAGCGAACATGCAAAATATCTGGTTGATGTTGTTGTATCAACTTACGTAGTGGACGAATTTGCCATAGGCTGGCCAAGGATTTTTTATGAATAGCCAAGCTGAGGTGTTGTGAACCTTCCGACTCAAGTTGATTCACCATACGTCCACCATTGGACACAACTAGGGATTGATGACCTGCAGTGACGAGTGCTTTAGCAATTTCAAGCGTACCACGTTCTACGCCACCACTATTCAGTTCAGGAAGAAGTTGCATCACTTTCATGGCTGGACCTTATTATTTGAACATTGTGTGTTTAGACATTGATAGCTGTACCTTCTTGATTAAGGTACAGCATTTGAAGTGAAGCTGATTAATAAATTTTTTCATACCCTTCTGGGCGTGTTTTAAAGCGTCGGTGAAACCACATATATTGAGTGGGAGCTATACGTAACTGCTGTTCAATGATGTTGTTGACACGTGTAGCATCAGCAGTCTCATCGTTACTTGGCATATTGTCTAGGGCTGCCTCAATGAGAATGTGATAACGAGGATCACGTATATCACCATGACGATAAAAATATAGTGGTACAGCCGCAGCTTTAGAAATTTTTAATAAGCGACGATGTGCGGTGACAGTAGCTGCAGGTATACCAAAAAATGGGGCCATAACACCTTGTTTTAATCCGAAGTCTTGGTCTGGACTATACCAAATAGCATGGCCATTTTTTAATTGTCGAATTAAACCACGCATATCATCGTGATCAATTTGATGACCATAGATAGTGGCACGGCAGCGATAGATCAGCATATCTAGAAGTGGATTGTTTTGAGGGCGATAGACGACATCTGGATCAAAGTACTGCGCACAAATATAACCACCAGCATCAAGTAAAGTGCTATGTGTACCGAGTAGCAGAACACCTTGGCCTTGTGCTTGGGCATTGGTGATGTGTTCTAAGCCTTCAATTGTGACACGACCTTTAAACCAATTCGGACAGTACCAAGCATTTAGTGTTTCAAACACACCAATCATCATGTCAATAAAAACCTGACGTGATTGTTGCTCAACTTCAGCTTCGGACCATTCTGGAAAACAAAGTTGTAGATTGCGAATAGTGGTTTTTCTACGTGATTTTAAATACTTAAAAGCAATGTGACCAAGCCATTGAGCTAAACGGTATTGTAATGCCCATGGTAAGATTGCCAATAACATTAAAAAAACAATTGCAATCCAAATCCCCCAGTATTTAGGAAGAAGGAAAGACCATTGAAACTGACCAGGTTGATAGGCTTGATGTTGGCTCATTTATGTTGCTTAGAGATTGATTTCTTTGGGAATGGCCATAAGTGTATCATGAAGCGCAACGAGTTTTAAAAGACTCTCGTTGGGACACTATACGCTACCATGATATTTAAAGATTTTAATTTTCTTGCAATGAAAACCAAGATGCCATCTTAAAAGATGGCATCTTACTTAGAGCAGTAATGAATTACATGTTTTCCAACTGATCCCAACGCTCTAATTTTTCAAGTAGGAGCATATCAATGTCTGCAAGGCGCTGTGATGCTTCAGTCGCTGCTTCTGCATCACGAACAAACCAGCTTCCATCGGCAAGCTTGTCATTCAGATCGGCTTGCTCCTGTTCTAACTTTTCAATTTCAGCAGGCAGTTGTTCGAGTTCTCGCTGGTCTTTGTAGCTGAGTTTTGCCTTTTTAACACTTGGTGCTGCAGCTGCTTCGGCTTTTGCGATAGCTTTCTTTACTTCACTTTTTTGATCAACAACGGTTTGGTCAGGTCGTTGTTCTAAGTAATCTTGATAGCCACCAACATATTCATCAATATTGCCTTTACCATCAAAAACCCAAGTTGAAGTTACTACGTTATCCATAAAGGCACGGTCATGGCTAATCAATAACAATGTGCCTTTATATTCAGAAAGCATTTCTTCAAGTAATTCTAAGGTGACCATGTCAAGGTCATTCGTTGGCTCATCCATAACAATGAGATTGGATGGCTTAAGTAATAACTTGGCAAGTAGAATACGGTTGCGTTCTCCGCCAGATAATGCTTTGACTGGAGTACGGGCACGTTCAGGTGCAAAGAGGAAATCTTGTAAATAGCTATAAATGTGGCGGCGTTGCCCATTTACATCAACAAAATCTGAACCTTCTGAGACGTTATTTAATACTGATTTTTCTAGGTCGAGTTGATCACGTAATTGGTCAAAATACGCAACTTCAAGCTGGGTTCCAGTTTTGACAGTACCGCCGTGTTCAATTTCGCCTAAAATTGCTTTGATAAGTGTGGTTTTCCCAACACCATTATCACCAACTAGGCCAATACGGTCACCACGCATAACCAAGCAAGAAAAATCTTTGATTAATTGTTTTTGATCGTAGCTGACAGAGAGGTTTTCAACTTCAAAGACCACTTTGCCTGAGCGTGAAGCCTCTTGTACGCCCATACTGGCTTTGCCTTGCTGGAAGCGACGTGCTTTGGATTCTTCACGTAATGCTTTTAAAGCGCGGACACGGCCTTCATTACGGGTACGACGTGCTTTAATCCCTTGACGAATCCAAGCTTCTTCTTCAGCTAATTTTTTGTCAAATAAGGCATTTTGTTTTTCTTCAGCTTCAAGTTGTTGTGCTTTTAGCTCTAAGTAAGTTGAATAGTTACCTTCGTAACTACGCAATACACCACGGTCAAGTTCAACAATACGAGTCGCAATGCTATCGACAAAACTACGGTCATGCGAAATAAATAAGAGTGTCAGGTTATTTTGATCTAATAGAAATTTTTCTAACCATTCAATACTTTCTACATCAAGATGGTTTGTTGGTTCATCTAGAAGTAAAACATCTGGTTGAGTGAGTAGGGCACGTGCAAGTAGGACACGACGTTTACGTCCTCCTGAGAGTTCAGCTAAATCAGCTTGAGGATCTAGCCCCATTTTGCTTAGAATGGCATTGACTTTAGTTTCAAGTGCCCAACCATCAAGTTGGTCAAGTTTATGTTGTAACTCTCCCATAAGCTCACAAGCTTGCATATCACCAGCAACACAAGAATCACTTGCTTGATGATAAGCTTTAAGCACTTTGGCAGCTTCACCAGCTCCATCAGCAACAATGTCAGCAACAGTGCCTGTATCCATAGGTACGTCTTGTGCTAGCATTGAAACGCTTAGACCATTTTGAATTGAGACTTCACCTTGATCAGGAATTAAGCTTCCTTCAATTAATTTTAATAGTGTGGATTTTCCTTCACCATTACGACCAATTAAACAGACACGTTCACCACGTTCTAAGTTAAAATTCGCGCCGTCGAGAAGTGCAGGTCCACCAAATGCAAGTTGGACGTCCCTTAACGTAATATAGGCCATAGTGTTTCCTGAAATCCCAAATGAGGTCTAAAATGACTAATGCAAAAAATATAGATGATCATGCGCCATTGTCCGCACCCATCGAAGATTTGCAAGTAAGAATTGCATTTTTGGATGATTTAGTTGAGCAATTAGATGCGGAAGTTGCAAGACAAAATGCAGAACTCGCTGATTTAAAAAAACAATTACAGTTTTTATATCGACGTGTTGAAGCATCAGATTTATCAGAAGGTATTGCGCCTTTTGATCCCCACAATGATATTCCACCACATTATTAAGTTCTAGTTATTTGTAAAATACGTATGATTTTTGAGGTTTACTCGATTTATTGATCTGAATCATGTTGGCGATGACGAATTTCATTTGACCTTAGCCTCTAACATGGTTGTAATGCTTATCAACTTGATTGCTACATCTATTATTCAATATGCAAAACACCGTCGCATTAGTCGATTTGCAAGGCTACGCTTTAGAACTGTCACAACTTACTGCAATGTTGGCAAAGTATGACACTGTGTATTTGTTTCATTGCAAAAACCAGTGTTCATTTAGTTTAACCACGCTCAATGAGTTGGCAACCTTAATTAACAGTGGTCAAGTGATCATTTTGGATTTACCCCAAAACTGCCGTCAAGAGTATCAATATGCCGTATTGGTTGGGCAGATGCTGGTTTTACTGGATCTAGAGTTGAGTGTGACATTATATTCGGCGCAGCTACAGGCGACACAGTTGTTGCAGTTGTTTCAGCAAGCGACTATAAAATGTACATTACAGCAGTTACATACAAATGCACATACTGTAGTACCCACAGCGGCTGAATGGGGCGGTGTAGATTTGACATGGACGCAGCGTGCTTGTGTTGCCTTAGAATTATTATTACAGCCTATACAAAACCATCGGCTATTTATTGACTATGCACCTTTGGCATTACGTAAAGGTTTTGCAAAGCTAAGTAACACTGGTAATACGTTAAATTTACAGCAAGTTGAGTCTAGGGATGATGTACCAAATCTCAATATTCATGAAGCAGTACCTGATCAAGTCCAAACCCCAGCACAACAGTTACGTCAAGGTATTGAGGCACTTATTGATCAAGGCGGGAAAAAACCTTCAACGCTACTTCATGAAAAAGAAGACAGTTTACTTGAAGATGATTTATCCAATCTACATTTTCATCCATCCGATCAAATTCATTTTGAATTGCTTTTACAGCTGAGAGAGAAACAGGTTGTCATGCCTAAAGATATTTATTCGTTGAAAGATTTATTAACTGAGGTCTTTCCTGAAGCGGATGCGAGTTTAATTATTAAAGCATTGATCAAAAGAGGTTACATTCATTGGAATGGACATGAAGTGACCTATAGTTATGAAATGTACTTAAACTAGTTTTAGGGCATGAGTGTTTATAGGGTTAATAATGATATGCTTTTAACTGACTGATTTAGCACATTAAGCAAAATGAAGTTCGTTGTGAATGTTAGATTTAATATCCTGAAATATCTTTTTATTTTTAAAAAAAATTAAAGATGTGTATTACGAAATAGAATTTACGTCTTGCCTTTATCCCCACGCTTATGCAAATCTAATAAAGAGAGAAAAGGGTAATATATGGAAAATACTGGACTTTGGGTTACAGTGATTATTGTGGTTTTCGTGATTGGATCAATTTTTGGTTTAAGAGTGAGCCCAAGAGAAAAAGCCCTAGGAATTTTGCGTGAGAAAGCGCGAAAGATGAGCTTACATCCACGTTTGGTGGTTGCGCCAGACTGGACTGCTGTACCAAAGGCGACAGAAGACCGTGCCAGTATGATTGCTTATTATAGTGTTTTAATCCCTAGCGCAAATTTAGCTTTAATGCGTGCTAAAGTTGAGGATCAAAAGCTTAAAGTACTGTATGGCGATGAGAAATTTAGTGATTTACCCATTGCATTGCAAGGAATTTATGCTATTGATATGCAAGCCAACTGTGTTGGTCTGTATTGGGATGAACACAGTGATCTCAAAGCGACTCAACTTGATGAAATGAAAGCATTTCTTCTTTCTTTGGCTGAATATTAATTTTGTAACAACTAGGAATAAAAGTTTATTATGGCGAAAGCTCCTCGATCCACAACTAAAGACAGTGCAGCAACGGCTGAGGCTGGTAACAAGCGTGCTCTCGTGATTGTGGAGTCGCCTGCAAAAGCGAAAACAATTAACAAATATTTAGGTGCTCAATATATTGTTAAATCTTCTGTGGGCCATGTGCGAGATTTGCCTACCGGTGCAGGTAAATCTACAGAAAAGAAACCAACAAGCCGAACCAAATTAACAGAAAGTGAAAAGGCAGCTAAAGCACAGTCTGCTTTGATTAATCGCATGGGGGTTGATCCCGAGCACGATTGGAAAGCGCATTATGAAGTGCTGCCAGGTAAAGAACACGTTGTTGCAGAACTGAAAAAATTGGCATCACAAGTTGATGAAATCTACCTCGCAACGGATTTGGACCGTGAAGGAGAGGCGATTGCTTGGCATTTAAAAGAAGTGATTGGTGGCGATGATTCTCGGTACCAACGTGTTGTTTTTAACGAAATTACTAAAAATGCCATTCAAGAAGCATTTAAACATCCAGAACGTTTAGATACCAATAAAGTGAATGCACAACAGGCACGACGTTTCCTCGACCGTGTAGTTGGTTTTATGATTTCACCACTACTTTGGGAAAAGATTGCCCGTGGTTTATCTGCAGGACGTGTTCAGTCCGTTGCAGTTAAACTTGTGGTTGAGCGTGAACGTGAAATTCGTGCGTTTATTCCTGAAGAATATTGGCAAATTTTTGCAGATACGCATAACCAAAAAGATGCAATCCGTTTAGAAGCAGTGAAGCAGGCAGGTAAAGCACTTAAATTAAAAAATAAGGCTGAAACTGATGCTATCTTGACGATTTTAAAAGATGCAAACTTTGTCGTTTCTAATCGTGAAGACAAGCCAACCAAAGTTAATCCCAGCGCACCTTATATCACCTCAACCTTACAGCAAGCAGCCAGTACTCGTTTAGGCTTTTCTGTGAAGAAAACCATGATGTTGGCTCAGCGCTTGTATGAGGCTGGTTTTATTACTTATATGCGTACCGACTCAACATTTTTAAGTGATGATGCCGTGAATATGGTGCGTAGTCACATTGAAACTGAGTATGGTAAGAAGTATTTACCAGAAAAGGCTAATCGTTTTGGTAATAAGGCTAACGCACAAGAAGCGCATGAAGCGATTCGTCCATCAAATGTTGCACTTAAAGGTGATAGTTTAGTTGGTGTGGAGCGTGATGCTCAGCGGTTATATGATCTTATTTGGCGTCAGTTTGTGGCTTGTCAAATGACCCCAGCTGAGTATTTATCTTCAACTATTTTAGTTGATGCCAATGGTGTAGAACTCAAAGCTAAAGGCCGTACTTTGGTGTTTGATGGCTTTACACGAGTACGTGGTGCAAACAAATCTGATGATGATGTACTTTTACCGGCAGTGAAAGTTGGTGAACACTTACAATTAGATAAACTTGATCCATCACAGCACTTTACTAAACCACCAGCACGTTTTACAGAAGCTTCTTTGGTAAAAGAGCTAGAAAAACGTGGTATTGGTCGTCCTTCAACTTATGCAGCGATTATTTCCACGATTCAAGATCGTGGTTATGTCAAACTCGAAAACCGCCGTTTATTTGCGGAGAAAATGGGTGAAATCGTAACAGATCGCTTGGATGAAAGTTTTAATAATTTAATGAATTATGCCTTTACTGCAGATCTTGAAGGCCAGCTTGATAAGGTGGCAATGGGTGAGCGTAATTGGAAAGAGTTATTAGATAGTTTCTATGGTGACTTTAAGAAACGTTTGACAACTGCTCAAAGCGAAGCAGGTATGCGACGTAACCTACCTGTTGAAGTTGACTCTGTGGCATGTCCTGAATGTGGTCGTCCAATGCAGATTCGTACTGGGACAACTGGAGTGTTTTTGGGATGTTCGGGCTATAACCTACCTCCTAAAGAGCGTTGTAAAGGCACCATGAACTTAACACCTGTTGAGTCTTTGGCTGTGCTTTCAGATGACGATGCGGCTGAAACAGCAGATTTAATGTCGAAAAAGCGTTGTACAATTTGTTCAACAGCAATGGACAGTTATGTGCTTGATGGTAGTCGTAAGCTGCATATTTGTGGTAATAACCCAGATTGTCATGGTTTTGAATTGGAACAAGGTCAGTTCAAAATCAAAGGTTATGATGGGCCAAGTTTCCCATGTGAAAAATGTAATGGTGAAATGCAATTAAAAACTGGCCGTTTTGGTCCTTACTTTGCTTGTAATAGTTGCGACAATACACGCAAGGTACTCAAAAGTGGTCAGCCTGCGCCTCCACGAGTAGATCCAATTAAAATGGAACATCTCCGTTCAACGAAACATGATGACTATTTTGTGTTACGTGATGGGGCAGCGGGTTTATTCCTAGCAGCAAGTAAATTTCCTAAAATTCGTGAAACGCGTGCGCCTAAAGTAGCCGAATTACGCAGTGTTGCGGATCAGCTTGATGCGAAGTATCAGTTCTTACTTATGGCACCAGATACAGATCCTGAAGGAAATGCGACTTTAATTAAGTTTAGCCGCAAAAATCAGTGTCAATATGTGGGCTCTGAAAATGCAGAAGGTAAGGCGACTAAGTGGAGTCTAGTTTATCAAGATGGTAAATGGGTTGAAGCATAGTCCTCCTTACAAGACATCCCTCCGTATAAAGGAGGGATTTTTTTGAGTTTAAGCATCAATATTAGGCACTATCAACCACAAGATAAGCTGGCTTTAAGCCAACTTTTTCTACAGACTAGAATTGAAAGTTGGTCTTGGTTAGATGCTTCACAGTGGACGTTGCAGGATTTTGAAGCGTCGACCCAAGATGAGTTAATACTTGTTGCAGAATATGGGCAGCAATATTTGGGATTTGCAGCAGTTTTTCTTCCTGATAATTTTTTACATCATTTATTTGTTGCGCCTCAATTTCAAAATTTAGGTGTAGGTTCAGCACTTTTAATCGCAGCTGAAAAACACTTTACGACAACGGGAAATTTGAAATGCTTGAGTGAAAATCACGCAGCGCAACGTTTTTATATTAAACATGCTTGGCAAGTAGTTGATGGTGGGAAATGTGCTGAGGGTGATTATGTATTAATGGCAAAAGGTTGATTTTTTTATTAAAAGTTTTGAATTAAGCAATAAAAAAAGCCAGCACGCTATTTAGCTGCTGGCTTTTCTATGCCATAAGCGCTTAGCCTTGAGCCGCGTCTACAACTGGAATTTTACCGATTTTTGCTTGCCAAATTTTTGGTGCAATCGCATGAATAGAAGTACCGTTTACATCTACTGCTACAGATACTGGCATATCTTGAACTTTGAATTTGTAGATTGCTTCCATACCAAGGTCAGCAAAGGCAACAACTTCAGCTTCACGTACAGCTTTAGATACTAAATATGCAGCGCCACCAACAGCCATTAAATAAGTGGCTTTGTTGTCTTTAATTGCTTGAACAGCAGCAGGACCACGATCAGCTTTACCAATCATACCGAACAATCCTGTTTCTTCTAGAATTGTACGGGTAAATTTGTCCATACGTGTTGCCGTAGTTGGACCAGCAGGGCCAACAACTTCGTCACCAACAGGATCAACAGGGCCAACGTAGTAAATAAACTTACCCTTTAAATCAACAGGTAGTTTTTCACCTTTTGCTAACATGTCAACCATACGTTTATGTGCAGCATCACGTCCAGTATAAATTGTACCGTTGAGTAATAGCGTATCACCTGGTTTCCATGAATCCATTTCTTCTTGTGTGATGTTATCAAGGTCTACACGTTTAGACTGTGAAGAATCCCAAGTGACTTCTGGATAGTCTTCAAGTTTAGGCGCCTGAATATGTGCAGGACCAGTACCATCAAGCTGGAAGTGTGCATGACGAGTTGCAGCACAGTTTGGAATCATACCTACTGGTTTTCCAGCTGCATGACAAGGATAGTCTTTGATTTTAATATCAAGAACAGTCGTTAAACCGCCTAGACCTTGTGCACCAATACCAAGAGCATTTACTTTTTCGAAAATTTCGATACGTAGCTCTTCAGTTTGGTTCTGTGGACCACGACGAAGTAATTCGTCCATGTTAAGTTCTTCCATGAGCGCTTCTTTTGCAAGCATCATGGCTTTTTCAGCAGTACCACCAATCCCGATACCAAGCATACCAGGTGGACACCAGCCAGCACCCATAGTTGGAACTGTTTTTAATACCCAATCTACGATTGAATCAGATGGGTTAAGCATTGCAAGTTTAGATTTATTTTCTGAACCGCCACCTTTAGCAGCAACAGTAATATCTACTTTATTACCTGGTACGAGTTTATAGTGAATCACTGCAGGCGTATTATCTTTGGTGTTTTTACGACCAAAAGCAGGATCAGCTAAAACTGAAGCACGAAGGACGTTACTATTTTCTAAATAGCCCTGACGAACACCTTCATTGATGGCATCATCTAAGCTCATGGTCAAATCAAATTTAACGTCCAAACCAACATCAACCAAGACGTTGACAATCCCTGTATCTTGACAGATTGGGCGGTGGCCTTCGGCACACATACGCGAGTTAATTAAAATCTGTGCAATCGCATCTTTAGCGGCTTTATTCTCTTCACGATCATAGGCACGACTCATCGCTTGGATAAAGTCTTGTGGGTGATAGTAAGAAATAAATTGAAGCGCATCCTTGACCGAGGTGATCAAGTCATCTTGCTTGATAATCGTTGTCATATCAAAATCTCTTGAGCGGGCTGAAAGCTAGCGGGCTAAATTATACGTGATAAACGTGTTGAAGTGGTGATTTAGCAGAATTTTTAGACTATGGTGGGGCAATACAATAGGTTATTTTTTGATGATGATATTGCTTGTGTGAATTGGATCATCATCATAAAAACTTGAGTATGAATATGTTGAGTAATAATTGTGCAAAAATCAATAATCCCAGACCAAAGCTCAGGCTAATACACCACTCATTCCAATATTGTTGTTTAGAGTCGATTTTAAAAATATAGCGTGAGAAAAAATGTAATATGGCGGCTAAGAATAGGGAAGAAAGCACAATGGTAACAAAAGCAAAAAAGAACAGCGCGGTACGGTGATATGTCCAATGACTCAAATACTGCAACATGGTAATCACATATGACCATGGGCCTAAAATGACCCAAAAAGTCGTGAGTGCTAATGCAAAAGCAATGATCTTGCCCCATCGATACTTTTGCGCATAGGAATTTTCTTTTGGTACAGAAGATGTGCTTAGGGCTGTGTGAGGGTGTTGGGGAGATGATTTAAAAAAACGCTGAGTAATCCATGGGAGGCAGAGACTACCCACCAGCATAAATATGATCTGAAGACTTTGCTCAAAGCTAATTTGCATGCCTAGATAACGATTTAACATCAGTATAAGGGCGATTGATGCCAGTAGAATTAAGGCAATACCCAGCATTGCCAATAAGAAGGGGATTAAAAAAGTATGTCGAGGAGAGGGCTGCATTTTAATTCTCTCTATAGTAAGCAAGAGATTGTTGTTAAAACAATCTCTTGCTTAGCTTGGAGTGCTTTAGAACGGCTTAGGGAAAAGGTGTACAGTCATTTCCCTTGCAAATTGTTGCATATGGACGTGTTGTTGTTTTGATATTTACACCACCCTGTGGTGAGAGATCATCTGCTACTGTATTGGTGTTTAAACCATAGCTTGGTGATACTGTACTAGATTGAATATTAGCAATATTTAAAATATCTGCCGCAAGCATATTACCGAGCTTTTGGTAACCAGAAGCACTGAAGTGAACACCATCACGACGTGCATCACCACGGTTGATCCACGTCTTCATGCTACAGTTGCCACCCATAGCCGCTTGCCAGTCCCAGTAGAGTGTTTTGTATTGTTGAGCAACTTCACGTTGCATTTGCTGTACTTCGTCCAGTTTAATTGGACGTACACCACAAGAGCCATTGATGCTTTTTAGGCTTTCAGGTGCAGAAACAATCATTACTGCAGTTTTAGGGCTTGCACTACGAATTGCTTGAATTTTCTCAATCAAGATTTGACGTGTTTGAGCAACATCAAGATTGTTATTGTAGGCTTCGTTGGTTCCATAAGCCAAAATCAATAAATTGGGTGAAACAGCTGCGAGTTCTTTTTGCCAAGCTTGAGTATTCCAGCGATTCCAATAAGAGAGCTGAGCACCATTAATACCGAGTGCAGAAACCACAGCACCTTGTCCTCTTTCATTTTCTCCCCACCATCCACCTAGAGCCGTTTGTTTTGCTTGTTGGCTTTGAATGGTAAACGGTGGCTGGGCAACAAACTGCACAAATTGCCAAGTGCCATTTTTGATTGGTGCTTCTATAGAGATAGGGCGGCCTTGGGCATCTTGGCCAATGAGGGGACTATCACCTGCCTGCTGGCGAATACTGACTGTATAGCGTTGGCTAACTTCACTTTGTTTCGCTTTAATCGTAAGACTGGCAGCTGTTGACTGTGGTATTGCTAATAATCCACCAAGACTATAATTTTCATCACTGCGTGTTCGACTTGAGACGGGTTGCCAACCACTATTGTCATAACCATAGCGGACTAAACGATGGCCAGTAAAATACATGGGCATACCCCAACCCATTCCACCATTGCCCAAAGTGCTCTGTAGTTGGAGACGCATATTATTCGTCATTTCATCAGCAGCAGTATGTGAGTCTCCAAGCTGCACAATGTGAATTTTTTTTGTTTGTAAGGCTTGAATTAAATTTTGACTATTCGGTTCATTAAAATTACTTAAACTCGCTGCGGATAGACTTTGGCAGCTCATGAATAACATACATGATAGTGAGGTCAAACTTTGCAGTTTATTCATAATAAATCTTTGTATCTAAGATGGATTAGTTCACAATTCTAATATGTTGTTCAATAATCTTGGCAATATTTTTTTGACCTTCTGTTGAAAAATGTATGCCATCGGCACTGCGCATTTTATTTGAAACTCCATCTTTGAGTAGATAATCATTATAGATGTTGTTACTTGTTCCTAAGATTTCTCTTGAATCTATTAAATAGGCATGTTGTAGCTGAACTTCAGCTGCAATAATCTGGTTAAGATAAATCATTTGATGATTTAAACTGTCTTTACGCATATTCGGTGGGCTGATCCACATGACTTTAACTTGGTGTCGTTGAGCTGTTTGAATAATGTCTGCAATTCGTGAGCGATATTCAGCTTCCCATTCAGGTGTTTCAAACTTGAGGTAAGCACCTCCTGTAGGGCTAGGCATATCCCAAGGGTCATTTGGACCTAAAAAGACCACTAAGATTTTAATTGCTGGATTTTGTGCCAACGTTTCTTTGATGGTTTGAGGCCAATTAAAGAATTTTGGGTAGGCAAGCCCTGTACTTTGTTTACTAAGATTAACGGTTTTAATTGAATATTGTTCTTGTAGGTATTTTTGAACATGTGGTGCAACTCCTTGCATTAAGGAGTCACCAGCAAAGAAGACCTGATCTGCTTTGGTAATACTAAATTGATTTAACTGTGCTTCTTGTGCACGCGCCTCTGCCTGAGCTTTTGCTTGGCTTGCAAGTTTGAGTTGTTCTTGTTTTTGCTTTTCTAACATTGCTGTTTTAAATTCTGGGCTAAAAGCATATTCAGCGTTAAAATTTTCGATGATGTCACTGTTCCATGCAGATATTTTGGCTTTTACTGCATCATGTTGATGATAAAGTTCATCACCAATTGTTCCACCTAAACTCCAACTTGGATAATCATCTAAATCAACCAGTGGACTAGGCTGATGATAGGTTTGCTGGTAGTACGCATTTACTGAGTTTTGCATTATCCAGATACTCAGCAATGCGCAAATTAACAAACTACTTAAGATATAAACAAAAGCCGCAGAGGTTGAACCTTGTTGTGCTGTTGATGATGCATCACTGAGGTCTGTGCTGACATGGTCTATTGATTCAGGTTGCTTAGAAGTTTGCATAGATAAAGCCCGGGATGCCAGATGGTGCACAGATAACAATAATTAAAAATACGATGAAAAGTGGAACAATAAGCAAATAGCGTGGTACACGTATAAGGCTTAGGCAGGCACTTTGCAGTAAACGACTAATAAACGGGTATAGTCCCCAAGCGATAACCATTAAACTCAATAAATAAAGTGGATTATTTGTCCACTGTATATTGATGACATTACTAAAGAGCGCTTGGAAGACTTGTAGTGCTTCATCTAGGCTTTTGGCACGGAAGAAGACAAAACAGAAACAAACAAAGTTAATCGTTACAAACACAGAAATAACTTTGCCAATCCAACTTGATTTTGAAAGTGCATCACGTGCTTGTTTTGCGGTTACATTGAAGGTTTTTTGATAGAGTTTATCGCTACAGTTTAAGAGCACTAGGGCTAGACCATGTAGCAAGCCCCAGAGAAAGAAATTCCAACCAGAACCATGCCAAACACCCGAGAGTACCATGGCGGTGACCAAGTTAAATTGTGTGCGAGTGAAACCATCTCGGCTTCCCCCAAGTGGAATGTAGATATAGTCTCGAATCCACGTCGATAAACTGATATGCCATTTATCCCAAAAGTCACGAATATTGTGTGCTAGTAAGGGAGCTTTAAAGTTCACAGGAATACGAAAACCAAGCAATAGGGCAAATGCAATCATCATTTCACTATAACCAGAAAAGTCTAAAAACAACTGTAAGGTATAGGCATAGATCGCTGCTAAAATCTCAAGACTGTGATATTGCATTGGGTTTGCAAAGACAGGGTTAACCCATTCATCGGCTAGCCAGCCAGCAATCCACCATTTTTTAATCAGTGCAATAATGATGAGCAATAACGCTAAACTTGGAAATAAAACTTGTCTTGGTGTTGTACTGCGTAATTGCTCACTCATACCGCAGTTTTGACCACAAATATCATTTAAACCTTTCACATTCTTGGCTCGAGCAATTGGCCCTGCGGTAATCGTTGCAAAAAATGAAAAGTGTGTCAGTAATTGTAAGATGCCAAATCGAGGTACTTCGCTTTCATTATAATATCGACTGACTAAGTAACTTATTGCCTGGAAAGAGTAATATGAAATACCTAAAGGCAAGATAAGATTAGCCATCAAGCCTGAGCTATCCAGTTGTAATGCATCAAGTGCTTGGCTGATATTCACTTTGAAAAAATCGTAGTACTTAAACCAACTGAGCTGGGCTAAGGTAAAAACAATACCTAAAATGAGAATCTTCTTTTTATGTTGTTGATAAGCATCCATTGCTAAGGACAACAAATAAATACCCAAACTAAATCCCAAAAGAATAACAACGGCTGTTGCATTAGCCATAGCATAGATCACAGCATAACTTGCAAGCATCAAAACAAAATTTTGGATTTGTGGTTTTGAGCGAAATGACCAATAAAGACAGAAAAATAAAATAAATAATAGACTGAATTCAATGGATAAGAACGAGAACATTGTTATTGGATCTATGAGAGTTAGCTGGCGGATTCTAGCACGCTCACTTATGAATGTAATTATACAAAAGTGCGCTTTTTAAGCTAAAACGCCTAAATTAATAAAAACTTGTCAACGACATTATTCATAAAATTACACAGACTGTTAATGAGTTAAATATATTCATGAAAAAGATAATATAGTTGAATATTAATCAGTTTAAAGCGAAGAAGAGAGAAGCTTTGAAATTTAGGCGACAGTTATACGCACTTTAATAAATAAAAGAAGCTCCTTACATCATAATCAGTAAGGAGCTTCTTTTGAGCATGCAGAGGTTAGGCTGTTTTTTGTTGCTCTGCTTGAATTGCTGTGAGTGCAATAGTGAAAACAATATCATCGACTAAGGCACCACGTGATAAATCATTCACAGGTTTATTTAGTCCTTGTAACATTGGTCCAACACTAACCACATTAGCTGCGCGTTGCACCGCTTTGTAAGTGGTATTACCTGTATTCAGGTCAGGGAAAATGAATACATTGGCACGTCCAGCAACTTTAGAATCAGGTGCTTTAGAGCGACCAACACTTTCAACTGATGCAGCATCGTATTGTAATGGTCCATCAATGAGTAGGTCAGGGCGGCGTTGCTTAGCAATTTCAGTTGCTTCACGAACTTTGTCCACATCTGCACCCGTGCCAGAAGAACCTGTTGAATACGAAATCATGGCAATACGAGGGTCAATACCAAAGGCTTTGGCTGAATCGGCTGATTGGATTGCAATTTCAGCTAATTGTGCCGCATCTGGATCTGGGTTAATGGCGCAATCGCCATAGACATAGACTTCATCTGGTAACAGCATAAAGAATACAGAAGAGACTAGTGAGTAATCTGGTGCTGTCTTAATAAGCTGGAACGCTGGTCGAACCGTATTGGCTGTAGTGTGTACTGCACCAGATACGAGACCATCAACTTGATCAAGTGCAAGCATCATTGTACCAAGTACAACCGTATCTTGAAGTTGTTCATCAGCTTGAGATTCATTCAACTTGCCTTTGCGTAACTCAACCATTTTTGCAACGTATTCAGAACGAATAAGATCAGGGTCAATAATTTCTAGATCTGCTGGGAGTTCAATATTACGCGCTTTAGCAACCTCAAGTACTGCTTCTGGTTTTGCAAGTAAAATACATTGTGCAATACCACGGGATTGACAAATAGCAGCAGCTTGAATCGTACGTGGTTCATCACCTTCTGGTAAAACAATACGTTTTTTCGCAGCAATTGACTTCTGTACGAGTTCATGACGGAAAGCAGATGGAGAAAGGCGTGCAGTATATTGACCATTCACCAATTCGGTGAGCCAATCTAAGTCAATATGACTCGAAACAAAACGGGTAACTTGTGTAGCACGTTCAATATCATCCACTGGAATTTCATTGCTGAGCTGAGCAAGTTGTTGAGCTGTTTCAAATGTACTTAAAGTTGTATGTAAAATTGGTAAGCCATTTTTGATTGCTGGCTGACAAAAATCTAAAATTTTAGCACTTGGTTGGTGGTGCTCAGTCAGAATTAAACCTGCTAATGGCACACCATTACTACAAGCAAGACTACTTGCCAGTAATACATCCACGCGATCAGAAGCACTGATGATTAACTCGCCAGCAACAAATTTATTCAATTCATATTCAATGTTTGATGAAATGAGGCTGCTGTGTAGTACACGACGTTTTTCTGCTTTACCAACATTTATCCAGCTGGCACGGATTTGTTGTGCGAGGTCACTGACACGAGGTACACTCAAACTATCACTAAATGGCACTAGACCAATAATAGGAAGTTGTGATGAACCTATATGAGCATGTGTTTTTTGAATTGCTTGACTAAAATCAGCAATCTCTTTGGTGAGACGTAAGCTTGGGTCGAGTGTGACCGGAATTTGGGCAGTTCCTTCAGCTAAGCCACGAGTACGCATGAACAATACCCCAGCGGTTCGTTCAGATGCAGCTCCACCAAAGTGACGTAACTGAGTTTCTACTTTTTCAGCACTGCATTCTGCTTGACGAATATCTGCATTACTTACAAATACCACCTTAGCATCAAGTGCCTGTGCAAGCGAAGCGTTGAGACTTGATGCGAAGCTATCACGTGCATTGGGTAACAAGCCTTCAACAATAATAAAATCATGAGATTTGGCAATTTGTCGATGCATATGAACAGCTTGTTCAAGTAATACATCACACTCACCTTGGTTATATTGCTGAATCAGTTGAGTATAAGCAATAGGTTCGACTACATTATCGGATTGGGTAAGATGCTGGTAAAGCGCAGTTGTACGATCAACTGTAGCATCGTACTCCTGTGAAAAAGGTTTGAGAAAACCTGCTTTAATTCCTTGACATTCCAAGGCATAAATAAAACCTAAGCATGCAGATGTTAAACCTACACCTTCCCCAGTTGGCACCAATAAAATCGTTTTCATATACGTGTCTTAACCTTTAACAAGGTGAGTCATAATAAAGTAAATTGATATTTGATTACGACAGTGAGGGTGACAACGGTTTTAAACCGCTGCCACTTCAGCTGTTGTATCTTGCGCAGTCAAGTGATCGACTACAGTACGGGTTTCTTGTGCAATGCGGCCTTCTTCATCAGTTGGAATAACCCAAATTTGAGGACCTGTGCCTGCGTCAATGCGACCTTCAGTACCACGTTTAAGTTCATTATTTTGCTCTTTACTGAGCTGGAATCCAAAATGTGGTAAATAAGAAATAGTTTTTTCACGAATATAAGCTGAATTTTCACCAATACCGCCAGTGAAGATTAAGCCATCCACACGTGGTATGCCACAGCTTAGACCAGCCAAAGATTTTGCTAAGCGATAGCAGAATACTTCAATTGCTAAGCTTGCATCTTCGTTACCTTGTTCTGAAGCTTCAATCAATGTACGCATGTCATTTGATAATGCAGACAGACCGAGTAGACCACTTTCGCTATTGAGCATTTTGTCAATTTTTTGGATATCCCAACCCAAGTTATTGGCTAGGAAGCTGTGAATACTTGGATCTACATCACCACTACGTGTGCCCATTACAATGCCTTCAAGTGGTGTTAGCCCCATTGAAGTATCAACACTTTGACCATTCCAGATGGCACAGGTTGAGCTACCATTACCAAGGTGAGCACTTAACCAACCACCTTTTTCAGTCAACTGAGATACTTGAGTTGCACGATTTGAAACATAAGCGTGACTTGTACCATGGAAACCATAACGACGAACATTGTGTTCTGTATACAAGAATTTCGGTACTGCATAGCGATAAGCATGTGCAGGCATCGTTTGATGGAAGGCTGTATCAAATACTGCAACTTGAGGTAAATCAGGGAACAAACGCATAGTTGCGTCAATACCAATCAAGTGAGCAGGGTTGTGAAGTGGCGCAAGTGGTGTTGCTGCACGAATACGTTCAATAATTTCGGGAGTCAAGCGTTCAGCTTTCGTCAAAGTACCACCATGAACAACACGATGACCGATCGCTTGAGGGCGGTATTGAGACAAACGGTTAAGTACCGTTTCTAGCGCCTTTTCATGATCTGCAAAAGGGATAGAGAGTTCAAGTGGTTGACCACCAAAAGTAATACCTTTGATGCGCGCTTCAGCAGAGCCTAAGTTTTCTGCTAAGCCGTAGATTCGATCTTCACGACGATCAGAAACAAGCGCATATTTGATAGATGAAGAACCACAGTTGATGACCAATACTGATGTAGACACGTTGAATTACCCGAATTATTAAATGATGAATCTTCCTGATAAATTCAATCACACCTTTTAAATGGCGGGCTGTGTAAAGTACAACGCAGCACAGCTAAAAAGTTGCAATATCGAATTAGTGCTTAAGTTTTAGCATAGCGTTTTTATTTGGCCTAGTTAGACTTTAGGTCATTAGACTTAAGCATGATCGACCAAGGTGTATAAAAATATACGTTGTTGGTAAAAAAAACGCTTCGACTTGAATCTAACAAGGAATGAATTGGGCTGCAATTATAAAGTTGAACTAAATTGAAAAAGATGTTTTAAAATGTGAAAAACCCAGTAGTTACTAACAAATACTGGGTCTCAAATAGATGCTATGAAGGTTACAATCTGGCAAAAGTAACCATAATGTGAGGAAGATTATTGGCGAATTTGCCCATCACCCAATACAATCCATTTTTGTGAGGTTAAGCCTTCAAGACCTACAGGACCACGGGCATGGATTTTATCGGTAGAGATACCAATTTCAGCACCCAGTCCATATTCAAAACCATCAGCAAAACGTGTAGAGGCATTCACTACAACCGAACTAGAATCAACGCGTGCTAGGAATTGGCGTGCGAGACTAAAGTTTTCAGTAATAATGGCATCGGTATGATGTGAGCCATAATGGTTGATGTGTTGAATAGCTTCATCAATACCACTGACTACTTTGATTGCTAAGATCGGTGCCAAATATTCAGTAGCCCAATCTTCTTCTGTTGCTGCAATACATGCCTTGCCTAAGATCGTTTGAGTGGTATTACAACCACGAAGCTCTACCTGTTTTTCTGCATAAAGTGCTGCAATTTGAGGTAAGAAATCCGCTGCAACTTTTTCATCGACCAATAATGTTTCCATTGCATTACAGACACCATATCGGTGTGTTTTTGCATTGAGTGCAATTGGTAATGCCTTACTAAAGTCTGCCTGTGCTTCTACGAAGACATGGCAGTTACCGTCAAGGTGCTTAATGACAGGAATCGTTGCTTCACGGGTAATTCGCTCAATTAAGCCTTTGCCGCCACGAGGAACGATGACATCTACATATTCAGATAAGGTAATGAGTTGTCCAACAGCTGCTCGATCTGTGGTATTCACAACTTGTACGCAATGTTCAGATAACCCAGAGGCTTTTAGACCTTCTTGAATGGCATTGGCAATGGCTTGATTGGAATGTAATGCTTCTGAACCACCACGTAAAATAATGGCATTGCCCGACTTAAGTGCAAGAGAGGCTGCTTCAAGCGTTACGTTCGGGCGTGATTCGTAAATCATACCTACAACACCAAGAGGTACACGCATTTTACCTAATTGGATGCCTGATGGGCGATAGGCCAGATCAGTAATTTCTCCAATTGGGTCTGTCAAATTAGCAACATCTTTCAAACCTGCTAACATCGCGTCAAAGCGTGCAGGAGTAAGTTCTAAACGATCAAGTAATGCTGCATCCAGATTCTGTGCAATACCTTGTTGCACATCAATTTGGTTAGCATCTAAGATGTTTTGTTGATGCTTTTCAAGTGCCGTATAAATGGCAAGAAGAGCATTATTTTTGACGAGGGTAGACGCGCTGGCCAAGATGGTCGATGCTTGGCGTGCTTGTTGCCCAAGGGTTTGCATGTATTGCTCAATGGACTGTTGCATGGCAGTGATCATTTCTCTATAAAAAGTAGTGCGATATCTTCAGGATGGTAGCAGTGCCTTGCCAAACACGCTACGGTTATTTTTCATTATGCTGTTTGTGGTATAGATATTGGATTTAACTTCTGAAGGAATGTAGGGAATATAAATTCATTTTATTAAATTATTCTTGAAAGTGGTTTTTGAAAATAAATAACACCCAGCTATCAACTCGAATGAAAAATGTTCGACTTTGGTCGTGGTTGCTTAAATCTAGATCTAAGCAACCCGTTTTTAACCATGTGGTATTTACATGATTAGAAATTAGTTTGCTGTTGCATTTTTAAATGCTTGAATAGTATCAACACATTGTTGCCATTCTGTGCCTAGATCTAGGGTATCACCAATACTGAGTTCAGGGATTTTTCCACGCATACGCTCTAAGCGTGTTTGATTTGGTAAAGCAAAATTCTCAATGGCAGATAATGCTAATCGTGCAGCATCACGGTCATTGCAGACTAAGCCCATATCACAACCAGCACTCAGCGCAGCGACGATACGTGCATCGGCACCACCTGCAACACCTGCTGCTTGCATAGATAAATCATCTGAGAATAAAACACCATCAAATTGCATTTGTTCTCTTAATATCTGTTGAATCCAAAATTTTGAGAATCCAGCTGGATGAGGGTCAACTTGATCATAGATAACATGAGCTGGCATGAGTGCATCTAATTGTGGTTGAAGTTGAATAAAGCTCTGCATATCTTTTGCATGGATTTCATCGTAAGAACGACTATCTATTGCTGCAGCAATATGAGAGTCAGCTTTGACTGAACCATGGCCAGGGAAATGTTTTCCTGTTGTTGCCATGCCAGCTTCCTGCATACCCTGCATAAATTGGCGGGCTAAGATAATAATATGTTCTTGGTTGTCAGCAAAAGCTCGGTCACCAATCACATCACTAATATCATTAATATCTAGTACTGGTGCAAAACTAAAGTCAATACCAACAGCCAAGACTTCAGTGGCCATAAGCCAGCCGCATTGACGGGCCAAGTGGCAAGCACGTTCAGGTTCGCTGCGATATAGCTCGCCGAAACGTCCCATTGCAGGAAGAGCGGTGAAGCCTTGGCGTAAACGTTGTACTCGACCACCTTCTTGGTCAACGGCAATTAAGATCTCTGGACGAACAGAACGTATGTGATCTGTTAACTCTCGAACTTGTCGAGGGGATTCAATGTTACGCGCAAATAAAATTACGCCACCAACTTGCGGAGCTTGTAATAATTCAATATCTTCTTGAGTGAGTGTCGTCGCTGCAATATCGAGCATCAATGCGCCAATCATGAAATACTTCCGTTGCTTTACGTTTTGGGAAAACTGAACAATAACTGAATTTTGCAATGATTTGCTACACTTCATTGATACAGATTATGATAAAACTACACGACATAAACAGAATAAGATGATTAAGATTCTGATTCTACTCACTTCAGTTAGAAATATAACGCTGAAATTGGAAAACTCTAGGACGTAAACGGTAATTATGAAACTTCAAACAATCGCTTGTGCAGTTGCAATTGCGACTGGTGGTTTGTTCTTCAACTACGCTATGAATGAAGCTATTGCAGCAACAGAGTCTGCAACCGTTTCTTCGTCCACCATTAAACCTACACAAGAACAAGCTTTAGTCTCTCGCCAATTAGCAACTTTGGTTGATCGTCAACATTATTTAAATTTACGACTTGATGCTGCAACCTCAGCACGCATTCTTGACATGTATTTAGATAGTCTTGATCCTGACCATAGTCTATTTTTAGCGACAGAAGTTGATGGATACAAAAAGAAATATGGAAACAATTTTGGTACAGCACTGAAAACAGGTGACTTAACAGCAGCTTACGCTATTCATGCTCAATATCGTACTCGCCTCAATGAGTTTTATACTTTTATGTTGGCTGAATTGAAAAAGCCACAGGATTTAAAACAATCAAATGAGTATTTAGACGTTGATCGTGAAAAAGCAGCATATTTTAGTAATCGTGCTGAACTTGAAACGCATTGGAAAAAAACATTAGTTTCACAGCTGATTAATTTGACCATTACTAAAGAAGAAGAAGCTGCGAAGCAAAAAGCATTAAAAGCTGATCCATCTTTAGCGAATGGCCAAGACTTAAGTGCTTCAGAAGATCTTACGCCAGCACAGACGTTAACCAAACGTTATACGCGTAAACTAGAGCGAATTAAACGAATTAAGAGTGATGATGTCTTAGACAAAACACTCAATGCAATGCTTGCAACATACGACCCACATAGTAACTATTTCCCACCAGTAGATGCGATGGAGCTAAACCGTCAAACAAGTTTGCAACTTGAGGGGATTGGAGTCGCGATTCGTCCTGACCGTACCAATGAGGACTACACTCGCATTGAAACCATCGTTGAAGGTGGACCAGCAGGAAAATCTGGGCAGGTGAAGTCTGGAGATCGTATCATTGGTGTTGCTCAAAATGGTGAGAAAATGGTCGATGTGATCGGTTGGCCAAGTTCTGAAATTGTTGGGTTAATTCGTGGTAAACGTGGCACTAAGGTTGCGGTGAAACTGTTGGGTGCGGGAGCATCGTTAAGTCAGGCACGTGTTGTTACCTTGACTCGTGATGTGATTCAGGAAGAGGATGCTGGTGTTCGTTCACGTACTGTAGAAGTTGTTCGTGATGGCAAAAAATACCACATGGGTGTGATTGAAATTCCTTCTTTCTATCTTAACTTCCGCGCACGTCGAATGGGCAACGATTATCGTTCTGTATCTAAAGATACCTATGACGCTTTGCAAACACTAAATGCTCAAAAAGTAGATGGGGTGATTATTGATTTACGTAATAACCCAGGCGGATCTCTAGAAGAAGTGGCTAAAATGATTGGTCAAGTGGTGAAGGAAGGCCCAGTTGTCCAGATTCGTGATGGTAATGGTAATGTTAGCGTTTACGAAGATACAGATGGTGGGCAGCAAGTATATGCAGGCCCATTGGCTGTTTTAATTAACTTGGGTTCAGCTTCTGCGAGTGAAATTTATTCTGCAGCTATTCAAGACTATGAGCGTGGTATTGTCATCGGAAGCACGACAACAGGTAAAGGTACTGCTCAGGTACAACTCGATAGCTTAGCTTATGGTCAGGCTACACTTACACAGCGTAAATTTTATCGTATTACTGGTGGAAGTACTCAAAATAAAGGGGTAATTCCAGACATTAAATTGGTTGATATTTACGATGAAGAGTTTGGTGAGCGTAAGGCGAAAAATGCGTTGAAGTGGGATACGATTCCAACAGCACCATTTAAACGTGAGGGTGATACACATAGTTATATCTCTCAACTTGCTGAATTATCTAAACAACGCGTTAAGTTAGACCCACAGTTTGAATATTTATCAACACGGATGGATATTGCGAAGTCAACTAAAGACCAGAAGAAAGTGGTTTTAGATATTGATCAACGTAAAGCTGAGTTAGTGGCGTTGGAGAATAAAACCTTAGCTGCGGAAAATAAACGCCGTGCTGAGACTGGACAAAAACCATATTCAAATTGGGAAAGTTATCAAGCTTCAATAGAAGCCTTAGCTGAAGCACGATCTAAAATGAAAGCAAATAAGCGTCCTCCATTACCTGAGGAAGAAACTTATGTGACAGAAGCAAGTAATATCTTGTTGGATTATGCACAGGCACAAAGTAAGAAATAAATGAAACATATTAGTCTGCTTAAATAGGTTGACTATATTTCATGAGAACCGAGTTAAGTTATTAACTCGGTTCTTGCTTTTTTAGTGGTGTAAAGTCAAAAACAATAATTACAAAAAGTTACATGATAAAGGTGTGCATTTTAGCTTGCATATTCGTCTATAGAGATAAAGGCAAGTTTTTACTTTGTATACGACATAAATAGGATGAATCAAAAACTTATTCAGTATTGAAGAACTACACGATTGTTATTCTGATCAAGATAGCGTCGGAGATAAATTGAGTTTGATGTAACGAATATATTTTAGTTTCAGTTTAGCTTTAATCACTTTTACTAAGGAGCTTCTTAATGAATGCACCGACAGATCAAACCATTCAAGACAGTTTAATGTTGAGTCTTAAACAAGAAACATTGAGTGAACATGAACGTATGGAAGTACTGATGCAACAAGCTGGTGTATTTGAGAGTAAAGAGAATTATGCTCAATTTACCTTGTCACAATATTATTTCCAAAAAGATGTAGAACATCTTTATCTCGATAGCAAAGTGCAGCAGTTAATTCCTGATCTTGATATTCGTGGTCGTTCGGATGCTGCATTACAAGATTTAAAAGATTTATCACTCACACCACAGCTTGAAACTATCGCTACACAACATGTTTCATATCCAGAGTCTTTGGGATGGATTTATGTCTCTGAGGGTTCAACATTGGGAGCAGCTTTTTTATTTAAAGAAGCTCAAGCACGATTTGGCTACAGTGCTGAGTTTGCTGCAAGAAATTTAGCAGCTTATCCTGAAGGGCGTGCCATTGTATGGAAGCGTTTTAAGCATAGCTTAGATACAGCTCATTTTAGTGATCTTGAAAAAGGACAAATTATTGCTGGAGCATTAGCAGGCTTCAAACGATTTGGTGACTTATTACAAGATTTAGAAAACCTGAAGTAAGCTAATCAAAGGGCTAAGATGTGAAACAAACAGAGTCAGTATCAGAGCTAAATAATACCACTCCTGTAGTAAAAGCGAAGTTAGCTAAGAGTTGGATTGCACGTTGGATTTATATTGCCTTGGCCTGGCTATGTTTGGCATTGGGAACTTTAGGAATTATTGTTCCTGGTTTGCCTACCTTTGATTTTTATTTTTTAGCCACTGTTTTTGCAGCTAAAGGATCTGAAAAATTACATGCAAAAATTGTGAATAACCGTTATATCGCACCAATTTTAAAACAATGGCAAGAGCAACGTCGTTTACCGTTACGGGTGAAAATTGTTTCCTTAATCAGTATGTCGGTTGCAGCTATTATTTTGTTCTTAAGTGTACCGCATCTGTGGATGGTGATAGGTGTGGTGCTGATTATGCTGTGTGTGCAATTATGGATGTGGTTTAAGGCCTAGTTGTTGGTTGACATCCTCACCCCCTTAAATGGGGGTGATTCCTACTGCTAGACGCTTATGTCCAAGCGCAAGTATGTTCAGTGCGGAATTTATATCCCGATCATGGA
>NZ_JAVIDR010000013.1 GCF_031157835.1 Acinetobacter rudis | reverse complement strand
TCTTCGCGCTGATGGTAGTGTGGGGTTACCCATGTGAGAGTAAGTCATCGCCAGCTCATTATTCTAAAATCCCCCAGTTTAAATGCTGGGGGATTTTTTTTTATCGGGGGAAAATATCTTCCTAGAAAATATGAATATAGAGCTGCCCGTGCAGGGGATTCTCATTCACAATTAAATTTAGGGCAAAGATATAGAACAGGTGCATATGTTCAACAAAATTTTAAAATAGCCTATCAATGGTATTTGAAGGCTGCTCAACAATTTTATGTTCCAGCTTATAATGAAATTGGGCTGCTATATGCACAAGGGGCTGGGGTACAGCAAGATTATATTTTAGCTTATGCATGGATTTCCTTAGCATCTCAACAAAATAATACTCAGGCAAAGTTAAATCTAAAAAAATTTTGATGTAATTTTAAATGAATCACAACGGCAGCAAGGAAAACAAAAAGCACAATCTATTATGGCTCAGCTTGAAAATATGAGATAAAAAATATATTGATCAATCTTACTTTAAGTATATGTAAGTTGATGCTGATTATTTTGATGGATTGTGAATGTCTTGGAATAAATACTCTCGTATTGAAAAATGGCAATGTTCAATTAAAGAACAATAGATCATATGCACATATTAAAAAAGGCCTCATCATCCTGATGAGACCTTTTTATATTTGATCATAGCGATAAACATCCTGTTTATGCTTTTGCATCCTTGTCCTATCTCTTTTATTATTATTTTTGTTTGGAAACTTCCTGTTTCCTGATGTGTTAAGAATAGTAAATTGTGTTAAATGAATCTATCCGCTATAAACGGTTTATCTTGTAGGTAATTACGTACAAAAAATATTTTTACTCGATATAAAAAAGCTCCCGAAGGAGCTTTATTATAAAATAACTATATGATTTACATTAGTTTAATGCCTTGTTGTCCAGCAGGAGTCACTTTAAAGATTTCGACCTCAAAGGTAATATTTTTGCCCGCTAGAGGGTGGTTGAAATCAACTTCCGTAATGTCATCATTAACAGATTGAACAACTCCAAATAAACTAGTTTTGGCTTTATCTTCAAATTCAATCATATGACCAACAACAGGTGTTTGCTCAAACTTGACAGTATCAAAACGTTGAATGTTTTCAGGATTCCAAGGCCCAAAGGCATCTTCTGGTGGCAGACTCACTGTACGACGATCACCTGCACGTAATCCAAATAACGCTTTCTCAAAGCCAGGGAGCAAGCTCCCATCACCAATGACTAGACTGACAGGGTTTTCTCGACCACGTGTATTATCAATCTCTACACCATTTTCAATGGAAACTGAGAAGTGTAAATCAACTTGAGCACCATTGCTGATGCGAATTTCCTCGTTAGGGTAGACAATATCAGTCATGTTTTTTTTCCGCATTTTGAACACGTTTCTTTTCTAAGAAGAAAGTATCCACTAACAATAAAATGGTACCGAGGGTAATCGCACTATCCGCAAGATTAAATGCTGGAAAATTGTGTTGTTGGTAGTATACGTGTATAAAATCAACAACATACCCTAGGGTTATACGGTCAATTAGGTTGCCAACAGCACCACCTAAAATTAGGGCAATCGCAGCAGGTAAGATGAAGGTATTTTTTGGCATACGCATGAGCCAAAAAACAAAAACAACAGAAACCCCTGCAGCTAGGGAAGTAAAGAAGTATCGTTGCCAGCCACCAGCATCAGAAAGCATACTAAAGGCAGCACCATAATTATGCAGCAAAGTCCAATTTAAAAATGGTAAGACATCTACAGACTGGGCATAAATTAAATGTGTGCTGGCAATCGATTTAGTCCACTGATCCAAAATGATGGCAAGGACTGAAAGTCCAAGCCACATAATGTTACGAGGATAAAATTGAAATAAGCCCTTTTTATTTTGAGGGTTAGGCATATTTTCTCACTTCGCCACTGCCAGTGACGTTTATAATACAACGTCCGCATAGACCAGGGTGTGTAGCATGGCTATTGACGTCAGGAAGGACATGCCAGCAACGTACACACTTTTCACCTTCAGCAGCAGAGACACGAACGCGTAAACCTTCGAGATCTGTTGCTTCACCTTCATTAGCTGCATCATAAACAACTGCGATAGAAGTAATGAGTACGAAGCGAAGTTCATCGCCCAATTGATTAAGTACTTTTTGTAGTTCTGGGCTAGCCCATAGTTCTACTTTAGCAGACAAGTTACTACCAATAATCTTAGCATTACGTGCAGCTTCGATTTGTTTGTTAATTGCTGATTTTACTTGAATCAATGTTTGCCAATCTGCTTCTGAGAGAAGATTCTCTTGTGAGGCAACTGGAATATCATACCATTCAGCAGTAAAGACATAAGCTTGATCTTGTTCAGGAATTAACGGCCATGCTTCTTGTGCTGTGAAACTTAGAATAGGGCTCATCCAACGTACAAATGCTTGAACGATATGATACAGTGCAGTTTGTGCCGAATGACGCGCTTGTGAATCAGCTTTACTTGTATATTGACGATCTTTAATGATATCTAGATAGAAACCACCTAAGTCATTGATACAGAACCCAGTTAAAGCACTACACACTTGGTGGAAATTCATGTCAGCATAAGCTGCTTGAATTGTCTTTTGTACTTCGTTGGCACGTTGAAGAATATATTGATCTAATGCAATGAGTTCATCAACTTTAAGCGCATCTGTACTCGGTTTAAAACCATTAAGATTGGCAAGTAAGAAACGTAATGTATTACGAATACGTCGATAGCTGTCACTTACACGGCTAAAGATTTCCTTGCTTGCTGCAATTTCATAACGGTAGTCACTTGAAGCAACATAGAGACGTAGACCATCAGCACCTAATTGTTTAATGATGTCATCTAATGGAATAAAGTTGCCCAATGATTTAGACAACTTTCTTCCTTTTTCATCTACAGTAAAGCCGTGTGTTAAGAGCGCTTTATAAGGTGCTTTACCACTAATAGCTACTGAGGTAAGCAGAGAAGATTGGAACCAACCACGGTGTTGATCTGAGCCTTCAAGATAAAGATCTGCTGGTGCTTGTAGTTCTGGACGTTGTTGTAACACTGCATAGTGTGTAGTCCCAGAGTCAAACCAAACATCAAGTGTGTCACGTACACAATTATAGTGTTCAGCATCATCACCTAAGAAGTCTTTCGCTTCACGATTATACCAAGCATCGATACCTTCAACTTCAATCAGTTGAGCGACTTCTTCTAGTAATTCAGATGTACGTGGGTGTAACTCATTACTATCTTTATGTACAAAGAATGGAATAGGAACACCCCAAGTTCTTTGACGTGAGATACACCAGTCAGGACGACCATCAATCATTGACTCAATTCGGTTTTTACCCCAATCAGGAACGAATTGGATGTCATTTTCGATTGCATGTAAAGCTTGCTGTCTTAAGTTTTGAGCATCCATGCTAATAAACCATTGTGGTGTAGCACGGAAAATAATTGGTGTTTTATGACGCCAGCAGTGTGGGTAACTATGTACGATAACTTGGTGAGCCCATAATTTATTTACGGCACGTAATGCCTCAATAACTTGTGGGTTGGCCTTATAAATATGTACACCAGCAAAAAGTGGTGATGAAGGGAGATAAACACCATTGCCACCAACCGGATTGTCTACAGCAAGTTGATAGAGTAAACCAACTTTATAGTCGTCTACACCATGACCTGGTGCTGTGTGTACCGCACCTGTACCACTTGTGGCTGTAACATGTTCACCTAAAATGGCAGGAACATGTCGTTCTGCAATTAATGGGTGTTGTAAGCTGAGGTTCTCTAATGCTTGACCTGCAAATTCTGCCAAGACCGTGAAAGATTCTAATTTATAACGTTCACATGCAGAGGCAACTAGGTCTTTGGCTAAAATAAGGTTGTATACCCCATGTTCAGCTTGCACCTGAACCAATTGATACTCAAGTTCGGCATGGAAACTCACAGCTTGGTTAGCAGCGAGTGTCCAAGGGGTTGTGGTCCAAATAACAACATCAGTTGCTGTATCTACTTTTATCCCAAGACGGCTTGAGAGTTCCTCAAGGTCAACAACACTAAAGCCAACGTCAATTGCATCTGATTTTTTATCTTCATATTCGACTTCAGCTTCAGCAAGTGCAGAACCGCAGTCCATACACCAGTTCACTGGTTTTAGACCTGGTTGAATATGTCCTGCTTTTTGGATTGCGCCTAAAGTACGAACGATGTCTGCTTCTTGTTTGAAGTTCATTGTGAGATACGGATTGTCCCAATCTCCTACAACACCCATACGAATAAAATCTTTTTTCTGGATGTCAATTTGAGTGAGAGCGTATTCACGACATGCTTTACGGAAACTTGAGGCATCAATATTGACACCAACTTTACCAACTTTTTCTTCAACTTTTAGTTCAATAGGCAAGCCATGGCAGTCCCAGCCAGGTACATACGGAGCATCAAAACCATCTAAAGTTTTACTTTTTACAATAATATCTTTGAGAACTTTGTTAACCACATGACCTAAGTGAAGTGTACCGTTTGCATATGGAGGGCCGTCATGTAGGACATATTTTTTCTTACCAATTCGCGATTCACGAATCTGCTGATAAATGTTGTCGGCATACCACTGTTCGATCCATTTCTCTTCACGTACTGCGAGATTTGCTTTCATGGCAAATTCAGTACCTGGGAGGTTCAGGGTGGCTTTGTAGTCCACTACATTTTCAGAAGTTTGCTTATCGCTCATGCAAGATGTCATCCAAGTTTTTATCAGCCGCTGTGCTGACACGTTGTTTTACAGTAAATTTAAATTAAAAAGGTGATTCTGATGTATTGCGTCTATATTCGAGCAATTCTAAGACATCATTGTCTATACCTTCTTGAAGCGCCTCAAGAGACGGATAATTACGTTCACCATGTAAATGGTGGAGGAATCTTACCCGCATTAATAAGCCATACAGATTAGCAGAAACTTCAGGAAAGTGAACTTCTAATCGCCATTCTGGCTGATGTTGTTTGATTGCAGGGCGGGTTCCCACATTAGCCGCACCGAATAAGGCATGAGCTTGATAGCCCGCAATACCCGGTTTATTCGGTTGATCGGTGACAACTTTAGTGCTTAGTGATTGAGTTTCACAAATAACTTCAACCGCATAAATTCCTTTAAGACAAGGCTTATGACGATTAACTGCAACATTGATTGTCGGGAAGTTTAGTGTACGGCCAATTTGATCACCATATTGTACTCGACCAATCATACTATAAGGTCGACCTAATAATTGTGCGGCTAAAGCTAAATCGCCAGATGCTAAAACCTGTCGAATACGGGTAGAGCTAACACGCTCACCTAAATGTTCAATTGTAGGTAAATTAGTAACTTGAAAACCATAGTCTTTTAAAAATTGACTATTCCCTTGACGATCTTTACCAAAATGGAAGTCGTCACCTAAGACAAGGTTTTGTGTATTTAGTTGATTTTTTAATAAATCGGCAAAAGCATGTGCGCTGAGACTACGAAAATCATTATTAAATTTGGCAATTGCAATGTAGTCAACACCTAGTTCTGTCAGATATTCAACTTTTTCTCTGAGTGAACTAATACGTGGTGGTGCTTCAGCACCTTTAAAAAATTCAAGCGGTTGTGGTTCAAAAACAATCACTAATGTCTTGAGTTGAAGGGGTTCTGCAATATTTTTAAGCTGCGAAATCATGGCCTGATGTCCAAGATGAACGCCATCAAAATTGCCTATGGTCACCGCAGTAGCAGGTAATTTTAGATTTGGAGATAAAGCATTTAAGCGCAACAGCTTCATGATTTCAAAATCGGCTTAACATTTAAAAGGAGTATTCTGCCATAATCTCATAATTTCGTCTTGTTGTTCTGTTTTTACTCAAAAAAAAATCATCAATTTATATCAATTTTAATGATGAATTATATGTGAATAAATCAATTTTATAAATTAAAAGTCCTTTATATAATTTGAACATCAATTTAGAAAATGGATTGTTAAAGGAAGGCGCTATGAAAAAGCCATTTTATCAATTGCAACAGCCGCAGGAATTGATTCGTCAATTTACCCCAAACTGGTTCACCATGGTAATGGGAACAGGTGTTGTATCCCTGATTTTACCTGAGTTTGCACAACAATCTGAATTCTTATTATGGATTGCTCAGGCATTATGGCATTTAAATATTATTTTCTTCCTTGTTTTTAGTGTGCTTTATATTTTGCGGTGGATGATTTATCCAGTAGAAGCTCGACAAATTTTTTCTCATTCAAGTATGGCTTTATTTTTGGGCGCTATTCCAATGGCTTTGGCAACGTTGCTCAATGGTTTTTTAAAATACGGAATAGACTTATATGGTGATGTCGCAATTCAAATTGCACATGTTTTATGGTACATCGACATTTTACTTGCAGTATTGATTGGAATTATCGTCCCTTTTTGTATGTTCAGTCGGCAAGAGCATCAATTACAAAACATGACAGCAATGTGGTTATTACCTATTGTCGCTTGTGAGGTTGCAGCGAGCTCTGGTGGTCTATTATTGCAGCATCTTCCTTATAGTGCTGAAAGTTTAGCAATACTGATCGTGAGTTATGTGCTTTGGGGGATGTCTGTATTACCCGCTTTTGCAGTATTAAGCATCTTGATGCTACGTTTAGCGCTGCATCAATTGCCTGGGCGTGAACTTGCGATGAGTAGTTGGCTGGCTTTAGGTCCAATTGGTACAGGTGCTTTAGCATTGCTGGTCTTAGGTGCAGCAGGTCAGCCGTTAATGACATATTTTGATCTATCTTCATTGGGTATTTTCTTAAAGCATGCTGGCTGGTTAGCAAGTGTAATTTTACTTGGGTTTGGAGTATGGTGGCTTGCTATAGCACTTCTTACTACGCTTAGTCATGTCAAGCAGTTAGCATTTAATTTAGGTTGGTGGGCTTTGACCTTTCCATTAGGTGTTTTTACTTTAGCGATACTGCAATTGGCAATACAAACGAATATACAAGTCATTCATAGCATTGGATTAGGTTTGGCTACTTTATTATGTTTATTATGGGCTATGGTCATTGGAAGAACTATCTTAGGTATTTATCGCGGAGATTTATTCTTTTCACCATGTTTAAAACATTATTTGGATCAACAAACTAAGTTAACGAATCAAATATAATAAATAATAGATGAGATATTAAATGGCCCAATGTTGTTGGGCCAAATTTTGTATCATATACAATATCCAAAATAGCAATTGAATATTGAGTGAAATGAGTAATAAGGCTGATGTGGCATTGATGATGGCTTTGCCAAGCGAATCGCAAGGACTTTTTGAACAACAACAAATTAAAGTACATTACAGTGGTATAGGTAAGGTTAATGCTGCTTTTAAAGCCTACCAAGTTATTATGGAAACGGGTTGTACAACGCTACTTAATTTAGGAACAGCAGGCAGCCATGTATTTGATGCACATGAGTTAGTAGAAGTAACTCGTTTTGTACAAAGAGATATGGATGTTTCAGCTTTAGGATTCGAATTGGGTATGACGCCAATGGATGAAGAGTATCCTAGTCATATTGACTTAGACGCTCACTTTCCACAATTACGTAAAGGAATCTGCGGAACAGGGGATAATTTTGCGACTACAATTTCTCCTCTTGCATGTAATTTAGTTGATATGGAGGGGTATGCAATTGCCAAGGTTTGTAAAAAACTGGGGGTGAATTTGATTTCTGTAAAATATATTAGTGATGGGGCTAATCAAGAAGCACATATTGAATGGCAGGACAATTTGCTGATTGGTGCTAAAAAGTTATTATCAATTTATCAAGACATTAATTTGTAGACTCAACGATTATTATTATCATGATGGTTGTTGAGTTGTTTTAGGCGACCATAGTGAGTGCTATGGCCGTGTGCCAAAACTTACTTATATTGCATGTGAGTCATAAGTTAGCTACGTGGTATCATACCGTATAAAACAAGATGAACAGTATGTTCGATACTACGTTGATATAAATTACGATTGCGCAGAGTTTTTCCTACAAGGAATTCGATCTGAGTACTAAAATCAGCATAGTTTTGAGTAATTCCCCAAAGGTTAATCAGCAGTAGTTCTGGATCAATAAGAGGCGAAATCTTACCTTGTTCCTGCCAATTTAAGATTACTTTTGCCTTACGCTTAAATAATTTCTTCAAGGGACCTTTTAAAATTGCGTGAATATGAGGCGCGCCTTGAATAACTTCTAATGCATAGAGCTTGGAAGCCTTCGGCTGGGTACGTGAAACTTCAATTTTTTGCATCAAATAAAGTGAAATTGCTTCAGCTGGTTCGAGTTCAGCTTTGAGCTCATGCAGAGGAATTAACCATTTTTGCATGACACTGGTGAGTACTTCGATGTAGAGGGCTTCTTTATTTTCATAGTAGTAGAAAATATTAGATTTATGCATTTCTGCTAATTGAGCAATCTCGTCTAAGCTTGCTCCACTAAATCCATATAAAGAAAATACATCAAGTGCAGCAGCGAGTAGCTGTTGCCGTTTTTGGGTGCTTTTTTTCTGTTCCATTGCAGCTCATTACATTGAAAAATTGGTGGCTAAATTGTACGGTAAAATGCTTGATTTGTTGACAGGCAAGCAACCGAGTTTTAAATCAATTGTGAAGTAAAATTAATTAAATGTATATTCCTTTATATGAAAAGAAGGAATGATTTTTTTATACTGTATAGTTTGTGTTTGTATTTTAGGCATTCTATAGGGTAGGTAAGATAATTGTTGATATCAAAAAATACGTGATCTGTTATTTATGCTACATTATTCCATTTTTTTATTTGTTGTTTAGTCAATTGTTAAAATTATTTATACAATGTGACGTGACTATACTTACTATGCATTTTAAAAACAAAAGAGCGAGTTACAGTACATAAATAATAAATACTCTATATTTCATCACCTAAAATAGCAATTATTTTATGCAACATACAACAAGCTGTTTTTTTATTTTGTACACAACAAAATTTGCAAATTTTAGGATTAATTTTGAGATCAAAATTATGATCTATATTGAGTGAATTTTATTTTTAAAATGAAGATTAGGACTACAGTGGTTAAGTCAATATTCATTGAAAGTCTATTCGAGTGATTGATGTTTTTTACTTGTGCATTTGAGTGTTTTACTCACTTGTAAAAAGTAAAATATACAGAACAACTTTGCTTCACGTGGAACAAATGGTTACGTTACTTCAATCACTCGTTTGCCATGATTTAAACCATGGGTATATGAGTATTAAGTTAAGGATTTCTTAAAAACGAGTGAGTTGCGCTGGAAGTTGTAAAGTGCTTGCCGTGCTGCAGGTAGTTCATCAACACTGACAGGATGAAAGTCATGTTCAATAAACCAATGAGAAGTCCGTGTGGTGAGTACAAAGACTTGTTGAATACCTTGTTGTAATGCTTTTGCTTCAAGAAAATGTAAAATTTGTGTACCGCGATTAGATTTGCGGTATTGAGGGTGTACTGCAATACATGCAATTTCTGCAGATTGAATTTGGCCTGGCTCAGTAGGGATTGGATATAATGCAGCACAGGCGAGTATCATGCCATCACGTTCGATTACAGCAAATTGATCAATCTCATTTTCGAGTAATTCTCTAGAGCGATAAACCAAAATACCTTCTTTTTCGAGTGGGCGCAGTAAATTAATCAGCCCACCTACATCATGAATATTTGCCATGCGCACTTCTTCATAATGTGCTTCGGTAATCATGGTGCCAAAGCCATCACGAGTAAACAATTCTTCTATTAAAGCACCATCATAACTATAAGAAATAAGATGCACACGATGCACACCATTCAAACTCGCATTCTTGGCATTATTTAGATAGAGTGCAAAGTCTGGATTGGAGTCTTGATATTTAGCAATGTGCTGATCTAATTGATGTGGTGAAAGTTCACGTAATAACTGACCAAACTCATCCAGTAAGCCTTGTTGGTTACCTAAGAAGATCAATTTTTCAGCTTTAAGTTCAACAGCAGCTTTGGTTGCAACTTCTTCTGCTAAAAGGTTGAAAACTTCACCTGTGGTTGAATAGCCAATAGGGCTAAGTGAAACAATATTATGATGATTTAAATGGCTGGTTATGGCTTCGATATCAATGGAGCGAACCTCTCCTGACAGTTGAAAATCTATACCATTACGAATGCCATAAGGTTTTGCAGTAACAAAGTTACCAGATACCACATCAATGCGTGCTCCGTACATTGGAGAGTTAGCTAAGCCCATAGAAAGCAGTGCTTCAATTTCAAGACGAATTGAACCAATTGCATGCATTACACTTGGAATGGCTTGTCGTGTTGTTATACGGCGATTGAGGTGAATAGGAGTATCAATTCCTGCAATTTCTAACTGACGATTGATTTGTGGACGAGCGCCGTGTACTAAAACTAGACGAATTCCTAAGGAATGTAATAAGGCAATGTCATGAATGATATGTTGAAAGTTATCATGCTGTACGGCCTCTCCAGCAAACATGATCACAAAAGTCTTATTTCGATGTGCATTAATATATGGTGCTGAATTACGAAACCAATGTACATGTTGCTGAGTGATTTTGTGATTAGAAGTCTGTAGGTCCGTTTGCATGAGTGAATCAACTGAAAGCCTGTATGAGTTGATTATACTGAACAAAACTAAAAACTTTTCATTCAGTGTGAGGAAAAGAGAGTAAATCGCTTAAACGATGATGAATAGCCCCCAAAATACATGAAGATGATGCTGTATTTGGAGGCATAAAGGTCGTGGACATACCGCTATTTAACGATAGGTTTTAATAATACGGTGATCACGCATATCAACTAGAAGGTATTGTTGGTTAGCTCGATACCAACGTTGATAACGGCCTGGTTGTGGTAAATGACGAATTTTACGATGATCTACAGCAACATAATGATGATGTCTAGGTAGATACTGTTCTGAATGACCGTAAGATTGGCCGTGTTGGTTATATGAGTGGTGGTTATCGTGTGATCGTGCCATGGTTGTAGTGGCAGTGAAAATACTACTTAGCAACAGTAGGCTCGTGATCATCTTCTTCATTTTTTACTCCAATGCATGTATGTCGTGAATTTAGATAGTCAGACTAATACTGCATTGCAGATATAAAATGGGTGCATAATTTACCAATTGTGAATAGCGTGGAGCTTCTATGGAGAAGATAAGCTATAGCCCTAGTATTTTGATGATGTTATTACTATCGGAGTCAATCAAAATAAAATCGTTGTTGATTTTATACCACTGTTGGTTAGCTGCTGGCTTAGGTAAGTTTTGCTCACGATAATCTACTTTATAGCCATTACCACGATAGTGTTGCGGCATCACATAACCAGGTTGCCATTGGTGTTGTTGTAGTCGTCTAAAGCCACGCTCTTCGCGTAAACGACGTTTTTCTTGCAAATTATCGTCATTATCATTGCCCTGTGCATAACTGCGAGCATCTCGATCACGATAGTCTCTTTTGTGGCCATTACCTGGGTCTGCATAGGAGATTTGGTTGACCAACAGTAAATTTAATATCACTGCAGATACTAGCAATAGCTTATTCATGATGATCCTCCTGTGTTAAAAACTAAGTTTTTTCACGTTCATACTGTACTGCGTAAATGCAGAGAAACTGTGAAGACTCTACAAAAAAGGCATGCAGTTTTAGAAAAAAATGTATTTACAACATGCATTTGATGTTTGATTTTTTAGCGCTGAATAATTTTGGGCATATTATAACATTTACACCAAGCGGCACTTAACTTTGTTTTTATATTTATATAATGGTAGATGAATGGTGAAGTTGGTTTGTCTAAATTTATATCTAGACAAACCATATTTTTAACCTTGAGCATCAATACTTGTACCATTCATAGATAAACTGTCCTCACCCATGAGATACAGATAAGCAGGCATGATTTGCTCTGGAGTTGGTAGGGTTTTTGGATCTTCTTCTGGATAGGCTTTGGCTCGCATTGCTGTCCGTGTTCCACCTGGGTTAATACAATTAAAACGGATGTTCGGATGGACATGCTCAGTTGCAAATAATTTACTGGTCGCCTCAAGTGCTATTTTTGATATGGAATAAGCTCCCCACTGGGCACGAACCTCTCGGCCAACACCTGAACTTGTAAAGATTACAGAAGCTTGTTCTGATTTCTGTAATAGGGGTAATAGGGCTTGAGTTAAAATAAACGGCGCACGTAAATTAACAGCCATTACATCATCCCAAGTTTCAGTGGGGTAGTATGCGAGTTCAGTACGATCACCTAAGATACCCGCATTATGTAAAATGCCATCTAGACGGCCAAATTGTTTTTCTAATGTATTGAGTAGAAGTTCATAGTCGTGAGCAGTGGCAGTTGAAAGTTGTAATGGTAAAATCGCGGGTTGAGGCGCACCTAAACCTTCAATTTCATCGTAGATAACTTCCAATTTATTTAAAGTACGACCATGTAAAACAACGGTTGCACCATGTAGGGCATAGCTGATTGCAGCAGCACGGCCAATACCGTCACCAGCACCAGTAATTAAAATGATTTTGTCTTTAAGTAAATCCGGGCGTGGTTGATATTGTGAAAATGTCATAAAAGCTCCGAAAAATGTTGTTGTGATAAGTTAGGTTTTTTTCATTTAGTGCAGTTGTAAGAGATTTTGTAGCTGTAGCTGTAATTCTGGCACAGTATGGATAATACAGTCTGCTTGCCATGCTGCCAAATCATCTTTATAAGCCATTGGTAAATAACCATAGGCTGCTAATATGCTGTACATTTTCGCATTTCGCCCAGCGTCAATATCTCGTGGGTGATCACCTACGTATATAATGTGCATTGGGTCTATGCCAAGCTGTTGAGCAGCAAGATACATAGGCTCAGGGTCAGGTTTAGTATGACGAACATCTTCAGGGCATACTAAAACAGCGCAGCGTTCGGTTAGATTTAACGCTTGTAACAATGATTCTGATAATCCCCGTGGTTTGTTTGTGACGATTCCCCAAGGAATATGATGTGCTTCAAGTTGAGCCAGCAATGCTGGCATATGCTCAAACAAATCAGTATCTACTGCGATATTTTCTCCATAAATATCCAAAAAACGTTGGCGATGTGCAAGAAATACTGGGTCAGTACTGTTCAATTCTGGATAGACCAATTGAACCATTGCTCGTGCACCTTCAGAGACTTGAGTTCTAATCAAGTCTGCAGGCACAATATCACGGCCTTCTTCAAGGCACATTTTCTGGATAATACGAATAAAGTCTGCAGCAGTGTCAATAAGTGTGCCGTCTAAATCGAACAATACGGCTTTCATGAGGCATCCTTGTTTACAGTGTAAACCATGTAGTTAACATCGACATTTGGTGCAAGCCAATAATGCTTAGTAAGTGGATTATAATGTAAGCCAGTCATATCTTTTAGCTGAAGACCTGCTTGTCGAATATCATGAGCAAGCTCAGAGGGCTTAATGAACTTATGATAATCGTGAGTGCCTTTTTTCAGTAAGCGTAATACGTATTCAGCACCAATGATGGCAAATAAATAAGCTTTAGGATTACGGTTAATTGTTGAGAAAAAGACGTGACCACCTGGTTTAACGAGTTTTTGACAAGCTTGAATAATTGATGCAGGATCAGGTACGTGCTCTAACATTTCCATACATGTTACGATGTCATATTGTCCTGCTTGTTCTTCTGCGAGTTGCTCAACTGGTACTTGACGGTATTCAATATTACTTACATTTTCTTGTTCTGCATGCAGACGGGCAACATTTAAGGGTGCTTCACCCATATCAATACCAAGAACTTGTGCACCACGACGTGCCATACTTTCCGCTAAAATTCCACCACCACAGCCGACATCAAGAATTTTTTTGCCACTTAAGCCAGCAGCATGTTCATCGATCCAATTGAGACGTAAAGGATTAATTTGGTGAAGTGGTCTAAACTCAGAATGCTGATCCCACCATAATGCAGCTAGGGCTTCAAATTTTGCAATTTCTTGTGGATCGACATTAAGTTGCGTCATAGCACTCACCCTATAATCATTCATTTATCGTTAAAAACATCATTAAGCCTTGTTAGTGTAGCGATTATTCAAAAAAAAGCGATCTATCATGTAAAAAAGTTCACAGAATAAAAACGATTTTCCTATATTTGTTTTATAGTTAGTGCATATGCTAGTGCCCATGACCTTGAGGAAAATTAAGTCAATGAAAAAGTATATATTAAGTGGAATAACAATCGCCTTAACTGCGCTATCAATGCAAACAATGGCTGCGAATTTTGTTGCGGGCAAGGACTATACTGTTTTAGCAAATCCTGGAAAAAGCGAAGTTGCTGGTAAAATTGAAGTACGTGAATTTTTCTTCTATGGTTGTGGTCATTGCTATAGTTTAGAAAAACCAATGCAAGCATGGTTGAAGACATTACCTAAAGATGTATATTTTGTACGTACACCAGCGGCGATGAATAAAACTTGGGAACAAAGTGCTCGTGGCTATTATGTTGCAGAGGCTTTAGGCATTCGTAAACGTACTCATATTCCAATGTTTAATGCAATTCATCAGCAAGGACAGCAGCTTTACGATCAACAATCTCAAGCAAAATTCTTTACTAAGTTTGGTGTACCTGAAGCGAAATTCAATAGTTTATTTAACTCATTTGCTGTAACTGCAAAAATTGCTGAGTCAAATAAATTAGCACAGCAATACCAGCTGACTGGGGTGCCGGCCGTTGTCGTGAATGGTAAGTATGTTGTACAAGGCGATGCTGAAAAAGTACCACAAGTAATCACTTACTTGGTAGAACAAGAACGCAAAGCAAAATAAAGAATTTAAAAAAACTGCGCTTTGAACTGAACCTTAAAGTAAGATATTTAATCTAATTTATACGTTGAGTTCTTTGCTGCAGTTTTTTCATTATTGGTCTTGGTTTTTATTTTTTATCCGACCACGAAAAATTAATTTTATTTGTTTTTCCATTTGAGTATGTAGTTGCTCTTTTTCTTGTTGCAGTGCTGGACAGCTATTTTGCTGGCTCGCCGTAATCCATGTGACTGCCCAGGTAAAGGATAAATTAATTAGAATATTTGCGATTTGATAGCACTCATCAGGATCTAGGGAGGTGTGTTGGCGTAATTGGTCTAGGTGTTGTAATGCTTGAGCTAGATCTTGAATAAGAAAATCAATTTCCCTAGCAATGGCTTGACGTAGGGTATGGGATCCTCCCCAACGCTCTGTAATGAAGAAAGTCCAAATCTGCGGATGTTGTTCTACGGCAAATAAAAAATATTCTAAACCTCGTGAAATGCCATTTTGGGGGTCACGAAAATAAATTTGATGAAATTGATGTTGTATGCTTTTGAACTGTAACCCTACTTGATCTACAAGCTCTTCAGCAAGTTGATCAATATTTTGGAAATGTCGGTAAAAAGCTGCAGGGACTAAACCAACACTACGTGTGATTTCACGCAGACTGGTTGCTGAAAATGAGCGACCCGAGATACTTAATTTTAATGCTGCATCTAATAGCGCTTGTCGACTTTGCTGTTTACGTTCATCACGAATTGACATTAATACTTCGGCTAAAGATAAATTAGTTTGAGTCTAACAAAAGTTTTATAGAAAAATAATGAATAATACGGACTATATTATAAGGCTTGATCTTTTGGCTAAATTAATACGTATTCAATCTATTGAATCACCTCACCCTTTAAAATACATCTGTTATAATAGTTCGCAATTAAATTGAACCTGAATAGGGATGAATTATGCGTATAGACCAACGTGCATTGGATCAACTGCGTGAAATTAAAATTACACGTAACTATACACGCTATGCTGAGGGTTCTGTTCTCGTAGAATTTGGTCACACTAAAGTATTGTGTACGGCTAGTGTGGATAATTCAGTTCCACGCTTTTTAAAAGGTCAAGGACAAGGTTGGGTAACAGCAGAATATGGCATGCTACCACGTTCGACACATACTCGTAGTGACCGTGAAGCGGCACGTGGTAAGCAAAGTGGGCGTACCCAAGAAATTCAGCGTTTAATTGGCCGTAGTTTACGTGCGATGGTGGATTTGAAAAAACTCGGTGAAAATACGATTAGTATTGACTGTGATGTAATCCAAGCTGATGGTGGTACACGTACAGCATCAATTACTGGTGCAGCTGTAGCGCTTATTGATGCAATGAACTATTTGTTGGCGCAGAAAAAAATTAAACATGATCCTCTTAAAGGACTTGTTGCAGCAGTTTCTGTGGGTATGTATCAAGATGAAGCACTTCTAGACTTATGCTACGAAGAAGATTCTAACTGTCAAACAGATTTAAATGTTGTGATGACACAGTCTGGTGAATTTATTGAAATTCAAGGAACTGCTGAAGATAAACCATTTACTCGTGCACAATCGAATGCCATGTTAGAGCTAGCAGAAAAAGGGATCAATGAATTGATTCAGAAGCAACAGCAAGCTTTGGGATGGTAATCTGCCATGTATAACATAAGTCATGAAGGCTAATTTTCATTAGCTGTTGATTTTATGATTAAAAATACCAGTTCATATTGAGCTGGTATTTTTTTAGGGTGTACATTAGCTATTGTTGATTGGTGTCTCATGTAAATAGCGCCAGACACAATGTTCCACATGGAACTCCATACAAGCAGTTGCGATACGATAATGCGAATGACCTGCTTTATGTTGGTTTTCTTGATAGCGTAATAAGACTAAATCTGGAGTGTGCATGATCACAGTAATATTTTCGATTTCAATCGTTAGATCAGGAAAAGCCCCCATGTTTAAGTTAAACATATCTTCTAATTGGTTCAGATTCATTTGCGTTCCACTTACAGCAATCATCTCAAAATCCTTAGAAAAACAACGCATAAACTGAGACAGTTTTTCTGGTTGTGCTGGCTGGTTAAATAGAGATTGAATATCTTGAATTGAAGTTTCAAGTAGCTGAATTGCTTGAGTGACAGACATCATTTAAGTCCTAAGTTGGTGAAGTATTAAAAGTGGTAGGCTGCCAATAAGCGCAGCAAGTATAAAAATGAAGGCATATGCTTGATGAATAGAGAGTTGCTGCAAGATAGAGAACAACATAAGCAATAAAGCACTACCTAAACTGAAACTTATTTGACGGTTAATATTCCAAATTACGCTGGCTTGTGGCATGAGTTGCTTTGGAAAGTCGAGTAAAGCCGTACTTTGTGCTGTATTCGCTGCCAAACCTCCACCAAAACCCATGGCTAAATAAGCAACACTTATGCATAAAATAGATGGATTGATAGCCACCCAAACCAACATTAAAATGCCTAAATTATGAATAATAATGGCGGCATAAAAAAACGTTTTGGCTGAGATTTTTTGATAATAAAAGCGGACTAAGAGCATTGCTGTAAATGCCATAAGTGCGTATAGCAACATGAAACTTCCAGTCTGAGCTGCTGTGAGCTGCAAAACCTGTTGTAGCAGAAATATGCTAAGAATATTGACCCCAGTACAAATACCTGGCACAGCTAAGTAAACCCAGATAGAGACTTTAAGTTGGGTATTTTTCAATAAATCAAGTTTGATAATAGGGGAATCATGTCGTTTAGCATGATAAACATAGGCCATACTAATGAAGCATGTCACGATTAAAGCGAAAATCGAGTAGAGCAAAAATGTTGATTGGCCAATGAGTGTTAAACTAATGAGCAGGCTAGTTAAAGCAGTTGATACAAGAAAGATTCCTAAATAATCAGTAGGTTGGGATAAACTTTGTTGTTCGGGTTTTAACCAGAGAAAAATGCATAGTAGAAGGCATAAAGTCAGGGGAATATGACTATAAAAAATCCAACGCCATGAACTGATATCAATGATCCAACCACCAAACATTGGTGATAAAGCAGGGGCAATTAATGCGGTCATCATGATGAGTGTGGAAATCTTCAGTCGATCATTGCCCTGATACAAATTAAAAGTAAGCGCTTGTCCTATTGGAATAATTAGGCCACCACTGAATCCTTGAAGAAAACGCCAAGCAAGTAAACTAGAAAATGAGTCCGCGGATCCCACCATAAAACTTGCAAGTGCAAATGTAGCTGTTGATAACAACAAGGCATGGCGTATGCCAAGTTGTTTGGTTAGCTCAGTGCTTAAAGGAATGATTAAACACAAACCTAAAATATAGCTATTTGCAATCCAGGTAACTTCCATTTGAGAGAGCTGAAATAAAGTACTTATTGCAGGAAAGGCAATGGCACTCATAAAGATGTTAATGCAGTCGATAAAAAAACCCAGTAAAAAAATACAGGCGACTTTGCTGCGATATTGCATGAGACCCTACTTGTACAACACTGATGGGTTGATCACTGACATTGTAAAAATGAGCAAAAGTGAAAAATCAGTTAAAGACATGATTGAATGTTGAATTATTATTTCGAGTTTAGTATTTAAAGAGAAGTTGGCTTTTATTTAAATGATTGTTCAAATATATTGAACATTGTTGTGAGGTTTAAGGACCGTGACATGCCAAATTTTGAATTAATTGAAACGTTTATTACTGTTGTAGAGAAACATTCCTTCTCCCAAGCTGCTCGTGCTTTAAGTCTTAGTCGGGCTTTAGTGAGTATGAGAGTTAAACGTTTAGAACAACAGCTTGGCGTCACGCTTTTGGTTCGAGACACACGTAAACTGATTTTGACAGAGGTCGGTAAGGAGTTTTATCTTCAATTTAAGGATATTTTATTGAGTATTACTCAATCAATTGAAAATATAAGAAAAAAACAGGTAGAGAGTGTTGGGGTTTTACGGATTGCTTCAACTTATGAGTTTGGTCATCAGATGTTATGGCCATTATTATCTGACTTTTGTCAGCAGCATCCTCAAATATATTTGCAGTGTTTATTTGATGCGCGTCCTTATGATTTGATACATGAGCAAATTGATGTTGCGATTCGTTTAGGCCAACTCAATGATTCATCCTATAAGGCACGTAAATTGACTGAATACGAAACTGTAGTAGTGGCATCCCCACAGTATTTAGAAGGGAAGACATTTACAGAGCTTTCGCAACTTGAACAATGTGATTGGATATCGAACCTAAATTTAAATACTCAACCTTGGCAATTTTTTCAGGGGCAACAACAGATCACATTGTATGAAAACAGGAAATATGCCGCGAATAACATTCAAACAATTAAACAGATGTTACTCGCTGGTTTAGGCGTTGCTGTTATTCCACAGTGGATGGTCATTGAGGAAATAGCAGATGGTCGCTTAACCCACTTATTCTCAGATTATCAAATGCAGACACAGGGTGTGTATGCTGTTTTTCCAAATCAAGCTTATGTTCCTGCAAAAACACGTTTACTCATTGATTTTTTAGCAACTTGTTGGAAATAAAGGCGTACAGCGAATTGTGAGCGTCATTACCCTGCCATAAAACTATCATACAAACGTCATTTTACTGGTATTTACTACGCCTAACGAAAAATCAATGGAAATGGTAATGTTTAAGGCAGTTTTACTTTTATTGGTGTTAGGAAGTGGATTAGTGCTTAGCGCTTGTAATGATGATGACAATGAAACCAATAATACAGTGACCTCAAGCTGTAAAGTCCACTGTGCACCATAATAATAAAAGGAAAGAATAATGAACCGTCGTGATTTTATTTTAAATTCAGGTAAAGGTGTTTTTGCTACCGCTGCATTGGCGAGTTTTCCAGCGAGCATTCAAAAGGCTTTGGCTATTGATGCAAAAGTTGAAACAGGTAGTATTCAAGATGTTAAGCATGTGGTTATTCTTACTCAAGAAAATCGCTCTTTTGATAATTACTTCGGCACTTTAAAAGGTGTGCGTGGTTTTGGCGATCGTTTTACTATTCCTTTATCTGATGGTCGCCAAGTTTGGCAGCAATATGATGAGCAGAAAAATAAAATATTACCCTATCACTTAGACAGTCGTTTAGGAAATGCTCAGCGAGTATCTGGTACTCCACATTCATGGAGCGATGGTCAGGCCGCATGGAATTGTGGTCGAATGGGAGATTGGGTAGCACATAAAAGAACTCAATCTATGGGTTATTTTAAGCAGCAAGAAGTAGAGTATCAATTTGCTTTAGCAAATGCTTTTACGATCTGTGATGCTTACCATTGTTCAATGCATGCTGGTACTAACCCTAACCGTAAGTTTATTTGGACGGGTAGTAATGGACCTAAAGCTGCTAATGTTGCAAGTGTTGTGAATGAATTTGATGCAATTGGTTCATCACAATCAGGCTATCATTGGAAAACTTATCCAGAGCGTCTACAAGAAGCAGGCATCAGTTGGAAAGTGTACCAAAACATGCCAGATAACTTTACAGATAACCCATTAGCAGGATTTAAACAATATCGTCTTGCCAATGAACGTTCAGGTAAACCTGTTAGTCACTCAGCCCAATGCCCACCTTATGATGAAAGTATTGATGCAAAGGAGCCGTTGTACAAAGGCATTGCCAATACAATGCCCGATCAAGGTTTTCTAGCCAGCTTAAAACAAGATATAGCAGCAGGTAAGTTACCTCAAGTGAGTTGGATTATTGCTCCAGCTGCCTATAGTGAGCATCCAGGGCCATCAAGCCCAGTACAAGGTGCATGGTATACGCAAGAATTGGTCAATGCTTTAACGGAGAATCCTGAAATTTGGAGTCAAACGGTTCTCTTTATTAACTTTGATGAAAATGATGGTTTCTTTGACCATATGCCATCACCTTCAGCACCTTCACGAGATATTCAAGGTGTTGTACATGGTAAAACGACTCTGACAACAGAAGCAATGTCTTATGAATATTTTGACCATCAGGGAGTAGAAGGATCTCATCAACCTAAACCGGATGGTGGCGTTTATGGTCCTGGTGTGCGTGTACCTATGTATGTGTTATCGCCGTGGAGCCGCGGTGGTTGGGTTAACTCAGAGGTATTTGATCATACTTCTGTGATTCAATTTTTGGAAACTCGTTTTGGTGTTCAAGAGCCTAATATTAGTCCTTACCGCCGTGCTGTCTGCGGTGACTTAAGTTCAGCATTTAACTTTAAGACACCAAATAATAGTCAATTACCTGTATTGGCAGGGCAGAAAACAAAACTTGAAGCAGATCGGATTCGTCAATTACAAGAAAGTCAGAGTCAAGTGAGCCGACCAGTACAACAACAAAGACCTGAGCAGCAATTGGGAATTCGCCCATCACGTGCTTTGCCTTATATTTTACATTGTAGTGCTTTAGTTGATGCAGCTCAGCAACAGGTAAAATTAATGTTTTCAAATACAGGGCGTGCAGCTGCAGTCTTTCATGTTTACAACCGCAAAGATCTAAACGCGATTCCTAAGCGCTATATGGTCGAAGCAAATAAACAGCTTGATGATATTTGGGTAGCAGACCATGGGGAATATGATTTATGGGTTTTAGGCCCTAATGGTTTCCATCGTTCATTTAAAGGCAACTTGAATTCAGCCATACAAACAGCAGCATTGCCTGAAATTCGGGTATGTATGGATGAATGTAATAAGCTTTATTTAAAAGTGAGAAATGATGCTAAACAAGTCGTGAATTTAAAGGTGAAAGCAAACGCTTATTTTGCTCCGGAAAAGGCTTGGGAAATAAAAACGGCTGCACAAGAACAAGAGTTATATTGGGATATGACGGAGTTTGGTGGTTGGTACGACTTTAGTGTCACACTCAATAATGATTCCAGTTATCAGCGTCGTTTTGCTGGTCGCCTAGAAACGGAGCAAGACTCGATCTCAGATCCATACATGGGATATATTGAAACTGTGAATAAATAATCATGAATGGTTCAAAAAATAGCGTCATTTGACGCTATTTTTTATGTGATATTAGAGTCGTTTCAAGTTAAGGAGATGTGGGTACATCATCTTCAGGGCGATGTAGTAATTGATAGGTCCAATTACTTCCATTAATTACATCGCTATTTAATTTTTTATAGTCACTGAGCAATTTCTCAGCATCAAAATAACAGTGTGAGGTAGCTTGTTGTTGTATTTGATGAATTGCTGGATAACACTTACTCAAGTTTTGAATAAATTGGAAATAAGGAGATAAGGGGAGGCCTGCAGCTGAAAGTACACGACTAGCAAGGAAATGTGCTGGAATAAACTCAGCATTGAATTGCTTTTTATCTATAGGGAAGTTACTCCAGACAGCTAGCGGTGTCTCAAAATACTTGGTTTGTTTCTTATCAATTTTATCTTGTTCAGAATCAAAGTATTGAAAGTCATCATAGACTTTTTGCAGGTTTGGTAAATGATCACCAAAGAAAACAATCATGGTTGGACGATCAAGTTGTTTTGTCATTTCAATGAGCTGTTTTAACTTTGCATCCGCACGTTGCATACCGAGTAGATAAGTATTGAGTTGGCGTTGGCTAGCAGCACTCACGCCTTCTTTATTGACAATATATTTATCTTTTCCGAAGCGATCATCATTATACATGGGATGGTTTTCGACAGTGATTGCATAAATGAACTGTGCTTGGTCATGCTGTTGAAGCTGTTGTTTTATACTCTCATAAATAAGATCATCTGTTGCCCATCCACCCTGATTGATGACATTTTGGGGATTGGCTGTCATATTCTCTAAAGAGATGAAACGTTGAAAACCTAGATTTTGGTAAACTGCGCTACGATTATAAAAATATTTACCATTATTGTGCATAGCCGTACTGGTATAACCAAGTTGGTTAAAATAGCGTGCTAAAGAATAAATCGGTCGTTTAATTTTAGAGACATAAAGCAGTTCATTTTTATTTAAATAAACATTGAGTCCCGTAAGAACTTCAAATTCTACGTTTGCAGTACCCCCTCCAAAGCTCGGAGAAAGGAGCTGTGAAAGCTGATTTTTTTCAATGGTTGGTGTTAAATTTTTGGGTATATTGGGATCAAGCTTAGTTGCATCCCAATGTGATTCACTCATGATGAATATAATATTAGGTAATTGATCAAGCTTTGAGGATGCATGAACTTGGGGTGTCTTTAGAATATGTTCAATTTGTTCTTTAGGAATTTTTTCAGTACTAAATAATTTATCGTTTAAGTTATCAATCGATTTAGAAAAGAAAAAAGTACTCATTCCCAAAGTGCGAATAGTGAGGTGATCGCCAACCCAATCTCCACGTGTTTGTGGTAAATAACGTGTGTATTGACATAAGTAGTTAGTCGGGTTTTTGGCACATTGTGTAGCGAAGTTATTTTGAAAGTTCGCTGTAATAAAAAACCCAATAATAAATATCGCTAAAATACCATTGGTAATGAAGATATGGCCTTTTTCACGCTTTTCTTTTTTATATAACCAAATAAATAATGCAACGAATAAGGCTAAGCTAATAAATACAAATAGTTTCAAAGAAAGAGGGGACGCTTTGAGTGTTTCACTGACCAATAAAAAGTCACTTGGCACCAAACTTGTAGAGAGATAACGTTCTTTTTGAATATTAATAAAGGTGAGCAAGAAAACAGTAAATTGACTCACAATCAGTGTTAGCCAAGTTTTACGAATCATAAGGTAAAAACCTGAGATGAATGCGTAATTTAAAATGGCGGAAAAGACGTATTTGAAGATACGGAGGTTGCGCTCATAACCATTCAGGGCAAGGAAGTGCTGTAGATTCTCTTGAGTTAAGAAAAAAATGAATACAGAAATAAAGGCAACGACAATGAAAAGTGCCTGTTGTTTGAGCAACGTCATTGGCTTGGGGCATAAAAGGGCAAGGTAGAAAGATTATAGTCCAATTACGGGTTATTACAATTTAGTTTATTTATAACTTGGGTCGAAAGTGGTAAAAATCCGTTGATTGTGTTTACTGAAGCATAAACATAATCAACGGAGTTAAACGTTAATTATTTACTAAAGCGCATAGAAAGATCGATGGCCTGAACATCTTTGGTTAATACACCCATAGAGATATAGTCCACACCACTGCTGGCCACAAGTGCTAGGTTATCCAGTGTAATGTTCCCTGATGCTTCTAGTTTACAACGTCCAGCAACGTGTTTAACAGCATCAATCATTTGCTGTTGGCTAAAGTTATCCAGCATTACAATATCCGCTTGAGCTTCGATAGCTTGGTCTAATTCATCCCAAGTTTCTACCTCTACTTCTACAGGTTTATTGGGTGCAATTTGACGTGCTTGAGCAATTGCTTGAGCTATACCACCAGCAGCCATAATATGATTTTCTTTAATTAGAAATGCATCAAAGAGCCCAAGACGATGATTTTGACCACCACCAACAGTAACAGCATATTTTTGTGCAATACGTAATCCTGGCAGGGTTTTACGAGTATCTAATAATTTTGTATGTAAGCCTTCTAATTGCTGAACATAGTGCGCTGTTTTTGTTGCAACAGCAGAAAGCGTTTGAATAAAGTTAAGTGCAGCACGTTCAATACTTAACAGGCTGCGTGCTTTACCTTGTAATTTAAGGAAGGTTTCTCCAGCAGCAACAGCCTCGCCATCTTGTTTTAACCACACAATTTCTACTGTTGGATCAAACTTTTGAATTAAAGCATTTACCCAAGGTTGTCCAGCTAGAATCATGTGTTCACGACTTAAGACCGTCGCTGATGCATATTCATTTTCTGGGCTAAGCATTGCCGTAATATCACCATCGCCTAGATCTTCTTGTAAAGCCTGTTGTATGTTCAACTGAATGGATTGTTCAAGCAAGGATTGCGGTATGCTCATGGAATATCCCTATATTGATTGTGCTAAAAAAACAGCGGCATTTTAGCATTGTCACCGCTGTCTTTGCAGAAGTATTTATTTTTTAAGATTACGAGTAAGCTATAGGTGAAAATCATGCTTGGTTAAATCTAAGCACTAAAGTGGAGTGGTAAATGCGATATACAGATAAATTTCAAGTTATAGCAGGGCAGTTACAAGGTGCTCAGCAGATTGCATCCCCTAACTTTAATCAACGTCCAGATGGCACTGAAATTCAGTTAATTGTTATACATAACATAAGTTTACCCCCATCACAATTTGGTGGAGGCTATATTGAGCAGTTTTTTCAAAATAAATTAGATTGGGAGTTACACCCATATTTTAAACATATTGAAGGAATGCAAGTTTCTTCACATTTATTGATATTAAGGACTGGAGAGGTTTTACAGTTTGTTAATTTTAATGATCGTTCGTGGCATGCTGGGCGTTCAAGTTATTTAGGTAAACAAGAGTGTAATGATTATTCAATTGGAATCGAGCTTGAGGGAAGTGACGATTTGGAATTTGAAGATGAACAATATCAGGCTTTGACTGATGTAGTATTGGCATTACAACATGCTTATCCTAAAACACAAGGGCATCTTGCAGGACATTCTGATATTGCACCACAGCGAAAAACTGACCCTGGTCCTCACTTTAATTGGCAATATTTCCGTGAACAATTAAGACTAAAAAAACAGGATAATCATGTTGAATCAGACTGTTAAAAAGAAGTAGATAAAGTCAATTTATTGTTCAACGTTGAAATGCTGTTAAAGATCATCATTCAATCACGTTTTTTCACTTCAGTTTGATTACAATAAGCACTTTATTTAAAAATGAGTAGTTCTGATGGCGCTATGGCGATCCACATTTATCGTCAGTGCAATGACCATGGTTTCACGAGTATTAGGTCTTGTACGCGACATGGTTTTGCTGAATGTCTTTGGTGCGGGAAAGGATTTTGATACCTTTGTTGTGGCATTTCGTATTCCAAACTTCTTTCGGAGGCTATTTGCCGAAGGGGCATTTTCTCAAGCTTTTATTCCAATATTAACTGAATATAAAACGCAGCGTTTACATGCCGAAGTACAAATATTAATTAGTAGAGTCTTTGGCTGTTTATTATTGGCAATGTCAGCACTAACCTTAGTGGCCATGATCGCAGCTCCTGTTATTATTTATGCTTATGCTCCTGGTTTTCATACCGATCCAGCTAAGTTTGAGTTAGCAGTTGATATGTTTCGATTGACCATACCCTATTTAATGTTTATGTCTTTGACTGCTTTTGCAAGCAGTATCTTAAACAGTTATGGTTCTTTCTCGACTCCTGCTTTTTCTCCAGTATTGTTAAACATTACAATGATCGCTGCTGCATGGTGGTTAGCACCCCATATGGCTCAACCGATTATGGCATTAGGTTGGGCAGTTGTTGCTGCGGGCATTTTACAACTTGCTATTCAAGTTCCTGAATTATGGCGTAAGAAATTACTCATCCCGCCTAAAGTTGATTTTAAACATGAAGGTGTAGAGCGAATATTAAAGCTCATGTTACCTGCACTATTTGGTGTGTCTGTTACTCAGATTAACCTTTTATTGAATACGATTTGGGCTTCATTTATGCAAGATGGGTCAGTGTCGTGGTTGTATAGTGCAGAACGTATGACTGAATTGCCTCTTGGTTTGATTGGTGTAGCCATTGGGACCGTTATCTTACCTTCTTTGTCAACGCAAAAAGCAGAGCATGACCAACAGAAATTTAAAGCCATGCTGGATTGGGCTGCACGAGTCATTGTCTTGGTTGGTGTGCCAGCAAGTATCGCACTCTTTATGCTATCGACACCAATTATTCAAGCATTATTCCAAAGAGGTGAGTTCGATTTACGTGATACTCAAATGACTGCTATGGCATTACAGTGCATGAGTGGTGGGGTATTGGCGTTTATGCTAATTAAAGTCTTTGCCCCTGGTTTTTATGCAATTCAAGATACAAAAACTCCAGTACGTGTTGGCCTAATTGCTGTAGCGACCAATGCAATTTTAAACGTCATTTTTATTGGTATTTTCAAGTTAATTGATTGGCATGCAGAACATATGGCATTAGCGATTGCTTCTTCAGGTTCAGCTTTGGTCAACGCGGGCTTACTTTATTATTACCTGCATCGCCGTGATATTTTTCGCTTCGGTCAACACTGGAAAAAACTACTCTTACAATTTGTGATTGCGAATATTGTGATGGTATGTGCACTAGCTTATGGTTTGACTTGGTATAACGGTGAGGCATCGCAGTGGATGCGTGTTTTACAAGTAGTTGCTTTATGTGTAGTCGGCGTTGTGGCTTATGCTATGGGATTATTATTTAGTAATTTCAGACCACGTCAGTTAAGACCTTGATGCGTTTAATTATTGATTGAATTCAAGGCTGTCTATATGACAGCCTTTTTTGAACATGCTAACCAGTTAGAATAATTCAGATTTTATTGCACAATTTTGAGTAACTCGATATCAAATATCAATGTGCTATTCGGGCCAATTGCATCCCCGGAACCAATTTCACCATAGGCCAATTTTGCTGGAATAAAGAAGCGGTATTTACTTCCTTCTTTCATGAGTTGTAAGCCCTCAGTCCAGCCTGGAACAACTTGGCTAACCTGAAATTCAACAGGTTGATCTCGTGCGATGGAACTATCAAATACTGTTCCATCAAGCAAGCGGCCTTCATAGTTGACTAAAACTTTTGATCCAGCTTTTGGTGTTTTTCCTGTACCAGCTGTAATAACTTGGTATTGCAGGCCAGATTTAGTTTGAGTTATGCCTGCATTTTTGCTGTTACTTTCAAGAAAGGTTTTTTCTTTGAGCGCATTCTCAGCAGCAACTTGTTTGAGTTTCTCAAGCTGAAGCGCATCATTGCGTTTTTTATACTGTATGAGTGCTTTTTTCATTTCAGCTTCAGTTAGGCTTGCATTTGTTCCTGCAGCACCTTGTTTAACACCTTCTATAAAGGTATTCATATCCACATCATTCAATACTTCTGCATAACTGCGTCCCATGAGATAGCCGTAGCTATAGCTAAACTGGTCTTGTTGTGAACTACGATTGTTGATGCTTGCTGCATCACTAACAGAGCAAAGAAAGAAAAGACCGGAGCAAAGCAATATTTTATTCATGATATATCCTGTATCGGGAAACAAGATTTGCTCCCAGTTGAAATAACTAAACCTACCTTGATTAGTTCTACAATAAAAATCAAAGTGATACTATAAGCGGTATGTATATTGTTGGTGTTAAACAGAAAAACCAAGCCTTTTTAGACTTCGTCATTTGAGTCTGATCAGTTCAATTTCAAAAATAAACATATGAGTTACAGGAATGTATCTCATTACTTTTGCCTCATCATTGAGTTTTGTTGTAATTGAGGAGGTGGGTGAGCGTGTATTGTTATATGTGGTCACCCAAAAAAGGAGAGCTAATGCTCTCCTTGTACGAATCAAATCTTATTGAACTTTGACTAATTCAACATCAAAGATAAGCGTACTATTGGCTGGAATTTGTGCTGAAGATTGAGCACCATAGCCGAGTTTAGCAGGGATATAGAGCGTTGCTTTACCCCCTTCTTTCATGAGTTGTAAACCTTCAGTCCATCCAGGAATGACTCCTTTCAATGGGAAAACTGCAGGTTCATTACGTTTGTATGAGCTATCAAATTCTGTACCGTTAATAAGTTTACCAGTGTAATGTACAGTAACCATTGAATCTGCTGTTGGTTGTTTACCTGTACCTTCCTTAATCACTTTGTACTGTAAACCAGAAGCTGTGGTAATTACGCCTGGTTTTTTTGCATTTTCACTTAGGAATTTTTCAGCACTAGCATCAGATTGTTGTAACTCAGTCTTTTGTTTCTTTTCCAATTCTTTTTGTAGCTCAACTGATGCTGCTTGTAGTTCTTCATCTGTATAAGCACGTGGTTGTTTAGCAAAACCTGCGCGTATACCTGTAACAAAAGCATCAATATCCAGTTCTGGTGGCGTTTGGCTGCCAAATTCGTGGCCAAGTGCATAGCTCACTTTTTCAATTGGGCTGGCATCTTTACTCATGCTAGATGAAGTTGTTGGTGCCGCAGGGTGTTTTGTTGCGTAGTAAACAGGGACCAGTGCAGCACCACCTAAAAGTACGGCAACGGTGATAGGTAAAGCTTTACTCATAACATGTCTCAATATGTTTTTAGAAATATAACGAAATGCAGTTTAGTGCATTCAGCATATACTGTCATGGAGTAAAGAGGTATCACATTTGCATAGATTTTTCACAATAAATACAGTATTAGGGTATTCAACATTAAAAATATCTGTTGAATACCCAGATTAAAATAACAGTGAAGATATAATCAGTCATGCTTTGACGTGTGATAACTATAATTATAGCGATAGCCAGAACCATAACCGATGCTTCTCTGAATATCATTGAGAATAACACCATTTATTTTACTGCCTGCTTGTTCATAGCGGTTTTTAGCAAGATCTAAAGTTTTAATCAGAGTTTGTCCATGTCTAACCACAATGAGATTTACGGCAGCGTATTGTGAAACGATGATAGCATCCGTGACAGCTAGCACAGGAGGTGTATCAATAATAATATGATCATAAAGAGAAGATAGATTTTGGAGTAACGTTTGAAAATAATCTGAGACGAGTATTTCAGACGGATTGCCTAGATTTTTGCCACGACTTATAAAATCTAAGTTTTCTACATGGGTGGTATGTAGACATTGCTTTAAATCAACCTGTTTATGCAAATAGTCGCTAAGCCCTGGGCCAATGGATTGATTAAAATATTTATGAAGATAACCTCGTCTTAGGTCAGCATCGATGAGCAATACCTTTTTATTACTTTGTGCAAAAATAACAGCTAGGTTAGCTGATATAAAAGATTTGCCGACTTCTGGCTCAGGTCCTGAAATGGAGATCACATTATTTTTTGCATGTGCTAAGGCAAAGTGAATTGTAGTACGAATACTTCTTAAACTTTCAATTGCCATATCTTCATTGTCTCGAACAGCGAGTATTGGAATAGACTTTTTCTTCTTGAGTATGTGGGCTCGATTTTCTTGAATCGGAGAGCGAGGTATTGTGGCAAATACAGCAAGATCAAGTTCTTCTTCAATTTGAGTCGAGGTTTTAATGCCCTGCTTTAACATGCTTTGCAAGAGTGAAAGCATCGTGCCAATAAATCCACCAATGATAAGTGCCATTAAAATCACAATAAATTTACGAGGTTTAATGGCTTGTACAGGTTCAATGGCAGTATCAATAATACGTACACTACCGACTTCACCAGCTTGTGCAACTTTGAGTTGTTGATAGTTATTAAGTAATGATGTGTAGAGTTCAGTATTTACTTTTACATCGCGGTAAAGTTGTAAATATAAACGCTGTAACTCAGGTAGAGCACTTAAAGTATGATTAAGCTCAGATATCTTACTATTAATGGCATTTAGTTGTGCTGTAACCTCAGTCATGAGTGGGTGATCGTCAGTATATTTAGATTTTAGTTCTGCTTGTTTTTGTTTTAATTCAATACGTGTTTTTTCAAGCTCGACACTTTGTTTAAGCAATAATTCAGATTCTTGAGAGACATCTACTGTATTATTCTTGCGACGAAATTGGTTAAATTTTATTTCTGAATCAAGGAGCTGTTGTCTTAACTCTGGAAGTTGTTTATCTAAAAAGTTAAGCGTTTGTTTCGATTCTAGGGTTTTTCTCTCAATATTCTGTTGATGATAAATATCTAATACATTGTTAAGTACATGAGTGATATGTTCTTTGTTATGTCCCCGATATTCTAAACCAATCACACCAGTTAATTTACCTCGTTCAGAAACAGAGTAATTTTCTAGAAAAGAATCCATTGCTGAAGGGATTGATTGTTTGATTAGGGTGAAATTCTGCTGTGGGTGGCCTACTGGCATTGAAATTTCAATTTTCCAAATACCTTTCTCAGTATTTAATTGATTAAGCTGGTTCAGTCTGCCAGTGAATAGAACATGATCTTTAAATTGGATTGTAAATTGGTCATTGCCTATAAAATCTAAAATTAAAGGTTTATCTAAATAGTATTGCGGTAAATCAAATCGTTTAATTTGAAATTGAAAATTATTTTTTTGAATAGTGACTGCATTGGAATTATAAAAAACTTCTAGGCGGTCAGAAGAAACCAGTCGGGTTAAAAAACTATCTTGATTATCTTTAATTAATAAATTGAGATTTAAGTTGTGAATAACTTGAGTAATGATTAATCTGGATTTGAGAATCTCAATTTCCGCATCTGCTGGTGACTTAGCCGCAACACTTCCTGAAAGTTCTTTCAACTGTCCTAGTAAAGCGATGGAGGCAGCACTTTTTCCATCCTCGACCTGTACTAATGCATTGGTTGAGTAAGTAGGTAAAGTCACACGTAAATAGAGTATTGCAATAATGAAACTGACCAGCATGCAAAGCATAATCAGTTTCCATTGATTTAAAATTGAAAAAAATAATTCTTTTAAGTCTATAGTTTCATTATTTGATTTTAGATTCATAATTGACCGTTCATGCTAACGCGAAAGATAATATTGCCAATCCAATAAAAAACTTCGAATAAGACAACATGTTTCATTAAAAAAAATTTGATCATGTTGATAGGGATCTTTGATGTTCTGATGTTGCCAATGCCCTAAACGAAAGGTTTTTCCATAAGCAAAAGGCCAAAGGTTTTCAATATAGTTCTGTTGATTCTGAGTCATGACTAAGATGATATCAGCCCACTTAATGAGCTGATCAGTAACCTGTCTAGCCGTATGAGAGCGGATGTCGATGTTGTATTGATCCATACAGTGTATCGCTTTAGGATCAGCCGATTTTCCAACTAAAGCATTTAACCCAGCAGATTGAATATTAAATTGAGGGAACTGTTGTTTGAGAAAATATTCAGCCATAGGACTGCGACAAATATTCCCAACGCAAATAACCAATATGTGTTGAGTATTTATGGTCATGGTTTACCTAGCTGATTAACACTGTATAAGACGCTGGAAAAGGGAACAATTTGATTAATGACACGTTGCCAGCGTGTTAATCCTGTAGCATCAATATAGACAATGTCATTTTTTTGCATTTCGAACTGGTTCGCTAAGGCTAAATTTCCAATGCTGGACAAATCTAGATGATATAGAGTTGAAGTTTTATTCATTAGGTCTGTACGCATAACAAAAATTCGTGCAGCACTTGCAGAGTAAGCACTAATACCTTCACTTTCACCAAGAACATCACTTAGACTCATGCCTTGATCTCGTAGTTCAATAGCTGTACTACGACTAGATTCACCCATAACATAAAGTTTTTGATCTTGCTTAGTGTTGACAAAAATAGTGTCATTCGGTTGGATCAATAATTTATGTAGTGACAGTCCTTGTTTTTCTAAATTGAGAACATTGAGATTGTATACAAGGCCATCACGAATGAGTTGGACATGTGTATTATCACCTGTTTTAGTGTCTACGCCGCCAGCCATTCCTAATGCTGTATACACACTGATGGGTTGATCATTTAAAGTATATTGGCCACTTTTAATGACTTGACCATTCACATAATATCGACGCCCTTCATATGAAATAACTCTAACAACAACATCGGGATGTTTTAAATAGCGAGAGAATTTTTTGTGCAGATAACTATTTGTTTCTGCTAAGGTCTTACCTGCAATCTGGACTCGCCCTATAAGAGGGAGCTGAATATAGCCATTAGGATCGATAGCGTATCCAGTGGTTTTGGCATTTGCACTGTCAATTTGGATGGGGGGAGTGATTTCAGGATACGCCCACAGTTGAATAGATAAAATATCACCTGGACTTAGGGTATAGAGTACTTGCTGATGATGAAACAGTTGCTGGATTTGTTCTGGACTTTGTTGAATTTGTACAGCTATGGATGGAATATTTTCTTGGGTGAGTTGTATCACAGAAATCACAGCACCTTGTTCAGTACTAAATTGTCCATGTTTAGGTAGATCATAGGTGTGAAGACCAGGGATAAGCGCGCAGCTTGTGACAAATAAGGATAGCGCTATAAGAATTGGTGGACATAAATACTTCACATTAAAAAACCTTTCTTTATAAAATATTTTCTGTAATTGAATAGAAATCATATCTATTCATGTTGTAAAAAATAAATAATGAGTTCCTTACGAATTTATTTAATACACATTTAAGTTAATTGATATTTATAGAAGCGTTAGATTTATAAAAATAGCATGTGAAATTTTGTTTTTTCAATCTTATTAATTTTTAAATTATTTTTTAACCTTACTTGTATATAGTAATTTGTATATTAAAGTTAGGCTGTTTTTTTTTGTATTTCGAAGTTTTCTTGCTGTTTTTTTTGATGGTGTATAGCGTATATTTTGTTTTTTTACCTCGTTGGTGAGTGATTTTAGTGTTGAGTTTTCTTTAAAAAAGTTTTTTCTTGTAAAATATGTTGGTTTTAGAAAATGGTTAAAGGGATAAGATCTGTTTAAAAATTAGTTTTTATATAATAATATGCTCTGTGGGCGAAATTTAATTTACAATAATAATCGTTTTTTTATTTTATGAATTTTAATTTTAATTTTGTTTTTCCACAATAAATTTTAAAAATAAGGTCAATGGAAAAATAAAAAATATCTAACTTTATGTAAAGCGCCGTAAAATGTCGAGCGTTTATAAGCTTCCTATATGTGACTTTAATGTTAGACTGTTACAGTATAAAAGCCGGTTTAAATCGTGTGGATATAAGAATATTGATCATTTACACAATCTTTCCTTTATTTGGAAGTAACGAAGAACGATATAATTTTAACTTCAAATAAAAAGTATTGTTTTTTTTAGGAATCATTTTGTTATCGGAGGGTGCTATGGGATTCATTGTCCATAGATATTCAAGTTTAGAAAAAAAACAGTGGAATGATTTTATATTAAATTGTAAAAATTCACATTTTATGTTTCATCGGGATTTTATGGATTATCATTCAGATCGTTTTGAAGATTTTTCATTGATTATCATGAATGAAAATAAAAAGATAATTACATTGCTACCTGGAAATATTAATAAGAATATTTTTTATAGTCATCAGGGATTAACATTCGGTGGTTTCTTAATGGATAAAAAAATTCATGCCATGGATATAATAGAGGTATTTGATGCTGTAAAAAAATTTTTAAAAACAAACAAAATAGAAAAAATCATTTATAAGCCTATACCTGTTATTTATCATCAATACCCAGCCCAAGAAGATTTATATGCTTTATTTCGGAATGATGCTCAGCTATCACGCCGTGATATTAGTTCTTCAATTATGATGGAGAAGGGATATAATTATTCAAAAAGTAAGCAGAGAAATATTAATAAGGCAAAAAGAGAAGGGGTTGTTTGTCAACAAGTGCAGCAACCTAGTTTAGTTTGGGGTGTGATCCGCCATGTACTTGAAGAATATCACCATACTACTCCTGTCCATAATGAGGCGGAAATTGATTATTTAAAAGAAAAATTTCCTGAAAACATTAAGGCTTATGCAGCATTTTACCAAGATGCGATTGTTTCTGCGTGTGTTACTTTTGAAAGTATTAATGTTGTACATACACAATACTTAGCTAGTAATCAGTTGGGGCGAGAGCTACGTGCATTAGATTTACTAATTGATTATGTCATTGCTGCGAGTTCTGATTATGCATCAATTTTTGATTTTGGTATCTCAAATGAAAATAACGGTCGATATTTAAATAATGGTTTGATCAGTCAGAAAGAGGGATTTGGCGCACGTGCAATTGTCTATGACTTATATAGTATGGATATTAATTAATAGAGTAGTGATGAATTTAGCAAATGTGGTGAGATGAAGATTAAGTAGGCAGTATCCTAACTGGAAATAGTATAGAAGATATTCATATGCTAGAGCTTAAATTACTTCTATTGATTGGTGAAGTGAAGCGCTAAGATTTTGTTTGATCATTAAGTTGCCCTTCCTTTGTAGGACTTAAGTGGCAGAATTGATCATTCAAACACAAGCCTGTGAATTTCTGCTATATTTCTTGCCTTGAAAATGAAGTTTTTTACCTGAAAAAACCTAATGAGTTAATGGCATATGTTTCAATTAGATCAGCTTAAAATCGCAATTATCGGACTGGGTTATGTTGGTTTACCACTAGCAGTAGAGTTCGGGAAACATGTACCGACAATTGGTTTTGATATAAATCAACACAGAATCGAAGAATTAAAACAAGGTATAGATCACACGCTTGAGGTGAATGCTGAAGAAATGATGCAAGCAACTCAGTTGGTTTATAGTGCTGATGTTGATGATCTTTCAGTAAGTAATTTTTATATTGTTACGGTACCAACCCCTATTGATGATTTCAAACAACCAGACCTGAATCCTTTGATTAAAGCATCAGAAATGATTGCGAAAGTCTTAAAGAGTGGTGATGTTGTTGTTTATGAATCAACAGTATATCCAGGAGCAACTGAAGAAGTATGTATTCCTGTCTTAGAGAAAATTTCAGGTTTGAAACTTAATCATGATTTCTTCGTTGGTTACAGTCCAGAGAGAATTAATCCAGGTGATAAACAACGTCGAGTAACCAATATTCTAAAAATTACATCAGGTTCAACCATTGATGCAGCTGAATATATTGATAGAACTTATCAATTAATTATTCAGGCTGGTACATATAGAGCACCTAGTATTAAAGTTGCTGAAGCTGCAAAGGTGATTGAAAACACTCAACGAGATGTAAATATTGCACTTATCAATGAGCTGGCATTAATTTTTAATAAGATCGGTATTGATACTGAAGAGGTACTTAAGGCAGCAGGAACGAAGTGGAATTTCTTAGGATTCCGTCCTGGTCTTGTTGGCGGCCATTGTATTGGAGTTGATCCATACTATTTAACACATAAGGCACAGTCTATAGGCTTACACCCTGAAATTATTCTCGCAGCACGCCGCTTAAATGATCGTATGGGAGAGTATGTTGCCACTCAATTAATTAAAGAAATGGTAAAAAAACGCATTCAGGTGGTGGGTTCGAAGATTTTAGTGATGGGTTTAAGTTTTAAAGAAAACTGCCCAGATATTCGTAATACTAAGATTGTAGATATGGTCAATGCCTTAAAAGAATATGATTTGGATCTTGATATTTATGATCCATGGGTTGATCCAGATGAGGTTGAAAAAGAATATGGTCTGCGCCCACTCATTAATGTTGAAGCACAAGGACAATATGACGCAATTGTTTTGGCTCTAGCGCATGAGCAATTCCAAAAAATGAGTGCAGAAGACTTTAATAATTTGGGTAAAGCAAAACATGTTTTATATGATTTGAAATATGTGCTTGATCAAAATCAAAGTGATATCCGACTATAAAATTCTAATAATAGGAATCGTATGAATATTTTAGTGACAGGTGGTGCAGGTTTTATTGGTTCAGCTGTAGTACGACACTTAATTCAAAATACACAACATCATGTTTTGAATGTAGATAAATTAACTTATGCTGGCAATCTTGAGTCGTTGTCTGAAATTGATCAAGATCCACGATACCAATTCGTGCAGGCTGATATTTGTGATGCTACATATTTGACCAAAATATTTAAAGATTTTAAACCAGATGCAGTAATGCATCTGGCAGCGGAATCACATGTAGATCGTTCAATTGATGGTCCTGCAGCCTTTATTCAAACGAATATTGTTGGCACATATACCTTACTGGAGGTTGCACGCCATTATTATATGTCGCTCTCTGTAGAGAAGAAGTCACAGTTTAGATTGCATCATATTTCAACCGATGAGGTTTATGGTGATTTAGAGGGAACAACTGACTTATTTACAGAAACAACGAGTTATGCACCGAGCTCACCTTATTCTGCCAGTAAGGCCAGTTCAGATCATTTGGTACGTGCTTGGAATCGAACGTATGGGTTACCTGTTGTTATCACGAATTGTTCAAATAACTACGGACCCTATCATTTCCCTGAGAAACTGATTCCGCTGGTGATTTTGAATGCTTTACAGGGTAAGACTTTACCTATTTATGGCAAAGGTGATCAGATTCGTGATTGGCTTTTTGTTGAAGATCATGCTCGAGCATTATATTGCGTGATGACCCAAGGGAAAGTGGGTGAAACTTATAATATCGGTGGTCATAACGAAAAACAGAATATTGAAGTCGTTCAGAGCATTTGCAAAATTTTAGATGAGTTACAGCCACGTAGAGATGGTGGGACTTATGCTGAGTTGATTGAGTTTGTTCAAGATCGACCAGGTCATGATTTGCGTTATGCGATTGATGCGACAAAAATTGCAAATGAATTAGGTTGGAAACCATTAGAAACGTTTGAGACGGGAATTCGAAAAACTGTAGAGTGGTATTTAAATCACTTAGATTGGTGTGATCGAGTACAAGATGGTAGTTATCAAGGGCAACGATTGGGTGTAAATATATCATGAGCACAAAGGGTATTATTCTAGCAGGTGGTTCAGGGACGCGTTTATATCCAATTACCAAGGGTGTTTCTAAACAGCTATTGCCTATTTATGATAAGCCAATGATTTACTATCCATTATCTGTATTAATGCTGGCTGGTATTCGTGAAATTCTGGTCATTACCACAGCTGAAGATTTGGATGGGTTTAAACGTTTGCTCGGTGATGGTTCGCAATTTGGGGTCGAATTACAGTATGCCGTACAGCCTAGTCCAGATGGTTTAGCGCAGGCTTTTATTATCGGTGAACAGTTTATTGGAAAGAGTTCTGTCTGTTTAGTTCTAGGCGATAACATTTTCTATGGCCAAGGCTTTACCCCAATGTTGCGTCAGGCTGCAAGTCGATCATCTGGTGCGACTGTTTTTGGCTATCAAGTAAAAGATCCTGAACGCTTTGGTGTGGTTGAATTTGATGAAAATCGTTGTGCTGTTTCTTTAGAAGAGAAACCCCAAAAACCGAAGTCAAATTTTGCTGTTACAGGTTTATATTTTTATGACAATGATGTCATTGAGATTGCTAAACAGGTAAAACCTTCTGAGCGCGGTGAGCTGGAAATTACGACAGTTAACCAAATGTATTTAGAGCGTGGCGATCTTAACGTTGAATTGTTAGGGCGAGGGTTTGCTTGGCTAGACACAGGAACACATGCCAGTTTATTAGAGGCTGCACAATTTGTCGAAACTTTAGAAAAACGACAGGGCTATAAGGTCGCGTGTTTAGAAGAAATTGCATTAAATAACGGTTGGTTGAATCGTGAGCAAGTGAGGACTATCGGTCTAAGTATGCAGAAGAATGATTATGGTCAATATTTACTATCATTACTGAGTGATGTTGAATGAGCTTAGTCAAATTAGTCGATTTACCAGATTTCTCAGATGAGCGTGGTGGTTTAGTCGCGATTGAGTCTGGGGAAAATGTGCCATTCAAAGTGAAGCGTTTGTATTATATTTTTAATACCAACCAGCAAGCACGTGGTTTTCATGCGCATCTAAATTTGCAGCAACTCGCTATTTGTGTCAAAGGTCATTGTCGTTTTATTTTGGACAATGGGCATGAGAAACAAGATATTGTTTTGGATCAACCTACTAAAGGTTTACTGATTGAAGGGTTGCTCTGGCGAGAAATGCACGACTTTTCTGAAGACTGCGTACTATTGGTCTTGGCTAGTGAGCACTATGATGAAGCTGACTATATTCGCGATTATCAACAATTCTTACGAGTCATTCAGGAAAATAGTTCTATGCTTTCAGCACCGAATGTTGTTTGAGTTTTATTATAAAGAATAAATCATTAGTTTTAACCTGAATACTTGGGTCACACTGTTGATGATGTAATTTTTTTAAAAGTAGCATCTAAACTTGAAGCATTAAGTTATATTTACATCTTGAATCAGAGATAGGGATATAACTTGCCATGTTTGAGACATCAACAGTATTCATTCATCCACTTTCAGATGTAAAAAGTGAGGACATTGGAGAAGGCACCAGAGTTTGGCAGTTTAGTGTAATTTTTGAAGGGGCCAAGATTGGTCGTAATTGTAATATTTGCGCGCATACTTTGATTGAAAATGGTGCTGTCGTCGGTAATAACGTCACGATCAAGTCGGGAGTGTATTTGTGGGATGGTATCCATTTAGAAGACGATGTCTTTGTTGGACCATGTGTTGCATTTACCAATGATAAAAAGCCTCGTTCAAAACAGTATATAGATGTCTACCCACAGACCATCGTTGAAAAAGGTGCCAGTATTGGAGCAAACGCAACAATATTACCTGGTATTAAGATTGGTCAAAAAGCAATGATTGGTGCTGGTGCTGTCGTTACCAAAGATGTACCTGATTATGCTGTAGTCGTGGGTAATCCAGCAACGATTAAAGGTTATATAGAAAAATGATCCCTTTCTTAGATTTAAAGAGTATTAATCAACAGTATCGTGCTGAGCTGATTGAGGCTTGTACGCAGGTTATTGATTCAGGTTGGTATATTACTGGGCAGTATCTAGAACAGTTTGAGCAAAACTTTGCTGCTTATTGCGGTAGTCAGTATGCAATTGGTGTTGCTAATGGTCTAGATGCACTGATTTTGACTTTACGTGCATGGAAAGAACTCGGAAAACTACAAGCTGGGGATGAGGTTCTGGTTCCTTCAAATACTTATATAGCAAGTATTTTAGCTATTTCAGCAAATGATTTAGTTCCTGTTTTGGTTGAACCAGATCCTTCGCAATTTAACCTTGATCCAAATAAGATTGAAGCAGCAATTACGGCAAAAACGAAGGTTATACTGCCAGTACACTTGTATGGCCAGCTTGCAAATATGCCAGAGATTATGCGTATAGCGAAGAAGCATCAGCTTCTCGTCTTGGAGGATGCAGCGCAAGCACATGGCGCGCAGATACAAGGTAAGAAGGCCGGGGTATGGGGAGATGCTGCAGGTTTTAGCTTTTATCCTGGTAAAAATTTGGGTGCCTTAGGTGATGCAGGTGCAATTACGACTAATGACGTTGAACTAGCCACAATGCTGCGTGCGTTACGTAATTATGGCTCACATGAAAAATATAAAAATTTAGTACAAGGTGTAAATAGCCGCTTAGATGAGATTCAGGCGGCGATGTTGGATGTGAAATTAAAACACTTAGATAATGAAATACTGCAACGTCGAGCGATCGCTGATATCTATCTAACTCAAATTAACAATCCACTATTACAGTTGCCATTACAGAATGTGAATGCACATGATTATACTCAACATGTTTGGCACTTATTTGTAATACAAACTCAAAATCGTCAGGCTTTACAACAGTATTTGGCTGATCATGGTGTACAAACTCTCATCCATTATCCAATTCCACCGCATCAACAGCCAGCGTATCAACAATGGAACCACTTGAGTTTCCCAATATCTGAGCAATTACATGCACAAGTATTGAGTTTGCCTATGGGACCAACATTAAACAAACAAGATGCAGAAAAAATTGCTCAATTATGCAATGCTTTTAGAGCTTAATCTGTTATGAACTTACTCAATACCAGTATTTTAAATGGCATTGCTGTTTTTATTAAGACAGTGACTATGTTATTGCTGAATAAAATATTGGCTATATATGTTGGACCATCTGGTTATGCGCTTATTGGGCAATTTCAGAATTTTGTACAGGTGGTTACTGGTATTGGTGGCTCTTTTATTAATAGCGGTATAGTGAAATACACCGCAGAGTATCATGAGGATGAGCAATTACAACGCCGACTTTGGGCAACATCCTCTAAACTCATTATTCTTTTTACACTATTAATTTCAGTTATCCTGATTTGTTGTAGTTTTAATCTGTCACAATCCATTTTTAAACATAGTGACTATTGGTCAGTGTTTATTTGGCTTGCTATTTTTTTGGTGTTTTTTAATTTAAATGGTTTCTTACTTGCAGTTATTAATGGTAAAAAAGAAATTGTTAAATTGGTCAGTGCCAATATTGGTGGGACTTTAATCACCCTTTTAGTTACTTGTATATTAGTGGTGAGTTATGGTTTGTATGGTGCATTGGTTGCTTTAGCAATTAATCAATCAGTGGCTTTTTTTCTGACTTGGTTTATTGTTAGAAGAAGTCCGTGGTATCGTTCTGAAATGTTTTGGGGGAAGATTGAGCGCCCATTAGCAAAAAAGCTCTCGGCCTTTGCATTAATGGCTGTAGTGAGTGTTGTTGTTGGAAATATTACTCAGTTTATTTTGCGTTCGTATGTAGTGAAAACTTACGGTTGGGACTTTGCCGGTTATTGGGATGGTATGAACCGCCTAAGTCTAGGTTACTTATTATTTGCTTCAACAATAATCGGTGTTTACTATTTACCAAAATTATCAGAATTAAAAAAATATATAGAGATTAAAAAAGAGGTTAGAAAAGGCTATCTCGTCATTTTACCAATCGCAGCATTATCCGCTGCTATGGTATATGTGTTTAAAGAACTGGTTGTTGAAATCTTATTTACAGTTCAATTTAAGCCGATGTTAGAGCTACTATTTTGGCAATTGGTTGGTGATGTACTGCGTATAGGAAGCTGGATTGTGACCTATATGATGCTCAGTCAGGCGATGACGCGATTATTTATTAGTTTAGAAACATTCTTTCTAGTCAGTATCATACCGTTAACAATGCTTCTTTCTGATATATATGGCTTTAAGGGAATTGCACTGGCCTTTGCTATAAATAACTTCTTTTATTGGATTGTATGTGCATACTTTTCACATAAAAAACTAAAATATGACCTAGGTTAGGTAGGAGATTAGTATGAGGGAATATGAAATATCAATTATCATTCCTGTTTATAATGAAGAAAAAAATTTGGCTCAATGTATAGAGGGCCTTTATTTACAAACTTCAAAAGCATTTGAATTAATTTTTATTGATGATGGTTCGACTGATACTTCGGTGAGCATAATTAATAACTATATTATTCAGTATCCTGATTTGAGCATTAAATTAATACAGCAAAAAAATAGTGGTGCAGCTGCAGCTAGGCAAGCTGGGGTGGCACAGTGCATCAATGAATATATCATGCAATTAGATTGTGATGATCAAATTGCTATAGATGCAATTGAAGCTGTAATCAATCAATTACAGCAGCATTCAGCAGATATTGTGTTATTCAATTTAGAATATGAGGTTTTAGAAAAAGGTGTTATTAGAAGGCAGCCCTTTGAGATGTTTAAAACTACACCTTTTACCGCCTATGAAGCTTTTTTGAATAGTATTGATGGTTGGGGTGTGCATGGTTATGGCTGTTTTAGTAAGGCTTTATATGAACAAGCTTATGCTGAATATGCTCGTTACAATAAAGAAGGGTATAATTACCTAAATAATGATGAGGTAATTACTCGTATATTATTTTTCTACGCACAGTCTATAGAGGTTTGTCAGAGTACTTATACTTATAAATATAATGTAGATTCGACTACTAAGAAGCTAAATCCTAATAAGCATAATATTATTAGGAATTCGGTCATTTTATTTGCATTTGTCACTGAACATGATAGTAATGCAATATCTCTAGCTGCACGTAGCTTGATGTCAACGATTTGGGGTGTTTGTAGATACCTTATAGAAAATAAAGACAAATTAGAAAACAAAGCAGAGTGGATACAGAGTATTCAGATTGGCATGCAGTATATTGCTGAACACAGTCTGTATCGTCAGTTTGATCTGAAGCGTAAGATCCAATTTTTACTTGTAAAACTTTTAGCTATTTATAAGGCTATTCTATGAACAAACCTTTAGTCTCAGTCGTTATTCCTTGCTATAACCATGCAGAGTTTGTGCAATATAGTATTCAGAGTGTAATTGATCAGAGCTATGAAAATATTGAACTTCTAATCATAGATGATGGTTCACCAGATCACTCTGTAGAGAAAATTAATGCGATGGTGGAGGCGTGTGAGCAGCGTTTTTCTCGTTTTGAATTCCGTTCTCGTGCCAATAAAGGATTGAGTGCAACTTTAAATGAAGCATTAGAATGGTGTCAGGGTGAGTTCTTTTCAACTTTAGCTTCTGATGATCAAATGTTTCAGGATAAATCGGCAATTCAAGTTGAATACCTTCAAAAAAATCCAGAATATGTTGCAGTATTTGGTGCAGTTCAACTAATTGATAATAACAATAAAATAATAGGCGAGATTAGACAGGAAGATAAGGTTTTTTCTTTTAATGACCTGATGTATACCGATCGTTTTTTACCAGCACCAACACAAATGATCCGTTTAAGCGAGCTACGTAAGACGGGTGGTTTTGTGAGTGGCATGATTGTCGAAGATTGGTATATGTATTTAAAACTGATGGAATCAGGTGGCAAGATTTTATATACCGATCAATTGTTTTCTTATTATAGAGCCCATGGTGGAAATACATATTCAAATCCCTACAAAATGGCTTTGGGGTGTTTGCAGGTAGTGAATGAATTTCAGCAACAGCCATTATTTAAAAAGGCTTATATTAAAGTTTGCTGGGATAATGCACTTGGAACACTAATGATTGATTTTAAATTATCAATGCAGATTTTATGTCTCCGTTTGTTCTTTAAATTTAAGCAATTAATGAAGAAAATTTTCTTAAAAAGAAGTTAGGCCATGACCAAAAGAATATGTTTTTTAATTGGAGATATTGGTTTATCTGGTGGCACGGAAAGAGTGAGCTCTTTAATTGCAAACTTGTTAGCTGAAGACGGTCATCAGCTTTATATGCTGAGTATATCTGGTGGAAAACAAGCTTTCTTTCCCTTACATGAACAGGTTGAATTACACCAATTGTTTGATCAAAAAGTTTCCATGAAAAAGAACTTTTTTGCTTGTTGTTTTAAAATCAGAAAATTTGTACAACAGCATAAAATTGATCATTTGATTGTGGTTGATAGCATATCTTGTGTTTTTACTGTACCCGCATTAATCGGTCTTCATCATGTTCAGCATATTTGCTGGGAACATTTTAATTTTAATGTTGATTTAGGTGTCTCCTTTAGGCGTTTAGGGCGTAAGTGGGCGGCTAAATATTGCGATACGATAGTAACACTCACAGAGCGGGATAAGCTTTTGTGGGAAAAGGGTTTGAAACACATAAAAGCGAAGATTATTCCAATTGCCAATCCCTCACCTTATGAAAATATCCAACATCTACCAAGTCTAGAACATAAGGTTATTTTGTCATTGGGGCGTTTAACAGCGATCAAAGGTTTTGACCGTTTAATTACGGCATGGGCATGGGTGTGTAAGCAGAATGATGATTGGACATTGAGAATTGTAGGCAGTGGCGAAGATGAAGAACAATTAAAACAACAGGCAAAAGATTTGGCGATTAATGACCGTATTGAATTTATTGCTGCGACTAAAAATGTAGATCAGTACTATAGAACATGCTCATTTTATTGTTTAAGTTCACGATCTGAGGGGCTGCCTATGGTGCTTATTGAAGCACAGGCTTATGGTTTACCTATAGTTTCAATGGATTGTGATACTGGGCCTGCAGAGATTATTCAAAATGGTGAAAATGGCTTCTTGTGTCATTCAGTGGAGGATTTAGCTGAGGGGTTGTTTCGGGCAACAAAGATGGATCAGCAACAATATCAGCATATGGTTCAATCTTCTCAAAATAATGTATTAAGGTTTGATTCTAATAATATCATGGGTTTTTGGAGAAAAGTTTTGGAGTGACTTTATGCATGAACAATACAATAATTATAAATACTCACTAATTTTTTTTATTTTATTTCAGACGGTTTTAATTCTTATCTATTTTAGTGGAACGGTTCTAGTTTTTACAGATTATGTTTGGTCTGTACTTTTTATGGCCTATTTGGTCATCGTCTACTTTTTTAGATATAGCTGTCGTATTAGCTTAGCAACAATTTTTTCTCTGTTTTATATGACCAGTATTTTGTTTATAGCAGGGCGTCTACTTGCTATCTTCTTTGGTTTTAATGGCATATTATTTAATGTTGAATTTTTTGGTAATCGTTATTTGGGCGAAGCTGAAGCAAGTCATTTGATGTTTTATGTCTTCAGTGGGTTTGTTTCTTTAGAAATAGGATTATATTTATCATTATTAGTATTAAAAGAAAAAAACATACAACCAGTTGATTTTAAAGTTAATAAATTAATTTTATCCTTATTGTTGCTGATCTTCGCTTTCTATATTTATTATTCGGTACAGCAGGGAATTTTATCTGTAATTTCAGGGGGGTATTTGGCTTTATATGATGCCCAAGATAGTAGTTATGGATTTGAGTTTAGCTCGATTATTAGAACTCTACTTGCAGCTTCTGTAGGATTGTTTTTAGTACAAGATGACCGAAGAATGAGAAATATTTTTTTATTTATTCTTGGTGGTTATTATTTTGGTCAATTCATTATGGGGCTGAGGGGAGGATTCATTTGTTATATGCTTTTGTTATTTTGGTATAACTCAAACTATGGATTAAAAAAAGTAAATTTTTTAAAAGTCTTTACGCTCATCATTTGTGTATTTATTTTTTTAACGGCTATTTTCAATTTAGTCAGTTTTCGTGGTGAGGTGGGAACTGAAACTTTATCAGATAAAATTTTGGGTCTTGTTTATACTCAGGGCGTGACTTTAATGGTTTTTAATGACTCAATGAGTGTGAGTCATTACCCACTTGTCCCATATTTTCAAAATTTTATTCCTGGAGTGAGTTTGGTTCTTTCACTACTTGGATATGGTGTAAATACCTACGATATTAATTTTGGGTCATTTTTAAGTTATACTTTGGACCCAGTTTTATTTGGGTTGGGCTATGGTTTAGGTTGGTCATTATTTTCTGATGCGTATGTTTATTCGTTTGGAAACATGATTCTCTATTCAGTTTTTATTGTGCTGTTTTCAGTTTTTATTAATTACATGCAAAATAATGTCAATAAGAATCTCTTTTTGAAAGTGATTATTAGCTCCCTAGTCATTCCTCTGTGTTTCCTACCTCGTGCAGGATTGAATACAGTATTTCCATTGATCTTTTATACGGTTATTTTCCTATTGCTGATCATCTTTCTCAATCAAATGTTAAGAAGAGAGCGTTAAAAGATGCGTATATTATTTCTGGTGACTGGGCTAGGTGGCGGTGGTGCAGAAAATGTAGTGGTAAACTTAGCCGATGCAATGTATGCACAGGGTCATCAGGTTAAAATTGCATATTTAACGGGTGAGGTTGTGGTTAGACCGCAACAACCAGAAATCGAGCTAATCTATTTAGAACTTGAAGGCATAGCCTCAAGTTATAAGTCCTTTGCCAAGTACCATCTTTTGCTTAAACAATTTTCCCCTGATGTGGTACATGCACATATGGTACATGCCAATATCTTTGCACGTTTAAGTCGTATTGTGAAACCTACAAAAAGATTAATATGCACGGCTCATAGTAGTAATGAAGGGGGGAAATTACGAATGTTGGCTTATCGACTGACGCACCGATGGTCCGATATTACAACAAATGTCAGTATGTCAGCTGCAGAAAATTTTCAGCGTTTAGGTGCTGTACCCGAAGGGGGGATATGCACTGTTTATAATGGAATCGATTTAAGTAAGTTTCAACGAAAAATGCTTGGAACCCAACAGTTACGTGAACAACTGGGTATTGATTCACAACAGAAAATAATATTGGCTGTTGGCCGTTTACATGAAGCTAAAGATTACCCAAATTTAATTCAAAGTTTTCATCTTTTTAAAAGTCAGTTAGTTGATGGAAGTATACCTAAGTTACTGATTGTAGGAGAGGGCGAGCAACGCCAACATATACAGCACTTAATTGAAAAACTCGACCTTTTAAATGATGTGCAATTGCTTGGGCGACGTGAAGATATTGGACAGCTCATGTCTATTGCTGACTATTTTGTATTGTCATCCTCTTTTGAGGGGTTGCCAACAGTTCTAATTGAGGCACAGGCCTGTGAAGTTTTTGTGGTTGCAACGAATTGTGGGGGAGCGAGTGAGGTGATGGGAGAGACTGGAATACGTGTTCCTATCAAAAATGCTCAAGCTCTGGCAAATGCATTGTTCACTGCATTTAATATGTCACAACAAGCCATAGATGAAAATAATGTTCAAGCACGTCAACGAGTTGAAAATATGTTTTCTTTAACGCATTCAGTACAGAAGTGGTTGGAAATCTATGCCTCAAAGTAAAACAATTGTACTTATAGGGACTACGGGTGCGAGTTTCTATGGTTTCAGGGCAGACCTGATTAAAAGATTAGTGAAAGAACAACATGTAGTATATGCCTTCACGTCAGAATACACCGATCATTGTCTAGAAAAAATTAGTGCATTAGGTGCTATACCTGTTTGCTATCAACTGAGTCGAGGTGGGTTAAATCCACTGGCAGATATTGCTGCTCTTTTACAACTCATCCAAAAAATAAAACAAATTAAAGCGGATATTGTTTTTTCATATTTCGCTAAGCCTGTCATTTATGGAAGTATTGCTGCTAGATGGGCCAAAGTCCCTTTAATCATTGGTATGTTAGAAGGCCTAGGTTATACCTTTACCGACCAGCCCCAAGGCCAATCTTTAAAAACAAAAGTCATTCGTAATATTCAATTAATGTTATATCGCTTAGCCTTACCTCAACTGAATAAGATGATTTTTTTGAATAACGATGATCGTCATGATTTACTTGAACAACAGCATATCAAAGTTGCGCAGTCTTATATTCTTGGTGGAATTGGGCTTGATTTATCAAAATATCCATACACTGTAGCTCCAATCGAGCCAATACGTTTTTTATTTATTGGCCGATTATTAAAAGAAAAAGGAATTTTTGAATTTATCAATGCAATACGTTTGGTCAAATCCAAATATCCCCAAGCACAATTCACTGTTCTCGGTGAGATTGATCATGCAAATATGGGAGCATTAAAACAACAAGATTTAGATCAGCTCTTGCAAGAGAATTTATTTGAGTATCCAGGCTATGTGACGAGCGTTCAGGAGTGGATCAGTAAAAGCAGTGTATTTGTTTTGCCTTCTTATCGTGAGGGCGTACCAAGGAGTACACAAGAAGCAATGGCGATGGGACGTCCTGTCATTACAACGGATGTCCCTGGTTGCCGTGAAACTGTAGTAGATGGTGTAAATGGCTTTTTAGTACCTAGATGGGATGCCCGTGCGTTGGCTGAACGAATGTGCTTTTTTATAGAAAATCCAGAAAAAGTAAATCAGATGGGGCAAGAAAGTTATAAAATAGCTTTAAGTGCTTATGATGTACAAAAAGTTAATGATAAATTGCTGGGAATAATGGGGTTAACTAATTAATATGAAAAGATTTTTTGATATTATTATTTCCTTGGTCGCACTAATGATACTGTCGCCGATTTTTATTTATGTTGCACTCAAAGTGCGCAGAAATTTAGGCTCACCTATCTTTTTTTATCAAGAGCGCCCAGGCAAAAACGGTAAATTATTTAAAATGATTAAGTTCCGTTCTATGAAAGATGCAGTGGATGCACAAGGCCGGCCATTACCAGATGAGGAGCGTATTACCCCTTTTGGACAGAAGTTACGTTCAACGAGTTTGGATGAAATGCCACAACTTATTAATGTTTTAAAAGGTGATATGAGTGTGGTTGGACCAAGACCCATGTTAAAAGAGTTTGTTGCACTTTATTCACCAGAACAGGCCCGACGTTTAGAAGTAAAACCAGGAATGACAGGTTTAGCCCAAATCAATGGACGTAATGATTTGGCGTATGAAGAGCGATTTAAATGTGATGTTTGGTATGTTGATCATCATAATATTTGGCTCGACTTTAAGATTATGTTTAAAACAGTTACAGTGATGTCAAAACGTGATGGGATTAATGCACCAGGCCATGTAGGACCGTCATTGTTTAAGGGCAATTCAACACAGGAAGACAAAGATTAAGTTTAGGAAATTGTCTCCTTTAAATTCAGACACTTTAAGTTGTTATTATGATCAAAAAAGCAATTTTACCTGTTGCAGGTCTAGGTACTCGATTTTTACCTGCAAGTAAGTCAATTCCAAAAGAAATGGTGACTGTGGTTGATCGCCCAGCAATTGAATATGTAGTAAAAGAAGCAGTAGCTGCTGGAATAGAGCAGATTATTTTGGTAACTCATAGTTCAAAGGCATCTATTGAGAACTATTTTGATCGTAATTTTGAGTTAGAAACAACGCTTGAGTTAAAGCAAAAATTTGATTTATTGGCTGAGATTAGCAACATCATTCCAAGTCATGTCAGTGTTATTAGTGTGAGACAACCACAGCCTTTGGGGCTAGGCCATGCGGTACTTTGTGCTAAGGATATCATTGGTCATGATGATTTCGCTGTATTATTACCTGATGTATTGGTGAAAGCCCAATCTTCACAAGATAATGATTTAGCTCAAATGATTAAAAACTTTACACATAGTCAAGCTGCGCAAATTATGGTTGAAGCGGTGGCAGATGATTTGGTTGATCAATACGGTATTGTTGATGTTATTACATCACCACTTCAGGGTGAAAGTGTATCAATGCGAGGTATTGTGGAGAAGCCAGCTGTGGGTACGGCGCCATCTAACTTGTCAGTTGTTGGACGTTATATTCTCCCCGCACAAATTATGCAGTTGTTAGCACAGACACCTAAAGGTGCAGGGAATGAAATCCAGCTGACAGATGCGATTGCCTTACTACAGCAGTCTCAGCCTGTTGAAGCGTATCGAATGCAAGGTCAAACATTTGATTGTGGCAGTAAGTTGGGTTATCTCAAAGCAGTATTACATTATGGTATTGAACACCCAAAATTAGGTACTGATTTTAAGGAACTCATTCAAGAGCTCAAATTATAAAATGAAAATAGTAGTATTTGGCAATACTTTACAAGCAGCTGTGATCACAGCGCTTTTAGCGGAATATGGACATCAAGTGTTTTGGTGTCCTGATCCTAATGCAATAGAGATCAATTCACTTCCTAATGCTATCGATGAATACTTAAATATCCTTTTAGATAAACAGATACAACAACAATTTTTACAACGGGTGAGTTTTGGGCAAGCACCTTTAGATGCTGACGTATTTTTCTTTGCTTTTCGCCCAACAGAGTATGATATTGCGGCTGATGTGTTGCAAGGTTTGGCGCGTACTCCGCTAATTCATCCTAAGTTGATGATTAACGGTTCTACTTTTGGTTTACACGGTACAGATAGATTAAAACAGCTTGCTCCACAAGATCACTGGGTTTATTTTCCAGATACTGTGCAAGAGGGCCATGCTTTACAGAGTGTTTTGCAAATTAAGCAAAATATTGTTGGGACAGATAGTGAAGAAGCAGAAATTTTATTTCGTGAATTGCTGAGACCTATTTTTCCAGCGAAGCATCAATATTTATTTATGCCTATTCTTGATGCGGAGTTTACCAAACTCAGTATTTCTGGAATGTTAGCCACTAGAATTAGTTATATGAATGATATGGCTATGGTTGCTGAAAAGTTGGGTATAGATATTTTAAATGTGAAAAATGGCTTAGCCGCAGATAGTCGTATTGGATCTACTTATCTTTCCCCTGGTGTAGGCTTTGGTGGGGAAAATTTTTCTCATGATATTTTGACCCTATCTAGCACTGTATCTGAATCTGGTGTTCAAAGTCGTTTACTCACACAAGTTTGTATGATTAACGATCAACAAAAAGAAGTGATGTTTAGAAAAATGTGGAATTACTATCATGGTGATCTACATGGTAAAGTAATTGCGATTTGGGGGGCAGCATTTAAGGAAAATACTTCAAGTGTTCAAAATGCGCCTATTCATGTCATGTTAAAAGCACTTTGGGCACAGGGTGTTATTGTTCGATTGCACGATCCAGAAGCACTTGATGAAATTAAGCAACTGTATGGTCAACGTGATGATTTGATTTTATGCACTGAACAATATCAAGCAGCAGTTGCAGCAGATGCCCTTTGTTTAATGACAGCATGGCCACAATATGCCAGTCCTGATTTTAAACAATTACTGCGTATTATGAAGCACCCTTATATTCTAGATGGTCGTAATGTTTATGATCCAAACTTCGTTAAAGCTCAAGGCTTTGTGTACACAGGAGTTGGTCGCATATGAATCAGACATTTGAACATATAGAAAAATTAGATCATACAGAACAAAAATTAATTACGCTGGCTCAGCAGTATAAACAAACTCATCTGAATGAATTATTTGAAAATAATCCAAATCGATTTAAACGGTTTTCGGTGCAGCTTGATCATTTGACTTTTGATTTTAGCAAACAGAGGATGGGTACTGAGGTATCAGAAGCCTTGATTCAGTTTGCTAAAGAAAAGCAGCTAGATCAGTGGATTAAAAAACTATTTTCGAGTGAAGCAATTAACACAACAGAGCAGCGTGCTGCCATGCATTGGGCACTGCGTTTGCCACAGTTGCAATCAGAGCATATGGTCGCTCATGATGTACATCAACAATTAGACCGGATGTATGCATTAGTTGAAAAAATCCATGCAGGCCAATACCGTGGTGCAACGGGTGAAGTCATTTGTGATGTGGTTAACATTGGTGTTGGTGGGTCAGACCTTGGGCCATTGATGGTCAGCCACGCGCTTTCAGATTTTCAGGTGAACACTGAAAAGCCAATACGGGTTCATTTTGTTTCTACTATTGATGGTAGTCAGTTATCTGATTTATTACATACTTTTAGACCAGAAACGACATTATTTATTATCTCATCGAAGTCATTTGGTACGATTGATACCTTGTCTAATGCCCAAACAGCTCGTTGTTGGTTAGAAAATAGTTTAGGTAAAACACCGACAGTACTTAAATGTCATTTCGTTGCAGTTTCAACCAAACCAGAGAGAATGACGCAATGGGGTATTGCTGCTGAAAATCAGTTCCTATTATGGGAATGGGTTGGTGGTCGTTACTCTTTATGGTCTTGTATTGGTTTACCCATTGCTTTAACAATTGGCGTTCAAGGTTTTAAACAACTGTTGGCTGGTGCACATCAAATAGATCAGCATTTTCAAAGTGCAGATTTTGATAAAAATATTCCAGTACTAATGGGGTTACTGGGTATTTGGAATAATAACTTTCTTAATATCCAAACGCATGCAGTACTGCCTTATGATGGGCGGCTTAAGTATTTTGCAGCATACTTACAACAATTAGAGATGGAATCCAACGGTAAATCTATCCAACGTGATGGACAGGCGACGCGTTTAAATACTTGTCCAATTGTATGGGGAGAAGTCGGGCCAAATGCACAGCATGCATTTTATCAATTGTTACATCAGGGAACGCATTCAGTAAGTTGTGATTTTATTGCCCCTGTACATCGTTACAATGCAAATCAATTTACTTATGCTAAAAATGCAGAAACGTTGATTGCACAGCATCATTTGGCACTTTCCAATTGTTTAGCACAATCAAGATTACTTGCATTTGGTAATCAAGCATTAGATCCAAATGAGCTTGAACAACTGCCTAGATACAAACAGTATGTTGGTAATCAGCCAAGTACTACAATATTGTTATCGGAGTTAAATCCATATAGCTTAGGGATGTTAATTGCCTTATATGAACATAAAGTATTTGTGCAATCTGTGATATGGAACATTAATCCATTTGATCAGTGGGGTGTGGAAAAAGGCAAAGAAATTGCAAATCAGCTTTTGCCAATTTTAAATGGTACTGGGCAATCATCAGTGCAATTGGATTCTTCAACTCAAGGTTTGATTCAAATTTTATTGGCTAAACAAGAAGATATTTCTTAAAGACTATCAATGGCAAATGTCATAAATAAATTGGGTTCGTTAATATGGCTACAGTTCTAGTCACCGGTGGTGCAGGATATATTGGCTCACATACATGTGTACAGCTTTTAGACGCAGGACATGAGGTTATTGTTTTAGATAATCTTTCAAATAGCTCTGAACAGTCTTTACATCGCGTACAAAGTTTAAGTAATAAAACCTTAACTTTTATACGTGGTGATATTCGTGATGCGGCAACTTTAGATCAATTATTTGCAAAATATAATATTGATGCAGTGATTCATTTTGCTGGACTTAAAGCCGTAGGTGAGAGTCAACAAATACCTTTAACGTATTTTGAACATAATATTGCTGGCAGTATTGCATTATTTAATGCCATGCAGCGTGCCCAAGTCTTTAAATTGGTATTTAGCTCGTCTGCAACAGTATATGATGAAAGTAATATTTCACCGTTAAATGAAGATATGCCAACAGGAATGCCAAGTAATAATTATGGCTATACCAAGTTAATTATTGAGCAGCTTTTAGAGAAATTAGCTATAGCTGAGCCAAAGTGGTCAATTGCATTATTGCGTTATTTTAACCCCGTTGGGGCACATAAAAGTGGTTGTATGGGAGAAGACCCACAAGGTACCCCTAATAATTTAATGCCATATGTGACTCAGGTTGCTGTAGGGCGCCGTGAGCAGTTGTCGATTTATGGTAATGACTACGATACCGTAGATGGGACAGGGGTACGTGATTATATTCATGTCGTTGATTTAGCAAGTGCTCACTTATGCGCGCTAAAAAATCGTTTGCTTAGCACTGGTTGTCGTGCTTGGAATATTGGCACAGGAACTGGATCATCAGTTTTACAAGTGGTGCAGGCTTTTGAAAAAGTTAATGGAATTAACATTCCATATCAGTTTGTTCCTCGGCGGGAAGGCGATGTTGCTACCTCATTCTCAGATAATCGTAGGGCAATAACTGAGTTGGGATGGAAACCACAGTATACGTTGGAAGATATGCTTCTAGACAGTTGGAATTGGCAAAAGACAAATCCAAAGGGCTATCGTTAAATTAATATAACAGTAAATAAGAACAAACCAACCGGAGGTTGGTTTGTTCTAAAATATACCGAATCTTTAAGCTTGGATGATCCTTGTTAGTTCATCAATATAGTGCTGCATAGGTTGAGGATGGCGGTCACGTCGACTTTCAATATTCAGGCGAAGCAAAGGTTCTGTATTTGAGGCACGAACGTTTAAACGCCATGCACCAAAATCTAGACTAATACCATCAGTATGATCAATTTCAGGATGCTGAGCTTGATAATAGTCAAAAATTTTCTGAATTGTGTTAGCAGTATTTTGCACTTTAAAATTGATTTCCCCACTACAAGGGAATTTAGCAATCATGTCTTCTACTAGTGTAGAGAGTGAAAGTTTGGTTTCAGAAAGTACAGCGATGACTAATAACCATGGAATCATACCACTGTCACAATAAGCAAAATCGCGAAAATAGTGGTGTGCACTCATTTCACCACCATATACAGCATTGTGTTCACGCATTACATCTTTGATAAAGGCATGACCTGATTTGGATTGTACGGCTATCCCTTGATATTGTTCCAAAATATCTAAGGTATTCCATACTAAACGTGGATCATGTACTACTTTCTCACCTTTTTGCTTGAGCAGAAAAGCTTGCGCTAATAATCCAACGATATAATAACCTTCAATAAATTGACCTTTCTCGTCAAATAAAAAGCAACGATCAAAGTCACCATCCCACGCAATCCCCATATCTGCTTTGTGAAGGAGTACTGCTTGACGTGTGCTGTCGCGGTTTTCAGGTAAAATTGGGTTAGGAATTCCGTTAGGGAAAGTACCATCTGCTTCATTATGAATTTTGATGAACTCTACAGGAATATTGAGTTGTTGAAACTTTTGTTCAAGTGCATCTATAACGTGTCCTGCTGCACCATTACCAGCATTCATTACTAACTTTAATGGGCGGATTTTTGCAGGATCAATATAGCTTAATAAATGCTCAATAAATTCTGGTAATATATTGTAAGTTTGACAATGACCTTGTTGTTCTACTGCTGTAAAGTCAGCACTTTCAGCCAATGCTTGTATGTCTTTTAATCCTGTATCGGCACTAATTGGACGTGAATTTTCACGAACCAATTTCATGCCGTTGTAGTCCATTGGATTATGGCTAGCGGTAATCTCAATTCCACCTTGTACATCTAAATGGAAGGCACCAAAATAAACCTCTTCGGTACCTGTCATACCTAAGTCTAAAACATCAACACCAGCATCATTGAGACCACGAATGGTGGCTTGTTTAAGTGCTTCACTGCTTAAACGTACATCACAGCCAATGACAACACGTTTCGGTTGATAGATCTGCCCATAGGCTCGACCAATTTTATAGGCAATCTCTTCATTGAGTTCTGTACCAAGTTTTCCTCGAATATCGTAGGCTTTAAAACAAGTCAGCATGGTCATGAGTCTAGTTATTTGATCAAAGATAAGAAAGGGTCTGTTATAGCATAAATTAAGCACTACAGCGATGTTGTTGTAGTGCTTAAAGTTGAGTGAGTCGACTTAAAATGAAACGCGTTTATAGTGGCGATATTCTGGTTGCCAAAAGTTAGCTTCGATACGAGAAATCAATTCTTCATCAGTTAAAGCAGGGGCAACACCATCTTCAATAGCCGCTTTTGCAACACGAAAAGCAATTTTCTTCGACACACTTTGTAGCTCATCTAGATTAGGTAAGAGATCAGCTTCAGGGTCATGCAGTTTAGGTGAACAGTCAGCAAGTGCTGCACTAGAAGCAATCATCATTCGGTTTGTCACTCGGGTTGCATGAACCGAAATTACGCCTAGGCCAATGCCTGGGAAAATGTAGGCATTATTACACTGTGAAATGTTATGAATTTTACCCTGATAATTTACAGGAGAAAAAGGACTCCCTGTAGCGATCAAGGCTTGCCCATCAGTCCAGCGAATGATATCAGCAGGTAATGCTTCAACATGTGAAGTGGGGTTGCTAAGTGGCAGTACAATAGGATTGGCACAGTTTTTATGTAAGCTTTTAATGATTTGTTCATTGAATAAACCAGCTTGCCCAGAAACACCAATTAAAATACTTGGCTTGGCCGATTGTACGACATCTAGTAAAGAAATCATGCCTTCAGCATTTCCCCAGCTTGAAACTTTTTCAGTCTTTTGTGCTAATGCACGTTGGAAACTACGCAGAGTAGGCATGTTTTCAGTAATTAATCCAAAACGATCAACCATATATACACGACTACGTGCATCTGCATCGCTAAGACCATCTTCAACCATTTGAGCAATAATTTGTTCTGCAATACCGCATCCTGCTGAACCAGCTCCTAAAAAAGCAATAGTTTGATCTTTGAGCTGTTTACCAGCGGCACGACTTGCTGCAATTAAACTGCCCACAACTACAGCAGCAGTACCTTGAATATCATCATTAAAGCAACAGTATTTATCACGATATTTTTCAAGTAATGGCATTGCATTATTTTGTGCGAAATCTTCAAATTGAATAAGCGCTTTTGGCCAACGACGTTTAATTGCACTGAAGATATCTTCAACAAAGTTATCATAATCTTCACCTACGACTCGGGGTTGTCTCCAGCCCATATAGATTGGATCATTGAGTAACTGTTGATTGTTGGTTCCAACATCAATAGTGATAGGTAAAGTGTAAGCAGGGCTGATACCACCACAGGCTGTATAAAGTGAAAGTTTACCGATTGGGATGCCCATTCCGCCAATGCCTAAATCACCTAGGCCCAGAATACGCTCTCCGTCAGTGATGACGATGACTTTGACATTTTTACGGTTAACATTTTGTAAAATATCATCAATACGATTGCGGTCAGGATAGGAAATAAATACTCCACGATGACGTCGATAGATATCAGAAAAACGCTGACATGCTTCGCCAACAGTTGGGGTATAAATGATTGGCATCATTTCAGACAGGTGTTTACTGATGAGGTGATAGAACAAAGTTTCATTTGTATCTTGAATATTTCGTAAATAAATATGCTTATTGATGTCTTCATTGAAAGAAATATACTGCTGATATGAGCGTTGGTGCTGTTCTTCTATTGTTTCGATGACTTGTGGAATGAGCCCATGCAAGTTGAAATCATTACGCTCTTGTTCGCAAAAAGCAGAGCCCTTATTAAGTAAAGGTAGCTCCAATAAGGTGTAGCCGGCATAAGGTGTATATAAAGGGTGTTGGTTTTCTATATTTTCAGTGGTCATTTTCAATCTCAAGCGTGGATTGTGCGATATCAAAAAATGATAAGTTCAATATGCACATCAGGGCAGATACACCCAAGCTTAAGCCTATTTTGGACTAAATAGGTATTTATTTGCGTGATAATGGTGGTGGCTCTATATCAAAGAAATGATAAGTTCAATAGCTTTTATTGAAAAATTCAGGTTAGTGTTGGCAAAGTTTGAAATTTATGCAGATTAGATTGGTCTGTTTTAAACAGAACATACACCTTAATGTTGAAATCTCCTCACCTAAAGCGAGTGAAATTTGCTATATTTGCTGTTTTTCTACGACTTACATTTTCGATAGATTATGAATACCGCCATACAAGCAGCACTCGATCACGCAACTCAAGCTTTACAGTCACAAGGCGTTCTTCCCGCAGATTGGAAAAACACCAGTAGTTTGACGCGAACTAAGGATCGAAGTCACGGAGATTTTGCTTCCAATATTGCCATGATTGCAGCAAAAGCTGCAGCAATGAAACCTCGTGATCTCGCTGAACAATTTTTGGCACATCTTCCTGCAGTGAGTGAAATTAGTAAGGCTGAAATTGCTGGCCCTGGTTTTATCAACTTCTTTTTAAATGCAGATCAACGTTTTGCAGTTTTAGATCACATTCAGCAACAACAAGAAAAATTTGGTTTTACCACCACGAATGCGAATAAAAAAGTACAAGTAGAATTTGTTTCTGCAAATCCGACATCAAGCCTACACGTAGGTCATGGTCGTGGTGCCGCGTACGGCATGACTGTTGCCAACTTACTTGAGGCAACAGGTGCAAGTGTTGAACGAGAATATTATGTCAATGATGCTGGCCGTCAGATGGATATTTTGGCGACATCAACTTATTTACGCTATTTAGAAATATTAGGGCAAGATCTTATTTTCCCTAAAAATGCATATCAAGGCGAATACGTCAAAGAAATTGCACAAGGCATTATTAACCAAGATGGTGATGCTTATGTACAAGCTGTGGCTGATGTTTATAAAGATGTTCCAGCAGATGTCGAATATGCTGCTGAATTAGATGCAGAGGGTAATAAGATTGTTGTTTCTGGTGATAAAGAGAAACACATTGATGGATTAATTTTTAATGCACAACAATTAATTGGTGCAGATTATCGTGTATTCCATCAAGCTGCTTTGCATGCGATCCTACAAGATATCAAACAGGATTTAGGTGAGTTTGGTGTAACATTTAATCAGTGGTTTAGTGAGGCAACACTTACAGATAAAATTGAAGAAGCCTTACAAACTCTTGATCAACGTGGTTATTTGTACGAAAAAGATGGCAATATTTGGTTTAAATCGACAGAGTTTGGTGACGAAAAAGACCGAGTTGTTAAACGACGTAATGGCCAAACAACATATTTTGCATCCGACATTGCATATCATCTAAATAAGCTGCAACGTGGATTTACAGATCTCATTGATGTTTGGGGATCAGATCACCATGGTTATATTGCACGTGTTAAAGCAGCAATTGATGCAATGGGTTATGACTCTTCGAAGCTTACGGTGTTATTAGTACAGTTTGTGAGTTTATGGCGTGGTGGAGAGATGGTGCAAATGTCCTCACGTTCAGGGCAGTACGTTACTTTGCGTGATTTACGTAAAGAGGTTGGTAATGATGCAGCACGTTTCTATTATGTAATGCGTAAGTCAGAGCAACATATTGACTTTGATTTAGATCTTGCTGTTTCGCAAAGTAAAGATAATGCAGTGTATTACATTCAATATGCACATGCGCGTATTCAACGTGTTTTGCAGAAAGCTGGAAAGATTGGTATTACATTTGATGCAATTGCAGCACGTCCACTTGCTATTCAATTACAATTAGGGGCTGAAGTTGAAATTTTGGCTAAACTTGCAGCTTATCCCGAAATTGTTTTACGTGCAGCAAACGCACATGAACCGCATCAAGTCGGGAATTATTTAAAAGAGTTGGCAGCCTTATTTCATGGCTGGTATGCGTTAGATGGTGTGAAAGTGCTTGATGAGCAAAATATTGAGTTATCACAGGCACGTTTACTCTTGTCTAGCAATGTACAGCAAGTTTTGAGAAATGGTCTAACATTGTTAGGTGTGTCTGCACCAACAGAAATGTAATACGAGAGGGTAGTCCGTGTTCGGTAAAACACAACGTGGTGTGACAGAGCGCAGTAATAAGCCCAAACCATCTTTGGTTCCAAAGTGGTTAGGTATGTTGGTGGTTATTTTGCTCGTGATTGCAGCTGCTGTTGCAGTCATTTTATGGAAGCCATGGGCACCTGTTCCTGCGAACAGTAATGAAGTGCGTTCAGAGCACTATAAAGAAGAAACCAACAAGGACTATCGGTTCTATGATTTGTTGCCTCAGCAGCAAGTGACACCGATCCCTCAACAAGCTGTGCCAGAAGCACCTGTGAATGCACAACCTACGATAGTAGAAGCTCCTCAGGCACCACAGCCTACAACAGGTGAAGAGCCGACGGAGGTGACATCTACAGCACCTGCTGAGACGAAGCCATCTTATATTTTACAAGTGCGTAGCTATGCTGATCCTGATAGTGCAGATGCACGTCGTGCAGAGATTTTACTGAATGGTTTATCTGCTGATGTGATTAAGACTACAGATAATGGTAAAGTTTGGTATCGCGTAATTTCTGGTCCTTATGAGTCACAAAGTGCGGCAGTGATTGCCCAAAAGACTTTGCAAAATAGCGGCATTGATTCAATCGTGGTAAAGCGCTAAGTCGTGAAAGTAAAAAAAGACGCACTTTAAAGTGCGTCTTTTTTTGTATTTAAGTTCTGTTACTGACTATAAGCTTGAACAAACTGTAAATAAGCTGAAGACTCCTTGCCATCTTTATAGATATAACGCTTAATTTCACCTTTATCCGTTATAACATTCATGCTTAGCGCTGTTGTCCCTTTGAGTTTGGTCATTAAGTCTAAGGGAGTGTCAATACTAACAGCAGAGCGATAAGAGCCAAGTCTAAACTCTTGGTTAGTTGAACTTGGCTTATAAGCATAAGATATTTGACCATTATTAAACACAATGGCTTTGATATCATAATAGCTAGCAGGATGATCAAGATAAATGTCGAGTTGAACCTGACTTTTGTCTTGAGTATTCCAGTTTACTTTAACAACTGGGCATATTTCACCTAACTCACACAGTAAAATACCTTTAGTGGCATTTTGTGTTGTTGGTGTTATCTGTGGATTGGCACAGGCACTAAGTATGAGTGAACTACCTAAAAGTAAAGCGATTTTTTTCATACAAGTCCTCTTAAGTATGGCAAGTAATATCACGTTATTTTCATTGGATACCTAGGAAAGGGAAGGGTTTTGTTTCAACAAATGCAGCATTGGCTTTGCCTGCATAAATTGTCGCTTGATCTGCCCCTAGGTCAAGTTTTCGTGTCTTACCATCGTTAAAGTTAATATCTTTTAGATCAACCCAAAATAAATTTGGTGAAACTGCAGATTCAAAATAATAACGTACACGCTTATGATCGACTACAGTTCTCCAGCGTGTAGAAGAGATATTTGGTTGTTCTTCAGTATTTAAACCAAAAGGTACAGACACATTACGAATGACACTAAATACGCTTGCTAGTGAGTGTTCTGGCGATGCATCTTTAGGAATGGCATTAATATAGAATGAAGCACGTGCAAAACGATCAGCAGCACGGTTCGTGCCTGGGAGCATGGTTGTGCCACCAATTAACTGCCAGTAGTCATCCAAAGCAAGCTGTTTATCAAATGTAGGCGAGTTCGTCATGACTTGATATTCTTTATTGTGATGAATTACTTGTTTGCCATTAATATATTCTACGATTGCACTGTCACCACTACTATCTGAAATAGATAGGTGTAAAGTTGTGAGGCGTTTTTCTCCAGGAACCATATCGGTGACGACTATAAATGGTTCCTTCTCAAGGGCAGTTACAGCTTCATTTACAGTGGCAAAATTATCGAGTACATATTGTGCCCATAGAGAAATACTGAGTGTCGGTTTTTTATTTTTTTCGACATTTGGATATTGGGATTCAACTAACCAGAGTAGGTTTGCTGAGAGTCCCTTTTCATTAACACCATCCGTACTTGATATATCGTAACCACTCGCAATGACACTGCCGTATTTTGAAGTCCATTTGATGGAGTTTGGACCTGCTACGCCGTGGCGTGTAACTTTATTTGGTAAAATCCAAATATTTGTACCAACGTCGCTTTTCCAATCCATACTACGTGCGGTCATGACCTCATTTTTACCGATATAAACAGCGCGAGTACAGGCATCCGCAATACTTGTTAGTAAAAAACTTGACGCAATTAAACTTTGGCAAATAATTTTTTTCATGCTATTCACTTATTTTTTAAAAGATAGGAAGGTTTACCCCAATAACAGGGCCGTGTTGTGTGATATGCCATTTAAAATCACCACTATGATGATCTTGTTCAAAATAGCGATAACCGATTCGAAAGTTAACAGGACGTTTAAAAATTTCTTGACGGTACCCAGCATACATTTGTACTGAACGAGTGTCTTCAGCACCAAAGCTCATTTCAGCAGCAAGATTGACAGGTGAGTCAAAGTTATATTTGAAGCGGCTTCCCCAAAATACCTCATCCCAGTCTGCATTCACTTGACTGGAGTGATTAAGGGCACTTAATTGTGACTTTAGTTCTGTGCGATGGATACCAATCATCGGTTCAACAATAAAGCGAGGATAATTGTTGTTGGCATTTCTTTCAGAAACGTAGGCTTGATAATACGCACCTAAGCTTTGTCGTTTTTGTTTTACAAAAGCAGCAATTGGTATATGGGCTAGACTTTCTTCAGTGCTGAGTTTAGCCATTTGTGTATCATAAAATACTCCCCAGCGGCCCTTACTAATGTCAAGGTGGGCCATATAGGTTTCATCTAGATAGTCCAAACTGTCTTTAAAAGGTTGGTCAACATCATAATGCACTTTTCCTTTTTGAATTTCTCCATTGGCATCAGCAGCAAAGGCATACAAGTTGAGGTTAACCTTAACGGGCCCCTCCCAAGTATGATCAGTATTATTGTCTGCATAAATTAAGGGACTAAAGGTGAGGGCTGAGAGTAAACTGATCAGTTTATACTTCATATGCGGTCCGATGAAATTGAAATTGTTGGTTATGTTGGATAATCAATGTTCGCTTATGGTAATAGGAAAACTTAAGTCATGCTACGAATATATAAAAGCAAACTGCTTGTTATCACATACTATTTTTTGTTTCAGTCGATCTAACCTGAAAAAAGTCATACTCCATTGCTTAATACTTGAATGACAATTGCATTACTATAACTAGATATTTGACCTAACCGTTACTTCTTAATGATTTAAAACAAAAATTATTTGCATATTGAAATGGTAACTTAGAGCAAAAATATTTTCATGTTCAAATAAAATTTATTATTGATAATGATAATTCTTATTTCTAATGTCTAAATTTTATCAATTGGTAAAAATATTTAAAAAGACTCTTACGTTGGTGACATAAATAACGTGGATTGAAATGATCATTAAATAAATAGAACGCAGATAGTATTTTTTTAAATAAAAATAGTTTTAACTTTTTAGGAGTTTTAGTTTTAGACTCTATTAATGTTGTATGTAAAATTAATTTAGTGGCTTTTTGTTGTTTAGTTAAATAAATTCTAACTCTAGATCAATATTTTTATTATTTATGATGGGGTGATGATTGAAAGCTTAACATGTATGGTAATAGTTTTTAGCTATTATTTTTTTTAAGTGAATTGATCTATGTGTATTTAATCCTTGGATGAAATTTGTAATTAGTGACTTGAAAGGTATTTATTTTAATTGATTTTTTTATTTATTAGAGTTTTGTTTATATTTTTTGTTGATAATGATTCGCAAATATATCTCCTTGAGTTAATATAATTGAGGTAAATAAATAGAATCATAACTTTATTTTATTTATAATTCATTTTTATATGCTTATATTTTTCATTATTTGCATGAGTTCTATTTTGTTGAAATTCCATGCATTTGTCTTGAGGAAAAATTAAGTATGCTTAAAACCTCAATTTATTTTAAGAGTTGTGTTTTTTTTACAAAAAATTTAATTATAATGTCTGCGCATTCGATACATTCAATAATTAAGTAAAACTTTAGATATAGGGTGTGATCGGCTAAAAGAATGTAAAGTATTTGTAGGTTTAAATTATTCTTTTGGGTGTGTTTAATTTGTATATGAGAAATCGATCTATTATTTTTAATATATATTTAATACGCTTTTTAAATAATTTTTCACTGTATAGAATAGAAAATGATTATGGAGTGCTTAATAGCAAAAACATGTTAGTTCCTAAAATGATTGGGAAATTAAGGAGTGCTTATAATTAATACTATTAAATTAAACTTTATAATATTGGGTTGCTGGTTGTAAGTATTAGAAATATTACCTTAAGCAATATGATTTAAAACACGAATTAATACATATTGTTTAAATTTCAATAATTTGTGTTTAGGGTTTAATTGTATATAATTTAATTATAGTTGTTTTAAATTTAGCATTGGATTTAGATTTTATGCGTACATATGCTTATGTTAGAAATGATCCTGGTAATGAGTGTGATGATATAAACTATATTTCTTATTTCTATAAAAATGGATATCAGATACCAAAACAAAGATTGATATTTGAAGAGGTAACAGTAGATACCTCTATAATATATAGAGATAAATTTATTAATTTAATAAACTATGGTTTAGAAGCAGATGATTTGTTACTCGTGAAAGGAATTGATTGTTTAGGGCGAAATTTTGAGGAAATTTTTAATATCGTCAATAGGGTTGACCAAAAGAAAATCAGATTGGTCTGTTTTGATTATTCCAAAAATGAGATTAGTGGAGATTTGAAGGTTTTTTTTCTACATTTTCTGAAAATATGTTTTGAGTTTGAGGGTAAATTTAAAAAAATTAATAAAAATTATCCAACTAATAATTTTGTTAAGAAAGTAGGTCGTCCTGAAATTTTAACACCAGAACAGAAAAAAGAAGTTATTAATAAATTCAAAAAGGGGCACAGCGTTTATTCACTTGCAAAGGAATACTCGGTGACTCGTACCGTAATCAATCGGCTTTTGGAAAAAGCTTCTCAGGAATTTAATTGAAATTCAATGGTATATAGTTGGCCTAATTACTGGTTTGTATAGTTCTATACTTATTAGTGATGGAAAATACATTGAATAGGACAGCGATTTATATTGGCGAATTAAAAATAAAATATTTTATAAATCAAATTTTGGATGACGGTATTAATGAAAATTCATTCTTTGGATCTACGGCAGCGGGCTCTAATGGCTTGGAAAAAAATGGGTAACAAATCTCAGGTTTGTGAAATTTTTGGTATTTCAAGACCTACATTAGATCGTTGGATTGAACTCGAACATACAGAAGAGTTTGATCCTAAAAACAGAAAAAATAAAGGAGGGCGGCCAAGTAGTATAAAAGACCTTGGTGCTTTTAAGACTTTTGTTGAACAATCGAACTTTACCAATATACATGAATTGGTTCCTTTATTTGAAAAGACCTTTGGGTATCCTGTTGCATATGAGGTCATAAGACGTACATTAAAGCGCTTGAGTTGGTCTCCAGCAAAAAAGGTGTTTGTTGTGCGTAAAAATAAGCAACTTGAAAGTGAAGTGTAGTAAATACTACTGTTTAAAATTCTAGGTGAATTTGCACTTTGGATAAGTTGTAGTGGTCTTGAGGAATATAGAGACGACCCCTGGTGCAATTTTCACTTTATTTGAGTGGTATTAATTAACTAATTGTAATGTAAATAAATTAATTTAATTATTTAAAATAACCAATAGAAATGCGCTGTGTAGTATAAATTGGTTTACATTTTTTATTTATTAATCTTGACTAAATTAGTAGTCTTTTTTTTAAAAAGAAATTATATTACAACTCTTTAAAAGTACCGCAATTGCAACATGACTTATCCAGTACACTTCCGTAAAAAGATCCTTGCAAAACTAGAGCAGGGAATGACATTTCAAGAGGCTGCAGCTAAGTTTGAGTTGAGTCCGACAACCATTCAAAGATGGAAAAAAAAGTTAGAGCCGAAGACATCGCATGATTATAAACCACGTAAATTACACGATGATTTGATTTTGCGTGATGTCAAAGATTACCCTAACGATTTTCAATATCAACGCGCAGTTCGCTTGAATTGTTCAAAGTCTGGTATACAAAAGGCTTTGAAACGGCTAGGTATCATTCCAAAGAAAAAGTAAACAACATCAAGATAGCGTGATCCAAGTTTGCTTGAGTCATTTGGATTTTTTGTGCTTAATTGTTGATTCTTAGCTAAAAATGGTAGATTTTAAAATGGCGATTAAATTGTCATAGCCTTGTTTATTTTGATTTTAAATAAGCTGCTTCAAGCTTAGATTTTAATTGGCTGATATTATAATAAGAAAGCCCCGTATTACCCTTGTTGCAATTATACGAGGCCTCTTTATTTAAGCTTCTGGTTTCCAGCCTTCTGCATGTTCTACATCAGCATCATTATTAAAGAACTTTTCACGCTGTTCTTCTAAGAACTTTTTTGCTTCAACTTCAAAAACATTTAAACGTTTTTCATTGATTAATGTTGTTTGATGTTTTAGCCACTCTTGCCAAGCCTGTTTTGAAACAGAGTTGAGTAATTCCTCACCTTTAGGTCCAGGAAATGGTGCAAAATCTAAAGCTTCAAGCTCTTGTTGATATTTACGGCAAAATACAAGTTTTGTCATAGATATGCTCCTTAAGCATAGAGTTGTTCAAGTCGTTGATGTGCTCGTACAATCGCAGCTTGTACTTGTTTAGGTGCAGTCCCACCCAGGTGGTCACGTGCGCTAACAGATGCTTCTAAAGTGAGTGCCTTATCAAATACATCTGCATCAATAAGTGCAGAGAATTGCTGTAACTGTTCTAATTTGAGTTCTGACAGGTCTTTCGCTTCTTGAACGCCAAGAGCAACAGCTTTACCTACAATTTCATGTGCATCACGAAAAGCAATCCCTTTTTTAACAAGATAATCAGCTAGATCTGTTGCAGTTGAGAAACCTCGTAAAGCTGCTTCACGCATTTCTGCTTGATTAGGTACTAAAGCTGGGATCATATCTGCAAAGGCCATTAACGAGCCACGTACAGTATCAATTGCATCGAATAAAGGTTCTTTATCTTCTTGATTGTCTTTATTGTAGGCTAATGGTTGACCCTTCATAAGGGTAAGTAGGCTAATTAAATCACCATAAACACGACCCGTTTTACCACGAACAAGTTCAGGTACATCAGGGTTCTTTTTCTGCGGCATAATAGAAGAGCCAGTACAGAAACGATCAGGAATATTGACGAATTTAAACTGTGCAGATGTCCATAAAATAAGTTCTTCTGACATGCGTGATAAATGCATCATGATGAGTGAAGCTGCTGCATTAAACTCAATTGCAAAATCTCGGTCAGATACGGCATCAAGTGAGTTTTCAGTTGCTGCGTCAAAACCAAGCAATTGAGCTGTATAAGCTCTGTCAATTGGATAGGTTGTGCCTGCAAGTGCAGCAGAACCAAGTGGCATGCGATTTACCCGTTTACGACAATCAATTAGACGCTCACTATCACGGAATAACATTTCAAACCAAGCCATAAGATGGTGGCCAAATGTAACAGGTTGCGCTGTTTGTAAGTGTGTAAAGCCAGGCATAATTGTTGCCGTGTGTTGCTCTGCGAGTGAAAGAATACCTTTTTGTAATTTATTCAATAGATTAAGAATTACATCAATTTCATCACGAACATAAAGACGAATGTCAGTAGCAACCTGATCATTACGACTACGACCAGTATGTAGTTTTTTACCTGTGATCCCGATTCGATCTGTTAGTCGTGCTTCGATATTCATATGTACATCTTCAAGATCTACACGCCATTCAAAGCGATTTTCTTCGATTTCTTGTCGAATTTCGGTGAGCCCTTGAATGATGTCATCACGCTCTTGTTCAGTGAGAACACCAACTTTTGCAAGCATAGTAGCATGTGCAATTGAGCCTGCGATATCTTGTTGATAGAAGCGTTGGTCAAATTGAACAGAGGCTGTAAATTCAGCTACGAAAGAATCTGTAGCCTCGGTAAAACGACCGCCCCACATACCAGATGTTTGGTTTTGAGTGGAGGATTGAGAAGAGTGAGAAGATGTAGTCATGTCAGCTCGGGAAAATAAAAAAGAGTATAGCAAACTCAACATAATTTGCTGAAGTCAGACAATAAAAGTCGAGTGGCACATTGGATATTACACCAGTGAACTTGTGTTGGGAGAAAAAACTATGATTTCACAAGAATTAAACGATTAATTGTGTGCTGGGTTGTGTGATGTGAGAAGTGTTTAATAGTAATGGTGAATGAAAATGGATTTAGAATTTTAGTTATACAATTGTATAAAATTTTAGAAAGTGTGTCGCTACAGTCATTATATATCTTACATTACAACCATAAAATGAAAATAAGCAATCAAAATACGAATGTTTTGGGATCTATTTTAGCTGATGTTGAGCTGAAATTTAAACAAAGATATTTTTTAAGTGATTGATAATTCATGTAAAAAAATAATTCTAAAATTTTATGAAGTGTTTTTTTTATAGAGTTAATGTCAAAAGGTCTTGTCTCTGATGAGTTAATTTATTAAAAAAACAGTGATGTCTAAACAAGGAGGAAAAATACTCTCCTCAGTTTGCTTAAGATGTCTTCATTGTTTTTCTGGTGAATCGGCTCTCTCTGACACAGTTATTAAATCGTGATCGTTACATTACATAGAATTTAGACAATGTTTACGAAAGTCACTGTGAAGTTAGTGGGAGAATATATTAGAACCTAATAAGTAATCTCGTTGATATGAAATAAAGCCAACTGAATATTTGCTGAAATCAGTTGTATTGAACCTTTTACAGTATTTATTCAATTAAATTAACTTAACTGACTTGAGTGCAGTTACCAAACTAAGAAAAAAAAGAAACTATGGATAAAGTAATTCAAAGGCAGCAGATTGCTGCAAAGACTTATCGTGGAGTCGAGTTAATTCCGACAGAAAATATTTATTACTTTTTAGCTGACCAAAAATATGTATCAGTGCGTCATAAAAATGGCAGCGTACTGATTGATGAAACGTTAAAAGAGTTGGAACAGGAATTTGGAAATAGGTTTATTCGAATTCATCGTAATGCGCTTATAGCATTAGATTACTTAGATGGATTAGAGCTTGTTTCTGCTGGGCAATATCAGGTACGTTGTCGAGAAATCGATGAGCGCTTAGCTGTGAGTCGAAGACATTTATCTAGCCTAAGAAATAGAATTTATCATTTATAACTGCTAATAGACTAGATTTTTTTAGTTTTTGATTAGAGATTGAAGGGCATATATTTTCAATAACGATAAATCGTGTTACTTCAAGTATTATTATCAATCTTTACTCAATGATAATAATTTACTTGCTTTTTAAATTGATCAGGTTAAGTTTAGGGTGTTTAAGGTTTAACTCTCTATACAATGAAAAAAAATTTGAAAATTGCGACACGTCAAAGCCCTCTTGCACTTTGGCAAGCTGAATATATTCAAAATCAATTGATGAAACTGCATTCTGGCTTACAGGTTGAATTGGTTACTTTTGTCACTCAGGGCGATAAAATTTTAGATACACCGCTAGCTAAAATAGGTGGTAAAGGTCTTTTTGTTAAAGAGTTAGAGGCTGCTTTGTTAGATGGGCGTGCAGATCTTGCTGTACATTCTATGAAGGATGTACCTATGGCTTTACCAGAAGGTTTAAGTTTAGCTGTGATTTGTGAACGCGAAGATCCTTTTGATGCTTTTGTTTCTAATCAATATGAAAACTTTGACCAATTGCCACTTGGAGCAAAATTAGGTACATCGAGCTTAAGACGTAAATGCCAAATTTTAAAGCAACGTCCTGACTTAGATGTTATTGATTTAAGAGGTAATGTTGGAACACGTTTGGCTAAACTTGATGAAGGTTTATATGACGCAATTATTTTGGCTAGTGCTGGATTAAAGCGTTTGGGTTTAACGCATCGGATTAGACATCATTTAACTGCTGAATTAAGCTTGCCTGCGGTAGGTCAGGGTGCTCTAGGCCTAGAGTGTCGTACATTAGATACAGATACTCTTGCTTTGATTCAACCTCTATTGCATGCAGAAACAGATGCTTGTGTACGGGCTGAGCGTGCTTTTAATGCTTATCTGGAAGGTGGCTGTCAGGTTCCTATTGCTGGCTTTGCAACACTTGAAGGTGATCGTGTAAGTATTGAGGGGCGAGTTGGCAGTGTTGATGGTCAAACATTATTAGTTAGTAAGTTGCAAGGTGATATAGCCGAAGCTGAACAATTAGGTGTTTTATTGGCACAAGATTTAATTCGCCAAGGGGCGACAGAACTTTTGGCAGCACTACATTAAATGTTATTTATCAATACACGACCTGCAAGTCGAGCAAGAGAACTAACTCAGTGCTTGACTCAAGCAGGTGTAACTGTATTTGAGTTGCCTTTATTGGCCTTACAATCATATCCATATACCGTGGACTTGGAGCAACAGTTTCAGCAATTGCCGTTTGTCCAAGCAATCGTTGCGGTGAGTCCTACTGCTGTTGAAATTGGAATGGATTATTTGCAGCGTAGTCAGCTTACTATAAGTGATTTAGATCAGGTGGAGTGGATTGCTGTTGGTCGAAAGACAGCCGATACATTGGTTCAATATGGAATTAATGCGAGTGTACCAAAGCTTGAAACATCGGAAGGGATGCTTGCATTACCTATATTTAATCAACGACAAGATCTTAAAAGGATTGCATTTTGGCGTGGTCTTGGCGGACGCCAATTTATGATGCAGCAATGCAAACAGCAAGGCTTTGAGATATTAAATATGCTGTTATATCAACGTCATTGTCCTGATAACGCATTACAACAATTTCAGCATTTATTACAACAACATCTACTTAATCCACAGCCTTACGTGGTCTGTATAAGTAGTGAGGCAAGTTGGCATAATTGGTGTCAACTGTGCGAGCAACATGTAGCGTTTCTAGAGCAAGGACATTATTTGGTTTTGGGGGAGCGATTGTATCAAATTCTGCAAAAATTCCACCTAAAAAAAGGGAATTGTTTTAATATAACTCAAGTTGAGTCACTAGATGAGCCTACTGTATTGAATACTCTCCAACAATTGCATATTTAAAGTCCAATGAAAAAAACTACTTTAGTATTGGTTACTGTGGTATTTGGGAGCCTAGCAAAACTTGGCTATGATAATATTCGAGTAAATCAACAGATTAGCGTATTACAGCAAAGCTTATATCAAAATGAGCAACGCGGTGATAATTTAAATGACCAGCTTGTTGCACTACAGCGAAAACAACAAACCCCATTAACTGAACATGTAGCTCCAAGCCCCACCTCAACCCCATCCTTGTTTAATACTCAGCATTTGATCGAATCTCAACTTGATCTGGTGCAGTTTGCTCTTGAGCAACAACAGTATAGTTATGCAATGGAGAAATTAGCTGAGTTAGATCGTAATTTGGAGCAATATGAAATTGCGAGCAGCCTAAGTCAAAGTCTTCATCAGGCAATTGCACAGGATCAACAAGCGATTCAAAAATTTGTAGCTGCTCAAGCTGCTCAGCAACAGCGGTTGACCAGTTTGATTGGTCAGTTGGATCAACGTCTTCAGCTTGAATCTAATAATCAACAAATGAGTTCTGTTAAAACGCAGACAGAACATTTTTGGCAAAAATGGTTTCAAATAGAACGTGTGGATCATGTCAATGTTGCTTTGAATCAGCGTAGTTTAGTGCTTAAAGAAGCTCAATTTAGGCTGTTACTTGCCGAGCAGGCGCTATTACGTGGGGATGTGTCGGTATATCAGGCAATGCTGAATGAAGTTGTTGAGCGTTTGGGTCTATTACCTGATCCTGTCAGTAAAAACGTGCGGCAGCAAATTTTACAGCTGAAGAATATTCCTACATTACCTGTGCCGAAATTAATCAGTAGAACAATTTTGGGTTAAAGTTATGAAGCAAATTATACAATTATATTTATTTATTGCTTTGATCTTGTTTGCTGTATTCAGTGTGTTGTTTTACCTTACTGGCGCTGGCTATGTTTACATCTTATGGTCTGGCATACAGTTTCAGTCCAATTTAACTATTGTAATATTTTTTAGTGTGTTACTCAGTTTCCTTACTCATTTATCTTGGTATGGTTTTAAAAGCTATATTAATAGTGAAAAGCGCAAACTGAAATATATCCATGATTTTTCACAATTACATCCTTATGAACAACTAGGGGTAATTTGGATTTTACAAGACAATGACGCAAACCAAGATTTTGTGCAGCGTATTTTTCAACACTCTGGACTATTGCAGCAAATTTTCCAATCTAAGTATGAGTCTTTGCAACAAAACTATGAGACTGCACTTTTATGTTTAGAAGGATGCCCAACAGCAACTTTTGAGTTGTCTGAAATTCAACGTATTGAAATTTACTTGGCGCAAAAAAAACCTGATCTAGCTTTATCTCATTTGCAGTTTTTAAGCAGTCAATTGCTGTCTCCTTGGTTGTTACCCGTGGAAGAATGCTTTAATAAGCGTCTTGATATACTTTGGGCAAGTTTTGCTTTTAATTATCCATGGTTATATTTAGCTCAGTCTATTGATATTGATCTAAATACTGATGCAATGGAAAAGTGGTTAATTCAACTTTTAGAGCATTATGATCAAGCAAGTGAAGAAAATATTTTAGAGTTAGCAAATAACTATATAGAAAATGAAAAAAATATTAAAAAATTAGACTATGCTTTACAAGTTTTATGGTTGAAGCTGTTATTACGTATTCAGAATATGGATCAGTATGTTGCAGTATTAGCGACACATTTATTAGAAGTTAAATTTGATCAAGATGTTTTTTATATTTGGTTTCAACAACAGTTATTGCAAAAAGATCCTCAATATGAAGAAGTTGAATTATATATTGATAAGTTGGGTGAAAAGTATCCGAGCTTACCAGTATTAAGTTTTGCTCAATGGTATATTTATACGGAAACTCAAAGGTTTAATGAAGCAGATGAATTATTAACACATTTTCCAAATAATATATTTATGAGTTATTTACGTATTAAGTCTAGTTTAAAAGGACAGGATGATTTGTTGGATGAGTTGAAATTAGTATTTGAAAATGATGCTAAATTTGTTCAATTTAAGATTTAAGTGAGAATTAGATTATGTTAGATCAATATCCTGTAATACTAAAGCAAACCGTGGCATGGGGTGACATGGATGCTTATGGGCATGTCAATAATGTTATGTATTATCGGTATATTGAAAGTTCACGTATTTTGTATTTTCATGAGTTAGGTACATATGGTCATGATGTATTAACTGTTATTGCATCAAATCAGTGTAAATATTTAAAACCAGTATTTTATCCGGACGTATTGAAAGTCGCTGCTCGTGTAGAGGAAATTCGGAATAGTGCAGTGCGCATGCATTATGTTTTATACAGTGAACAACAACAGCAAGTTGTAGCAACAGCAGAAGCTGTGGTGGTATTTGTTGATCCAGTTGAAATGAAAAAGACTTTAATACCAAAACAGATTAGAGAAGATATTATTCGATTTGAACAAAATGTTAATCATGATTTAAATCTTGGCAATAATATTTAAAGTTATACATATTTTTTTTGTTGAGTTATGTATTTAAATGAGATGAAAGTATTGATTGTTATTGTTAATGAAAATATCATGGACTCGAAATTATTCAAATAACGAATATATGGTTTTGGAGTAAATGTAATGCCGGATATTAGTAAATTATCAGTTGAAGAATTAAAGCGTTTAACCGCTGAAGCTGAAGCTTTAATTGAAACTAAAAAAGATCAAGCAATTGAAGATGCATATAATCAGATTATTGAAATTGCAAATATTGCTGGATTAACTCTAGAGCAGTTTATTGAATATGGTGCTCAGAAACGCAAGAAGACAACACGTAAAGCAGTAGAGCCGCGTTACCGTAATAAATCGAATACAGCAGAAACTTGGACTGGTCGTGGTAAACAACCACGTTGGTTAGTTGCTGAAATTGAAAAAGGTGCAAAATTAGAAGACTTCCTAATCTAATTTCATCATTTTGTCATTAGTTGGCATTAGTATTTTTGAAACCAAGCCGTGTGCTTGGTTTTTTTATAAATGTACAATGCTGGTGTGGAAGAAATATGGTGAATCGGTTATATACAACAGGTATGATCATGCGGAGAAGTATAAGTGATTAATGTGGTATGACCCCGATGAATAAAAAACCAAAAAATATGAAGTGGTTGGTGATTGCAGTCATCTCTTTCTTGGTCTTTGTGTTGTTACAAGTTCCGGCTTCTTGGTTAATTTCAAAATTTTATAAAGATAATCAAGTGCTGCAAAATGTGAGTGGTAATATTTGGCAAGGACAAGCAGATTGGCGTAAAGGAGAAATGCGAGGTTCGATTATTTGGAAGACCAGGCCGTTAGATTTAATTTTACTTCGTGCGGCAGCAAATATCGAAATTTTTAGTGGTAAAACACAGTTAAAAGCCATAATGGGATATGGAATAAATAAAAAAGTTATTGTAAGGGATTTACAAGGCCAAATATCTCCAGAAACGTTAAAAGCTATAATTAACTGGCAGTGGCCAGCAAACCAAATTCAATTAAAAGATGTGCAACTTGATTTTAAGAAACAGCAAGGATTTTCTTCGGTTCAAGGTGAGTTGCAATGGGCGGGTGGTGAGTTAGTCTATACTTTTGCTGATAGGCAAGATCAGATGAATATGCCGTCATTAAATGGACAATTGCAGGATGTTGATGGTAAGTTGCAATTTAATATTCAGGATCAACGCAAACAAAAAATGGCGAATATTATGTTGGACCCGAACATGATGTTGGATGTTCAACTCACACAACGATTATTAATGAATGTGCCGAGTTATGACGGTAAAGCTGGTTTAGATACTTTTGTCGTTAGTACAAGAAAGCCCCTGATGCAAGGTGGTTCTTGAAGATGAATATTCGTGAACAATTGGAAAAAATCCAATGGCAAAAAATAGATCGTACTGCTCCATTGGTTTTATTATTATTCATTTTAGTGTTGTGTTGGAAGTTGGCCGCAATGTTATGGTGGGTTATTGCTCCTCCTCAACTTATGCAGCCAGAACAAGTCATTATGGGTTCAAAACAACTACAAGTCCCTAATATTTCCAGCTTTGCTTTATTTTATGAAGCTGGAGCAGATACAAACAGTTCAAATGACAATATTGATATGCATCTGCAAGGTGTTATGGTGGCTTCACTAAGTCGAAACTCTACTGCTGTGATTAAAGTTGGAGAAACAGCAGAGCGATATATCATTGGGCAATTGGTGGATGGAACAGCATATCGTCTAGCTGCTGTATATTGGGATAATGTAGTCTTAAAAAATAATAGTGGTTCAACAAAGGTGCTGAAATTTAGTGGCATTACTAATTTATACCAGCCACAACCAAATCAGGAAACGCAAACACAATCTAGTAATCCTCCACCAATTGTTGCGGAGCCAGGTTCTAAAAGTGCAATTGGACAGGCAATTGAACAGATGTCAGATGACCGCGAAGAGTATTTGAAAAAAATGGGTGTAAACACAGGTGGTGGGCAAGGTTATGAGGTAACTGAGCAAACACCTGCAGCACTTCGTAATAAATTAGGGCTACGTCCTGGTGATCGGATCTTATCTCTAAATGGTAAGAGTGTGGGTCAAGGACAAAGCGATGTTCAATTGTTGGAACAGGCAAAACGTGAAGGTCAGGTCAAAATTGAGATTCAACGTGGTGATCAAGTAATGACCTTTCAACAAAGTTTATGAGTGCTAGGTTAAGATTAGAATTAGGATAGACAATAAGTTATGGCATTTTTGAATCATCAGCGGTCAATGTGGGCACTAGTCGCAGCGGCACCTGTTTTGGCTGTCATGAGCACATCTGTACAAGCACAGACGTGGAAAATAAATTTGCGAGATGCTGATTTAACAGCATTTATTAATGAAGTTGCTGATATCACAGGTAAAAATTTTGCTGTGGATCCGCGTGTACGTGGTAACGTAACAGTTATTTCTAATAAGCCTTTGAATAAAAATGAAGTTTATGATTTGTTCTTGGGTGTATTGAATGTTAATGGCGTAGTTGCAATTCCAGCGGGCAATACGATTCGCTTGGTGCCAGATAGTAATGTGAAAAATGCTGGTGTTCCTTATGATGCACGTCGAAATGCACAAGGGGATCAGGTTGTTACACGTGTAATTTGGTTGGAAAACACCAATCCCAATGATTTGATTCCAGCACTGCGACCACTGATGCCACAATTTGCACACATGGCTGCAGTGCAGGGTACGAATGCACTCATTGTTTCGGATCGTGCTGCAAATATTGCACAACTGGAAGTGATTATTCGTAATCTAGATGGTACTGGTCAAAATGATATTGAAGCAATTGAACTTCGCTCCAGTCAGGCTGAAGAACTTATCGGTTTATTGGAAACAATGTCTGCAACTGGTGCTGTGAAAGATCAAATTGGTTCACGGGTTCGTATTATTGCCGATGCACGAACCAATCGTATCTTAATTAAAGGCGATACGACTTCACGCAAGCGGCTACGACAAATGATCGAGATGTTAGATGTACCTTCTGCTGATCGTTTGGGTGGTCTGAAAGTTTATAAATTGCGTTATGCAAGCGCAGATAATTTAGCGAAGATTTTACAAGGGCTGGTTACAGGCCAAGCTGTTGAGGGGACTAATGATTCATCATCAGGGCAACAGTCTGCAAATAATATTAATAATCTAGTGAATAATAATTCTGGTAGTTCAACTACTGGAAGTAATGGCAGTATTTCTACACCAAGTATTAATTTAGGAAGTAGTTCAAATCGTAATAGCTCAAATAGCATTAGTAGTTTTAATGCTAATGGTGTGAGTATTATTGCAGATACTTCTCAAAATGCATTAATGGTAAAAGCGGAACCACAATTAATGCGAGAGATTGATGCTGCTATTCAACAGTTGGATGTGCGTCGTCAACAAGTGCTTATTGAAGCAGCAATTATTGAGATATCAGGTGATGATGCAGATCAGCTCGGGGTGCAGTGGGCACTGGGCGATATTAGTAGTGGTGTTGGGTTACTTAACTTTACCAATGTTGGGTCTAGTTTGGCAGGGTTGGTCTCTGGCTATTTAACAGGTGGGGGTGCAGGGCTTGGCGGGGCGTTGGTTGGAAATGAGAATAAAGGTGCTGGTGGTGCATTTGGTATAGGGAAATATCGTGAAGGTGCTAATGGTTCCCGTGAGTTTTATGGTGCTTTAATTCAAGCATTGAAAAGTAATACAAAAACAAACTTACTTTCCACACCTTCAATTGTGACTCTAGATAATGAAGAGGCTTATATTGTAGTGGGGCAGAATGTGCCCTTTATTACAGGATCTGTGACCTCTAGTTCCACGGGAATTAATCCTTATACAACAGTAGAGCGTAAGGATGTGGGGGTAACACTTAAAGTTGTACCTCACATTGGTGAAGGTGGGTCAGTTCGATTAGAAGTACAGCAAGAGGTATCGGCTGTGCAAGCGAGTAAGGGACAAGCAACTGATTTGGTCACGAGTAAACGTGCAATTAAAACCTCTGTATTGGCAGATCACGGTCAAACTATTGTGTTAGGTGGTTTAATTGCGGATAACAATGTGACAAGCCGACAAAGTGTACCTGGTTTGGGGGCTATACCTGGTATTGGTCGTTTATTTAGATCAGATAATCATAGTGGTGAAAAGCGTAATTTACTGGTATTTATTCATCCTACTATAGTGGGAGACAGTGAAGATGTTCGTCGCATGTCACAGCGCCGCTATGATCAGTTGTATAGTCTGCAATTGGCTATGGATAAAGATGGTAACTTCTCGAAGCTTCCTGAGCATGTTGAGGATATTTATCAACAACGATTACCTATTCGTTCCCCAGCAGCACCAATCAATAATAGTACTTATCAGAAGCTACCGTCAGGTGGTGCAACTCCATCTACAACAATTGCAACACCTGTTGCGATTGAGCCTACGGAAGCGATTTCTCCAGCTATACCAGCTGCTCCTGAGGTGGAAAAAACCAAATCAACGACCACAACGACGACCACTCGACCTGCACCTTAATAAGTGGAAAGTAACAAATCAGGTGCAATTAGTCTGAGAGCTCGACCAATAGACCATGTAAAAGCATGGTCTATTGGTGTGTAGAGAGCCGTAGAAACACAATGTCTGGTTGGGGTTTTAATTGTGTGAGGAGAGTCATTCATTCCTTATTTAACCTAACATTTTGTTGGGATATGATGTTGATTAAGTAATCATCAATGATATTGCGCATGATGTTGTCCATGCTAAGATGACTGAAATGAACATGGGTAATGAATTATGACTTGGAAAATTCAAGCAACCACAGGTGAGTTTGCTGGAAAGTCGATTAAGATTGATCAAGATATGCTTGTTGGTCGACATCAAGATGCTAATATTTTGTTGCAGTCTGCAGAAATTTCTCGCCGTCATGCTGCCTTCTTATTAAAAGATGCTGCACTGTATTTACAAGATTTAAATTCCTCGAATGGTACTTTTCTGAATGGTGAGCGGATTAGCACGACAGAGGTCGCCTTAAAATCAGGTGATGTAGTTGTCTTTGCGAGCCTTCAATTTGAGGTGCATCAAGATGTAGAGTCAAACACAGTAGATACTGCATTAGAAGAAGTCATTGTTCAGCCTTCTGAGGCAGTAGCAACATCAGCAACTCATGATGGTGAGGTGCAGCGTGCTGCGGCACAAATGAACGAGCAAGGGATGCCGAGTGTTCAAGAGCGCGCCCAAGATGTTGCATTAAGTCATGAAGGAATGCCAACGCGTGTTGCTGTGCCTAAACCAGCACCTATTCCAGAAGGTGTTGATATTAATGTTAAAGCTGAGCCGACTGTTGTTGCTATTCCCGAGCCTGTATCTGATGTGAAACAAGCTGAAGAAGAAAAGAAAAATACTTCTGTAGGGTTAATTACCATTATTGCTTTGGTGATTTTAGCTGTATTGGCTTGGTTTTTCTTAAAGTAAGGTACTGATCTATTTGGTGTGAACATACTGGAAAGTATAGAATTGTTCATCAATCAAGCAAAGAACTGTGTACAATCAAGACATGCTATAGCATGTCTTTTTTATCTGTAAATAAAACAGCTGATTTTTATTGTTGTAGCTTCTAATCTGATTGTGGAGTTGTTCATGTGTATTGCAAATTTAGCACAGCGTAAGGTCATACTATTTGATTTGGATGGAACTTTAGTTGACTCTGCAGGTGATTTATATCGTGCAATGAATTTAAGTTTAGAACGTTTGGCTTTGCCGCAAGTTACTGAAGCACAGGTCCGTGTCTGGATTGGAAAAGGTACTGCAATTTTTTGTCAGAGTGTATTGAAGCACATTAAGGGTGAGGTTGATCCATTATTACAACAACAATTATTGGCGACTTTTTTAGAGATTTATAATGCTGATCCTTGTGTAGATTCAAAACCATTCCCAGGAATTATGGAGTTCTTACAGTGGGGACAACAACAAGAAAAAATAATGATCTGTGTGACCAATAAACCTGAACTACCTGCTAGACAGATCTTGGATGATTTGGCTATGAGTGAGTATTTTGTTGACGTTATTGGGGGAGATCGTTTTGAGCTGCGTAAACCGGATCCGATACAATTACTTTATTGTGCAGGGCAATTTGCAGAAAATATAACTGAGTGTCTAATGATCGGTGATTCGATCAATGATATTGAAGCTGCACGTCGCGCAGGTATGGATTGTATTGCGGTGAGCTATGGCTATAATCATGGCGAAGATATTCGAGATTGTCAGCCACAACAAGTCGTGGCAAATTTAACTGAATTACTCAATCAATAGCTTCATTAAGCTGAAAAGTAAGGTATAGAAATGGAACAAATCAAACATTTTCGATGGCGATGCTCAATTGTATCTCAGTAAGCCAAAACACCATTTGATCATTTAGATCTATCGAAAATATATGAGCATTTCTATGAGCAGCATACAGCAATTTGAACAGTTAAAAGCCCAAGGTTATAACCTTATTCCTATTTATCGTCAGCGTTTAGCTGATACAGATACACCATTATCAGTATTTGCACGCTTACAACAACATGCAAATGCTTATTTGTTTGAGTCGGTAGAGGGTGGGGAAAACTGGGCACGCTACTCAATTATTGGTTTGGGTGAAACGACGGTTTTCTCTTGTAATCAAGGGGTTTTGAGTATTCAACAGCCAAATACTGAATTACAAACTTTGCCTTGTGCAGACCCATTTCAATATATACGTGATTTTCAGGCTCAGTTTAATGTGCCAGATCATCATGTCATTCCAGAATTACCTAAATTTACAGGTGGTTTGGTTGGTTATTTAGGTTATGACAGTGTGCGTTATATTGAGCCACGTTTGGGAATGGCTTGCCAAGAGGACCCTGTTGGTATTCCAGATTTGTGGATGATGTTATCTAAGACAGTTATTGTGTTTGATAATCTTAAAGATACGTTGTTTTTGATTGTACATGCAGATGCTAACCAGCCTAATGCCTACCAGCAGGCCGAACAGCAACTTGATGCTTTAGAGCAACTACTGGCAACGCCAGTGAGTTTGACTGCTAAGCAACACACGACTCCCCATTTTGTTTCGCTCACAGGTAAAGATAAGTTTGTTGAAACGGTGGAGAAAGTAAAAGAATACATTCGTGCTGGGGATGTTATGCAGGTTGTACCTGGGCATCGAATGGTGTCTGATTTTGATGGTGAGCCACTTCAGGTTTATCGTGCTTTGCGTCATCTCAATCCATCGCCTTATTTATTTTTGTTACAAGGTCAGACTTTAGAGGATCAGAAGCCGTTTCATGTAGTGGGTTCATCACCTGAAATTTTATCGCGTCTAGAACAGGGGATTGCAACTGTACGACCTTTGGCAGGAACCCGACCACGCGGCAAAAATAAAGAAGAAGATTTAGCACTAGAGCAAGATTTACTTTCTGATGAAAAAGAAATTGCTGAACATCTAATGTTGATTGATTTGGGACGTAATGATATCGGACGAGTTTCGAAAATTGGTAAAGTTCAAGTGACTGATCAAATGGTGATCGAGCGTTATTCACACGTTATGCATATTGTATCTAATGTGCAGGGTGAGGTGCTTGATGGGGTAGATGCACTCGATGTATTTAAAGCAACATTCCCAGCAGGTACGCTTTCAGGTGCACCTAAAATTCGAGCGATGGAAATTATTGACGAAGTTGAGCCTGTTAAGCGTGGAATATTTGGTGGTGCTGTTGGATATTTAGGCTGGCATGGTGAAATGGACATGTCTATTGCGATTCGTACTTGTGTGATTCGTGAAAACAAGGTCTTTGTACAGGCTGGTGCAGGTGTAGTTGCTGACTCAATTGCTGATTCTGAGTGGAATGAAACCCAAATTAAAGCTCGCGCAGTGATCAATGCGGTTGAATTATCGTCAAACGGATTGATTTTATGAGTTTTTGACGATTTTTTTTTAAAAAGCACTTGCAAGCTTTGAAAGTTTTGCTAAACTGCACACCGTTCCGATGCGAAACATCGAAAACAAAAGAAACGCCGACATAGCTCAGTTGGTAGAGCAACTGACTTGTAATCAGTAGGTCCACAGTTCGAATCCGTGTGTCGGCACCACTTTTAAGAATGTTTCGCAAAAAGAACAGCACTGTTAGTTAAGTGTGATAGGTGGGATTCCCGAGCGGTCAAAGGGAGCAGACTGTAACTCTGCCACGTAAGTTTCGAAGGTTCGAATCCTTCTCCCACCACCATTAACTTCGATAAGACGGTATGTATACCAACGCAATGCGGGAGTAGCTCAGTTGGTAGAGCGGCAGCCTTCCAAGCTGCATGTCGCGAGTTCGACCCTCGTCTCCCGCTCCAATCGAAGAAAAAATCGCTCTTATAGCTCAGTGGTAGAGCACTCCCTTGGTAAGGGAGAGGTCTCGAGTTCAAATCTCGATAAGAGCTCCAGATACAGTTTGGTAGACTTGATCTACATGATTTATGAAAGCAGGCTTATTAGTCTGCTTTTTAAGTATTGGGTGTCTGTTTTTTTAGACTTAATGTCGATGCTGAGTTGTATTGACCGTGTTCGACGTAAACGAGGAAGATCATCATGGCTAAAGCCAAGTTTGAACGTAATAAACCACACGTTAACGTGGGTACAATTGGTCACGTTGACCATGGTAAAACAACTTTAACAGCTGCAATTGCAACTGTTTGTGCAAAAGCATTCGGTGGTGAAGCGAAAGATTACTCTGCAATCGACTCTGCACCAGAAGAAAAAGCACGTGGTATTACAATTAATACTTCACACGTAGAATACGATTCTCCAACTCGTCACTACGCTCACGTAGACTGCCCAGGTCACGCCGATTATGTTAAAAACATGATCACTGGTGCTGCGCAAATGGACGGTGCGATCCTTGTTTGTTCAGCAACTGACGGCCCTATGCCACAAACTCGTGAGCACATCTTGCTTTCACGTCAGGTTGGTGTACCTTACATCATCGTATTCTTGAACAAATGCGATATCGTTGATGACGAAGAGTTGATCGAATTAGTAGAAATGGAAGTTCGTGAACTTCTATCTACTTATGACTTCCCAGGTGATGACACTCCAGTTATCCGTGGTTCTGCTCTTGCTGCGTTAAACGGCGAAGACAACCAATACGGCGTTCCAGCTGTACTTTCATTGGTTGAAGCTCTTGACTCTTATATCCCAGAGCCAGAGCGTGCAATCGACAAAGACTTCTTGATGCCTATTGAAGATGTATTCTCAATTTCAGGTCGTGGTACAGTTGTAACTGGCCGTGTTGAAAC
>NZ_JAVIDR010000012.1 GCF_031157835.1 Acinetobacter rudis | reverse complement strand
GGACTTGGAATAAGAGAATGGCAGTGTCATGAGTGTGGTAGCTCATGGGATCGGGATATAAATTCCGCACTGAATATACTTGCGCTTGGACATAAGCGTCTAGCAGTAGGAATCACCCCCATTTAAGGGGGTGAGGATGTCAAGATTGTGTAGTAAAGTAATCTTCACTAAAGCCCATGATGACTTCACAACCTGATTTTATCTTCATAATACGTGAGTTAAGGTCTGGTAAAACACGTTGGATAAAGTAGTGTGTTAGCGATAACTTGTTGCTATAGAATTCACCTTGTTTTGCATAAGCTGCATTGGCGATACGAGCGAACATGTAAGTAAAGCTGAGCAAGCCAACTGCATGTAAATAATCAATTGCTGCAGCATTAGAGAAATCTGGATTTTCAGCAGCACGCTCAATAATACGTTGAGTAACCATTTCAATTTCAGTTGCTACATCGAGTGTTGCATCTTTTATAAAGTTAAGATCCGTATCTAACTCATTTGCAAAATCACGAATTTCAGCAATATATTCGGCAATAAACTCACCATCGCATTTAATGGTTTTACGACCAATTAAATCTTGTGCTTGAACACCATTGGTGCCTTCGTAGATTTGAGCAATACGCAAGTCTCTAACACATTGCTCCATACCCCATTCACGAATAAAGCCATGCCCACCAAAGCACATTTGTGCATCGAGTGTAGCTTGGAAAGCAGTATCCGTCAGGAATGCTTTTGCAATTGGTGTTAGTAAGGCAACACGATTATTTGCTTTAGATACTGCTTCGGCATCAGTAGAGAATTTTGTGATATCAAGTTGTTGACCTACATAAACAGCAAATGCACGAGAAGCTTCGTTATTTGCACGTGCATTGAGTAGCATACGACGAACATCGCCATGCACTAAAATACTGTCAGCTGGTTTCTCTGGAGATTTGGCACCTGTTGTGCTACGTCCCTGAATACGATCAGTCGCATATTGAGCTGCATTTTGGTAGGCAAATTCAGATGCACCTAAGCCTTGTATACCCATAGATAAACGTTCATAGTTCATCATGACAAACATTGCTGCAAGCCCTTCATTTTCTTTACCAACAAGAAAACCTTTCGCACCATCAAAGTTCATTACGCAAGTTGCAGAAGCCTTGATACCCATTTTATGTTCAATAGAGCCTGGTCCAACACTATTACGCTCACCAAGAGAACCATCAGCATTGACTAGAAATTTTGGAACGATGAAAAGTGAAATACCACGTGAACCAGCTGGTGCATTCGGTGTTTTTGCTAGGACAAGGTGAATAATGTTGTCCGCAAGGTCGTGGTCACCACCAGTGATGAAGATTTTAGTTCCAGTAATTTGGTAACTGCCATCACTGTTAGGTTCAGCTTTAGTTTTAATAATACCGAGGTCTGTACCTGCATGTGGTTCAGTCAAACACATAGTCCCAGACCATTCACCTGAATAAATTTTAGGTAAATACGTTTCTTTTTGTTCTTGAGAAGCATAGCTGCTGAGTGCCATACCTGCACCAACAGAAAGTAGAGGGTAGAGCATGAAAGAAGGGTTGGTTGCGAATAGCATTTCATCTGCTAGAACAGTAAGCATTTTAGGCATGCCTTGGCCGCCCCATTCTTCATCTGCAGCGAGCCCAATCCAACCGCCTTGAGCATATTGATGAAATGCTTCTTTAAAACCAGCAGGAGTGGTTACTTTACCATTTTCAAAATGCGCACCTTCTTCATCACCACTACGGTTTAAGGGTAGCGTCACGTTTTGTGCAAATTTGGCCATTTCTTCCAAAATTGCCTCAGCTGTAGCAGCATCGACATGGGCAAGATTCTCATTTGCTTGCCAAAATTGTTCAGCTTGAAAAACATCATTGAGAATGAAACGCATATCAGCGAGAGGCGCATTATAAATTGGCATAGTTGATCCACCTATATTGTTAAGTCACTCGATTAGAGTCATATCCATGTTTCTTAGCTTATGACGAGACTGTCAAATCTAAGATTGTTTTTTTATTCCAAACTATAGTCGTTTTATTTGCCTCTGTGAGGTTTCGCTATATAAAGCGACAAATAAAAAACAGACCACGTTACTTATATAGAAAAAGAACGGCCATTACTATGACCGTCCCCTCAATTTACGCAATTAATGACATGTTTATCTTAAAATGCGAAATGTTCAGCATCGAGTGTCATCAATGGTTCTAGGCCACCTTCGATCACATCAACATGTGAGCGAACGCGTGGTAATATTTTCTTGAAATAGAAAGTTGCTGTAGTTACTTTGGCATTATAGAAGTCAACTTCTGTGCTACCAGCAGCAAGTTGTTGTTTCGCAACAACTGCCATATGTGCCCATAGATAAGCTAAAGTCACATAACCAGAGAAGTACATGTAATCAACAGCTGCAGCACCCACTTCATCTGGGTTTTGCATTGCACGCATTGCGATCTTCACAGTGAGATCACCCCATTCTTTATTGAGTGCAGCTAAAGGCTCAATAAATGCTTTAACTTCAGCATTGTCTTTATTTGCTTCAACAAATTTATGAATGATCTTGGTAAAATCTTTAAGCATTGCACCTTGAGTTTGTAGGACTTTACGACCTAATAAGTCAAGTGCTTGAATCTCAGTAGTACCTTCATAGAGACATGCGATACGGGTATCACGAACAATTTGTTCCATACCATGTTCTGAAATAAAGCCATGACCACCAAAGACTTGTACACCATGTTTTGCTGATTCAGAGCCAGTTTCAGTTAAGAATGCTTTGGCAATTGGAGTGAGTAAAGACAAAATGTTGTCAGCAAATTTACGTTCTTCCTCAGTTTCACCCTGTTCAACGATATCTGCATATTGAGATAATAAGTAAACAAGTGCACGACCACCTTCAGCATATGCTTTTTGAGTTAATAGCATATTGCGTACAGCTGGATGGACAATAATTGGATCTGCTTCTTTTTCAGGTGCTTTAATTCCAGAAAGTGAACGCATTGCTAAACGGTCTTTAGCATAAGCCAATGCACCTTGGAATGAACCTTCTGATGCTGATAAACCTTGAACGGCAGTACCAATACGGGCAGTGTTCATAAAGGTAAACATACAGTTTAAACCACGGTTTTCAGGTCCAATGAGGTAGCCTTTTGCATGATCAAAGTTGATTACGCAGGTTGCATTACCATGAATACCCATTTTGTGTTCGATTGAACCACAGCGTACATTGTTACGATCTAGAATATTGCCTTCTGCATCAACATTAAATTTCGGCACAATAAATAATGAAATGCCTTTAGTGCCTTTCGGTGCACCTGGTAGGCGAGCAAGAACAACGTGGATGATGTTTTCAGCCATGTCATGTTCACCAGCTGAGATAAAGATTTTCTCGCCAGAAATTGCATAACTACCATCTGCATTTGGTTCAGCTTTACTACGAATGATACCAAGGTCAGAACCTGCATGTGATTCTGTTAGACACATTGTGCCTGTCCACTCACCTGTAACAAGTTTTGGTAAATACGTTGCTTTTTGTTCATCTGTACCATGATGTTCAATTGTACGAATGGCACCATGAGAAAGGCCAGGGTACATGCCCCATGCCCAGTTTGCAGTACCAACCATCTCTGAGATAACCGTACCAAGAGAACCAGGCAGACCTTGACCACCATGTTCTTCAGGAACTGCTAAAGAAGGGAAGCCAAGTTCGATATATTTTTGATAGGCTTCTTTAAATCCAGTTGGTGTTGTTACAACGCCATCATCCCACTTACAGCCTTCGCGGTCACCAGTTTGATTGAGTGGTGACAGTTCATTTTCACAAAAGTCAGCAGCAGCTTCTAAATACTGGTCGAGTAATTCGCGACTTACGTTGTCTTTAAACGCAGGTAGTTTTGAATAATGTTCTTCAAAATTGAGTAATTCGTGTAAAACAAATTGCATATCACGTAAAGGCGCTTTGTATTGCGGCATAAGAGATTCCTCAACCCTGGCTAAACCAGATTATTTTTTAAAAATGGTAAACGTCATCATTGACAACTTATTTCTTGTCATACATCGTGCAACAACTCATGGCGTGGCACAAGCGTTTAACTGTGAAAACGTAGTGACTCTAAAGTCAAAAAAAAAATTCACAGTAAGGATTAAATCCTTTAAGTGTAAATAGTTATAGCTGATTCTAGGTTAAACGAAATGTCAAAATCGTAAAAATATATGTCGAAAAAAAAGACGCTTATAGCGTCTTTTTTTTTTAATTTTTTCTGCAAGGAATATTTAAACTAAAGTCATTAGCCATGTTTAACTGTTTGCATATGTTCAGGTTGATATTGTAATACGCATTGGCCTGTTAATTTTTGGTTGTTATATTGAACTTGTACAGTTTGTCCAGCGGCTTGGTCTTGACAAGCAGATTGAAGTTGGGCCCGTAGAGCTTGGCGTTCTGTACGTTTAGCTTGACGTTGTAGTCTGATTTGTTCACGTTGTTCAATGGTCATTTGATTAAAAGCTTGGCGTGATAATCGTTCTGTTGCTGTTAATGTTTGTCGCAGGAGCGTTTTACTGTTGTCATCTAGTTTGAACTGAACTTGGCATTGCCCAACTTTAGTATGATGGCCTTGTTTAAATACGACTGAGTCACCAACTGCTTTACCATCACAGGCTTGTTGGCGTTGTTGTTGCCATTGTTGTTTTTGTTCTTCACTCATCCCATGGTGTTTCATACCATATAGATGACTCTGTGTTGTTTTGAGAGGATCAGTTGTATCACGAGTAGATTGACAAGCACTGAGCATGCCCATGATAAGAAGACTACTACCTAATAAGCCAAGTGCTTTTAAATGTTTCATAGACCAGAATCCTTACAGCGTTCACCGAGTAACTTTGCGTTAAAGATTAAGTAATAATGATGTAGAAACAATGTAGGTATTTTACCGTGATTGTCGGGTAGAATGCTGAAATAGTAGGAATTGTGAGAGTCTTTTTTGAAAAATTGTCGTATCCCCATTGCGTTACGTGTTTTTGTCACAGTTTTAATGACAACATTGGTCATTATTACTGTGAGCTTAGGCGTGTTGCATTGGACGATGCAGAGAAGTTTTACTAAATATGTTGCTGATGTAGAACTACAGAAACTTGGGCATCTCAATGAAAATTTGGCTGGCGTGTATCAGGCCTACCATGATTGGGGTAATGCAATTCAAGCACAGATTCTACAGATTGAAGGTGAAGCGGCGCCAGATGATTATGATAAGTTATCTCAGTGGTGGTTACGCCGTCAGTATGACATTGCTTTACAACAGCGCTATTTCTATGAACATTCTTATGTTGAAGGGGATGCTCCTGAAATTAATAATACGGCACTACTCGATCAACAAGATCTTAAAGTATTAAAAGAAAACCTACCTTCAGAGTATCGGCCTTTTGAGGGGTTAAAATTTCCCTTAAGTGCAAATCAAAATTTTTATCGCACCAAATTTAAAGATCGCCCACGCAACACAGAACCAGAAATTGTCGTTAACCATGGTGGGAAGTTAAATAAGCGCATTATTGCAATGCCGGACCAGTTGGGCTTGAGCTCACGGCTATCTCTCTATGATGCAAATAAAAATTTCATTGTTGGTGAGCGTTCAGATCAAGAGTTATCTTATCAGCCTATTTGGGTAGATGGGAAAATTGTCGGATATTTAGGTTTAAAGTCTGTTTTGGGGCAAGACGATGCTTTAAGTATTAACTTTTTTAGTAACCAAAAACGTTATTTGTTCTTGGTCTATATTTTAACATTTTTGGTTAGTTTGGTTGCGGCGCTCGTATTGGCAACTTATTTTAAAAAACCAATTCAACGTTTACTTAATGCAGCACGTGAACTTACTCAAGGTAATTATCAGCATCAAGTGAAAATTAATCGTAATGATGAGCTTGGTGATTTATCTAATGAAATTAATCAGCTGGCTGAAATATTAGATCAACATGAGCGCTCACGTAAACAATGGGTTGCAGATACCTCACATGAATTAAAAACACCTCTTGCTGTATTGCAGGCACAAATTGAAGCTATGCAAGATGGTATTCGAAAAGCAAGCCCTGAACATTTAGAAGCAATGATGCGTCAGGTGATGAGTTTAAAAAAATTAACTCAAGATTTAGCTGCTTTGGCTCAAGCCGATGCACAGCAATTGACCTGTTATTTAGCAGTTATTGATCCATGGGAAGTGATTGTTCAAGAGGTGGATAATTTTAGACTTAAGTTTGAAAAAGCTCAGATTGAAATTAGGTTAGATGGGTCTGGGGCTCAAGTGTTGTTAGACCGAGATCGCTTTAAACAAATCATCGTAAATCTGTTAGCAAATAGCGAACGTTATACAGAAACAGGTGGAATTATTCATTTGCATACTGAGCAGACTCAAACTCAATGGACATTATATGTTGATGATAGTCCGTATGGGCTGAGTGATGATCAGTTGGCACAACTTGGAAAACGTTTTTATCGGGTTGACGACTCTCGTACTCGATCAACAGGGGGTACAGGATTGGGCTTGGCTTTGTCATTAAAAATTGTTCAAGCTTTGGGTGGTCACTTGGTGTTTGAACATTCACCGTTGGGTGGGTTACGTTGTAAACTTACTTTTCAAAAAAATAATGGCGTTGAATGACGGTCATACGATTGGTAAAGGATAATGTTATGAAATATATAATGTTGGTTGAGGATGAAGTTGAATTAGCGCAACTGGTACGAGACTATTTGGAAGCAGCTGGATTTGAAGTTGGTATGTTTCATGATGGGCAAGAGGCTTACCAAAGTTTTCAACAACGTAAGCCGAGCTTAATGATCTTAGATCTGATGGTTCCTCGTATGGACGGTTTGACTATTTGTCGAAAGGTGCGTGAACAAACTGATCTGCCCATTATCATGGTGACTGCACGTACAGAAGAAATTGATCGCGTTTTAGGGCTTAATATGGGTGCAGATGACTATGTGTGTAAACCTTTTAGTCCCAAAGAATTAGTGGCTCGTGTACAGGCTGTTTTACGCCGTTTAGAGCGTAAAGTTGAACCTGAGACTCATGATCTCTTTAGAATAGACAAAGCTCAACAGCGTATCTGGTTCCAGCAAAAAGCTTTAAGTTTGACACCAACTGAGTTTCGATTGTTAGAACTATTTCTAGAGCATGTTGGGCAAGTATATTCGCGCTCACAACTACTCGATCATATTAATCCGGATAGCTTTGATGTTGCAGATCGAGTTATTGATAGTCATATTAAAAATCTACGCCGTAAAATTGAAGAAGTAACGGATACGGGAAATCGTCATGAGTGGGTTCAGGCGGTTTATGGTGTAGGTTATCGCTTCGAGTATCCAAGCGACATTTAAAACGATTCTGTCGTTCAACAAAAAACGCTTTGAGTTCTTTATTGCTCAAAGCGTTTTTTGCGTTTTTATTGGCCAGCCAAATAAACGACGGAAACTGTTTGTACAACTAATCATCGTGAAAAGATTCTAGTTTTAAATACTCAGGATGATAATTTAATCATTTTTTGAGGACGAAAAAGCATTGCATGGATAACATACAAAATAAAGCGGAACCCTTAGTTTATAGGGTTTCTAAGAAGCATGTTTGCAAATAGACACAAGTTTATCCACAGAAAATGTGCATAACTTTTCAATACATGTTTAACATGTTTTTTAACATAAGTAAAATCTTATTTGACTGATTGGTTGAAAAATAGTGTGTGATCAAAAAGCTGCCCTAAGAGGAGCAGCTAACAGAGATTTCTGCTTGATCACTGGCTAATGGCGCGAGATCAGCCGCGTGTTCGAGGTCTGGCTGGTGTGTATAAGGTTGAGTTAAAAGTTTGAATAACCGATCTAGCTCAGAGAAATCTCCTGCTTCTGCTGCTTGTATAGCAGTTTGCGCCATATGATTTCTTAAGATATAACGAGGATTATGTTGTTTCATTTCAGCATCGAGTTGATGTTGATCTTGGTTTTGACGTATAGCATGGTATTGCTCAACAAACTGATCAAATTGATGTAAATTCAAACAGTCATCTCGAAGTACTTGCCATTGTTTTTCTTGTAAACGAATGAAGCTTTGCGTGTAGTCTAGTTGCTCACTTTGTAAAATATTAAGAAAGCTCATTGCACATTGAAAGCTGTCTTTATGAAAGTGGGGGAGCCCCATTTTGGCACAGAGGCCTTGCTGATAACATTCTAAAAAGGTGGGTTCAAACTGAGCCAGACAGTTGGAGAGGTCTTGTTTAAACTTTTCCTTTTCAGATGCTTGGGCTAAAGGTATGAGATTATTAATCCATACCCAGAGGTTCCAATGAGCAACACTTGGTTGTTGTTGGTAGGTATAACGTCCATGGTGATCGGAATGGTTGTTAATCCAGTTTGGACGAAAACGCTCCATAAAGCCAAAAGGGCCAAAGTCGAGCGTTGAGCCAGTAATATTTAAATTATCAGTATTCATCACTCCATGGGCAAAGCCATGTAGTTGCCAAAGCGCAATCATTTTTGCTGTGCGGCAAATTACATGTTCAGCAAAAGCAAGCACTGGTTGTTCTTCATCTAAGCACTCTGGATAGTGCCATTGAATACAATGCTCAACAAAGTCTGCAAGCAGTTCCGGAGCATATTGATTGATCCATTCAAAATGACCTAGCCTGATATGGCTATCTGCTGTGCGTAAAAGCATGGCACCTGATTCAATTTTCTCACGTTGAATCGCTTGAGTGGATGTTGTAAAACCAATTGCATTACTTGATGGAACACCTAGTGCATTTAGTGCATGTCCAGCGAGATATTCTCGAATGACCGAACGTAGTACGGCACGACCGTCTCCCATGCGTGAATATGGTGTTTTACCTGCCCCCTTAAGATGTAAGTCTACAGTTTTGCCATGACGATCTTGTAGTTGAGCAACCAATAGACCACGACCATCCCCCAGTTGACCTGCCCACTGTCCAAATTGGTGGCCTGCATAGACCATGGCTAAACTTGGAAAATCAGCAAAGCTTTTTTGGCCACTACAATACTTAACCCATTGTTGTTGTTCTTGTTCGCTCCATTGTAATTCTTCTGCTAGAGCTTGATTAAAGTGGCCTGCTTGAGCTCCAGTAAGAGGTTGTGCAGCCTGTTGGTGATACAGTTTGGGATTGAGTTGAGTGTATTGCGAAATAATCTTCATGATATGCAAAGAGGCAATAGAGATTGATGGTTTTGACTATAACAAAAAAATGCGCATCATAAGTAATACTATGCATTAGTCTTTGTTTAAATTGATATTTTATTGGGGTGGTGAAGCGAGTTCTACAGGGACATTACAGTCACTGAAGGTCCATAGACTGGGTTTAAATGTACTTGGTGGGATGGGGAGATTTTTATCATTATAGATTGTTCTTAAGTCGAAATTATTGAGATGGACATTTAAATAGTTTGTTTTGGAGCAGGTGATGGCTTTTCCAGTTTTATCGGTAAAATGATAGTCCTCAGCTAAACGTAGGAAACCTGTTGTAGGTGCAATTTCAATGATGGATATACCATTAATAGTGACTAGATAAGGAAATTGAATGTCCTCAACATCATTTAAATCGGCTGGTGCATTGTATTGATAGCCTTGGGGGATATATTTACGAATCTGTGTCCCTTTAGGCAAAACAATTTCACCAAAAGGTGTGGCTTCTTTTAGGGTAAAGTATCGGTTCTTATCTTTATCTTTTTCAAATCGAACAAATTCTGCATCCTCTTTCATGGCCCAGAGAATTAACAGTAGAAATAAAATAAATAGCACCATAGGGCTATATAACAGATAGCGCTGCCATTTTTTTAAAGGAGGAACAAGTAATCCTAAACGTGTATATTTACATCGCCAAATCATATAGTAAGCCGCTGATCCAATACTGAGCAGTGCAAGCATGATCAATATGAGCAAAATATTAACTCCTGTATTGGTGACAGTAATATTAAACTATAAATATACAGGGAATAGATAAGGCAGAATTTTAGATTTGATGGTGGACAGAGTGATTTGATAAAAAATTATAATGAGATGTTAAATGTTTATCATAAGGTAATCCACCACTAGAGCAAGTGTCTAGTAGTGGAATCTAATTAGTCAGAAACTGCATTTTTTTTGATAGAACGCATCAGTGTTTCTAAGCGTTCACGATGGAAACTTAACTTCTGCTCAACCAATTGGAAATCAACAGTGAGTTTAATATCCATATTATGGATCTTTTCTGCAACAGCTGCTTTCTTTGCTTGAAGCTCTTGTTCTTTTAACTTTGCCCAATCATTTAAGGTATGTGTGAAAGCCTCATACTCTTGAGCGACTTTTTGTTTCATTGCATTAAGGTCTGCATTGACATCGTGGCCATAAACAGCAAGATCTTGTTCTGCATATTTAAATCGCATCGCCAACTCAGCTTTTTTGATATTAAAGCTAGGGATACGACGAAGATTTTTTGCTAAACCTACTTTAGAGCAAGACCAAATGAGCCATTTTGTTGGATCATATTGCCACCACTTTACTCCGTTACGGTAGTCGTATTGGAAAATATGGTGATAGTTATGATAGCCCTCACCCCAAGTTGCAATTGCTAACCAGAAGTTATCACGTGCTGTATTTTCATCTGTATATGGGCGTTTCCCCCACATATGACAAAGTGAATTAATGAAGAATGTAACATGATGACTTAGAATTAAACGGACTAAACCACCTAAAAGCACTACACCCCAAAGGTCACCTACAGCCCAACCTACAGTACCTAAAATAACAACATGAACAGCAATTACTAAGGGTACATAGTATTTATGTTGGAACATGACTAATTTGTCATTGAGTAAGTCTGGTGCATTTTTAAAGTCTGGTTCTGCTGCTGGATAGTTGCGTAGCATCCATCCCATATGTGCGTACCAAAAACCATTATTAATCGAATACGGGTCTTTATCTACATCATCGACATGACGATGATGGGTACGGTGACCCGATGACCAAAACAGAATACTATTCTGAACAGCAAAAGTACCAGCAAGCATTAAAATAATTTTTAATGGGAGAGTCGCTTCATAGGCTCGATGTGCCCATAAGCGGTGATAGCCCGCAGTAATCCCAAGACTACTGACGCCTAAAAGAATAAACATGCTCAACCATGCTGCTAAACTAAAATCGTTATAGTAGGCATAAACTGGGATCGTAATTAAAGCAAGGACTGGTAAGAAGACCAGCGCAAAAATTGCAATCCAGTTGATTGGGGCTTTGGGTAGGGGAGGATTCATCTCCAACAGCACTCCTAAAAACCTAAGAAGGAAGGCAAAACAAATACAAATTATAGTTCAGCGCAGATGCAAAGCGTACTCATTTTTGCACTATAACTTTCGGCCAAATAATAGCACGAGCTCATATGTATTCACTAGTATTATTGTACATTTGTATTTATTTAAGTGTAATGAAAATATAGTTTGTCATGATGTAAATATGTAGTGTGTTTACTTTTAAAAGTAATATATTGATCATCAAGAAAAATTATTCTTGATGATCGTTTTTTATGTCAGAGATATCCACTATTTTAGTCAGGATTTTCGTTGTTGCTTAGATACTTTCGTTGATATTTTTTTGCCACAAGACCTCGCTGCCACCATGAATACGTTGTAGGCTGCGAGAGGCTACAAATAACCAATCTGAAAGACGATTAAGTAATTGTAATGCTGTATTTTCAATATTTTGATCACGTTGTTGTAAGCTTACTAGACTACGTTCTGCACGTCGGCATACAGCACGTGCTTGGTGAGCATAACTACAACTTAAATTGCCAGCAGGTAAAATAAACTCTTTGAGCATAGGCAGATGCTGGTTCATTTGATCAATTTCACTTTCAAGGTATTCAATACAAATCGGTTGTAATAATTTGTAGTTAGGAATACATACCTCACCCCCTAAATCAAATAACCAGTGTTGAATAAGACTTAGAGATTTTTCCCATTGATCTTGTTCAGTGATATCACTGTTTACGATCTGGGCTCGTAATACACCAATGATGGCATTTAACTCATCAACATCACCGAGTGTTTGGATACGAAGGTCGTCTTTAGCTACACGAGAGCCATCTCCAAGACCTGTACTTCCTGAATCACCTGTACGTGTATAGATTTTGCTTAAACGATGTCCCATTGTGAGTTCCCTATAATAAAAATGGATAATGTCTGGCTGACATTATCCATAATATTGATCAAGACTACAGTATTGGATGTTTAGTATTTAAATGTCACACCAGCTGAAGCTAAGCGGCCACCATTCACATACCAATCTGATGAAGGAAAGTTGTTATGAACTTCACGGTATTGAACATCACCTATATTTTGGATATTACTAAATAGTTTTATGTTTGGGTTAATGTTCCAATATGCATTTAAATCAATGGTTGCATAACCAGGGACACGAATTGGGTTAGTGGAATTACTGGCATTTGAATGAGATCTGGAGACGAGCGTTGCACTAATTCCATAAACTGGATTTTCTAAGCCAGCATTTATTGTAAATGTGTTTTTAGGCCGATATGCGATTTCTATACCAGTTGTTTTATTTTCTGTTTCGACATAAGCATATTCGCTAGATACGAACCAATCATCTTTTTTCCATTTTAAAGCTAATTCACCACCAGTAAAGTTTGCTTTTTGAATATTCTCATTGATGTCATTGGTATATGTAATTAGATTATCCAAGTTAGTGCGATAAACAGAGAGACTAGTAAGTAGGTTGTCTGTAATGTAGTGATCTAATCCCAGCTCATAGGAAACACTTTCCTCAGGTTTTAGTTGTGTGTTACCTCCCCATTGTGAATATAACTCATTCAATGACGGTGCGCGGAAAGCACTTCCAATATTGGCATATACACTAGTAGATGGTAGCACTTGGTATCGAATTGCACCCTGACCAACAGTATGTGTGCCAAATTTATCATTATCTTCTAATCGAATACCCACTTGAGTATTTACTCGATCAGATTTGAATTGATGCTGAATATAATAGCCTGTGGTATCTATCGTTTTCTTATTATCCTGAATGGTATTGCTGTCATAACGAGCATTGAGAAGGTTTACGCCAAACAAAACATTTTGTTTTGGGGTGAAATTCCAGCGCAAGTTAATATCACCCTCATTATTTTCAGTATTATAGTGGGAAGCATATACAGGTACATTTTGTTTATCTTTTACATTTGAGTAACGTGCATTAATCGTAAAATCAGAGTTTAAAATATATGCAATTTTAGCGTTGATAAGTTGGTTTTCAAATTGACGTGGTGCTGTATTTCGTATGTAGTCATTACTAAAGATATTAGTTCCTTTGTTCTGACTGATCGCTAAACTTGAATCAATTTTATTTTCTTTGAAATAACCTACTTTGGCATTGAATCCTTTTTGATCAAAAGATGCTTTGTCAGAAGTCGATTGGCTTTCAAAAATACGAGTACCATCACTTTCTAAACGTTGTCCACCTATTTGTGCATAAAGCCCATTGTCAGCAACTAAATCTGCATTGGCAATTACCTTATAGGTTTGATTTTCACCATAGATGCCGGTTAGTGAGGCACTTGTTTTTTCAGGTTTTTTTGAAATTAATTGTATGACACCACCTACTGCATCACTCCCATACTGTACTGATGCTGGGCCTTTTAAAATCTCGATTTGTTGAATATCAGTTGTATCTAAGAAACCTGTATATACAGGTGCGAGATCATTTTGGCTATTGATTCGCGCACCATCTTTTAACAATAAAGTATGAACAGATTTTGTTCCCCGTAAAGATAATTCTGAAGTCTGACCTAAACCACCATTTTGTTTAATAAAAATACTGGCTTCTTTTTGTAATAGGTCGGATAGATTGATTGCAGGATTTTGAGAAATTTCTTGCTGATCAATGACATTCATCCGTGCAGGAACTTTTTCAATTTCTTCTGCTGATTTAGATGCAGTAACAACTAAAGTAGGAAGAACTACACGTTCTTGTTGATCGTTAGCCGCAAAGGTTGTACTGGTTGCACACATTGCTAGAGTGATAGCACTTACAAGTGTGCTGTATTGAAAAATAGATGACATGATCGACTCCATACATTCACCCCCCGTGAATGTTTGATGATGAGAGAGCAACAAGCAGGTTTCCGGACTTGAGTATGAGCAAAATGACGGCACCGTAGTCATTTGCGTACATATCGACCTTCCCACACCAAAGGTGCAGTGGTTTAAGTGGTGACTTATTGGATATGTATTCATTCTTACCGTTGCGGGGGCAGTTTTGGCTTCAACCAAATTCCCTATACCGATGTGTGGTAAGACTCGTTGCAATTTTTGCGCAGTATAAAGACTGTAGTTTATTTAAACAATAAAAAAACGGCTTTGGTGGTTAAGATTTAGCACGACATGACAAAATTACATTACAATGCCATTTCATGGAAATTTTGCTTTAGTTTTATATAGTTCAAATGGATACAACGATGCGTACTCGTGTCAAAATTTGTGGCATTACTCGTGTAGAGGACATTCACGCTGCTGTAGAGGCTGGTGCCGATGCAATTGGTTTGGTTTTTTATGCGCCAAGTCCACGCGCAGTAAATGTAGAGCAAGCCAAATTGTTAGCCGAACACATTCCACCTTATGTCAGTATTGTGGGATTGTTTGTCAATGCGGATGCTGAGGAAATTGCACAGGTACTGCAACAGGTTCCGGTTGATGTGTTACAGTTGCATGGCGATGAAACACCCGAGCAATGTCAACAGATTGCGCAGCGTACTGGACGACGTTGGTATAAGGCATTACAGGTAAAACCTGCATCGGATATGGTTGCAGAAATTGCGTCATATCAACAGAGTGGAGCAAGTGCTGTATTACTTGATGCATGGCATCCAGAGCTGAAAGGTGGGACAGGTTTACAGTTTGACTGGAGCAAATTTCCACAGACTGATTTCCCATTGATTTTAGCGGGCGGGTTGCATGCCGATAATATTCAACAGGCCATTACTGTTACTCAGCCTTATGCAGTTGATGTAAGTGGTGGTGTAGAGTCAGCCAAAGGTATAAAAAATCAACAACTCATTCAACGATTTATGCAAGGAGTCCAAGGTGGATCAGCAAAATAATGTGATTGACTATAGCCAATTTCCCGATGCCAATGGCCACTTTGGTATCCATGGTGGGCGTTTCGTGTCAGAAACATTAATGGCAGCATTGCAAGATTTGGAAAAACTCTATTTTCGTATGAAAGAAGATGCGAAATTCCAAGCGGAGTTTGACCGCGATTTGGCATTTTACGTTGGTCGTCCAAGTCCGTTATATCATGCTGAGCGTTGGTCGGAAGTCCTTGGTGGCGCGCAGATTTATTTAAAACGAGAAGATTTAAATCATACAGGTTCGCACAAAGTAAATAATACAATCGGTCAAGCGTTATTGGCTAAGCTTTCTGGTAAAAAACGTATTATTGCTGAAACAGGTGCAGGCCAACATGGTGTGGCAACTGCAACAATTGCTGCACGTTTAGGTATGGAATGCGTTGTTTACATGGGTGCCGAGGACGTTAGACGTCAAGCAATGAATGTCTATCGTATGCGTTTATTGGGTGCAACGGTTGTTCCTGTAGAAAGTGGTTCAAAAACATTGAAAGATGCCATGAACGAAGCCATGCGTGATTGGGTAACCAATGTGGATAATACCTATTATGTAATTGGTACTGCGGCTGGACCACACCCATATCCTCAATTGGTTCGTGATTTCCAATCGATTATTGGTCGTGAAGCACGTAAGCAAATTTTAGAACAAGCAGGCCGTCTTCCTGATGCATTGGTTGCTTGTGTGGGTGGTGGTTCGAATGCGATTGGTTTGTTTTATCCATTCTTAAATGATACCAATGTCAAAATGTATGGTGTTGAAGCGGCAGGTCTAGGTATTCACACAGGTAAGCACTCTGCACCATTAAATGCTGGGCATGTTGGTGTATTACATGGTAACAGAACCTATTTAATGTCTGATCCACAAGGTCAAATTATTGAAACGCATAGTATTTCAGCCGGTTTAGATTATCCGGGTGTTGGTCCTGAACATAGTTTCTTAAAAGACATGGATCGTGTGCAATATATGCCAATTAACGATGCAGAAGCATTGCAAGGTTTCCGTGATTTAACCCAGATTGAAGGCATCATTCCAGCCTTAGAAAGCTCGCATGCAATGGCTTATGTGACTAAGCTGGCGCCAACTATGTCTAAAGATCAAATTATTATTGCGACGGTATCGGGTCGTGGTGATAAGGATTTAATGACTGTTGCGCGTATAGATGGTGTTGAAATGGTTGATATGTAAGGAATTTGTTTATGCTAAGCTTGTTTGTTGTTATGTTGGGTGGGCGTCATGCTAAAGCCAATACTGAGGTACATGATGTAGTACTTGCTGTTGGTGAGAGCTTGGAACAAGTCTATCCACAGTTAAAACAAGCTTGGTTTGGCGAAGCAAAGGGTTTACATATTGACGCATGGGCTCAAATTCGTGGTGTCAGTTTTGAAGGTCAAAATTATCAGTTACGATTTGAGCCCAATGCAGCTCCCCAATCTGAAGAGAAGTTATATTTAATTAATCTTGGGGGCTATGATCCAAAAGAGTTTGGTGAATTACATCGTTATGTTTTAGTGGTCGCTCAAAATGAAATGGTGGCTAAAGTTAAAGGTAAGCAATATTTTGCTGCCCATTGGCAAAAACAACATACAGATCGCGTACTAGAGGTCGATGATTGTTTGCATATTAGTGAAGTGCAGGGGCAGTTTGTACATTTGAGTCAGGGTGATTTTGCTAGTAATCATTGGGAAAACTGTTATCTCACAATTTAGTGTTGATGACTTGATAATAAAACTCAGATCAGAATACGGATTGTTTGAAATGTAAGTTTAGCTTGCATAATGCAATAAAAAATAGAATGCCTAGAGTTTTATGAAGAAATCCCCATTCAAGTTCAACTCTATCAAATATGCAAAAATGTGATATCTATTTGAGAATAAAGTAAAACTCCTGATTTATGCGCGTCATTTAAGCAAAATCATTGCTTAGCCAACAGTTACACCGCCTATATTTGGAAAACTTCTAATAAGTATTAAGAAAATACATTTATCTGATACATGAATAATCGCTATGCTAGCCGTCTTATTCAGGAACTGACTAGCTAATCGCCATGTACTTATATACTGACTTCGATCAGCAACTGATCAATGAACGAGTTGCGCAATTTCGTGATCAAACACAACGCTATTTAGCAGGTAAATTGACGGAAGATGAATACCGTCCATTACGTTTGCAAAATGGTTTATATGTGCAACGTTATGCACCGATGTTACGTATAGCTGTACCTTACGGTTTAATGAATTCGAAGCAGCTTAGAAAAGTCGCTGAACTTGCAAAAAACTATGACCGTGGTTATGCACATGTTTCTACTCGCCAGAATATTCAATTTAACTGGCCAGCTTTAGAAAATGTTCCTGATATGTTGGCAGAATTGGCAACAGTACAAATGCACGCCATTCAAACATCAGGAAACTGTATTCGTAATACAACCACTGACCAATATGCAGGTGTTGTTGCTGGGGAAGTAGCCGATCCACGTCCAACTTGTGAGTTGATTCGTCAGTGGAGTACTTTCCATCCTGAATTTGCTTTCCTACCGCGAAAGTTCAAAATTGCTGTTTCTGCTTTGTCTGAAGTTGATCGTGCTGCAGTCTCTTTTCATGATATTGGTGTTTATATTGTGAAAAATGATGCTGGTGAAATTGGTTATCAAATTAAAGTGGGCGGTGGATTGGGCCGCACACCAATTATTGGTGTGGTGATTCGTGAATGGTTGCCAAGAGAAGACCTGATTGCATATTTAGAAGCAGTTTTGCGTGTTTATAACTTGCATGGTCGTCGTGATAATAAATATAAAGCACGTATTAAAATTTTGGTGAAAGCATTAACACCTGCAGTATTCGCTGAAAAAGTTGAAGCTGAGTTTCAACATACTGTGAAAACACTAAAAATTCAGGCTGATGTTTTGGAAAAAATGGATCAGGAGTTTCTACCATTTAGTTATCAAAATTATACCGATGAAGACTTTAGTGCATTATTTGCTGAACATCCGAAGTTTAAACAGTGGTTCAATATTAATACCCATGCACATAAAGTGAAAGGTTATCGTGTTGTAACGATTTCACTGAAACGTGCAGGTGTCGCACCAGGTGATATTACCTCTGAAGAGATGAATGTTATTGCAGATCTAGCAGATCAATATACCTTTGGTGAGTTAAGAACAACACATGAGCAAAATATTGCTTTGGTTGATGTACCACAAAAAGATTTATTTGCTTTATGGCAAGTGCTTGAACAAAATAATTTAGCTCGTGCTCATATTGGTTTTATTACCGATATTATCTGCTGTCCAGGTGGGGATTTTTGTTCACTGGCTAACGCAAAATCAATTCCAATTTCAGAAGCCATTAGTCGCCGCTTTGATGACCTAGATACAGTTTATAATTTAGGCCGTATTGATTTAAATATTTCAGGATGTATGAACGCATGTGGTCATCATCATGTAGGAAATATTGGAATTTTAGGTGTAGATAAAAAAGGTGCTGAGTTCTATCAAATTACACTTGGTGGTAATGCTGATCATGATGCTTCACTTGGTGATATTTTAGGGCCTTCTTTTGCCGCAGAAGTCGTTCCTGATGTGATAGATGAAATTCTCAATACCTATTTAGATTTGCGTTTAGATAAAGAAGAATTTATCGAAACTTATCGCCGTGTTGGCATTCAACCATTTAAGGAGCGTGCATATGCTTAATACTGCATTGGCTGTACTCAATAAAGATGGCAGCATCGTAGAAAATAGCTATCAATTGCTCACTGAGGATGGTCAAATTCCAGTAGGTGATGTTGTGCTTACCACTTCACAACTTGATGTACTTGGACAAGTGAAAGGTAAAAAAGCGCTTTATCTTACAGTTGATGATTCACCAGAGTCACATGTATTTCCACTTGCCCAATTGGATACTATCTTTATTGAGTTTGCTGGTTTTAATGATGGTCGTGGTTATTCTTTTGCTGCACTTTTGCGTCGTCAAGGTTTTCAAGGTGAATTACGTGCTGTTGGGGATATCTTTAAAGATGTCCTCAATTATCTGAAACGCTCTGGCTTTGATAGTTTTGTAATTAAAGAAGGTAAAGATATTGAAGAAGCCGCACAAGGTTTAAAAGATTTCACTCATCCTTATCAAGCTTCGACTGCTGTAGCACAGGCGAGTTATCAAACTGGGGCATAATAGCTCGGTATAACTGCGCAATAAAAGCTGGATTTTATCCAGCTTTTTTATGCAATAAAATAAGTTAAAATTTATATAACTAAACTATAATTGAGAGAGAATGATAATTGTACTGAATAGAAAATGAATGAGTTTGAACAGTTAAAATTATATTTAACCAATCGGGATGGATATTTGCGTCAAAAATCGCTTATTGCACTAAAAAATAATTTTAAACCTGATGTTTTTCCATTGTTATTGCGTTGCTTAAGTGATTATGTGGAAGCTAATCGGCAAGCTGCAGAAGAAAATTTGAAAGTTTGGAGTAAACAACAAGGTTTTTCTAAACTCTGCATTGATTATTTTGAAGATGTCGTTGCTATACAAGATCGTGTGAGGAGAATGCGTGATATTGAACAGATCATCTTTGAAAGTATTCTTTCTAATCTAGGTTATTTACAACAAGTGATGTTTGGTCAACAAGGTCATCGAGTTAGATCAATTTTTCAGCATGTTAAAAAATATCAATGGATCAATTTGCTTGAGTTAGAGCGATTGTGTAAGTTCGCAAAAGACCCAATGCTGAGGGTGTTTTGGTTGCAAGGTGTACTTCATAGAAATCAAACTGATGAGTTAAAGAACGAGTTTAGACAAAGTTCGTTTGGGGATATTCAACGTCAGTTATTACAGACATTACACCTTAATGGTAGTTTAGAAACAGAAACATTATTGTTGGCTTGGCAGAGTAAATATAAGTCTGTTATGGATTATGCATGCTTTGTACTAAAGGGGAGAGGTTTTAATTTTAAGGCATATTTTAATCAATACCCTATCAGCTCATTAGATAACCATCAGGAAAAAATAAGAGTTCGTCAATTGATGCTGATGAAATGGGATAAGAATGAGTTGCTACAATTAATCTCATTAACCTCCAATGAGGAATTACGAGCTCATGTTTTAATATCGAGTTTGAAAAGTAATTATTTAAGTATGGAGGATATAATTTATTTGTCTACTTTGACGTATGTGCAATTAAATTTTAGTTTGCAATATATTGAATGTTTGCTTCGAGCCTTAACTAAACAAATTACAGTTGATGAGCTGACTATACTACTAGGATTAACTCATGAATGTCCAAGTTTACTATCCAAGTTGGGATATCTAAAATATTTGGATTATTGGGATCGTCTATATTGGATTATTTGTTTAATTGAAGATGATCGCGAACATCAGCCTCAGGTTGCTTATGATTTGCAACAGTTGTTGGATGAGGCTATTCGAGATGGGCGTTATGTGCTTTTCGCACCAGATTCTAGTTGGTTGCCAGCTAGAATAGAGCGTGTCTATGCCGCTATACTTCAACATTTTCAAAAACAGATTAGCCCACTCCAGTTATCTGATTATCAGAAAATGTTGAATATTTTAAAGAAGCGTTGTTCTCTTTAATAAGAACAACGCATTAGCAGAACGATAGGGATTGTTGGATGGATCTTACTGACAGTTGATCATCCAGTGAATTCCAAATTGATCTATAAATGAGGCGTAAAGTGCGCCCCAGAATGTTTGTTCTAGAGCCATTTCGATTTGACCACCTTGAGAAAGTACTGCAAATAAACGATGAGCTTCAGCTTCCTCACCGGCAGTAAGGTTTATGGAAATATGATGATTATTGCCTTGTACGAGTTGTATATTCTTTTGGGTACAGAGCGCTTCAGTATAATCTGAACCCATAAGAACAGTGTATTCGTTGATGGGTAGAGAAACATGCAGAATATAGTCTCGTTCCTGTGCGCTGAGTGCGTGTTCAGTTGGGATTTCCCCATAACGTTTTAATAGGGAGAATTCTCCTCCAAAAGCCGTTTTATAAAAATTAAAAGCAGCTTCGGTTTGACCTTTAAAGCTCAAGTAGTGGTTAAGTTGCATAGTTTTCACCATTATGGTTATTGTGACGTTATTATGAATTGTGTGGGTGATGGATATAGATAATAAAATCAATCATAAAAAAATCCCACATATATTAATTTGCAGGATTTTTTTATTCATTTTATAGAACTATAAAATTTCAATTGCTACGGCGGTTGCCTCTCCACCACCAATACATAAAGTGGCAATGCCTTTTTTACCACCTGTACGTTTCAAGGCATGAATTAATGACAAGATAATTCGTGAACCTGTAGAACCAACAGGGTGGCCAAGCGCACAGGCACCACCGTGAATATTTACTTTTTCAGGGTCGAGTTTGAAATCATCAATTGGACACATGGTCACCATTGCAAAGGCTTCATTAATCTCCCACAAGTCTACATCTTGAGCATTCCATTGAGTTTGCTGTAGGACTTTTTCAATTGCACCGCCTGGTGCAATGGTAAACTCTGAAGGATGACGTGAGTTAGATGCATACGCTACAATTTTGGCTAGAGGTTGAAGACCTTTAGCTTGTGCATTTGCACTTGAGGTGAGTAAGAGGGCAGAAGCACCATCAGAGATAGAACTGGCATTCGCAGCTGTAATAGTTCCATCATGTGCAAATGCTGGACGTAACGTTGGAATCTTCTCAATATTTGCATTAAAGGGTTGTTCATCGCTATCTACTGTCACATCACCTTTTCGAGTAGAAATAGTGACAGGAACTATTTCATCTTTGAAATAACCTTCTGTAATGGCTGTTTTAGCACGATTAAGTGATCGAATGGCAAATTCATCCATTTGTTCTCGGCTATATGCGCGTTCATTTGCCATGTCTTGTGCAAATGAACCCATGAGGCGACCCGTTTCTGCATCTTCTAAGCCATCAAAGAACATATGATCTTTTAATTCACCATGTCCCATACGGTAACCAGCACGTGCCTTGGTTAATAGATATGGAGCATTACTCATAGATTCCATACCCCCGGCAATTACTGTTGTTGCTGATCCGGCTTTGATCATATCTGCAGCCTGCATGACTGCTTTCATTCCCGAACCACAAAGTTTATTAATTGTGACGGCTGCTGTTGTGTCAGGAAGACCCGCTAAACGCATAGCTTGGCGTGCAGGGCCTTGCTTTAACCCAGCAGGTAAGACACAGCCCATAATGACTTCTTCAACATCCTCTAATGCTACACCTGAGCGAGAAATTGCAGCTTGTATGGTTACAGCACCCAGTTGTGGGGCTGTTTGGGTAGATAGACTTCCTTGAAAGCCACCCATAGCAGTACGTGCTCCATTAACAATTACAATCTCAGTCATTCTAATTTCTCCATTTGTTTTTAAGTCATTTTCCCAATAAGGAGTATATAAAAAAAGCTGATCGAGTACAGAAATTTTCCTGACTAACAAGCTTTTGTTGGTATGTGACTTAAATGTCCCATCTGATTTAGTATCAGATCGAAGCTAAGGTGAGGATTGATTTGGCTACAATAGCGAAATCGTCCATTTGATCCCCGTGGTAAACCTGTATCTGATTGAAAAACGATTTGAGTCTTATGTGTGCTGTTCCCATACCAATTAAAAGTACCATATTTGATATTCATTTCGAGGTGAGAAATGATATGTTCATTTTTATTTAATTGACGGTCTTTATTGCGATCTATATAAACAATTAAACCCTGTGCCCATTGTTGTTGATCACAATGAATCAAGTTGTTCGAGGCACAGATGATTAGATCTTGATTGGAAATAAAAGCTTGATTTCGTGCTAGATGGAGCTGTTGTTGAATAAGACTAGATATATTTTTAGCTTCAAGTTGTGCTGCTATTTTATTGAAGAATGGAATGCTCAGAAAGTACATGACGATGATCATACTCAAACAAGCCATAAGCTCTAGTAGCGTGATTCCTTGATCAATTTTATGGTTTGGATTTCTATTATGTTTATCATTATAGGCCATTATTTTGTTTTGACTCATTTATATATTGAAAGCTGATTGGGGATATTTGCATCGGGGGGAAAGAAGTTGATTTCACCTTAATTGCTTAAAATCTTGTGCCTTATCATATTTTCACTTTACTTGTGTTGTATAAATTATAAGGTAAAGTGACCTTGTTTAAATTTTAAGTTGTTGAGTGAGCAATGTTGTCTAAATTAATGAATAATAATGTTTAAATTGATAATGTCATTTCGACCATCATAATAAGCATAAAATTCAGTTTATTATGTTGTGAATGTAGACTATTTCTTAAATTAAAAAGTATGTGCTTTTATGTTGATAATCTTAAATGTTTTTAAAAAACAATGCAGTATTGATGTTTTCTAAAATAAGTTTTTGTATTTTTTTAATGAATAATCCTGCCAAATGAGTGGTATTTGCAAAATTTTGTTTTAATAAACAATCAAATATATTTTAAATTATTTATACAAGTGTTAAAGTGTAATCAAGATGAAAATATATACAGTGTTCATTGGGTTATACCGAATGGACAGGTCTAGTGTAAAATGAAGGCTTATGGGGCTGTATATCTTGAATTATATGGTGATCATGAAAATAACTTAATTTGTTTTTGAAAAGAAAGAATGATCGATAAGGTTAAAATTTTTTTACTATCGTTCTAGAATACTGTTAATATAGCGCGGTGGGAAAATGAGCATAAGCTATTCATAGTACTGGTCGTGTGAAAAATTACGGAATTACAACGGAAATTGTAAGTAATTTTGTCAATAATTTGCATGATTAAGCTTATCAGGCACTTGGAATATGTTCGAAGTGTTTGTATGATTCAACGTGAGTAGCTTAAAAATAATACTGGGGCGTCATCATAGCGTATGGAATGCCCATCTCAGGTAGCTAAAATATTTTAGGCTGAGCTTGAACAACAATTGTTATCTCTGGAGGAAATCCATGAAACTGAGTCGTATCGCACTTGCTATGCTAGTTGCTGCGCCATTAGCTGCGGCTAATGCTGGTGTAACTGTAACCCCTTTACTTTTAGGTTACACATTTCAAGATACTAAACACAACAACAGCCGTGACCATTTAACTAACAATGGTGAAATGCAAGACGATTTATTCGTTGGTGCTGCTATTGGTGTTGAATTGACTCCATGGTTAGGTTTTGAAGCAGAATATAACCAAGTTAAAGGTGATGTTGAAACTCGTCAAGGCATGAACAATGCTGAGTACAAACAACAACAAATCAACGGTAACTTCTATGTTACTTCTGATTTGATCACTAAAGACTATGACAGCAAAATTAAGCCATACGTATTGTTAGGTGCGGGTCATTACAAATATGACTTTAAAGGTGCTTCTGCTGACGAAATCGGTCGTTTCAATCGTGGCATGAAAGAAGAAGGTACTTTAGGTAATGCTGGTTTTGGTGCTTTCTGGCGTCTAAACGATGTATTGTCTCTACGTACTGAAGCACGTGCTACATATAACATCGATGAAGATTTCTGGAACTATACAGCTCTTGCTGGTCTTAACGTAGTTCTTGGTGGTCACTTGAAACCTGCAGCTCCAGTTGTAGTTGTTGCACCAGTTGCACCAGTTGCTCCTGTAGTTCAAGAGCCTAAAGAAGTAATCGAAGATCTTAACATGGAACTTCGTGTGTTCTTTGACATCAACAAGTCAAACATCAAAGATCAATACAAGCCAGAAATTGCTAAAGTTGCAGAGAAACTTAACGAGTATCCAAATGCAACTGCTCGCATCGAAGGTCACACAGATAACACTGGTCCTCGTAAGCTAAACGAACGTTTATCTTTGGCTCGTGCTAACTCTGTTAAATCTGCACTTGTAAGCGAATACAACATTGATGCTTCACGTTTGTCTGCTCAAGGCTTCGCGTGGGATCAACCAATCGCTGATAACAACACTAAAGAAGGCCGTGCTATGAACCGTCGTGTATTCGCGACTATCACAGGTAGCCGTACAGTTCTTGCTCAACCACGTTAATTCGTAGTTGCAGTAATAAGACTGTAATTCTTGAAAAAAAGCGACTCATTTGAGTCGCTTTTTTTTGTCCATTTTAATAAACCACTCAAGGTGTGATACAGTTTCTTTGTAGAGTCGATGAACAAAACAAAGAGATATTATGAAAAATTTGATTTTATTGATTGGTTCAGCTGTTTTTTTTACAGCGTGTACACCTGCACCAGTAAAAACGACCACCAATGCTAAGATGGGCCAAAGTTTGCCTTCTTTAAAAGAATTACAGCAGGGTGTAGCGATATATTTTAAGAATAATTCAACACAAATTGTGGAGCGTGATTTGGTTTATGTGGGGGAGGTTGCGGAGATATTACTGTCTAATCCACGGGCAATTGTTTATATCACTGGGCATACAGATTCAATTGGAAGTGATGCTGTGAATAAGCGGGTTTCTATGCAGCGCGCTAATATTGTGAAAACACGTTTAATGACACAATATAGTGTTAGCCCAAGTCAAATCATTGCGGAAGGCGTGGCTTCTGCTCAACCTATCGCGGACAATAGTACAGCTGAAGGACGTGAAAAAAACCGTCGTGTAACATTAAAGTTGAAACTAAATTAATGAGATTGAGCATATGCATGGTGTAAGCAAATGCGCACCATGCATATGTTTAGACTAGCCTTTAATACAAAGGACTTGTTTTAGTGTATGAACCACTTCAATCAGGTCTTCCTGATTGGCCATTACTTCGTGAATATCTTTATATGCTCCTGGAATTTCATCAACAACCCCTTTGTCTTTACGACATTCAATTCCTTCAGTTTGTTGAATTAAGTCCTGTTGGTTAAAGCTGATCTTGGCTTTAGAGCGACTCATTTTACGTCCTGCCCCATGTGAACAAGAGCAAAAAGACTCTGGATTACCTTTACCCTTAACAATAAAAGAAGCTGCACCCATTGAGCCTGGAATGATGCCATACTCATCTTTACCTGCACGAATAGCTCCTTTACGTGTGACATAGACCTCCTCATCAAAATGAAGCTCTTTTTGTACATAGTTGTGATGACAGTTGATTGCTTCTTTGGTCATTTGAAAACTAGGGAGTAGTGGACGGATTGCTTCCAAAATGAGGCGCATCATTTCACGACGGTTTTCGTATGCGTATTCTTGTGCCCATTCCACAGCTTCAAAGTAATCATCAAATAAACTTGATCCTTCTGTAAAATAAGATAAGTCTTTATCTGGTACATGGCCGAAACGATGTTGAGCTTCTTTTTTTGCACGCTCAATAAAATAAGTACCAATAGCATTACCTAAACCACGGCTACCTGAGTGCAACATGACCCAGACATCCTGGTTTTCATCAAGACAAAGCTCAATAAAATGATTACCACCACCTAAGGTACCTAATTGTTTTTGCCATGTTGAATTAAAATGTCGAAGCATGCGTGTTAAACTAGGGTGCTTACGTGTAATAACTTCGAGCCGCTTTTCCATTGGTGCTAATGTGGAAGCTTTAGCGCGAATTTGCTTGTGCATTTCAAAACCAACTGGCACTTTGCGTTCAATCGCATTACGTAAGCCACTTAAGTTATCGGGCAATTGGTCAGCCTTTATACTTAGACGTAGTGCATTCATGCCACAGCCAATATCTACACCTACAGCAGCAGGAATAATTGCCTGTTTAGTGGGAATGACACTTCCGACAGTTGCACCTTTACCTACATGTACATCTGGCATAACTGCAATATGTGAATGAATAAATTGTAGTTGTGCCATTTTTCTGAGTTGAGTCAGACTTTGTTCATCCACATCTGTCGTGAAAATTTTTACTGGAACGCCATATACTGCTTTGGCGTTCAAAATCATTTTAATGCCCATTATTTTTCTCTATAAATAAATTGATTTGTTGTTTTGCTATGTGCGAAAAGTAGGCATAAAAAAACCTAGCGAATGCTAGGTAATGGTCTAGATTCGGACACAGCAATGAAGCGAGTGTCCGTGAGTTGACGTCTGCTTCATTTAATTAAAATTGTTTTCCTGTAAAAGCATGACGTCCTCCTATAAATATTGGGCTTAACTTTAAACATTGTAGTTAAGTTGTGGCGCGAAGAATATAGAGCAATATTTTATTTGTCAAGTTATTTAAATGAGTGAAAAAAAATGACTCCTCATATGGGGAGCCATTTTTCAGCTTAAGGTGACTTCCGATCTACTTCAATTGGATGTACATCCATCTCTTTATACGAGATCAATTTTGTTTTATTTTTCCACTTATAGCCTAACCAAATGACTAAGAAGAGGGGAATACTGATGTATGTTGAAAGCAGTCCAACCCAATCAATTTTTCCACCAATAAGTGCTTGGTAGTTCTGCCCCAAGATAATGATTGAACACAAGATAAAAGCAAACCAAGGTGCAAATGGAAAGAATTTTGCTTTGTAAGCTAAGTCTTCAATTTTATAACCTTGAGCCAAGTATCCTTTACGGAAACGATAGTGTGAAATGGCAATACCTAACCAAACAATGAAACCACACATACCTGACATGTTGAGTAGCCAAGCAAAGACTTGTTGCTCACCAATAAACGTCGTTAAAAAGCACAGTGCCGCAACCGCAGTTGTTGCATAAAGTGCGTGCATTGGTACGCCACGCCGGTCAAGTTTAGAGAACCATTTAGGTGCTCGTCCTTGTTTAGCCATGTCAAATAACATACGTGTTGAAGAATACATGCCAGAGTTACCAGCGGATAAAATGGCTGTTAAAATTACCGCATTCATCAAACCAGCAGCAAAAGCGAGCCCTGCTTTTTCATAGAGTAAGGTAAATGGTGAAAGAGCAACGTTCCCTACAGTCCCTTCAGCAGCTAGTGTTAGATTGGGTTCGTTATACGCAATTAATGTACCAATAATAAAGATACAAACGATATAAAACAGGAGGATACGCCAAAAGATTTGTTTAATTGCAAGTGGAATAGTTTTCTTAGGATTTTTTGATTCACCTGCGGCAACACCAACCATCTCCGTGCCTTGGAATGAGAATCCTGCAATCATCGCTACACCAATCATTGCTTGCAAACCGCCAACAAAAGGTGCATCACCTATGGTCCAGTTTTTAAGCACGCTTTGTGTTGGGTCAAGCATGATTTTACCAATCATATAAAGACCAATGACGATAAAGAAAATAATTGCAACAACTTTAACCAGTGAAAATATAAATTCACTTTCACCAAAGCCTTTAACGGTGAGTGCATTAATTAAAAAGATGATAGTGAGGAACAAAGCACTCCAGTAAAATCCTGGAATGTCGGGGTACCAAAATTTCATGATGAACTGTACAGCAACCAGTTCAAATGCCACCGTAATTGCCCAGTTATACCAATAGTTCCAACCTAGAGCAAAGCCAAAACCTTCCTCAACATACTTGTTACCATAGGTGAAAAATGCACCAGAGGTTGGATTGTGGGTGGCAAGTTCACCTAAACTTGTCATTAAAAAATAAATCATGAGTCCAATTAAGGCATAGGCCAAAAGGGCACCACCAGGACCTGCTTTTTCAATGGTGCTTCCTGAAGCAAGAAATAATCCTGTTCCAATTGAGCCACCAATGGCAATCATGTTTAAATGCCGCGCACTGAGCTTACGCTGCAGTGTGGGATGATCAGTTGCGCTCATTGTGGCTCCTTAAACGTATGTTGAGAGGTACAGGCATAGATGACTTTAAATCCATTTTGATCTGTTTTAATCTGTGCTTGTCCAAACTGTTGTTCAATGATACTGGCATAGTTTAAAAATCGATTTGCTACAATCCATAGTTCACCTTGAGGTTTAAGATGAGCTTTTGCTGTTTGGCAAAGATTTTCACTTGCTGCATAGTTGGTATGAATACCTTGGTGAAATGGTGGATTGCTAATCACAGCATCAAGTCCGGTCGGAGCATCCTGAATACCTGTTACAGCATGTAAATGCAAACGAGAACGGTCAAGTTGATTGCGTTCGAAGCTCAGTTCAGTCGATTTGAGAGCAAAAGCATCGACATCAAGCGCATGAATAATATTGTGATCATTTAATTTTGCTAGACAGCAAGACAATACACCAGCTCCACAACCAAAGTCGGCGAGTGTACCTGATTTTACTTGTTTTAGATAAGGTAAAAGTACAGCTGTACCAATATCTAAATGATCTTGACTAAAGACGCCAGGTAAGGCGCAAATTTCTAAATTGAATTCATCTGTTTCAATTGAATAGTTTTTAATCCAACTTTCAATAGGGAGAGGGGAAATATTATGTTCAAGCGTAGCTTGCCACATTTGACAATGTCGAGCACTGTCCAGTTTGAACGTTTTGCCATAATTTTTAAGTTGTTTAGCAGCACGTTCAACCCCTCCTTTTTTCTCACCTACCAAAAAGATATTTTGACCAATATCAAAATGGCTGATGACTTGATGGAGAATATATTCCAGTAGATTTTTTGATTTGGGTACAAAGATAATCGCTTGATCAAAAGGTTGAGCTGGGAGCTCAACAGCAAAATGTGAGTTATGCTGCATTTTACAATGGTACAAATGGTCAGCGTAATTCCAAGTCCAAACTGTTGCATTAATATCGGCATCGAGCTGATCAATAAGTTGATCAGCTGGAGCATTAATAAATAGAACTCGCCCATTAAGAGCATGCTGTTGTCGAATGACAACTTCACTTCTAGTATCCATATCTTTCACTTTTTAATGTCGTGGCGTTGTTATCGCTCAAAATCATTGTGTAGTTTTTAATGTCCATTTAATTTTTTGTAGCAGGCAAAACAAAATTTAAAATCAGAGCTGCTATACCGCCAGTCGCAACGCCTGAACTAAAGATATTACGCGCTAATTCGGGAAGGTGTTCAAGAATTTGTGGTACTTGTGCGACACCCAATCCAAGTGCTAAAGAAATTGCAATGATTAATAAGGCACGACGATCTAAATGAATTGAAGACAAGATATTAATGCCAGACGCAGCTACAGCACCAAACATGACCATTACTGCACCGCCAAGCACCGCTTGTGGAACGGCTTGAATAACACCAGCGACTACAGGAAATAGGCCAAGAATAATCAGTAAAATAGCAATCCATATTCCGACGAAACGGCTAGCAACACCTGTAAGTTGAATTACACCATTATTTTGTGCAAAGACTGAACTAGGGAAGGTGTTAAAGATTCCTGCTAAAAATGAATTTGCACCATTGACCAAAACACCACCTTTGATGCGTTGCATCCACATTGGGCCATCAATAGGCTGATTGGAAATTTTTGAAGTTGCGGTTATATCACCAATTGCTTCTAATGAGGTCACTAAATAAATAAAAGCCATTGGTATAAATAAACCCCAATCAAAACTTAATCCAAAATGCATTGGCGTTGGAATTTGTACTAAAGGTAGTTGATTTAAATTAGAGAAATCTAAATAGCCCATTATGCCTGCAAGGACATAGCCTAAAATGAGAGCGATTAAAATCGCCGAGCTTTTAATCCATACAACAGGAATACGATTTAAAATAATGATCAAGCCAAGTACGCTACAAGACATAATTAAGTTATCTACACTTGCAAACGTGTTATTTTGCATGGCTTGATAACCGCCCCCCATACTCACTAGTCCCTCTTTAATAAGCGTTAAGCCAATTAGCAGAACTACAATACCGGTTACGAGAGGCGTGATAAAACGTTTTACCCATGGGAGAATTCGGGAAACCCCCATTTCAATAAATGAACCCGCAATAACAACACCAAAAATGGCAGCCATGACTTGGTTAATTGGTGTGCCAGAAGCAACCATTAAGCTACCAATACCAATAATTGGCCCAATAAAATTAAAACTCGTGCCTTGTACAATTAATAAACCAGCACCTAAAGGTCCTACTTTTTTACACTGCAAAAATGTGGCAATTCCAGAAATAATTAAAGACATCGACAAAATCATATTGGTGTCTTGTTTAGATACGCCTAGGGAAACACAAATAAGTAAGCCTGGCGTAACAATCGGAACAATGATCGCAAGTAAGTGTTGCAAGGCTGCAAAAAAAGCAATCCATGCTTTAGGTTGATCATTTAAACCGTAAATCAAATCTGTAGATTGTTCAGCATTGTGCTTAGATGAGGAAGGTGCGGGCTTGGACATGGAACTCTGGTGTGTCGGGTGACAAGAATGCGCTATTCTAATCGACAGCGGCGATCTTGGAAACAATAATGCCAATTATAAAAAAGTTATTGTGTTTGGGGGAGGGTTAACGAATTGCTATATCTTATGAAATTACAATAAATATCTATAAAAAAGTAAGGGTTAGTCAGTTAAATTTAGTTTTTATAAGTCGTAAGTAAAATACTCGTTTCGCTGAAACTGACACCTGTAATGGTTCGTATTCGATCTAAACTTTGGTCAAAACTTTCCAGATCCTCACAATGTAATTCAACCAATAAATCCCATTTGCCATTAGTAGAGTGAATAGTATTTACCGTTGATTCAAGACGTAGCGTTTTTATAACTTGATGTGTTTTATTACCCTCTACTCGAATGCTCACCCAAGCACGTATAAGTTTTTTTTCTATCTGTGGGCGTATTTTAATGGTGTAGCCAGTAATAATACCTTGGGTTTCTAATAGCTCAATCCGTTTTTGTACAGTTGCACGAGAAATACGTAGTGTATTGGCAAGTTCCGTAATTGTCATTCGTGCATTGGCACGTAAAAGTCCTAATATTTTATTGTCCGTATTATTCATTTTGATGTGGACTCTGATCATTTTGAAAAAAATATAACTCATTATAGGCAATTTTTTAACTTTTTTAGATCAAAATGATTAATCATACTAGTTCTAAGGTGTAGGATCAGAAGTGTAGTTTTTGGAGCTACACCAGTGTCAGAAGGCTAACAATAGTATTCTGATATAGAAATGTATTGCTTTTGCGGTAAATCAGGACGTTTCCCGTGAGTCGCAGAGCTTTTTCCTGTAAATCTATTTATGTTGTTTGTAGTGTACCGTGTTAGCAAATAGCTTATTTGATTTTAGACCGACATGGTTTATTGCACTGTATAAATAAGTTGTTGAGATGGATTTTACATTACTTAAGTTAAGTAGATTCCTGAAATCAATTTAAGTCAAATTTGAGAGGATGACGATGGTTCAACAAGTAACCCGCCAAGATTTTAATGAGTTGATGGTGCCTATATATGCACCTGCTGATTTTGTTCTCGTTCGTGGTGAAGGATCTCGAATTTGGGATCAAAATGATAACGAATATATTGATTTTGCTGGCGGTATTGCGGTCAATGGTTTAGGCCATGCTCACCCAGTTGCATTAAATGCACTGACTGAACAGGCACAAAAGCTTTGGCACTTAGGAAATGGTTATACAAATGAACCTGTATTACGACTTGCCAAACAACTGGTTACTCATACATTTGCAGACAAGGTTTTCTTTTGTAATTCAGGTGCAGAAGCCAATGAAGCAGCATTAAAGTTGGCACGTAAAGTTGGTTTAGATCAGGGTAAAGGAGATAAAAGTAAGATTATTGCATTTAAAAATGCATTTCATGGACGTACTTTGTTTACTGTAACAGCAGGTGGTCAACCCAAATATTCACAAGACTTTGCACCATTACCACAAGGCATTGAGCATATAGCATTTAACGATATTGAAGCTGCTCGTGCTGCAATTGATGATCATACCTGTGCTGTTATTGTTGAGCCTATTCAAGGTGAAGGTGGTGTGATTGATGCTACACCTGAATTTTTACAGGCTTTACGTCAACGTTGTGATGAGACCGGTGCAGTTCTTATTTTTGATGAAGTTCAAACAGGAATGGGGCGTACAGGTGCTTTATATGCATATATGAACACAGGCGTGACTCCTGATATTTTAACCACAGCAAAAGCTTTAGGTGCAGGTTTTCCAATTGGTGCCATGTTAACAACCAATAAGTTTGCTCAGCATTTTTCTGTAGGCGATCACGGTACAACATATGGGGGTAACCCATTGGCAACTGCGATTGCGGGTGCCGTATTTGAGTTCATAAACCGTGAAGAAATTTTGACTGGGGTTAAACAACGCCACCAAGCTTTTGTTGATGGTTTAAATGAATTGAATGAAAAATATCAATTGTTTGAAGAAATTCGTGGTCAGGGCTTGTTACTCGGGATTGTATTGAAGCCTGAATATGCTGGGAAAGCGAAAGACATTGTTCAACTCGCAAGTGAAGAAGGGTTGTTGGCATTGGTTGCAGGTCCGAATGTTGTTCGTTTTACACCTTCATTGATTATCCCTCAACAAGATATTACAGAAGGACTTAAACGCTTTGGCCAAGCTTTAGCGCGATTTAAATCTAAATAAAAAGGATATTTGCCTATGATGATTATTCGGCATGCAGAGTATAGGGATCTTGATGATATTTATGCTTTGGTTGTCAAATCAGGTGTAGGCATGACTTCATTGCCACAAAATAAAGAAGCAATGGCAACACGTCTAACTCGGACACGCAGTACATTAGAGGGCCAGTTGGCTAAAGGCGAACAGGGTTATTTATTTGTACTAGAAGACACTGAGTTACAACGTGTTGTTGGGATTAGTGCGATAGAGGTTGCGGTGGGTTTACTCGAACCTTTTTATAATTTTCATGTGGGGCAACAAGTACATGCCTCACAAGCATTGAAAGTTTATAAGACACTCAATACCTTATTTTTAAGTAATGACTATACAGGGTGCAGCGAATTATGCTCCCTGTTTTTAGACTCAGATTTTAGAGCAAATAATAATGGTAAATTTTTGTCTAAAGCACGGTTATTATTTATTGCGGCATTCCAGTCATGTTTCGAACCAAAAATTATTGCAGAAATGCGTGGTGTTTCAGATGAGGAAGGTCATTCGGTTTTTTGGAATGCATTAGGACACCATTTTTTTAATATGGATTTTGCGACAGCAGATTATTTAAGTGGCGTGGGACAGAAAGTCTTTATCGCGGAGTTAATGCCACGTTTTCCTCTGTACATTGATCTTCTACCAGTTTCTGCTCAGCAAGTGATTGCACAAGTACATCCACATACTCGTCCTGCTTATCATGTGCTTCAGTCTGAAGGATTAGCATATCAGGGGTATATTGATATTTTTGATGCAGGCCCGTCCATAGAGGCTGAACTTAAAAACTTAAGGGCAGTGAAAAACAGTCAACATGTTCAAGTGAATATTGTTGATCAACAACAAAAAACGAATATAAATTATCTGGTTGCGAATGATCAATATCAAGATTATCGCGTTATTTTAACGAATACTATTATTCAACAAGGTGTCATAGAGCTCAGCCATGAACAAGCTCAGGCACTTGAAGTAAAACAAGATCATTGGGTGCGAGTACTGTCATTAAATGCATCGGAGTAAAATATTATGTCACAAGGAAATCTATTCATAGCAGGTACCTGGAGGCGTGGACAGGGAGAGGCATGGATAAAACGAAACCCTGTTGATCAACAAGAAATTTGGCGTGGTTACGAAGCAACTGCTGAAAATATTGACGAGGCTGGTTTGGCTGCGAGGTATGCATTGAGTGGTTGGGCCAGATTACCCTTGGCACAACGCATTACAGTTGTTGAAACCTTTGCAGCTTTACTTGAACACAATAAACAATACTTAGCCGAAATTATTAGTCGAGAGACGTCAAAACCCTTGTGGGAAACACTCACTGAAGTTCAGGCAATGATTGCAAAGGTTGCAATTTCAATTCGTGCATATCATCAGCGCACAGGTGAAACATCAACACCAATAGATGCTGGTACTGCTTCATTACGACATAAACCCCACGGTGTATTGGCTGTATTTGGTCCCTATAATTTTCCAGGACATTTACCTAATGGTCACATTATTCCAGCACTCATTGCTGGTAACACAATTATTTTCAAACCCAGTGAATTAACACCGTGGACAGCTGAAGAAACTTTGAAATTTTGGCAACAGGCAGGTTTACCTGCTGGTGTAATTAACTTGGTACAAGGTGGGCATACTACAGGAAAAGCCTTATTACAGTCAGAACATATTGATGGTGTTTTATTTACTGGAAGTGCAGAAACAGGACATTTACTCCATCGTCAATTTGCTCATAGTCCAGAGAAAATTTTAGCCTTGGAAATGGGGGGAAATAATGCCCTGATTATTCATGATTTTGCTGAAGTGGATGCAGTGGTTAATTTAACAATTCAATCAGCATTTATTTCAGCTGGACAGCGCTGTACTTGCGCACGTCGTTTATTGGTTAAACGTGGTGTTGAAGGTGATCAATTTATTGAGCGTCTTGTTGAGATTTCTGAGCGTCTACAAGTTGGAGATTGGAATCAAGAACCACAACCTTTTATGGGTGGCGTGATTTCCATACAGGCAGCCGAGCAAATTTTAAATGCTCAACAAGCATTGCTTAACCTCGGTGCAAAAGCATTGTTATTAAGTAGAAAAATAAGAGATAACAGTAGCTTACTTAGTGCTGGAATTTTAGATTTATCAGATGTGGTGGATGTACCTGATCAGGAAATTTTTGGGCCAATCACGTGTATTTATCGTTATGACGATTTTGAACAGGCTCTAAAATTAGCCAATGCAACACGCTTTGGTTTATCCGTAGGTTTGGTTTCACAAGATCGGGCTTTATTTGAGCAATTACTACTTGAAGCGCGTGCTGGAATTGTGAATTGGAATAAACCATTAACAGGTGCTTCTAGTGCAGCACCATTTGGTGGTGTTGGTGCTTCCGGTAATCATCGAGCCAGTGCTTTTTATGCCGCAGACTATTGTGCTTGGCCAATGGCTTCACTTGAGGCTGAACAGCTGAGTTTACCATCACAATTATCGCCTGGCATTGTGCTGTAGTGAGTGGAGGAAAAAGATGTCTGGATATGAAATGAATTTTGATGGTCTAGTCGGACCTACGCATCATTATGCAGGTTTATCCTACGGTAATGAAGCATCAACCAAATATAGTATGCAAACCTCCAATCCTAAATTGGCTGCAAAACAAGGTTTGCTTAAAATGAAGGCCTTATCTGATTTAGGCTTGTTACAAGGAGTGTTAGCACCGCAAGAACGGCCTGATTTAGCAAGTTTACGTCGATTAGGTTTTGAGGGTTCGGATCAGCAGGTGATTGCTGAGGCAATGCGTCAATCACCAAGTCTCTTGTCTGCACTGAGTTCTGCATCTTCAATGTGGACAGCAAATGCAGCTACTGTCTCACCTTCAGCGGATAGCGCCGATAGTCGTGTGCACTTTACAGCTGCAAACTTAAATAATAAGTTTCACCGTTCAATTGAGCATCCCACAACAAGTCGCATTTTAAAGGCAATTTTTACGGATGAGCGATATTTTGCGCATCATTCTGCTTTGCCCTCCGTTACATTATTTGGTGATGAAGGTGCAGCAAATCATAATCGTCTCGGTGGTGCTTATGATCAAGCTGGTGTGCAAGTATTTGTTTATGGACAACAGTTTTTATCAGGTGGAGTAGGACCAAAACGCTATCCAGCTCGACAATCTTTAGAGGCGAGTCAGGCAATTGCTCGATTACATCAACTTGATATGAATAGAACGGTTTTTGTGCAGCAAAATCCAGATGTAATCGATCAGGGCGTATTTCACAATGATGTTATTGCCGTGAGTAATCAACAAGTTCTTTTTTATCATCAACATGCATTTGTTAACCAAACTGAAACACTGAATGAGATTACCCATAAACTTGCTCATTTAGGTCATCAGTTTATCCCTATAGAAGTACCGGTCAAGCGCATTTCCGTTGCCGATGCTGTCTCTACCTATTTGTTTAATAGTCAACTGTTAACTCGGCCCGATGGGGGGATGAGTATTGTCATCCCTGAAGAGTCTAGGCAGAACAGTGCCGTATGGGCTTACCTGAATGATATGTTAGATATGGGCACGCCTATAGATGATATTCAGGTTTTTGATTTAAGGGAGAGTATGCGTAATGGCGGTGGGCCTGCATGTTTGAGATTACGGGTTGCGTTAAATGATTTAGAGTTTAGTGCTATTAATCCTAAGGTGGTCATGAGTGATGCGCTGTTTACCCGTTTAAATCAGTGGGTTGATCACTATTATCGCGATAGGCTCTGTCAAGCAGACCTTGTAGACCCTGAATTATTGAATGAAAGCCGTAGCGCCTTAGATGAACTTACACAGATATTGGGCCTCGGAGCAGTTTACTCTTTTCAATAGGATAAGGTGGCTAATTGATTGATTTCTTAGAATTACTAAAGTTGGATCAAACCGCCAAAATCACATGCGGTGAGACAGCTCAGCTACAGTGGGCCTGGCTAGGTGAGGGGATTCTTCAGTTTCGTCCACATCGTGACAGTGATACTTCATTGGTTTTATCTGCGGGTATCCATGGCAATGAAACTGCACCTATAGAGTTATTAGCACAGTTATGTCAGGATCTATTACAAGACAAATTAACTTTAAATGTAAATCTATTATGTGTTTTAGGTAACCCCTTGGCTATTCGAGCTGGGGTTCGGTATGTTGAATACGATATGAATCGAATGTTCTGTGGTGCATATCAACAACTAGAAAGTGTGATTGAAACGCAACGTGCCGAATATCTAGAACAATTGTTATGTGACTTTTATCTATCCGATGCAAAAACTAAGCGATATCATCTTGATTTGCATACAGCTATTCGCAAGTCATATTTAGAAACTTTCGCATTGTTACCATTTCAGCAGCGAGCTTATGATACTCAATTATTGCAGGCAATAGAGGCGGCTGAGTTAGATGCTGTAGTTTATCATCAGGCTGTAGGGACTACATTTACGCATTTTAGTTCGTCGAAGTTACAGGCAGAGAGTGTGACGTTGGAGTTAGGGAAAGCAAAATCTTTTGGAGAGAATAATTTATCTGATTTCAATGCAATAGATCTTGTTATAAGACAATTCGTGGAAGCTAAAGACTTTTCAGTAAGGAAAAAACCAGTTATTCGTCATTTTAAAGTGGTTGATTCAATTGTAAAAACCGCAGAAGACTTTCAGTTAAATTTAGCTGATGACGCACCTAATTTTACTGAATTTCATTTTGGGGATGTTATTGCAACTCAAAACCATGCTGCGCAACAAGCTATAGATTATATTGCTCATTTGAAAAGTGTATTTATTTTATTTCCAAATAATCATGTCAAAATTGGGTTACGTGCTGCTCTTGTTTTAGAAGAGTTGGAGTTAACCTAACATTTGACTTGTTTAAACAAGGTTGGTGCTATGTTGGCTATATTGTATAGCCAACATAATCTAGTAAAAACTAAAAATTACAGGTCATTGAAGCTAAACCTTCATATTTGGCTTGATTTGCTATAGTAATATGATAAGAAGCACCTAGTACTATACTGTTGTCTCCATTTTTAGAAACAGCCAATAAACCATTTTGATTGCTTTGACCAGATTGTGTACTAATACCTAACATATTAAAGTTATTGTAGCTATTTGAATAATCACTCCAAGGTATTGAACCTAAATAAGTCGTTTCACCATTATTGGTTTGGACGGTAAACTGTGCATTAATTCGACCATCTTCTTTAATATTTATGCTTGCATTGCGAATAGTCGGAGTAATAAAGTTACTATTGTTACCACCATTTGTGAGTCTAGCTTGAGTGCTATTCAAGTCTGTACATTGAATAGTTTTACCATCAGCAATAAGTTTCTTTGCTAAAGGGGTATAAACAAAATAATAATAGGAGTCATTTACGTATTTAGAAAGTTCAGTTGTTTCTACTTTTCCAGTCTTACTATCTGTTTTTTCAACAATAGCTTTTGCTAAACGAGCAAGAGCATAGTTTTTATTTCCTTGAATTTCTTTGGCAATAATATCACCTTTTATTTGATAAGCATCAAATGAGGTAATAATCCCTTTTAAATCTTGTTTTACTTCAGTGTCACTTACTAGACCTGTAGAAGGTGCGAAACTATACAGGACATTATATTTATGATTTAGATCTAGTGGCTCTATGACTGATCCTGTTGATTGACCTAGATCATCCTTAGGATTGGTGGTTTGTCCACCATTACCGTTACCAGAATGTGTATCTGAGCCATTTGAATCACCATCACTACCGCCACAAGCACTGAGTAGAAAAGCCGAAGAAATGAGTGTAATAAGTAATTTTTGTTTCATTTTTAAATACCTTATTTAAAATATCTTTTTTTCAATTACATTTGAAAAAAACGATTATATAAGTTTATCTTTTTTATTGAATTTTAATTTCGTTATTCATCAGTAAAGTGGATATTAAAAAATAATTAAACTCGATTAAATTAACAAGGAAGGTCAGTAAAAATGCTCAGCTATGATTTTGTTATAATAGTATTGAAATTATATGTTTGGTTTTACATATACTATTGTTTTATAATTGTTTTTCTGGGGTCTTTTAAAATGGGATAATGAGCGGTATTTTATAGTTAATTTCAAGAGTAATGTGAAAATTTGACTTTATAATATTATCTTATTTTATGTTTTAAATAATGATTTGAAATATCTAAAAAAATAATCACATATGTTTTAAACAGTTCGAAAAATATAAAAATTATAGTTCGTCTTTTAAATATAAAAAAAATTGAACAATGAGAGCGATTTTGTTCAATTTCTAGCGTTGTTTTTTCTTCGAAAATGTAAGTTACTATGCTATACTTTGCGCCCTCACACTGGATACTGGGCGGTATTGGGCTGGTGTGAATGGACAAGACAAAATATTAATCCCCCATATTTTTTTAGATCTAGCATTCGCCCAAGCGATGCTAGAGTAGCCTAGTGAACCTCAAAAACTTGTGATGTTTCTAAATCATTACATTGCAAATGCTTTGTAAAAAAAGTTTATTGAATTTTCGCTAGTCTGTATAATTCGCACCAACTTAATTGTATAAGCTATTGCGCAATTGAGGATGTACTTTCAATTGTGTATATATCTGGCTGAGATTTTTATGACCGATTCAAATTCTTCAAACAATATCAAGACATTGCGTAATATTGCAATCATTGCGCACGTCGACCATGGTAAAACGACGCTTGTCGATAAACTGTTACAACAATCTGGTGCGCTCGGTGAACGTGCAGGTGAAATTGAACGTGTCATGGATTCTGGCGCGATTGAAAGTGAACGTGGTATCACCATTTTGGCGAAAAACACCGCAATCAAATGGTTAGATAAACGTACAAATACTGAATACCGTATTAACATCGTCGACACCCCAGGACACGCCGACTTTGGTGGTGAAGTAGAACGTGTAATGTCTATGGTTGACTGTGTTTTACTTTTGGTTGACTCACAAGAAGGTCCAATGCCACAAACTCGTTTTGTGACACAAAAAGCCTTTGCACGTGGTTTAAAACCAATCGTTATTATTAACAAAGTTGATAAGCCAAGCGCACGTCCAGACTGGGTAATCGATCAAGTATTTGATTTGTTCGATAACTTGGGCGGTACTGATGAACAATTGGATTTCCCAATCGTTTATGCTTCTGGTCTTCGTGGTGTTGCTGGTCCTTCACCAGAAGAACTTGCTGAAGATATGACACCTTTGTTTGAAACGATTGTTGATATCGTTGAACCACCAGCAGTTGATGTTGATGGTCCATTCCAAATGCAAATTTCATCACTCGACTATAACAGCTTCGTTGGTGTAATCGGTGTAGGACGTATCCAACGCGGTTCAGTAAAAACCAATACACCTGTAACTGTCATTGACAAAGAAGGTAAAACACGTAACGGTCGTATTCTTAAAATCATGGGTTACCATGGCTTAGACCGTGTGGATGTTGATTCAGCTGCTGCTGGTGACATCGTGTGTATCACTGGTTTAGACGCATTGAACATTTCAGACACTATCTGTGATCCAAAAAATGTTGAAGCACTTCCTGCATTGTCAGTTGATGAACCAACTGTATCGATGACTTTCCAAGTGAATAACTCTCCATTCGCTGGTCGTGAAGGTAAGTTCGTAACTTCACGTAATATTCGTGAGCGTTTAGATCGTGAATTGATTCACAACGTTGCACTACGTGTTGAAGATACTGATAGCCCAGACCGTTTCAAAGTTTCAGGTCGTGGTGAGCTTCACTTATCTGTATTGATTGAAAATATGCGTCGTGAAGGCTTCGAGATGGGTGTTTCTCGTCCGCAAGTAATCATGAAAGAAATTGATGGTCAAACACAAGAACCGTATGAAAACGTGACTTTTGATATTGAAGAACAACATCAAGGTCCAATCATGGAGCAAATGGGTAACCGTAAAGGTGAACTCACGAATATGGAAGTTGATGGTAAAGGCCGTATCCGTATTGAAGCGACTGTTCCTTCACGTGGTTTGATCGGTTTCCGTTCTGAATTCTTGACTCTTACTTCTGGTACAGGGATCATGACTTCTAGCTTCTCTCATTATGGTCCAGCAAAACAAGGTGCTGTAGCTAAACGTCAAAACGGTGTATTGATCTCTATGGTTAATGGTACTTGTTTGGCATTTGCTTTATTCACTTTACAGGATCGTGGTCGTCTATTTGCTGAACCACAACTTGAAGTGTATGAAGGTATGATCGTGGGTATGAACTCTCGTTCAGATGACATGGTTGTTAACCCAACTAAAGCAAAACAATTAACAAACATGCGTGCTTCTGGTACGGATGAAGCGTTAACACTTACACCTGCAATTAAATTTACGCTAGAACAAGCGCTTGAATTTATTGAAGATGACGAGTTAGTTGAAGTTACACCTAAGTCTGTACGTATCCGTAAAAAATTCTTAACTGAAAATGATCGTAAACGTGCTGCTCGTGGCATGTAATTGATCTCAGTTTGATCAAACCGCAGTTCCAATGAACTGCGGTTTTTTTGTTTTAAAAGCTATGTAGTTGATGAAAAACATAGCACTCTCTATGCCCTGTAATGAATGGGTTGTGGAAGTTAATATATACTGCTTCACACTTAAAAACATGTCTAATAAGAGGAGTCCAAGATGAGTATTATTAAAGAATTTCAAGAGTTTGCAATTAAAGGCAATATGATTGATTTGGCTGTTGGTGTCATTATTGGTGGTGCTTTTGGTAAAATCGTAGATTCGTTAGTAAAAGATATTATTATGCCATTGGTTAGCGTTTTGACTGGTGGTGGCGTTGATTTTACGCAAAAATTTATTGTGCTTGGTGATAACCCAAATAACCTTCAGTCCTTAGATGCTTTAAATAAGGCAGGGATTAACGTTCTGAGTTATGGTAATTTTATTACAATTGCTTTGAATTTTTTAATCTTAGCTTGGGTTGTATTTTTGATGGTGAAAATGCTCAATAATATTCGTCGTAAACAGCAACCTGTGGAAGCAGCACCTGTTGCAACACCTGAAGATATTGCTTTATTACGTGAAATCAGAGATGAATTAAAGAAACGCTAAGGCTTATCCCTATTTTCTCTCCTAGAGTAGAGAAAATAGGGAATATTTTTAATACTGCATACGAAATTTAATTTCAACTAAATGGAAGCCAAATTGGCTTTTAACTGGCCCATGTAGTACATGTTCAGCTGCACTAAATACAAGTTTATCAATCACAGGAACAAGCTGGCCTTTTTTTACTTCTCCTAGCTCACCACCTTTGCTAGCGGATCGGCAGGTCGAGTATTGTTTAGCTGTTTTATTAAAGTCAGCACCCGCTAAGATTTTGGCTTTCAATTGTTCTGCAGTCACTTTATCTTTAACTAGAATATGTCGCACAATCGCTGTTTTCATAGTGGTTTCCTTATTTTTGTGATGCTTTCACAATTGCTGAGATCTGATGCAGTGGCTGACATTGAGGGCAAAATACGCTAGCACGTTGACCAAGTTTGATATTTTCTAATGTCGTTTCACAGTGAACACACATTTCACCTGCACGGCCATAGGCCAGTAGTGTTTGCTGAAAATAGCCATTTTCTCCCATTGCATTACTATAATCTTTTAAGGTTGTACCCCCTAGGGTAATCGCCTGTTGTAAAATACGCTTAATTTCTGCAACAAGCTGAGTAATTTGTAGCATAGTCAAACTTGATGCAGCTTGGGCAGGATGTATACCAAGTAAATGTAAACACTCAGTCGCATAAATATTGCCTACTCCAACTACAATATGATTGTCCATTATGGCAACTTTAATGGCGACTTTTTTATTTTTGAGTTTATCGGTTAAATATTCTGCATTAAAAGTACTTGAAAGTGGTTCAGGTCCGAGTGGATCAATGAGCTTATTTTGACTTTCATCATTTAACCATAAAATGCAACCGAAACGTCGAGGGTCATGATAGTGAAGATCAATGTCCTCAAAATGTATGACCAAATGATCGTGTTTTCGTCGTTCACTATTTGGTTCACAAATGCGAAAACTACCAGACATGCCTAAGTGCCAAAGCATTTTATCTTGTTCAAACTCGGCCAAAATATACTTTGAACGTCGGGTTAATCCAACGAGTTTCTGACCTTTTAATTTGCTTATATCATTTGGAATAGGCCAGCGTAAACGAGACTCGTATGTATCAACGGCCAAAACTTTTTGATCAAGCAAAGGAAGTAAACTTGTTTTGGTGGTTTCGACTTCAGGTAATTCAGGCATAGCGCTTTGTGTACTGGATTAAATATGACTTATTCTAAGAGAGTTTAAACTTTGGATAAAGTTGTAATATGAGATTGATCATTATATGTTGATCATGCTGCAATAGAAACTCAACAGTTAAGGCTTTTACTTAGGATGGTAGACATGCCGTTATTATTTAAAAAGATACATTTTTCAAAACTAGAATTGGATAATAGAATCATTATTGCCCCAATGTGCCAATATTCAGCTAACTTAGAAGGTGAAGCGAGCTATTGGCATGAGCAACAGTGGGGGAGTTATGCATTATCTGGTGCAGGTATGTGTGTCATTGAAGCAACAGCTGTTCAAGCCCAAGGGCGGATTAGTTATGCCGATCTAGGATTGTGGAATGATCAACAAGCGCAAGGTATAAAAAGTATTTTAGATAAAATACGCCAAATTTCACCCATGCCTTTTGCAGTACAACTTGCCCATGCAGGTCGTAAAGCATCCACAGAAAAGCCTTGGTTGGGGCGTGATCAGGTTCCTGTTGATCATGCACATGGTTGGCAAACAGTATCGGCAAGTGATTTACCTTTTGAAGCTGGACAACAGCCACCACACGCTTTGAGTTTAGACGAAATACAGTGCTTAATTGCAGATTTTGCTCAGGCAGCAAAACGAGCAGTAACTGCTGGTTTTAGTTTAATTGAAATTCATGCAGCACATGGTTATCTGATTCACCAATTTTTATCGCCTTTATCGAATCAACGTGATGATCAATATGGTGGAAGTCTAGAAAATCGTATGCGCTTGTGTCTAGAGGTGTTTCAGGCCATGTTGGAAGCTGTACCTGAAGGTTTTCCTGTTGGAGTGCGTCTCTCTGCACAAGATTGGGTTGAGGGAGGGTGGAATGTTGAAGAGTCTATTAGTTTAAGTCAGCAATTAGAAAAAATGGGAGCAGCGTATATTCACGTTTCTTCAGGTGGCTTAGATGTTAAACAACACATTACTTTAAAGCCTAATTACCAAGTACCTTTTGCCGCTGCCATTAAAAAACATGTAAATATTCCAGTCATTGCTGTGGGGTTAATCACTGAACCTGAGCAGGCTGAGCAAGTATTGCAAGCAGGTGAGGCAGATGCAATTGGCCTTGCACGCGCGATGTTGTACGATCCGCGTTGGCCTTGGCATGCAGCTGCGCAGCTCAATGCACAGATTGCAATTGCTCCACAGTACTTACGCTGTCAGCCACATCAATATAAAACCTTATTTTATCCGTTTAACATAGCGTCTAACTGACGCTATGTGAATGAGTAGATCTATTTCTTGCTCGATTTGCTCTGCTCAGCAATCATTTTATTGACCAACTCTAGGCGCGCTTTGGCTTCTGGAACATTTTGTTCAGCCAAGGCTGCATAGATTTGTTGTGCTTCTGGTAAATTTTGTTGAGTGACATTGCCATTGGTAAACATATTGGCAATGGCCATAAGTGCTGGAATATAGCCTTTTTTACCTAATTCCTGAATTTGGTTTAAGCCTTGTTCAATTGTTTTCTGGTCTTTATTTTTAAAACCGAGACTAATATCGTATAACGCTTTTGCATGTAATGCTGGGTAGTTGCCTTGTTTGATTAAAGGTTCAAGTTTCTTGAGTGCTTGCTGGTCAGATTTTGCTGTACCTTCTGAGAATAACAATACTGCAAGTTCGACCGTAGCATCATTAAAACCTTGATTTGATGCTTTTTCCAAATATTCACGTGCTTTCTTATCATCTTGTTTAAGGCCTAATCCGCCTGTTGCATAGTTTTGAGCTAAGACATAGTTTGCAATAGAGTAGCCCTTTTTACCTGCCTCTTCATAAAGCTGTAGTGCCTTGGTATTACTTTGCGTTGTTCCTTGACCAATTTGGGTGAGATAAGCCAAGTTATATGTTGCTTGAGCATTGCCAGCTTTGGAAAGTCGCTCCAGTTCTTGATAAGCACCTTTAAAGTCTTTGGCTTGAACTAGAGTTTGAACATTTTTAAAAGTTGGATCTATTTCAAGATTGGAATTGGCTGGTGGTGCAGCAAATAAATGTTGACTTGATAATGCAATTAGAGTGGCAAGTAAAAGTTTTTTCATAGTCATGCTCAGCCTATATATAAGGCAATCCTTGAGTTAATGTTATGGATTCATTGTTGATAGTAATCTAGTTATTTTACTACGAAAGGATGGAATTGTATCTTTCATGTTTAATGGTGCTGAGCGAGGATAATGTTTATAGACGGGGATAGTGGGTTAATATTATTTAAATCAATTGCACTAAATGTGCTTAAACACATTACAGTGCTGAATAAACTGTAATGTGCAAAATAAGAAAATTAATTAGGAATGACTTCAAATGCAATAAACTGAGTTGTTTGTTGCTCTGAGAAGTTGTTGTCTGCGACTAGAATTAAACTACGGTGACCATTATTTAAGGTTGGTCCCCAGCTAATTGCTTCGATATTATCGAGTTTAATATTGTGATAATTCAGCGGCATTTCCAACAGTAACTGTTTTTTCATGGCTGTATATTTGGCATTCTTGAGTCCTTCGACTTTTTGAATATCTGTTGTGTCTTGGGCAATTTGAGTCTTATAAAGACGAATTGTATTGCCAATACCATCTGCAAAAGCACGTTCTACAGCAATAAACTCATTCTCAGAAATGGCGAATAATTCAGATAGACCATTATCTGCAGGATAACCTCCAACTTTACTTGGATGTGGTATTTTTTCTAGTTTATATGCATATTGTGCTTGGCTTTGATAGTTCTTAGGATCAAGTTTCATAATCCGAACAATACCACCTTGTTCTAAATTACTCACTTCTCCATCTTGAATTAAACTATCTTCATTGGCTGTAAATAATTGCCCTTTTGGGGTAAGCGTTAATGATTCAAATAATTTATTACTACGACCGCCAGTGGTTTTATTATCAACATAATGAAAACCAACAGGGAGATTGAAGTCTGCGACATACTCGCCATTGAGTTTGTATTCACGAACAAATGGTTGAATGAGGTGGTCGGGAACGAAGTTACCCTCACTTGAGATATAAAGGTGACCATTGGCTGCAACACGAATAGACTCTGGGTCCATACTGCGTTGATCTGAAGGTAGAAACTGATTTTTTTGATCGCGTAAGTAGATCATATTTTTGATCTGTACTTGCTTGATTTTAGTTTGATCTAGTTCAATCGCAAGTTGATAAAAACGTGGAGCACCGCGTTCTCCACCACGATCATCAGAAATAGCCCAATAACGTCCTTGCTCATCACGATCTAAACCTGAGATTCCTCCAAATTCAACACCGTTATACATGGTCTTTGTTGGAATACTATAATCACCAATGAGTTTTAAACTTTTCACTTCATTGTTTGAAGTCGTTATTGAGCTATCATTTTGCTCATCATTGTTGCAGCCTAATAGGCCAAGACTCATCATTGAGAAAGCACCACATAGCATGATGTGCCTGAGATTGAGTTTTGTAGACATGAATATTAAATCATTAGATAGGGTTTATTGAGTATGAGAAATCATCATTGCAGCTTAATGAATCCCGATTTAAAGAGAGAAGATAAAATGCAATGAATTATAAATAGCCTAAGTTGATGAATAATATGAAAGAATATTTAGTTGAACTGAGAAGCATAGTCAATGAAGAAAACTAAAATTTGAGTCGAGTTATTTTAATTAGGAGTATATTTTTAAGCTTTACTGGTGTTTATACGATTATTTTTAGAAGTGATTTGAGCTGATACAAAATGTCTCCGTGAAATAAAAAGAGACATCTTTGTGATGTCTCTTTTAATGCAATTAACTCAGCAATGAATCGTTATTTAATTTCATTTAACATCATTTCAAGTTCAGTCGCAGGTAGGGCACCAGAAATACGGCGGCCATCTTTTAGGAAAAAGGTTGGTGTGCCTGTAACTTCGAGCTTTTTGGCCAATTCAAGATTTTTATCAATTGGATTTTTACAACTATCTTTCGCTGTTGGGGCTATGCCTTTCAACGTGTAATCTGTCCATGCTTGATATGGCTGACTTGAACACCAAATTTGTTTTGAGGTCTTATCTGCCGTTGGATGTAGAGAGGTGATAGGATTTATAAATAAATAAATCGTAAGGTTATCCACTTTATCCAATTCTGCTTCTAATTTTTTACAGTATGGGCAGTCAGGATCACTAAATAAATAGATTACTCGTTGTCCCTTACCTTTAACTTTTTTTATAGCCTGATTGAGCGGTAATTTTGAAACATCAATGCTGCTGAGTACTTGTTGGCGTTGTTCAGTGATATTCACTTGGTTGGGTAGATCAATTAGATTACCCACCAAAAAGTATTTTGCGTCATCATTGGTATAGACAATTCTTCCGCCCATATAAACTTCATAAATATCTTTGAATTGGGTTGTATTTACGCTATTTACTGGAATATCAGGGAAATTTGTTTTTAAATTTTTTTGTACTGTTGCGATGTCCGCATGAGCAGTGCCTAAAGTGGCAATACTGAGTAGCAAAACACTGAGCCAAGATTTCATCTTCATTCTCTTCAAAATCAATTTGGTCATATTGCCAAAACTCGATTTTAAAGAAAAGAAATGAATTGTAATATCCCTATTTCTAGAAGGGTAGTGCAATAAAGCCAAATAGCAGCTTTCGATATTGCGTTGTTGCTTTTAAAATCTCTTTTGCTTTGACAGCGAGTAATTTGTCATTTCGCACCAATTGTCTTATGTCATCAGGTCTTAACTCATCATGTATTAAGTGATTCAGCGTTTCACGATCTGCAATCAGATAGAGTGTTTGTTGAATGAGCTGTGTAGAACCTAGTCGATCAAAATAGTAGTATTGATTCCCTTTCTTCCAAACTTCTGCATAGTGATGAGTGGTGACATTCGCCACTTTCTCCCATGGGCCTGTAGCTGCATCTTCTAGCTGGTATAGATGTGTTGAGCGTGAAATAAGTCCAGGGCCTTTACGTCCACCCCAACGCTCTGAACCTTGTAAGAAATAGGTTTGGTTGTTGTAACTAAAAATTAGTGGTGCTATTTCTTGCCATTGTCCCATATTAAAGGGATTATCAGCTGCTCGTTCTATCTGTTTTGTTTGATTGTCATAATAATAAACGCCGCTTTTAGAGAGAAAGAGGGCGTGATTAACATGACCACCATAATGACTTATAACTTGATAAGGCGCTAATTTTTTATTAAAAGCTAGATGGTTAACAAAAACTTGTCCTTGCGTTGGGTCATACAAATAGGCTTGGTCTAAACCATCAATATAGAAACTATAAAGTTGATCGTTGGAGGCTAATGCAAGTTTATTGTGCTTAAAATACACTGATTTATGGTCTTTAAAAAACTCATAACTTAAGCGTATTGATTGATCATCTTGTGGTACAACAATGGCGCTAAGTTGTGCTGGATTGGCCTCTGGCATTTCTAGACCTTTATAATACACTTTCTGTCCATTGCTTAAGATGTCGGCATCTAAAATAGCCGTATAGGGTTGTGCTGAAGGGGCTAAACGAACCTGTTCATAGATATAGGTTTGCGGTTTATTGGCAAAGCCCCAACCATATAACCAAGTCTGTTTAATTTCTGAAAAACCAGATAAATCAGGATTACGTTGGCTCATTGATGCGCAATACACTGTATTTTGACCATCAGAGAAATAGTTGTGATCTAGTGCTTGAGTCTTTTTAGGATTAAAACCAGCAACAACTAAATTTCCACAGTAAGCATATTGCCGATCAACAGCAAATTGTCGATTCTGATAGCGACCATCACTGTTTAAACTGTGAAAGCTTTGAGGATCTGCTTGGGGAATAACATAATCACCGTTACTTGGCACACTGGCGTAAATTTTTCCCTGATAGCGCGTATAAATGCTGTTCTGAATGGATTGGCCATGATGGCTGAGTTCAATACTTGATACTTGGTCTTTTTCAAGTAAAAAACCAGAAATGAACCCAGCCACAGCCAAAATAACGCTGCCCAAGAAAACATAAACGATCAGATTTCTTTTTTGCATATGTCTAGTATTTATTGTGGGCGTGCAACACTACCATTCAGTGGTTCTGGTAAGTCGATATTTATGAGATCTAGCTCATGCAATGCATCAGGTTTAGCAATGACCAAAGCAATATAACCATGACTTGTGCTCATACTGTTGACAATTTGAACATGATTACTGAGTTGTGTAGCGGGCGCTGGGGCTTCACCTTGACCTTGAATGAGATGTAACCAACTTTTGGGCTGTGCTTTGAACCAAAGGCGTGCCACGATTTCTTGGCCCAAATAACAACCTTTGTCAAAATGCACACCATCACGTTGATGTAAACGTAATTCTTGTGGTTGAAAAAGTTCAGCTGTTGCCGCTGTGATCCACGCTTGCCCAGAGCTAATCGCTTGTTCTTCCCAAGCAGTAATATCGCTTTCATTGCTTGAAAATTCTGTTTGAATTCCTTTGACTTGAGGGTAAACCACTCCAGTGGCTTCAAGCTTCATTTTGGAGAAGGCACCATACTTTTTGATATGCAAGGCTAAAGCTTCTGCTTGGTCTTGGGTTGAGACAATTTCAAAATGTTCAGTATTGATTTTTTTTAACCATAAACCAAATAAGATTCGTCCTTTTAGATTACAAATCGCCGTGTAATGCGTGACATTCTCAGCGAGAGCCTCCGTATTTAGGGTCAATTGACCTTGTAGAAATTTCTGTGCATCTAGGCCAGTAAGGCTGAACGATGAGAAAGCTAAACTCGACATAAGGACTCGCAAGTTGAAATCTAAGACTAAAGAATAAGAATGATTTTTACATATTTTTCAAAAAAATACCCAGTTCTATTAAAAAAAACCAGTTAAGTGTAACTACTTGTTTCCAAAACCCCTGTTTTTGTACTTAACTATATGAAATATAAAGGATTTGGGAAATGGGTTTTCCACAGCGTACAATGCCCTCGAACTCATACTAATGATACACCCATTACAGGGTCTGAAAATAACGATGCACGAGGCACTAAACTATGAATACGAATTATCGTAAACCACTGCAATCTACCCAGCTAGACTATTACGATGTGCGTCAAGCAGTCGAAGATATCCAGCCAGGCGCATATGTAAAATTGCCATATACTTCAAAAGTCTTAGCTGAACAATTGGTTCGTCGTTGTGATCCAGCGCTTTTAGAACAATCATTAAAACAGTTGATTGAAAATAAACAAGAGCACGATTTTCCATGGTATCCAGCACGCGTGGTTTGTCATGATATTTTGGGACAAACAGCCTTGGTTGATTTGGCAGGGTTACGAGATGCGATTGCAGATCAAGGTGGTGATCCAGCTAAAGTTAATCCAGTGGTGCCGACCCAGTTAATTGTCGACCACTCATTGGCTGTTGAATATGGTGGCTTTGATCCTGATGCTTTTGCAAAAAACCGTGCAGTAGAAGACCGTCGTAATGAAGATCGTTTCCATTTTATTGAATGGACAAAAACTGCATTTGAAAATGTTGATGTTATTCCAGCAGGGAACGGCATCATGCATCAAATTAACTTAGAAAAAATGTCACCAGTGATTCAAGCACGTCAAGGTGTTGCTTTCCCTGATACTTGTGTAGGAACGGACTCACATACGCCACATACCGACGCACTAGGGGTAATCTCTGTTGGTGTTGGTGGTTTAGAAGCAGAAAATGTGATGTTAGGCCGTGCATCATGGATGCGTCTGCCAGATATTATTGGTGTTGAATTAGTTGGACAACGTCAAGCAGGCATTACTGCAACTGATATCGTATTAGAATTAACAGCATTTTTACGTAAAGAACGTGTAGTTGGTGCATATCTTGAGTTCTTTGGTGAGGGTGCTGATAGTATGTCGGTGGGAGATCGTGCGACGATTTCTAATATGACGCCAGAATACGGCGCTACAGCAGCAATGTTCTATATCGATGAAAATACTATTGATTATTTAACATTAACTGGCCGTGAATCTGAACAAGTTAAATTAGTTGAAAGCTATGCTAAAGAAATAGGCCTTTGGGCAAGTGACATGAAGCAAGCTCAATACCCACGAGTTTTACGTTTTGACCTATCTAAAGTAACACGTAATATTGCAGGCCCATCTAACCCACATGCACGTGTTGCAACAAGTGAGCTCAAAGATAAAGGTATTGCTGGTGTTGTAGAAAACCGTACAGATGGTTTAATGCCTGATGGTGCAATTATTATTGCTGCGATTACTTCATGTACCAATACCTCGAATCCTCGTAATACCGTTGCGGCTGGTCTATTAGCTCGTAAAGCTAATGCGCTTGGTTTGCTTCGTAAACCTTGGGTGAAGTCTTCGTTTGCACCAGGCTCTAAAGCGGCTGCTTTGTATTTAGAAGAAGCTGGCGTATTAAAAGATCTGGAAAAACTAGGGTTTGGTATTGTTGCTTATGCATGTACAACCTGTAATGGGATGTCAGGCGCACTCGATCCAAAGATTCAACAAGAAATTATTGATCGTGATCTATACGCTACAGCGGTATTGTCTGGTAACCGAAACTTTGATGGTCGTATTCACCCTTATGCAAAACAAGCATTCTTGGCTTCTCCGCCATTGGTTGTTGCTTATGCAATTGCAGGTACGATTCGTCTAGATATTGAAAAAGATGCTTTGGGTACAGACCAAAATGGTCAGCCAGTTTATCTCAAAGATATTTGGCCTTCAGATGCTGAAATTGATGCTCTAGTAAAGACCTCTGTGAAGCCAGACCAGTTCCGCAAAGTCTATATTCCAATGTTCGATTTGGGCGAAAATGAACAGGCAGACAGCCCACTTTATGATTGGCGCCCTCAAAGTACTTATATTCGTCGCCCACCGTATTGGGAAGGTGCATTGGCTGCACCACGTACTTTAAGCCATATGCGTCCATTGGCAATTCTCCCTGACAACATTACTACTGACCATTTGTCACCATCAAATGCCATTATTATGGACAGTGCTGCTGGTGAGTATTTAGATAAAATGGGTCTCCCAGAAGAGGACTTTAACTCTTATGCGACACATCGCGGTGATCATTTAACTGCGCAACGTGCGACATTGGCTAACCCTAAATTGTTTAATGAAATGGTTCTGAATACTGATGGCACTGTTAAACAAGGTTCATTGGCTCGTGTTGAACCAGAAGGCAAAGTCATGCGTATGTGGGAAGCAATTGAAACCTACATGAATCGTAAACAGCCTTTGATTATTGTTGCGGGGGCTGATTATGGTCAAGGTTCAAGCCGTGATTGGGCTGCAAAAGGTGTTCGTTTGGCAGGTGTAGAAGCGATTGTTGCAGAAGGTTTTGAGCGTATTCACCGTACTAACCTTGTAGGTATGGGGGTGCTTCCACTCGAATTTAAAGCAGGAACAGATCGTAAAACATTAAAACTAGATGGCACTGAGTTATATAGTGTTATTGGTAATATTGCGCCGCGCTCAGATCTGACTTTAGTCATTGAACGCAGTAATGGTGAAAACGTTGAAGTTCCTGTGACTTGTCGTTTAGATACAGAAGAAGAAGTACATGTTTATGAGGCTGGTGGTGTATTACAGCGCTTTGCTCAAGACTTCTTAGAAGGACAAGTTGCCTAAGCGTAAAATACCTTTAAATCTTTAAAGGTATTTCATTAATTTTAATATTTAAAAATCCTAGAGTTAATCTCTAGGATTTTTATTATAATGAGAAACTTATCACAATAATTAAGTAAAAGGTTAATTGAAAATGAGTAAAAGTGAAGAATTAAAAGGTTTAGGTGGATGGTTAATTGTGGTGGGAATAGGTTTATTTCTCTCCATCGGCGCACTGATTTATATGGTATTTCCTTTACCTAATCTTTTAAACAATGAGATGTGGGTATTTCTTACGGAGTATCAGCCTGAAATTTATAATGAAAAAATGAAACAAATGCTGTGGGGAGTAGTAGCTGCAAATGGTTTATTAATTGCTGCATATTTATATTTAATTTATTTGTTTTTTAAAAAGCATTATTTATTTCCTATAGCTTTTATCACGATACAAATCATTTCCTTTATTACAATGATACCTGTGGTTTATGTTTTCTCACTTTTAGATCCGACAGAACACATTCAAATTTTTGATAAAGATTTTTTTCGTTCAGCAATATACAGCATAATTTGGATTGCCTATATGGTGAAATCAGTACGTGTGAAAAATACTTTTGTTGAAGGTCGAAAAGTTAGCTGAGCATTGGTATTTCTAGTTTAATACTCAATGAGAAGTAATTGAAGTTGGCCCCCTCTTGCTGGTATAAGAAGAGGGGGGATAATGCATTGATTTTACTTTCTTAAACAACGCTGAATAAAGATAATGATGGTGGTAATGATACAAGCGAGCCCTAGCCATTGTGACATTACACTCCAGTTTTCAAGCTTTAGTGCTAATGGTGCGTCACCTTTACCCATATTGAGTGAAATGACGATAACGAGGGCCATGAAAATTCCCATTAAACTCTCTCCAACAATTAAACCTGCTGCAAAGAGTGTACCGCGCCGTTCAACATTTTTAAGATAGCTTCCATCTTGATTAAAAGGACTTTGAGTAGCACGTTGTTTAATCCACCAAAACATTAATGCACCAATAAATAAGGGGGTGTTAATTGCTGGAGGAAGGTAAATACCCATACCTACGGCAAGGACGGGCATACTCATATGATTATGACTGAATGCTTTTATAAGTGTGTCAATAATGATCAGAATAATCCCAAGGGCAACACCAATGAGAATATAAGTCCATTCAAGTTGTTGAGTGAAAATACCTTGAGCAATAGTACGAATTAACAGCGCTTGTGGTGCTGCTAAAGCTTGTTGAGGGTCCATATCACTACGTGGCAAAGTGCCAGTAAATCCATAGGCTTGGTAAAGTAGGTCTAAGACAGGTGCAATAACAATTGCGCCAGCAATACAGCCAATAATTAAGGCAATTTGTTGTTTCGCAGGGGTTGCATAGATCAGGTAACCTGTTTTCAAATCTTGTAGATTGTCATTTGAAATACAGGCAATAGCAATAACTGCTGTACTTGCAAATAAAGCGAGAGCTGTTAGAAACTGTTGGTTTTCGATACTTTGTAATAGTCCTTGTTGCTGGCCAATAAGGAAAAGGATGATTGAAAATGCCAAGATAGCCAAAATACCTATACTGGAAATTGGGCTTGAAGATGAACCAACTAAACCCGCCATATAGCCACAGGCAGCTGCAACTAAAAAGCCCATTAGCATTGTAAATAGCGTCAGTAGTAAGACAATACCCCAAGCTGTTATTGGTGAAAGGGTGGAGGCAATAACAAAATGGGCAAAAGTAAAAAAGAGAATAAATCCCATAAGCACAATGAGGACTAACATGGTGCGAGGACTTAAGTCTGTTTCCGCGCGGCTACGTTTGACAACTTGGTTAGATTCAAAAAAAGAAGTGAATGAAAGGCGGATGCCTTCGAGCATAGGTTTAAAAAGTGTAAGAAGTGTCCAAATAGCAGCAATACCGAGTGTGCCTACCCCAATCATACGGACTTTTTCAGCCCAAATTTGTTGAGCAAAATCGACCATATTTAGATCAATTGCTGGTGCACTAATACCTGTAAAATAAGGAACGGCAATTCCCCAAGCGATGACTGTACCAATAAGTACGGCAACGCCAGAGGCGAGATTGATTAGTGAACCTGCACCAAGCAGTGCAAGTGAAAAACCGATAGGGAGCTGGAAGATACTATTGCCAAACTTGAACCAATAGCTAGCACTATCGCCAATAATACGTAGCCCATTACTACAGAAACTGACACCAGCAGCAAGAAGGCCACCATAGAGAATCTCTTTGATGGATTGTTGGTTATGGTTTGCTAATGGTTCCTGAATGCATTCACCATATTGATTGGCAACCACACCGCGTGCTCCATTTTTTAATATTTCTGCAGCAGCAATGCCTTCTGGGTAAGGAAGCGTGCTGTTGACCACCATCACGTAACGTAATGGAATACTAAAGATCACGCCTAATATGCCACCGCTTAGGCAGATTAGGGTGGTTTGCCAAAATGGAAAAGATTGCCAATAACCCAGCATTAATAAGCCAGGTAAAACAAAAATAACAGAAGATAAAGTACCCGCAGCTGAGGCTTGGGTTTGCACCATATTATTTTCAATAATGTTGCTATCTTTAGCAAATCTGAGTACTGCCATTGAAAGAACAGCAGCAGGAATGGAGGTTGCAAAGGTGAGTCCAACCTTTAAACCTAGATAAATGTTGGAAGCTGTGAAGATGAGAGTAATACAGATACCAAGTAAGATGCCACGAATGGTGATTTCTTTTAGGCCTTGATAGGGATCATTTAAGTCATTATTTTTATTCATATACTATCCTTAAGAGGTATAAGTGATAATAAATTGCTTTGAATTGTCAATTTAATGATGTCATTGTGCTATGTATTATAGAATCAGTGACTAAGAATAATAATGTAATAAAAATGACTATTATAATCGTAAATATTTGTTTAATATGATTTTTTTGTGTGAAAAATCAAACTATCTATTTGGTTTTTATTGAATTAATTTTTTAAGATAAATAAAGTTTTTTTTGTCCTTTAGTTGAAATGCTTGTATAGCGTTTAATTTATTTTGTGTGTAGAACCTTGACGTTGACAGGAGTTAAGGCAGTTGGTAGTTTGCACTCCCGTTGCTGATTGAGTGTGCATTGATGCCTTTAGATCCAAATTTTATCTATAGTCCACCACAAGGTGATCTATCTGTTGTGTATGAGGATGAAGATTTACTTGTGATTGATAAACCTGCAGGCTTATTGTCAGTTATGGGGCGTTTACCCGAACATCAAGATAGTGCTTACTTACGTGTATTGGCCCGTTATCCCTTGGCTAAGGTGACACATCGTTTAGATATGGCAACCTCGGGAATCTTACTTTTTGCAAAACATAGAGATGCTGAGGTGGCTGTAAGCCGTATGTTTCAAGCACGTACTGTGAAAAAATACTATGTGGCTTGCGTACAAGGGCGGTTACAAGGGCAGGGGAAAGTTGATGTTCCGCTTATTGCAGATTGGGAAAATCGCCCTCAGCAAAAAGTTGATTTCGAATTTGGTAAATCTGCACAGACTTTGTATCAAGCTCAGTCTTATCATGAAATGCAAGATATGACGCGTGTATTACTCCAACCAATAACAGGTCGTTCTCATCAGCTCCGAGTGCATATGCAATATATTGGGCATCCTATAATGGGGGATCGAATTTATCATCCCGAAGGCTTAAACTCAGATTTTTCACGCATGTCTTTACACGCTTGTGAATTAATATTTAATCATCCACTTACAGGGCAGTTATTAGATTTGCAATCTCAAGTGCCATTTTAATCATGAGCATTCATTCGAACGATATTTTTGAATGAATATACCAAATGAACATTTACCTAGTTAAAGGGGTTTTAATTTGAGTTGAGACAAGCAACTTATTTTATGAAACCTCTAAATAAAAAGGATAAATTAATCTTTGTAGTGTCATAAAATTCTGTTAGTTTTATGGAGGGCGCATACGATTTTCAACACTATAAATAATGGAAGGATGCTCAGATGACACGTGATTATGAACTATTCCCTGATGATGATAATGGGCAAGTATTATGGCAAATGTTTGAAGATGGGGATGATTTAACTGAGCCTCATCAAGTCGAATTTGCAATTGTATTTAAAGATCAACAGCAATTAGAACAGTGTGCATTGCACCTACTTTATCAAGAACAAAAAGTTTCTTTTTATGATGATGAAGATTCAGGAACAACGGATTGGGTGCTGACTATTCATGTTGAAATGGTTCCTGAATATGCAGATATTCTTGATCTTGAAGAATGGTTTGTCAGTATTGCAGAACAATTTGATGGTGAATATGATGGTTGGGGATGTTTGGCAACCATTTATGATGATGAAATTATTGAAGATGAATAAAAATAACTAATATTTTTATAATGAGACATTCATTCAGAAGATTATTTTGGATGAATGTCTTGTTTATTACTCAGCAGAATATGTTTTAATTAAGGCTTTAAATTATTGTGCTGTATCTATGTCTGTAGAAATTGAACTTCGTCCCTTAGAGTCCACAGAAATTGACCTGATCTGGTCGCACATTGATCGTCGTGAATTGATTACACAAATGTATTGGCAAAATCAAGATGAGCTGGAAGCTTATGATTGCCATCATGATGTAGAAGCGTGGGACAAGGAAATGCTGCGTAAAGATCCTGCAGATTTGAAAAAAGCATATGCACAAGGAGCTGCATTTATTGGTGCTTGGGCTGGTCAACAGCTCGTTGGTATTTGTGTCGTTGCTCGCCGCCCAGTTGAAAGTATTAGTGGGGCTCATTTATTAAAATATTTCTATATAGATGCAAATCATAGAAGCTTAGGTATTGGAACGAAGCTGATGCGAGCCGCATTGGAGAGCGTACAAGCGTTTCATGGTGATGCATTGTATATTTCTTCTATCCCAACATGTAACACAGTTGATTTTTATATTAATCAGGGTGCAGAACTATTGGTTGTTCCTGACCCAGATTTGTATGAGCTTGAACCTGAGGATGTACATTTATTATGTCCAGTATCTATGCTGTAGATTTGAGTCAGGCTCTTGGTCATGAAATTCAAGATTTATTATTAGAGGCAGATCCCAATTGGCAACAGGTACAAGATTATCTTGTAAATGCCCAATTGTATGCAATGTCTATAGATGCTAAGCCCATTGCTGAAATATGTTTGGTGCCTTATCGCTGCGATGAGGTTGAAATTAAAAATCTGAGCGTGGATGAGCAATATCAGGGTAGGGGTTTTGCTAAGCAATTGATTAAGTATGCAATTGATATTGCTATACAGCAAAACTTATCAGGTATTTGGGTAAAAACAGGTAATTCTAGTTTAGATCAGCTTGCTCTCTATCAGAAAATGGGTTTCAGGATGCAACATATTGAAAAAGATATCTTTTTAAATTATCCACAACCTATATATGAAAATGGCATCCGTTGTCTTGATCAAGTAGCATTATTTATGTCGCTAAAAGACAATAAAAAATAAATTAATATTACATTATTGGGACTATTTCTTTACTCAATTAATTAATATTATGAAAAATCTTTAATTTCGGTCATAATGAGGCTTTTTAGGAAGGCTCATATGTCATTACCTAACTGCCCACAATGTCAATCAGAATACACTTATGCTGATGGAGAACTGCTTATTTGTCCTGAATGTGCACATGAATGGACTTTAACAGAAGCAACTCAAGAAGAAGCGACTACGGTTATTAAAGATGCTTTTGGTAGTGTACTTAGTGATGGTGACACGGTTACCGTTGTTAAAGACTTAAAAATCAAAGGATCATCTTCTGTTGTTAAAGTTGGTACTAAGGTGAAAAATATTCGTTTATTAGCGGATTCAAGTGATGGCCATGACATCGATTGTAAAATTGATGGTATTGGTGCGATGAAGTTGAAATCTGAGTTTGTTAAGAAAGCTTAGTTAATTTGTAAAGATGTTTACCTGAAATCGCCTTAGATTTCAGGTAATTTTAATTAAAAAAATGATTCTATTAGTATAAGTTGATAATGAGCTTTGACATTTTTTAAGTTTGCATCAGATTGGTTAGAAAAGCTAAAAACTATAAAACTCAATGAATTAGCTTTGTTGTGTTATATTCAAATAGAGTATTAAACAGGCTGATATATTTTAAAATTATAAAGGTGAATAAAATTGAAAAAGATTATTATCGAAGGTGATCATAAAATTGCTACAGAAGTTATAGATCAAATCGCATTATGGGATAAGGCAATCATCCGACAACAAGTAGATACCTTGATTGGCTACTGTAGTGAGAAGGTGAGTCTTTTTGATGTAAGTTCCCAAATTGATGGTATTCAAGAGTATCGGAAAGAGTGGGAGAAGTTGAGTCCATATTTTTCCCAACATATAGATATCTTGCGTCGTAATATCAAACTACACATTGCGACAGATCTTGCAGTGATGCATTGTTTAACCAAGGTAGTGGATGTTGCATCTGAGACAACCCTGGTTCCATGGTGTCGTACAACGTTATGTTTACAGAAACCGCAACAGCATTGGTTAGTTGTCCATCAACATATTTCTATACCTATTAATATGCAAACAGGTAATATTATTTTGATTAAAGATCAGCCTAAATTGAGGCTAGTTGTTTAAGCATGTTGGCTGATCTTAATTTTCTCGATAATTTCATCGAGTTTTTTTAGTCGTTTGATTTCATCCCAAAGTTGTTTGGCTTCAGGGTAGTGTTTTGACATCATACCTAACCATTGCTTATAGCGTCCTAGCATCCCAATTTCTGTTTTGCTGGGGCCATTGATAAACCGTAGTTGTAAATCGAGTAAATCTTTCCAAACGATTGACGCAGTATCACGGTTTTGACGAATATTTAAGCTTAAGTCAGGTGTAGTCACTGCACCACGGCCAAGCATGAGGTCTTGGCAATTAGATTCTATACGGCATTGTTTAGCATCTTGGTTGTTCCATATTTCACCGTTAGCAATCACATTAATTTTTAGTGCGGCACGGATGGGGGCAAGCTGTTCCCAATACGCGGGAGGAGTATAGCCTTCTGCTTTAGTCCGAGCATGGACGGTCAGCCATGACGCCCCCGCATCTTCAATGGCATGAGCATTCTCTAACGTAAAATTGCGATCCATATAACCTAAACGCATTTTAGCCGAAACAGGGATATGATGCGGAACGGCATCACGTACAGCTTTTACCAATTGATGTACAACATCTGGTTCATCTAATAAGATTGATCCACCTCGATGTCGGTTTACAGTTTTGGCTGGACAACCAAAGTTAAGATCAATTGCGGGAGCACCAAGCTGTACAGCTTTGACTGCATTGGCAGCCAGCATATCTGGATTATTACCTAAGAATTGAACATGGACAGGTGTACCAGCAGCTGTTTGACCATTGTTCTTCAGTTCTGGACAATAACTATAATAAATATGGTCAGGTAAAATTGAATCTGTAATACGAATGAACTCAGTAACACACCAATCGAAGTCTCCTACATGAGTGAGTACATCACGCATGATCGGGTCAGTTAAACCTTCCATTGGAGCAAGTATGAGTTTCAATGGCTTATCTCAGAGTCAACAAAACAGCCGTTATACGCATTTTCTATGCAATTGTCTAGTTTGCTTGGTTAGAAGATATAACCGTTGAATTGTAACAACGGTTATGGGGAATTAACGTGATAAAATCATTTCTAAAATAAATTTACTTCCAAGAAATCCAATCGCTAAAAGGAAGAAACCTGTAATGGTAAAGCGGATTGCTTTTACACCACGCCAGCCCAAACGATAGTGTCCAAGCAAAAGTGCACCATACACAAACCAAGAAATAATACTAAAAGCGGTCTTGTGTGCTAGGTGTTGCGCGAAGAAATTGTCAATGGTAAAGAAACCAAAGACTAAGGCGACGCTGAGTAAAGAAAACCCTGTAATCAACATATCAAATAACAAGGTTTCCATTGCTTGAAACGATGGAAGTAGGTTTACCCAAATACGATGTTTTTGTTTCTTTTTCAATTCGCGGTTTTGAAACCATAAAATCACAGCTTGAATGGTGGCCATGAGCAAGACAGCATACGCAGATAAAGACAAAATAATGTGAATATCTAGGCCAATAGAGTGATTTTCAATAAATTGATCTGGTTTGCTGAAAACAAAACCCATAATAAGACCACATGCTGCAACAGGGATTCCCAGTAAATTGAGCACCAATACAGGTCTAAAGGTACTAAAAAGCAATCCAAGAAGGAGCATAAGTCCTGAGGTAAAGGACATGAGATTAAATACGTCAAAATTCGTCCCTAGTGGGGTAAACATATCTTGACGAAGCACTAAAGCTTGTAAAACTAAACCTATGCTGGAAACAACACCAATAAACCACTGATTAGGAGTACGTTTCGACATTAACTGCGCAAATAAATACCAAAATGCTGTGGTATAAGCAAATAATGCTAAAATTGTGTAAACCAAGGGGAGGCTAATCATGTCAAACCTATTACTGGATGTTTAAAATTCATGTGTAGAGATATAAATTCCATGTGAACTCAAGTATCCTATAGCAACTTAAGCATAATTTTTCTTTTTTAAGTAAGAAATTTTTGCTACTAGCCATTTTAAGCGGAAATTGTAATGTTTGATACCTTAACAGAACGCCTCACGCAGAGTTTAAGAAATGTTACCGGCTCAGGGCAACTCACAGAAGATAATATTAAAGATACCTTACGTGAAGTGCGTATGGCATTGCTTGAAGCCGATGTCGCTTTACCCGTAACTCGTGAATTTATCGCGAAAGTTAAGGAAGAAGCATTAGGTCAAGAAGTAATGACCCAACTTTCACCTGGCCAAGCTTTTGTCAAAATTGTTTATGACGAACTCACCAAAATGATGGGTGAGGCCAATGAAAGCCTTGATTTAGCAGCAAAACCACCAGTTGTCGTTTTACTTGCTGGTTTGCAAGGGGCAGGTAAAACCACAACAGCTGCAAAACTAGCACGTTATTTAAAAGAGCGTCAGAAGAAAAAAGTAATGACTGTATCTGCGGACGTTTATCGTCCTGCAGCAATTAAACAGTTAGAAACTGTATCTAATGAGGTTGGTGCTGAGTTTATTCATTCTGAAGCAACAGAACAGCCAATTGATATTGTTAATCGTGCGATTGAACAAGCAAAAATTAAATTTGCTGATGTGTTAATTGTCGATACCGCAGGTCGTTTGCATATTGATGACGACATGATGGGCGAGATTAAAGCATTGCATGCCGCAGTTAAACCGACTGAGACATTGTTTGTCGTGGATGCAATGACAGGGCAAGATGCTGCAAATACAGCAAAAGCATTTAATGATGCATTGCCTCTTACGGGTGTTATTCTGACTAAGACAGATGGTGATGCACGTGGTGGTGCTGCACTGTCTGTTCGTGCTATCACAGGTAAACCTATTAAGTTCTTGGGCATGGGTGAAAAACTAGATGCACTTGAACCATTCCATCCTGAACGAGTTGCTCAACGTATTCTTGGTATGGGTGATGTACTATCCCTAGTCGAAGAAGTTGAACGTAAAATCGACAAAGAAAAAGCCGAAAAAATGGCTAAAAAACTGCAAAAAGGTGGCAGTTTTAACTTTGAAGATATGTTGATGCAGTTTGAGCAAATGAACAAAATGGGCGGCATGATGGGATTCCTGGACAAATTGCCAGGAATGAGCAATGCTGGCATTCAACAGGCGATTGAACAAGCGAATCCTGAAAAACAAGTGAAGAAGATGGAAGCGATTATTCAGTCGATGACCATCAAAGAGCGCCGTAATCCTGATTTAATGAACCCTAGCCGTAAAAAACGTATTGCTGCTGGTTGTGGTATGGATGTTGCGGAAGTGAATAAGCTGATTAAACAGCATGCTCAAATGGCGAAAATGATGAAGAAATTTGCTAATCCATCTGGTATGGCAAAAATGATGCGTTCATTGGGTGGCTTACAGAAGCAATTTGGCGGCGGAGGTGGTATGGGACCTTTGTTTGGTAATAACGACAAAAAGTAAGTCGATCTTTATCTTAGCTAAATTAAAGTCCATCGTTTGATGGGCTTTAATCTTTTGACTGGGGCAAGTTATTGCATTTGTGCTTCCCACAGCTTTGCATATTTTTCATTTAAGCTTTTAAGCTGTAGTACACAAGGATCTAGAGCAACATAATCTAGAGCAATACTACGCTCCATAAAACACGTTTGTGGGTTAAACGCCTGCCCATTTCTTCGCTGTGCTTTATAGTCAATGAGGTGCATACTGGTCGTACTGGTCAAATCAAAGGCTAAGACACCATTGCTATGCCAAATTTTGGTGTTAATGGTTTCATTTTCTAGGTTAACGATTTGTTCTAACAACAATTTTCCTTCTAATGAGTAGCCTGCAAGATATGTTATGCGATGATCTTTATTATAAATTTGTTTGTTAAAGTATTGCCCCTGCCGATTATAAAGCCGAATCTCACCTACGGCACTTTCTACTTGAAAACGATCTAAGTCTTTATTATCAGTTAAAAGGACAGGGGAGCTTTGTGCTTGATGATTGGCTTGGAAAAAGTCTTGAACCAAATAACCTTCATTCGATTTAGAGATTAAGACACGATAGATTCCCTGAGGATCAGCCGTTGGAGTTGATAAGGTTTGACCATGCTGTCGAGCTGAGAAGAAAGTAATGATGTTAGTGGCTTGAACAGCATTTTGTGATTGGTCTTTGGATATAGAGACCTCAGCTGCCATACTAGATACACTTAGACCAATTAAGATGCTACAACAAAGCTGCTTTAAGATTCTCATTATGTTGGATTTTCAATAAGTTTATTCGAAGTATAGAGAACTTATAATTTGATGTGAATAAAAAAGCAGATTAAAGCGAAATGAATAATTGTGTGGAGCATATAAACAGTTTTCTTACAAAAGAAATATATTGCTTACTCCACCATGCCAGGGAGAATAAGCAAGTTTATTATGCTTAAAGCTATTGATAACCGTATCTTATACCTTTCATTAAAGGATAATGCTTTAAGTTGAGAGAATGAGTAATGTCGTTAAATAATTTCATCCTTGATACAAGAAATCACTTTACTTGGTAGGTCCGTTTCTTTTGCTTCGACTTTATCAATCTTTCCATTTGGGGTTTGACGTATAAGTTGATACTTAAACTGATCAGACCGTGTAGGAAACTGATTTACAGTTTTCTGTTGATTAAACAAACGTTCTATTTGTTTAAGCTCCTCTATAGATAGGGAGGATGTGTTGATTTTACCGTGACTACGGATATAAGAATGGATACTTCCTACACATGCTAATCCTCCAAATCGTTCTACGTATATTATTGCCATAGTGAGAGCTGCCTTTTGTACAATTAAATAGTTATAAACCAACTGTAAGCCATGCTTGATTTACTGCCTTATAAACAGAAGTGTCATGTGCAAACATTTTTTTAGCTAGAAAACGAGTTCTATTTGCAAAAAATTGCATTTCCATCTGCGGGTTAGGGTCAAAAGCAACGAGTGCTTTGTACCAAATCTGTCCTACTTTTTCCCAACTATAACCTCCGACTTGCATGGCAGCTTGATAAAATGCAAAGTTAGCAATGCCACTACTTTCATGGGGATCCATTCCATCAACGTACTCTGAGAAATGAGCAGGTTGAGGTGAAAGACAACTCGGATCGGATGGATTTGATAAATTTCTCAGTGATCTAAAACCACGGTAAAGTGCCGCAGGACCTAGAATTTCTTTACCAATAAGCCAATCTGCATCATGTACATTTTGTTTGTTCCTCCACTGTTTAAACATTGAACCGAAAACATCGGCCATACTTTCATTCAGTCCTCCTGCTTGATTTTCATATTCAAAACCTGCGCTATATTGAATAAAACCATGACTAAGCTCATGGGCTATGACATCACTGGAGCTGGTAAAATCAATGAATAGGTTGCCATCACCATCTCCATAGGTCATTTGAATACCATTCCAAAAGGCATTGTTGTAAGCAACACCATAATGAACAGAAGAAACAATATCGATGCCTTGATCATCAATAGAGTTTCTAATAAAAACAGAATCAAAGAATTTAATAATGGCTTGGGTCTCAATAAGAACATGTTGTACCGTTGGATCATCTGATTCCTCTACCTTTAAAATTTCTGCACCAGGTAAACTGTAGCTATTTTTACAATCAAAAATAGTGACTTTGGAGGATGGGGCAAAAGTGGGATCTACTGCATCCAGAGGGCCCAAATGTCGTACAGTTTTACGGCATTTTTTTACTTCACGTCCTTTGAATTCACGCCAACTGTTATCTATCGTTATTTCATTCTTAAAATTTTGCTTTTGCTCTTGAGAGAAACTATTGTCCTCCAAAAAACGTTCGAATACCTTCGGGGGAATAATAAAACAAAAACATTGTCCTCGGTTTTGCTGTGCTTGTGCTAATTTCATTTTTAAGGAATGATTACTCATTTTTATCCCCTTTATTTTTATATGTTTGTTCTAGGATTTATTTTTATTTTTTTATGGTTTAGTTTGATATTTATAATTGGTTTTAAATGTACTTATTTAATTTTCAAATAAAGAACAGTGTTTTAATATTGGGGATTTATTTTAACAAGTAAAAAACAATCATTTAACCAGCCGTATTGGGCTATATGATTCAGCCATTGTGCTAATGTTTTCTATAAATCCTGTTCACAATAATATTATAGTTGTTTTAAATTTCAATAAAAGTTTTATATTAATTGAATTGTTGCTTTTTAATAAACCTTATAAACTTTGTTTTTAAACAAAACATATTTCAATTTCAAATTTTTTTCAAATAATAAATAGCTTACAATTTTAACTTAAATCTAATGGGTATTTTTTAACAATATTATTGACTCCATTTGCAGTGGAAAGTGTTGGTATTGTTACAAGAGTGATAATCAAAGCAGTATTGAGTGGGTCTAATTGAAAAACAACAAGATTAGTGGTAATTGAGCTTTCATACCTCTTAAAATAGAAAAGATCAATTATGCACTATGTTGAAAATACATATGCTCAACCCACTGTATATTTTATTAATATAAGAATTATATCCAAATGCGAAAATGATGTTGATTAAGCAGAGGGCTTTTTCATAAATGCCAATGCCAAACCAAAAGTAATCATAAGTACACCACTTATTTTATTGATCATGCCAAATCTTTCACGTTTTAACATTTTTACTAACTTAGCACCAAGCAAGGCATAACATAGTACTGCAAAGAATTCTAAACACAAGAAAATCACGCCTAGTGTCATAAAATCTGACCAGTAGTGATCAAGATGGATAAATTGCGGAAAGAATGCAGTGAAAATTAGAATTGCTTTAGGGTTGGCAATTGCGATATTAAAATCTTTTTTTATAAGTAATTTAATATCTTGATTATATGCAGTCATAGTTTCATCTTGCATATTCGCTTTACTTGTCAAAAGCTGGTAACCAATCCAAAGTAAATAGATTGCTCCAATAAATTTGATCATTAAAAATATTTGTGCAGATGCTGTGAGTAGGGTGCCTAGGCCTAAAGCTGTAATGAAAATTAAAATGATAAAAGCAAAAAAACGACCTAAATATGCTATTGCTGCTGACTTTAGCCCTTGTTCTGCTCCAATCATAATTGAAAGCACATTATTGGGACCTAGTACCATATTGAGTGCGAGACAAGCAGGTAAAAAAAGAAGAAATGTGTTTAGATTCATAGAAAAACCTCTGATAACAATATCTAAAGTTAAAGCTTAAATAGATTGTCCTAAGCAACAGATTTATTTTGATTTAAATACACTTTCAAGCCTTTGAGTAGCAGATCTTGTTCAACAATGGGATTGAAGCGTTGCAGATGCTCAGCAAAAAGGTTTGCATCACCACCTGTCAAGATGAGTTGGCGAGGATGTTGTTCTAAGACTTTCTCAATTGTACTCAGAAGGCCAAAGAATATACCATGATGTACGGCGTCAATCGTATTTCGCCCTGGGCTTAATTCATCAAATGCCACATCTGGTATTTTAATCCCTTTGGTATTTTGAATGAGGGAATCTCTCTGAAGATAGAGGTTAGGTAAAATATACCCACCAAGATGTTGCATCCCTAAAGTTAAGTCAATTGTCAAAGCTGTACCACAGCTCACAACACATAAATTTGTTTCGGGGGAGGCAACAGCCAAAACCTGTAACCAACGATCAATTCCTAATAACGTAGTATCATCATAACCACAACGTAGACCCGCATATTCTGCTTGAACTTGAGCACAAGTCATACGGATATTCATTGATTTCAAAATTTTTTTGATACGTTTGTTATTTTGCTTATCTTGTACTGAGGAAATACCAACCTCATCAAGCTTTAATCCCTTAAAGTGTTGAATAAGTCCGAGTAATAGATCGGCTGGTGATTGTAAATGTAGTTCTGCAACATGTTCTATGATTTGATTGTCTTCAGTGACCCAGTATTTAAGTCGGGTGTTGCCAATATCTAACCAAAGTCGTCTCATTGCGAAGCATCCGTGTTGTTTTGTAGACGTAAACGTCCGTGATAACAGGTTTGTAGTCCATTTACTGTTTCAATATTGAGGCAGCCTTGATCATCAATACCGCGAAAGATGCCAAAGAGCGTTTGTTGCTCCTGTTGGAGTACAACAGGTTGATCAATAAATGCTGCATAGTGATTAAATCGTTGTGCTAGATGCGTACAACCATGATTAAACCAGTGGCCAGCCTGTTGAATAGCTTGATAAAGTTCGCTTATAAGTAAAATACGGTCTAATGATTGAAGGCCGAGCTGAGATAATGAACAGACGGGTTGATCAATATTTTGTTCGTGTAACTGTGCTGTGCTAAAAGCGTGCAGGTTAATGCCCACACCAATAATTGCACGTTGTGTATCAAGTGGTTCTACTAAAATACCGCCCCATTTGCCTTGAATATGATATAAATCATTAGGCCATTTTACTTGTAATTGTTCTAAATTTTGTAAGCTCGGCATTTGTAAAATATTCAGGGCTGTTTCTAAGGCCAGACGGCCATCAAGTGGTCGCTGCGTTTGAAGTAAGCAACTCATATAGACATTACCTTGCGGCGATGCCCAAGCTCTTTGATGTTGGCCACGTCCTTGGCTTTGAATTTCACTACTGACTAAGATACTGTTGGCGCCACTTTGAGCAATTTCGCGTACATCTAAATTGGTTGAAGCAGTAGTTTTTTTTAAAACAAGAACTTCTGGGAGAAGTGCTGCTTGACTAAGTTGTTGGCGTAGTCGTTGGCTATCTAGGTCCATCATTATCTCATGTTGGATCAAAAATGATAACGGAGTTAAACATATCTTTTGGGGTAGGTGCAATATTTAACAACTGCTTAATTTCTAAGTCTATGCATATGATCTCAATATTATTTTCTAAAAAAAACATCTCATGATGCTATGATGTGCCACGTTTAAATCAGTAGATGCGTGATGATTATTCATTTACTGTTTAATTCGTTGTTTTTTACATGGAAATGACACTATGGAACTCCTGATTTATTTGGCTATTGGTGCAGTTGCTGGATTTAGTGCTGGATTGTTTGGCATTGGTGGTGGGCTGATCATTGTCCCAATTTTGTACTTAGTCTTTTTAAAGATGGGCTATGACCCATCCATATTAATGCATATGGCATTAGGTACTTCTTTGGCAACTATAGTCGTTACCTCCTTGAGTTCTGTGAGTGCACACCATAAAAAAGGCGCAGTACTGTGGAATGTTTTTGGTCATTTTTTACCAGGTTTATTGCTGGGCGCTTTTTTAGGTGCAGGCATTGCTGGGCGCCTAAGTGGAGAGGTTTTACAGCTGATCATTGGCGTGTTTGTACTGTATATGGCTTACAAAATGTTTACAGGTGCAAAGGTACAGGTGGATGAGTCGAGACATTTGCCTTCTGCGCCAGTACAGACTTTAGTTGGTGGTTTGATTGGTATTGCTTCAGCAATCTTTGGTATTGGTGGGGGGAGTTTAACTGTACCTTATCTCAATCGTTGTGGTGTTGTTATGCAAAAAGCAATTGCCACTTCTGCTGCATGCGGACTTCCGATTGCACTGTCTGGAGCCATTGGATTTATGTTCTTTGGTGAGCAAGCTTCTGGAGAAATTAAGGATGCAATTGGCTATGTGCAGATCTATGCTTTTCTTGGCATAAGTGTGATGAGTTTCATAACTGCAAAACTTGGAGCTAAAGTAGCACACATGCTTTCTCCGATATTGCTGAAAAAAAGTTTTGCAATATATCTGTTTTTTATTGGTATTTACTTTATCTATCATGGTATTAATTAAATACTATGCTTGTGAATGCCAACATATATTGATTTGCTAAATTTAAAAAATTTAGTTTAAAAGTGACATAGTCAGAATCACTTTAAATCAGTTACAAATGCACAATGGCCGTATAGATACAGGCGACAATAAATAACAATAGGTAATTTATGCATTTGAATGATATGGAAAATCTATCAGAGCAAATCGCTCAACGTATAAGTGAGCAGATAATAACTGGCGAACTTGTTGAGGGGGAGCGTATACAGGAGTTACGTATCGCGAAGGAGCTTCAGGTGAGTCGGGGTTCAGTACGTGAAGCATTACTGCTGTTAGAAAGAACACATTTGATTCAAATTTATCCACGACGAGGTGCAGTTGTGTCAGAAATGACGACACAACAAATTCGGGGGTTATTTGATTCAAGTACGCTGGTATTGACGTATATCGTGCAACGTATGAGTGATGTTTTACGTCCACATGAGGCTGCTGTTTTACGAACTATTTTTACGCAATTAGAACAACATGCTAAGCAAGGGAGCGCAGAAAAATTCTATGATGTTTTCTTCGGATATCTGGCTGAGCAACAAGATATGGTGGCTAATCCATATTTAATGAAGTTTTATCGCGAATTACTTCCGTCAGTACGACGTAGTTATTTTTTGACCTTAAATACCTCTAAAAGAGAGCTTCAAGAAGCATTAGAGTTATCTAAGTTGCTGATTGATGCTATTTTAAGCCGAAATTCGCAACAAGCGACTTTATTTATGGAAGATTTTTGCCGACACTTGTGCAACCTTGTGTTGGAATCTCTAACACGTATGAAACAAATTGAACTAGCATGGGCACGCAGATCGCGTCGATAATTGGAACTTTATGCGTTTAAGCAGCTTAAAACTCTCTGGCTTTAAATCTTTTGCCGATAGCAGTACTTTATCTTTTCGGGCTAATCGAACTGCGGTAGTAGGACCGAATGGTTGTGGCAAATCCAATGTTATAGATGCTATTCGTTGGGTAATGGGGGAGTCGAGTGCGCGACAACTTCGTGGTGGTAGCATGCAAGATGTCATTTTTACTGGGACATCAAAGCGCAAACCAGTGGGCATGGCGAGTGTTGAATTAAGATTTGACAACACTTACGGTAAGTTAGGTGGAGCATATAATGCTTATACTGAGCTTGCTGTACGTCGGCAGGTCACCCGTGATGGCAAGTCAGAATATTTTCTCAATGGTAGTAAGTGTCGTCGTCGTGATATTACCGATATTTTTTTAGGCACAGGACTAGGACCACGTTCTTATGCCATTATTGAACAAGGCATGATTAACCGTTTGGTAGATGCTAAGCCAGATGAAATGCGTGTGTTTATTGAGGAAGCTGCGGGTGTATCTCGTTATCAAGCACGTCGAAAAGAGACGCTGCAACATTTAGAACATACCCATTTAAATTTGGAACGTTTAGAAGATATTTCAAGTGAATTAAAGTCTCAGCTGAAGACATTAAAACGCCAATCTGAGTCTGCTGTTCAATATAAAACTTTAGAAACTGAAATACGCAGTTTAAAAATTGAAATTTTATCTTTTCAATGTGAACAAAGTACACGCTTACAAGAACAATATAATATACAAATGAATACATTGGGCGAGCAGTTTAAATTGGTTCGCTCAGAAATGACTACGGTTGAACATGACTTAGCGAGTACCAGTGAGCTGTTTCAACGTTTAATTCAACAGTCTATGCCATTACAACAAGAATGGCAGCAAGCTGAGAAGAAGCTTGCTGAAATTAAACTTAGCTTAGAGCAGAAGCAAAATTTACTACAGCACAATAGCCAAAATCTTCAACAACTCAATCAGCAAAAACAACAAACAAAAGAAAAAATTCAGTTACTTGAGTTGCAGTTAGAAACTTTACATGCTCAGCTTGATCAACAAACAGAGCAATCACAGCAATATGAATCTAGCACCCAACTTAAAGAGCAATCAGTACGTGCCATGCTATTGCAACAGGGTCAATTAAAACAGCAATTTGAGCAACAACGCCAGCTGATTGAAAAACAACAGCAACAACAGCAACAGATGCTGTCACAATCTGAGTATTTGGCAAAAAATATTCAGCGCATTGAACAGCAAAAAGAGACCTTGCAACTACAATTACAGCAAATTAAAAGTCAGTCTGTCGATGGTAGTATTGAGCAATTACAACAAGATAAAAACAACCAACAGGCTATTATTGAGCGCTTAGAACAACAATCTAAAGAAGCCGCTCTACATTTAGAGCAGTTACAGCAACAATGTATGCAACACAAAACTGCTGTGACACAACGTCAGGCGGAAGTGCAGGTATTACAAGCTGAACGCAAGACAATTCAAAAGCTGTTAGCGCAAAGCGCAACTAAAACAGTGAAAGAGCGACAACTATTGCAGCATTTACAATTGGCTGACTCGGCTAAAGCTCACGCGCATATTATTGAAAAGTTTTTAGCACGCTGGATTGACGCGACATGTTTGGATGCTGAGATGCCCTTTGAACAGAATGTTGCACGGCAAATGAAGGAAATAGAACAGGGTGGAGTGGCTAATTTTCAAGGGCTGATTGGTTTAAGTCAGTGGATTACTGCCCCACATTCTTCTTTATGGCAGCAGGTCTTTGTTACAGAACATCTAGAACAGGCATTAAATTTACAGTCACAACTTCAACAAGGACAGACATTGCTGAGCCTTGATGGTTATCATGTGGGATGTGATTGGGTGATTGGATTGCTTTACGATGAGTCGAGTCAGGTAGCACAAGGTGCACTGAGCCATCGTGTACGGTTGGAGCAGATTGAGCTTGAATTAGAGCAATTGACTGATGTCTATGAAGATGAACAAAAACAATTAGCTATTTTTGAACAGAATCAACAGGCTGTACAAGCAAAATTACAGCAAGATCAGCAACACTTTAAACAACAGCAGCAACAGCTACAAATGCTAGATATGCAGCTGGTTAAACAGCAAAGTGCAACTCAGGCATTTGAGCTACAAAGTCAACAACTGTACGATCAATTGCAACAGCTTGAAGTACAGTTAGAAGAAGATGCCATGCAAAAAGATGACTTAGAAATCGATTTGCATGCTTTATCGTTTAAACTTGAACAGACTCTTCCTGCTTATAAAGCACTTCAAGAGCAACTTGAACAGTTAAATGAACAGGTAGATGAAAAACAAAAGTTATTGCAACAATTACAACAAGAGTTAGAAACGACACGCCGTGTTGCAGGTCAAAATCAACAACAGGTGGAGTTGTTAGCAAAAGACTTATCTTTTACTCAACAACAACGCCAACAAATTATGTTGCAAATTGAGCAGGCTGAAACGTTTCTTGATCCAATTCAACTTGAGCTGCCTAGTTTAAAGACACAGTTTGATGAGCAATCACAACAAACTGAAAAATTACAAGAGACATGGCAGAATTGGCAAACCGAGTTACATCAAGTCCAAGAAAAACAACAACAGTTGACTGTCTCACGCCATCAACAGCAACAGCAAGATGAAAAATTACGTACGGAACTTGAAAGTCAACGTTTAGCTTGGCAAGCAGCAAAGTCTGATTTACAGCATTATAGTGAACAGTTAACTGAGTTAGAAACTGAGTTAAAAACTGGTTTAGAAATTGATTTAGAAACACACCAGCAAAAACTAGCTATAGCACAGCAGAAGTTTGCTAAATTAGGTGCAGTGAATTTGGCAGCCTCTGAAGAATATGTTGAGATTTCAGCACGGGCTGAACAACTTAATCTGCAAATTGAGGACTTACAAACAACAGTAGCCCAATTAAAAGATGCCATGAAGAGCATTGATCAAGAAACCAAGAAGTTGTTTATGTCTACATTTGATCAAATCAACTTGGAATTACAAAATCTATTTCCCAAAGTTTTTAATGGTGGTGAAGCTTCCCTCAGCCTTGAGGATGACTGGCAATCAGGTGTACGTTTGATGGCACGTCCACCAGGTAAACGCAATAGTTCTTTGGCACTTTTATCTGGTGGTGAAAAAGCTTTAACTGCTTTAGCATTGGTATTTGCAATATTTAGACTTAATCCAGCACCTTTTTGCGTGCTAGATGAAGTTGATGCACCGCTTGATGATGCCAATGTGGGAAGATTTTGTAATTTGGTAAAAGAGCTATCTGAGCAGGTACAATTCATCTACATTACACATAATAAAGTTGCAATGACAATGGCAACTGATCTTTTGGGAGTCACCATGCCTGAGCCTGGTGCTTCTAAACTGGTCAGTGTCAATTTGGAAGAAGCAAAAGAATATGGTCTAGTTGCGGAGTCATAGAATGCAAAATACTACAATCGTCGGAATTATTGTTGCAGTCCTCATCATGTTGTGGGGGCTTCGAATTTTTCTGCGAAAACCTGATGATGCAAGGCCATCATTGGAGACGCCGCTCCAATTAGATGAGGATACTCAACTGCCAATTATTCCACGTCATGTGCGTGATCAATTGCAAGGTCAAAATACTGCAGTAGAGATTCAGGCGACTGAATCAACAACTGAGGCTGCAAATGCTGTATCGGCTGCTGAGCCGCAAGCGGTAGCACCAGAGGCAGAAACCAAGCTTGTAGAAACTTCAGTTGAGGCGGTTGAAAATACATCTGATTCGGTGAAGGAAGCAGCTGGAATAACACAGCCTGAGACACCTACTGCAACTGAGGAAGTGAAGATTGTAGATACACTAGATCTGAATCAGAATATCGAAACAGCTGAAATCAAAGAATTTGAAGAAGAAAGTACGATTTTAGATAAACATTTACATGAACAACAACGTAATGATGACGAAAGTAGTTTAGCGAATGCGGCCAGTATCATTGCACTTAATGTTTATCCAAATCCACGTAAGGCTCTTTCTGGTGATAAGACATTAAAAGTTTTACTCAAATATGGTCTTCGTTATGGTGAGCTCTCTTGTTTTCATCGTTACGAAGAGTCTGAAGAAAGCAATACATTATTATTTTCAGTATTACGTATTACACCTGAAGGTCCAAGTGGCTTTGATTTAGAAGCACTTTCTGTTGAACAAGTGCAGGGCCTTGCTTTTTTCTTGGCGTTACCACATAAAGATGTGCAAAAAGGCTTTGACACCATGGTGAGCATTGCAGGTTTGATCGCGCGTGAAATTGACGGTGCGGTTTATGATGAAAATAATTTAGAATTAACAGCTCAACTCAAAGAGCATTGGCGCCATAAAGCAATTGACTATCGCGCTGAGTAAAGAGTAAAGCAAATACGTTTTTAACTGGCGGATTATCCGCCTTTTTCAATGGTGAAATTATGCAAACTACAACGGTCCTGATGCAAATGCGTCGACTAATTCAAATTATTGCACAGCATAACCACGCTTATTATGTGATGGATCAGCCGACAATCGAGGACAGTGAGTATGATCATTTATTTCACCAGCTAAAAGCACTGGAACAAGAACATCCAAATTTAATTCAATCAGATAGCCCAATATCAAAAGTGGGTGGTCAAGCATTAAGTAAATTTGAAACAGTGGTGCATCATGTGCCTATGCTATCGCTTGGTAATGTTTTTAACCAAGAAGAGTTATACGCTTTTGCTCATCGTCTTGAAGAGCGTTTGCCTCAACAAAAAATTGAGTACGATGTTGAACTTAAATTTGATGGTCTAGCGATATCACTTTGGTATGAAGATGGCATACTGACTCGTGCCGTGACGCGAGGAGATGGGGAAACTGGTGAGCTCATTACACAAAATGTTCATACCATTCGTAATTTGCCTAAGGTATTAAGTAGCGACAATTTGGAAATTCCAGCACTACTTGAGGTTCGTGGGGAAGTACTCATGCCTAAGGCTGGCTTTAATAAGCTCAATGCTGAACAAGAAGCCAAAGGGGATAAAACTTTTGCAAATCCACGTAATGCTGCTGCTGGGAGTTTAAGACAACTTGATCCACAAATTGCAGCATCTCGCCCTCTTGCATTTTATGCTTATGGAATTGCGCAATGTGAACCTTTGCATGATTTAACAACGATGTCGGCCAGTTTGCAATGGTTACACCAATTGGGGTTTGCAATTGGTGAATTACATTATGTTTGTGACAGCATTGAACAGGTTCAGCAACGTTATGAAGAAGTACAACAAAAACGTCCTGATTTAGCAATTGAAATTGATGGAATGGTCATCAAGGTTGATGATTTAAAACAGCAGAAACAGCTGGGTTTTTTGAGTCGTGAACCACGTTGGGCAACTGCTTATAAATTTCCTGCTGTTGCGGCATTAACCACTCTAGAACAGATTGATTGGCAAGTAGGACGTACAGGTACATTAACGCCAGTTGCACGTTTAACGCCAGTTGCTGTAGGTGGGGTCACTGTTTCTAATGTAACTTTACATAATATTGGTGAAATTCACCGTTTAGATGCACGTGTAGGTGACACGGTAAGTGTGTATCGAAGTGGGGATGTTATTCCTAAAGTTGAAAAGGTTTGGGCTGATTTGCGTTTAGCTGATCAGGAATATCAAATTGTGAGTTTACCTAGCCAATGTCCAGTATGTGCTTCACCTGTGGTGATGCCAGAAGGTGAAGCACTAGCCCGTTGTTCTGGTGGTTTATACTGTGCGGCTCAACGCATAGAGGCAATACGTCATTTTGTCTCACGTAAAGCAATGGATATTGAAGGCTTAGGTGATCGTTGGGCAGAATCATTATTGAACCTACAATTACTTGATAATGTTGCTGATATCTATCATTTGCATGAGCATCGTGAGCAAATGTTGGGTATAGAGAAAATGGGTGAAAAATCTGTACAAAACCTATTAGATGCAATTGAGATCAGTAAGAAAACCACTTTAGCTGCTTTTATTTATGCACTCGGAATTCGTGGAGTCGGTGAGACAACGGCTCGAATGCTAGCAAATACTTTTCAAACTTTAGAAGCATTAAGACAGGCAGATGTTGAGGGTTTGAAAAAAACACCTGATGTTGGAGATATTACGGCCGAGTGGATTTTTGACTTTTTCCAAGCAGAACATAATCTTGAAGTTGTTGAGCGTTTGATTGCGGCTGGCATTCATTGGGATGCACCGATTGCACCGACACGTCAGCCCTTAAATGGTGAAAGTTGGGTAATCACTGGGACCTTAAGTCAATTGAGTCGTGATGAGGCAACTCAAATGTTACAAGCATTGGGAGCACGTGTCAGTGGAAGCGTATCATCAAAAACGAAATGTTTGGTTGCTGGTGAAAAGGCGGGTTCTAAATTAGAAAAAGCCGAAAAACTCGGCATTCGAACAATGAGTGAAGAGGAATTCTTAGCTTTTATTGCGTCACATCAAGTTTAAACCGCTTATGATTTTTCGGTAGAGTAAAGAGGGTTGAGACTTACTCTATCAATAAAAAACTTAGTTTCTTCTTATTTAGGGTGAGAGATTGAGAGTGAGGTTGTATATGGTTACAAAAAAAAATACATCGTTTTGTGCTTTAAAACGTATGGTAACTTTCTACAAAATTGCCTCAACAGCTTATTTTCCTTACTAAAAATTAACTGAGTATGAAGCGAAATGCGTATGTTTCTCATTTTTATTTTATAAAAATCATAAACTTACGCATCTTTATTTTTGCATTCATTGGCAAATATGTTCATACTATTTGAAAAAATTGGAGAGAGCTCTATGCGTGGGAACCCAGAGGTGATTAATTATCTCAATATGTTGATTGGTGGTGAGCTTGCCGCCCGTGATCAGTATTTGATTCATTCACGTATGTATGAAGATTGGGGACTATCTAAAATTTATGAACGAATTGACCATGAAATGCAAGAAGAAGCACAACATGCTGATGCGTTGATTCGTCGTGTATTGTTTTTAGAAGGCACTCCGAACATGCAACGTGAAGATGTTGATGTCGGTACCGATGTTGTTTCTTGTTTGAAAGCCGATTTAAAACTTGAATATCACGTGCGTGAACAATTGGCACAAGGTGTTAAGCTATGTGAAGAGCATGGTGATTACATTAGCCGTGATATTTTACGTCAACAAATGGCAGATACTGAAGAAGACCATACTTATTGGTTAGAAAAACAAATTCGTCTGATTGAATTGGTTGGTTTACAGAATTATATTCAATCGCAAATGTAAACAACACAATGCAAAAAAGCAGTTCTTAGTGAACTGCTTTTTTATTGGAAGGATACGTTTAGGGATTATTTAATACCTAACGCGTTACGCATAATGAAGTACAAGTCTGTTTGGTCTAGTAAACCAGAAACGTTGGCAGCGTGTGGGCCATATGCTGCGGTACGAACTTGTGCACCTGTATGTTGCTGTGAACCTTCTTTGGTTGTCGCATAGTTGATGGTCATATCAGCATTGTCTTTAGTTAAAAGTTTAACGGTTTTACCAGGACTCGTGCTATCGTTTGGAATGATTTGGCTAGTATGAGCATGGTCTCCAGTAACAATGATCAATGTATCTGGATTTTTCTTAGCAAACTCTAAAGCAACTTGAATTGCTTCGTCCAGCTGTACTGTTTCACCAATTTGACCACAAGCATTTGCTGCGTGGTTTTGTTTATCAATAGAACCACTTTCAACTTGTAAGAAGAAGCCTTTTTGATTGGCTTGTAGTAACTCAATCGCTTTTGCAGTCATATCTTTTAGCTTCGGAGTAGAAGCGGTGAAAGCTGCGTTTGGTACGCATTTTTGTGATGGTAAAGTGTTACCGTTAAGAGTAGATTCAGGTCCACTCCAGATTACAGGTAAATTCCCTTGCGCAAATAAACCAAGCAAAGGTTTATTTTGGTCAGCAGATTGTACTTTTTTCAAATCTTCAAGTTTGTCGACGACTTGATAACCCATTTTTTTAGCTTGGCCAAGTAAAGTCATGCCTTTGTATGCGCCAGCTGTTACTGTTTCATCAAAAGTTTTGGCACCACCACCCAGTGTTACATCGGCTTTTGTAGTCAGCAATTGTTCAGTAATCGAACCTGGTCCATTGTTTTCAAGAGCGAAGTTTTTGCAGTCATTTAATGTTTTAGCAGGACCATAGCAGCTACGTTTATTGATTTGAGCAACAAGTGCTGCTGGTGTAGCATCTTGCAATTCTGTTGTCGTGACGTTACCTGTTGCATAACCTGCTGCTTTGGCAATTTTCAGAATAGATGTTTTTTTATTATCTTTAATATCTACACCTAAAGCACCGTTGTAGGTTTTAGTTCCTGTTGCCCAAGCAGAAGCAGAAGCTGCTGAGTCTGTGACATAATCAATATTACTATTTGTTTTATCTAGAGAGTAAGTGGTATATGCACCTGTGAATGGTAATACATCGAGGCCTTTAAAATAGCCTGCTGCACCTTCAACATAGTTACGTGCAGAGGTAATTTCTGATTCACTTGTACCATCGCCAATGAATAAAATAACGTGTTTAACTTGACGGTTATTAATAGAAGCTTTAAGTGCTTCAGCACGGTCAGCTTTTAAACGTGTAGCACCACCAAACTCAGCAATATCACCTTTGCTGCTTGGGTCGAGCAAGGCACCATTTGACGCTGGTGGGGTGACAGGTTTTTCAGGACCTGTAGTGGTAGAGTCTTTATCATCATTACAAGCTGTCAATAATGCAATCAGTACAGGTAATAAAAGGAGTTTAAATTTCACTAGTGGACCTCAGGTATTTGTTTTAATGGCCCGAATGTAATGAATTAATGTGACAGAAAGTTCTCAGTTTTATGAAGAATTTATGTCAATAAATAAGAGGAGTGGTTAAATCAATTTAAATTGATTAATTTTAAAAAAGTTAAATTTATTCGAATAGTTGTGAAATTGTGGGTTTAAGTGAAAAAAAATTAATCATCATTGAAATAGAGCTGATCTTCCTTGATCTAGCCTATTGTATTGGATCTACTCATTAGAGTTGAGCAGTATTTTTGCTGATCACTTTTAAGGGGTTTTGAGGCGCTGAATGTCTTTGAGAATTTCAGCCGCATGTGATTGTGTGTTTACACTGGTGTAGTGGTATACAACAGTACCAGCTGGATCAATTAAAAAACTTTCTCGTTTTGCAATTTTGACGAAACCAAGATTTTTAACTAGCCCGTATTGACCTGCAAGTTGTTGTTGATCATCGGCAAGTAAAGCAAATGGGAGGTCAAGTTTTGTTGAAAACTTTTGGTGGGACTGAACATTATCTAAACTCACACCTAAGATGACTGCATTATTTTTTACAAATTCAGGATAGAGGCTTTTAAACTGATTGGCTTCTTGGGTACAACCTGGCGAGTTATCTTTAGGATAAAAATACAATACCAGCCATTTGCCTTTATATTGTTTTAGTTCATGCCATTGCTGATTTTGGTCTTGTAATTTAAATTGTGGAGCTGCTTGGCCAACCCATTGTTTCTGCTGTTGCTCAAAAGCATTCAATGGATTGCTTTCAGCGTGGGCTTGAGTATAAGGTGCTAAAATTAACCCACATAGGGCAGCAAGAATAGTAGAGTTCAGTTTTTTCATTAGTTGCTACCATGGGTAAGAAATTGCGTTAAATATTAGCAAAATTTGTGGGTAAATGGAGTGTTGAGATAATGGATAATACTTGGGAAGAGGTAAGTTTTATTGTGAATGGCGAAAATGATGTTAAAACGTATTTTATTGATTAGTGGTTGGGGTGTTGGGCCTGAAGTATTGGCAAACTTTGTGGATGCTCTAAGGCAGCAACAATTTCAAGTTACCCTGATCAATATTTTTAATCCTGATGATCCTGTTGAGCATAAACAGTATGTTGAACTTGCGCAGCAATATGATGTGTTAATGGGGTGGTCTTTGGGGGGGCAGTTGGCAAGTGTTTTAGCCAATGCAGTATGGCAATTAACAGGTGAAGCTAAGATTTTGATTACGCTAGCGTCAAATCCCTGTTTTGTACAAAACGAGTATTGGCAAAAAGCGATGCCTCGGACAGCATTTTTAGCCTTTCAACAATCTTATATAGATGATGCAAATGCGTGTATAAAACGATTTAGTTACTTGATTTGTCAAGGAACTCCTCAAGTAAAACAAGATTGGTTAACTTTGCAAAGTTTGATGAAGCGACAAGATTTTGCACAAATGAAGCAAGGTCTAGAAACCTTAAGCCAATTAAATACGGTGGAGATCTTGCAAAATTATGTGGGCCAGCAGTTTCATTTTCTTGCTCAACAAGACCAATTGTTAACTCCTCAAATAGCCACAGATTTGCGTAATTTAGCTGCAAAGTTCTTAAAAATAATTCTAGTAGATGGCTCGCATGCCTTTCCTGTGACAAATCCAGAGCCAAGTGCAGAGCAAATTGTGCAAATATGTCAACAACTCTAGTCAGATCAGTCAATATTTGGATGTTATCGCAATTTATTTTTATTATTCGCTGGCGTATGATCAAAATACATTTGTAGTAACGAAGAATAGTGTTCAGGATGACCGACGAATTTGATTTGAAACATATATGGCATCCCTATACATCAATGACTCAACCATTGCCAAGTTATAAAGTAAAACGTGCATATGGTGTAAATATAGAGTTGGATGATGGGCGTACGTTAATTGATGGTATGGCTTCATGGTGGTGTGCAATTCATGGTTATCATCATGCTGAACTAGATCAGGCGGTGACAGCGCAATTACAGTCGATGTCGCATATTATGTTTGGTGGATTAACACATCAACCTGCCATTGATTTGGGGAAAATCCTGCTTGAGATTACACCTGAACCATTGGATAAAATTTTCTATGCCGATTCAGGTTCTGTTGCTGTCGAAGTTGCGCTTAAAATGGCAGTGCAGTATTGGACAGCTCAAGGAAAAACAACAAAAACTAATTTTATCACTACACGCTCTGGGTATCATGGTGATACATGGAATGCAATGTCGGTATGTGATCCTGTTACAGGTATGCATCAAGTCTTTGGTGCAAGTTTAGCGCAACGTATTTTTGTGCCTGCACCTAAAACAGCTTTTGATCAGCCTTGGGACCCAGATGATATTCTTGAATTAGAGCAGACACTTGCTGAGCAGCATCAACATATTGCGGCATTCATTATTGAGCCAATTGTTCAAGGTGCTGGAGGGATGCGTTTTTATCATCCCGAATACTTGCGTCAAGTAAAACGGTTGTGTGATCAATACAATATTCTATTAATTTTTGATGAAATTGCGACTGGTTTTGGTCGTACAGGTAAGTTGTTTGCATGGGAGCATGCCCAAGTTGTGCCAGACATTATGTGTATTGGTAAAGCACTTACAGGTGGCTACATGACTTTGTCTGCAACCCTGACAACAACTCACGTTGCTGAAACTATTAGTCGTGGTGAGGCTGGTGTCTTTATGCACGGACCAACGTTTATGGCCAATCCCTTAGCATGTGCCGTTGCTATCCGTAGTACCGAATTGTTATTGTCGCAAGATTGGTCGACTCGAGTTCAAGACATTTCAGCACAGTTATTACAAAAACTCAGTCCATTAAGTCAATTTGCTCATGTTCAACAGGTTCGTGTACTGGGTGCAATTGGTGTGGTTGAACTGAAACAAGCAGTGAATATGCAAGTCTTACAACAGCAGTTTGTTGAGCATGGTGTATGGATTAGACCCTTTGGTAAATTGGTTTATCTAATGCCACCTTATATTATTAGTGAAAAAGAATTAGATTATTTGCTCGATCAAATCGTTAAAGTGGTGAGTCAAATGGATGTAGAGCAACAATGCAATTAATCGATCATTATGCTGCACAATTAGAAAGTCTTAAACAACAGGGCAATTTAAGACAGTTTACTCAATTTCATCAACAAGGACGTCAGATTGAGATTGCAGGGCGTAGCATGCTCAATTTAGCATCGAATGACTATTTAGGCTTAGCTGCAGATGAGAAGCTTAGAGAAGCTTTTTTTGATCAGACACCTACTTCAGAAAGAGTAATGAGTAGTAGTTCGTCCCGCCTATTGACAGGCAACTTTGCTGCTTATGAATATTTTGAGTATAGTTTATCGCAGGCTTTTCATGGTCGTGCCGCCTTATTATTTAATAGCGGTTATCACATGAATATTGGGATTTTACCTGCGATTAGTGATGGGCGTACTATAATTTTGGCCGACAAACTTGTACATGCCAGTATGATCGATGGTATTCGTTTATCAAGTGCCAAATATATACGATTTCGTCATAACGATATGCTGCACTTACAGCAATTACTTAAACGTTATCAAGATGATGGTAATTTTGATCGTATCATTGTTGTGACTGAATCAATTTTTAGTATGGATGGTGATGAGACTGATCTAAGTCAACTTGTCCAGTTAAAAAGACAGCATAATAAAGTCATGCTCTATGTTGATGAAGCACATGCCATCGGTGTTCGCGGTGCGAAGGGGCTAGGATGTGCTGAGCAATATCAAGTGATTGATGATATTGATTTCTTGGTGGGCACGTTTGGTAAAGCCTTGGCCTCTGTTGGAGGTTACTTGATTTGTCATCCTGTATTGCGTGATTATTTAATTAATCATATGCGTCCTCTTATCTTTAGTACTGCTCAACCACCTATATGTATGGCTTGGACTCAATTTATTTTTGAGCATATGCAGCAGCTTCAGCAACCAAGACAACATTTACAGGTACTGAGTCAATTTTTACAACAACAATTACATAACAAGGATTATTTTTGTCCATCAACAAGCCACATTGTGCCTGTTATTATTGGTGATTCGAAAGATACCGTTGAACGAGCTAAACAGTTACAGCAGATTGGTTTTTATGTCATGCCAGTTCGACCACCAACTGTACCACAGCTGAGTTCTCGTTTAAGAATTTCATTAAATGCAATGATTTACCAACAAGATTTAGAGCAGTTGCTTAAGTATTTGTGAGACATTTAGTGAAAATTGATTCTTTAAGCATTGCTCAGCGTTTTGCTAAAGCAGGGGAAAGTTATCATCAGCATGCAGTTGTTCAGAAACAAATTGCATTTAACTTGGTACAACTCATGCAGCAAAATTTACCACAGCCTATTTCAGGTCATTATTTAGAAATTGGCTGTGGTTCGGGGCATCTAAGTCATTTATTACTTAGTGCAACTCAACAGTTTAAGATTGATAAATATTATTGCAACGACTTATATGAAGAGGTACAACAGCATTTTACCGTAGACCCTCGGATAAAATGGCTTATTGGTGATATTGAGCAATTGGTTTTACCACAAGCATTACAACTGCTGATTTCCAGTTCAGCATTACAATGGATGCAAGATATTGATGCTTTATTTTCGAAAATACATACTGCACTAGCACCGCAAGCTTTTTTTTGTTTTTCGAGTTTTAGCCAAGATAATTTAAAACAAATCAAAGCCCTTACTGGTCAGGGCTTAGACTACTTGAGTCTTTCTCAGTGGCAGGCAAAGCTTGAGCAGCATGGTTTTGAAGTCATGGTGTTACAAGAGCAGGTTGAGCATATATATTTTTCCCATCCGCTTGAGATATTGAAACATTTGAAGGCGACAGGGGTAACAGCAACTTCACAGCATTATCGTTGGACGAAGCAATCTCTACAGCAGTTTTATTTAAATTATGAAGATTTTGCTGTGGCGAATGTACAAGGGCAATTGCAGTATCCGCTGACTTATCATCCATTTTATTGTATTGCACGGAGAACAACATGACAGGTGTGGTTTATTTTGTCAGTGGCATAGATACTGGTATAGGCAAAACATACACTACAGGCTATTTGGCTAAACTTTGGCGTGAACAAGGTCAAAATGTAATCACACAGAAGCTCGTTCAAACTGGTAATGTAGGGTTTTCAGAAGATATTGAACAACATCGTGCAATGATGGGAGTTGCAGCATTCCCAGAAGACCATGAATATCTGACCATGCCTGAGATCTTTAGTTATCCTGCTTCACCTCATTTGGCTTCTCAAGTAGATGGTCGTGCTTTAGATTTTCATAAAATTCAACAAGCAACGGCTACACTTGTTGAGCGTTATGAGGTGGTATTGCTCGAAGGAGCTGGTGGTTTAATGGTGCCACTAACCACAGAACAGCTCAGTATAGACTATATTGAACAGCAAAAGTTAGCAGTGATTTTAGTGAGTTCTGGGCGTTTGGGGAGTATAAATCATACTTTGTTAAGTCTAGAGGCACTACAGTGCCGTAAAATTCCACTCTATGCTTTGGCTTATAACCTGAATGATGAATCTCAAGATGCTTTAATCTCTAAAGATACAGCATGTTATTTAAAAAATTATTTGCAGAAACATTTTCCTGATGCACTTTGGATTGATATACCTGTGATGAACTGATTCACACAATAAAAAAGCCACGATCAAATTTGATCGTGGCTTTTTGGTACTTTAGGGCAGAACTTAGTATTTTTTAAAGCCTTTTTTCAGTACTGAAGATTTACGTTGAACGAAAGGTTTTTCTCGTTCATTGGTATTTGTTTGCTGCTCAGATGAGTAATTGCCCTGATAGCCTGTCTGTGCTTGTTGTTGAAAGCCACCACGATTTTGTTCATAGCGTGGGCGCTGTTCACGACGTGAACCATCAACATCTTGATTTTGTTCGCTATCACGACGTTGTTGACGTAAATAACCGCCACGACGAGCAGCTAAAGGCTTCTCTTGCATACGTTCAGTACGGCGTTTTGCCATACCAAAAAGACCCGTACCTTGGCGTGGTTTTAGATCAACCATTTTGCTTAGATTATCAATATCTGTTTTATCAAGCTCAGTCCAGCGACCTGTACGAAGTTCGCGCGGTAAAATAACTGTTCCATAACGTGTACGTAATAGACGACTTACTTTGAGACCTTGTGATTCAAAGATACGACGAACCTCACGATTACGACCTTCTTTTACTACAACTTGATACCAACGGTTAATACCATCACCACCAATTTCGGTAAATGATTCAAACTTCGCTGGGCCATCATCTAATTCAACACCATTGAGCATGGTTTGGCGGATTTTAGGTGTAACTTCACCCATAACACGCACAGCATATTCACGCTCAACTTCATTGGATGGATGCATTAGACGATTGGCAAGTTCACCGTCATTTGTAAACAGTAATAAACCAGTACTATTGATATCAAGACGACCAACCATGACCCAACGATCATTGGCAAGCGTAGGTAGATGCTCAAATACCGTTGGACGGTTTTCAGGGTCGTTACGTGAACAAATCTCACCTTCTGGTTTGTAATAGATGAGTACACGACGACGGATTTCGTCCTCAATTTGAAATTGAACTTTACGACCATCGATGCGAAGCTCATCACCAGGTTCAATACGTTCACCAACTTGAGCAATTTGCCCATTGACACTAACGCGACCAGCAGCAATAACTTCCTCCATATAACGGCGAGAACCTAAGCCAATTCGCGCTAACACCTTTTGCAATTTTTCACTCATGACAGATAACCTTAGAAGTAATCATCTACAGACCGCCTATTTAAGACCTAGATGCGAATGCATCTAAAGCATTAAATGCTTCCTTGGCATCCTGTAGGGGGGGCAGTTGGTCTAACGACATTAGACCAAATGCATTTAAAAAATGTAACGTTGTCACTAACAACGCAGGTCGACCTGGAATTTCTCTAAATCCAGATTCCTTAATCCAATTATGTTCAAATAACATTTTTAGTAGTTGGCTGTTATTTGAAACCCCACGTATTTGCTCTATGTCCGCACGAGTAACTGGCTGGTGATAGGCAATAACGGCTAAAGTTTCCAATAGTGATGGGGATAATTTATTCGGTCGTTCAGGCCACGTTTGTGCAATAACTGAACGATATTTGCTGCGCACTTGAAAGCGATAGCCTTGAGCTGTTTCAATGAGTTCCACAGCGCGATTATGTTGCATTAAAGCCAGTTGTTGTAAAAACTGTTGAAGTTGCGTCTTACTATACTGTTGTTGAAAAGCTTCTTTAAGACGCGCCAAACTCACAGGGGCATCACTGGCAAAAATAATCGCTTCGAGTTGCATAAGGATATCATGATGCTGTTCATTTGCATCATTAAATTGTGCATTGACAGTCATATTAACACGCCTTGAATTGCAAGTGGAGCTTCTATTCCAGAGGAAATAATAGAAACTTTTTGTTGTCGTGTAAGCTCTAGAACAGCCATAAAAGTGACAACCATACCTAGGCGACCTTGGCTGGGTTTAAGTAAATGTTCAAATTGCAATACTCCACCTTGGCTCAGAAGTGTTTCAATATATGCGATCCGCTCTTCCAAATGTACAGCTTCTTGTTCAATTTTATGAACTACAGGTTCGGGGCGATGAAATACACAAAGCATAGCTTCATGTAGTAGATCAATAGAATAACCTGTTTCTAGTTGTACTATTGCCCCTAATGCGACGTTAGTATTAAAAGTATCTCGTTCTAATACGGGTAATTTACCGAGATAGTCTGCTGCTTGTTTGATACGTAGGTATTTTTCTAAACGATCAATTAATTCCTGTTTAGGGTCTTTTTCAATATCTGGTAACTTAGGCTTAGGTAAAAGTAAGCGTGACTTTAAGTCAGCTAATAACGCAGCCATCACCATATAGTCTGCGGTCAACTCAATGTTGAGTGACTTCATCTGCTCCATATAGGATAAGTATTGTGCGGCAATAGGCGCAATTTCTAGTTGTAATAAGTCAAAACCATTTTTTTGTATGAGGTAAATGAGAAAATCAAGTGGTCCTTCGAAATTTTCCAGCAAAATTTCGAATGCAGCAGGTGGGATGTATAAATCCTCAGGGACAGTTTCTTGCCACTCATCTAAAACACGGATGTGTGATGCTCTGTCCGTTGTACTCTGGATTGCTTGAGTCATTACAGTTTTATTGCTACTTGATTTGCATTTTGTGTTGAAGTCAAAGCGAGTGATTACTTATAAAATGGGCATGCTTTGGGCAACAAACATATTAAGTTTAAGTTACGCAAAAAATCCCACCCATTTTAATGGAAAATTACAGTTGAAGAAATTACTAAAACTGTAAAAAGCTAAAAAAAATAAAAAATATCGAAGATCTTTTCTTTTTTTAAGTTAATTTGTTTATAAAATAAACACTTTATGTGCTTGGGTGTTATTTATTTCACATTGAAATCTACTAAGTCACCTGCTGAAAAAAGATTTAAGCCAAGAAAGTTGCTGCTAATGATACATTGTAACGTAATATATGATACGTGTTATATGTCGCGTATAGCAGGAAAAACACAAAAAAATGAATTGATTAGTAGTAGGCTGTTTGAAGTGTTATAACACAGTTGTATATAAGCTCATAAATACTAAGCGGTTTTAAGAAAAATATTTTAAAAGTATGCTGCATACTACACTGAGATTGTGACATCGATTTTTTAAACTAAAAAAACTAAGGCATGTTTCTAGTCATGCTGTTGAATAAATACATACGAATAAGACTCGAGATGGTGTTTTTGATGTGAATGATAAAGTCAATTTACTTACATTAATCTTTGATTTTTACTATTATTTTTTCTATTCATTTAAATATTTATTGAGTAATATCTAGGCATTATAAACATGAACACCATGTCTAATTATTAATAATTAATTGCTCATTCAAAATAATAGGTAGCAGTTAAAATTTGAACTAGAGGTGATAAAGTGAATACTGCTTGGAATAATGGGTACCAAACGACTGTAAATTATACATATGGTTACTATCGAGATTTGAGTCCAAATTATCAACGGTTCTGTATGCTGCTAAGGGGTGTGGATTGCGCTATAACTGATCAGGAACACACTCATTGTGAATTGGGTTTTGGGCAGGGGGTAAGTGTAAATATACATGCAGCATCTTCAGATGGCCTATATTGGGGGACAGATTTTAATCCAGCACATGCAGCCCACGCTCAAAAAATGGCGGCACAATGTGGGATAAAACATCAGTTTTTTGACGATAGTTTTGAAGAGTTTTTAAATCGCGAAGATTTACCTCAGTTCGACTCAATCAGTTTGCATGGTATTTGGAGTTGGATTAGCTATGAAAATCAACTTATTATTTTAAAATTCATCCGAAAACAATTAAAAGCCAGTGGTATTGTTTACATCAGTTATAACTGTTCTACAGGGTGGGCAGCAAACATGCCGATCCGTGAATTGTTTTATAGTCATTATAAATTTAATGGGAAAAGTAATAACCCAACGCAGAAAGTGAGTGATGCACTTGAATTTAGCCAAGCGCTTTTTGACCAACAGCCTTTATTTTTGCAAAGACATCCATTGGCTAAACATAAATTAGACGACTTAAAAAAACAAAATCCAAACTATTTACTGCATGAATATTTAAATCAGGACTGGCAGTGTTTTTCATTTCAGCAAATTGTACGTTTATTTGAAGATATTAAATTAAGTTTTGCGGGCTCAACAGATTTATCAACTTTAATTAATGAAATTCACCTAAATCAAGAGCAAAGAGAGTTTATTGATCAAATTGAGCATCCTATTTTTAAAGAACAATGTCGTGATTATTTCGTTGCCAATCAGTTCCGCCGAGATCTTTATGTACGAGGCAAAACTGATTTAAGCTCATTGGAAGTGAAAGAAAGATTAAGAAATACACATTTTATTTTTTTAACAACAATAGAAGCTTTACCCAGCACAATACAAGGGGTGCTCGGTTCTTTTGATTTAATTCATGATGTGTACGTGAAAATTGCTCAGCAATATGTGAAGCATAAGTATCGTCCAATCACGTTAAAGCAATTAGAAGAGAGTACAAATCTCAGCTATAAACAATTGTTAGATTCACTCGTTATTCTTTGTTATTTGGGTTTTGCCCAGCCTTGTCTAGATCAGATGCCCTCATCAAATACCTTGCACAAGTGCCAGTCTTTAAACCGTTATTTGGTGACTCAGGCTAAATTTCATAATAACTATCAAGTATTAGCAAATCCTTTAACGGGTATGGGGCTAGTTTATAATCAGTTTGAATTGTTAACTTTTTATGTCTACTTTATTGAAAAAATAACGGATAAGAATGGCATAACGCAGCGATTACAATTGATTTTTGATGATTTAGGGATGGTGTTGGTTGGTGAGGAAAATCAGCCTGTTGCTGATCGTGATGAAAATATGGCCTTATTAAATAAACAGATAGAATTATTATTTGATCGACAGAAGATTGATATTGTGAAGCAATTAAAACTCTTTGCTTAGGTCTAATAGTTTGTTGTTTTGAGTGCAATAAACCTAGTGCTTCAACAGAGAGTACTCGGTTTATTGCTGTATATAGGAATGTTTTATTTACTCAAAATGGCTCACATCACCAACACCACGCCTAATAATTTCTGGTTGATCTCCAGATAGGTCAATAATACTGGTCGTGGTTAAAGTTCCTAGGCCTCCATCAATAAATACATCAATCCGTTTTTCGAGTTGTTGTTCAATGTCATAAGGATCATCGAGTGGATATTCTTGGCCTGGTAAGATAAGTGTACTCGTTAATAATGGCTCACCCAATTCTTGCAGTAACATTTGACAAATGGGGTTACTTGGAATGCGAAGTCCAATGGTTTTTTTCTTAGCATGCATTAAGCGTCGTGGTACTTCACTGGTTGCTGGTAAAATGAATGTTGTCACTGCTGGCGTATTGGCTTTAAGTAGACGGTACATGGCATTGTCCACCTTCGCATACGTCGCAATTCCTGAGAGGTCTGCACAAAGTATTGCGTATTGATGTTTGTTACCAAGATCGCGAATTTGTGCAATACGATCCATCGCATTTTTATTCCCAATTTGACAACCAATTGCGTAGGCCGCATCCGTTGGGTAAATCACTACATCACCAGCACGGATTCGCTCAACGGCTTGACTGATTAAACGCGGTTGAGGATTGTCAGGATGTATTCTTAAGTGCAACATAATTTATGCTCCTGATGTGAGCGCTGATTGCTAACTCAGTGATTCACATGGGTTAATATTTGCACCATTATATCGTAAGTGGGTTAATTTAACATTTCACGACTAAATTCACATGCACTTAAAGGTTTACCTTGTCGTGTTGATAAGCAAATAAGCTGAATAAATTTAGCTGCATCTCGTGGTAGAGTCGCTTGACCTGAGAAATATTTGTCTACTTGAGCAAAAACATTATCTTTAAAGCTTTCACCTTGACCTGCTTCTCCTGTTAAGTTGTCTAGAGAAACACGGAATTTTCGTGCAAAGGCTGTGGCGAACATCCATTCAATTGCTTGCGGTACAATTTCTACTTTTTCAAAAAGTTGTTGTTGTTCAGCACTACGTCCATCTGGTGCATACCAGTATCCTAGATCAGGAAGTGTGCGACGGTGAGCACCAGCAATGCTCCAATGACTGATTTCATGCAGTGCACTATTGAAAAAACCATGGGCAAATTGAATGCGTGCTGGTTCAGTTAGTGTTGCTGGGAAATATTCAGGTTCAAAATCTCCACGCACTAAATGTACATTATGGTATGAAAACCAATGATTAAAGTGTAGAATGAGCCAATCTACTTGCTGCTGTTCTGTATGTTGATTTGCCCAAACAGCCAAAATTTGTTGTGCTGATTTTGGTGCATAATCCTTATGGTGTATAGGATTGCAGTCAGTTGATGTTATGACTTCAGCTTGCTTTTGCAACAGAGGCATGACTCGATTTACCCAAATGATCTGTTTAAAGAAGTACAAAATTGTATCTTAATCTTTGACAGAATAGCGATGAATTTGTAGAATTGCCGCCTTAATTATGTCAGCAAATACCTTTCCGGCACAGATTGAGCCGTTTAAATGGGCTGAACAAGGTTATTCATGGTCAGGAAATCTGCCCTTGTCTCGTTTTGTTCGTATTGCCCGTGAAGCTGTTGGACCAATTGATGATCAATTGATCAACATAGACTGTAAGCTATCAATGGATGCGTTTCATCGCATTGTGTGGCTTAGTGGTCGTTGTGAGACCCATGTTCCTATGGAGTGCCAACGTTGTTTGGAGCCTGTGGATATTGCGCTTGTTTCAGACTTTCACTTAGCCCTCATCGATGATGAGTCACTGATAGAGCGCTTGGATGAGGATGCTGATTTCATCGTCTTAGGTGAAAGTGAAGCAACAACCAAAGGGGACTATAGTACTCCTGCAACTGTTGATTTACTGTCACTGCTAGAAGATGAATTATTATTGTTGTTGCCTTTGTCACCTAAGCATACTGCTTGTGAACATAAGCACCAACCAGCCGAAGAAGAAGTTGTCGAAGAAAAACGAGATAATCCGTTTGATGTTTTGGCAGGTTTGAAAGGCAAACTGAGTTGATTTGTGTTAGACTACCGCGCTGGCATGATTCAATTTTTTTGATCCCATTTTTTCGATCTTTGTAAGGAGCCATCATGGCCGTTCAGCAAAACCGTAAAAGTCGCTCTCGCCGTGACATGCGCCGTTCACATGACGCTTTAACCGAGAATGCATTAACTGTAGACCAAACTACAGGTGAAACTCATCGTCGTCACCATGTGACTAAAGACGGTTTTTACCGTGGTCGTCAATTATTCGCTAAAGCAGCTGATGCTGAATAATTGTTGAAGCATTAAGCGTCAAGCTTAGTGAAAAAAAATGGGAGCGTAAGCTCCCTTTTTTTTGTTGTATTTCGCAATTAAAAAGTCTGGAATTCCGTGGTAAATTTCCGCATCGGAAACGAAAATAGATAATAGAAGGGACGTTATATGTCTGCTCAACAACTCGATCACACTGCTCAGGCTCAGAAAACTGCATTTATGTTTCCAGGTCAAGGCTCACAAAAGGTCGGAATGCTTGCTGAACTCGCAGAACAATTTCGCGGAATTCAAGAGACTTTTGCTGAAGCCTCAGATGCCGTTGGTTTTGATTTGTGGAATATTGCTCAAAGTGGTGAGGGTTTAGATCAAACAGAGAACACCCAACCAGTTTTATTGACTGCAAGTGTGGCGTTATGGCGTTTATGGTATGAACTTGGCGGTTTAGCACCAAAATTCCTTGTAGGTCATTCACTTGGAGAATATAGCGCGCTAGTTGCTGGTGGTGCAATGCGTCTTGGTGATGCGGCTAAATTGGTTAATTTACGTGGACAATTGATGCAATCAGCAGTACCTCAAGGTGAGGGTGCAATGGCAGCAATTTTGGGCTTAGATGACGCTAAAGTGGTAGAGCTTTGTCATCAAGCTACGTTAAATGGGGAGGGTGCCGTTGAAGCCGCTAACTATAATGCAGCGGGTCAAGTGGTTATTGCAGGTTCTAGTGCACTTGTACAAGTCGTGATGCTTGAAGCAAAGGCACAGTCTGGTAAAGCAATTGCATTACCTGTTTCTGTACCATCACATTGCTCACTTATGAAACCAGCTGCAGAAAAATTTGCTTTGGCTTTGGAACAAACTGCCATTGAGCTACCTAGTATTCCTGTAATACAAAATGTCAATGCAGCGGTTGCTACAGATGTAGCGCAATTACGTAGTGCATTAACCGCTCAGCTCTATCAATCGGTACAATGGACCAAAAGTATGCAGTTCTTACAAGATCAAGGCATTCAATATGTTGCTGAATGCGGTCCAGGAAATGTACTTGCAAATATGGCAAAACGTTTACCACAGATTGAAAAAGCTTTCCCATTAGATACACAAACTCGTATAGAAGATGCATTGAATGCCATCTTAGTGGCTGAAGGAAAAATTGCATGAAACAAGAACGTAAAGTCGCGTTAGTGACTGGAGCAAGTCGTGGTATTGGTGCTGCGATTGCGCAACAACTAATAAAAGACGGTTTTTTTGTTGTTGGCACAGCAACATCAACGGCTGGTGCTGAGAAATTAACGACTCAATTTGCTGAGCAGGGTGTTGGTGCTGTACTTGATGTACGTGATGGTGACGCGATTAATGATCTCGTTACTCATATTGAAGAACAATATGGCGCAGTAATGGTGTTGGTGAATAATGCTGGTATCACCAAAGATAATCTATTGCTACGTATGTCAGAAGATGACTGGGATGATATTTTAAATATTCATTTAAAAGCAGTATTCCGTCTATCTAAACGTGTTTTAAAAGGTATGACTAAAGCACGTTTTGGGCGCATTATTAATATTAGTTCAGTGGTTGCCCACTTTGCTAACCCAGGTCAAGCAAACTATTCTGCTGCTAAAGCTGGGATCGAAGCATTTAGTCGCAGTTTGGCAAAAGAAATGGGTAGCCGTCAAATTACGGTAAACTGTATTGCGCCTGGCTTTATTGCGACAGAAATGACTGAACAACTGAGTGAAGACATCCGTAAAAAGATGAATGATCAAGTTGCACTCAACCGTTTCGGTGAACCACAAGATATCGCAGATGCGGTAAGTTTCTTGGCTTCAGAGAAGGCAAGCTATATTACCGGTAATGTTTTACACGTAAATGGTGGTTTGTTTATGGCTTAATGTCATGGATAAACTATGAAAATTTTCAATATTCAATTAAACTACGGCCATGAAAAACGCCGCCACAAGCAATGAGGAGAATTCCTGTGAGCGATATCGAACAACGCATTAAACAAGCTGTTGCAGAACAACTCGGTATGAAAGCTGAAGAGATCAAAAACGAAGCATCTTTTATGGATGACCTAGGTGCTGACTCTCTTGATCTTGTTGAGTTAGTTATGTCTTTCGAAAATGACTTCGACATCACTATCCCTGATGAAGATTCTAACGAAATCACAACTGTACAATCTGCAATTGATTATGTAAGCAAAAAACTTGCGTAATTAATGCTGTAGACATTTTGTCTACAATTGAGGCTGCCTGTAAAGGCAGCCTTTTTTATACATTATTTATCCGATGGAGCGTAAAACCTCATCGTTCAGGATGAGGATATAAGTGACTGGCGTAAGCCATATGACATATTTCGTCGCTTAACCTTATGTTATAAGGCTTTTGGCATATTAAATTGCTATAATTTGGCTATGAAAACCCTTAAATTACGCATAAAAGACAAACATTGTAAGATGCTAGATCAGCTCGCATCAGAGGTTAATTTTGTCTGGAACTA
>NZ_JAVIDR010000011.1 GCF_031157835.1 Acinetobacter rudis | reverse complement strand
CCCTGTTTCAAAAGAGGGAGGCTCCCCATTTCAAAAGGTAGACCCTCCCCATTTCAAAAGGGGGACAAATACAGAGAATACTACAGAGATTACTACAGATATAAATACACAAGAGACCGCAGCTCAAAATTGTGTTGATGAAGTCTTAAATCTCTGGGTACCTGATTTGCATTCGCTTAATTCTTGGTTACAGCGTTCAGGTGAACAAGCTATGACTCAAGACCAAGTTGATCAAGTATTACTTGAAGTGAACTCGCATTACTCACCACGTTTGAAAACAGGATCGATCACTGACACTCAGATGTATTCGAATTTCGTGAAGTGGGTGAAGCGTAAACCTGTAGCTAAAAAACAAAATCGTTCTGATAACAAAAACTCTCAGCCTGTAAACCGCAACGTCAACGCAGCATGGGGAGAGGTTCAGAATTATGGGCCACCAGTTGGCGAAATTGATTTAGAGGGCTTGATATGAACGCAATGGCTCTACGTTTTGATTTACAGCAGTCGAATGAATACTGCTCAACACACATGCAAAACAAGATTTCTTTTCATGGTCGCACGTTCTGCAAACAATGCAGTCTTGAAGCTTTAGAGCATGGTAACGAAGAACACAAACATGCTGTAAACATCAAGGTTCGTGAAAATCATTTCAAAGGTGCTCAACTACCTAGTCGCCATGAAAACTGTGGTTTTAGTAATTACACCACTGAGAACAACGGACAGCTGATGGCTAAACAGAATTGTGCCAAGTTCACTAAAGATTTTTTGGCAGGGATGAATCGTAATCTGATCATGATTGGTCGCCCTGGTACTGGAAAAACCCACTTAGCCTGCGCCGTGGCTAGAAACCTGTTAGATCAACGCAAGTACGTCCGCTACATCACTTCTGAAGATATGGCCAATGAGATAGCCAATGCTTGGAAAAAGGCAGATGACAGCGAAGCCAATGCGATTTACCGATTCACAGATACCGACTTACTGATTCTTGACGAGTATGGCTTGCATGACCAGCACGAAAGCCGATTGCAGTTGGTACACAAGGTTCTATATGCACGTTATGACGAGAACAAGCCAACGATGCTTATTTCGAACTTTGGGCTAGATGATCTTAAAGAGAATTTAGGCGACCGTCTCTGGTCTCGCTTTCAACATGATGGGTTGACGGTGGTTGAGTGTAATTGGGCTGATCAGCGTGTAGGAGGTGGGGCATGAAAGCGAATGAGTTCAAGGTTGGGGATTTTGTTGTAAAGAGCAAATACGATCAAGGCCCGTTAGAGGTTGTGGAGATCCAAGGTGATTTGTTGATTTTAGGGAAACATAGCCGAGTTGCTGTTCTCAAGACCAATGCTCGTCATGCAACATTAGAGGAAATCGAAGCTATTCGTCGTTTAATTCTCTCGAATACGATGGAATTAGAAGAATTAGACATGGTGGATGTGCCACCTACAGCAATAGTGGTGGATCTATGAAAGCAAATGAGTTTGTTAAGAAAGTTGGTTGGGTGAAAGTTGAAGACTTATTGCGTCGATTAGTGCGACTTGGCGTATCTGATGACATGAAATTCACATTGATAAACAACATATGGTCTAGAAGTTCTGACGGTTTTACATGGGTTGAACTCAAACGCCTTGTTGAGTCGCATGAGATTGTTCAAAAGCTTGGTGGGTTGGATGGGGCTAAAAAGAAATTAAATAGCTTATGTATTTTTAGGTGGATCACGCCTGAAATTACAGCCTTAGAACAAGCCATCGCAGATGTGGAGGGTTGTCAGTGAAATTGAGCAAAATCCAACGTGCTGAACTCAAGCAAAAGTTTGATGGTCATTGTGCTTATTGTGGTGAGTTGCTTGGTGATAAGTGGCATGCAGATCATATCGAAGCTGTTAAGCGTGAGATCGAGTATGTGGGTAATGGTGTGTTACGTACAACCAATGAAATGCTACGACCACATAACGACACACTGGAAAATCTTAACCCTGCATGTGTGCCGTGTAATACCAATAAGTCTTCTATGTCATTGGAAAGCTGGCGAAAGGTGCTTACGCATTACCGTGATGTTCAGTTGCTTCGTGATAGTACACATGCACGACATTTACATCGTTTTGGCTTGATTGAGATTAAGCCTGATCCTGTTGTTTTCTTCTTTGAGCGATTTAGGGAGGCTTGTCAGTGAATAAGACCACCTTTGAAGCCAAGTACTTCGTAATCAGGCTTAAGTATTTACGATCGTTACATGCAGCACATTGTGGTGCCAATAGTCAGCAGTTTTTGTTTATGGGTGGTAAGTGCTGGGAGTGTAGTCAATGAGAGAACAGTTTGAGGAAAAGTTTCCAATCCCTGCGCATTGGATTGAATGGAATGATCAGCTTGGTCGTTATGACTGCCATGTTGGTTTAGCAGACTCTAAGTGCAGTGAATACAACAAGATGTTTGATGTGTGGAAATCACGGCAGGCAGACATGAATGAGCTTACTCACTTTAATAACAACCAATATAAATCCATCACAGACAGAGATTTGGAAATCAAAAAATTAAGCGAATTGATATGTAAGCTACTTGAGGATAAGCATACCTACATGCGCCCATCGATAGCTCGTGAGTGCATCGTTGCTGTTGGGTGGAACCCATGACTCCTAACCAATTCTTGATCTTACTTATCCTACTCATCGTTATCGCCGTGTTTGCATCATCACAGCAGAGTGTGCATCACGCGCTAGGTTATTTATGACCAGTATGTCGATAGCTGAGTACAAACAGCTTGTTAAGAAAAAGACCGTAAGACGTAAGCGTCCTGTGGTCAAAACCCAAAAGGTAGTGAGTGAAGGTGAAGCAACACTAGCTCAGCATCTAAAAGTTCATGGGATTGGGTTTGAGACAGAGTTTAAGTTTCATGAGACAAGAAAATGGAAGGCTGATTTTTATTTAACTGGAACAAAGCTGTTGATCGAGGTTGAGGGCGGTATTTGGAGTAATGGAAGGCATACAAGAGGCAGCGGATATCAAGCAGATATGAAAAAGTATAACGCGGCAGCAATACTGGGTTATACGGTGTTGAGGTTTAGCACGGCGGATGTGAAGAGTGGTAGGGCGATAGAGCAGATTAAGGGGATGGTGAAGGTATGAGCGGTTATGAGTTTTTAGCATGGGTAGCTGCAACGGTTTTAATCTTCGGGGTTTTGTTTGCGGGAGTTGTTTTTGTTGTTGTGGTTCGAGCCAATAATAAGGCCATGAAAGATTTTGAGCGAAGAACAGGGCGTAAATTTTAAGGTGATCAGAATGAATGCGATGGTAGAGCCTATGACAAGTTTTGAATGGTTGGGCCAGCAACTTCGGGCTAAAACAGCACAATATGAGATCAGTGTTCGTGCTACTGGTGAACGACCGCCAAATTGGGATGACAAGCTTGGGGTAATAGCGAAAATGGATGATGATCTACAGAAAGACTTGGCCTACCTGCTTGCTTATGGTGATTACAGGGATGGTACGGCTCAGTACAAGTCTATTGAAAGTTTCTTATTTAAGTCGATATACGCCGTGGCAGAACAAGAGAAAAAGCGTAAACCAGACTTAGCAGAAATCTGTAAGAAAATTGCACGCATGGAATTGTATTTCTTCTTACACAATCATCTTAATGATAAATTCACTGGTGCTGGCCGTCTGTGGTTTAGTGGGATTGATATTAAGCTAGATACATATACCAAAAATTGGAAACATTACGGTGACGCGGTTAATCTCATGTTGCTAGAGGCACAAATTGCTGCGATAAAACATATAGAAAATTATAAAAAAGAACTAGATCGATGCTAATTGACGATTTAGGCGGATTTAGTATATAGTTTTGCTATATTGGGCGTTTTTATATTTAACGCAATAAAACCTCGCGAAAGTGGGGTTTTTTTACGCCTAAAGAAAAAACCCATCCTCAAATTGAGTTTAGGATTTTTTATTGCCTCAACCCTTGGCATTGGGCTTATTACCCAGCACACCATAGGGGCGTAAAGGGTTAGACAGGGTTTCATTATCCTTAATCACACATTCGCTTGCATGTGGTCGAACACAAGCAAAAAAACGAGAGCTACTTATCAGGCTTTCAAACCAAAATTGATAAGCGCTTTATTTGATCAATAAAGTGATAGAAAGGGTGCGGAGTTTGATGTAAGCATAAAACACTACCCTTGGTTTGATCACCTAAAGAGGTGGGTATTTACCGTGTGGATTGGCGACCCCTTAACACACTCAATAGCCTTAACTGGAAAGAGTGCTACCTAGCCCAGTTATTCATTTTTGGATAACTGGGCTGTTTTAAGCGCCTATAGCACTGTTAGGCGCGCCATATATTTAAAACCATGTTTAAAACATAAGTAATTTAATACAGCCCGCCTTGTGCGGGTTTCTTTTTGCGTGGAGGAAAGTCATGTCGTACATTCTTGTTGGGCTTATTTCATTTTTCGTTGGTTATGCGATGTGCTTTCGATTTTTCCAAAAAGACATCACCCAGAAGAAGCCAATAGTCTTTGGTGGTCAGGTTTATATTGCTGAGAAAAAGTCATGAATCAAATAGAGGCTAAAAAGAATATCGCAAGATATGAGGCTGAGATTGCAAAGTGGCAAAACTTATCACGCGGCTTGATGTCACGTGATGAAATGATGCTTGTTGATGGGAAAATTAGACAATTAAAAGAATGGTCTAAAAATCTTCGAGTAGTGTTAGGTTCTAATTAGGTGTAAATACACCATTTTAAACCTATCGAATTCGATACCTTTAAAATTCTAATTCTGTCGAATTCGCCATAATTAAAACGCCGTGGATAATCATGGACATTCAAAAATACAAAGCCTTAACTAATAAGAAGCCCATAAAAACAAAACCAAGAACTAGACCACTGCCTAAGGCTACTGAGCGTTACTTAGAAGCTGAAGAAGAAATAGAGAATGCTCTGCAAATTCTAGAAATCAAATACGAAAAGAAATTCCAATTTAAATCGACTAAGCATTGGCGTTTTGATTTTCACCTTGTTGAGCACAGAATTTTAATTGAGATTGCGGGTGGGCCATGGTCAGGCGGTAGAGGTGGAAAGCTTGCTACTAAGGCTTGGAGTATGGATCGCTACGATGTTGCTGCTGAGATGGGTTATAGCGTTGTACGTTTAGAGTCCGCTAGATCATACAAAATCAAAGAAGATGGGCCTTTACAGGTTCAGGCTTGTTTTGCTGTTCAGTGGTTAAAAGATTTAAAGAGGCATAGTTTTAATGAAACAAAGAATATATAAGAAACTGTGCAGACAGGCGGTAGTGGTTTTGGTTCATGGTTTTGAGTTTTCTCAAGACAATTTTATTAATGATAATTCTGGTATCCCTTATGTAGTGATTGAGGGGTGCTACGAACCGTTTGAGAGCTCAGCATTGGAAGTACTATTAGAAATGATGGAGATCCAAGATTTGGACTGTGATGTATATAGCCTAAAACCTAATGCACGCCTTATTAAAGAGGCCATTAAATTTATGTACATACCATCTTACCTAGAATCATTTTTTCGTGTTTAAAGAGCAGATTAAAAATGGACCAAGTCAGACCATTTCCACCAACTGATTTTATCGATCAGGCAGAGGAAGAAGAATCTATTCGCCTAGTGCCCGCCGTGGATCTAAAGGAATGGGTGGTTAATAACTTCTTAACGCTTGGCGGTGCTCTACATAATCCAGACCATGACCACATTGCTGAACTACTACATGACGATGAAACGGTTTTAGCCTTTGCTTGGGCATCTTCTGCGATGATAGCTAAAAAGCGTATGGTATTAGGTCAATGTGAAAAGGTAATGTTTAATCAGGGTGGATGGAAGAAAGCTCGACAAGAGCAACAGATGCGAGATTGGTTCGGTTTTGTGCCAGTCTATTTAATTACCATTGATGCATCATTCTGTGAACAAGCGACTGACCGTGATTTCTGTGCTTTGATTGAGCATGAGCTTTATCACATCGGTGTAGAACGTGACGAAGATGGTGAACCTATTTATAGCGATCATACTGGTCTACCTAAACATTATTTAGCAGGCCATGATGTTGAAGAATTTATTGGTGTGGTCAAACGATGGGGAGCAAGTGAAAGTGTTAAACGACTTGTCGAAGTCGCGCAGAATCCTCCGTTTGTACCTGATTTGGATGTAGCAAAGTGCTGCGGAAACTGTGTAATCAATTGAGCCGAAAGGCTCTTTTTTTTGCCTATTTAGTCTTACGTAGTCTTACAAAGGGGCATTTATGGCAACACTTAAAGAGCCTGTAAAAATCTTTATAGTTCAGTCTCTTGCTTGCTTTGAAACCCCTCAACAAGTAGTGGAGTCTGTAAGACTAGAGTTTGGCATTGAAATTGAGCGTCAGCAGGTCGCAGCATACGACCCAACTAAAGCAACATGTAGGAGTATGAGTAAAAAACTCAAAGACCTATTTCATAAAACAAGAAATGATTTTAGGACCAATGTTTTTGACATCCCTTTAGCCAATAAAGCTGTACGTCTTACTGAGTTACAGAAGATATATAACGACCCCAAGGTAAATAGGGTGCTTAGAACCAAGTTGATCAGGCAGTTTAAGGATGAGATGCAAGGGTATGAGCTTCAGTTGCTTGGAATTGAACTGAAAAAACTTGAGATTGAACGAATTAAGACGGGCGATGGTGATGGTGCTTCAGAAATTAAGTCTTTATCTGACTTGATGGATGAATTAAGCGAGGAGGGTTAATAAGGAGGGCGTATGCTTAAACCTGAGCATAGAGCAAAACTTATTGATCAGCACTGGAGGCTGAATAATCTTTACTACATTACGGATAAAAGCGGCAAAAAAGTAAAATTCAAGATGACCATGGAGCAGCTTGAATATTTCGAAAATGAGTGGTCTAGAAACATCATTCTAAAAGCTCGTCAGCTTGGTTTCACCACTGAGATGTGCATCATTCAATTAGATGCTGCGCTGTTCATGGCAAATAAGTGTGCATTGATTGCCCACACTCTACATGATGCTAAACGCCTGTTCCGAGAAAAGGTGAAGTACGCTTATGAGAAGCTTCCACACCCATTAAGAGCCGCTAATCCTCTGGTGATTGAAACCAAGGAAGAGCTGGTATTTAAAAAGGGTGGATCAGTCACGGTCAGTACATCATTTCGTGGTGGTACTTTAAAGCGTTTGCATATTTCAGAGTTCGGTAAGATTTGTGCTAAGTTCCCTGATAAAGCTAGAGAGATTGTGACGGGGGCATTTGAAGCTGTTGGACTAGATGGGAAGATTACACTTGAATCCACGGCGGAAGGCAAAGCAGGATACTTTTACCAGTATTGCCAAGAGGCTGAAAAGCTATTACTACAAGGTAAACCACTTGGAGCATTAGACTGGAAGTTCTTTTTCTTTTCGTGGTGGAAGAATCTTGAGTATGCATTGCCGCATATTGGTGAAATACCACAGCGACTCAAAGATTATTTCAGTGATCTATTGGTTAAGTATGGCATTAAAACCACACCTGAGCAGCAGACATGGTACTGGCAGAAAGAAAAAACGCTAGGTGAGGATATTAAGCGAGAGTATCCATCGATTCCTTCTGAGGCATTTGCTCAATCCGTAGAAGGTGCTTACTACAAAAAGCAATTTAAAGAGATCTATGCAAGTGGTCGTATTGGTGTATTGCCAGCTAATGACCATTTGCCAGTAATGACCTTCTGGGACCTTGGTGTCTCGGATTCTATGACGATTTGGTTTGTACGAAAGCTTTCAGATACGCAGTACCAGATAATCGATTACTATGAGAACTCAGGTGAAGGTCTTAGACATTATTTTGGCGTCCTGAAGAACAAGGGTTACACCTACTCGGAACACTATGCACCTCACGATATTCAGAACCGATCACTTACAGGTGATGCTAAGTCGCGACTAGATATTGCGGAAGAAGGTTACGAGATCGATGGCGAGGTCTACTCAGTCAAGTTTGAAGTAGTACCCAATATTGGTGTTATGGATGGTATTGAGCAAGCGCGTGAAATCCTTAAGTACTGTGAGTTTGATGAAGATAAGTGTTCTGAGGGCATATCTTGTTTAGAGAATTACCGCAAAGAGTGGGATGACAAAAAAGGTTGCTGGAAAGATAGACCTTTACATGATCACACATCGCATGCTGCAGATGGTTTTAGATATTTTGCTGTGGCTATGATTGGTAAGATTGAGCAAGTCACTTCAATTAAGGATATTCCTATTTTTAGACGAAGGTAATGTATGGCAGGAATTACAACGAAACATGCTGATTATGATGCAAACATTGCTCTTTGGAAGAAAGTCGATGATGTTTGCAAAGGTCAAAAGACGATTAAGGATGCAGGTAAAACTTATTTGCCTGTACCTGAAACATTCGGTAGTGGCGATGCTGAGCGATACAATGATTATCTAGGTCGCGCCGTGTTTTATGGCGTTACAGGTCGCACATTGGGTAGTTATGTTGGCACGGCGTTCAATAAACTGCCTGACTTCACTCGACCTGATGAATTGGAGTATTTAGAACGAAATGCCGATGGTGCAGGACGTTCAATCTTTCAATGCTCACAGCGCATGCTGCGGTCAATCCTGAAGCAATACCGCTGTGGTGTATATGTGGACTACCCAACAGTAGCCGCAAGTAAAAATAGAGCTGAGGATAAGATCAAAGGCGCTTATCCAATGATTCATATTTTAGAGGCGACTGTGGTTGAGGACTGGGATCATATTGTCGTTGGCAATCAGCGCAAATTAAGCTTTGTTAAAATCCGTGAGTCCGTGTCAGAGCGTGAACCTGATGGTTTTAGCAGTAAGACACAAGACCAGTATCGAGTGCTGCGTTTAGAGCAATCAGAGCAGGGCTTTGTTTATACCGTTCAGGTTTATATTCTCGACAAGGATAAAAACTGGGTAGCACAAGAAAAGATCATCCCAACCGACTATAGTGGTGCAACTTGGGAATATATTCCTTTCACGTTCTGCGGTGCTGTAGACAATACGGACGAAATCAATAATGCGCCATTACTTGATCTGGCTGACCTCAACCTAGCCCATTATCGAAACTCAGCTGATGTTGAAGAGTCGGGCTTTATTATTGGTCAGCCTACTGTGTCATTGCCTGATGTAAAAAAGGATCAGTACGAAATAATCAAGCGCGATGGCTTGGCGATTGGTACGCGTTCTGGATTTCCGACAAAAGTTGAGATTGTTCAGGCAGAAGAAAACAATCTGGCCAAGCAGCTCATGAATGAAAAGATGACTGCAATGAAAGAACTCGGTGCACGTTTGATTGAGGTCGGATCTGCCAATAAGACAGCCACTCAAGCAGACAATGAAGACTCTATTCAACACTCTGTTGTATCGCTTGCAGTATCCAATATCAGTGAAGCACTCACTATGGCTTTACGTTGGTGTGCAAAGTTTGCCTTACCTAATCATGAGCTTGGTCCTAATGAGTTGAATTACTTAATCTCTCAAGACTTCAATAAGCCTAAGTTCAGTGAAGAACGTGCTAAGCGTTTATATGATGCTGCTATCTATGAGCATTTACCTTGGTCGGTTTGGTACAAGTATGAGCAGACAGGTACTTTTAGTGAGCTTTCATTTGAAGAAATGCGAATCAAGCTAGATCAAGAGAAAGCAGGTGGGTTTGATGAATGATCCAATCTTAGATGCTTTAACGCAGCACAATAGCTTTTTACAGCGTTTGTCCAGTTCAGCTATCAAGGAGATTATTCAAAGCTTTAATGGTATTTCTAATCAGTATCTTTCAAAGTTACGTGATCTGCTCGATGAGCTAAGCGATGCTGAATTAAAAGCGCTTACTTCGGCTGCTTATACAACACCAGCACTGAGAGAGATTCGGGACCTGTTCAAAGAATGGCAACAGTCTATCGCCGTGACATTGCCTGATGTATTTGCCGTTTCTGCTGTTACCTTAGCGGTTCATGAGGCTGGCTATATTTATCGAATGGCCAGTAAGAAAACGCCTAAGGTTGATGGTGACAAGCTACTTAAGAAAATCAGTAAACAGCCCTTTGCAGGTGGTCAACTTATTGATCTTATTTTTCCTGATGTGGCTGAATCATTGCGTAAAAAGGCTGAATACATCATTCGTGATGGTATATCGTCAGGGCAAACTAATCAGGAAATTATTCAACGGATTAAGGGCACTAAGAAGCTTGAATATAAAGATGGCTTGTTAGAGCAGTCTCGTAATGCGATTGATGCAGAAGTTCGCACGGCGAGAGCGCATATCAGCAATGAAACTTATCTCAACACGTGGAAGGATCTCGGTGCTAAATACACCAAAGATGTAGCGACGTTAGATAGTCGCACGTCTAAGGAGTGCGCCGTGCGTGATGGCCGTGTGCAGAAGATTGATGAGAATCACGAAAGACCACCTTACCACCGCCGCTGCCGAACCATTCAAGTTGCTTGCAATGCAGATGGTGATATTGATGGTGTGCGTCCTTATGTTGTTGATAAGGAAAAAGGCAAAGACTGGGATATTGGTCAAGTTGATGCCAATACGACGTATAAGCAATGGTTTACTACTCAGGATGAAACCTTTCAGCGTAATTGGCTCGGTAAGACTCGTTATGAACTTTACAAGTCGGGCCGGTATCCATTAGACAAATTTATTGATCCGTTAAGTGGTAAGCCTTTTACCATTGCTGAGCTTAGGAAGATGGATGAAGACACATTTAAGGAGCTGGGGCTGTGAAAAAAGAACCAAAGAAAACAGGACTAAAACGCACTGTATGGTTATTTGAGCGTGAGATTTTAGAAAAACTCGAAAAAACCAATTTAAAAGACCATCACAAAGTTCTTAAGCTCAATCTCTTTTCTATGGAGTATGAGCTTAAGCCTAAATTCGATAATGGACGGGCTGATGCAATTTTAATGCGTGATACCGCAAATCACTGGTTGAAGATGTGGTTCATTGCATTTCAGACTTGTACTGGTGAACACTTAAAAACCAAAGTTTAAAGCGGTATTAATTAACCACGGAGCCAATAGGCTCTTTTTTTGAGAGTAAAGAAAATGAGTAAGAAGTTATTAGCCGTATCAATGGTTGCGTTTATTGGCACTAAATCGGTATTGGCTACCCCAATGAGTCGTGCTGAATATTGTGAATATCGTGGTTGGCAGGTGCCTGAAAATGAAGATCCAAATGAGCCAGTATATCTTGTTGAGTATACCGATGGTGGTAAGCCAAATGATGAGCGTCATAAAGGCTATATCACTATGTCGCCGAAAGAAGTTTTTGATAATGCTTATCGTCAGAATGGGCTACTAACTTTTGGTGATGCGGTAGTTGCTCTCAAACAAGGTCAAAAAGTTGCACGTAGTGGCTGGAATGGTAAAGGTATGTTTTTGGCTTTAGTCAAAGGAAGTGATGCTGATTACCATGTTAATTCACGTGTTTTTGGTACAGGGATGGATGGTAATTCAGAAAAGCAGATGCCTATTTTAGATGCCATCTATATGAAGACTGCGGACAATAAACTGGTCCCTTGGCTTGCCAGTCAAACTGATGTTTTGGCTGAAGACTGGGTAATTCTTTAATACAAAAATACAGGTGAAAAATGAGTAAAGCAGTAACAGAACAAGAGTTAGCAGAAAAAGCAGTAGCACCACGCGTGACCAAGGCTGATATTGAAGCCCTAAAGGAGCGTGTCACTTATACCGTTGAACAACGACCGGGTGGAACAACTTCAACATTTGTTCACGCTTTCCTTGATGGTAAATTTTTTCTAGCAACCGGCTTTAGTGCTTGTGTAAATGCTGAAAATTTCGATGCAGATATTGGTGAACGCTTGGCGCGTAGTAATGCTGAAAAGCATGCGGAAAATAAACTATGGGAACTCGAAGGCTACCGCCTATTTGCGAATAGCTAAAACAACCAAACAAACCACAGCACCTTCGGGTGCTTTTTTAATGTCTAAATTAAAAGGTTAAAGACACATGAAACTTAAATTAGATGATAACGGCAATGCAGTAGTACAAGACGGTAAGCCAGTCTATATCAAAGACGATGGTACTGAGGTTGCATTTGATGTTGTGGGTACAACAGCAATAATCAACCGTTTAACTGGCGAATTGAAAACTACGCGCCAAGATAAAGATAAAGCCGAAATTGCACTGGCTGCTTTTGATGGGATTGACGATCCAGCCGCAGCTAAAACAGCATTGGCCACAGTGAAAAACCTTGATGAAAAATCGCTTGTTGATGCTGGTGAAGTCGACAGAGTTAAATCTGAAGCCATTAAAGCAGTTGAAGAAAAGTACGCGCCAATTATTAAAGAGCGTGATGAACTTCAAAGTCAGCTTCATAGCGAATTGATTGGTGGTGGCTTCGCACGATCGCAAATGATCAAAGACAAAATCTCAGTACCTGCTGACATGATCCAAGCCCAGTTTGGTCGTAACTTCAAAGTCGAAGGTGGTAAGGTCGTTGCCTATGACAATAACGGCAATCAGATTTTCTCTAGTTCGCGCCCTGGTGAATTAGCGGACTTTGATGAGGCTCTAGAGCAGCTTGTAAACGGCTATCAATTTAAAGATCAAATCTTAAAAGGTGGTCAGGGCTCAGGTGGTGGTTTTGGCGGACAAGGTAATCCAAATACTGGACTAAAGCGCGGTCAGATGGATGCCAAAGCAAAAGCTGATTACATCCGTGCCCATGGCCAAGAATCATATTTAAAACTTGAAAAATAAGGAGTCATCATGACTACAACAGTAAATAACGACATGATTATCTATAACCAGTTAGCTCAAACAGCATACTTGGAACGCCTGCAGGATAATCTAAATGTTTTTAACCAAGCATCTAATGGTGCTATTCGTTACATCAACAACGTGATTCAGGGTGACTTCAGTCAAGAGTCTTTCTATCGTGTTGGTGGCAGTATCGAGCATCGCGATGTGAACTCGACAGCAAAAGTAACGAATAAAAAAATCGGTGCAGGTGAATCCATTGGTGTAAAAGTTCCATTCAAGTATGGTCCTTATGCTTCAACTGAAGAAGCGTTTAAGCGCCGTGCACGTTCACCAGAAGAATTTTCTGAAATCATTGGTTATGACTTGGCGGATGCATTGGTTGCAGGTCGCTTGCAATATGGTTTGGCTGCGCTTAAGGCTGCCATTATGAGCAACCCAGACATGATTGCTAAAGGCAGCATTGCAACCGATGGTCGTAAAGCGCTTACCAAGGGAATGCGTAAGTTTGGTGATAAATTTGGCCGTATTTCCCTGTGGGTGATGAACTCTGATACCTACTTTGACATTGTCGATGAAGCATTAACGAATCAGGTTTACGGTGAATCTGAAATCGTAATTTATGGCGGCTTACCAGGTACTTTGGGTAAACCGGTATTAGTCACTGATTTAGTTGGTGATAACGATGCCTTTGGTCTACAGGCAGGTGCGCTTACTGTCACAGAATCTCAAGCACCAGGTTTCCGTGCATATGACATTAACGATGAAGAAAACTTGGCAATCGGTATGCGTGCTGAAGGTGCATTTAATCTCGATTTGCTTGGCTATTCTTGGGATACATCTAAAGGTGCTAACCCGAACTTGGCTTTACTTGGTGCTGATGCGAACTGGAAGAAGCATGCAACAAGCAACAAGATGACTGCTGGCACATTATTAGATCTGTCTGGTACACCATAACAACTGGGGCTTTAAGCCCCCTTTTTTGTGAGATAAACATGAAAATTATTTATGCAGAGAAAAGCACAGGCATTAATGAAGATGCTTCGTTTCAAAATCCAAAGTATTTTGAGCGTGCGGATGAGCAAGCTAAATCCGTTGTGATTTATGGTGATTACCCTGAAATCGTAGTGGCCTATAAAGATATAGGTATTGATGTTGAGGTACGTGAACTTTCTAAACAGAAAGGTGAAATCACTGTAGGTGTACAGGTTGGTATCACACCAGAGCTGCAACAAGTCATTGATGATGCAAAGTCTGAGTGCGAAAAGATTCAGACTAAAAACACAAACTTGATTGAAAGCTTAAATGCGGCACTAGATGCCAAAGATCAGCTTCAAGCCAAGCTGACGGAAACAGAAGGTCAGTTAAGCGCCGTGCAGACAGAAAACACTGAACTGAAAGCCAAAATTGCAGAAATGGAAAAAGCATCAACTGCTAAAAAACCAACTGCTGCAGAGTTAAAGGCTGCCGCTAAGGCCGCTGAAGAAGCTAAAGCGGCAGAACAACCACAGGAATAATCCAATGAGCTTTATCACTATCAATGATGCAGATGAAATATTGGGGAATGACTTTGCACCAGATGGTGATAAAGCAACCCTAGTTAAGCAAGCCAATGTTTGGATGAAGAATGAAATTGGTTTTATTCCCGATCCAGTTGATCCAATCCTTAAAGACTCTGCATGTGAAATTATCAAAGGGATTTTGGCTGGTGAAATCTACTCAGGTGTAGAACGTCAAACTACACGTGAGATGGTTGATGCCGATGGTGTGAAAGTAGATGAAACTTTTGCTGCTGGTAGTGTTGCTATTTCTAAGCATGAGCAGATCGCTAAAGCTTATATCGCATCACTTGACCTAACCCCAAGAGGCTTTGCATTTGGAGTGTATCGGGGATGATAAACAATAACTATGTTCCTGATTGGCACACATCACCATTTGAGCATGTTGAATACACCTTAGCCCGCAACCAACTCCATATGGATATTCTGTTTGCCGATATGGGTGACGTTGATAAATTTATGTCACTCGATGCTGATGCACAGGTCAATTTCTACAATGATTCAACATTGGCCATTGTGCAGATCGGTGATGTTGAGCGCTCAATTATTCAGATTCACAGTCTTTTGCTGCATGAGGCTGTTCATATATGGCAACGTGTCAGGACTTTAATGGGTGAAACCAATCCGAGTTCTGAGTTCGAAGCATATTCAATTCAGCGAATCGCTCAGGACTTATTTGCTATGTACGAAGAAAGTGAGGTGTCTAATGTTTCATAGTGCAATTGATGGAAAGGGAAAACGTAACGTAACTGTGAATGGTATACCTATTCGTAACGTTATCTGGGCTAATAAGGAAAAAGGACTGCTTTGCTTTACACCACTGCCTTTGCGTAAAAATAATCGAAAGGGTGAATTTTATACTCGTTTGTTGCGCGGTAAGGTTGTAGTGAGTTACGCCAATGATCCGAAATAAAGTTCAATCCAAGTTAGCCAAGGCATTTAATAAAAAACTGACTGACGCCGTGTATCCATTCACCTGTACAAAGGTTATTAATTCAGGTGAGATGGATTTTGAAACGGAAACTTATCCTGAATCTGAAACTGTAATTTATACAGGTCGTGGTGTGTTGTTTGGCTCGTATGCTAAAGACTTAGTTAAACCTGAAAATTACCAAGTCGAGGACTGCAAGGCTACTGTGCTACAAAACGAAGTTACTGAAACACCGCAAATACATGATGAATGGAAAACTGAAAAGGGTATTTTTCGTGTAGTTGATATTGGTGCTGATCCGACTGGGAGTATTTGGAAAGTTCAGCTGCGAAAGGTTGCTGAGTAATTAGCGATATTTAACGTAATGCATTAATATCCTTCTAAATTTAGGGGGATTTATGGCTAAGAAAAATTTAAGTGAAAAGATAAAAATCGCTGTTACTTGGTTTGTGGGTTTAACGTGTTTATATTTTGTGGTTGCTGCATGGTTAAATAGTGATGGTCCGAATTTCAATCCAACACTGACTTACAACCTGATAAAGGATACTCTCACTCTAGCGGCAGCTTTTCTTGCGCCAATTGCAGCGTTTGTCCTATTTAGTGATTGGCGTGAACAGTTTGTTGCACAAGTAAAGCACCGCGTTTTAACACAGATGTATGATATACATTTTAAATTACTGCGAAAGCTAAGTTATGCTAGAGCTGAACTAACAAACTCATTCTCTAGCGATCATGATAGTGAAGCTGAAAGTATTTTTCTTATGCGAAAAGAGTTTGACAATAATATCCAAGAGATAAGGAGACTTTGTGGTAATTCTGAGTTTACGCAGAAATCTCAACAAGCTTCTGCTAAGTTTAAGAAACTTGCAGATTTACTTTCAGAGATAGAGTCATACAAAAAGAATTTTCCGTCTAGGGGTGGCATACAATCAAACTCAAATTCATTGACAAAAGTACAAGAGGATGAATTTGACATGATATTTAAAACATTAGAGTTGGATCTAGAGAATATGGATTCTTGGGATAACGACAAAACCTCTCAGTAAGTATTTTCTCTAAAATAAAGGTCTTATATAAGTTTGGGGAGATAACCAAATGTCTAAATGGTCCATCAATCCAACAGATTTTATCGACACAATTACCGAAGATGCTGAGCAGCATTGTAAGAACATTATTTCTGATGCATTACAACAAGTCGCCGTGCGCTCACCAGTAGATAAAGGCTCTTACCGATTCTCACACATTGTGTCGATCAATACTGAGGATTACTCAATTAAGCAAGGCAATGGCGATCCAGTGCAAGCTGCCGCAGGGACCATTGCTTCATTCAAGTTAGGCGACACTGCATATATCCAAAACAACACATCTTATGGCGATGTGATCGAATACGGTGGTTATCCTGATCCTGTTAAAAATGGTAGCTGGGTGAAAGGTAAGGGATATATTAAAAAGTCAGAAGGCGGTTTTTCACGACAAGCCCCTAATGGGGTTTATACATTGGCCTTTCAGTATATTGCGAGTAAGTATAAATGAGAGACATTGAAGCAAAGCGAGAGATTCGAAAGCTGATAGAAACTTTCACAAGCAATGGTATTAAAAAAGAACACTTCCAATTCCAAAACCAACCACTTGAAGGTGGTAAGCATTTCACCGCACCACACAATGAAATATGGGCCCAAGTAAGTTTTGGCGGTGGCGACAAGCGTATTGTTGGATTGGCTGACAAGCCATGTACCCGAACATTCGGAATGTTGTTCATTCAGTTGTTTGCTCCACGTAATACAGGTACAGATTCAGTTCTTATTGTTGCTGAAAAGCTTGCAGAGCATATGCAGTTTTATCGTATTAATGGCTTGGAGCTTCAAGCATCAAGTGTGATTGAAGTACCGAATAATCCAGACTTTTATCAAGTTAATGTACATACGCCTTACACAGTAAATTAACTATCTATTACTAATTAAATCCACCTCCTTTATGGAGGTTTTTTATTGCCTAAAATAAGGAGGACTCTATGAGTTCAGGCGCAAAGATTCGGCTTTATTATGCAGCAGAAGAGTCACCAGAAAAACTACCAGCTATTCCCATTTGGAAAACGGTTCGCCGCGTGACAGATGGACTATCAGAAAATGTAAGCACTGAAGCATCAAACAGTGTTGCGGATGGTCGTTTTCGTCAAGGTGGAGTGGCAACAGAATCAGAAATACAAGGTTCACTTGAGGTTGAAATGGCCATTGGGTTATTTGATGACTTTTGGTCAGCTGTTGCCATGAACGATTGGGATAATGATGTATTAGTGTTTGGGGGTGACGTACGTAAAACATTTACACTCGTCAAGGTCTACTCAGATATTGGTCAGGTCTTTATTTATCGTGGTGTTCGTATTGGCGAGGCCAGTATGTCAATTGCTACAACAGGAAAGATTACTGCGACTTTTGGAATGGTGGGAACTACATTTGAGCGTACTATGGTTAATCCTGTAGTAAACCCTAAGCCTGTCGATGATGTGGTATTGGTATCGGCTTTGAATGTAGGTGATGTGAAGGTTAACGATGAAAGCATTGTTGGCACGGCTTGTATGCAATCGCTTGAGCTTTCAATTAATAATAATCTCGAAGCAATTCGCTGTATTGGATCTAAAAAACTCTCAGCAACAACATATTTAGAAAAAATCGTTGATATCACCCTGAATACTCAATACATGTTCTCAGCTCAATCTGCTGACTATATTGATTTGGTGAAATCACGAGATACGATGCCTGTCGAATTTTCGATTGAAGACAGTCGTGGAAATGCTTATGCATTCGAATTTCCTAAATTAGAAGTTGCTGAAGCTAATCATCCTGATGGTGGGGGTGAAGATACGATCACGCTTGATGTGAATTTTAATCACATTCTTGTTTCTCCAAAAATTACACGTATTCCAGCTACAGTAGGCCCATAATGAAAATTCAAATTGAAGAAAAAAAACCGATTGATGTACCGAGTGAGTGGTGCCCGTTCGAAGGTGCGAAGTTCCTGATTGCTGGTACAAGTAAACCTGCATTTAGCCGTAAGATGGATATCTTTGGGGCTAAGATTAATCAGGAAATGAATGGATACCGTGAGATTACAGATGAATCTGCATGGCTTACACCACTTGACTATAACAAAGCCTTTGCTGATCTAATTTTGGATTGGGAAGGTGTTGTTGATGCTGATGGTAAGCCAGTAAAGTATTCAACTGATATGGCTGAACAGTTGTGTACTATGGCGGTTGATCCTGAAACTAAAAAAGGTTTATCTGTCGCTCTTGTGGTATTTGTTACTGAACAAGCTGAACGCATTCAAGCTCTTGCAGATAAAGCTAAAGAAGAACTATTGGGAAAGTCATTGAGTGCTACAGATATCAATCGCATGGCGCTAAAACCGAACATCAAAAACGTCAACTCGCAGCGCTCGGTATCAAAGCGAAAGCGCCGAAAATAACACGATTAGCATTAGCAGTTGTTGATGCATATCACCTGATTTCACGGTCTAGACGGTATGAGCAAGGCATCCCAATGCCTATTGATCTATCTGCTATCACTACATATTTAGATCAGTATGAATCGCCGTGTGAGTCTTGGATGTTTGATGATTGCATTATCACTTTGGATAATCTTTTTTTAGAAGAGGCTTATCGGAAGAAATAAACGACTTGTATTAAGTGCTTTTTACAATGGGTGCTTGGTGCATAGAAAAAGCAAAACCCCGATAGTTGGCGCTATTGGGGTTTTTTAATGTCAAACACAAGGAAAAGGATTAACAAGAATTTCGTATGAATGAATATACCACAATTTTTTATGAGGTGCTGAAAGTGGCGGCTGATATTTCCATATTACGTTTGTTGTTTTTAATGGGATTTGTTCTGTTTTGTATTTTAGCGTGGCAATCACCACACCTATTAAAAACGTACTTGGAATACAAGAAAAGTATTCGCAATGAAACTAACTAAACCGACCTAAACAAGGTCGGTTTTTTATTATCTGCGCCTTAGGCGCTTTTTTTACGCTTGAGGAAAAGTTATGTCCAAGCAAGAAAGTCGTCTGTCCATTGCAATTGAATCACAGGAAGCAGTACGCAATGCAAAAGCAGTACACAAAGAACTTAAGTCTATTCAAGAGACTGGGGACTTTGCAGCTAAGTCAGTTGAAGGTACATCGAAGTCTTTAACAACATTTTCTCAAGAAGGTGCCAAAGGTGCGTCTTCAGCTAAAGTACTTGCTGGTCAAATTGGATCAGTGGGGACTCAATCGAAAACGGCCAGTGATGGATTAAGTAAAGTCACTCAAAGTTCTAATGCTTCCGTAGCATCAATGAACATGGCGAGTACAGCTGCACAGGCTTTGGCTTCACGTATTATGGCGATTGCTACCGTTGGCGCTGCTGTGTCCAAGATGGATGCATTCGCAGGATTTGAGAACCGCTTAAAACTTGTGACCTCAAGCCAAACTGAACTCAACCAAGCAATGAATGACACATTCCGTATTGCTCAAAGTTCACGCCAAGAATGGGATTCTGTCGTTCAGGTGTACCAACGTTTCAGTGAAAATGCCAAAACACTTGGCATTGATATGAAGAAGACAGCGGAACTTACTGAAACCGTATCAAAAGCTGTGGCTATTTCAGGGGCGAGTTCTGCATCTGCTGAGGCAGCCTTAACCCAATTTGGACAAGCATTAGCTTCAGGTGTGTTACGTGGTGAAGAACTTAACTCTGTAATGGAACAAACACCAGGACTATCTAAAGCAATTGCTCAAGGTATGGGTATCACCGTTGGCCAGCTTCGTGCTGTAGCAGCTGAAGGTAAGATTACTACTGATGTTCTTGTAGAAGCTCTTACTAAGTCAAAAGATAGCGTTGACGAGTTATTTGGCAAAACGAGTATGACGATTGGCCAGTCTATGACAGCACTTAATAACGAAATAACAAAGTTCGTTGGTGAGGCTGGAAAGACAAGTGGTGCAGCACAAGCAATCGCCCAGTCAATTCAGTTAATCTCTGAAAATCTTAGTGCAATTTCCAGTGTTGCAATGCTTGGAGGTGTGGCCTATTTAACCAAAGCCATTCTAACCAAAGGGAATGCCTTAAGAAAAAATGCCAGTGATGCACTAGCGGCTCGATCTGCAGTTCAAGTGTTAGCAGTTCAAGAGCAACAGTTGGCTGTAGCTGTGCTGAATGATGCTAAGGCACATCTAGCAAGTATCCAAGCAACAGGTGCAGCAACACAAGCCAAGTATGGAGCAACAACAGCAGCCCTACGATATAAGCAAGCACTTGATCAAGTAAGCATTGCTCAAGCAAAGGTTGATAGTCTTGGGGGTGGTTTAGCGAAATTCGGAAACATAGCATCAAAAGGTTTGGCTTTAATTGGTGGTCCTATTGGTGCTTTAACCATTGGTGTAACTGCCGCAAGTGCTGCTTATGGGTATTTTTCAGCGAGAGCGGAAGAGGCTACAGCAAAGATCAAGCAGCAAGGTGAGGTTGCAAATAAAACTACTGAAGAACTTAAAAAGTTAGAGGGTCGAGATCGAGCACTGGCTAAGAGTGATTTAGCGGAAGCATTTGAGGCTGAAAATAAAAAGCTCAAAGAGCTAAACTTTACTTTTAATGCTCATATGATTGCTATTCAGAATGCTCACAAAGGCAACGTTGAAATTGCGGATATTTCAAATCAAGTGCGTCAGGGTATTATTTCGCAAGAGGAAGCAGTAAAACGTCTTAATGCTCTTAATTTCATTGACCCACAGCAATTTAAGCAATTGAAAGATGCTAACTTTGCCTATGATGATCAGCGTGTAATTGTTCAAAAAAATGCAGATGCTCAAGGTAACTTAGGTACACAGGTTAAACTTGCTGGTAATGAGGCAAGCAATGCCCAAGGGAAAAATGCTGCGCTAGCAAATTCCCATGATTTAGTTACAACAGCAGCTAATAAAGAGGCTGGTGCTCAACAGGAGTTAGCAAAGCAACGTTTGGCAGCGATTCAAGCAGCAAGTTTGGAGGAAAATACCAAAAACCAGCGTTGGATTAACAACGTTAATGCCGCTGGTGGTGGAGAGTATGGCGTGAAGTGGGGTAACTTCATGGAGAAATGGTTGGCTGATAAGAAAATACCTTCAAGTCAGGCATCAACACCTGAGCAGTTAAAAATTGCCCACAATGATTTTCTTAGTTTGCAAAAAAGAGAAAATCTACAAGATCAAATCACCAAGCAGACACAAGCCCAAACCAAAGCTGAAAGAGAGAGAGAAGCACAGCTTAAGAAAAACAATAAACTCCTAGCTGATGGTAATCGTTTGGTTGGTATTTCTGGAAATAGTGGTACCAGTACAAACCCTCACTTGCATGTTCAGTATGGTGGTAAAAAACTTGGAGACAAACCAACTGCCGAGCACTTAAACAGACTTAAAGCTGGTGGAAAGGGTCTTGCATCATATGGCGTGTCTTCTGGAATGGGTCATAGAACTCCGCCAAAAGCAGGAGCTAGTAGCGACCATAAGGGCTTGGATATTGGCATGCCTGTTGGAACTCCAATTACAACAAATGTTGCTGTAAAAAGTGTAACCACACATACGCAACGGAGTAAGGGTACTGGCGAAATAACTGGTGCTGGCCACTACACCCGTGTTGTCTTTGAAGATGGCATCATTATGGAACTATTCCATCAAGTGCCAGATATACATAGCAAGATCAAAGGAGGAGCAAGTGCTGGAAGCACCAACTCACTTACTTACAAGCAGCAAGAAAACCTTGAGTTAAAAGATGCTCGTGAGAAGAAAACTCTACAAGCTGACTACTATACCATTGCTCAAAAAGATGCTGCTGACCATGAAAAACGTATGGCTGACTTGCGTAAGCACGGTCTGACTAAAGAAATGGAAATGGAGAAGGAGCGTTACGAATATACCAAGCAACTTAGAGAGCTTGAGCAGGTTCTAGAGGTAGATGGTTGGCGTTGGGTTGGTGAAACGAAAATTAATAATGATGCTGCTGTTAAAAAACTTCGTATTCAAGCAAGCATGGCTCTAGGCGAGGAGGAAAAGAAAATTGCTCTTGAGTCGGCAGAGGAACAGCGTCAACTCGAACTCTCAGCTTATCGCCGCCTCCAACAGGAGAAAATGAAGGAGTTTAGATCCACCCTTGAACAGCAAACTGCAGAATACCAACGCATGTATTATGATGCTTTGGCTAGAGCCTCTATGCCACAGCCTACCTTTAATCGTTGGGAGGCTCAAAACTCCTATAGTGATCAAATGGGTACCGCTTGGGATAATAAGCAGAATGCGATTAATCAGGCTAATGAAAGAGACCCCAAAACCGACCAGTATCTAAATGATGTCAATACGCGCAACCAAATGCTTATTGATGCTGAGGCTGCTTATCAGGCCGCAATTCTTGCGATTAAACAGAAAGGTTTGTTGGATGAAAAGGCGCTGAGACAGGTGCAAGAGCAAGATCAGCTAAACCTTTTTAGTAGCATCCTAGCTAATGGTCAAAACACGTTTAGCCAACTAGCACAATCTGCTAAAGATTCGAAAGGCGAGCAGTCTGGAACATATAGAGCAATGTTTGCGATGCAAAAAACATTCTCAATTGCATCATCAATGGCTGCGGCATATACAGCATATGCACAAGCTTTTGCTGATCCAAGTGCAATGACGTTACCTCAAAAGCTTGCAGGTGGTGCAACTGTAATGGCTGCGGTGATGCCAGCTATTACAACATTGGCAACATTGAATAGTGGGTTCTCTGGTGGTGGATATACGGGTCGAGGGGGTAAATACGATCCAGCTGGTATTGTGCATAAAGGAGAAGTTGTTTGGTCACAAGAGGATATTAAACGTTGGGGTGGGCCTGTCAATGTTGATCTGATGCGTCAAGGTTCTCCTCAATCAAATCCGATGCTTGAAAGAAAGCGATTGGCTGCGATTGGGGAGGCGAAGGTTGATAAAGCACAACCTATTAATATCCAGCCTCAAATCATTATCAACACACCACCAGGTATGTCAGCTCGTACCGAACAGCGTGATGGAAAAACTTATGTAACGATTGAGGAGGTTAGAGATTATTTGATGGATCAGTTAAACCGCCACAACTCTGATTTCAATAAAGAAATACGGCAAAGATATGAATTAAAACCTAACCGCCCATAACTGCCTCACATTTAGTGGGGCTTTTTAATATCTGCAATTCGGTGATTCTATGAATATTTTACTAAAATGTGTCAAACAGTCTGGATATTCTGTGCGTCATCCATCAGGGGTAATTTCACAGCAGCTAGATGGTGGTGCAGATCGTTACCGCCGTGTTGCACGTAATAATTGGCGAACGGTTAATGTTAATTGGACTGTTCGTGAATCAGGTTATCTATATTTGTGTGCATTTCATGAGGTTTGGTGTGAAAACCCCAATCAACCATTTTATGCAAATTTAATTGTGGATGGTCCTGAGTTTAAAGCTTATACCTGTCATTTTGTGCCTGATTCATTCGGGTTAGATAGCAAGGAAGGCTTAGTATTTGGTGTGTCAGCTCAGTTCAAAGTGAAACCTATTGTGGATCGCGATCAAAATCAATTGATCGTTGAGACTGGTAATGAAGGTGTCGACATCAACGACATCATCAATCCGCTTGACCATCTGGTTAATGAGGCATTGCCTAATGCATTGAGGAATATCAAATGAGCGATTACACATCATTTTATCTCAATGCTTCAGGGGCTGTAGCTGAGGTGAGCTGCATTGAGATTGTTCACCCCACATTCAATTTTTACCTGCAGTCATTTGATGACGATGGATTTCATGTAGTACATGAAAATGGGAAGAAGGTGTTTTACGAATATCTCCCAATGCGAGTTGACCGGTCTAATGTGAATAATGACTTAGATCAAGTTGTTAAAATGACCATCAATGATTTTGATGATCGATTGATTGAGGCTTATAACAATATCTTAGACAAGAAACCAGTTCAATTTAAGCAACGTATTTATCGTGATGACAATCTTGATTCACCCATGATTGTGATTCAAACCCTACATATCACAAGCATGTCAAAAGATAGTAGGGGTAATATCACTTTCGAGGCGAAGGCACCTGAGCTGAACAATGTTAAAACAGGTGATGTTTATTCATTTGAGCAATTTCCATTGTTGCGAGGTACTTTATGATTGAACAATTGCTATGTCGTGAACGTCGTAAGGATTACAACTGTCAAGATTTTGTAGGCGAAGCTTGGGAGATACTGACAGGGGAAAAACTTAAGCAAAAGATATTTGATCATCAGAATCAACGAAATAAACTTGAGCGACTAGATGAACCCATTTCACCTTGTTTAGTCTTTTTCTCAAATGCCCGATATCAAAATCATATCGGGCTTTTTTATGATGGTAAGGTTTTGCATTTAACTGATGCAGCCCAGTATGTGCCACTTGAATTGATTTTTGGCTTTGATCAATGTGAGTTTTATCGATGAAAAGGGTTTGCATTAAAAAGACATCGGTGGATTTAAACGAAGAATTTGTCGAAGTTGAAGATGTCTCGAAATATATCCAAGAACAACTTGAGTTAGATTGTTTTCCTGAGGATGGGCGCATTTACCACAATGCAATAGCACTTGGGTGTGATGTAACGCCTCATGATGAGAAGTCTATTCAGCGATTGCAGAAGTTAGAAGGAGACTTTTACGTTGTTCTTGAAGAAGGCTACGATCCTGTAACAATTGCATATTTAGTTGTAATGGCGTTAGTCGCAGCATTTTCTGTCTACACCTATATGACTATGCCTAAGCCACAGGTGACTGCACCACAGTCTGCAAATAATGAATTGGCACAGCGTTCAAATAGATTGCGTGTAGGTGGACGGATACCTGAAATATTAGGTACTCTTCGCTGTTATCCAGACTTAATCGCCCAAGTGTTCACTTGGTACGACAATAATATCGAGATAGAAGAATGCATCATGTGTATTGGGATGGGGTATTACCAAATTGGTGATGTCAAAGATGGCGACACTGATGTGGGTAATATCGATGGTATGTCAGCTTCAATATATGAGCCTAATACCTCTTTAATTGGTCCAACTGCTTGGCGTATCGGTGGTGAATTTACACGATTGCCTTTTGAGGTTTATAAAAGTGAATCAATCAATGGTCAATCATTAAAACGACCTAATGAAGCAAAACTAACATCAAGTGAAATTTGGTTTGAAGCACCCAACTATATAAAATGTTCCACTGCAATTGATTTTACACAGGGCTTTGTTAGTGGTGACAATATAGCAATTCAAAATGCTTCATATGGAGTATCTGATGTTATTTTGACAGGCGAAATGCTCATTAAGCAAAATAACCATGTTGTTATTGAGACTACTCGTGATATTGACGATGTAAATAAGTTTACTGGTTTACAACTTACAGGTGCTATTGTTGAGATTATCACTCAAGAAACAGTGAGTAGGCAGGTTGCAAGCTTAATCTTAGATCAAAATGGAAATCAGGTTTTTGAAACAGTAACAGAGGTTATAGAGAAAAAAGAAACACGGGATTTATCAGGACAATATACTGTTGCCGCAATTCAAAAGACAACAATTCCAACAGGCTTTCATTATGATATTGCATTAACCAACCCACACTATGTAAATCCAAGTTGGGCTTTATTAAATGATGATTACTTAATTATTGCTGGAGCATTACTGAATAAGAATATTCAAGGGATTACATTAAATGGTGCATATACTATTTCTAGTATTAGCCCAAATGTGATTGCCTTAGTAGATCCAGTTGCAATTAACACCGAATGGGAAAAGCTCTACACATTACCAAACAAAAGTACTTCAGGACAGAATGTTGAGGTGCAAATTGATAGTGTCAGTAATAAATGGATTGGTTGGTTTAATCTTGATATGCGAAATGCAGAAGGCATGTCTATCAACTTAACTTGGCCACAAGGTTTGTATTGGCAATCAAAGTCAGGGCGTCGAGATCCAACTGAAACAAAAGTTTTAGTTGAGTATCAGCAGATTGATGAAACAGGTACGCCTACTGGTGCTGTTCAGCAGAGTGTTTTATTTTTCCGTGAGTTTCATTCATCACAGTTTGGCCGAACACTCGAAATAAACTTTAACTTTATAGGAAGGTTTAGATTTAGAGCTTGCTTAGATTGGTATACAGATGATTCTTATCGTGGTGAAGTGAAGATTAAGGATGTTTTTGCATTCGCTAAATCAGATAAGGATAGATATGAAAATATCACTATAGTTCGAACAATCACACCTGCAACAGATGGAGCATTATCGGTTAAGGAGCGAAAACTTAATTGTCTAGTGACTCGTAAATTGCCTATAGATGGAACTGGTGATTTAGTTGCAACCCGTGATGCTGGCCAAGCTCTCATTTATCTTGCATTAAACGAGAAGAATGGTCGCAGGACTATTGATGAAGTGGATATTGAGCAAATTAAGAACGAAGTAGAGCAAGTGAAAAGCTATTTTGGTTCTGAAAAAGCTGCTGAGTTCTGCTACACAATTGATGATACCAATCTATCATTTGAAGAAATTGCAGGCATGATTGCAAGTGCTATATTTTGTGAGCCTTATCGTTTTGGTTCTAAATTAAGGCTGAAATTTGAGAAACCACAAGAGATAGCAACACTGCTATTTAATCATCGTAATAAAGTACCTGGTTCAGAGAAGCAAACAATCACATCTGTAGTGGATAAATACTATGACGGTATTGAGCTTGAATATACAGATCCGTTGGACGATGCTCGTATCAAATATCATATTTACTATGATGTTGAGACAGAAACCGCTATTGAGGGTAATGGTGCATTAAACCCAATGACGATCACAACCACAGGTATTCGAAATCATGAACAAGCTAAAACACGAGCTTGGCGTGAATGGAATAAGTTGCAATATCGTAAGGTTACAACCCAGTTTGAAGCATTGGACGAGTCAAATTTACTCACAAGAAACAGCAAGTTATTAAATGCTGACAATTGCAGTTTAAGAGCGAAGGATGGGGATGTTTTGGGCGTAAATGGGCTTGTGCTCACATTATCTCAAGATAATGAAATGCCAGAAGATATATCCTATAAGATCTTTCTGCAAATGCGAGATGGTACTGTTGATACAATACCTTGTGAAAAAATTGGACCAAGCCAAGTACTTCTTTCTAGACCACCACGCATGCAGCTTGTGGTTGAACATGATCGTTATGCTAGAGCAACCTATCTGATTGTGAGTGAGTTAGATGATAGAAAGATTACGGCATTCATGCTTACTGAGATGAATCCTGCTACTCGTTTAACTAACAACATTACAGCAGTGAATTACGATGATCGTTACTACGAGAAAGATCATTCATTTTTCTAAATAAACTTAAATTCAGGCCACCTTCGGGTGGCTTTTTTAATGCCTGGAGAAAGACAGATGGCAGATAAAATTGTGACCGCACAAAAGCTCAAGGATGCAGATAAAGATTGTGATGCACTTGATCAAGCTATCAGTGGTGGGGATAGCGAGTATGTGAAAACTCGTCGTGGTAAAGAATATCCAACTATGCCCAATGCAATTCGCCAAATCATGGAAAATGGTGGATTTATGCCATTTGCTACTGAAGCAGAGCTACTTGCCTATATGCCTAATATTAGTCCCAGTGCAGCCAAAGCGATGGATACTAAAAAGGTTTGGCTTTGGAAAGATAATGGCTGGCACGACACTGGTTTGAGTGAGTTGGAACAGGCGAAAGACTTTGCTAATGCTAATCCAAAATTTAAAACCATTCTCTTGACTAGCTCAGATAATTTAAATGATGTAATCGTTGAAGGTGATTTCTCAGCAATTGCAATCGCAGCAACAATTCAAAACAACTATCCTTTTCCTGGTGAGGCATCAGCTATTACAAATCGCCGAGTGGGCAACGCCTCACTATCGCAAACAGTAGAAACACTAACAGGTAAAATTGCTGTTCGAACCAAAAGCGCTAGCTGGGGAGAATGGGACAGGCAGGCAACAGCTACAACAGTAGCAAATGATATTAAAATTTTTAATGAGAATTCGCCTAAGCTAACTACTCGTCCACTAGGTAAAATTAATGCAAATGATGCACTGGAAAATGGTGTTTTTTCAGTTCTTGCTGCAAATGCAACACCCGATATGAACTTTCCTGTACAAGAAAATGGGACGCTGTTTATTGATCGAGCTGCAAATGCGTCGAAAACGCAAATTTTTCTTACTTTATCTAACCGTCTTTTTACTAGAGCGAAGTCAGTAAATTGGAATGAATGGGATGAGAAAGCATCCAAAGCATATGTTGATAAACAATCAAACCAGATTGCTCAAAGTGCTGTAAATCAAAAGCTAAAAATGCTCTATACAGTACCTAGTTTGGATATAATTACTGCAAAAAAATATGCAGTTATGGCAATTGCTCCAGCATCACTTGATGTGGATATTCTGTTGAATAATAAAGGTGATATTCAGGAGTATCCAGGATCAATGACAAAGTTGTTAAGTGTCTTGGTCGCGCTTGATTTTGGTGTTGATCTCTCAGAGCGTTTTAATGTAATTCAAGATGATATTGTGGTGGGGAGTGGATACAACCTAAAAGCTGGTGATAGTGTTTCAGTCAGAGATCTGCTTTATGACATGATGTTACCATCATCAAATATTGCTGCAAATTGTGTAGCCCGCGTGATTGGCATGAAAATGGGTGGTGATACCCAAACATTTGTGGATGAAATGAATGTAAAAGCTTTATCACTTGGGATGAAAAGCTCAAAGTTTTATAATCCATCAGGTCTTGCTCATGGCCAGCAAAAAACAACATGTATTGATATGTGCTTGCTTGGTGTGCATGCATCCCAAAATAGTATTTTGCAAGAAATATGGAGTCAGCCCTCATATGACATGACAATTGAAGGCCCTAATGCTAGAACTGAGTCGATAAGGTCATCAGTGATACCAATTACAAATGGTGAGTTCTGGGCATATGGGGGTAAAACTGGAACTTTAGGTAGTCTATTTAATATGATACTAGTTGTTCATTTGCCAAATGGGTATAAAGGGGTTGTTGTCACTATGGGGTCAGCAAGTAGTGATGTTAGAGCACTAGATTGTGAGCATATTACAATGCATTCTCGTAATAATTATGCATTTCCATCGCCATTAGAAATTATAAAGTTGAATTGATATTAAATTGCCATATCTTCATGTGCCGCGAAAGCGGTTTTTTTATGTCTAAAATTTAGGAAAACTCATGGAACCAGTTTCCACAGGTAGCTTGACTGCCTTTTTAAAATTCTATGGGGCTGCAATTGCTGTAACTTTGGCGATTGCAGCCGTAGCAACAGTTGTCATCATGATGCGCTTTCCACGCTCACCTCAGGAGTGGGCAGTTGGCCTGATCTGTACCGTTGTCTCAAGTCTTGCAGGTGGCTCATTTATTATTGTCCGTTGGGGCCTACATGAATGGGTAACGGACATTTGGGGAATGATTGCCCTTGGGGGCTTTTTTTTCGTCTGTGGTTTACCGGGATGGGCAATTGTACGTTGGACTTTTAACTTCATAAATAGGCAAGAGGGTAAAACCATTGTTGAGGTGGTGAGAGAAATAAAGAAAGTCAAAGATGAATAGTCTAAATAAGTTAAATGTCGCCTTTATGGCGGTTTTATTTTTCACTGGTTAGCTTTAAACGAATACGAACTTAACCAGAGGTGTTTGGGGTTATTGATGATGCCTAGATCCCACCAATACAGATCTAAGCAAAGGGGAGAAATGTTATTTGGGTGAAGTTGTGAATGATCTTTTGTACATAATGCACACATGACTTGAGCTCACACATCTTAAAACACCTGATAGCGTGAAAAATTATTAGTCTAACTTTATGGATACTATCTCAAGGTTACTTTAATGTAAAACAATATCTTATATTGACATTATTTTTTTAAATGATCTAATTGTATCACCTTATTTAGAGTCTAAATGTCGTGCCAAACTTGTCATATCTGACAGCAGAAAATGTTATTGTTGTACCTTTGGATGCACAAAATAATCCAGACTATTTAAATTTATTAATTAATAAAAATAGTGAACAAGTCACTATGCCAGCCTCCTTGACTAAAGTGTTGAGTACAGTTGTGGCTTTGGAATCTAAGATAAATATTAATGAAATTTTTAATGTAATTGATGAGGATGTAGTTTCAGGAAGTGGTTATAACCTTCAAGATGGGGATCAGGTTTCACTAATTGATTTACTACATAATATGATGCTTCCATCATCTAATACCGCTGCAAATTGCGTAGCTCGTGTGCTTGGTGAGAGGATGGGGGGAGACAGACAAACTTTTGTAGAAGCAATGAATGTAAAAGCACTGTCAATAGGTATGAAAAACTCAAAGTTTTTTAATCCATCAGGACTTGCTCATGGAAAACAACTCTCAACACCTATTGATTTAGCTAAACTAGGTGTTTATGCCTGTCAAAATTTAGTTATGCAAGATATTTGGTCAAAATCTGAATATAAAATGAAGGTACTAGGTGTAAATCCCAGAGTTGAGAAAATTAAAACTTCAGTGATGGCTATTCAGGATCAAGAGTTTTGGGCATTAGGTGGTAAAACTGGAAGTTTAGGTGATTTATACAATATTATCCTGTACTTTCAACTCAAAGATGGCCGTAAAGCATTGGCTGTTACTGCCCGATCATCATCTTCAGATGGAAGGGCGCTTGATTCTCAAATTATTGCAAAATATTGTAATGAATTACTTTAAAGTTAATTGAATGAAATTTACTATTAGTACCTTTAATCCAGTCAAGTGGTTAATTAATATGGTGATTAGGTTGAAAGATAATGATTAAGTCGGCGCTTCAAAATCTTGAAATACTGAAACAGCGATGGGCTGAAGATCTATCAGAGTTTTTCGTAAAAAAACTTAATCATAAAAATAATTCTCGAGCGTATGTAGATGATAAGCATAAATGGTATCAGTATTCAAATGAAGAAATTACATCACTTAATGATAAGAATTTTTTAAAAACTACATATCAATTTTATGATGAGTTACTAGAAGTATATCCAGAATACATATCGATGAATGTGCTGGGGCTGGATGAACAGTTAAATGAGATTAGAGAATACATATTTAAGCCATTTAATATTGGAAAAATGAGAACCTCTCCAAAAAGCATAAATAAATTCCCACAAATCTTGATCTATGCGGGTCAGCATGGTCAGGAGTGTACTTCACAAATTATGCTAATGTTATTTTTTCATGAGTTAATGCATAAATATAATGAAGACTTATTTTTATCTAGAATAAGATCTACATTTCAAATCAGAATTATACCCTGCATGAATCCTTGGGGGGTTAGACATACACGAAGACGGAATTCAAATAACGTAGATTTAAATAGAAACTTTCCAAGTGGATGGAGTGAAGCTAAAGGATCTAAAGGCAAGCATCCATTGTCTGAAAAGGAAAGCAAAGTCTTTATCATGTGGTTGGAGAGGAATCATTCTGAGTCCCTTTGTATCATTAATATTCATGATCATGGTGATCCTGCATTAACCTGGGGGGCAGCGTCTCATAAATGGTCTCAAGAGCTTTTATTTAAGAGTTTTCAAAATTTCTCGGGTTGGTATCATGTCAATATTAAAAAAAATATAGGTCAGAATACCCTAAGTTGGTTGGGACAACCTAGGGAGGGTTATTCTGATAGATATGTTGGAGAAGAATTTGATTTGCCAACCATTCTTTTTGAGTGTCCTTATGTGAATCATCCGCTATTGAGTGCTGGTTGGGAGTGCGTCAGAATCACTAGCAGACAGATATTGGTCGAAATATTTAATACTTTACTTGATTGCAATCGCTGCGAAAAACATATTTAGACTAAAAGCTAGAATATGGCAAGGATACTTTTAGGGGAGTAAATTTTTTCTTATTAGCAGAGATGCTTTCGAAGTTGAGGATAAACTCTTCAATGTTTGAAACATCAAGAGATTGAATATCAGTAAACGCATACTCCCACCATTTTAATGATATTAATTTGTTGATAGTCTCTTCATCAAATCTGTATTTGATTACCTTTGCAGGGTTCCCGCCAACAATTGCGTAGGGCGGAACATCTTTTGTTATTACTGAGTTTGCTGCAATAACAGCTCCATCTCCAATGATCAGGTCACGCTTTAGGACGGCACCTGCTCCAATCCAAACATCATTACCTATGATTAGTCCGTGGTTTCGACTAGGGTTAGGAAGTTTAAAGTGGCGAGTGTTTTGATTGTTATCCTGGATAAATTTTTTAAATATAATAAAGTACTTATCGTAAGTTGAGCTGCTAGTTGTAACCCATTCATACGGATGTCTTACTCCAATAACACTTACATTCTTGGCGATTGAGCAATACCTGCCAACAATAGTGTCAGTTGGTAATGAACTCCAAGAGTATGAAAAGCTTCCCATACTATATATATTGGAACCATATAGAAAAGCCGTGTATGGTTCAATTTGGCAACCATCATCAAAATAAATCTGTTCAGTATTACTGTGCCGGTGTCCGCCATGAGTTTTAAAAAAAATATTTTTATCTGCCAAAAAGTATTTCAATTCTAGATATGACTTATTCATAGTTAAATTTCAGATTGATTTAGATGTTCTAATTATATGTTTTAATTGTATAAAGTTCAAAAATCTATATTACCTACGTAATAAAAATCTTTAAATATCGGTTAAATTTTTCATATAGAGTAGCAATGGCTCAATAGAGTAGCTATCTATTTGAAATTATTGCCCCAGATATCGTATTAGCGGTTTTTTTACACCCAAAATTTAGGAGGAAACATTGCACGACTTCATAAAATAAGTCCTTGAGACATTAGAGCCATTTACCATAGCCATCGCATCATTTGTGATGGCTTTTTTTATGACCAAAATTTAGGAAAACGTATGAATGATCCAATCAGCATCAAAGGCTTGCCATGGATTTTTAAAATCCTAGCGGCTGTCATTGGCGCAATCTTTGCACTAACACTCTCTGGTGATATCGACACTGAAGGCCGCATCAAAATAACGCTTGGCGTAATCATGAAATTCACTTTTAGTGTTGCGATTAGTTTGTATGGCGGCTCAGCATTTATCGAGTATATGGACCTCGCACACTACTCACATATGGCGCAAGGTTTCGTCATGTTGATTTTTGCCATCTTTGGGATGTTGATGATTGGTATTTGGTACCAAGCCATTCAATTACTCAAAGGTAAGTCTATTGGTGAGCTGATTGTGGAAATTAAGTCCGCATTCAAAGCCATGTTTAAGTAAATAATATTTAAGTTATAGCCGCCTTTTATGGCGGTTTTATTTTGTCTGGAGAAAAGTAGTGTCTAAGAAATTAACAACTGAACAAATTGAAAAACAAGCTGCATCATTGGGTATCTCAGTAGCGGCACTTCGAGCCGTAATTGAGATTGAATGTAAGGGTAGTGGCTTCAATAGCGACCAAACGCCAGTTATCCTTTTTGAACGTCATGTTTTTCGTCAGCGTTTAATTGCAAATGGAAAAGCACAAGCTGCCGAACAGGCCATGCGTGAGCGACCAGATCTATGCAATAAGAATGCAGGTGGATATGGTTTATATTCTGCTCAACATGGGCGTTTAAATGCAGCAACTCAATATCATCGAGACTCTGCACTTGAATCTGCCTCATGGGGATTAGGTCAGGTGATGGGCTATCACTGGAAGTCATTGGGATATCCTAATTTACAGAATTTCATCAATACAATGTACCGAGATGAAGCATCACAACTTGATGCCATGTGTCGCTATATCAAAGTGAATAATTTAGTCAAAGCGTTGCAAAACAAAGATTGGAACGCCTTTGCACGTGGTTATAACGGCCCTGCATATGCCAAAAACAGCTACGACATTAAATTAGCCAATGCTTATAAAAAGTGGGGTGGGAAGTGAACCTACACCTCATCTGGAAATATAAATACTGGATCGCAATTGTGGTCCTTTCTTTTATCTGCTTCGGGCAAATGGCCTATACCAATCATTTAGCTGACAATCTTAAAAAGGCTGAAATTCAATGTCAGCAAAAGATTCAAAAGCTTAAGGATGATCAGCAAAAAGAATTAGTCAAAGCACAAGATAAGGCAAACCAAGCCAGTGCTGACTATGAAAAACTCAAATCAGAACAGCGAGTGAAAAATGAAGTTGTTATTAAAGAAGTGCAAAAAATTATTGATCGGCCTATGTATCACAACGTCTGTATTGATGCTGACGGCTTGCGTCAGCTCAACAGTCTTATCGCCACAAATACCAGCTAATCTACTTGTGCCTTGCCCTGATCTGCAGTTGTTGGAATCAGGGCAGGGTAGCGTATTAATTCTGTGGTCGCTTGATACAGTGATTAAATACAATGAGTGTCAGGTTAAGCATGGTGCTTTGGTGAAAGCCCTCAGGTGAGGGCTTTATTTGCATTTTACTACAAAGCATCTACAAGTTTTAATTTTGGTTTATTTGGATTAGTCCCAATACCATACATGTAGTATAAATCGTCATTACAAGATTTTAGTAAAAATTGCATATCTTTAGGCATATATTCCAAATCTTGGGTATGAATATTTATAATCTCAGTAATGTTTTTGGGTGTTTCGGCTAGAATATCTAATTGCGATGGCTCCTTTGTCTTATACCCTAACTTGTTCATTTCAATCCAAAGGTATTTTTGCTGGTGTTGACTAATGGCTCCGATATCTCCTGCCCTGTAAAGCATAGAACTCATTGAGGAGAGCCACATTGGTTTGAGTTGTGCCAATCTGGTTAGGGTTAATTTACCTTGTAAATATGGCTTAATATCGTCTGTAGGCATTAATAAACAACTTGCAAATTTATTAGCCTCATCCTCCATATCGTCACCTGTTGGAATTCTATGCATAATAATATGACCGAGCTCGTGTGCCAGAGTAAACCTTTGACGGCAACCAGGTAAACTTTTATTTAAGAATATACAAGGTGGTAGATCAGGCGGTCTCATAGTTACCCCGTCCACTGATAAATCATCAAAGTCACATAAAAAAACCATACACCCTGCACGCTCAATATAATCCATAAGGTTATGTATTGGGCCTTTGGGAATTAGCCAAGCTTGTCTGACTTTTTCTGCAATTTCTTCAGGAGTGTATTCGTCTGGATCGAGGTCTAACAGAGGAAGATCAGACTCCAAATCAATTGATCTCAGAAGCCTTTTTAAATGAAGAATGCGAATATTTAAAATGGCTTCTAGTTTATCCCTAGATTTCTTGGTTACACTTGCTTTTCTTCTATAGAGCGGACCGGCATGGACACTTGGTGGTAATCCATATATACGATCCATCTCATAAAAAAAATCTACTGGATATTTAAGAAAAATAGATAGTTTCTTCAATAAATCCAGAGAAGGGTCTGCTACAAGACGACCCTCAAGTTTTGAAATCATAGCCTGAGATATTTCACATTCTTTCGCTAACTCTGATTGACTAAAACCTCTTGATTGTCTTGCTAAGATTAGCAAATCAGCATTAAAGGGCATGTTACTCACCTACAGTTTTGTGCTCTTTATCAGGTTTGACTGATTTGAGCTTAACCCGTTTCTTAACAGTAGAAGTTGTTGAGGTATTGGGTTGGGTTGGGTTGACAGGAATTGTTGGAGTTATTGTTAACTCAGGATTTTCCCTATATTTGAGACTAAGCGTCCAAGAGATTGTGCGTTTATCTCTAGCAACAGCAACGACATCAATTATTGAAGATTCAAGCTTATCTAGTTCGTATTGAATTTCTATTCGTGGAAGGAGCCCGATTTCAGGTAGAGATTCATTGGGGTCATGAAAACCCAAGGCCATACCTGTTGGAATGTTGCTCGACTGCCGAGAAGCCTTTCCTTTTTTAATACGGAATACAAGCTCTTGCTTAATCATAAAGTTATAGGTTTGATTATTATTGTATGGTTTTATGGAAAACTCTCTATCAGACTCTAGTCCAAATTCATTTTTAGCATGATGAATTATTTGATCCCAGATAAAATTAGATCTACCTCGTTTTGAACAGGATGGATTTTCTTTGATTCTAGCCAACCAATCATTCCAAGCAAGATCGAATACTTTTAGTAGGCGAGCCGCATAAGGTGATATTAGTTTCTCAGCTTTTGTTTTGCTTATATGCATAAATGTTAGACCTAAAATTATCGATAATTTCATTATTTTAATCGTAAACAGAAAAAAAACAAGCATTCTATAACTAAAACTATAACCAATGCGGCTAAAAAAAGATCAATTTTAATCTATGTGTATATATTTTCACTTAATCTGATTTTCCTAATTCCAAGCAGTTCGTGGCAGAAGCGGCTGATGGACACGCAGTTGATGTCGAGCGACTGATGGACGGGTGGCCTGAGTAGTTTCATTACGATTTTAAAATATAGTCAAATAATAAAAGCCTTATTCAACAGAGTAAGGCTTTCAATGATAATTTAGTAAAGGCAATTAGATGATGACCAATCTTTAATAATTCCTTTTTTATCAGTAATAAAATTATCTACACATAAACGTGGGTTATTCAGATATGGATCATTAGAACTATTTTGTGTTTTCTTAAAAGTATATTGAGAGCCGCCATCAGTCCTTTTATGAACCCCCCAAGGGCTACCTCTTTGCATAATTAAATCATCTATCGATTTACCCACCCAAGCCTGCCTTCTATTTTTAAACTCATTAGCTTCTCGCTCTTTTTCTATCATAGCCTTAGTTTGAGTATTTGATCCTACTGAACCTTGGTTTTTATGCTTTGGTCCAGGAACGCCTGTCAGTATATAAGTTATATCAGATACAGTATTTAAATGCTTTTGTGAGCAACCACTCAAAATTATCATAGATGTAACAATAGGTATTAATATAAATATATTTTTCATATCCTTGTCTCAAAAAGTGAACAAATAACTTTTATGATACCAAAAAATATAAGTTCTTGTAAATTAAATAATTTTTTATGCGGATCTATTCTAATTGATGGAATAGTGTTCATACAGTATATCAAGGTCGATATTAATTTAACCTTTAACATTATCAACCCACTAAAATAATCTTACTCCATTACCATCTCAGCACCGTCCCAAAACTCTCCCTTCTTTCCTCGCATAAATCTTTCCAAATCAGCTTTATCAACAAAACGTTTTGCCTTTTCATAATCCTGAGTCCAGCTATAACCTTGAGCTGCGATCTGATCCGCATCGGTATCATACCAACCTTCACCGTACTCAAATTCTTGATAGGATGAAAGATAAAGACCATTCTTTTTTAGGTAAGGGAATCTCATGGTAAATTCCTTGAGTTATGGCTAAATCACAAATCTGTCAACCAAGATTTATTGCTAAAAATGGGATTTGTCAACTAAATAGACATCCAAAAGCTTCTTATTAGCGGTCTACTACAGTCTACTTTGAGTAGACCAAGAGTAGACTATAGAAATATTGCAACAGCTATCCATGTATTGCGTGATATTGCAATAATGTATATAAGTGATTGATATATTGATAGATAGTGTGTGGGATATTGTGATGTATTGCGAGAAATTGTTGTATTTTATAATAAATCTTAGAATTATGAGTCCGCTGCTCTAACCAACTGAGCTATAGGCCCTATAAATTAAATGCATTTAAAATCAATGCCTTTTAATGGTTCCCAATTCTACACAATAAGAAAATCATTTGCAATAATTATATTTGTAGGCGTTTTGTAGGCGCCATAGATTATTGCATGCTATTGTATAGCTTTGATAACGTATCGCATTCTATATTATGTCTAGTCAAAAAACAAAGCTCACCAAGACATTTGTCGATTCTTTACCCATGTCACCTAATAAGCAGGTATTTTATAGGGATTCAGAGCTTGTAGGCTTTGCATTACGTGTTACGTCTTCAAAGGTATATATAGTTGAAAGAAGATTAGGAGCAGGTACATCTTCTGTTCGAGTGGCAATCGGGAAACATGGAGATATTACTTTAGCTCAAGCCAGAGAAAAAGCTCAAATATTACTGGCACAGATGGCAACAGGTATTAATCCTAATCATTTAAAGAAAGAAAAACAGTTTAAATTTGCAAAGCAAACAGCCTCTATAGAAGCCCAACCAACGTTAAATGACGTATATAGCGCTTACAAGACTGAGCGACAATTAAGTGAAAAAACATTGCGTGATTACAATCAATGTATGGATGACTATTTTGCTGATTGGAAAGATATAAGGCTAATCGATATCACTCATAGGATGGTTCGAGATAAACATGTTTTATTAACGAATAGATCTAAGGCGAGAGCAAATCTCGCTATGCGCTTTTTGCGTGCCTTATTTAACTTTTCAACTGAGTATTATCTAAATTGGGGGGATAAAAATATTATGAATATATCTAATCCTGTTAACATTCTAAATGCTACAAAGTCGTGGAATGAGGTAGGACGTAGAGCAGGATATATTCGAAAAGATCAGCTTAAAAATTGGGTTAATACGGTGTTGTCAACTGAGTGGATAGGACAGCAATATTATAATCATAATGCATTTACCAATCAGGATTTTATGCTCTTTCTACTACTTACAGGATTTCGCCGTGAGGAGGCAGAGTGTTTAGAATGGAAAAATGTTGATCTTAAGCATGGAACAATAACAGCTATAGATTCTAAAAATGGTGACCCTCTAATCTTGCCAGTTGGACCAGTATTGCTTCATATTCTAAGGGCTAGGTTCGCTAGATCAGATTTAAAGCCTTATGTATTTCAAGCAAAACAAGGTGAAGGTCATGTGATGAATCGGAGTAAAGCAAGATTAAAAGTGGCAGAAATATCTGGAATAGAATTTACATTCCATGATTTAAGACGAACGTTTATGAGTTTAGCTAATAGTATTAATATTGACTCATTTACGTTGAAAAGATTGATTAATCATACTGCTGAAGCTTCATCTACAGTTATCACTGATAGCTCTATGCAAGTTTCATTTGATAATTTAAAGGCTGCAATGAGTGATATTGAAAGTGTGGTTTTTGATGAGAATGCGATAAAAACGCTCTATCAACGCTCATTTAAAAAAGTAGCTCAACATCAAGATTATATTGAAAGTGCTATTGCCTTAGAATTAGAGAATAAGCGAGCTTGAGTGATGAAAAGAGCAAAGCTGTCAGATATTAATTAACCAATTGATTTAAAATAAATAATTTGAAGTACCTTATATAAGGTGTATTATATTGATTTTAGATATTCTCTAATATTATGGTATGGCATGATTGAAGATATTAGATACTTAATCGTTTTTGCTAAAATTGCTGAAATAGGCTCTATTAGTAAAGGGGCTAGAGCGATAGGTCTATCTAGTGCAACGGCAAGTCAATATCTTACAAAATTAGAAAAAAATTTAGGATGTGCACTGTTCTATAGAAATACTAGAAAAATAACATTAACCCATGATGGGGAAAAACTTTTAGAAACAGCTAAATCGATATTAGAAACTTATGAACAAGGGATTAATGGCTTTAAAAATAGTGCAATAATTGGAAGTAAAAAATTAAATATATCAATCCCTGCTATTTTTATTCATGGGGAGTTTATGAAATATATTACTGATTTTATAAAAGATTTCCCTGATTTAATATTAAATATTACTTGTGATGATGAAAAAAAATGACATTGTTTTTGAAAATATTGATGTCGCCTTTAGAATAGGGGAACCTTTGGATAGTTCACTAAAATTTAAGTATTTATTTGATTTACCTAGAAGTATTGTTGCAACAAAAAGCTTTCTTAGTACTAATAAAGAGCCGAAAACACCACATGATTTGGAAGTAATGAGTTGGATCGGTTTGAGTATGCGTCCACATTCAAGGATATTGAAAAACCATATCAATGGAGAGGAAATAAAAATTTCCTATCACCCAAACATTTGTGTAAATAATGTAGAAGCTTCTTATCAGTTAGCTAAACTTGATGTTGGCTTGGCTGCACCACCTAATTATTTAATTAAAAATGACATTATTAGAGGTGATATTGTAAGAGTTTTACCTGATTGGGAGTTACAGCCTTTACATGTATATGCTATTTGGCCATCAAATTTACCCATCAATAGTATTGCCTATGCATTAATTAATAAAATTTATAGTTCATTTAGCGGTAAGAACGCTAAATATCATATATATAGAAATGAATACTAAAGAAAACCCCATCAATCTGTTAAACAATAAAATACGCTTATGATTTTTCAATATAACAGATAATTTTTCCCCTAATAGTCCCCACAATGCTAAAGATAAATAACAAACTAGAAAATATATACAGATAAATACTATGAGAGGGATGGTCGTATCTGGTTTGGAAAATAAAGCAATACCTGAAGCACATGCAATCCATGCTTTAGGATTCGACCATTGTAATAAGAAACCATCTATGAAGTTAGGGGCAGTACTATTATGATTAATTTCAATTTCTGCTTTTGATAAAAGTATCTTATAGCCTATATAAATAATAAAAGCAGAACCTAGAAAACTTAATAATTTAAAGATAATAGGATAGAAATTTATTACTTTAGAGAAGCCAAACCCTATACATATTAAAAGTAATACAAATCCAATAGTTGCTCCTGACACAAAAGGAAGGGTTTGAATAAAACCACGATTCAAGCCCATTGAGAGGATGGTTATATTTACTGGACCAGGAGAAATCGACATACTCAATGAGAATACGAACATGCTTAAAATTATTGCTAATGACATCTCTAATATCAACGTAAAACTATCTAGGTGGTTAAAGGTTACAGTCATAAGATAGATAGAATTAGTCTGTTTTTATCAAAAACTGTTTTAGAGATTTTCGATATTGAACATTTTAATGTAGTGCTTAAGTAAATACTATGCTGTGATAATGCAGCACTGCATACCTGGTACTAAAAAGATTTTGATTTATATGGATAAAATGGCATTCATGGATACATTAATATAGGTATGATTATATTTAAGAAACTATTGTTGATATTGAAAAAATTGGAATTACTGTGAAATTACCGCATAAGATTAAAGAGTTTATTGGGAATAGTGTTTTAACTGTCAATAAAGTTGGCCAATCTCCATCGAATGTGTATTCTTTTGAGCGTAATGGTGAGGCATTTTTTTTGAAAAGCTCAGACATACAGTATGCTCAAACAACATATAGTGTTTTACGTGAGGCGAAGATGATATCTTGGGTATCAGATAAAATTAAGGTACCTGAGTTGGTGTTATATGAGTCAGATATGAATTCTGAATTCATGATAACGAAAGCCGTAAAGGCACAACCTATATCAAATTTAATCTTAGAGTCTCGACTATGGATTGATTTATATCAAGAGATTTTAAATCAACTGAAATCTGTTTCTACACTTAGTTGTCCATTCTATTCAGACATTAGCTCACGTCTATTGGAGTCTAAGCTTTTTATAGACAGAGGGTTATTAAACCAAATGGAGGATGAAGTTGAATCAGAGTTATGGGGAAACCATCAAAGCTATTTGGAATTGTGGCAAGAATTAGATCGAGATCGAGTCAAGGAAAAACTTATTTTTAGTCATGGAGATATTACTGATAGTAATATTTTTATAGATCAGTTTGATCAATTTTATTTTTTAGATTTAGGCAGAGCAGGTTTAGCTGATGAGTTTGTTGATATAGCATTTGTTGAGCGTTGTTTGCGTGAAGATCACTCAATTATTAGTGCAAACAGTTTTCTTCAGCAACTTGTATATGATGATCCGCAAAAGCGTTTATACTTTTTAAAGCTTGATGAATTAAATTAGTCGAAATATGTCAATTTTTATAAGAGCATAAGGAAGAAATTGGTTTATATTTTTTGAAAGAAACATGTTATTAGCAGATATATTGGAATTATTATGATGCAATTTGCTTATTCTCGCCAAGATATTAAAACTTGGGAGCAACGCTGGTTTTCTCAACAAAATAGTTCTTTTGCCTTGATGCAACAAGTTGCGTGGACTTTACATAAAGAGTTATTAGAACTCTTCAAGGATCAAAATAAAGAAAAATTTAAAATTGCACTATGTTGTGGTCAGGGTAATAATGCAGGTGATGGTTATTTAGTTGCTGTATATTTGAAACGTGCTGGATTTTTAGTTGATATTTATGCAGCGGAACTGGGCCAATCATTAGACTTAGCAAAAGCTCGTCAGTGTGCTGAAAATGATCAAATTAACATTATTTCAGGTTTTGATTTTAAATTAGAATACGACTGTTATGTTGATGCTTTATTTGGTATAGGGTTAGACCGCCCACTAAATGAATATTGGCAAAATATTATTCATAATATTAATAGCCGAGTTGGTATAAAAATTACAATTGATATTCCTAGTGGTTTAAATGCTAATACGGGGCGAGCATTACCTTGTGCAATTAAGGCAGACTATTGTTTTACTGTATTAGGACTAAAGATTGGACTCCTAACAGGACAAGCGCAAGAATATACTGGACAAATAAAACTATTAGATTTAATTCCAATAGATAGTGGTTTGATTCCATTAGCTTATATTAGTCCAACACATATTAAACTAAATAAACGTAAGGCTTATGGACATAAAGGAGATTATGGCCATGTGGTTATTGTTGGTGGTCATGAGCAGATGGGCGGGGCTGTAATCATGGCTGCCGAAGCTGCTTCGTGTGCTGGTGCGGCGAAGGTAACAGTTGTTTGTCATGCAAAACATCATGTCGCAATTCTTAGTCGATCACCAAATTTAATGCTACGTGATATTGATCGAATGACCATTTCTGACATTCAGGAATTGTTGCAGCAAATTGATGCAGTGTGTATAGGAATGGGGCTAGGTCGAGATCAATGGGCTGAACAGCATTTTACACACTGGTTTGCTGAATTGAATCGCTCTTCTGTTGATGTTGTCTATGATGCTGATGCTTTGTGGTTTCTTGCTAAGTACCCATCACAATTAAAAATAAAAAGTTATGCTACACCACATCCAGGTGAGGCAGCGACCTTATTACAACAATCAGTTGCTACAGTTGAATCTGATCGGGTAGCTGCAATTAAGAAACTACAGCAAAATTATGGTGGACAGTGGGTATTGAAAGGTTCAGGCAGTTTAATTTTGCAGGAACAATTATGGGTTTGCAGAGCTGGTAATCCAGGCATGGCTACAGGAGGAATGGGCGATATCTTGGCAGGTATGATCGCAGGCTTAAAAGCTCAAATGGGAGAGCAAATAGCGCTACATCAAATTGTTACTCTACATGCATTGGCAGGTGATGCTCTAGCTCAGTATGGAATGAGAGGAATGCGAGCTCAAAAAATGATTGAAACGATTTATGACGTTGTTAATTTAGAGTGAAGTTGGGAATTTGCATACTCAATTTATTAAAAAATATGCATTTAAATATGAATTAAACATGTCAATTTAATATATGTATGTTTTATTTGTTTGATATTAGAGAACTTGGTAATTTTATTATGTTTTATGTAAAGATAAATAATATATATAAAATAGTAATAAAATCAATAGGTAATGAGTTTTAAAACTATAGAGAAAGTTACCGCAAGCGAAAAAAACACATAAATTGCTATTAAAACTTGTGTGACTTTTATCACATAGTTATAATTCGATCACAAAGTACTTCACATAAAAAGGCAGTAGTTAAGAGACCTAATTTTGGAAGTCAATAATCAAAAACAATTATGATAATAATAAGTCAAAATAAGAAAATTTAGCGTGATCCCACCATAATAGGTGGGTTTTTTTTTATTAAATATTAGATTTTTTACTATAAATTATAATAAATAGTATGATTTATTATTATTTATTTTTATGTGTTGGATTGATTCCAAAGTTAAATACCCTGATTTAATAGTTATTTTTTTGTATGTTGAATTATGAAATATGTTAACTATTAGATTGTTTTATAAATTACATTAATATAAGTTTTATATACAAAAAATATAATCAAAAATAGCATTTATAATTTTAACACTTTAGTTATATTGAATATAATGAAAATAAGAAATTTACCAAACATCGTTGTTGAGTGGGATATGACTTTAGAAGTGGGTAGTGTTGTGGTTTTTGTGTTGGGTAGCCCTGAAATGATTGTATACTCTATTAAAGATACAAAGGTAAAATGTAAATGGTTTTGTACTCAAGGCCAATTACATCGTTCAGGTTTTAATAAGAGAGAACTTATAGCGACTGGGCAGAAATTTACAATTGATGAACCTAAAAGAAAGTTGACTGATGAAATTGTTAAAAGTTAGTTTTGTTCGCTATTAATATATTTTTATAAAGTATAGATTTCTTTTTTTATAAAAGAATATTTTAGTGTATCTAACTAAGCGCTATGATAAGTATAAGGTTTAAAAAAATTATATAAGTTTTAGGGTAAGTAATCTTATTTGCTTCGTCATATTTATTTTTTGTGGGTAATAAGTATTGTGTAGCTGTTTTATAATGTTTATATTTAATGGTCAAATAATTTATTTTTTATGATTGGTTAAATAGACTCATTGTGAACTTTAAATGATTAAGTACTAATAAATTACATATAAAATTTTGATATAGTATTTTGGCTTATTTAAAGTCGTGTATTTGTGTTTATAAATCAGTCTAACATAGATTTACGTCTATTAAGTCAGGCGTAATGAGCTGGAAAAGGTTAGGAGGCTATGTCGGTCTTTCTTTTTTTGTTTAATACTTACTAAAATAAAGTGTGTTTTTTCTCAACTTTTTTGTGTATTTAATTAAATACATTGGGTTTTTATTGGCTGATATTCAGTTAGAATAGCCAATAAGATGGTAAATATGCTTTAAATGATGAAAAAAAATAGAAATTTATTGATTTTGATAGCAGTATTAGGAGTGACTCCTAATATTGCAAACGCGCAACAACTTAGTTTTTATGAAACACAAAAACAAGCGCTTCAAGGGAACGCTTCAGCACAGTTTAATCTTGGCGTGATTTACGATGAAGGTAAGGGTGTTGTTCAAAGCAATAGTGAAGCACTGCGTTGGTATAATAAAGCTGTAGCACAAGGTCATAAGTCGGCGCAGTATAACTTAGCATTGATGTATGCTCATGGACAGGGCGTCAGACAAGACTATGCAAAGGTTTTTGAATTGATGATTAAAGCGGCTGAACAAAATGATGCTGATTCGCAGTTTTATTGTGCAATGATGTATGAAAAAGGCCAAGGTGTTGATAGAGATGAAAAGGCTGCAAATACTTGGTATTTGAAAGCTGCAAATAATAATCATAAAGATGCGCAAGCAACATTAGCAAAATACTATTTTAATGGTAGTAATGGTTTAACCAAGGATAGATCTCAAGCACTTATGTGGTTAAAAAAAGCTGCAGAAAATGGTCATGAACAGTCTAAGTTATTATTAGAAAGTTTAGAAAAATCCGTTTAGTCCAGTCATGTAAATTTATATGAATGAATTAGACATTTAAAAAATGGCATTATTCAAAGATCTTCTTAAATATGAAATTGTTTAATTTGCATGTAAAAAATGCTGCAATTCTCGACCAAATTTAAAAGGCTCAGTTAAAAGTGGAGTGTGTCCAGAGCGTTCAAATACTACGGATTTAGCATTTTTCATTCTTTCAGCAATTTCTAGCTGACCTTGTGCTGGATATAGGGTTGATTTTGCGCCAATAAAAAACGTAGTCGGGCAGTCTAATCCAATGATGGCCTTACGATAATCCTGTTGATGATGTAAATAATTATTGATGTACCAAGCCATATAGTCTAATCGTTGGATAGGCAATAAATGTTTTTGTAAGGATGGTTGTTTTAGCGCTAATTTGAAGAGTAGAGGGCTAATTTTATTACTGTCCTGAAGCTGTATGAAATTAAGCCACATATTTAAAAGTTGTTTTCGAGGTTGTACTTCAAGTTGTGCTAAAGTTTGTTTATCTTGATGTTGTGCTAAGAAATCAGAGATTGATTGTAGTAGCTCAATAAATTGAAAATAATCCTGACCAAACAAGCCATAAGACCAATTAAAATCAGTAGAGATTTTAGGAGTTTGGTCAATATGGAGATAACTTTTTAATTTACTTGAAAGATGCCCATATTGCATACCATGCATTGCTGTGCTAGCACCCATTGAATAGGCAATAAGTTTAAATTGGTCAAGTTCCAGTTGTTCTATTAGACACTTAATATCATTCCAGTGACTTGTAATCGCATCCAAATGCATTGGAATTTTACAGTGCTTTGACCCACCAAAACCGCGCCAATCAGGAATAATAAAACGGTGAGTTTTTTTACTTGATTGTAAGAAAGGAAGCCATTGCCAACTTTGCATACCTAAGCCGGAGAGAACTAGTACGGGATCACCTTGACCAACTTCACGAACATGAAGTTGAGTGTCGTCAGTCATTGAATAATATGGCATCAGTACTTACTCCTTAAGGAAATATACAAAAATGAAAATTAGTGTTGATCCTGAAATTGTTGTAACTGTGGAATTAACTGTTCTAACCATGTAATCCAGCCAAGTTCTTGATTAATACCTAATTGCAAAATCATTTTATGTATGTAGGTGGTTTTTTCCTGTAGATTGGGTTGAGAGTCGGATATTGCAAAGTCACGATTATAAATCAATTGATAGATATGTAGATTGTGACGATGTAACTCAAGATGACGCTGCAGTTCAGGTAAAAGCTGTGATGTATTTAATTGTGCCTCCGCGCGCAAACGTACCATGAGTTCCTCACGTAGAGGTGCAGGTGGACTTTGTTTGTAGATCCAATCTGCTAATTCGGCCCGACCAGAGGCTTCTACTTGATAGGTTTTTTTACGACCAGTGTAATGCTCATCTTCTAGAGTGGAAACCCAACCCTTCAAAAGCATATTGTTGAGTTCTCTATAGATTTGTTGGTGTGTAGCAGGCCAAAAAAAGCCCATAGAGCGGTCAAAACGACGTGCCAGTTCGGAACCTGTACTTGGTTTTTCAATTAAACTGGTGAGTAAAGCATGAGAGAGTGACATCGGCTATATCAGTCTAAAATGAGCATGTTAGATATTATGCAACATGTTGCATTAAAAACAAAACTAGATTATAAAAAACTGCTGATCAAAACTAGCCTTACGCTCGCCAACTGCCAGCAGGAGTACTTATGTCACATTATCCCTTTTTATTTGAACCACTTGATTTAGGATTTACCACATTAAAAAACCGTATTTTGATGGGGTCAATGCATGTTGGGCTTGAAGAACATGAACATGGCTTTGAACGGATGGCTCAATTTTATGCTGAACGTGCTAAAGGGGGAGTTGGATTAATTGTGACAGGAGGAATTGCCCCGAATCAGGCAGGTGTCACTTTTGCTGGCGGATCCAAGCTAGAAACATTTGAAGAAGCTGAACCTCATAAGCTCATCACTCAGGCCGTACATCAGGCAGGTGGTAAAATTGCTTTACAGATTTTACATACAGGTCGTTATTCATATCAGGCTGATATTGTTGCACCTTCAGCTGTGCAAGCACCTATTAATCCAGTGAAGCCCCATGCATTAAGTTCTGCAGAGGTTTGGCAGACTATAGCCGATTTTGTGAACTGTGCGAAGTTAGCAAAATACGCTGGATATGACGGTGTCGAGATTATGGGGTCTGAAGGCTATTTGATTAATGAGTTTATTGCAGCGCGGACTAACCACCGTGATGATGAGTGGGGTGGCAGTTACGAAAATCGAATACGTTTAGCAATAGAGATCGTAAAACGCACTCGTGAGGCAGTAGGTGAAAATTTCATCATTATCTATCGATTATCTATGCTTGATTTAGTTGAGGGTGGTTCAAATTTTGATGAAATTGTAAAGCTTGCACAGGAAATTGAAAAAGCTGGTGCAACAATTATTAATACTGGGATTGGTTGGCATGAAGCACGTATTCCGACTATTGCAACAAAAGTACCACGTGCTGCATTTACTTGGGTGACTCGTAAGTTAAAAGGGCTAGTGAACATTCCACTCATTACCTCAAACCGTATTAATACCCCAGAAATGGCAGAATATGTGCTAGCAGAAGGTGATGCTGATCTAATTTCGATGGCACGTCCAATGCTAGCAGATCCTGAATTTGCCTTAAAAGCTTCACAGGGACGTAGTGATGAGATCAACACTTGTATTGCCTGCAATCAAGCTTGTCTCGACCAAATTTTTACTCAACAGGTAGCTTCTTGTTTGGTTAATCCTCGTGCTTGTCATGAAACCGAACTTAATATGTTAGCAGCAGAGAATAAAAAAACGATTGCGGTCATTGGAGCAGGGCCAGCAGGGCTTAGTTTTGCTGTTAACGCAGCTGAACGAGGACATCAGGTGATGCTCTATGATGCCTCCACACAAATTGGTGGTCAGTTTAATATTGCAAAAACAATTCCTGGCAAAGAAGAGTTTTACGAAACGCTACGTTATTTTAAACGTCAAATAGAATTACAACCGAATATTAAATTACATCTATCTCATAAGATGGATTTTGAGAAACTACAGCAACATAACTTTGATGAAATTGTTATTGCTACAGGGGTAACACCACGGCGTTTAGAAATAGAAGGTTTTGATCATACCAAGGTATTAAGTTATTTAGATGTACTGCGTGATCGTAAAACAGTTGGGCAACGTGTGGCAATTATTGGAGCTGGGGGAATCGGTTTTGATACTGCTGAGTTTTTGAGTCATCGTGGTCAAAGTGGCAGTCAAGATCCACAAAAGTTTTACGATGAATGGGGGATCGATACTCAATACGCTCACGTTGGTGGTTTAAAAGCTGCTAAAGTTGAAAGTTCTCCACGAGAAATTTATTTGTTACAACGTAAATCTAGCACTGTTGGTGCAGGTTTGGGTAAAACTACTGGATGGATTCACCGTACTGGATTAAAACAACGTAATGTACATATGCTTGCTGGAGTCAGTTATGAAAAAATTGATGATTTAGGTTTGCATATTCGTATAGATGACCAAATTAAAGTGTTAGATGTTGACAATGTAGTGGTATGTGCAGGCCAAGAGTCTTATACAGCAATGTATGAGCAACTTGTTGAGGCTGGTCAAAAAGTTCATTTAATTGGTGGGGCATTCCAAGCAGGTGAATTAGATGCTAAGCGAGCCATTAGACAAGGTGCTGAGCTTGCAGCAAAAATTTAATTGAAGTTCTCATAGAGAATCATTTGCTTAGAATGTGAAATGGTTGAGTGAAATCAACCATTTTTCTATTTATATTGGCTTAATCGTAACGTCGATAATGCCCAGTGAAATGCTGGCATTCTTTTTGTTTGCTTTGTACGACTAAGAGTGCTTTGTGAAAAGTCATTTGATAGCTACAACGACGATCATTATCTAGAACAGGCTTTTTAGGATCAGGTGAACTGTAGGCAAGTAACATCCTTTGTTGTTGGTTTTTATTGTTAGGATTTAAATAAGCATTACCTTCAATTTTTATACGATCAGTACTGAGTTGATGCACCATGATATGCACTTCTGGTATCGCAATTTTACCTCGATTATATTTGATAAAGTGCTGTGTCATACTTTGATTCATGGATGTATAAAAATTAAGCTCCTCACTGCGTAGATCAATTTGCTGTTCAAAACAACGTCGAGTTGTACATTGTTGTACTCGGTTGAGCCAGAGTTGTTGTGTCTTTTCTAAAAGCTGTATTGGGGCATCTGTGGCAAGATATGCTGTTAGGTATTTATCATTGAGTAATAAACGTTGTTTTTTTAGCTCATTGCCACACAGCATTTTTTTCCAAGCTTGCTGATGGGGATTTTCGCAAGGGATCGCTTGAGCATGGCTTATCGAGCTGCTGAAAATCGCTAGGCTGCTTAAACTTAAGAGGGTTAAAATAGACTTCATCGATAAATAATCTGTTTTGATCAGCATGATCGCTTATACTTTCCAAATGCTTGCATACTTACTATAGCGAAAGAGAAAGTATGAATACAAGATTTCATATTAAAAACTGCACAGGGGGAGATTTTATGTCAGTACAGATTCGAATTGGTCAGGGTATTGATGTACATGCATTTGAAGATGGAGATTTTGTTACGCTTGCTGGCATTAAGATACCACATAATCAAGGTTTAAAAGCACATTCTGATGGTGATGTTGTGTTACATGCATTGTGTGATGCACTATTAGGCTCTCTAGCTTTAGGCGATATTGGTCAGCATTTCCCTGATACCGATCCTGAATTTAAAGATGTAGATAGCCGTAAATTACTTCAACATAGCTATCAATTGATCTTAGATCGTGGCTATCAACTAAATAATGCTGATATTACTGTTGCATGTGAACGTCCTAAATTGTCGAAATACAATCTAGAAATGCGTCAGAGTATCGCAAATGTACTCCATGTGGATGTGACCCAAATAAGCATTAAGGCCACAACGACAGAGAAGCTAGGTTTTACAGGACGTCAGGAAGGGATTTTAGCCACAGCTATAGTTTTGGTTTCACATCAAACAAAATAGTTAATGCTATGGATTTGTGTCTTCAACTTGTTGTAAAGACATTTCTAATTCTTGAGTGGCTTTACGGCCTTGTAACTGTAGAGTCACGGCATGAATTAAACCTGTCCATGTTGCATTGGGTTCCCAAAGTTGATGTAAAAATTCTTGTGCAGTTGGTAAATCAATTTCCATTGCAAATTGTTGATATAAATACATCAGGCTACTTACACGATAGCCATTTGGACAATGTATCCAAATGATTTTGTTTTGTACTAATGCGTTAATTAGATCTAAAACCAAAAGGCATTGTTCATCGGCAGGACATTCCCAATCTATTGGAATATGTAAGTAATTGAGTCCTAAGGCAATACAGTGTTGATCTTGGTCTGCTAAAAATTGTTCTTCATGACTCAAACCTAGATTGATAACAGTATCTACACCATATGATTTTATTTGTGCAAGCTGCTCTACACTGGGTTGGGCAGATGTTAAGAGATGTTGGTGTATATAGCGAAAATGGGTAATTTGACTGAGCTGTTGTTCAAGATTGTTCATGTGACCGTTAACTAATAACTAAAAAAGTAAATATAAAATATAAGTCTAAATATAGATCAAGGAAAGCTGTAGCTAGCAATAATCCACAACAAAGTAAAACGCCATCGGGTAGATGGCGCTTTATTCAGCATTAACGTGTTGGAAGAACGTTCTTTAATGCTGCATCCATTTCAAGCAGCGTATTTTCAGTCGTTTCCCAATCGATACAACCATCTGTGACTGATTTACCGTATTCAAGTTGATTGAGATCTTTAGGGATGTCTTGACGACCTCCTTTGAGATGACTCTCAACCATGATACCAACAATAGATTTATTACCATCTAAAATTTGTTCAGTAATATTTTTCAGTACCAACGGCTGTAGGAATGGGTCTTTATTTGAATTGGCATGGCTAGCATCAATCATAATCTTGTTGCTCACCTTCGCCTTAGCCAAGGCATTTTCAGTTTCGGCAACTGAACCTGCGTCATAGTTTGGTTTACCATTACCACCACGTAAAACAACGTGTGCATATGGATTACCTTTGGTGCGAATTACTGAAACTTGACCTTGATCATTTAAGCCCAAGAAACTATGCCCGTGTTTAACGGATTGCATCGCATTGGTTGCAACAGTTAAGCCACCATCTGTACCATTTTTAAAACCAACTGGAGACGAAAGACCTGAGGACATTTCACGGTGAGTTTGGCTTTCGGTTGTACGTGCCCCAATCGCTGACCAAGAAATCAAGTCTTGATAGTATTGTGGTGAGTTCGGATCTAGGGCTTCAGTTGCGCAAGCTAATCCTTTTTCATTCAGTTCCAACAAGAGCTTACGGCCAATACGTAAACCTTTTTCAATATTGAATGAATCATTCATGTCAGGGTCATTAATTAGACCTTTCCAACCAATTGTTGTACGAGGCTTTTCAAAATAAACACGCATGACAATATATAAAGTATCTTTTACTTTTTCGCTAAGCACTTTTAAGCGGTCTGCATATTCATGTGCAGCTATAGGGTCATGGATTGAACATGGACCAATCACAACAAACAAACGTTTATCTTTGCCATCTAAAATATTGCGGATTGTTTCACGACCATGTAGCACTGTTTGATAGGCCTGACCATTTAAAGGAAGTTCCGCTTTTAATTTTGCTGGAGTTACAAGAGGTTGAATGCTTTGAACATTCACGTCATCAATATCAGATTGTACAAGAGGGGTAGACTTAGGTGTATTCATTTGCCGTCACTGGGTAATCATACAGTTGAGTAGAAATTCGCTTGAATATAACACGAATTGTTTAATGTTTAACACGGCTAAAGCAGAATAAGTCTAGGATATTTGTCGGGTTGTGATATTTTTCGGTGTATTTGTATGGAGAATTCAGTTTAGATTGTTTGTTGGCACTGAATTTAAAAAAATAAGCTTAGTTCTGCTATGTTAAGATGTGCTTGCTTTGCAGGGGATATCATGTTGAATAATCAAAAATTACGCATTGGAATAGTGGTTGGTGAAGTTTCGGGCGATACGCTTGGGGTTAAATTGATGCGCCGTTTCCAAGAATTGGGTATTGAAGCAGAATTTGAGGGTGTAGGTGGTCCACAAATGATTGCTGCTGGATTAGAAAGCTTTTATCCAATGGATATTTTTTCTAAAATGGGTATCGTTGAAGTACTCAAAGACTTAAAAAAGTTTTTCGCCATTCGTGATGAACTGGTGGAGCGTTGGGCTAAAAGACCAATTGATATTTTCATCGGGATTGATGCGCCTGATTTTAATCTGCGTTTATCTAAAAGTATAAAACAACATCATTTACCAACTAAGACTGTACAATATGTAAGTCCTTCAGTATGGGCCTGGCGACAGGGACGAGTCTATGGAATAAAAGAGTCTATTGATCTGGTTCTATGTTTATTCCCATTTGAAAAAGCTTTTTATCAAAAATTTAATGTTCCAGCAGCATTTGTTGGCCATCCTTTAGCAACAGAACTGCCACTTGATAATCCAATTGCTCACGCAAAGCAAGCACTTGGATTATCCGTAAATCAGCGCCATATTGCCTTATTGCCAGGGAGTAGGCAGGGAGAGGTTGAACGTTTGGGTCCCATGTTATTGGATGCTGCTCAAATATTGCATTATAAATTCCCAGAAGATATTTTTATTATTCCTGCAATCAATGCTGCAAGACAACAACAAATAGCACAGTTATTAGAGCACTATCCTGATCATTTTAAACGTCAAATCATGTTGTTAGAGAATCAAAGTGCAGAGTCTAGTATTGGTCGACAAGTAATGGATGCCGCAAATATTGTTGCTTTAGCATCAGGAACCGCAACTTTAGAAGCGATGTTAATGCATCGACCTATGGTATCGTTTTATAAGTTAAATTGGTTAAGTTATATTATTATCAAGTGCTTGGTAAAAATTCCATATTATTCTTTACCTAATATTATTGCAGGAAAACGTGTAATCAAAGAACTTATTCAGCGTGAAGCAACCGCACAGAATCTTGCGACTGAAATTGAACGCTTGATGGATGTTGAGGTTGGACAGATTCAGACCATGCAGTTTAAAACTTTACATAAAAAACTATTGGCTGGAAATAGTGAAGATCCAGCTCTTGCTATTTTAGAGCTGTTAAATATCCACATAAAGTAATATGAGTATATGACATCCAAAATAATCAATAGCCGTATATCATAAGGTATGTACGGCTATTATTAGAATTATGAGAGATCATTCAGCTCGAATAATAAGTTCATAACCTGTGTATTTGCGAATGTTAATCACACCTGTATCAAGCATTAAATATTGCCCTTTAATTCCTTGTAAGACTCCACGGATGATTGGTGTTTTATCAAGGTTATGTGATTTAATTTTTTCAGGATAGCTGTTTATTGGATAAATAAACTCACGTGGGGATTCATTTTCAAGCAGTTCAACATTTTCATTGAACTCTAGTTTTTGACTAAACTCTTCACGAATCGTTTGAATTTTGGGGCTAAATTGTTCAACTAACTGGTCTCGAATTTCGAGCAAGTTTAGAGGTTCAGCTTGTCCTTTTAATAATTTGCGCCAGTCTGTTTTATCGGCAACTTCATTTGCAAACATGGTCTCTAATTGACCAGATAAGCGCCGTGATCCGACTTTCATAATCGGTAGGGCTTGAGTTGCACCTTGGTCGAGCCAGCGTGTAGGCATTTGTCCTAAACGGGTAATCCCCACTTTTAATGCGCTTGAATTTGCCAAATAGACAATATGTGGTTGAAAGCAGACTTCGTGCGCAAAACTATCTTCACGGCAAGTACCCAAATGGTAATGACAAGTTTCAGGTTTCATAATACATAGGTCACAAGATGCTTTGGTTTTAAAACATTTAAAACAATGCCCTTGTGAATATGATTTAGGTGTAGAATTTCCACACGAGACGCAGTAAATTTTACCAGTCCATTCTATTTCAATTTGTTGACCAAGTTGAAAGGGTAGATCGACTACGGTACGGTCTAAATTAAACTTATATTCAACATTTGCTTGATGTAGGGATGGATCAGTTACATTATTCTCTAACAGAGCTGCATGCATTTTATGACAAATGCCTTGTCGTTCCATTGCTAATTTCTCACTCGATATAAAAGGTACAGTCATGGCTGAGCAAAATGTCATCACTTTGATGCTAGACGATTTAGCACAACAACAGCCGATTCAGACTGCAATTTCCATTGGATTAAATTTGGCGAATGATTCATCAGATTTGAACATTCAATTTAGCCATTTTAACGCATCTGCATTTTTAAATCTGCCTTTTCAACAACGATATGATATTGCCCTTGTGCAATTAAATGACTCTGACTTGTTACAGTTTAGTTCCCAGCAAAAGACACAGCTAATTGTGAAATTGCGTGATTTATGGGCTAAACGTATTGTGATTTGTGCGAATAAGGCAGATGAAAAATTAATGCGTGCTTTGGGTTTTCAGCAGTTATTTGATTACCAGTTAGCTGAACAACAATGTATATGGCTATTTAATATTCTGAATTATAAACATGTTCCAGATTGGCTAAATGCTAAATATTGGGCTAATCCTGAAAATTGGGATAAGTACCGTTGGTAATATATCTGCTTTGACCGTGTATTTTGCAATATGAACTCTAGATGATTATTCAGCATGAAATAGATGATTATTTGCTGAGATTGTTTTAGCAACATAATGTGATTTATTGAAACGAATTAAGATAATCTGAGATTGTAATTCTAACTCCCCAAATTCAGGTTCGACCTGAATATAGTGTAGCTGGCCATATTCATCAATTACACGAGCTTGAGCTGAAAATCCAGGACGGGCATTGCCGCTAGAAATGGTTGCTAAACGACCAATTAAGTTAATAGCAGTTGGTGTGTACTGCGGCTTAATGACCTGATCAAGACAGTGAATCATAAAGACTGTAAAAAAGATGGCCATAATTAGTGCAGGCACAATAACGTAAAACCATGGTGCAAACTCTTGGCGACTTGCGAAGATAGCTAGCTGTAAAAAGTAGCCTGCAAAACTAAAGTTAATTAACAAGAAGACAAAGATTGAGATTTTAGAAAATTTCACCTGTATAAATGGTGAGCGTTTTAACCATTGTGGAGATATTTTCTTTAATAAAGAACTCGGTCTGAGGTGAATATAATAGCCTATAGTTTCAGCAAGGCTGAGCAAAATCAGCATTAATACGCTCATATGAAACGGCATCAGGTTTGTTTCATTAAAAAATTGCATGAGCATATGAGCAGTATTCCATTAATATTGATTTGCAGAATAAGATGATGCCAGTATAGCTGACCTTATGATGAATGGCGTAGAAATTTTATACAAGCATATTGCTCAATATGGTTCGCATCAAGTGATTCTATTTGGTTTAAAAATTCAGCATGGAAACTACCTATTTGTGGAGCTTTCTTATAGGCGAGTTGCGCGGCAATTGCAAAATGAATATGTCCTGTAACAGCTGCAATGGTTGCATTAGTACTAACGGCGCTATAGGCAGCACATAAAGCGCCTAATGCACAGCCATTAGCTGTAATTTTTGTTTGGTTTACATGACCACCTTGTATCTCAATTAAGGCATCAAATTGGCGAGAAACAATAAAATCTGAAGCTCCTGAAATCGCAATGCAGGCGGTAGACTGGAGTAATGGTCGAGCATGTGCTGCGGCTATCTGACTAGATAAAGTGGAGTCTACGCCTTTATTTTGTATTACTGTGCCAGCTAATGTACTAATTTCTGAAGCATTACCTCGAATGATATGAGGACTATACTGTAGTAGCTGATCAACAGTTTCACTACGCCAATGTAGCAGGGCACCATAGCCTACAGGATCAAGCACCCATGGTGTATGACTCCGTTGTGCTGCTTGGGCTGCAAGCTGCATTGCAGCAATTTGCTCACTTGTTGGAGTACCCAGATTAATATTTAATCCTCCTGCAATTTGAGCAAATGCCGCAGATTCGTGCGGATTATCTATCATTGCTGGTGAGGCACCTGCTGCCAAAAGAAGATTAGCAACATAGTTGGCAGCAACGCTATTGGTAATACATTGTACTAAGGGATTTTGTTGCTGTAGAGCTTGCCAAGCTTGAATGACTTGTTCAATGAAGAATTGATCTGTAACAGTACATTGGTTTATGTTGTCAAAACAATGTTGTTGAGTGTGTTGCATTGGGTCATCCAATAGGCTGAAGTGAATAGGATAAGGTTAGCCGTATTTATAGGTATTGGTAAAGTCTCTGATCTATGCAATCAACATCTAATATTTGATCCAATCTGAATTTATTATTCACTCAGCGGATAAAGTAGTGATCTTGATGTTTGCATTTTTGACAACTCAAGGAAACATAGGTAGCGGCATCATAGTCAACTTTAAGATCATGTGAACCACAGTGCATGCAACGTTTATCTGAATAAAAATTTAGCCGAGGAGCAATCTTTTTCCAACTACGCCATACGGGTTGAATAAAGATGTGCTCGTCATAATCTAGAAAACGGTAAAAGAGGATATTACTCATGTTACTTAAAACTAGATTATGTGGTCGTGGTAAAGTGGGTGTTTCCCATTTTTCATCTACGCTACGTTGACGATATTGCATCAATGTTTTCTTTAAAATATTCGTGTTGATGAAATTCTCATTGCGGACATGTAAAGCTTTTTGCTGATAGAGATATTCAAGAGCATTTTGAATAAGATAGTAAATTTGCCCTACAGCTAGATGTTCCATTAAATGATAGCAATAACTTTGTAAACCACGATTACCAGAAATTTGGATACCCCAAGTTCGACAATACAACTGCATAAATTGTACGATCTCATGATATAACACTAGATATAACGTATCTTTTACTTGATCGGCAGTTTTAAATGGTACGCCGCGAGAAAGATTTTCAAAAAAGCGCAAACGCAGTTGTTGACAAATACTGTACAGACTTGGTTCTGTATAACCATCGATTCGAAGTTGAATATGGTATTGTCCTGAGCCTAATATTTGTTCTGTTTTTGCATTTGGATCATGTTCTATTAATACACCTTCTTTAATGAGCTGTTGTAACAGAGAATTTTGAAATTGAAAGTTTGGGGTAATATGGTGGTATTTAATATTATTCCAGTCTATGTATTCATTATAACTTTTATCTTCTTGCACGATGTTATCAATGAGTGAGAGCAGAAATAATTGCTGTAAGAAGCTAAGTTGGTTTAAATCCTTAATGACCAGATCTGTTTTATTATCTTTAAAACGCTGTTCTTGTAAACGCGTTGCCTTAATTAGTTTCTTACGCGTATTTTGGCAATGTTCACAATGGCAATTATGGTGCCCGTCATTAAATACTTGATGTGAACAATGGCTACATTGATAAAAGTTAAACTCTTTTTCAAATTGCTCTGCATCAATAAAGTACATTGAAGCTTGGCAAAGAGGACAGTGCTGACTTTCATCTAATTGTTTATTTAAGATTTGAATAGACATGCACATAGACCATTTATATAAAGCTGATGCCATTATACATTGTTCGTTCAGGAATGTTCGATCATTGAAAATCTCTTAATTTTGGCAATACAGTTGATAGAGTTGCTGCATCAGTAGCAAAACTTTGGGCTCTGCTATTGAATAAAAAATCTGTTTTCCATCCCGTCTAGTTGTCACTAATTTGGCTCTACGCAGTAATGTAAGTTGTTGTGATAAAGTTGGTTGCTGAATATTAGTAAGTGTTTCGATTTGCTGCACATGTATTTCACCATCTTTTAGTACACATAAAATTTTTAAACGATCTGGATTTGATAAAACCTTGAGCTGCTGTGCAACGTAGTCAACCTGACTAAAATCAATTGAAAAAGAACTTGGCATAAATCATCTCTAAAATAGGCTTGAATAATTAATATAATTATATATTATAAAAAAGTATATTGTAACTGGCATTTTGAAGTTAGAGGTAATTATTCATGCATGAATATATTGTGGCGTGGTTGGGTGGCATGTTATTAGGCATTGCCACTGTAGGGTACTTATATGTACACGGACGTATTGCTGGAATAAGCGGTATGCTCACTCAGGTATTAAATAAAAAAACTTTTGTACGAAGTCCAGCGAAATGGTTTTTATTGGGCATGATTTTATCAGCTGCGCTTTATGGTTTTTGGCAACGACCCAATATTGATTTTGTGGTACAGGAGCCATGGTTATTTATTCTTGCAGGAATATTGGTCGGCTTCGGAACAAGCATGGGATCAGGTTGTACTAGTGGTCACGGGATTTGCGGTATAAGCCGTTTATCAAAACGTTCCTTTGTTGCTACAGCTTGTTTTATGGCAGCTGCCATGCTCACAGTTTGGCTCACTCGTCATGTATGGGGGATTTTATGATGAAAGAAAGTACCACACAGAACACTGAAAACAGTTTATTGAATGCTGTAATGGCTGTATTTTTTGGCGCATTGTTTGCATTGGGTTTAATCATATCAGGTCTAGCAAATCCAGTTAAAATTATTGGTTTTTTAGATGTTACAGGACAGTGGGATGCAAGTTTAATTTTTGTTATGCTAGGTGCGATTATGGTGGTATTTATACCTATGCAGCGCGCAATTCGCAAACCATATACGCTTTCAGGACAAGTTATAAATTTACCTACGCAAAAACAAATAGATTATAAATTGATTATTGGCGCTGTAATTTTTGGTATAGGGTGGGCCATCGCTGGCATTTGTCCTGGACCTAGTTTTGCTTTACTTGGATTGGGTCATATTGAAGCTTTTTATTTTCTACTCGCAATGAGTGGGGGTATTTGGTTACAACGAAAAATAAGTGGAGCAGCGTAAAATGAAACAAAAACCAATAATTGAATCTTTCTTTGATGTGACAACAAATACCTATAGTTATGTAGTGAGTGATCCGGCAACAAAGCAATGTGCAATTATAGATAGTGTATTAGACTTTGATAGTGTCAGTGCGACCACGGGCACTAAACAGGCGGATCGAATAATAACTTACGTGCAGCAACATCATCTAAATGTACAGTGGATTTTGGAGACACATGTACATGCAGATCATTTAAGTGCAGCGCAATATATAAAACAACATCTTGGTGGATGTGTTGCCATGAGTGAAAAGATATCTCTTGTACAACGCACATTTGGTCCAATTTATCATTTTGATGGTGAGTATTTTACAGCACATCCATCTTTTGATTATTTATTTGCTGAAGGAGAACAATTTAAAATAGGTCAACTCGATGCTTATAATATTGCAACACTTGGGCATACACCAGCATGCTTAAGCTATGTTGTTGGAGATGCGGTATTTGTTGGTGATACTTTATTTATGCCTGATTATGGTACGGCACGTTGTGATTTTCCAAATGGTAGTGCGGAGCAGTTATTTGATTCAGTACAAAAACTTTATCAATTACCTGATGATACTCGAGTTTTTTTATGCCATGACTATTTACCTACGTCACGTCAACATTACCAATGCCAAACCAGTATTGCGGAGCAAAAAAATAAAAATGTTCATATTCATTTAGGTATCAATAAGCAGAATTTTGTTGCTATGCGTGAGCAACGTGATAAAAGCTTAAAGATGCCAAAATTAATTTTAGCGGCAATTCAAGTCAATATGGATGCGGGTAAATTGCCTACGCTAGAATCAAATGGTATTCGTTATTTACGACTACCATTAAATTACTTTAATACCACTCAAGACCAAGGATGATCTTGAGTGGTGCTATAGAAGTTTAATCTAAAATAGCCTGTAAATCTTTTGGCATGCCTTGTTGACTCTCAATTTCACCTTTGGCATTTTTCCAAACAATTGCTGGAGTAGCATAGAAACCATATTTCTCCATGGTCTCAGCATTATTGTCGAGCTTATCTGATAAAATTTTGGGAATATTGGTCATATCCTTAATTTTATTTTTTCCATTGTTTAGATTAAATTGTTTAAATATTTCTTCGGGATTATTGCTAGATAAGATTGTTGCAGCCTGGGCTTTTGAATTTTCTCTGATTACCCCAACCATAATATGGCGAAGCTGCACTTTACCAGAATCTACCCAAGGGCGTGCTTTTTGCCAAAATGAATGGCAATAAGGACAGTTGACATCTGTAAAGACGTATACAATTTTTGGGGCATCTTTTTTACCATCTTGAATCCAAGTCGTTTGCTCCAAACTTTTCCAAATTTGTTCTAATACAGCTCCTTTTACATGAGTATTAATCGCTTCTTCTGTAAGGTTTGTATTTTGAGCATTAAATAAATCACCCACTATATAATATTTTTGATCTTTAGAGATAAAAACTGTAGATGGGTACTCATCTTTAAAACCACTCCAACCAATTAATCCTTCAGGAGCATCGATTTGTTTCACAAAATTATAGCCCTGTTTTTCTAACTGTTGCTTTAAAGTACTTGTTTGTTCTGTTTTGGCACAGCTAGCAAGACTAATAGACAATCCTAGTGTGGCAAGAGCTAGACATTTAAGTTTTTGCATCAATATTTTCCTTGAGCTTTTTTAAGTTTTTGGTCTAAAACACTTTGACTGATTTCACCCATATGGTGATCAACAAGTTGGCCTTGTGCATTAAAGAATAGCGTGCTTGGTAAGCCATACATTCCTGTTTTTTCTGCGCTTAGTCCTTCTTGATCAAGTAAAATGTGTTTAAATTGAAGTTGATTATCCTGTAAATATTGCATAATTGTTGCTGGGTCTTCCCCTTGGTTAATCATCACGAAGTTAACATTCGGGTGACGTTGCTGTGCCATTGCAAGTACGGGCATTTCACGATGACAAGGGGGGCACCAGCTTGCCCAAAGATTTATCACAGTGGGTTGACCAATATAACTTGATAACCTATGTTTCTTTAACTGAAGATCCATCAGTTCGATTTGAGGAAACTGTTGGTATTGCTGCTGATATTTTTTATAGCCCCAGTTGCCAATGCTTGAGAAACTAAAACAACAAACTAAAAATATTATGGAAACATAACGGGTATTTTTCCAGTTCTTCCATAGAATCCATAAAGTGGATGCAAGTAATGCTGCAATAAAATGAAAGCCCTTGTCTTGAATTTTTATAATATCGATAGGATGTAAACGATAATAATCTAAATCCATACTCACAAAAACTATTCGACCTATAATTAGACCAATCCAAATGGCTTGCCAAATACTGTCTTTAAATTGATGCCAGTTTTCTACTGAAACAGTAAAACGCTGACTAAATTGTTTAGCCATCGCAATGGCTAAGACAAGACTTAAGGAAAAAATAACCAATGGCCAAGGTAACATGATTGGGCCAAGGTGTATGGCTTGAGCACTAATCATTTTACTTGTTCTAGTTGATGGATGAATTTTTTAGCACTAAATGTACCTGTGAGTCGTAACTGGCGTAATTCTTGAGCTTGGTTATCGAGAAATAATAGGGTTGGCGGACCTAAAATTTCACGTTGTTTTAAAATCGAAGCCTGAGATGGATCATTATTGGTGAGATCCAATTTGATTAAAGTAAAATTAGCCATTGCTTGTTGTACATCTGTTCGTGGCAATACCTCATTCTCAATAGGTTGACATGCGGTACACCAATCAGCATAAACATCAATCAAAATAGGTTTCCCTTGTTGTTTTGCTATTTGAAGTGCTTGTTCGAATTGTTCAGATGTAGTGACGTGTTGCCACGATAATAATTTTTGAGATGAATGTGCTATTTGATAATTTTGTAGTGAGGATTTCACATTATATATTGCAGCAGCAATACTTAGTAATGAGATACATAGTATGAAAGTTTTAGCAAAATTAGTCTGGGCTGAAACTCGTATTTTGAATAGATAAATCGCTAAACTAAGGCAAAGCAGAGCAAATGCTACGGAATAGTACATACTGCCTAACATTGGGCGAATAAAATATAACGCCACCATTAACATAATAAAGCCAAAACCAATCTTTATACGATCCATCCAAAGACCTGGTTTGGGTAGATATTTAGCACCAAAGACACTCGCAATAAATAAAGGGACACCTATACCTAAGCCTAAGATAAACATATAAATACTGCCCAAAATAGGATCATGACTTTGGGAGACAAATAATAGGGCACCAGCCAATGGGGCACTCATGCATGGGCCAACAATGAGCGCAGATAAAATACCCATAATTACAGCACCAACTAAGGTGCCACCTTGCTGTTTACTTTGTAGTTGGTCTAGTTTTTCGAGTAAAGGTCGAGGTAAAGTCAGTTGATAAAGTCCAAAAAGATTTAAAGCCAGTGCAATAAAAATTAAGGAGAATACACCGATAATGATCGGGTTTTGAAACCAACGCTGAAAGCTATAACCAATTTCAGCAACTAAAACCCCCATTAAGGCATAGACCATGGCCATACTTAATACAAAGCTTAAGGCAATGATGATTGCGCGGTAACCTCGGGCTTCTTGTATGATAATGCCTGATAAGATAGGAATTAACGGTAAAGAACAAGGTAAAAAGGCTAAGAGAATACCCAATAAGAAGAAAATTAAGAGATTGAGGGTTAAGTGATCTGGTGAAAGAAGGTGTAAAAAACCTTGATCATTATTAAGTTGAAGAATTGAGCTTTCTATATGTTGATCTGAGTCAGGAGAAAGCTGATTTTGTACCTGTGTTGTCTGATTTGGCGTAGATGCAATATCGGATGCGTGGATGAACTCAGGTTTAGATTCAGTTTTTTTCTCTATTGCAACAATACCAGATTCAACTTGCTCAGGCTCTTTTAAGGAGTTTATTGTTTCAGTAACTGGTTTTGTCAGTGGTGCAATATCTTTATTGGGTGTGATTGTAGCTGTTGATTCGACAGTTTGTTTTATCCCTTCAGACTTATTTTCTAATGTGACATTTTGGCTTTGACTATTATTAAGCAGTGTTTTTTGACTTTTATTGTTATTTAGCCCCAAAAGCCCTTCAGCATCTGTCGAAATATTCCGTCGTTGTAATGGGTAGCAAAGTCCATCACTTGAACAGCCTTGCCAAGTCACTAAATATTGGCTATTGGGCTGAACGGAGATTTGGGTTTGGACGTGATTATAATGAACTCGTGTTAAACCAAAGTTGGGATCATCTTTGTCGACACTTGCAGGTAAATTTAACTTAAGTGGTTTCTGTTGTAGGCTAACTTTAAATTGGTCGTGATAAAGATAGTAATGAGGTGCAATTTTCCACTGTAGTTGGACAGTATTGTTATTAATTGATTCCGCAGAAAAAGAAAACGCTTGCTCAGGAGTTAAAAAATCAACATTTGCAAAAGTATGTACACTAGTCACAGCCAGTAAGCTGCTTAAGCCAAGACAGAGTAAATAACGCAAGTTCTTTATTCCCTATTTAAGTTCAATTTGTCAGTATTATCTATTGTAGTGAATTAAGAGAACATTAACAGTTCGTTTTCTTTGTAGTATGTTTCAATTGAAGGAGAAGTTATGTTTATCTTATTGGTGGAAGATGACCCATATATTGCAAAAAGTATTCAACTTGCGTTGCAACATTTAAATTTTTCAATCGAGCATGTGAGTACAGCTATAGATGCGAATTATTATATTCAGCATTCTGCTGTGGATTTATGTTTGCTTGATTTGGGCTTACCTGATCAAGATGGTTTAGAGTTATTAGCACTTTGGCGTTCCAATGCTATTGATGTCCCTGTTTTGGTGCTTACTGCAAGAAATCAAACTGAACAATGCGTTCAAGCATTAAATAATGGCGCTGATGATTATTTAACGAAACCTTTTGAATTGAGTGAATTGATTGCGCGTATTCATGCTTTAGGCCGTCGTACACGAGGGTTTGCATCAAATCAGATTATATCTGGTAATTTAACACTCAATAAAGCTACACAAAAAGTGTATCGTGATAATTTAGAACTGAATTTATCGCGCCGTGAATATGCTTTACTGGAAGTATTTATGTTGCATCCTGACCAAGTATTAAAAAATGAAGTGATAGCTGATAAATTGTATGGTTTCCAAGAGAATATTGAGAGTAATGCACTCAATGTGCATGTCTATCATTTAAGACAGAAAATCGGAGCAGACTGGATTCAAACTGTACGTGGGGTGGGGTATATTTTTCATACTACGGAGCAACAGCCTATATAAATAGGGTTGTCGACATCAAACAATGCTGTGTAATTATTTATGAATAAAGCTCAATATAGTTTAAAGTGGCGTTTAGTTTTAAGCATTACTTGCGCATTTGTCTTGATTTGGGCTGTAGCATTTGCTTGGTTATATTATAACTTAGAACATAAAATGACAGAGACTTTAGATGAGCGCTTGTCGGCATCGGCACATATGGTGGCACGCTTATTGGGGCAAATTCCAATCCAACAATTAAAAAGTGCTGCTGAACCCGTTGTTTCAGAATTAAATAATCCCAATTTAATTGCTTGTGTGGTATCTGTAATAAAACTAAATGTGGTTCTTGATCATGCTGTTGTTGCTCAAACTAAGGGAGCACCTAAACAGTTGGCACAACAAACAGAAGGTTTTCGCACATGGGATGAAAACGGTGTGGCTTGGAGGAGTTTCACTCTAAGAGAAGGACAAATTCAGGTTGTGGCTGCTGAAAGGATTCTATTACGTGAAGCATTATTAACTGAGATATTAAAATCTATTTTATGGCCATTATGTCTAACATTAATTTTGTGTATTGGACTAATTTTATGGATTATCAAAAAAGAATTTAAGCCTATTGAGAAAATTGCTCAGTTCTTACAATATGATCAATCCGTTGATAATTCAGTGCTAGTACAACAACTAGATTCAGCTAAGTTTCCTTTAGAACTTCATTCTTTTATAGAGAATATTTCAAGTTTACTTGGACGCTTACAGCAAAGTTTGGAAAATGAAAAAAATTTTAGTGCCTATGCAGCACATGAATTACGAAGTCCATTGACTGCGATAAAAATTAATGTACAACTCAGTCAGTTACTCATTCAACAATATCAAGATGATAAATTAACAATGAGTTTAAATGAGGCAGAACAGAGTATTCAGCGTTACCAGCATTTATTAGAGCAATTATTATTTTTGAGTAAGACTGAGCATCAGCAAGCAGAATACACTGTTAAGTTATCATTAAAGGATATTCTAAAGCAGGTTTTACAAGAGCTGGCCCCACTTTATTTGAGACTAGAAGAACGTATTGAAATTGATTGGGAGAGCTTAGGTGAAATTTATATGTCTGAACAAGCATTGAAAATTGTCGTTTTTAATGTGGTTGAAAATGCTTTGAAACATGCTAAAAGTTATAAAAAGATTCAAATTAGACAACAACAGCAAACATTGATTATTGAAGATTTTGGCATTGGCTTAAATCAACAAGATTTAGGCTTAGCCACGCAACGTTTTTGGCGTAAATCGGCTCAGACTCAGGGCCATGGATTGGGACTAGCATTAACTCAGGCGTTAATGCAGCAGCACCATTATCATTTATACCTCGAGGCTAAACAGGAGGGTGGATTGCTGGTTAAGCTGGTTTTTCAGTAAAAATAATAAATAATGAAAATCTCTATAGTTTCAAATATACAACACTTCGTTTTATAATTTTTGCTGATCAATTTTTTTAAAACGCTAGAATTAATCTACCTTTTGATAAAAGAAGATATAACATCATGAATTTTAAAGCACTCTCTTTAGGCATGGGCTTGGTTATTGCATCAACAGTTACGCTTGCTAAACCTGTAGATTACAAAATTGATCCAACACATACTGCAACAGTTTTCTCTTGGAATCATATGGGTTTCTCTACACCTTCTGCTAATTTTACGAATATTCAAGGTATTATCCGTGTAGATTTGGATCACCCAGAAAAATCTGCAGTAAATGTGACAATTCCTGTAAGTAGCGTAAATACAAACGTTGCTTTATTGGACAAAGAGTTCCAAGAAAAAGGCTGGTTTGATGCAGCGACATATCCAAATATTACTTTCAAAAGTACGAAAGTTGAGTCTGCAGATAAGAAACACTTTAAAATTACAGGTGATTTAACCGTTAAAGGTGTAACTAAGCCTGTGGTATTAACAGGTGTGTTAAATAAACATGGTGTTCACCCAATGAGTAAATTAGATACAGTTGGTTTTAATGCAACGACTTCATTTGATCGTTCTGCATTTGGTATAGGGAACTATGTGCCAAATGTTGGAGATAAGATCACTGTAAACATTACGACTGAGGCTTCTGTAGCTAAGTAATATTGTTTTAAAACAATAACCTGCATAATTTTCTTTGAAGATTATTGCAGGTTTTTTATCGTCTACATTTTGCCAAATGTTGATTATTTTCACTATTTTTACAGCATTTTTGGTAATATAAGAAAAAATCTGCACCAAGAAAATGAAGAGAGGGGGCTATTAATTAGTCATGGTTTGATAAAGAAGATAATTGGGTAGGTGTTATTTTAATTTTACTCAATGGAAGTTAATTTCATCTGAGTATACATTGAATTTTATTTGTGATTTTTAGATATTATTAAAGAAATATTATAAAGATAGCGTTTATAAGTGATAATTATTAGTATTTTTTATTATTTTATTTATTATAATTAATTGGATGTAGCTAAGTCTAAATCATAATGTTGTGAGCTCCTATAGTAGGCTATACTAATTTTTGTCAGTGTATAAAGAAGTAGCATATTTAAAATATAGTGAGTTTAGATAAATAGTATTGTTCTAAATATATCTTGGATTTTTAGAAGTAGTAGTTAAATTTTTACTTAAGTTGTGAGTGAATTTGAGGGTTAATAATGATTGAAGATCAGAATGTTCAGGAACATGTAGAACAAGTTGAAGAGCTAGATGAGAAGAAAAGTAGCTTTACTGATGAGTTACTCTCACAAGGGCTGGAAAAACTGGTTATTGAATCAGGAAAGCAAATTGTTGATATGAGTAAGGATATTATTTCAAGTATTGCTGATCATTTGGATATTTAATTTATATGAGCTTATTAAAACATAATGGATCTAATCATTAATGAGATGATTTTTATCATTTTACAAATATAATCTATTTTAAAGCGATTTAAATCAATTTGATTTATTAAGTAAACTCTTTTGCTAAAATCTAAGTTTTGCTTTAATAAGATGCATTGTAAATTTTTATACTTAGAGTTATTAGCTCACTGCTTGTTAAAAATTTATAAAATATCATTTGTGTAACTTACTTAGAATTTGGTTTATAGGGTAATTGCGTAAATAGCTTTGTATTCTTTTAGTGATTTACTAAAAGTTGCAATTGGTTGTGATTGCTGTGCAAGAAAAGAATCATAATTAAAAAGCACCCTTCAAATTAGACTAGGTGTCTAACTTTCGGGGGCAGTTTATTAGATAGGGTATTTACGAGGATTAGATATTATTTCTATAAAAATTATATAGATATTGACTGGTGAGTATATTGAGGTATTAATAATTTTTTGAACTATGCCGGTATTTTTTATCTACTAGATTTAATTTATTTATTGTATTTAATAGTGCTGAATAGGTAATTTTATATCCAAATTTTTGTTCAAATATTGGTATTAAATCTTTGATGTGAATAACAGGTGTGGCTTTAAAAAAAATCTTGAAGGCTTCTATATCCTTTATCATAAAAGGTCTTCCAGAAATAATTTTAGGTTGTGAAAGATTACCTGTACTATCTTCAAGATGTATCCAGTGATCTAATGTTGATCTAGATACTTTAAATGTCTTACAAGTATTTGATTTATGTAAGGAGCCTTTGTAGTGATCCATTACTATTTTACGGAATTCTGTTGAGTGAATTTTTGGCATGGATTTAAGAGTCAAAAGACGATGTTATGATGCCGCAATTCTACTATTTAGTTTTTCAAAAAAAAATATCAAATTTAGTGTATATTATATAAAAAAAAGATATTTTTTATTTCAAAACGTAGAGTTTCTTAATTTATAATCATGCATTTAAAATGAAATAATTTAGGTGATTTTTTTGATTTTGATTTATTTTTTCGATTGTAAATTTTAAATGAATAATAAGTGATTTATTTACTATAATAACTAAAATAATTTATTCATTTTTTGTGTTCATAGAATACTACGTACTTTTTCAATCTGTAACAAAGGGAAATCATCTTAAATATCAATGAATTTTAAATTTATTAAAACTCATTGATATAGGGTCATTGAATGACTATTACTATACTTTATAATGATTTGTTTGTGAGATATACCATGTAGATTGGTAGTAAATAGTCTGTGTGAACTGAACATTTAAAATACAACTTCAAGTATTAGATTATCAGCATAGCTACCTTCAACTGAAGCATTACTGCTATCATCAATAATTTTGGCAGTATATGCATACCCTTGAGTGATAGAACCATCATATATTCCTGCATTTTGAGATGCAGTGTCACTTGACCAATTATCAATATTTGAATTTCCCCAACGTTGTGTACTGGTATTTTTATATACTTCATAAGATATAAAATTAGTACTATTCACATTTTTCATTCGTCGAGTTTGATTGTAATTTTGCCCATCTGAAAGGTTTACTTTGTAAGGGGTTCCTGCAGAGCAAGTAACATTTATTGTTCCTGTGACGGGATCAAATTTGGATGTTAAAGGAGCTGTACCAAAATTGATATTTTGGGCATTAATATTACAGTCCTTTTCTACAGTCAGTTTGATATTTAAGGTTGCGTCTTGTCCAGTTCCCCAGTCTGTAACAACGCCAGTAAGGGGGATAGCTTGTAAATTAGGACTTCGATGATAAAGAGCGACACCAAGAAGACCTAGATAAGGAATACTCCAATACCATCTTACTTTAAAGTGACCATTATATGTTCCTGGGATTAAATTGGTATTTTCATTGACCTTAATATAAAAAGGGATACTGGAGTTTGGGCCTGAGAATAGTGAAATAGCAACGAATCGAGATAAATCTCGAGTTACTGACGAATTTACAACATTTTTATCATAATCCAATATGGTGATTTTTGCTGAATTTTTGCCGTTGGTGTGTAATAACGCTGAGGGTAATTCTAGTGCTGTATATTGAATATATTGAGTCGTTAGTAAGGTTAAAGCTCCAGTACAACTTAACCCACCAGATATTTGATTTTCTGTTGAATTTAAAGATGGGACATTAAATGAGCTTACAGGCCCTAAGGCGATTGAATCATTGGGTGTGGTACAGTTTGCAAATAGCTGTTGGGTAGATAGTCCTAAACATCCTGTTATAAATAAAGGAAATATTTTATTTTTCATATTTTTTCTCTTGTTTGCATACAACATCTGAAATAGTAATGATCTGTTCTTGGTCAAGTTTTGCTGGGAATTGAGCAATGCATTGTTGACCTTGTCCTAAATCAATTCTTAATAGATTCTCTTTTTCCAGATCTTCAATAAAAACAATCCCATCAAGACCCACATAAGTTGGATTTTTCTGATTTTGATAAACGACTGCTCCAGCAGGTAATGGTTGTCCATTTTCTGCTTTAATATAAATGTTTCCACCTTGGATACGTTTTACTGGAAAATCGATAAGAATTCCTGCACCAGACTTTGCTGCTAACCGACGTTCAATGATTGGAGTGGAAAAGTTTGAAGAGAGATTTAGGGGATCAATGGAATACATTGCACCATAGTAAGGTGTTACATTTGGTACAAATAAATAGCCTTTGTTATTGGTTTGACCAATTAAGTTGTTTTCATAGCGAATGGGAATGTTCGCCTGTCCATTCGTGCTCACTAAAGAAAATGATTCGCCTAGACGGTTAGCAGCATACAGGGAGTTTTTCATCCAGATCAAAGACCCTGATAGGCCATACCATTGATCATAATGGTCTTTCCCTGAAATGCCTGCTTGAGCGTTAAAATAACGATTGCGATAGTTAATTTGAGCTTGGTTGTAGTTGTTCGAATTTTCATTGTATCTATGCATTAAATCGAAACCCACACCACCTTCTGTTGGCATTTGATAATTATAGTTGATGTATGCTGAATCGCTGCCATTTTCCTGGAACTGATAACCTGTATTTAGATTGTTTCGTGTATTTCCAAATGGGATTGTAAATTGGACTCCAGCATTCCAAGTGTTTTGATTTAAATCACGGTTTGCCGACAAGGATAAAGTTGTGCCATATAAATCTTTGGGGAGTACCGGTGCCCAAGATAAACTCAGTAAATCAGAGTCATCAGCATTATTTCGTTTAATACCAAAATAGCCTATGCCTAGTGTCCCTAGACGCTTTGTTGAAAAATGGAAATTGACGATATTACTTTCTGTGCTATTCACTGAAAGTAGGTTGTTTGTGTAATAGTTAGCAATGGTATTAAAGTTCTTACTTTGACGAGAATGCAGTATATTGAAGCCAAAATGTGGTTGTTGATATTGGTAGCCTGCTGTAAATTGATGCCCAGTTTTATCAATATCAACCATTTCATCTTTTTGCTTAGCAGTACTCAAAGAGTAGGAGGTATTTAAAACACCAAAATGATAAAGTTTGAAAACTTGTCCAAAGCCAGCATTCCCAATACGATTATTGCCTTCTACATGTCCTTCAATTGTTAACCATGGTTTTACCCCATAACGTGCATCAAAACTTGCAATTAAATCGCCATAGTCAAAGTTTTTTATTCCATAATTTTTGCGTAGTTTACCTATAGAGATAGAATAATCCAAAAGCTTAGGTTTAAGTAAATCCCCCGAAACATAGAAGGGTAATGTCGTTGAAACCTGCCTTCCTACTGCATCTGTAGTAACGACAACAGCCTCACCACGGCCATTAATAAATGGCACATTATTTAATACATAAGGACCTGGTTGGATTTCACTTGTTGAGTTTTTAAGACCATTAATAAACAAGTCTACAGTGCTTGGCAACGCAGCTTGACCCATGAATTGAGGTAATGGATAAGTAATTAAGTCGGGGCGGATACCAAAATTGCGGCGTAGTTGGATTCCTCCCAAACGTACCGAGTTTGTCCAACTATTTTTTGTTGCAGAATAAATATCACCAATTTCTAGAGTAAGAATATTGTCTTCACTATCAAACTGCCAATTGGTATCAAATCGAATATAATCATTTTCTTCTTTATTGGTCACTGTATTTTTTAAAGAATGGAAATTTCCTGTATTTTTTAAAGATCCCCAAGGGCTAAAAAAACGTTGCTCAGTAAAAAGGTTTAGCGAGTGTGATTGATTATGAGGTTTATAGACATATAAATCATAATTGTTCAGCAATCCTATTCCGCTATGAGCTGGTACACTCTTGTACCAATAATCTTTCCCAAGTTGTTGCTCTGGTAACCAATCAGCTGGCATTGTTAGTAGTAATTGTTGGTTATTTGCACTATAAGATGTCTTTAAATTTTTTTGTTGATCTATTTGTACCCAATCTTCTGGTTGAGCATTAATGCCAAGATGCTTGAGTGCATCTCCGCTTAATATATCAACTGTCTTAAAATGGTTGGGATCTATTTCAAGTTCAGCTAGGATAGACTTTTGTAAGTAATAATGTTCGTCAACCACAATTACAGTAATAACTTTCTGTGTTGAATAAGAGTTAATCACTAGATCTAGATACAGTTTAATTGGTGGTATTTCTTTAACCGCCAGCACTGCATCTGGAATCTCAGAAAATGTTTCTGCAAAAACAGTAGAGTGTTGTGTACAAATTGCCATCAATATACATTTGGCTAAAAGCACTGTATGTAAATTTTTAGGCTGATTCATAAAAATACTACCTATTGTTTTTCAACTACAAAAGGTTCTTTTTTTGAACCAACAACCACATTGAGTACATTATTTTTTAAGTCATTTTTTAAATCAGAGGGGAGTGAGAATTGAATGGAGCTATTTGGAAGAACATAGCCATAAGCATTGTTTTCAGCTTCTGCTTTATATGAGCTACTCCCAACTTTAAACTCAGAAATACGTGCGGACATTGCACCAATATTTTTTATTTCAAGTACGTCTTTATTGTTACTCTGGTTAATTTGCCATTTTAAAATTGGCTTGGCCTCAGAATTTTTATTATTTAATTTTTGGGTCTCTTGTCCAGTACCACTCCCTATACCTTTTCCATAAGTGAATAGGGGAATAGAATAACGCATTTTAAAGCTTACTCGATTATTCTCAGCTTCATTATCCATTGCCACAGGGAGTTCATCAATAATGACTCGGTATGAGTTTTCTTTGAAATCAGCTGTGGGAATAGCCTGAGTCAAACGAATCATTTGCTTAGTTCCTGCTGGTATTTTAACAATTGGAGGGCTAGCAATAATTTCTTGTTGATTAGAAAACTGTTCTTTATATTGGTCTTGACTCCATTTAAAAACTCGAACTTGAATCATTGCAGGGCTATCACCAACATTCTCTAACCAAACAGGAACAGCTTTTTCATTATTTTCAATTACAGGGTAAATAGGCCAAATTAAAAAATTAGCCTGACTATATGATGCTGCTGCAGGTAAAGTTGTTCCTAATGCAAGCACAAACCTTGAAAAAAAAGTTTTTGAGAGGTACAGCTTATTTAAAAAAGTTGTCATTGATATCACCATGCAATCGTTATTAAAACATCATCTTTGTATTGGCCGGGCATTTTGTTTATCGCCCCTTTACTCAAATCAACAAGTCCAAAGATCTGGAAATTAAGTAAATGACTTTGTACTGTACTTTTGAGTACCAAACTATTGTTTGAGCTACTTGTACCTATTTGCTGAGTTAAATTGCTATTTCGATAAAGGGTATAGTCAATATAATGCTCAGAGTTCACATTTTTAAGCTGACGGTTTTGTGTAGATGTATTTAGATTTTTTCCATTACCAAATGTAATGGTGACAGGAACATCAGGTGTGCATTCTATTTTCCATGTATCTTGGCTATTGGCGATATTCGCAGTTATTGTATTTTCACGAGAAGTAGAGGCGTGTATTCCAAAATTTAATCCTAAAGGTGACTCTTGAAATAAACATCCTTTTTTGATTATGGCATTCACTTGAATATTGGTTGATGTGGCAGCTAATGTGTGCATGCTGGCCAAGGTTAATATAATAGACATGTTTATTCTTAAATTATTTTTAAACATCTTTATCATCGCTATTAAAAATTAATCGTGATAGTAATTTGATCCGTGTATTCTCCCTTTTGAAGTACACGGGTGTTTACAGCTTCGGCATAAAGTCGAATGGTATATTCACTTCCACCGAGGAAATCTATACTGGTCTGAGGAGTAAGTACTTTGCCAGATTTACTGTTTTCATAGATTTGATATGCAATGTAGTCACCATTACCATTGGACATAGCTCTTTGATAATTTGCGGCAAATTGATTGGGTACATGATTTGCATTAGTTCCAGCATTAAACAGAACTTTTACATTACTTCCTTCTGGGCATAGTACTTGAATTGCATTATTTGATTCATTACTCAGTGTTGTTGAGACTAAGTTAAAATTAGAATATTGATCATCAAAATTTAAAGACCCCAACTTATTAAGATTGGAACCTTGTAAAGTATTTTTTTGATTGATTAAGCAGGCTGGCTCTAAATTAATTTCACTTTTTAAACTAACGTTTCCAGAACCAGCATAGAGAAGATGAGAATGTAACAAAACAAAGTAAACTAAGATCAATTTCTTGAGTAATTTGTTTTTACACATTATTCATCTCCTCCTAATACTTAGAACGAAACGGTAACAAGTAAAGTATCAGTATAATTACCATCTGAAACAGCAGAGGCATTCGCTGCAATAGCACCGAACATAGGTACTTTTACAGGTGTTGATGCAGCTGTTGGAGTGAATGGTACATTGGTATTTAAATCATATAGTTTACTGCGAGCAGCATCTTGATAAACATTATATGAAACATGGTCAGTTGCATTAGATAGTGTTCGATTACCGCGTTCACCACCATTTACACTTACATTAAATTGCGATACACCTGCATCACATGTCACAACTAAGTCACCACCGTTGCCCGCAGAAGCTACTTCAGCAGTTAAGACATTTGTCCAAGTTGATGCTGATTTACCGAAATCAAGTACACCAAATTTGTTCATGTTTCCTTCAACTTTTGAGTTTTCTACAGTACAACCTGATGAAATATTTAGTTTGACATCAACTTGACCACTAATAGCAGCAAATGAAGAGGTAGTAACGATCGCAGAGAAAATAAATAATCCAGTGGTTAAAAAGCGATTTTTTTTCATGGAAACACCATTTTAAATACGGTTTTAAGGTAAGTTTTTATTATATGTTTTTTTGATAATCAAATACCATTTATTTATTATTGTAACGATCATATATTTAATATTTTAAGTTTTGGTATGCTGTTTGTTTTTTTGATTTAATCTTGAAGGTGTTGGTATTTGGTGGTTTTGCTGTTTGGTAATGGTATTTAGCATACAATAAAAAATAATTAATTATGAGGAGTGTTTTTTTAAAATTTACGCTAGATTTTATCGTATATAAGCAAGAATATAAGAAGAGTAAAGCTACAGGGGTGATATCATGCTGATATAACTACGTGATGAATACAAGTATTGTATAGATAGAGCATGTGGTTTTGAGGGTTTATGCGTTTAAAAAGAAAATTAGGCATTTTCAACTACTAATCATCTTTACTTTGACTTGATTTTCGAATTGCATTTTTAGATAAGCTATACTTTACATGAAAGTTTAATCCTAAACTTAAGTTACCATATCTATCCTTAACGTGAATTACATTGGAGAAGTGTGTTCGTTGATGATCAAATTTTATAACTAAATTAGCAATAATTATAAAATGTATATTAAAATTTTTTATGCAATACATGCTGGATGGTGTTGTTATATTTTTAGTTAAATTAATATATTAATAAATCTAGTGGTAAGGATATTTGTCTAAATATCATAGTTGAAAGTTGTGGTCACTCATTATAATAAATTTATATCCATATTGTATTATCATGTTATTGTGTTAGGGTAATTTATCTGGGTTTTAAACTCTAAGCCCTTTAGCTTAATCTGTTGCTATAGATTATGTTGGATTAAAATAATGAGCGCATGGTATAAGTCATTGATTGAGATAAAACCTACTATATATCTTCTAAATTACATGATCATAACTTGTTGCATGGTAAGAATGGATGATTATTCAGATCTTTTTGAAATTAGATCAATATTATTGCAGAGACTTTAGTGTGCAAGTTTATGGCTTTATAAATGCTTGGCCATAAAGCACCCTTTAAATTAGACATTGGGTGTCTAATTTAAAGGGTGTAAGCAACTCATTGAGGGTGTTTCTAGTGTTCTTCTGCACGAAGTGTTAAGACTTCAACTCCGTGCTTTGTGACAAGTACGGTATGTTCAAATTGTGCAGATAACTTATGATCTCTTGTTTTTACAGTCCATCCATCATCACAAACAAAAGTACTTCTTCGACCTTGATTTAACATAGGTTCTATGGTGAAAGTCATTCCTTCTTGAAGCGTAAGTCCTGTATTGGGCGTGCCAAAATGTAAGACAGAGGGTTCTTCATGCATTTCTTGGCCAATGCCATGTCCACAGTACTCTTTTACTACAGTATATCCGTTCTTTTTTGCATGACGTTCAATGGCATAGCCAATATCACCTAATTTTGCTCCAGGTTTTACTTGCTCAATTCCCTTCCAAAGTGCTGCATAGGTCGTTTCAACTAATCGACGTGCTGAAAGGTTTACATTACCAACTAAATAGGTTTTGCTTGAATCTGCTATGTAGCCATTTTTTTCCAAGGTGATATCTAAATTAATAATATCTCCATCCTTTAATATTTCTTTTTCAGAGGGAATTGCGTGACAGACGACATCGTTAATTGAAGGGTTCAGTACATATTGAAATCCATATTGTCCTTTACTGGCAGGGCGAGCATGCAGCTCTTCAACAATATATTTCTCGACAATATTATTAATTTCTAAAGTTGATCTACCCAATAAATCTAGCTGATTAAGATATTCAAAAACTAAAGACAATAATCGTCCTGATTCACGCATGTGTTGAATCTCTATATTGTTTTTAATCATTGATGATCTCTTTAGATAAATTAGTGGCTGAGACACCTGCAGTTAGAAATTCATTACTCATAATTTCATTAAAACTTAAGGTTGGATTCATTTCAGACAACATGCCTATTTTGATCCAAAAAGCTGCTTGAGAGTTTATTGAACGACAAGATATAAGACTCGCTTTGCGCACATTTGCATGAGTTTCATCATCAATATTTACAACACCCATAATATATACCATATATGATTCATATTCGATTTGTTGTTATTTTAGAATGTCATTAAGAATATAGCAACTGTGTACTCTGTGTTGGTTATTAGAGTTAGGCCAAAGTTTTTAGGTTGTTATTTAATCAGTAAAGCGGTTGTATTATCGGCTATGTCATCTTATGGGTATTTTGTATAGATTTACATTTGTACATATCTTCTAAGTAGAGAGAATTTGGATTTACTCAATAATCTAGAACACGGGCTAATTTTGGTGTTTATTCATCAACTTCTTAATGTTGCAGTTGATGAAGATATAAGTAGATATTAGAGCAAGATCAGGTCATTCATTTGGTTTTGATTAGTATAGACATAGAGACTTTAACTCATCTTTGAAGAGCATAAATAAAGTGAAGTTTTAAAAATATTTCTCTAAATGTGAATTACTTGTTGATGAACTTGGCATTTCTATGTATTATTGCTGCGGAAGTCAACCAAATTGCTGTTAAAGGTGATTTGAGTTTTTATATATCTACACTTGGTTGCATAAGTTGAGTGTAGATATTTTTTTATTTAAAAAATATTTATTGCTATAAAAATGATTACTCACGCTTTTAATATTTAGCAAAAATTAGGTAATTGGGAATATAGGTGGATATTGAACTTTCATTAGCAAATGTCACAGAAGCAGAGTACCTTAGTAAATTGTGTTTAGAGTCAAAGCAATATTGGGGGTATAGTGATGATTTTATGGCAAATTGTATTGATGAATTATCATTTAAAGCCACAGATTTTGATGATTCTATAATTGTTACAGCACGAGTAAAAAACAAAATTTGTGGTGTTGCACAGCTTAGATTAAATATCAAAAATAAAGATGGTGAGTTGGTTAAACTTTTTGTCCATCCGAATTTTATTGGCCAAGGTGTTGGAACAGTTCTCTATCATTGGGCAATGAATACAGCCAGAGAAAATAACATTAAGGAATTATTATTAGATGCAGATCCGAATGCGGAGGCATTTTATATAGGGCAAGGTGCAATAAAAATAGCTGATGTCCCTTCAGCTTCTATTGTTGGTCGTGTTATTCCACAGCTGAAGATATGCATACATAATGAAAAAATGGAGTTTTAATTGTCCCAATGCCATATTACAGCATTAACATATACTGATCTTGCATTGCTAACGCTCCAGTATACAGATAAGTGGGTTCAAAAAGACGATGTTTAGCAAAATAAGTCTGGCAGTATATTTATGACAATCTTTGATAGATATTTGGGAAAATATAAAGCTTTATTCTGAGGACAAAGCCAGTAAATTTTATGTAAAACTATACGCAGTAACACCAGTATATATGCGATATACCGGTGTTAGGTTGAAAATTGGAAACAGTAGTGCGTGTTAAATGGAGCGTATGCGCGTTAATTGGACTAGTTTAAAAATTCAATTTGTTCCGTACAGGATGCAGTGGTGTGATCACATATATGACTCCCTGTTTTTTTTGCATAGCCTAAGTCGAGTTGTTGTAAAGCAAGCACAAGAGTAATGATTGCTACTTTTATCAACGTGCTAGTAAAGGGATTCATATTTAGCCTCCTGAGTGGTGATGGGGTTGAGCAAGTTTTTGAACTAAAAGCAATCCAAGGATGACAGCAACAGCTAAAATCACGGCTGCAATCAAGTAAATCTGTGGATAGGGCAAAGCATGCTGCAATAAGTAAGTGAAAATAAATCCAGCGCTAAACTGTGCTATAGCAAAGACAACAACAGCAATTCCCCAAATTTGGCGTTGTAATGAGGTAGGTACAAGTTCTGATAATAATGTTGCAGTGAGAGATACTGTTGCGGGATTAAGTAAACCGCCAAAAAAAGAAGAGACGATGAGTATTGGTGTTTGAGTCCAAAAAGCAGGCAGTGCCACCACAGCTGCATACACGAAATAAAGTCGCCATAAGGTGCTGTAGCTAGTCCAACGTTTGAGGCACAAATAAGTGGTGATTGCGCCAAATACTGAACCTAAACCGTATACCATCCAAAGCATGTTGGCAAAGTTTTGACTATGGTTGAGATGATGTACTACAAAGTCAACCCAATAAATACTGTGTGGTATATAACCTATAGCACTCATAAAATAAGTGAGCATGACTAAAATGACAATGTAATATTGTTTGGGTGTAAGGGCAGCATCTGTAATGGTGTGAGTACTATTGGGAATGTTAGTTTGGCGTAATGGTTTTAATAATGTAATTAATATAATCGTTAATACCAAACCTATTGCGGCTAAAGCATACCAAGCTACCGCAACACCATATTCTCCAAGTTGAGGGAGTAATGTTGTGGTTAATAAAACACCTAAACCAATTCCACTAAATGCGATTAAACTCAGTTGATATTTTCTTTCGACAGAAACGCGTTTTAAGCTATAGCTTGGCCCAAGCACCATCAGCAAGCCGCCAGAAACTCCAGAAACCAATCGCCAAAATAAATACCAAAGATCTGGTAAAGTGGCGATACCACAAGAGAGCAAACTAAGGCAACCAAAGATTGCAGCAAGCGCTAGACTACGACTTACCCAAGTTTCAGAGATAAACTTGATTGATAAAATTGCACCAATAAAATACCCAACAAGATTGGCATTTGCTAAATCATTGGCAAATGCAGTATTCCACCAGTGTTGGTCTATCGTCATCGGCATAAGTGCCGTATAAGCAAAACGTAATATTCCGATACCTAAACTGGTTGTACATAGGGCAATAATAGACAAACGCTGGAAATTGGTCATTGCATTTGCATTCATAAAAGTATTGTGCTTATTTAATGCAGTTTTAAACATCAAGTGAAATGATTTAAAGTGATACTGTTTATCTCATTATGAGATAGGGTGCTAAATGGATTTGCCAGAGGAGATCAAGATGCAGTTAAAATCTTTAGAAATATTTATGGCGGTAGTAGAGCATAAAAGTTTTTCTTTGGCTGCTGAGCAACAAAATACTGTACAGTCCAACATTACAAACCATATTAAAAAACTTGAGCAAGAATTACAGTGCGAGCTATTAAGTCGTCAAGCACCAGTAAAAGTCACCAGTGCAGGGCAACAACTACTCAATTATGCTATACAAATATTGCAACTGCATCAGCAAGCAAAATCTCATTTTTTACACGATCAAATTAACGAAAGTACACCATTGAAAATAGGCAGTATGGAAACTACGGCAGCATTTCGTTTACCTCATGAATTACATACTGTTTTAGAGCAATTTCCAGATTTAAAATTTAATATTTTTACTCAGCCTTCAAGGCCATTAATTGATGCTGTATCACAACATGAATTGGATTGTGCATTTATTGGTGGTACTCAACATGTCCCGCATTTATATAATTTACCTGTTTGGCAGGAAAAATTAGTTTTGGTTGCAGCAAAACATTTGAATGTCCAGCTCACAGCTGAAAATTTACTTCAGTACCGTTTTATTTCATTCCGCCAAGGCTGTTTCTATCGTCATTGTATAGAAATGTTTTTGCAAAGCTATGCATTACCAGCAGGTCAAATTTTAGAAATGGGCAGTCTTGACGGTATTGTTGGCTGTGTCAGTTTGGGAATGGGACTTGCAATTTTGCCGGAACGTTATATTCGGCAAACGCATCTGAGTGAAACTTTACAATTTCTAGAAATTGATGCCGATATTGCTCAGAGTACCACTTATCTAATTGCTCAAAATCCAGAAACTTGGAGCAGCAATCTAAGAATTTTTATTCAATATTTTCAAGAAAAAAATCGTTTTATTACACCATTAACAGTACTTAAGCCACAATGTATAGAGAAATTGGGTTTAGTTGAATCGGTAGATTGACCTTATTTTATGCTTTGATTAGAATCCTTTTACCATTCACAGCAAAGTAGAGGAGACCCTGAATATGTGCAGATTAAATTATGTACTCTTTTTTGGTATAGAAGCTCGCTCAAGTTTTTCCGAAGTCGCACTGCGATAATCTCGGCGTGAGCGAAGTTATTTACTAAGAGTCCTTCACTCAGGCTTTTAAGATTATCGTCAGATCTTTTGACGGGGGTATTTTTACCCTGAAAAATCTTGAGAACCTTATGAGTACACTCATCTCTGTACAGTCATTATCTTATGACTCAATATCTGGTCCATTATTGGACAACATCTGTTTCACCATAAAAAAAGGTGATCGCATTGGCCTGATTGGTCACAATGGTTCAGGAAAAAGTACCTTAATACGTTTACTGAACAGTGAATTAACAGCAAAAGATGGAATTATAACTAAATCAAATCAATGCCTTGTTGCATGTATTGAGCAATATCTTCCCGAAGCTCTTTATGATCTCACTTTAATTCAAGCTGTTATGGCGGTTCTGGCTGTTGATCAGCAATATGAACAAACATGGCGTGCCGAAGTTTTACTAACAGAAATGGGTTTTCAACCTGAAGACTGGCATTTACTGGCAAAGACATTAAGTGGTGGTCAACACATGCGTTTACTCATGGCGCGTGCTTTGATGATTCAACCAGATCTATTACTTTTAGATGAGCCAAGTAATCATCTTGATTTACAAACACTATTATGGCTTGAAACCTTTTTAATGCGTTGGCAGGGTAGTTTTGTATTGGTTTCACATGATCAACATTTACTTGATCGTGTAAGCAATAGCACGATTATTTTACGTGATTGCCAGTTGTCATTTTTTTCCTTAGCTTGTACTCAGGCACGTATGATGCAATTTGAGCAAGATGAAGCAGATCAGCATCGCTATGATCAACAACAAAAGGAAATTGGCCGAATTGAACAAAGTGCTAAACGCTTAGCAATCTGGGGAAAAGTCTATGACAATGAGAGTTTTTCCCGCAAAGCACAAAGTATGTTGAAAAGGGTTGATAAATTAAAAAATGAATTGGTTGATAAGAGTGATGGCCATCCGTGGTCATTAGCATTAAATGGCGTAGCACTTGCTGCAAAACGTTTAATACATTTTGCTGATCTCAATATTAATGTCGCTGGACATCTGCAACCTTTATTTAAAATTCAAGATTTGCTGATTAAGAGTGGTGATCGAATTGCAATAATAGGTCCAAATGCTTGTGGAAAGTCGACATTATTGATTTATTTGTGGCAAAACTGGGTGAACAAGTTACAAACAGATCATTTAACTATTCATCCATTATGCCAAATAGGTTATTACGACCAAAACCATCAGCAACTAGATGGTCAAAAAAGTATAGTGGATGCTTTGATTGATTTTAGTTTAATTCATGCTGAACAGGCAAAATTAGCATTAATTCATGCTGGTTTTGCTTATCATCGGCATAGTCAACGGGTTGATCAATTGAGTGGTGGCGAACGTTCTCGTTTACTTTTTGTGGCCTTGTCTTTGGCGCAGTTTCATTTGTTGTTGTTAGATGAGCCTACAAACCATCTTGATTTGGAAGGCAAGGAAGAGTTGATTGTTGCGTTGCAATCATTTTCAGGTGCATTTATTTTAGTGAGTCATGACCGAGAATTAATTGAAAAAAGCTGTAACCGTTTTTGCTTAATTCAAGATCATTGCCTGACTGAATATCATGATGTTGATCAGCTATATAGTGCATTACAGCGACATTCTCCAGCACTTAAACTGAATTCATCATTAGCTAAACAAAGTGTAAAAATCACGACTGATAATCACTCGGATGCAGATGAAATGCTTGAGCGTTTGGTGGAGCTAGAACAAAAATTAGCGATAGATCAAGCGAGAAAGCAAAAACATCAAAAGCAATTTCTCCAGCAGAGTTGGCAAAGGGAAATTGATATCTTGCTTGAGAAATTAGGTATAAATTGAGAGATGACATCATGATAATGCAAATTGAAGATGCTGGAAGAAACGACTATCTTGAGCTGCTTCAGGTGTGGGAGGATTCGGTACGAGCTACTCACGATTTTTTAACAGAACAAGATATTGAAACATTTAAGCCTTTGATTTTACAGCATGGATTTGACTCTGTAGTATTAAAATGTGTGCGTGATCAAGGTGAAATATTGGGTTTTATTGGCGTGCAACAAAATAAAATAGAAATGCTGTTTTTACGTGACCGAGCACGTGCGAGAGGTATTGGGAAAATGCTGTTGCATTATGCGATTGATACTTTGGAATGTTGTTTGGTTGATGTAAATGAGCAGAATCCGCAAGCAGTAGGTTTTTATCGCCACTGTGGATTTGAAGTAGTAAAACGCTCAGCTACAGATGATGGTGGTCGCCCATTTCCTATTTTGCATATGCAACTTGTAAAAACATAAGTATGTTTTTTGATGTGACGTTGACACTTTAAGTAGAAGACTCCATACACCAAATGTTTGCGCTGATTCCAATTGGTGTATGGGGAACTAATAATTATAAGCCAGGCATAGGGATATAATTGGGTAGGTTTTCAATGCGTTGCATCCAAGCTTGTATATGTGCATATGGGCTAAGGTCAATTGCTCCTTCATGTGCTAGGGCAACATAAGGGTAAATAGCAATGTCAGCAATAGTTGGACGATTGATTGCAAGCCATGAGTGCTGTGCTAAATGTGTATTGATTAAATCTAGTATGTGCTTTGATTTAGTTAAAGCAATTTGTTTGTCTAATGAATAATGGAAGAGATCAACTAAACGCGCAGCACATGGACCATGTTGAATTTCATTGGCTGCGACGAAAAGCCATTGACTAACTTCTGCTTGTAATTGTGGGCTACTTGGCCACCAAGCTTCACCAGCATATTTCCCTGCTAGGTAAATTAAAATTGCTTGTGAGTCACGTAGTATAAAACCGTTATCATCAAGAATTGGTAATTCACCAAATGGATTAAGTTTTAATAAGTCAGCTGATTTATGTTCACCTGCAAGAAAATCCACACTCGTTAGTGTTAAATCGATATTCGCTAATGCTGCAAACAATCTAACCTTATAACAATTCCCTGATAATTCTAAATCATATAGTTTCACTTTTTACTCCAATATCATATTGTTTGTGTTGAGTTGGTTAAATTCGAGTACATTGCCATCTGGGTCTCGAATGAAAAGGGCAATGCGCCGTGGTCCTATAGGATGTGGTCCTTCTGTAATAGTAATCTGATGTTCATTCAGCCAATGTTGTAACTGTTGTAAATCATCAACAATAAATGCAGGGTGGGTTATACCTGGGTATTTTATTGGCATATCCAACAACATATTTTTCGATTTAAGTGCATTTGCAGCATTAAAGATTAAATTAATTCTTACACCATCAGCACTTTGCATTTCATTGGCCTCATACTCTGGGAAGCTTGCCGTTTCCTCAAAACCAAGTGCAGTATAAAAATCTAGTGCGCGTTGTTTATTAGAGACACGAATTCCAATATGGTCATAGGCCATGATTCGCGCCGGAAGCGGATCACTTTTTTTGAATATTTTGCTATGCTTCAAATTGTTACCTTATTTCTGACCTGTTCGAACAGAGTATAGGAGGGTGATATATAGAGATGAAGATCAAATTTAGCATAAGACTTATGCGTTAACTGTATTAATGTGCGAGAAGAATGGATCAATTAAAAGCTATGACTGTCTTTGTCAATATTATTGAACAAGGAAGTCTAACAGCTGCAGCAGAAAAATTAGATTGTTCAACAACATCAGTTGTACGAGCGCTTGCCGCATTGGAAAAGCAATTGGGCATTCGTTTAATTAATCGTAATACTCGGACTATTTCTGTCACTATTGAGGGCAATGAGTATTATGGTTGGGCCAAACATATATTGAATGAAATGGATGTGATGACCAATATATTCGAGGCAAAAGTACAGCAGCCCGCAGGATTATTAAAAATTACAGCTCCAATGACTTTTGGTCAAAAAATTGTTGCACCTTTGGTGGCCGCTTACTTGAATGAATATGAAGATATGTCTATTCACTTGGTTTTAAATGACCGAAATGTTGATTTAATGGAGGAGAGTTATGATCTCGCCATTAGAATTGGAGCATTACCTGATTCAACATGTGTGGCAACACCCATCGCCACAACAAAATTAGTTCGCTGTGCATCTCCTAAATTTCTTAGAAAAAATTTAGTTGAGCAGCCAGCAGATTTGGCAACCTGTAGATGTATTGTATTTAATGACATGGGTAAAAGGTGGAAATTTAACCAGCAGGAGAAGGTAAGTTTTATTGAGGTTCAAGCAACGTTGATGACCAACCAGATTGGGGTAGCTAAACAAGCATGTTTAGATGGCGTTGGTGTTGCACAGTTCTATCATTATCAAGTCGCTGAGGAGTTGGAAATAGGTCAATTAATTGAATTGTTTCCAGATGACCAGCAAGATCTTATTCCTATTAATTTACTTTATCCGCATAGCAAACTATTGTCGTCACGAGTCAAGCATTTTTTAACGTGGTTCAAACAACAAATCTCAGAAAAAGTTTAATGCACTGGGAAGTATCTAAATGAATTGAAAAGCGAACAACAACGCGTATTAAAAACAAGTAAATTGTTTTATTTTTAATCGTTTTGACATATCTTTGTAGAATTATGCGCTTAAGCCTTTACCCCATCAGTTTTTTTTAAGACAATAGCGACTGTGTAAAACACAGCTCATTTCTTCTTTTCTAAGTATCGGACGATTATCTATGACAACCCCGCTTCAACAACGTCGTGTTGCAAACGCAATTCGTGTATTGGCTATGGATGCTGTGCAAAAAGCAAATTCAGGACATCCTGGTGCACCAATGGGGATGGCAGATATTGCCGATGTGGTTTGGCGTGAATTCCTCAATCATAATCCAACGAACCCACAGTGGGCAAACCGTGACCGTTTTGTATTGTCAAATGGCCATGGTTCAATGTTGCAATACGCGTTATTGCATTTAACAGGTTATGACCTCAGTATTGAAGATTTGAAACAATTCCGTCAGTTGCACTCTAAGACTCCAGGTCATCCTGAGTATGGTTATGCACCAGGTGTAGAAACAACAACTGGCCCGTTAGGTCAAGGTATTGCTAATGCAGTTGGATTTGCTTTAGCAGAAAAAACACTTGCTGCACAATTTAACAAAGCAGACCTTAAAGTTGTAGACCATTACACTTATTGCTTCTTGGGCGATGGCTGTTTAATGGAAGGTATTTCACACGAAGTTTGCTCTTTAGCTGGCACTTTAGGTCTAGGTAAATTGATTGCATATTACGATGATAATGGCATTTCAATTGATGGTGAAGTTGAAGGTTGGTTCTCTGATGATACAGAGAAACGTTTTGAAGCTTATGGTTGGCAAGTATTGCGTGTCGATGGTCATGATGCAGATGCAATTCGTCAAGCAACCTTGGCTGCTCAAGCTGAAACCCAAAAACCTTCAATGATTATCTGTAAGACTGTTATTGGATTAGGTTCTCCAAACAAACAAGGTAAAGAAGATTGTCATGGTGCGCCGTTAGGTAATGATGAAATTGCTTTAACTCGTGAAGCTTTGGGTTGGACTGATGCTGCATTTGAAATTCCGGCAGATGTATACGCTGCTTGGGATGCAAAAGAAAAAGGTGCTCAATCAGAAACTGCTTGGGATCAAGTATTTGCACAATACCAAACACAGTATCCAACTGAAGCAGCTGAATTGCTTCGTCGTTTGAATGGTGATTTACCAGCCGATTTTGCAGAAAAAGCAAATGCATTCATTGCTGAAACAAACGCAAAAGCAGAAACAATTGCTACGCGTAAAGCAAGCCAAAATACTTTACAAGCCTTTGGTCCATTATTGAGTGAAATCTTAGGTGGTTCTGCTGACTTGGCCGGTTCAAACTTAACCTTATGGAAAGGTTGTGAAAGTGTTGAGCAAAACCCAGCAGGAAACTATGTACATTACGGTGTACGTGAGTTTGGTATGACTGCGATGGCGAATGGTGTTGCACTACATGGTGGCTTCATTCCTTACGTTGCAACATTCCTTATGTTTATGGAATATGCTCGTAATGCAGTACGTATGTCAGCATTAATGAAACAACGTGTGATTCATGTTTATACTCATGATTCTATTGGTCTTGGTGAAGATGGTCCAACGCATCAGCCAATCGAGCAAATCGCTTCATTACGTGGTACTCCAAACTTAAATACATGGCGTCCTGCGGATACAGTAGAGACTGCTATTGCATGGAAATCTGCTCTAGAACGTAAAGATGGCCCTAGTGCTTTAATTTTCTCTCGTCAAAACTTGCCATTCCAAACACGTGATGCTGTTCAAATTGAAAATGCAGCAAAAGGTGCTTATGTATTGGCAGAAGCCAAAGGCGAACTTAAAGCAATTATCATTGCGACAGGTTCTGAAGTTGGTCTTGCTATGGATGCTTACGCACAGCTTGAGGGTGTGCGTGTTGTGTCTATGCCATGTGCTGAAGTATTTATGCAACAAGATGCTGCTTACCGTGAAGCTGTATTACCAAGCCATATTCGCGCGCGTGTTGCTGTTGAAGCTGCTCATGCTGATTATTGGTGGAAATTTGTTGGCTTAGATGGCAAAGTAATTGGTATGACAAGTTTTGGTGAATCTGCACCAGCAAAAGACTTGTACCAACATTTTGGCATTACTGTAGATGCTGTTGTAAATGCAGTTAAACAACTCACAGCTTAATTTGTTATTAGTTGAAAGGTGTTTTGTTGTATTGTGATAGGTTGAGGCTTCGCTATCTCAACCTATTACATAGCTGATTAGTTGCTTGAATATATTGCTATTAAGCGTAGCTTTTGATTGAACTCATGCACAAGATCAGCGCCGTACTGTTTGTTGTATAGATAGAACGAGTGACCTATGTCACTCGTTTTTTTTGCTCAAAATAAACTAACTACAAATATCATAGCCACGTTCTATATTACAATCGGCCACAAAAGTCTGATCATGTGATACTAAAATTACCGCAGCAGGGAATGCTGCAATTGCTTGTGCAAGGAGTTGACGAGATTCAATGTCTAAATGATTTTCAGGTTCATCCAGTAATAATAGATCAACATGCTCACTCAGTTGACTGATAGCGGTGAGAGCAACTTTAAGTTGTTCACCGCCACTGATCATAGAAATTGGGATGAGTGTTTTTTCACGTCTTAAACCGAGTTGTCCTAATAAACGACGCCAATCGACCTCTAAAAGTTCAGTATTGAGTTGCATCAAATTTTCCACAGCAGTAAGTTGTGGGTTTAAAAAACTAAAATTTTGATCTAAATAAAGGGTTTTTCCAGCAACAAATATTTCGCCTTCTTTGGGCGTTAGGCGCTGATCAATGGTTTTAAGTAAACTTGATTTACCTAAACCATTGGCAGCACGTAAATGTAATTTTTCTGTAGCATTCAAAGAAAAATGAATAGGTTGCGTTTTCAGATGTTGTAATTGCACTTGATTACATCGGAGTATTTCACCTTGTTGGATTTTGGGTGGGTGGTAACTTAAGACAAAACGCTGTGGTTTAATATGTTCTAGTTGTTGCTGGGTTTGGGATAAATGCTGTTCCATGCCCTGCATTTTACGGTCTAATTGTCGGTGTAGATGTGAACGAGATTGTTGGGCTTGATCCTTTTGATAGTCAAGTAAGATCTTAGCTTGTGATGTGTTTTGTCGGGTTTTCTGTGCATTATTTTGACGTTTCTCCGCTTTCATACGTGTTTCGTGCTGCTGTTTTTTCAGTTGTTTTACATCCCGCTTATCTTGTTGAACTCTGCGCTGTAATGCTGCTACTTCTAAAATATGTTGCTGTTGATATTGTTGATAACTACAACTGTATTGTTGTATACCAAAACTATTTAATACATAAAGTTGTTCTGCATGATTGAGTAATTCTCGATCATGACTCACCACAAGACAGCCCATCGGATGTTGTTGAATATTTTTAATCAGCCATTGGCGGCTATGCTGATCTAGGTGATTGCTCGGTTCATCTAACAGTAAGTAATGATCTTTAAGTTGAAACAAGCGGCACAGTGCTAGCTTGGTTTTTTGACCTTCACTCAATAGATTTATTTTGAAATTTAGGTCTGCAGGTAGATTAGCTTGTTCAAGCATCTGTTGCCATTGTTGTGGAAGGTGCCAAAGCGCCTCTACTTGTTCATAGTCTTGTTCGTTAGCTAGACCTTGCTCAATACGATTAAAACAAATGACCAATTCACTGATTTCTAGAGCATCTGCAATAGTATGGTGATGTTCGTTCATTCGATTAAGCTGTGCAAGGTGAGCATGAGGAGTAGACCATATAACTTGACCATGGACATGATGATCATTTGGTGTTTTTAGCAGCTCCAAGTTATGTAATGCATTGAGTAAAAGGGACTTGCCTTGACCATTTGCACCAATTAAAGCACTAAACTGATGAGTAGGAAGTTGAAAGTTAAGCTGATCGAATAATAGGTGATCCTGCAGCTCTAAGCTAAATTGTTGAATTAGACAAATAGAATGAGTCATACCGTACTCCAAAGTAGAGTACAAAATAGTGCAATCGTAGTAATCTTTTACTTGGGATATTTGACTTTAAGTCAAAAATATCTTTTAGAAGGAGCTAAAATAAGTCTGAAAATCAGAGAAAATAAGGAAGCTGCCATATAGAAAGTCTATTTTGTACATCAAAACAAAAAAAGAAATTGAACTGATGATAAAAATGACTTACTTCATTGGCATATACTCAAAGATGGATAATTTATTGGCACAGCTTAGCTTGAAGTTTGAACAAGGTCAATTGTTTGTAAATAATTAAATTTTTAAAAAAAAGGGCTTGTCAAAGTTAAAAACACAGCGTATTGTTAAATGCATTAGCAAACAGATGATTGGTTTTAAACCTCATGTTAACCCAGATGAAGAACACCACAACAGTATTTTATTTTTGGCAATATTAAACATTGCCTAGATAGATATGGGCAATAAAAATAAGTTGCCCATCTAGTTTTATACCTGATCGGCAACCCCGGTCAGGTTTTTTTATGTGTGGTATTTGGGTTTAATCTCATTCTGTTAATATTTATTTTTGGAGATATTTGTCATGACTTTTAATTACGCTTTTTTTGCTTCTTATTTTAGTAACTTTTATTGGTTTAACTTAAAGAAACTTAACTCTATTAATAGCACGCTTCAACAGCTCAAATAAATGATCGGACTGTAGCAGAGCAGTCCAAGGAAAGACCAATGAACGCAATAAACACAGCACTGACGCACACATCTACAGAAGCAAATTTGAGTTTGCCACACCAATTAAAAAAGCAACTGCCACTTAGTTCATCTTTGATGCAACAGATTGCTCAGCATCGTCAAACAATAGAAGATATTCTTTCTGGGCGAGACTCTCGTCTATTGGTCATTATTGGCCCATGTTCAGTACATGATGTTCATGCAACATTAGAATATGCTGAACGCTTACACAAGTTACAACAACAATTGTCTTCGCAGATTTTTTTTGTGATGCGAACATATATAGAAAAGCCACGAACAACTGTAGGATGGAAAGGATTTCTTTATGATCCTCATTTAGATGGTTCTTCAGATTTAGCATTAGGATTACAACGCTCACGTCAACTGTTTCTTGATATCATTGCTATGGGATTACCTATTGCAAGTGAGATCTTAAACCCTATGGCAACAGCATATTTTGATGATCTCTTGGCTTGGGGAGCAATCGGAGCGAGAACCAGTGAATCACAAATCCATCGTGAAATTTCGAGTTTGATGCCGTATAGCATTGGCTTTAAAAATGGTACGGATGGCTCAATTCAGATTGCACTAGATGCCATTCAATCTGCTCAGTATTCTCATCAATTTTTAGGAATGAATCAGCAAGGTTTTCCAGATCTACTTCGTAGTCAGGGGAATCCTTATCCACATTTAATTTTACGTGGAAGTAACCGTGGCACCAATTTTGATGTACAAAATATTTTGCAAATGCAAGCTGCGCATCCACAACAATTCCCTGCTTTAGTCATTGATTGTAGCCATGGAAATAGTGGTAAAGATCCTCAACGCCAACCTGAAGTATTAAAACAAATCGTGGCAGAGCGTCATTTGACCATGGTTCGTGGTGTAATGCTGGAAAGTCACTTGGTAGATGGGCAACAGAAAATTTCAGCAGAGATGTGTTATGGCCAGTCTGTAACTGATGGGTGCTTGGGGTGGTCTAAAACTGAGACATTAATGTCGGAGATTGCTGCATCTTTACAGTCTGCCCAGTTTAAGAAAATAAGTGCCTAAATAGATATAATTTTTATGTTGTTTCATTCATTTATGACCTCAAATTGACAGTGAAATTTGAGGTCATTTTTGTTAAAAGTAAAGCAATTTCAACAGCTCCGGTTATAATATTGGCCTAAAGATTAAGGGGTTGAATGTGATGACGCTAAAACAGATTAAAAGTTTTTTGATTTTGGCGAGGACACTCAACTACGCCAATGCAGCAACAGAGCTGTTTATTAGTCAGTCTGCACTCAGCTTGACGATTAAAGCATTAGAAGAAGAGTTAGGTGGGAAATTATTTAAACGTAACACGCGTCGGGTTGAGTTAACTGAGGAAGGAAAGTCACTTATTCCTTATGCTAGACGTCTGATGGCTAACTGGGAAGAAATGGAACATGATTTAAAACAACGATTTAAGTTTAATAGAGGTAGTTTGACGCTAGCTTCGATGCCTTATATTACACACGCTGTTTTACCAGAAATTATTCATAAATTTTTATCCTTACATCCCAATATTAGTTTTTCGATTCACGATATAACCAATGAGTCCGTGATTGAATTAGTCAAAGATGGCATCTTTGAGTTGGGAATTAGTTTTGAGCCTGAGTTTAAAGATCAACTTGAGTTTATGCCTTTGTTTAATGAAGATTTTGTGGCTTTGTTGCATAAATCTCATCTAATGGCAAATTGTAAAAGTATTTCTTGGTCTGAACTTTGTTTCAACCGATTTGTTACTTTGCAGCGTCCCTCAATTGTACGTTATTTAATTGATGAGTTTTGCCAATCAAAACAATTATCTTTAGATGTGCAATTAGAGTGCCATCAGATTTCATCTGTATGTAATTTTGTTGCAGAAGGTGCTGGTGTAACGGTTATCCCTCGTCATTTCCAACATCATATTGATCGTGAACGTACAGTGATTGTTGAAATCAGTGGTGAACCATTACAAAAACCAGTCGGTATTATCTATAAAAAGAACTTTGAGGTATCCAAAATTTCTGCTCAATTCATTGAATGCTTTGCGCAGAGTGCAATAGCACAATTGGCGCCAGGCTTTTGAGTGGTTTTTTACATATATTAATAAAACTCATTAATCATTAAATACATTCAATTTCCCATTCTATGCTGAGCATGTTAAAACAAAAATAAATCAGTATGGAAACAGGGTTATGAATAAGGTTTTTTCTTCAGCACAGCTTGCTTTACAAGATATTGTGTTCGATCAACAAACAATTGCAGTTGGTGGTTTTGGTTTGTGTGGTATTCCAGAAGCATTAATTGAGGCACTCAAGCAAAGTGGTGTCTCCCAATTAACTTGTGTGAGTAATAATGCCGGTATTGATGGAGTAGGCTTAGGTTTATTACTTGAAACGAAACAAATTAAAAAAATGATTGCCTCATATGTAGGTGAAAATAAAGAATTTGAGCGTCAATTTTTATCTGGTGAATTAGAAGTTGAATTAACTCCTCAGGGTACACTTGCAGAGAAATTACGCGCAGGAGGTGCTGGTATTCCAGCGTTTTATACTGCTACAGGTTATGGAACTCAAATTGCGGATAATAAAGAAAGTCGCGAATTTTCAGGAAAGCATTATATTTTAGAAGAATCTATTGTTGCTGATGTCGCTTTGATTAAAGCATATAAAGCAGATAAAGCAGGTAACTTGATTTTTAGAAAAACAGCGCGAAATTTTAATCCTGAATGTGCAATGGCTGGAAAGATGACCATTGTGGAAGTTGAAGAAATTGTCGAAATTGGTGAACTAGAGCCAGATGACATTCATTTGCCAGGTATTTTTGTAAATCGTATTGTGCTCAATGCACATCCTGAAAAACGAATTGAACAAAAAACTTTACGTACGGAAGCTTAAGGAAGAAAGATCATGGCTTGGACGAAACAACAAATGGCACAGCGTGCAGCTCAAGAATTACAAGATGGTTACTATGTTAATTTGGGGATTGGCTTGCCTACTTTAGTTGCAAACTATATTCCAGAAGGTATGAATGTTTGGTTGCATTCTGAGAATGGATTATTGGGTATAGGTGAATTTCCTACAGAGGAAACGGTTGATGCTGATTTAATCAATGCTGGGAAGCAAACAGTGACTGTGAAAAAAGGTGGATCATTTTTTTCTAGTTCAGAATCTTTTGCGATGATTCGTGGTGGACACGTTAACCTTGCCATTTTAGGTGCTATGGAAGTTTCAGAGCAAGGTGATCTTGCGAATTGGATGATTCCAGGTAAAAAAGTTAAGGGTATGGGTGGAGCTATGGATTTGGTCTCTGGGGTACAAAAAGTTGTTGTGCTGATGGAACACTGTACTAAAGATGGTCAAGCAAAAATTCTACCACAGTGTGCTTTACCACTGACTGGACGTGCAGTTGTACAGCGTATTATTAGTGATCTTGGCGTATTTGATATTACAGCGCAAGGTGTGGCGGTCGTTGAATTGGCAGAGGGTGTAGATCTTGAATCTGTTCAAGCTGTCACTGGTGTGAAGTTACTAGCAGCCTAAATGTATAATGCACTGTAATAGGCCTAAAATTACAGTGCATAGCAATACATGAATAGTCAAAATTGGATAAGGTGAAAGGAATGAAAGCAGTTTATATTGTTGATGGTGCCCGTACTGCAATGGGTGGATTTCAAGGATCTCTCTCCGGTTTGAGTGCACCAGCGCTGAGTGCAGTAACGATTCAAGCTGCAGTACAGCGATCAGGATTACAGCCCAAAGACATACAGGAAGTCATTTTGGGGTGTGTACTCCCAGCTGGATTAAAACAAGGACCTGCTCGCCAAGCAATGCGTTTAGCGAATATTCCCGATGAAGTTGGTGCGACTACGATTAACAAAATCTGTGGTTCTGGAATGAAAGCGGTTATGCAGGCTAGTGATGCGATTCGTGCGGAAAGCATAGATATTGCAATCGCTGGTGGAATGGAGTCAATGAGTAACTCGCCTTATCTTTTAGAGAAAGCTCGTTCTGGCTATCGTATGGGGCATGGTGAAATCAAGGACCATATGTTTATGGATGGTCTAGAGGATGCTGAAACGAGACGTTCAATGGGAACCTTTGCCCAAGGTACAGCCAATGATAAAGGCTATACACGTGAAGATATGGATCAGTTTGCGATTCGTTCACTTAAACGTGCTCAGCATGCAGTAGAACAAGGCTTTTTTAAAGATGAAATCATCGCAGTTGAAGTAAAAAGTCGGAAAGGCACAGTATTGGTTGATCAAGATGAACAGCCATTTAATGCTAACATTGATAAAATTCCTCTATTGAAACCCGCTTTTGCTCAAGATGGTACTGTAACCGCTGCAAATTCTAGTTCAATCTCAGATGGTGCTTCGGCATTTGTTATAGCGTCTGAAGATGTTGTGAAATCAAAAAAATTGAAGCCATTGGCGAAAATTATTGCTTATAGTACACATTCACAGCATCCATCGGAGTTTACATTAGCACCTGTGGGAGCAATTAAAAAAGTATTAGATAAAGCAGCTTGGTCTGTATCTGACGTTGATCTTTGGGAAATTAACGAAGCATTTGCTATGGTTACAATGTTAGCGATAGATGCATTTCATCTCGATCCAGAGACAGTGAATATACATGGTGGTGCCTGTGCACTTGGTCATCCATTGGGATCATCGGGTTCTAGAATCATACTTACGTTAATTCATGCACTTAAACGTACTAACAAGAAAAGAGGCGTAGCATCCTTATGCATCGGTGGTGGTGAGGCAACTGCAATTGCCATAGAGCTATGTGAATAGTCAATTGATTTTACTGTGATGTATTGATTGAAAATTAGTAAGATTGTTATTTCAGCCCAAAGAATCTCAGGATTATTTGGGCTGATTTTTTATGCAGCAGAAATAAATTAGATAAAAGAAATTAGAAACGTAATGAAATAACATATGGAAATTATTAGAAGAAAATATTCAGTATGTCCTAAGCTCAGACATAGTTCTCAGGTTTTACCTACTTGAGCTGAAGTGTTTTTCTTAGCATCTTCTTGGCATCATTAGCTATAAATAGATACATGCTTATCAACTCACCTTTCATATTGTAATGATCAGTTTCGATCCAAAATCCATTAGATAAGTGATGTTATTTAGGTTGTTCAATATAGCAGTGTTCTTCTCATCATTGGCTTGGCCATGATGATTTAGCCTAACGCCTTAAGTAGTCATTGATTTGATTGTCTGTGAGTAAGCCATGCTTGTCATCAAGCATGGCTTTTTCGAGCCAGTGATTAATTTCATCATCTAGCAGTAAAGCTATAATTTATTGCTTTATGAGTGTGATTATTATTTGTGTCCTAAAAATAGGATTCTAAGCTTAAGTGACAGTGAGTGTATTGTGGGTTTTATGCCTTAGATTTAACGAGAGTGGTTCACATTGTAACGGGCTAAATATTGTTAAAAACCAAAAGTAAAAAAAGACATCAACTGGGCTACTACTAAAAATTACTATCTGATTTCATAGCTTTTTGTGGAAAAATCGATTTCTATACATGGGTTTTATTTTGTGAATTTTCATGTAAATGTGAAATATATCACTTTAATTTAGCTAATGAATTGCACATGCAAAAATGTGTGATTTGTTTGGTGTTATTTGTTGATATTGCTATTCATATTTGACTATTTTTTGGCATTTTAGGGGGTGAATTGCATATTTTATAAGCAATTTTGTATGGGATAAATCTTAATTAAGTATTTTATTTTTAGGGTTTTTTTTGAAATTATTAAAATAATTATTAATATAAAATTAACAAAATGGTTATTTTATAACTATTATAAATTATGACATAAGAATTAAAGGATGAACATGGAGTTATAATAATATTGACAATACTTAAGTTAATCTTAATTTATTATTTAGTGTAAGTTAATAAATCAAATAAATGAGCAAATAACAACCCATACTATATTTAGTGGTATTTTTATAACTAATTGATATTAAACTAAAAAAATATAAAATATTGTAATATTTATTATTTTTTTTATTTCTATTTTGTGACTATTAAATATTCTGTGTAATTATTTTTTTTGTTAATGGTTGGTAAATATGCAGCTTATAAATATTATCTATATAAAAATTGGATTTAGTTTTATAAATATAACTAATAGATTAAAAAATGATCAGTTGTGTGTAAATTGATATTAAAACTATGTATTAAACATAGATTAAATTTAAAACATACATATAATACGAATACTTTGTATAAGACATCTCTTAAAGGTTACTAAAAGAGATATACGTCACTAAAAAGGTTCGGTATGAATAAAGTTTATAGAGTCATCTGGAATGCTTCGACGGGAGTATGGGTTGCTGTATCTGAATTAGCTACAGCAAAAGGAAAATCATCAAAATCTGTAAAAGTAATGTCCGCAGCGGGTGTGCTTTTAGGTGCAACTATTACTTTTTCTGCTGATGCTTTTGCAGCGGGTAATGGAACTACCTTGGCTGGAAATAAGTGCGAAAATAATGCTGTTGCTACAGCAGATGGTAGCCAAAGTATTGCAATTGGTTGTGATTCAAAGGCTGGTGGTGATCATTATATTTATGATCGAAAAAATCCATATAATAAATCCACTTCATCGGTAAGTACGCGCTGGGCTGATGGTACTGCAGGGAACACTGCAGTAGGTACAGGTGCAAAAGCTAATGCGACTGGGAGCCAAGGTTTAGCAACAGCTCTAGGCGCATATGCAAATGCAGCTAATACAGCATCTGTTGCTATCGGTGTTGCTGCACTGTCAACAGGTAATACTGCTTTGGCGATAGGCCGTCAATCAGCTGCGACAGCTGACTATGCACAAGCGATTGGTAACGTTTCTGCTGCGACAGGCAAGGGCTCTTTGGCGGTTGGTCACTCTGCAACAGCTACGGGAAATCGATCGATTTCTATTGGTTCTGCTGATATTGATAGTGCGACCAGCACAGACCCTAATCAGCAAGGCACTGATTATCAAACTAAAGATCAAACGCTTTCTACTGGTAAAGATTCCATTGCAATTGGTGCTGCAGCTAAAGCTGAAAAAGACAATGCATTGGCGGTAGGTGCACATGCAAAAGCTACAGGCACAGACTCTACTGCGATGGGTTATCAATCTGCTGCAACTGGTAGTGACTCTTTTGCATTGGGGCGTGAGGCACAGGCTTCTGCAAATAACTCTTTTGCTATGGGTGCAAAATCTGAAGCTAAGGGTGAAAACGCTTATGCAATGGGTTCTAGCTCACAAGCAGCTGGTAAAAATGCATTTGCCATGGGTGGTGAATCAAAAGCATTGGGTGAAAATGCTTTAGCCGTTGGTGGTCTATCTTTGGCAAAAGAAAAGAATTCTATTGCTGTAGGTGTGAATGCAAAAGCTAATTTTGCGAATAGTGTAGCTTTAGGTACTGGTGCTGAAGTTAACCATACAAACAGTATTGCTATTGGTGAAAACTCAAAAACAAATGAATACACTTCAACAGCTTTTCTTTATGAAGAAAATGTTGCTGGAGCAAAAGCAGCAGGCTCAGTTTCTTTTGGTACAAAAGATAATGAACGTCGTTTACAAAATGTAGCTGCAGGTTCTCTAGATACTGATGGTGTGAACGTTTCCCAGTTGAAAAAGCACAAACTTATCACTGATCAAACTGGTGGTGATGTTGCTAATCATTTGGGTGGTGGTGCTAAATTTGATCAAGCGACAGGTAAAGTTACTGCGCCTACTTATACTATTGATAATAAAACGTATAACAATGTTGGTGATGCTTTAACTGCTGCTAAAACTAAATATTATAGTGTAAACGATAATGGCACTGCACAAGGCAACTATAATAATGATGGTGCAACCAAATCAGGTGCACTTGCTGCAGGTATTGATGCTAAGGCACAGTTAGAAAATGCAGTTGCAGTAGGTAAAGGTGCTGAAGTTACTCGTGGCTTATCTGATCCTGATGCTGTAATCACTGGTGGTGTTGCAATTGGTGAGGTTGCTAAATCTGTAAATGATGGCATTGCAATTGGACGTAATGCTATGGCCAATAGTGGTGAAGACTTAGGTGGCGTTGCAATTGGTAATGATTCTGTTGCATATGCACATAGTGTGGCCCTAGGTACAGGTGCTGTTGCAGATCAAGCAGGCACTGATATTAACAACGGTTCAGTTGCAATTGGTGCATTATCAAATTCTGGAAATTCAGATGGTGGTGTTGCGATTGGTGTTGCAGCAAAAATTGGTAACACGACATCTGATACTGTAGCAATTGGACGTAAGGCTACTGTACTGGATGGTGCTGAAAAGAGTTTAGCCCTAGGTTCAAATACTACGATTGAAGCTAATGCCAAAGAATCTACCGCATTAGGTTATGGTGCGACAATTACTCAAAGTAATGGTACTGCAATTGGTAATGGTTCAAAAGTTACTAAACAGAATGCTGTGGCAATCGGCTCTCATGCTACAACTGAGAGTGACGCGACATCTGAAATTGAAGCAGAACTCGCAGGTCTTAAATTTGGTGGGTTTGCTGGTGCAGCAAAAAATGCGGGTGACCAAGTTTCATTCGGTTCTAAAGGTGCAGAACGTCAACTTAAAAATGTTGCGTCAGGTAAAATTTCTGCAGACAGTACCGATGCAATTAATGGTAGCCAACTACATGCGACCAATAAAGTATTAGGTAATGCTGTCAATTCAACCAAGACTATTTTGGGTGGCAACGCTACAGTGAACAATGATGGTTCACTGACGATGACAAACATTGGTGATACTCAAAAAAATAATATTCATGACGCAATTAAATCTGTTAATGATACTGCCAATAAAGGTTGGAATTTAACTGCAAATGGTGCAGATCAAACTCAAGTCAAACCTGGTGATGTTGTAGATTTTGCAAACACTGATAGTAATATTAAAGTTAGCAAATCTGGTAATAATGTAAAAGTAGATTTGTCTAAGAATCTTACAGGTCTTGAGTCTGTAACTGTTGGTGATACAGTAATTAATAATGCTGGTTTAACCATTAAGAATGGTCCAAGCATTACAGCTGGCGGTATTAATGCTGGCAGTAAAGTTATTAGTAATGTTGCTGATGGTGAAAAAGGTACAGATGCTGTTAACTTGAATCAATTGAACAAAGCTTCTGCTGCGTCAAAAACTGAAGTTGTTGAAGGTAAAAATATCAACGTGACCAAGTCGCAAGGACTTGATGGCCATGATATCTATACAGTAAAAACAGCTACAGAAGTTGATTTTGACAAAGTTACTGTTGGCGGTGTAACAATCGACAAAAACAGCAATGATATTACTGGTTTAAGTAATGTTGATCTTAAAGCTGGCGATTTTGCAAC
>NZ_JAVIDR010000010.1 GCF_031157835.1 Acinetobacter rudis | reverse complement strand
CCACTATCCAAAACGAAAGTGCTAAACCAATTTGTAGGCAAAATATTGCCCTCTAGATGGACACTACCAACCTGATCCACAACATCGTGACCAGTACTAAATAAACTCATACTGTCACCACCTTAGGCTTAACATACCCGCCAAATGCTTGAACTAAACCAGCATTAACCAAACCAGTAACGATCTGCCCTGCTAACCATTGATTGATACGAAAACGCTGTGCCATGGCTTGTGAAAATTCTTCACGTGTAGCTGCTGCATTATTTTCGTCATAACCCTTAGAGCGTAAGTTTTTACGCTTGTGGTCGTGTAATTGATTAAGAACCTGCAAAGCAGGCTCAAAGAAAGACTGGATACTTTGTTTATCTGCGCTCATGAAACCTCCGCTAATGATTGCTCAGTTTCAGAAAGGCGACGTTTGGCTTTAAGTTCGGCTGTAGTGGCTGGACGGATATGGCTTACATGAACCAATTGTCCACCTGCCAGCCAGTAATGATCATTTGGTTGGTAGGCTTCAATTGTTTGAAGTGAGAATGAGGCTATGATTCCATCCACATAGACAACCACATCACCAATCGCATAATCCTGATCAGTGGTGTCTTGTTGATTGCCTAGTGTGGGCTGTTTTGGTATATTTGATTGCATATTCATTGGTCCTAAAATTAATGAATTACTGACCGCTTTTCATGCCAGTGAAAAGCGGTTTTTATTTGAATAAAATTCTCATGTATTCAGGTGATGTAAAGGCGTGAGCTAACATCACTCTTGTTGCTTCCGCAATTTCTGGTGAGCAATAAACATCGTTCTCAGGAACAATCTTCAATCGGAGTGCATCTATAAATGCACTTATAAACTCAACCTGCGTTAAGTTATTGTTATCTCTTTTATCAGTCTTCATTCTGGATACAGTACTTGCATCCACACCAAGTGACTCTGCAATTATTTTTTGACTACTTGAATCAAGCGCATGCAATATCAACGATTCGTTATTGCGTGCGCTTGCAGACAATTCAATAGATACTCTACTCATGGTTATTCCTAGGCCGCAGTAAATTTACTGTTATGAATATTTGGATTTAAAAATAAATGAGGATATTTCAGCTTTATTCCTGCTGGAATGCCCCTAGTAGTCCAATTCTGGACACGTTGTTTATTCTTAAAACCTAATAATTCAGCCACCTTGGTTGAGCCACCAAGAGCTAAGATTATTTCTTTATCTTTTGCTACAGACATATTAACCCCAGTAAACAAATGTTTAACACATAGTAAACACTGTGTTTTCTTGTGTCAATCATCATGTTTAACACAGTTTGTTTACTTTTGAGATAATATTCAGGATATCTAAACAGAGTTATGGAAATGCATGCGTCACTAGAGAGACTGCTCAAAGTTAGCGGTGGATTAAATCAGGAAGAATTAGCGCGAAAATTAGATGAACTCCCCCAAACTATTACTAACTGGAAGCGTAGAGGTGTATCTAAATCAGGAGCCCTAAAGGGTGCTGCTCTTTTTGGAGTATCTGCAAACTGGATACTTAGTGGGCATGATGATAATCAGAAAATTGAAGTTGCAAAGGTTGATAGTTGGACAGATGATACTGACCTTGATGACGAAGATGTTGAGATTCCATTTTATAAAGATACTCTAATCTCATGTGGTAATGGCAGCCTCGTAGAAATTGTAGGTAAAGAAACAAGAAAGCTACGGCTAAGCAAATCAACCCTGCGTAAATATGGGGTTTACGAATCAAATGCCTATGCTTTAACAGCATTTGGTGATTCCATGGCGCCTGTGATCAATAATGGAGCTACTGTATTTGTTGATATGGGTAAAACCAGTATAATTGATGGTCGTATTTATGCGATAAGCCATGGTGGATTGTTTAAATTTAAATACCTATACAGAATGCCTAAAGGTGGAGTTCGCATTGTTAGTGCAAATAAAGAAGAGTATCCAGAAGAGGTGCTTACATTTGAAGATATGAGAGATCAAGAATTTAGTGTCGTAGCTTACGCATTTAATGTGCAAAACCCTTTACCATAAAAGTAAACAAAATGAAAACTAGGCCGCTAATAGCGGCCTTTTTTAATTTGTGGAAAAACATTAAAGCAAACAAAATAAACATAAAATATTGACATTAGTAAACATGGTGTTTACTATCAACTCACCGAACAACAAAAAAGCACACCCGACGGTCAAATCAAATGTGCTTTTTTCTCAACAACAGGTGAATTATGAACGTAAAAAACCCATCAATCAATCCCAGTACTATAGGTCTTATGTTACGCAGACCGTTTAGCATGGTTGTTTTAGCCCTTGCGCTGCCAACTACAGCTCTTTTCATTTACAGCGGTAAGGTTAATCAGCAAGTCAGTGCTCCTGCTATCTCGGCTTATACACCTTCAACTTATGGCCTTGAGTCATTAAAGCTAACTAGCCCTACAACTGGCACGGCGATCATCACGCTTGATGACTTCATTCTAAATGTTGATTTCGACTATATAACTGTACCTGATAGCTATGGCTCTCATGGTACTGAGTTCACTAACGTTGAAGTCTCAGAACTTAAAGAAATTAAGATCAGAACTCTTGATGGCACAGAGTTCCGTGACTTCACAAATGCAAATGACCACCAGCAAATCAACGCAATGATCGTTGGTTATATCTTGCAGCATCATTTAGTGGAGGGCGTGTAAATGGCTCAACTATTTTTCGCTATGCACCGCGGTCGAGATGATGAAAACCGCCATATGGTTAGTCTTGGTAAAGATCACCCTGTTACTTATGTCATGGATGAAAATCATCAAATTTTCAAATTAGGTTTTAACAAAAAGCTAAGCCTAGTTTCTGATGAAGTTCATGCCAAATACCCTTGGATTCGAAGCAATATTTTTCAAGCTATTCGCAGAAATGCTGCATCTAATGCGCGCTCTGCAATTGAATCTAGACGTCGTAAACAAAATCGTTTCTTTGCGTAGGAGTGAGCTCAAATGGTTAATTCAAACAACCCAAACATGAAATTATGGTCTGAGTTGAGTATTACAGATCCTAGCAAAGTAAAACCAATTACTGGAAAGCAATATAAAGGCAATTCACCACAACCGTATTGGCTTGTACAGCGAGCTACTGAGCAATTCGGCCCTTGTGGTCAAGGTTGGGGAATTGAGGTTAAAGCTCAAGGGTATCAGCAACTTGATGCTGAAAACATCATGCATTGGGCTACTGTCATTTTCTGGTATATGAAAGATGGGGTTAAGTGTTCAACTGAGCACATGGGTGGCACCAAAGCTATGTATAAAACAAAAAGTGGTCTCTCATATGATGAAGATGCTCCTAAAAAATCCGTAACAGATGCCATGGTTAAAGCAATGAGTTTCTTGGGCTTTGCTGGTGATATCTTCTCAGGACTTTGGGATGACTGTAAGTATCGAGAATATGCTGCTGAACATCATAACCAAGGAAATCAGCAACAAGTACAACAACCAGTTGCTAATCAAGAAAAGCCCATAGCTCAACGCTATCAAGATGCCCTTAAAGCAATTGCTTCGGCTAAAAAGATAGACACTTTAAATAAGGCGATTAGTACATTTGGACCTACTCAATATGCTGCTGCCATCCAACGAGCATGTAACGCTCGTGCAGATCAGATGGGTTGGTCTACCCCACCAGTAAACCAAAATCAAAACCAAGCCAGTAGCCAAGTACGTCATTGAGGAAATAGTTAATGCAAAATCTAATTTCTGCTCAAGAAGCATTTAACGCAGTTGTAGCCGGCAAGCATGTGCTTTGCCGTGCTGTAGGTGAATTGATGGACTTTGACGATCTTGATCAATTCCCTGCAACTATCTTTGCTAAGCCTGGTTATGAATTCTGCATCAAGATTGAAACTATTGAAGTGGCTGGTATTACTTTTACTAAGCCTTTGGCGCTGGATGAAGTGGTAAAGGATCAAGAAATCTTCTTGGTAAGCAATACAGGAAAGATTACTCAAGGTAAGTTTATCCCTGAATATGCTGATTTAATTTTGTGTATTCAAAATGGCTTTGTACAACGCGATGCAGATAATGCTGAAAAGCAAATGAAAGCTATACATTCGATGCTTGGTGTTACCCATGATATTACACATCAAACCGTTGATTTTAACTCATACATGACTGGTGATGAAAAACCAAAATCGACACGCAAACCAAGGGTTAAAAAGGAAACCACTACTGTTGTAGAGACAGATGCCCATAACTCAACATCAAATGATGTTGTGGAAAAGACATCTCAAAGCAATATTCAAATTACTGCCGTTGGTAAGACGACTGCCAGTGAAGACAATATCGTTTCATTTGATTCTGTAAAAGCTGACATGAAGACTGAAAAGTCTTTACGTGATCGAATTGCTGCAGCTGAAAAAATTGAAGATTTAGAAGCCCTATTACCTGAGCTTAAAAAGTTACATGGTGAATCTGGTCATACAGTAATGACTGCTTATGAGCAAAAGTCACAAAAGCTTAAAGCTTCTGAAAGTCTCGATATAGATAAACTTAAAGATCTAACTTTAGCTGCAGAAGAAGCATTAACTGAAAATCAGGTTAAATCAAAGGCCTTAAAAGCTTCCTTTCAGACTGAACTATCCAGGTCTCAAAATGTTTTAACCGTTGAAAATGTCATAAGCTCAATTAATAAAAATAAAGATTTAACACAAGAAGATAAAGCAGACCTTCTTAAATTGGGTGATCTTCGTAAAAAAGATATTGTTAATGCTGAGTACAATGAAAAGCTTGAAAATCTAATGTATCGAGCATCAATTGCTGAAACACCAGCAGAAGCAAATGCACAAATCAGATATACAAAGGGCTGGACTGAGGCGCAACTTGCACCACTACATAGAGCAATCAGCAAACGCCTAACTGAATTGAATAAAGATAGCGTTACGGATCCAGCACCTTCTCTCATGCGTGACATTCAAAATGCCCAAGATTTAACAGAGCTTGATGCACTTGAAATTGATGTGAGTTCACGTGCCCCTGATATGCAAAAAGTATTAATGGCAGAAGTTGTAAAACGCCGCTTTGAGTTGGAGAACAGTTAAAGATGAAATCTCAAAAAGCATTCGTAGTTTTCCTGCTGAATGATGGTTATCAACCAGTGGAAACTAAACAAGGTGTTTCATATGTTCGTGATGGTTCTCCTACTCTACAGCTTAATTTTGATGGGTCTTTTAACCAATCACTTAAAAAGCGTTGGAATCTGTTTTTAAAACTGTGGTTGAAGAACGGTAAGGATTGGATAGAGGCTTTAGCCAAACAATATCGATTTAACTTTGATATTAAGTTAGTTGGGGTGAAGTGATGTCTAAATTTAAAAATCAAAAACCATTTGCCTTAATTACCCTAACTGATGCAGCTGAAGAAACACACATCATCATTGCTGGTAAACATTATCAAATTGGTGTTGTTGAATTTTTCACAGATGCGGATGCTCTATTTTGCAGAAACCAAGCATTAAATAAAAAAGGTGTTGAATCTGTTTTATTAAACACGCATGCCCTGCTTACACACTTTTACTCGCATGAAATGGAGTGCATAGAGCGAGAGCTTGGAATAGATGTTGTTAATTATGATATTGCTCAGTGAGGTGGTGTGATGAATATTCAGAAAGAACATGGTCGTGAGGCTTTTGAGGAATTTGAATTTCAAAAAAGACCTTTTGCTAGCAAGAAAGTCCTTTTTCAAAAATACGATCCTGCACGAATTGGTGACTGTGATAGCAATGAAGGTAAATACTATTGCGCTGAAATGCAGGAAAAATGGGAAATTTGGCAGCATGTTGCCCAAGTCGCACCAAAAGGTTTTGTTTTGGTGCCGAAAGAATTGAGTGACGGCGCTGCAGACAATCTAGCCTTGAATCAATGGGAAGTAAATAAAACACTCCTGTTGTTTCAGTATAGTGATTTAAATACTTTTGAGTTTGAAAAGGTACGCCTTAATTACTGCAAGAACATGGCAAATAAATTTAAGGTTGACTATAAAACCATGATCGAAGCTGCGGAGGGTAAATAGATGTCAAGATTAACAAAATTAGATCGCATGACTGACGATGAAAAATCTCGTCTAATTAATGACTTCCGTAACGCTCCTGATGATGCGGATTTTCCACCAGAAGCATTAGCTTTAGTTTATGGCTTCTCATTACCATGGTTACAGAAAAAACGGTGTGAGGGAAACGGTATACCTTTCTTTAAACCAACATCTAAAATGGTTTTATATAAAAAATGCGATGTCATTAACTATGTAAATGACAACCGCTTATCTCATACAGCTTAAGTTGCACCTGCCCACCACTGTGTGGGCATATTATTGGCTTTCCATTTGTGCAATATGGATAGCCTTATGTTCACCTAATATAGTGTCCTCAATTAAATTCATTGCTTCACGTAACTTCTTATCGCTGATTTGAATATATCCTGATGTTACATCGCCTGAATCATCATCATTCTTATGATTAAGCAATCTTTTAATTGTGTAATGTCCATAATCTAGGTTTTCAGCAACAGATCCGAATGTTCTGCGAAGATCATGGAATGTAAATCTGATTTTACAGATAGCGTTAATCTTGGATCTAACCTTTGAAATATTTACAATGTGACCAGATGCTGATTTTGCCGATGGAAAGACCCACTCACCATGAATTTGACGTCTTCTCTTTTTCATTAACGCAAGAAGAAAATCCCCCATTGGCAATGTGTGTGATTCCCCATTTTTAGTGTCTAGAGATGTAATGGTTCCATATTTCAAATCTATATTTCCCCAGGATAACGTCTCACACTCCTCTCGCCTAAATCCTGTTAAAACCAAAGTAAGCAAAAAGTCCCTATTGGTTTCTAGTGATTGCCCACGATCCTCATAAGTAAAAATTGCATTAATCCAATCAGGTATCTGGTCTTCATTAATATACGTCTTTCTTCTTTTAATTTTATTCCATGCTTTTTTTGCACTTAATGTCTTTACAGGGTTATATGGGATTAGAATTGGTTGATCATCATGATCTAAATAATGTTCTATTGAAAAATTATACACAGCCCGAAATACACGCATAGCCATATTTGCTTGAGCTTTAGAGCTTTCTGAAAGTAATTGATGCTTCTCTTGAATCATTTTCCGAGAAACTTCATCCAACTTAATGCTATGCCAGTCATCAAAATACTTATCAATGACTATCGTATAATCACTAACTGTTTTAGGTTTAAGTGTTTTATGCACCATGTAGTTATCAAATGCTTCTTTAACCGTTGGTTTTTGTTTCTTGGCATTTAATTGCTGTTCATTATCGGAAATTTTCTGTCTCTTCGCATCATTAGGATTAATCCCCTTTGACATCTCTAGAAGTCTTTCACGTGCCATTTCCCTAGCTTGAGCAAGGGTGATATTTCCGTGTAGACCCAAAGTAGACCGTACAGCACGGCCTAAGACTTTTTTTTCAACTATATATGTCTTATATGAGTTATTTACACGTACAGCAAATCCAATTAAGTCACTGTCTCTATAGATCGCAGGGGTTAATTCCAGTTGATCAATAAATGACTTTGTGAGCTTTACTCTTTGGGCTGACATATATAGAATCACTACGTATTGCGATACATGACAATATATCACACTATTTTCTACAGTCTACTATGCGTCTACTTGAAGAAAATACTTGATACTTTATTAAATATTAGTTAGTATTGCTTCGCACTAAAGGCATTGATATTAAATGCTTTCATGCAATAAGGGCCTATAGCTCAGTTGGTTAGAGCAGCGGACTCATAATCCGTTGGTCCCGTGTTCAAGTCACGGTGGGCCCACCATATATATCAAGGACTTACGTTAAAATGCGGAAAGTCCTTTTTTGTTTCTGCTCTCCATGTAAGCACTATGTAAGCAAACGAAATAAGTGCTAAAAAATCTATTAAAGCCTTAATCTTTCATTCCAATAGTATCCAAGTTTCATTAAAGCCTATAAATATAATTTCATTGAAACAGGTGACTAATAAATATACAATTTGATTGCGTAACAATTTCGAGTAACAATGATGAAAAACACCCATGGTGGCAAACGTGAAGGTGCTGGCAGAAAACAAAAATATGATGAAGCCACCAAAACTATTCGTGTTCCTGAATCCAGTATTTTAGAAATACGAGACTTTCTTAACAAACGAAAGAAATCGACTGAGATTTCAGATATTCGCCAAGTTGATCCAGTTACTCAAATTGAAATACCCTTAGCATCTGAGCGTATTCAAGCAGGCTTCCCTTCTCCTGCTCAGGATTATATTGATAAGAAACTAGATTTGAATGAACACTTAATCCGTAATGTAAATGCCACCTTTATTGTTCGCGTTAATTCCCTTTCCATGATTAATGCTGGCTTAGATGTTAATGACGAATTGATTGTTGATCGAAGTCTTGAAGCTAAGCATCGCGATGTGGTTATTGCATTGGTTGATAATGATTTCACTTTATACAGATCCATTCAGACCGTAGCTCAAATTTCCAAAATCACATAGATAACAATACTTGGTGGTAATAAAGAAATAAATTATATTGTTTTGGTACTTCATAATTTAGTAATGGTGTACCAAAATTGAATTATTTATAAAGCAGGATTATTAAATGTTTAATGTACTATTGTTTAGTTTTATTTATGGTATATTTTCCTCACTGTCCTCTATTTTTTTCACAAAAAAAATAACAAGCTTTTTTTTGGGTTTTTTTAATAAAGAACATACCTCTCAAAACCACATCATGTTTTCAAAATTATTTTTCATTTTAATTTTTATGTCTTTTTCACTATTTTTTGCTTTTTCTATAAGAATAGCCTATCCCATATTTTTTGAAGAAAGTTTAAGACATATCTTTATAAAAGTATTTTTTTCAACCTATTTTATAATTTTTTTGTATTTTCTTTTAGAAAAGATTGATCCTAGACCAAATAATGGATGATCTATCCCTTCTAAATTCTTCCCAATATTACCTGCTCTCGACTAAACGTATCTGATTCAAAGCTAGAATAGACTGCTGCAATTCTTTCTTGATATGCTGAATATGGCTCAAATCACACGATTTCGAGCCTGCCCTGATTCTAATTGCTGCAAATCAGGGTAAGGAATATTTTTTACTAATTTCATTTACTTTAGCTCTTTATTTCTTAATCTTAAAACAACGTATCTTTGCCAAAAAAGTAGCATTCCTGCAAAAATACATATGTAAGTTTTATTCTCAATAGAAAGAGCAATTCCTGTAAAAATTAAAGCAAATAAAAAAGAGAGAATTAAATTAGTCTTCTGACTTAATGAAGAACCAATTGCTAATTCAAGACTAAGGAGTTTGTTTAATATTTTCATCAAAAAATTATAAGTAAGAATAATTATCAATAATACCAAATAATATCTATTTAAGCTTTCCTGAATTTAACTTATGTTCACTTAAAACTAAGTTCATATTATACTTATATTATAAATTTATAATATTCAATTATTTAAAATCATACAGTTGGTTTTAAAAGCCTTATTCCATTGAGTAAGGCTTTTCTTTATAAAAATCTACTCAGGCCATCCATCACTTAATCGTCCGACATCAACTGCGTGTCCATCAGCTGCTTCTGCCATTTCTCGATATTCAGCGATGCACTCTTTGAGTATGTCTGAGCTGGTATTGACGTACTTAATAATGGTCTCACGGGGAGCTGTGGACATACGGCTTTTGGCTGTATAAATAGAAGTCTTCAAAAATGTAAAGTTTCCTTTACATTAAATGCAAAACAAACTAGTGTATGTAAAGTTTCCTTGACATATAAATCATATGAAAAATTTTCGTTATCCGTTAGAAATAGCTATAAGCCTAATACTATATTTTATAGTACTTACATTATCCTTAGCCTATCTTAAGAAAGATAATATTGATTACACTTTCCAAATTATTGTTACTTTATTACCAGTAATACCCTGCTTGCTTACTGTTATGAGTGTTATTAGACTTATCACTCAATTAGATGAATTACAGCGCCAAATTCAGTTATATGCACTTGCTTTTGCATTCACAGGAACAGCATTAACTACTTTTAGCTATGGTTTTTTAGAAAATATTGGATTTCCTCACTTTCCTATTTTTATGGTATGGCCTGTAATGGCAACTTTATGGGGTGTAGGTGTTGCAATTGGGATTTGGCGATATAGATGAAAAATATTATTTCTGAGTTAAGAGCTAAACAAGGATGGTCACAGCAGCAACTTGCTGAGCTATTACATGTCTCTCGTCAAACTGTAAATGCTATTGAGAAAGGTCGTTATGACCCAAGTCTCCCCTTGGCATTTAAGCTTTCAAAAGTTTTTAACCTATCAATTGAGGTTATCTTCCAAGATGAATCAAATTAGATCATTCACTTTAAATCTAAAATTTTTTACACATTAACTCTTCCATACAAAACTAAAGAATATTTTCTTAATTTTTAACTGGCCCTTATTCGAAAGTACTCACAATAGCCTTATGCTTCTCCTGACATTCGCTGTATTTAATATTTAATCACTGTATTAAGTGACCACAAAATTAATGCATTGTGCTGTAATTTTATCGAGATTTTTTTCTATATCATTCCAATTCCTTATATATTTTTGAAATTGACTATTAATGAGGTTTGAATCTAATGCTACTTGCATATAATAACCATCAACAACCAAAGCTATAAAATTTTGGTTATTTTCAATGATGACATAACTACCATTTAGCATTTGTAAGAAAGATCGAGACGTATAGTCTAAATACTCAACTCCAATGGGAGTCTTAGCAATCATTGCTGGAGAATAAGCTGCAAAGACATTTGCAGTTTTTTCATTATTATCTATAGGCATCCAATATAGAAAACCATCTGTTTGCTCTAAAGTTTCACATAACAACTTATATAGGCTTTGACTACATTGCTGGTTGTAATAATTTGAATAGTCTAATAAATTTACTTTTTTATTTTTAGAAATGACTAAAGGATCAAGATAAGGACGATGATTGATCCATAAAGTAAATATCTGAGAAATATTAGTATATTCTTGATTACTCCATTTCCCATAATAGGGTTTTAAGGGATCACTATCTTCGATCCAAGGTTTAGGTCTCATACTCATAAATTTAATCTCTTAATTTATTTAAATTTAGAGGTGCATCAGAGCCACACTTAAGCAGCTGAAATATATCTACTATACTTAACCTAAGTGCTTGTAGATCATTAACTTTTTTATCAATTTGGATAATTTTTTGTTTTAGTTTACTTTCTAAGTCTCCCTTATAAAACTGCCCTCCCTGAATTTCCGGTAAAAAGAGACGAATTTCAGTTAATGTAAAGCCAAGTTTTTTTGCAGTTCGAATGAACTGAAGTCGAGCAACATCTATCTCAGAATATAGCCGATACCCGTTATCTTGGCGCAATACGCTATGCATCAACCCTTCTTTTTCGTAATAACGTATTGTATCAGTTGATACTTCACACTTTTTGGCTAATTCACCAATATTCATACCCGACTCCGATCTAGATTAATATTGACTTTAGAGTTAACTCCAAAGTTTAGGATAAGTTTTTCATTAGTTAAACAAATTTCTATCTTGGAGAATATCTATGAATATTATGCAATATCAGAAGATCGTAAGGGTATCTGCACTTTATGATTTTATTTTTACATTACCATTTTTAACACCATGGACATTTTTAGTACTACATAAGACATTAAATACAATATCACCAGTCCCTCATTTTGACCCAATACATATTTTATTTGTGAATCTATTCGGTTCAATAGTCATTGTATGGTCAATATTAAGAATTCGCTCACCACTACCATTGTATGGATTTTATGATTCAATAGGTAGACTTCTATTTTCAACCTGGTTTTTCTACAACATTGTTTTTTACCAAGCCCACCCAGTTCTTGTACTTTTTGCCGTATTAGAGGTTTTATGGTTCATCATTCAAGCATATGGTTATCATAAAATTCGTAAAAATTTCAGCTCCACTCCTTCAGTAGCTATTAATGATTTGTCGTAAATAAAGATTTACTTTCACACTAAAAGTCTTGATTAAAAAATCAGGACTTTTAGTGATTAAACTTAGAATAGCTTTAATCAAAATCAGCAACCTCTCCTCTTCACAATTTGTGTCAAATTAAGGTTAGGCTCATACAATTAATAATTATTTATTACCATGAAAAAATGTGACTCAAGCAAAAGGATTTCCATATTTCTCAACGTAGGCGTAATATCCTATTGAGAATAATCTATGCTCTTTTTCAATTTCATTTTTTGCAGAAAAGTTTAACAATTTCAATATATTTTCAGAAAATTCAATCGCTGCTGTTCCATTTGCTGTAATCAAATTTTTATCCACCACCACTTGTTGAAATAAAAAATCATTATGATTTTTATAGCCTTGATAATCCTTCCAAATATCTAAAGCATTGCCCGTATGTTTATATCCTTTTAAATGTCCATGCCTCGCAAGAAAATCAACGGCTCCACATATGGCTGCCACTAGAATATTTTGTTCAAGTAGTTGGTGAATTAAGTTGTTTAGTTTCTTATTTTCTATGTTCCAACTATTTCCGCCAATTAAAATAAATAAATCCACATTTTCTTGAGAAATTTCATCTAAGTCACAATCCACAAGCGTTCGAAATCCACCAATAGATGTACAAACTCCTTGTTGCAGTGAAGCTATTTTCATTTGCCATTCAGGATTTACATTCAATCTACTCGCAATGTAACTTGCTTCCCAATCTGCATATTCATCCAATATAAAAATTACTGCTTGCTTCATTTTGCCCATACCTTATTTAAATTGAGTTTATGCAACCACCCAATTGTATTTTCCTAGATACTGTATTGGTCATAGTATGGCGCGTTAAATGAAATACTCATTATATTGTATCGTCTAATTTTTTTAAAAAAAGTTGATAATTTACTCATAATTCTAGCAAAGAGCATATTTACAGATAAAATTAGCCCATAAAAACCAGTTAAAAGGTTAATATTGTCAGGACTTATAATAATCGCTGCATAAAACACATTGATTAGAGTGAAAATAATATAGTGCATTAAAAAACTCACTGAAGTGGGTTAAATACTAAATAGATTTGAAACAAACTCTATGTTTACTATGAATTTTCTTAAAGCATGTCCATGTTTTTACCTTAGATTTCTTATCTACCTTATTAAGTTCACTACTCAAAAAATACATGTGTACTCCAGTAAGATTATCTAAGTTTTCTCCCATCTCAAAGCCACAGCCCCCTCTATTACACTTCGCAGACTGTTTAATACGATACGTTCTATTGCTAAAACTCAACTCTAAGTATGTACCATAAATACTCGTTCCGTAAGATACGAGACAAGGTCTTTGATGCTTCTTTTCATTCGAATCAAAACATTGCCTATATTGCTCTGTATCTTCAAATGCATACACTGTTAAAGGAAAAATAAGTAAAAAAAATAATAAAGCGAATTTCATTTTCAATCATTTAACAAATTTGTGCATATTTAATATCAATTTTAATTAAATTCTCAATCCTTCTTAACAATATTATCTAAATTTCATTTGCTACAGTGATTCGAAAAAGTCAAACCATAATGCAAAAAATATGACTGCAATTTAGAATCTGTCAAGTTTATAATTCAGCTTCATTTTGCTAATAAATCTTCAATTTTGAAATCTGCATCATATCTAGACCTGATAACATGCAGTAATTGATCAAACATTTTATGATAGTTTTCAGCAGTATCATCTGCCGCTTTAATTTTATCAGTAGCATCAATTACAGTCTTAGATAATTGTTCATTCTCATTGCGTAGTCGACTAAGCTCTTCTTCAACATGTAATCTTTTAAGCTCTTTATCTGCGCGCTCTAATTTTTCTAAAAGTGCCTTGTTATTCATATGCCAACCTCCAACTTTTAGAGTAATTATACTAAATAATTATGACCATATTCTTAATATAAGTCATCTGAATTCAATATATTGATATATAAATATCTTATTTCTATTCATTCAGTCCAAAACTATTTTAAATGTTACAGAGTCAACTCATATTTACTTCAAGACTAAGATCTTAATAAATTTAAATTTATTTTATAATCATCTAATATCTTGATAAAATGATATTTATCCCAACTAGATCAATATCTATAGCTCAGGTAGCTCACAGCAAATCTGATCCTCATTATCTACATTTTGGATATTTTCCAAATAGTATTACAATATAAATATGTCATCATATTCTTAATATAATCAAAGTCATATTCCTCTAGCATAGTAGTCCAAAGGTAATTTTAAATGCAAAAAAATAAACTTGTCTTATTTCTAGCTAGTCTGTTTATTCTTAGTTCTTTAAGCTATATTCTTACAAAATCAATCCAAAACCCAACACCCACAGAAGTAAAAAATGATTTTTTAGTCACCAATCAAAAAATCATAAATAATAAAGATCAGGTAGATATGGATGTTAAATATGTAGACAATACAAATACCGTGCAATGGCTCAACTCTCTTTTTCATATCAATTCCAACCTTCAACTTAATCGTGATAGAAAAATTATAGAACTTTCCAATTTATTAGAAAAAAATAAAAATGATCCTATTGCTGTTCGTGAAATTATGGTTAATTTAGGCCAACTTAATCCTGTTGAGGTGATTGAAGAAATACTGCCTTTTTTAAATCATGAAGATGAAAGTGTCCAAATAGCAACTATTGGAGCATTAAATAATGCAATGATACTAACTGATTCAGAGTTAATTCAAAAAAGATTCATATCTAAAAATGACACCCAACGAAAAAAAATTGCCCCTGCAATTAGAAATTTACTTCAAAATCCCCAATTATCTTCCAATACTCAAGATGTCATTCTAAGCTGTTATGCCACAACAAATCCCTCTATAGAAGATACACATAACATGGTGCAATCATTAATGAACAGTAGTTCAATTAGCCATAATACGGCTGGGTATTTAGCATCCACAGTTCTAAATGGTAAAGAAATAGATAATATAATTAAGTTACTTAATCAAAAAAATACAGAAGATAAAAATGAAGTTTTAACCGCTATTAATGTAAATATTGTGGCGAACCCACTCACACTTGAACTATTAGATTTTACAGCAAAAAAGAAGTTATATGATTTTATTATTAAAAATCCACCATTAGATCAAAATGGATTTTCTTTAAATCAGAGTGATGAATGGAAAATGGCACTAAATACTTTACAGCAATCACTTTCCCTAACATCTCATCGATAAGTCGATGAGATGTTAAAATGCTAAGTTAAAGCAAGCTATTTAAACCTATATGAATGGTATTTAATCTTTTCACTTACTAAATTTAGAAAAATCCAAAATTAATGATCACCATTGATCTTCTTATGGAAAAAAGATAAATTTTCAATAAAAACAATTCATTAAAATTTTAAATGGGAGATTTTACTCCCATATTAATCACACCACTACTAGAATTAATTTACCTAAACTTCAAATTGTTAAATATTAGTTTTAAAACCATATTTCCAATACAGTTTAATCAAATATAATAATGTGTTAATCGGCAGTCAGACTATCAAGAAAATCATAAGTCGGTATAAAAAATAACGTTCCTGATATTGGCGTACTAAAATTTAAAAGATGATCTATATAGCCATCTTCATTACCAAGAAACATATTTTTGAGCATTTGTTTTGTCACACTAAAAGAACGTGCATAACCAATAAAATAAGTACCATATTCATTTTTTAAAGGGTGAGCAAAAGCAATATTAGCACGTAAAATTTTCATTTCATTGCCATCTTTATCATAGGCCTTGCTTACATTGTTATGTGCAGTAGCCGGCTTTTCATGATCTCCCAATTCCATATCATTAAATTTACGACGCCCAATTACTTTTTCTTGTTCTTCCGTAGATAATGCTTGCCACTTTTGCATGTCATGTAGGTACTTTTGGGAAAAAGCATAGCTTCCATATTTAAAGTTTGGATCTTCATCTCCTATAACGGCATATTCGGAGGCAATCATACTTTCTGGATTTTCAGTACCATCAACAAAACCAATAATTGCACGACCATCTAAATAGCGGAAACCATGGGTTTCATCAATAGTCGTTGTACAATCGCTCAATTGTTGATGGATTATCGATGTAAGCTCAAAACAAACATCCTGACTATCTGCACGTATATGAAAAAAGATATCGCCAGGTGTTGATACCGCAGTATGTTTTTCACCTCTGATTTCTTCAAAAGGAACTAATTCCTTAGGCTTTGGTTGATTAGGAAAAAGTCGGTCCCAAGCACTTGAGCTAAACCCCATAATGGCATTAAAGTGACTATTTAAAAATCGCTTCGTAAGACTTCTAATTAGTGCTGTGAAATTACCAGCAAAGCTGCGTATTGTATCTAATGCAGCAACATCACTATTAATAGTTAAAGTAATAAATACAGCATTCTCACCTGGCGGATTGACAACAGGTTGAACTCTTATGTTTTGCATAGAAGATACGCTCTCTAAAGTTATTTGGCTATTTTCATTTTTAGGAAATATCATATAGATTAAAAATCAGAATAGTCCCTGTACTTATATAACATTAATACCAAACAAAAATGCACGTAACAATACAACTCATCTAAAAATATTATTAAAATTATATTAATTTAACTTAACTTATTATTTTAATTTAAAATAAAGTGGAAATTTAAGCCATTGATAAATGTTGGTTAATATATAATGATTATAATATTTTTAAAGCTACCCCCTTAATATAATGTTGAAAGAGCAGTTAGAAAAAGAACTTCCTCAAATTTTATTGACATCTGTACAGAACATCATTCATGGAAATCATGTTAAGGGTAAAGAACTTACTCTTGATCACTCAGCAGTTTTTCCTTTCAAGCTGACAGTAACGATAGATTGGAATTTTATTTTAAAATGGAACAATGAGTGGATTGCAGGAGGAAAGCCTGCGGCAGTACATAGCGGTAAAGACTTAAACCATTTTGAAGCTATACACGAAAATCATGTTGATGATGCTACAAATAATAAGATTAGACGTTTAGATTTTATTAATGATTATAAAAATGCTGGATCTAGAGGGTTAGTTTACAATCAAAATAAAACAATTCATGAGTACCCTACCCATTCTTATCAATATCATTGTGATCAATGTAGAGGACATGGTGAATATAACTGTTCAAATTGCACAGGAAGTGGGAAAAAACAATGCAATCATTGCTGGGGTACAGGACAAGTCCAAGAAACTTATACGGAATATAATTATTCAAATAGGAACTATGAACAACGTTTAAGATATGTATCATGTGGTCATTGCCACGGCGGAGGAAGAACTACATGCTACAACTGTAGTGGTTCTGGGCGCCAACAATGTTCGACTTGTTCTGGATATGGCTATTTTACTTATTATCGTAGCTCTTATTTAGTTGCTATTCCTTATAATCAGTATAGTGTTAACTGCCAAAAACATGCACAAGAGTTAATCGATTATCTTTCAGAATGTAATCATGAACATTTATATCAACAAATATATTTTAATGGTTTTAATTATGAGCCAAATGGTCAATCTTATGAAAGGTTTACATATTATGGTGATAGCTTTATCACAGAAATTTTTGCTAACTTACGTTCCACTCAACACCATATAGTTGGCTATAGTAACCCACCATTGCCGTTTATTCGCTCTGGAATATTTGATCAATTATTTATCGAAGAAATTACTGCTCTTGAGCAATATCAAGATACAGGAAAAAAGATTTCAAAAGAAAAAGCGCTAAAATTTTTTAACGAGTTTTCTGGACAGCCTGTACTCGAACGCTCTCTTCGTGGTGTAGCGAAACATCGTACTTCAACATCACAAGATCATACGGCAATGATTCAAGAGCTATGTTCTTATTTTATTACTCAGCTTTCAGCCCAACGATTATCGAATGGGATTAATGCTATTTTAGATAAAGTATCACCTGCATATAGCGGAATTGTTTGGAGCATTGCTGCATTCATTTACTTCATATCAGCAGGTATATATATTGAATATCTGTTTGAGACATCCGTTATTAATGGAGTCTGGAGTTTAATTCTCGGAATTATTTCTTTTCTATTTTTCACTTTACTATATTACTGTCTATACAGTATTGTAACCTTTCTTCTTAGTGTCGCTGTATGTACTTATAAAAGTCGAAATGTCCCTACTGAGTTTCGTCAAAAAATAAGAAATAAAGAACCTTTTTTTACTACCGCTTTTGCTGGCTCATTTCTTGTTATCATAATGGGCGTCTACGGCTATACTGCATACAATAAAACATGGTTACCACATGCTGGCCCTACGCTCTTAAATTTTTTGTTTAAATCAGCAAGTTACATTATACCCAATCAATTAGTGCATAAATACTGTCAACGTGACAACACATACTCCTACTATAGTAATGAAAAGCTTATTTGTAGATCCAAATACTTTGTTGATATGAATCAATTTTCAGATCGCACATATTTTATCATGGACCCTAAAAGTAGAATTCAAACTTTTCTTAGAAATGATAATCCTGAAATTATTGTAGATGGAAAAATTGGACCAAAAACTAAGGAGGCAATTATTAAATATTTTGAAAAACGTAATATTAGCTACAATAAAAACTGGTCATATAATCAAATTGCAGTACAAATGGAGATAGCCAATAGAGAGTATTAATATATGACCACAAAAGATGATATTTAAAAATATCTACGATCTATAGCTTTATACAGATAGATACAATAATAAGCCTTATACTAAACTCTCACCCTATAATTAATCGTTCAATATTAAATATAGGGTTTTTATATTCCATATAATTGATTAAAACAAATGAGACTCTATTCAATTTTTAAAAATCATTATCAAATTCTAACTTATCTATTACCTATTTAAGACATTTTTAATTAAACTCATAACTATCTTTTGATTGACTACTATGAACAATAAACATACAATTTGATTTTGCAACATATTCGAGTAATAGGTATGCCCAAAAACACTCATGGTGGTAAACGTGAAGGTGCAGGTAGAAAGTTTAAATACAATGAAGCCACGAAAACTATACGTGTACCTGAGTCACGTGTTTTAGAAATTAAAGAATTCCTTCATAAAACAAAAAAAACCATGGAAGTTATGAATATTCGACAAATTGAACCCACGACTCAAATTGAAATTCCATTAGCCTTAGAACGTATTCAGGCAGGCTTTCCTTCCCCCGCACAAGATTATATTGATAACAAACTTGATCTCAATGAACATTTAATTCGTAATATTCATGCAAGCTTTATTGTTCGTGTCAATTCTCTATCTATGATAAATGCTGGTTTAGATGTTAATGATGAACTTATTGTTGACCGAAGCCTAGAAGCAAAGCATCGTGATATTGTGATTGCTGTAATTGATAATGACTTTACTGTTAAGCGTTTAATGATTGAAGCTGGTGTATATTGGCTTAAAGCAGAAAATCCGGACTTTGATGATTTACACTTTAATGATGGGCAAGAACTCATTATTTGGGGTGTTGTTACACGTGTCATAAAAAATTTCCGATGAAACAAAAAAATAAAATCTTTGCCCTCATAGATGTAAATAACTGCTATGTAAGCTGTGAACGTGTATTTAATCCAAAACTCAACAATATCCCCGTCATTGTACTATCCAATAATGACGGTTGTGTAATTGCTAGATCTCAGGAAGCAAAAGATTTAGGTATTAAGATGGCTGTACCTTTTTTTAATATCAAAGAAATTGTACAAAAATACAATGTGCAGGTTTTATCAAGTAATTATGCCCTTTATGCTGAAATGTCTATGCGCTTTCACTCGATTTTAGCGGAATTTGTTGGTCCTGATGATCAAGAGATTTACAGCATCGATGAATGTTTTTTAGATTTATCTACATTTTATGAATCATTCGATTTAACAAGCTATACCCAAGAAATGCGAATACGTATTTTAAAATGGCTAGGCTTACCGATTTGTGTGGGTATTGGAAGAAGTAAAACGGAAGCCAAAATTGCAAACTATCTTGCCAAAAAAAATACACACCTAAATGGTGTATGCAATCTGGTTGATATGGACCCCTGTTCAACTGAACTTTACTACCAACATATAGATGTAGGTGAAGTCTGGGGCGTGGGTAGGAAGCATGCTAAAAAACTTAAAAACATGGGGATCAGCTCTGTTTTAGACTTAGTTTACACAGATCATTATTATATGAAAAAGCTATTTTCTGTGGTCATGGCTAGAACCATCATGGAATTACAAGGAACATCATGTATTGAAATTGAGGATGAACCTGCACCTAAAAAACAAATTATTGCTAGTCGATCATTTGGTGAAAGAATTACCGAATTGAATGACCTCAAAGAAGCCTTAGCAAAATATGTACAAGATGGTGTAAGACGTATGCGAGCCAATCAAACACTTTGTTTTTGTGTCATTGTATTTGCCCAGTCGAGTCCATTTAACCCTAATATTCCTTTTTATAACGCGTCAAAAAGCATCACGCTATTTGAACCTACCGACAATTTAATGGACTTGATTAAAATAGCACTCAAACTACTTGAATCCATCTACAAAGAAGGTATTCAATTTAAAAAGTGCGGGGTGATTTTTAATCATCTTATTGATAAAAACTCATACACTCCTGATTTACTGATTGAAACCCATCATACTAAAAAAAATGAAAAATTAATGTTAGCTTATGAGGCAATACATAAAAAATATGGCAATACCAAGTTGGCTATTGGCCCATGTTACCTTCCTGATAGAATTTGGAGCATGAATAGAGCTAATTTAAGTCGAAATTATTTTAGTAAGGATGGAATGTTAGTCGTTAATTAAGCTTTATATAGTTTATTTTACAGTATTGAACAAAATATTAACTATGATTAGAAACTGATATCTATTCCAATAGGTTTAAAATTATGGCAATAAATGGTCATTGCTTGTGTGGAAAAATTCACTTTTTAGTTCACAAGAATATTCAGGTCATATATCACTGTCATTGCAGTTTATGCCGCAAGCAAAGTGGTACTGGTGCAAATGCTGCCACCCTAGTGGATGAAAAAGTATTTGGTTGGTGCTCGGGTACAGATTTTATTAGCACATACAAAAAGGACTCTGGTTTTACCTCTTGTTTCTGCAAAAGCTGCGGCTCCCCAGTTCCAAACAAAGTTGGAAAAAGCACATTTATTTGGATTCCATTCGGTTTATTAGATGAACAACCCACCATTACTCAAAGACTAAATTTTTGCCTGAATTCAAAAAGCAGCTGGGCACCTTTCATCTCTGCAAATAAAGAATATTTAGAATTACCAGACTGGGAAGAATTAGAAAATTATTTTCAATAAAATACTCAAGTTGATTTAAATATTATTGATTTTTAGTCATTAATAATTTGATAAAAGTTGCATTTATCTCAAGAAAAACCTCAACTACACTGCAGTCATGAATTTATAAGTGAGTGCAATATGAGTAATATCCTAATTATTAATGGCGCAAAAGATTTTGCACATTCAAAAGGCGAATTAAACAATACGCTCACAGTACTAGCTCAAAAAGTACTGAGTGACTTAGGACATTCCATTGATGTTTCTTTAGCTGATAGCGCCTACATAGCTAAAAATGAGGTTGAAAAATTTCTTTGGGCAGATGTGATCATTTATCAAATGCCAGGATGGTGGATGGGTGCTCCATGGACAGTGAAAAAATATATAGATGATGTATTTACAGAGGGCCATGGGTCTTTATATGCCAATGATGGGCGTACACGCTCAGATTCAACAAAGAAATATGGTTCAGGCGGATTAATTAAAGATAAAAAATATATGCTTTCTTTAACATGGAATGCTCCAGAAGAATCATTTACAGATAAAACCCAATTCTTTGAGGGAATCGGAATTGATGGAGTGTACTTGCCATTTCATAAAGCGAATCAATTTCTAGGCATGCAACCAATGAAAACATTCCTAGCTACAGACGTAATTAAAGCGCCCAATGTTCATTTGGTTGAACAACAATATCGTGAGCATTTAATAAATAATTTTTCTTTTTAGTGGGAGGATAAAATGTTAACGATTATTGCTCAGATTAAAATAAAACCTGATCATTCCCACTTTGAAAATGTCATTAACTCTTTTAAAAAGACTACACCCATAGTTCTAAGAGAGGAAGGTTGTTTAGCCTACAATCTACTTATTGACCATGACAGCCAAGCATCTTATCAAACACACTTACCTCATACCATCATCATGATCGAACAATGGCAAAGTATGCAACATTTAGATAAGCATCTTTTAACAGCACATATGCAAGATCATCATGAAAGAGTTAAAAATGATGTCATTGATGTCAAAATTAATATTTTAGAAAATGGATTTAAGTAAGTAGTCAAAATTACTAGGGCTCACTTTACTTTTTTGAACTCTACCCTTCGAGTTGAACATTTCAATTTGAAGGGTATTTTTTTATCTAAATGAAACAACCCATAGCAAGACTGCATCAGAACACATTCCATGCAATGCATTCAAACGTGTCCGATAGCATACATTTCAGAAGATCATATTGAGCAACCAGGTTTTGATACGTATAAAAATATCATGAATTTGTGCCCAATACGTTTGATGATTTGGAGTTATCTGCGGAAATGTTGAATACAATGAATTACATGTAGGATACTTTTCTTGTAACTTCTTTAAATAATAAACTTGATCATGTTCTATAAACCCATCTAATAAACCTACAGCATGAGAAGACATATCATGACAACGTCCTTTTGACCTATCCCAAGCAGTAAAATAAACAATTGGCTTCTCGATAAACAGTATATCATTTTGACATTTTAATAATGAAAGTGTCTCTACTGAATAATCATGTACTTTGTTTCCATCTGAGGTATAGGCTAAGCCAATAATTAAATCATCTCTACGGATATTTGAAATATTAAAATTACTTGCCCATTGATATGGCTCAGCATAAGTAAACCATGTTTTAAAACTTCTAAAAGGAAATGTTACATGCTTCATTTTTACATCATATACATTTATAGAATGAGTAGATGGTTGGGTTTGAATTGAATCAAAACGAGCAATGAATACATCATTAGCAGTCAGTGGCATACATGCTAATGCTCGATTAGGCACTAAAAAAGCATATAAAGCACTCATAACTAAAATAATGCACTGTTTTTTATAAACAACCATCTATATTTTATTCTCCATAAATTAGTAAATTAAAACTACTCCAAAGGCCCCTTATATTTAAAGCAAAGCATTAAACCTAACACTCATCATACTTAATTTATCTAAAGACCAAAAAATAGAATTAACTGAATACTGCTTTTTTTATCTGCTGACATAAATCGGATGCCATTTCTGCTGTGACTATATTGGTAAAGCCCAACAATACATGTTTTTCTAATGATAATTCTGCATACCAATGATCCATAGATTGAATCTCTATACCTATTGTGCGTAATCTACTAATGAATTCCCCAACTGGCAGGGATATTAATAGTGTTGCAACGATATGCATACCGCCAGTATGTTTAGTTATTTCTAATATTCCTGATAACTCTTGTTCTATTGCCATAATCAAGTACTGTCTGCGTATTCGATACAAGTTGCGCATTTTTCGTAAATGTCTAGCAAAGTGCCCTTCGCATATAAATTGATGTGTAATTTTCTGTGGCAAATGCGCTGGAAAACTCCCTAATATTTTTGCAATATTTTGAAATTCTTGAACATGCGTTGAGGGTACAACGATATACGATAATCTTAGTGATGGAAATAATGTCTTGCTAAATGTGCCACAATAAATCACACGTTGTTTGTGGTCTAAACTTTTTAGTGTAGGCTGTATACGTCCTTGATAATAAAACTCACTATCATAATCATCCTCTATGATCCATGCTTGTGCTTGTATTGCCCATTTTAACAACTCTATTCTACGCTCTAAACTTAGTGTGACATTCAATGGACTTTGATGTGTTGGGGTCACTACAACAAATTTTGCTTGCGGAGCGAATACTTTTCCTTGTGCTACACAGATCCCCTCTTGATCAACCGGAATATGAGTTAACTGCATTCCTAAGTGCTTTAAAAACTGCCGTGCTATAAAATACCCCGGATTTTCAAACCATCCCTGATCACCTTTTTGTAATAAACACGCTGAAATTAAGAATAGGCTGGCTCTATATCCTGAAGTAATAAACACTTGCTCGGCTGAACACTGTATACCTCTAGCAATAGCTAAATATCCAACTAATGATTGACGTAAATCTTCATCCCCCTGTGGACTTTGCATATTCAAATCTTGAGCATTTTGCCTCTTCATTGTTTGAGCAGATAATTTATTCCATAAAGATAGAGGAAAAGCATCAAGTGCAGGTGTACCCAATTGCAAAGGATTTATCTCTGTTGATTGAGGTATATTATTTTTCTGTTGAGTTGGTAAATTACTTAATTGTATCGTAATAAGTTCACCTGCCTTTGAACTAATAAATGTACCAGCAGATCCTTTGGCTTCAAATAAACCCTCATTTATTAATATTTGATACGCTAACTCTACGGTTCCACGAGAAATATTAAGTTCGCTTGCCAAAGAGCGAATAGAAGGAACTTGTTGTGAGGCAGACAAGTGTTTATTACGTATTGCAGATACAAAGCGTTGATAAATCTGAATATATAAAGGTTCTTCCAGTTTAGCATCTAATTGAAAAGATAAATCCGCCATATCTTGTCCTAGTCAAAATTTATTTTTTTGCCTCTTTATTGTATGTCATCTGATTTTTACAATAAATTTAATTATTTAAAAGAGATCATGATCGTGGAAATACAATACTTGGCTAGGCATCACACAAAGTACATTTATCTATCTTGAAGGTTTAAAAGAGAATTCTATTCAACGACAAAATGCAATTACCGCTATTCATCATTTTATTAGGAGTTTTTAATGCACACACTTCGATTACCCTATAGCACACTTTCCCCCCAAGCATATCAAGGTTTAATTGACTGTAAAAATGCTTTGCAAGAAAGTAGCTTAGGAAAAGATTTACTAGAGTTAATTTATCTTCGCATTTCACAAATGAATGGCTGCGCGTTTTGTTTAGATCTGCATACAAGTTCATTACGAAAAAGTGGTGTGAGTAATAAAAAATTGATACGCTAGCTGGCTGGAGAGTAAGCAATCATTTTTCCCCTAAAGAACAAGTGGCTTTGGCCTGGGCTGAGTCTTTAGTTAATATTCATTACTCTTATGCTCCAGATCATCTTTTTAATCCACTTAAACAACACTTCACAGATACTGAAATTTCCGATTTAACCATCGCAGTAAGTTTAATGAGTGCTTTTAATCGTTTAGCTATTGGATTACGTCAATAATGATAGCTTTTGGGGAAGATTTTTCTTAGGACAAAGAACTAAAAGCTTCCCCCACCGTTCAACGAATATCATCTATTGGATAAACTGATTATTCTGAGTGAACTAAAAACATCTCATGCCACTTTTCACCACCATGACTAGACTCAGAAATTTTACTGTATTTAAAGCCAAATTTTTCATAAAGCGTTAGATACTGGTCTTTACACATTAGATGAATTTCTTTTTTGTGGAGATCTTTTGTTACTTGGATAAACGCTTTTATTAATTGGGAAGAATACCCTAAACCTTGAAAATGAGGATCAATCACTACTGACATAATAACAATATTTGAAGCATCAGATGAATGACCTACGAGTGCTTTGAAATTTTCATCTGACATAACCACCTGATCTGCACAACCACTGTTAATAAAGCCAATGATATTTTGTTCTAATTCTAAAACAATAAAACCTTCTGGGTACTGCTCTGCTCGTATACGGATTTTTTCCAATGTTGCGGCTTCATCAGCTGGATAAGCTGCTGACTCTATTTCAAAGCAGCGATCGACATCATTCAATTTTACCTGACGTATTAATGTCTTCATATGAATTTCCCTATGGACTAAAGCCTAAAACAACAATTCTAAATTATTTTTTAAGTGTATATAATGCAATATATTCTATCTTAAAATGAATATAATGCATTTAATTCCTCATGGCTTTGATCTCAACCTTATCTCTGTGTTTTATGCGATATATAAGTTCCGCAATGTAACTCAAGCTGCTGAATCACTCTATATCAGTCCATCTGCTTTTAGCCATGCTTTAAATCGTCTGAGAACAGTATTAAATGACCCTCTCTTTATACGTATAGACGGGAAAATGCAGCCAACAAAGAAGGCAGAGGCAATAGCTCCAACCATAATAAAAAGTCTAGAAATTTTGTCATTGGAACTATTCAGCGATGCACCATTTGATAATAAAAATGCTGCATATGAATTTTCAATCGCAGCAACAGAATACACACTCTTTAGTGTATTACCCTTGCTCATACAGCGATGTAGAAATTTGGCTCCCCATGTAAGCCTTAAAGTCGTTCATGAAAATAAAAATAATTCTTTTAAAAATATACAATTAGGAAAAATTGATTTTACAATTGGTTATTCAGAGTATGAGGAGACTTTATCTAAAAATATAGATTCATTTGTATGTTTCACTGATCGATATGTTGTTGTTACTCCAAAAGGAAAATATACATCAATGTCTTTAGATGAATATATACAAGCAAATCACATCAGAATTAGTACATGGCACGAACATAATGGAGTTATTGATCAATCTTTGAAAAATCTTGGACTCATGCGCAATATAGTAATTGAGCTGCCCAATATTATGAGTAGTCCTTATATGATAGAAAACTCAGATCTCATAATTACATTACCATATAAAGCAGCCAATATTCTTAAAGAGATTCATCCTATTACACTATTTGAATTACCCTTTCATGTTCCAGAATATGAAGTTCAAGTTTTTTCATTAAAAGAACAAGAACTCAACAGCGCGCAAACTTGGCTTATCAACCAAATTAAAGAAGCTTTTATAGGCAAATAAAAGCAATTTAAAAATAAGCGAAAGACCTCTATTTGAGGTCGTTCGAATAACTTTTAATTGCTCAATATGTAATGACTATGAATCACTTAAATTAAAAATAATTTGCTATAACACAAATCACTTTACGACTATGAAATATAGTTCATTACTTCTTTTGCGCAATAACAGTAATCTCTACCTTTGCATCAATGACTAAATCAGCAATTACTGTACTACGCACTGGATAAGGAGAAACCAAGTGTTTTTCATAAACTTGGTTAAATTTCTGAAAATCAGCCTTATCTGTTAAGTAAACAGTTACACTCACCACGTCTTCAATACCAGCACCGTGTTTTGCAAGCGTTGCTTTAATATTTTCTAATACTAAATCTGTTTGTGCTTCAATACCCTCTGGAATATTTCCATTTTTATCAAATGGAATTTCGCCAGATAAGAAAATAAAGCCATTGCTTTCTAGTGACTTTGAAAATGGTAATTGCATCGTAATGTCCTTTTAGAGGTGTTGAAAATAAAATTATGAATTCCAAAATTCACGTGAAGGGCTAAATGGTAAAGGATCAATCTTAGGTTGATCACCAACCATTATATCCGCAAGTAATTCACCAGTAGCAGGCCCAAGAGTAAAGCCCTGATGTCCATGACCAAAAGCACACCAGAGGCCCTTGGTATGAGGTAATGCTCCAATTACAGGTTTCATATCTGGCATACAAGGACGGGCCCCTTTCCAAGCTTCAGCATCCAACCTTTTACCCAATGGAAAGACATTTCGAGCAATCTGTTCTGCATCATCTAATTGATTTGGTGTTGATGGTGCATCTAAATGTGCAAGCTCTGCTCCCGTTGCTAGTCTTAACCCCTGTTCCATCGGTGCAACAAGATAGCCACGCTCTGCATCTAATACTGTTTTATTTAATGGAACACTACCCGAATTTGAAAAATGCATGTGGTAACCACGCTTAACAAATAATGGAGGCGTATATCCAAAACGTTTCGTCAGACTGGTACTCCATGGTCCCAAAGCAATAATAACTTCTTTTGCTTGAATCATATCGCTTTTGATATCTAAGATTTCCCATTCAGCTGTTGCCGACTGTTGTAAATCCAATGCATTCCCTTGATAAAAATGACCACCACGTTGCTCAAATAATTTTGCATAAGCTTTTACTAATCCACCAGGATTACGGATTGATATTGGATCAGTCCAATGAATTGCACCAACAAAATTTTCTCGTAAAGCAGGCTCTTCCATTTGAATTTGTTTTACATTTAAAACATTATGGTGAACGCCATGCTGTTGTAATCTTTCAGCCGCTTTTACAGAGGTGTCTAAGGCTTTTTGTGTACGATATACCTCCATAAAGCCTTGATTATTTACTAAATGCTCAACATTAGCCTGCTCAATAAATGGAATATGTGTCTCAATTGAACGTGCAATGATGCTTTCATATTCTTTACAGATTTTAGGATAAAATTTTTGCGATGAATTATGATAATACGTTGCAAGTGGTTTAATTAGACTGGTCAAAGCAGAAAAGTGATATCTAACATCTAATCTCGAATTAAATGCTGTTTGAAAAATTGTAGAAAAATCTCTAGGAAAACCATAAGGTTCTATCGCTTCACGTTGAATAATTCCTGCATTACCAAATGATGTTTCTTCACCAGGTAAACCTTTATCAAATAGAGCAACCGATTTACCCTTCTGTTGTAGATGTAGAGCACAGCTTACACCGACCATTCCTGCACCCAATACCAAAACATCAAATTTCATTTTATTTCCCAGTAGTTGAAACATCCTCACACTTGTTTGGATGATGATTTTAAATGGACAATAGCAAATTTACTTTTGAACCATCAATGACTCTTCAGGCTCTTGGGATAAACTCAATTTTTTTGACCTGAACCAAGCAATTGAAATACAAATCATTAAAATAAAACCTAAATAGCCCATCGTTGGGTAGACATAACTGACTAAGCTGACAAAACCAAACTGACTAGCAATATATGCCATAATCATGCAAACAATGATCGCGCCCTTAAAATTTAGACCATAAGCTTCACAGCGTGCAGCAAGAGCATAAGCTAACCCCATACATGTAAAAATCAACTTAATCTGTAGGAAAACAAGAACAAAATTGCCAAACCATGGTGCTAAAGCATTCCCCAAAAACAAAGTGGGAATATCAACATGCTGAGTTTGATCTGCAGATGCAATAAGTACTAAGGTCATCATTGCAATTAAAATACCCACCCCCAGTCCACCTAAAATACCCCCCAATTTTGCATCATTTAAATTTTTAATTCGTCCCCCCATAACAACAAGCATTGCAGTTAAACCTGCAATATTATAAGAAACATAAAGTAAAGCACTAAGCAACCAATGATGACTTGCTTGTGGTTGTGTCTGAACAATTTGGATCAAGTCAGAAAATGGTCGTTGAATATGAGTAAAAGCATATAAGGCAATGATAAAAATCATCAATGCAAGTACAGGTGTAACCCAACTTAAAATTGCCATCACCCGTTTTAAACCTAAAAAAACCAATAAAACTGTAATGACAGCTGCTATTGCACTTGCAAAATATGCAGATATACCAAGCTGCTGCTGTGCAGAAGAACCAGCACCTGCAATCATGATCACAATAATGCCAAATAAAAAGAAAGTTAAAATAATATCTACAACACTGCCCAACTTTGGACCACAAATATAATATATTGCTTCTTGATGCGAGCTGGTTTGTAATTTACTTCCTATCGTATATAGGTTCATTACAAAAAAGGACATTAATACTGTAGCAATGATTAGCCCTACAAGACCGTTCCAACCATAACTTGCAAAAAATTGTAGTATCTCTTGGCCTGAAGCAAATCCTACCCCAGCCATTACACCAATAAATGCCCCACCTAGGCTCATTGAATTACGCATACCTCTTCCCTGTGTAATTTTTTAAGTAACATCCCTATTCCAATTGCTATGCCACAACCTTACTTATTTTTTAACAAATGGTAAAATATGCCCAAACTGTATAATTTACAATCACTCTTTGCAACAATTATAAAATAATCTGAATTTACGACTTTTGATGCTCTTTGATCCCCCATATTTTTTTAAATAATTTCATACTGACTGTCACATTACAGCTTCTTTGGAAACAAAATCCGTAACATCAAGCTCACCTGAAATAAAGCTTTGTACTAATTTATTTAATTCTGTAGCATAAATTTTGTATTTGATGGGGCTTTGTAGCACAAAGATTTAAATGTTAAAATTTTTCCACACCATCCAAATTTAAGACTCAACTTAGGTAAGAGCTCGGTCTAATTCCGTAAAGAAAGGCTAAATAATAAAGTCTTAAGAAGGCTTATGATTGCAAATTGCCATACTCAGTATTACAAACGAAATCTGCTGTCATCTACTCATGTAAGTCTCTGGATATTAAATCATATGAGCCAAATTCTTGTAGAAAATCATGCCAAGGACAGCCAGCTCTTATTCTATAAAGTATAAGCTTCGATAAAATTTCTCAAATTAGAATTTGAAATAGCTATAAAAATTACGGGAAATAACAGGTAATTTAAAGCAGTGTTGATCATTCAGCATTGTTCAAGGTATAGTGAGTCTAAAATCGGGTTTGGAGATTTAATTTTATTATCTCGCCATCTTTTTAGGCAACAAACAAATCTCTACAGCCCCTGAATTTAATTGCTTTTAATAACATATAATATTTAAAAAAAATTAGAATTTCAATTCAAATCAATAAAATTTTAAATACTATTCATTTCAACTTTCAGTTGAATATCGTGTATTATAACATGTTAATTTACAAGGGATAAATAATGGATAAGTTACAATGCATGGATGCATTTGTACGAGTGGCTGAAAGTGGAAGTTTTATAAAGGCAGCAGAACAATTGGGTGTTACTCGTTCCGTTATTAGTAGTCGTATTCAACAGCTAGAAAATTTTATTAAAGCCCCTCTTTTTCATCGTAGTACACGCTCTGTACGTTTGTCTGATATTGGTGAGCGCTATTATCATGAATGTGCTGATATTATTAAACGTTTTGAAATTTTAGCAGATGAAATGGCACATGCCACCTCTAAAATGCAAGGTCGATTACGCATTCATATGGCACCAGGTTTTGCGATTGATCATTTTGGTCACTTACTGACCTTTTTTTTAAAGGAATACCCTGAGTTAAATATCGATATCGTAGTAAATGACCGAATTATTGACCCAATTGCTGAAGGTTTTGATATTGTTTTTCAAATGTTTCCACCTACAGGTGAAAGCTTAGTCGAAAGAAAACTGTTTAATGTCAATCGAGTTATTTGTTGTGCACCTGAATATCTCAAAAATATTGAACCAATCCAACATCCTAAACAATTAAAAGACCAGCCATTAGGTTATTATTCTGGCTATCCAACACGTAATCGTATTCAATATTTAGAAGGTAGCGGATTTAAAGATATGGAAATCAATATCCATGTTCTTTCATCTTCTGTGCATTTATTACGTGATTTTGCTCTAAGTGAAGGAGGCATGGTCTGCCTCCCAACCTTAGTTTCACATAAGCATATAATGAATCAACAACTAGTCACTATTTTACCCGAATATCCTTTATTGAATTATAGCTTACGCGCAGTCTTCCCATCTAACTCAAAAAACTTATCTAAAATCAGGAAGCTTTTAGACTTTTTACTAGCTCGTTTAGACACTATCCCTACATGGGATATTGAGTTGATTAAAGCCCAACATTTGTCTGAAAAAGTTAAACTCTTTCAATAATCAACGCAATACCTTGACCAACACCAATACACATTGAGCAAAGCGCATATTTGCCAGCTGTTGTTTCAAGCTGATTCAGTGCTGTAGTCACCAAACGTGCACCCGATGCACCAAGTGGATGACCCAAGGCAATCGCACCACCATTTGGATTGACTTTTTCTGAACCATCGGCAATACCTAAATCACGAGTGACTGCCAACGCTTGAGCGGCAAATGCTTCGTTCAGTTCAATCACATCCATTTGCTCAAGGCTTAAACCTGTTTGAGCCAGTAATTTCTTAATTGCAGGTGCAGGACCAAAGCCCATAATGCGAGGTTCAACCCCAACAGTTGTTGCACCGATTACTTTGGCACGAGCTTTTAAACCATAGGTTGCAACAGCATCATCAGAAGCGATTAATAGCGCTGCTGCACCATCGTTAATTCCTGAAGCATTACCCGCAGTCACTGTACCGTCAGCTTTAACCACAGGTTTTAACTGAGTTAAGGCTTCAATCGTTGTTGCACGTGGGTGTTCATCTTTTGCGATAACAATCGCATCGCCTTTGCGTTGTGCAATGGTGACAGCAATAATTTCTTTTTCGAAGAAACCTTTTGCCTGTGCAGCAGCAGTACGTTGCTGACTGGTTAATGCAAATTGATCTTGATCAGCACGATTAATATTGAATTGCTCAGCCACATTTTCCGCAGTTTGTGGCATGGTTTCAACACCATACATTTCTTTCAGCTTTGGATTGATAAAACGCCAACCCATGGTGGTATCTTCGAGTTTTTGAGCACGCCCATATGCACCTTCAGACTTACCCATGACAAGTGGAGCACGCGACATGCTTTCTACACCACCTGCAATAATTAAATCTGCTTCACCTGCTTTAATTGCACGTGCTGCAATTGCCACAGCATCTAGAGATGAACCGCATAAACGGTTTATTGTGGTTGCAGGCACTTGGTAAGGCACACCAGCAAGGAGTGCAGACATACGGCCGACATTGCGGTTATCTTCACCAGCTTGGTTAGCACAACCGTAAATCACATCATCGACTTTTTCCCAATTCACAGATGGATTACGTTCAATTAAAGCTTTGATTGGCAATGCGCCTAAGTCATCTGCACGTACAGACGCGAGTCCACCTGCATAGCGACCGAATGGTGTACGAATGGCATCAATAATATATGCGTTTTTCATTTTTAAATCCTTATAAGAAAGTTCCTGCTTTTTTTAAAGGGTAAGCAGTATTACTGTGTAAGGAAGGATTCAACAATGAGAATTCATTCCTGAATGCCTATAAATCCACCTTTACAAAGGGAGACTTTCTTTTATTTATGTCGTTGCATCAATCAGTTTCGCACTCGTCATCGACTGCAACACTTCAAATGAAAGACCTGCAACCTTTTCAATTACTTTCATACCTTCAGCAGTGACATCAATCACACATAGATCCGTGTAAATACGGTCTACACATTTCAAACCTGTGGCCGGATAAGTCAGCTCAGCGACAATTTTAGCTTCGCCTTTTTTCGTCACATGATCGGTAGTAATAAATACTTTTTTCGCACCTACAGCCAAATCCATTGCACCACCAACCGCAGGAATCGCATCAGGTGCACCTGTATGCCAGTTTGCCAAATCACCATTTGCAGCGACTTGGAAAGCACCAAGTACCGCGATATCTAAGTGACCACCACGCATCATGGCAAATGAGTCACCGTGATGGCAAAAAGCACCACCATCAAGTAAAGTGACAAATTCTTTACCTGCATTGATCAGTTCAGGATCACGATCTTCTTCAGCAGGCGATGGACCAAAAGCTAAGAGACCATTTTCAGAATGTAAAAATACATCTTTATCACTTGGTAAATAGCTTGAAATTTTTGTTGGCAAGCCAATACCTAAGTTGACATAAGCACCATCAGGAATGTCTTGTGCCACACGCTCAGCAATTTGATCACGGCTTAATTTGGTATAATTCATGTTTAAATCTCCATAGCCAATTATTGAGCAGGTTTCACTGGCACAACGTGTTGTACAAAGATGCCTGGTGTGATGATATGTTCAGGGTCTAAAGCACCTAACTCTACAACTTCTGACACTTGTGCAATGGTCACATCTGCCGCCATTGCCATGATTGGACCGAAGTTACGCGCAGATTTACGATAAATCAGGTTGCCCCAACGGTCACCTTGTTGTGCTTTGATCAGTGCAAAGTCAGCTTTAATTGGATTTTCTAAAACATAATCTTTACCTTCATAGTTTAAGGTTGGTTTGCCTTCAGCAAGCAAAGTCCCAAAACCTGTAGGTGTATAGATGGGTCCTAGGCCCATGCCTGCAGCTTGGATACGACAAGCCAAGTTACCTTGTGGTACGAGTTCCAGCTCAATTTTGCCAGCACGATAAATCTCATCAAACACCCAAGAATCAGATTGACGTGGAAAAGAGCAAATGATTTTACTTACAGCACCAGCTTTAAGCAGTTTAGCCAGACCGTAGTCGCCATTGCCGGCGTTATTGTTGACAATCACAAGGTCTTTGATTCCTAGCTCGATTAAGCCATCAATCAGTTCAGCAGGTTGTCCTGCCGTACCAAAACCACCAATCATGATGGTTGAACCATTTTTAATTTGGCAGAGTACCTTTTTTAAAGGCATTACACTTTTATCAATCATATCCATGTGTCTACAATCTAAAACTGAATATCAGTATATTTAATTCAGCGACTCTCATTATCCTGTTTCTACAAACAAGTTGTTTCCTTTTTAAGTACAAATTAATCTGCTGATTTCCAATAAAATACGCTTTTTTCACATATAGGATGAAATGGAATGAACTATATTGAGATGGTTAAAAAAGCAGAACAAGATCGTTTCCAAGCATTGATCGATCAGGACTATACTGCTTTTCAAAAGTTTTGTGATCCTGCTCTAACTTATGTACACAGCAGTGCTAGAGTGGATACACTGCAAAGCTATATAGATAAATTAGAAAATCAGTTTTATATTTATCAAGCCATTGATTATAAAATTGAAAATGTTGTGGAATATTCTGATAGTCTGCTCGTTTTTGCTGTATTTGAAGCCAGCCTGTTATTGCAAGGCTCACCTATGCAGTTAAAAAATCGGACTTTATCTGTTTGGAACAAGACGACCAATGCCGTTAAATTGTTTGCCTATCAACCAACACCAATCAAATAAAAATAGAGGGAGTCCCCCTCTATTTAAAAACAGCAATGCTTCAAAATTTCAGCGTATACGTGGTAAAGAAACGATTTTCTTGATAACTACCCTGAACATCATTTTTATAGTTCAGATTTAGCCATTGAAAACCTAAGCCTTTCAACATACCTTCATTCACTCGATAATTTGCAATAAAATCAAATTCACTTTCATCATAACCTTTTTGTCCTTTGATCATATAGTTTTGCCCATCGACATAACGTGCTATCACGCTTAAGCCAGGAAGCAACCAACTGGCATCATGGTTGAAAGTGAAATGATAAGACAATTCATTGGCTTTGTTGAAAGTACCTTGTGTCCAGTTAACATAGCTGAGCACAGGTACAGCTCCATCCAACATTGGAAAGTCACTTTTACCTTCTATTTTTTGTATACCGATTCCGAAAGTATTCGGACCATAAGCCACTTCTTGCAATACGCCAAAATATTGATTATCGATTTTTCCTAAATATTCAGCGCCATTTTCAGCCGTATAGTAATATCTGAATTTACTCTTGAATCTTAAATCACCCACCTGTGTCTTATATTGCAGACCAAGAGAATATTGATTATATAGATCTTCTAATTCGCTTAAGAAAATTTGCGTCTGTAAGTTATCTTGCAATGTTTTAAACTTTAAATCCAGATAAGTCAGTCCATCTGATTCCTGATTGTTTACTGTGATTTTTCTAAACTTTTCTTCATTTCTTGGTGAGAATTTGTCTAAATAGCCCAGGTCAACTTTTAGCTGTGGATTCAATTGCCCTGAATATAACCAGCCCTGGTAAATCGTGAGTAACTGTCGACTATAATCAGTCGTAGCTAAAGGAGTATCTACCCATTGTTCACCCCAACTGATTTGATGTTGCTTGTGTTTTAAACCTATTGATCCTGCTATTTTTTTGTATTCAGATGCCTGCTCTTGAAGATGAGTATCAAATGGAATAATCATATCGTTGCTATGCTTATCTTCACTGAGGCGCTGCGCGTATTGCAATGAACCCGTATACAATAGTGCTGTTTCATCGCTGAATTCATGCTGACCATTTACTCGAGCAATAACACCTTGACTCCAACTCCCAATCGAAGCTCGATAGGCTGCATCAAAGTCACGTTTGGCATATAAATTTTTAAAGGTCACGTCAAAGTTAATCTCTTTTGCTGAGGCGTAGTTTGCCCCTGCAGCTATTGCAATGAGCAATAGCACAGTCATCTGTTTGTTCATGTTTAATCCATTAAATTATTTTTACAGTTATTTGATATTTTTCACAGTTCTGAAACCAACATGACTAATAGCTAAATCAGCTTCTTGTGGATGTCTTGCAGAAGCTCGGTAACGCATACAGTAATTTGATGCACACAGAAATGATCCACCTTTGATGGTGTATTGATTAAATACAGGCGCTTTTTCGGACTTTAGCTGATGCATCCCCATATGATCATCATGCGTGCCTGTAAATGGGCTATTGGTATATTCCCAGACATTGCCAATCATATCGTATAGACCAAAGGCATTTGCTTTAAAACATCCGACAGGCGCAACATCTATAAAACCATCTTTGTTATCATTCTGATAAGGAAACTCTCCTTGCCAGACATTAGCATCGATATGTTCCATATCTGCACTTACATCTCTTGCCTGAGTAAAGCCTTTCGCCGCATATTCCCATTGCTCTTCCGTAGGAAGCTCATGTCCAAGCCAATCTGCATATGCTATGGCATCTTTCAGGGTAATCATACGTACAGGTTCATTCGGTAAAATTTGGCGACTTGCATTTGGTCCCCAAGGTTTTTTCCAAGATGCGCCTTTGACCAATGACCACCATGCCAACTCTTTGACTTTCCCTTGTGGGGGTATAAATACAGCACCTTCACCTTGTTTTTCAGCTTCAGTAATATAACCTGTAGCCTGAATAAAGCTTTCAAATTGTGCATTGCTTACTTCTGTTGCATCCATCCAGAAATCAGCGACTGTACGCTCACTTTTATACAAGGCACGTTCTTCCGGGTAACTTTGATTATTTCCAATCTGGAAAGTCCCCCCTGAAATTTTCACCATGCCGGCTTCCGATTGCTTCAACCAATTGTGTGGTAAGCCAGAGTATTGCTGGCATTGTGTTTTTCCACCTAACTTCACATCCTGTGTTTCGGTTGGTGTTCCACCACAAGCGCTGAGTACCAATGCAACCGTTGGTACGATGAGAAATTTAAAAATATTCATCATCCTTGATCTCAATTTTCAATCATTTAGACTACAACGTAGATTTCTGATAAATAGAAATAAATGGTCATTAATCTCTGAAACGCTTAGTTTAATGACCACTTTCCATCTTATTTACCTAAGTTTTTTAGGAACTCAGGCCCGATACAAGTGTCATAAAAACAGTTCATTTGACCATATTTATAGCGCACTGGTGCTTCAACCACCCCCACATGCTGAGCATATTTATCCCATTCATCGGCTAAGTGTTTCACAATATCAGGATGTTGGTCCGCAAGATTTTTAATAAAACTTTGATCTTGAGTACGATTATATAACTCCCAATCCCCTGTCCCATATGGTGGTGCTTGCATTTGTAAAGCCCAATCTCCACGATACAAGGCACGGCGCGTATTAAACTCCCAACCTAATGAGCGTTCAGGCAATTTTTGCTGATTGAAAATCGGTAGAAATGAAATCCCTTCTAAAGGTAAAATTGAATGATTATTAAAACTGTTAGGACGTTGCGTCTTTGTCAGTTCCAACACACTTGGTACAAAGTCTTTCACATGCACCAAATCAGTTTTAATCTGGCCATGTTTCACCATTTTTGGATAGCGGACAATTGCAGGAACTCGAATACCGCCGTTGGCAACAAAGCTCTTGAAATAAGGAAGTGGTGTTGAAGCAACTTGAGCCCATTGAGGGCCTAAGTTTACATATGAGCCCTTTTTACCCATGTTTTCAATGCTGTTATTAAAGTTCGCATCGACCCATTCACGGATACCATTTTTATCTTCTGTGGTTCCTAATGATTCAGGTGTTGCTGATTCAGCGCCATTATCAGACATGAATAGAATAAAGGTATTATCCAACTCACCCGTTTCTTTCAGATAGTTCACAACACGTCCAATATTATAGTCCAAACTATCAATCATGGCTGCATACACCTGCATAGTCTTGATTTGATCCGCCTTCTGTGCTGCGGTTAACTCATCCCAAGCTGGAAACTCTGATGCAATCGGATTATTGATTTCAGTGCCTTTAGGCATAACACCCAAAGCAATTTGGCGTTTTAAGCGTTGGTTACGAATATATTCATAACCTTCTTTATACGAGTTTTTATACTTTGCTAAAAACTGATCTGGTGCTTGTAATGGCCAATGTGGTGCGGTATATGCCAAATAAGCAAAAAATGGCTGATCTTTTTTACGGTCATTTTTCAGATAAGACAGCATTTTGTCTGTATAGAAATCTGTCGAGTAAAACTCTTTAGGCAATGTTACATCTTTACCATCTTCCATATAACGTGCCTTATAATTGCCTGGGAACATTGGGCTGGCATCCATATGGCTTGCACCACCTGGCATTAGACTAAATGATTTAGTAAATCCACGTGCTTTAGGATTACTATCTTCTGTTGCACCTAAATGCCACTTACCTGCCATAAATGAGATATAACCTTGAGCATTTAAAATCTCTGGTATAGTCATCACTTGCTGGTTCAGTTTACCTTCATATCCAGACTTACCTTTTTGTTCAGGCTGTAAATATTCGGCCATAGTCCCTAGACCAGCCTGATGACTGTCATTTCCGGTCAATAACATTGATCGAGTAACAGAACAGGTCGGACCAGCATGAAAATTAGTTAAGATCGCACCATCTTTTGCCAATTTTTTAAGATTCGGGGTTTTTATTTCACTGCCGAATGGTTCAGTATCTGAAAAACCTAAATCATCCGCTACAATAACCAATACATTCGGTTTTTTAACAGCTTCAGCTTGAACCAATGTGGTACCCAATAAAGTGGGAACAAATACAGCAGCTAATGCAAACTTTTTAATGACCATAGCATATCCTTGATAAGGGTAAGGTTTAAGCAAAATCCTTGCTAAACGTCAATGTAATCAAAATTGAATCAGAACAAAATCTCAAAGAAACGAATTAAATGTTCATCTTTTTCGAACAATTTTTTAGATAAATATTCCCATCTTCAATATAAACAGATTCTTGTACTAAACTGTTTGCCTTACATGGCCCATCTATACATAAACCTGTCTTGATCTCGAACATCGCTGAATGATGGGCACACATAATCCATTGATTATCATAGGTAAAAAACTGCCCTTTGGCGTTATCCAATTGCACTGAAAAATGCGGACAGATATTATGATAAGCATAAAAATCCTGATCATTTTTAATCAGGATAAGATAGAGCCCCTCTTTCGAGGGATGTACAACTTTCTTGACGGATTCATGTTCAAAATCTTGCACTTGGCATAATGCAATTTTTGCTGACATCATCCCTGCTCCTTTGCCAATACAAACTGATAATCCACTTTGTAATAGGCCGAATTAATATTGAATTTTTGCTCCATTTCTGCTGAATACTCACAACGCTTATAATCAACAATCAATGCATCTTTCACCCCAAATACAGTGTCTGACTCAAGATATGGATCATCTTTCAAAAACAAATGTGTGACTAAACGGTGATGATTTTCTGCCGTAATCATGAAATGAATATGTGCAGGTCGCCAAAAATGCCGTTTTGAAAAATTCAATAACTCACCTACAGGCCCATCAGATGGGATCTGATAGCTCACAGGAATAATGCTTTGTATTGCATATTCTCCCTGAGATTGACTGTAGAAGATGCCTCTTAAATTACCTAATTGCTGTGCTACATCCTGACCTGAATACATACCATTTTCGGCAGTCTGCCAAATTTCAATCTTGGCATTTTCAATCGGGTTTAAATCTGAATCAACAACGTGACCTGTAATGAGTAACGGTAGCTGTGCCGCATCTGCATGCTCAACAATGGAAGCACCGTAGTCACGGACTGGCATTTTTGCAATAAAGAAAGGACCAAAAACGGTACTTGGTGTTTGCCTTTCATGTTGATGATGATTAATTTCATCCACCAACATAGAAACCCCCATTACATCAGAAAGCAGAATATATTCCTGACGCTGTCCATGACACATTTGTCCAGTACGTGTGAGGAAATCAATCGCGGTTTCCCACTCGTGCTGACTCAATTGCACATCTTCAATATATTCATGAAGTTTTTTAACCAACGTCGTAACTAAATATTTTTGTCGTTCATTTTCAATATTTGAAAAACTATCAATCACATCTTGCGTTAACTGATACATATGACACTCTCCTTGTCATGACCACCAAATTAATTTGGTGGTAAACCTAAATAAGCACGTTGCATTAATTGCTCAAGCTCATCGTAGTCATATGCACGTGGGTTGTAGTACGGACTATCACAAACGATTTTCGCTACAGTTTGTGGACCTTCTTCTGGCAAACCAATGTCTTTCAGTGCCATTGGAATATTCAGTTTTTGATTGAGCTCATAAATCAATTGTCCCACTTGCTCATGGCTTGTACCGCCTTAAGCCTGTGCCAGTTGTGTCATTGCTTTAACATCTGCATTACGGTTGTAATGAACTGAATATGCCAAAGTGATGGCATGTGCTTCAGCATGTGGTAAGTTATAAGTTCCACCCAAGCTATGGCAAATTTTGTGATGAATCGCCATGCCAACAGACCCCAAACAAATACCCGCTAACCAAGCACCATAAGTTGCTTTTTCACGTGCAGCCATATCAGTCGGATCTTGCACAATGGCTGGGAGAGCATCTTTCAAAGCACGGATCGAATCCAATGCCATTAGACTAATAATTGGGTTTTTATCCTGTGCATACAATGCTTCCACTGCATGTGCCATAGCATTCATACCTGAACAAGCTGAAATTTTTGCAGGTAGCGTCAGTGTTAGCTCAGGATCATAAATCACCACTTTAGGCAGAACTTTAATGTCCTTACCTGTAGTTTTTAAACGATTTTCCGTCATACCATACACAGTGGTCATTTCGCTGCCTGCATAGGTTGTTGGAATCGCTACAATTGGCAAAGCTGTTTTCAAAGCAATCGCCTTTGCCAAACCAATGGTTGAACCACCACCAATTGCCAGACAACAATCCACATTTAAACGTTCGGCTTCAAGAATGGCTTGCTCAGCCACTTCCACAGGCACATGCATAACTGCTTTGGGATAAACACTGACACAAAGACTTCCCAGTTGTTCAGCTAACTTTTGTCCATCTGATTGTTGTTCAGGCGTGGTAATAACCATTACAGAACGAAAATTAAATTCTGTGAGAATACCTTGAACTTCTTTGGCACGTCCGCGCCCAAAATGGACATTAACCGGCAATGCTTTGTAATTAAACATCTGCATTATTCACCTCGCTGAAAATGTGGCGGGATGCTGGCATCCACATTGACCCAAATTGATTTCGCTTCGGTATAGTCATGAATCGCTTCAAAGCCCATTTCACGACCGTAACCTGATTTGCCCATACCACCGAATGGACTACCTGGATTCACACGTTTATAGCTGTTAATCCAGCACATTCCAGCTTTAATTTTGCGAGCAAAACTATGCGCACGGTGAATGTTCTGCGTCCATAAACCACTACCTAAACCATATTCTGTGCAGTTAGCAATTTCGAGTGCTTGCGCATCATCTTTAAAGCGAAGTACAGTAACAAATGGACCAAAGACTTCTTCTTGCGCCACACGGTCATTAGGTTGAGCTTCAACAATTGTTGGCATCACATAGAAACCTTTCTGTAAGGCTGGATCAGTTGGAGCTTCGCCACCAAGTAGTACTTTACCGCCTTGTTCTTTAGCAATCTGGGTATAAGACAAAACTTTATTACGGTGCACTTCAGAAGTTAAAGGACCCATTTCTGTATTTGGATCCATTGGATTACCCAAACGAATAGAAGCTGCCAGCTTAATGAATTTTTCTAAGAATTCGTCAGCAATATTTTCATGTAATACCAAACGTGAACCTGCAATACATGCCTGTCCTTGATTGTGGAAAATCGCCCATGCGGCACCATTCACAGCCGCATCAATATTGGCATCTTCAAACACAATGTTTGCACCTTTACCACCAAGCTCAAGTTGAACACGTTTTAAGTTTGAAGCTGATGCATTGATAATGCCTTGCCCTGTGCGAGTTGAACCTGTAAACGCAATTTTCCCAACATCTGGGTGTTCGGCTAGGCTTTGTCCTGCTGTTTGCCCATAACCAGGAACGACGTTCACCACACCATCAGGAAAACCTGCTTTTTTAATCAGTTCAGCAATTTTTAATGTTGAAAGTGGCGTAATTTCAGAAGGTTTTAAAACCACTGTATTTCCAGCAGCCAAAGCAGGCCCAAGCTTCCAACTGGTAAACATCAATGGAAAGTTCCAAGGCACAATTTGCCCAACAACACCAATTGGTTCACGCACCACATAGTTTAAGAAGCCTTGTTCAACTGGAATGACCGAACCTTCAATTTTATCGGCAATGCCACCGAAATAACGGAAACATGCTGCAGTACGTGGAACATCCAGACGGCGTGAATCACGAATTGGATGACCTGTATCCAAAGACTCTAATTGCGCGAGTTCTTCTAGGTTTTCTTCAATTAAGTCAGCCAGTTTTAATAATAAACGTCCACGCTCAGCAGCGGGCATTTCGGACCATGCAGGAAATGCATTTTTAGCAGCTTCAACAGCAAGATCAATATCTTCGGCTTCTGCTGCTGCAATTTTGGTAATCAACTCACCATTGGCAGGGTTTAATACATCAATAGTATTGCCACTTTTTGCAGGCACAAATTGCCCGTTAATAAATAATTGATTATTCATATTTGACCTAAATTTTGAGAGAACAGGACGAGAATACGCCCTGTTTTGAATTGGAATGGAGAGATTAGAACGCCACTGGATAAGGTGCTAATTCACCTGATGCAAATTTTTCTGGTAAATCAGGTGTTGCATTTTCCCAAACCAATAACATTGAACGTTTGGTTGAGTAACCTTGGTGGCGAATATTCGCTGGCATTGCACAAATATCACCTGGCTTCATTACAATACGAGCGATTGGCGCGCCATCAACTTTATCCCCGATATCCCAAGTGATTTCGTCAGAGAACTGCATAAACCATTCAACGCGATCATTGCCATGGAAAATAGGTAAAATATATTCTTCAGTGGTTGGGCAAAACAAACTTGCTTTACACACAGAGGTCACCGATGGGTTCCAAGTTACATCCGAACGCGACAAGTACTTAAATAAATTAAAACCACCCAATTGACCTTCAAAACCAGGTTCACAATGAATTAATGGCTCATCTTGATTTACGTCAGCAAACTGGCGATTGATATCCAGATCATCACGAAGTGGCGAATCCCCTTCTAGACTTGGCATACGTTTAGTCGCAATACGATAACGATCAATGGCTTCAATATTTTCACCATTTTTACGACCAAAAGCAGAACCTGTTTCTTCAGGTGCAGCAAATGGATCAAAACCCGCATTCACCCAATCATGTAAAATAGCTTTAAAAGTTGCCATGATTTTAGGTGTGGCAAAGTTTTCCACATAATCCACACCAGCATCTTTTAAAACACCATTAAAAGTCCCTGCGTAAAAATCCACACTACCATAGTGGTTTTGTGTGCCAATGACATGATCAAAATTCACCCAACCATAGAAAAAACCCCATGCAACATCACGCATAATGGCACGTAAAAAGGCATCTACAGACATAAGATGAGAATGTTCCTGACCTTTCGCCATCCATGTGACTTTGGCAAAATATTCATCACGCGTAATAGCGAAGTTGCCAAGTTTAAATGCCTGATAACCCGTAATAGCATCTTTGCCTATTACTTCAACTTGATCGATGTGTGCGATTTGATTCATAGTGTTCTTCCTTGAATATAATTATTTCAAACAAATTTCTGACCATTTTTCTAACGATAATGGCCCCTTGATTGTTTGGATTAATAAAACTGAAGGATCATTTGCTTCAAAACGATAAGCTGAACCTGCGGGCAGAATTGCTTGATGACCTTTTTTGAGTACAACATAACCCATCGGTATACCGTCAGGTTGTTCACCAGCAAGCTGTGTTCCTTCTATTTCAACATTTACTGTGCTTTTAAGCTTAAGGAAATCAACACGAATTTCTCCATCCATCACCACCACGAACTCATCATGCGAAGCGGTGTACCATACTGACTGACCTTCAGCACGCACAGTTTCAATCACATATTTTTGATTGAGACCCACCACAATTTTGTCATAGGCTGTTGCATGCTCAGCAACTTCAAATACATTTGAAAAAGCGTAATTGCTTGCTTCACCCTGAACAATTTGAATTGATCCTTTTTCATAGTCTTTCAAACTACCAAATTTTGTTGTGTAGGCAGTCATTTGTTGTTCCCTTTGCAAATTTCCTATTTCAAAATTAAGGGATGTTTAACGAATGAACAATAAGCACTTTTTCGACATGAATGTTCGTTATTTTCAAACAATCAAGCACAAAATATCTTTCTATAATCGATTTCCGAGAAAAACGTAAATGAGTAACAGGAATACTTACTCATAATAATTAGGAAATACATATGGATATTCAAAAATGGGACACTTCCTATGAATGGAAGATCGTTTTACTGCTGACATTAGGTTTTGGTTTGGTCGGTTTAGATCGTTGGATCATTGCACCTCTCCTGCCTTCAATCATGAAAGACCTCTCCCTTAATTATCAGCATGTCGGTTTAATCTTTGGTGCATTGGGTATTACTTGGGGCATTTTCTCGATTTTCTCAGGGCATCTTTCTGACAAAATTGGACATCGTAAAATTCTACTAATTTCTTTAGTGATTTTTTCGTTGGCTTCTGGTTTTTCAGGTGCTGCAATGGGTCTAAGCAGTTTAATTCTGATCCGTGCTTTAATGGGTATTTCTGAGGGTGCATTCTGTCCAACCAGTTTTGCAGCAACGGCTGTGGCAGCAAAACCTTCGCGCCGTGGGACTTTACAAGGCTTACAACAAAGTGGATTTGCATTGTTTGGTCTAGGTTTAGGACCCATTATCGCCACACAATTAATGTTAATTTTGCCATCATGGCGTGAGGTATTTTGGGTTGTGGCGATCCCTGGTTTTGTTCTCGTCATTTTTTTATTTTTCATTTTGCGAGAACCTGAACAAACTCAGGGTGGCAAACTGCTTATCACTGAAAGAAAAGCAACCAAACAAGAAAAAGTCAATTGGTCAGTAATCCTTAAAACTCGCAATATTCTGTTAAGTATGATCGGCTTATTCTGTACCATGTCTTGTGTTTTTGTAATCAGTGCGATGGTGCCGTTATACCTAGAAAACTACCTTAAACTGAATGTACAACAAATGGGGTTTGTGGTGTCTGCAATTGGTTTTGGTGGATTTCTCGGTCAATTCCTCGTACCTGCTTTTTCCGATTGGTTTGGTCGTCGTTTAAGTGCTGTATTGAGTTTTCTTAGTTCTACTATTTTTATCGTTTTATTTGCAAATTCAGCAGCATCTATCTCAAGTCTATTTATTTTACTTTTTGCCTTATCTTTTTTCAGCTTAGGTTTAATTGCACTACTTTCAGGACCAATTGCAGCAGAATCAGCACCTGCTGGACTAGTTGCATCTTCAATTGGTTTAGTCGTTGGTGCAGGTGAAATTTTTGGTGGTGGCATCGCCCCTGTATTGTCTGGCTTAGTTGCGAACCATTACGGGATTCAAAATATTTTTTATCTTAGTCTAGTTGGTACTGTGGTGGGCATGATAATCAGTTCTTTTATCAAAGAAACAGCGCCACGTAAAATTGGTGCAATACATCAGAAAAAGCTTGAAGAGGCTAAAACAGTCCAATCTCATTAATACGTATTAAACTTAATTTTAATAGATTAAATTAGTGAAATATTGCCTAAACTGATTTGAATTTTAGGCAATATTTCCAACCATTCTCATAAACTAAACACAGTACGATTCAAATCAAAATAGCATACGATATTGTTCTGAATATAATACCACCTACATACCTACAGTACTCAATGATACTTCTCTTATCGCATTACCTGTATCAAATAAAGGATTCTCTAGGATCGTACTACAGTTACAAGGCCCAGTGCGATGTCAGTTTTATCGTCACTGCATCTGGAATTGCGGACCTATAAATAGCCAGCCATATTACTTTCTCTGCTTAGACTATATTTAATTCAACAAAGAATTTTTAATTGAGCTTTGTAATTGATAACAAAAGAATCCAGCGATCAAGCTTGCTACAAAGAGAATGAAAAAAACATAATGATAGCTTATGAAAATGGCCTGAGTTTTATCTGCAACTGAGGTATTAAGGTCATTAATCACTACTTGAGAGAATCCACTCAATAAAGCAATACCAATAGCCCCACTTAATTGTCGAGTTGTATTTTGCAGACCTGCGGCTAAACCAGAATCTTTTTTAGGAATATCACTCAATATTAGATTTGTTGCATTCATCATAATTAGTCCATTTCCACAACCAATTAAAACAACGGGTAATAATAAATGCTCATAATAAGAATAAGATTCTGGTAATAAAAATAACAATAAAAACCCAATACTAGAAAGAATATTCCCAATAAAAGCCAATTGTGAAAATCCTATTTGCTTTAACTTACTCGATAAGAGAGCAGCAATTGCTAGACTAATTGCCATAGGTAAAATCTTTAAGCCTATTTGTATTGGGGTAAAACCATCTTTAATTTGTAGCATTAATGCCAAAAAATATAATGATGAACTCAGTGAAATACCAAGCATAGCAACAACAAAAAGTCCGACTGAAAACTTTTTATATCTAAAAATAGAGAATTTAACTAATGGATTATCAGCAGTTTTCTCGACACTTATAAAAATGACAACTGAAATAAAGGACACCAAAAGCATCATTAATGTCATTTCTGAGTTCAAACCATAATGACTAGAATAAGTAATTGCATATAAAAAACTTATAAGCGCAACTGTACTTGAAATTGCACCAATCCAATCGAGTTTATAAGCTTTGCTTCTATGCTGAGAACTATTGAAAGATGATCTCACCAAACCAAACAATACCACCCCAATTGGGAGATTAATGAACATAACCCAATGCCAACTTAAATAAGTCGTTAACACGCCACCAATAAACACGCCAAAAGCAGACCCCATTGCAGTACAAGCTGCCCAATAACGAATTGCGCGTTCTTTTTCGACAGGAATATCGTATACGGTAACAATAATAGCTAAAGGGGATGTTGCAAGAACAGCAGCTCCTAGACCTTGCAATGCTCGAGCAAAGATGAGTATTTCCCCTGACCTCGCAATTCCCCCAATAAAACTAGCCAAAGTGAAAATAACAATACCGTAAATTAAGACTTGTTTTCTCCCATAAATATCACTTAACTTTGAGGCTAAGAGCATGAATCCCCCCAAACACAATAAGTAAATATCGACAACCCATTGCATTTGTATTTCAGACAATAACAAAGCTTGCTTAATTGTGTATAAAGAAACATTAATAATGCTGCCATCTGCAACCACCATAAATGAACATATACAGGCAATAACGACTGCAATTGTTTTGTTCTTTGTTTCTTTCACCAAAGAAACTGTAGCTAAAGGTTTGGCTTCATTCATTATCTTTCTGACTTCATTTAAATAGAAAGCAAATGTTGCCACAGTTATTTGATGCCACTATATTGAGATAATTCCATAAAAGTTTGATTTTTATTCAACATGAATCTTCATTTAGATATCGATACCAGCGAATTGGAAAATGGACCTGAAATCATTGCATTAAAAGGTGATGAAAATGAGAGCAATGAATTTAAACTAGGCAATCGTGAATATGCATCGCATGCACATCAACGAGGGCAATTATTTTGTGTTGAATCTGGGTTTGTACAAGTAGATACAAAACATGCTTCTTGGGTACTTCCCTCACTTCGAGCATGTTGGCTTCCTCCCAGAACTCAGCACCAAATCAAAATTCATAATGTAAAATCAGGATATACTATCTTTGTTCGTCCAGACCAATGCGTAAATCTACCTGCTCAACCATGTGTCATTCATTTTAATGAAATACTTAGAGTGCTTACGCAGACCGCTGCACAATGGCCTCTGATAATGGAGCTTGATTATGAAAGAAAATGTATTGCTGCAGTTATTATGAATGAAGTTCGATTAGCGCCACTAGAACCATTATCCATTCCTATTCCTCAAAATGAACGTTTAAAGAAAGTTTCGCAAAATATTTTAGACAATTTACACCATAAAATTTCTATAAAAGAAATAGCAAAGCAATATGCAATGTCTGAAAGTACATTAAGACGCTTATTTCTAAAAGATACTGGTATTAATATATATCAGTGGATACAACAAGTTAAATTAAGTAGAGCTTGTGAATTATTAGCGATGAATCAAATTTCATTAAATGAAATCTCAGATCAATTAGGTTATAGCAGTACCAGTAATTTCATTACAATGTTTAAAAAAGCTTTTGGTTATCCACCCAAACAATATTTCTCTCATATCAACCAAACAAAATGACCCAATTGGGATATCACCAATCCTAGCTAGCTGAAACTAAAACCTCTTTCTCTGCGCATTTAAATTTATGATAGACATATCTGTATATTTCGATACAATCATGTCATGGAATTGATCGATGTATTTAAAGCGCTCTCAAACCGCACACGCCTTGAAATTTTAAAAGGCTTAAAAGACCCTGTAAAACACTTCCCGCCTCAAGATGAAGGCGATGTTTTTACTTTGGGTGTTTGCGTCAGTAGCATTCAAGAAGGCGTTGGGCTCTCACAGTCTACAGTGTCTGATTATCTTTCTACACTACAACGTGCTGGCCTGGTTGAGGTTAAACGTGTTGGACAGTGGACCTATTACAAACGTAATGAAGCTGCAATACGTGCTTTAGCAGAACTTATTGGCACAGAGCTGTAGTTTTTTTTTAAATCAACACATCGATAATTCCCGATATCTCTTTTTAACGAAATAAGGTTTAATGATGAAAGCAGCTGTTTTAAAATCTTTTGGTGATTCAAACCAATTTGAATATTGTGATGTAACTAAACCTACCCCAAAAACAGGGCAAGTATTAGTCCGTGTATATGCGACTTCAATTAATCCCCTAGATTATCAGGTACGTAGAGGTGACTATGCAGATCTTGTACCCTTACCCGCTATCACTGGACATGATGTATCAGGAGTAATTGAAGCAATTGGTGAGGGTGTAAACCTTTTCTCAGTTGGGGATGAAGTTTGGTATACCCCCCAAATATTCAATGGTTCAGGAAGTTATGCTGAATACCATGTTGCTGACGAAAATATTGTGGCAAAGAAACCAGCCTCATTAAATCATCTTGAAGCCGCAAGTTTAAGCTTGGTTGGTGGTACTGTTTGGGAAGGGCTGATTACACGAGCTAATTTGCAAGCAAACGAGACAATATTAATACATGGAGGCGCTGGTGGCGTTGGGCATATCGCTATTCAAATAGCAAAAGCTGTTGGTGCCAAAGTATTTACAACAGTACGTGAAATGAATCGACAATTTGTGCATCGACTTGGGGCCGACGCAATTATTGACTATGAACATGAAGATTATGTTGATTTCATCATGAAAGAAACTCATGGACAAGGTGTAGATGTAATCTTAGACACAATTGGTGGTCATACCTTATCCAAAAGCCCAGATGCGCTAGCCCAATTAGGTCGAGTTGTCAGTATTGTGGATATAGACCAACCACAGAATCTTATCCAAGCTTGGGCTAAAAATGCGAGTTACCATTTTGTTTTTACAAGACAAAACCGTGGAAAACTGGATGAATTAACCACCTTAGTTGAACGTGGTCAATTACGCCCACACATTGGTGCAATTTATTCACTAAAAGACATTTCACTCGCTCATGCCCGTTTGGAAAGTAAAAATAACGGGATACAAGGGAAAATTGCAATTGACGTTTTCACAGAATAAAAATACCCCCTTTAGTGAAGGTGAAACCATGTGTAAACGTAAATCATAGACAAGAAAAAAGCCCTTGTTTTCACAAGGGCTTGATTCAGAATTTGGCGGAAGCGGTGAGATTCGAACTCACGGAGGACTCGCGCCCTCGTCGGTTTTCAAGACCGGTGCATTAAACCACTCTGCCACGCTTCCATGTGCGCAAGAATACAAAGCTTCTTGCTCTTATACAAGTAAAATTCATAAAAAAATGTTCAAGTGAATAATGTTTCAACAAAAACCTTATATTTTGGCTGCTAATTCAGCACCTTCACGGATTGCACGCTTTGCATCAAGCTCTGCTGCCAATTTAGCTCCACCAATAATATGGTATTTTGCAAATGTTTTCTCATCTTGCTTTGGCATCAAATCTGCAACAGACTCCTGTCCAGCACACACGACAACCGTATCTACACGTAACAATTGATCTTGGCCATTGATATCAACCCAAATACCTTCATCGGTTACAGCCTTGTATTGCACACCACGTAGCATTTTTACTGCATGTTTCTTCAATTGTGCGCGATGTACCCATCCAGAAGTCTTACCTAAACCTGCTCCCAAAGCCGTAGTCTTGCGTTGCATTAAATAAATTTCACGTATTGGTGATTCAACTTCAGCAGTTTGTAGACCACCTTCAGAAACATAATTTGAATGTTGATCAACCCCCCATTCACGCTTCCAATCCGCAATTGTTTGTGGTTGGGGTTGATGTTCAGGCTTTAATAAATATTCTGAAACATCAAAGCCTATTCCTCCAGCACCAATCACAGCAACACGCAACCCCACAGGAGCTCCTCTCAATACTTCAGCATAAGACAATACTTGAGGTGCGTGACTACCCTCAATCTTCAGTGCACGAGGAATAACACCTGTAGCAACAATGACCTCATCAAATCCTTCACGTTCAAGTTGCTCTCGATTAACTTTGGTATTTAATCTTAATTCCACGCCTGTTAATTGAATTTGACCTTTGAAATAACGAATTGTCTCATGAAACTCTTCTTTACCAGGGACAACTTTCGCCAAATTAAATTGCCCACCAACCTCGCTGCTGGCTTCAAATAGGGTCACTTGGTGACCACGCCCTGCAGCAACGGTTGCAGCCGACATACCAGCAACACCAGCACCAACCACGGCGATGCGTTTAGGACGTTTTGTTTTGATATAAACCAACTCAGTCTCATAAGCGGCTCTTGGATTGACTAAACATGTAGCACGTTGATTCTTAAAGGTGTGATCTAAACAAGCCTGATTACATGCAATACAAGTATTAATCTCTTGAACACGATTAGTTGCTGTTTTACTTACCCAATACGGATCGGCTAATAATGGACGTGCCATTTGCACCATATCAGCTTGACCTTGTGCCAAAATTTCTTCTGCTGTATCGGGCATGTTAATGCGGTTTGATGCAATAACGGGTAACGAGACGTGTTTCTTAACCTCAGCAGTATAATCAACAAAAGCCGCTCTTGGGACAGATGTTACAATAGTAGGAATACGTGCTTCATGCCATCCAATACCCGTATTCAATAATGTAACACCGACTTTTTCTAAAGCTTGAGCAACAACGATAACTTCGTCCATAGTATTACCGTCATGTACCAAATCGAGCAGGGATAAACGGAAACTGATAATAAACTTTTCACCCACTTTGGCACGAATGGCTTTCACTATTTCTACAGCAAAACGCATGCGATTTTGAATATCTCCGCCCCAACAATCTTCACGCTGATTCACATGTCGACTCAGAAATTGGTTAATCAAGTAGCCTTCTGACCCCATCACCTCAACCCCATCATAACCTGCACGTTTTGCCAAACTCGCTGTATGTGCAAAATCTTCAATGGTTTGTAATATTTGTTTTTCAGTTAATTGGCGTGGTTTAAAAGGTGAAATAGGCGATTTTATGGGGCTTGCTGAAACGACGAAAGGCTGATAACCATAGCGTCCAGCATGCAAAATCTGCATTAAAATTTTCGAACCATGTTTATGTACTGCATGGGTTACTAATCGATGAGGAACGATATCCCCTAAGTGGTTCATCGTACCACCTGCGGGTAATAACCAACCTTGGCGATTGGGCGATATCCCACCAGTAATAATCAGGCCCACTCCGCCCTTAGCACGCTCTTCAAAATAAGCTGCAAGCTTAGGATAATTATAAAAGCGATCTTCTAATCCAGTGTGCATGGATCCCATCACCACACGGTTCTTAATCGTTGTATAACCTAAATGTAGAGGTTTTAAAATATGTGCATAGCGAGTTGTCATGATGAGTCCTTCAAATATTGGCTTTGCAACTTGTTGCATAATACTCTAACCGAAATTTACATATTATTGATGACTTCTCGGTCTATTTATTTTTATGTTGCTGCCAATTGAATACGATAGAAATATATGACTGTATATTGCTATTAATGCTTAATATACCAATGTCCTTGTTGATCACGATCACCCAGTATTTTTAACACCAATACTAAGCTCAACAGGAGCAATAAATACCAAGAACCAATTTTACCCAGTCCAACCATATGCCAAGCGTCAATCTGGCTTGGGTATAACCAAATTTGATAAAAAGTACTAATATTCTCTGCAACCCAAATGATTACAGCCAAAATGAGAAGTACCAATAACATAGGACTATGAATTTTATAATTGCCTAGGTTAAATTGCACTCTCGTTTTATAAAATAAAAGAACACTCCAAAGGAATAAAAAATAACGAAAATCGTAAATTACGAATTTAGTCATAAAATTTAAATAAGATAATACAGCCAAACTCATCATGGCGGTAAAACTAGGTAAATGGTCAAATTGCACTTGTAATAAACGAATACCGCGAGAAAAAAAACTACCCACGGCTGAATACATAAAACCTGCGAACAAAGGCACAGTAATTATTTTAAACACCGATGGTTGTGGATAATACCAAGAGCCAATAACAGGACTAGTAAGCACAATCTCCATGACCATGGCCATTACATGAAACAATGCAATAACCTTCGCTTCATTCCAAGACTCTAGCTTGAAATAGAGCATGGTAAACTGAATCATTAATGCAAAGAATAATAAATAATCGTAACGATAAAATCCAAAGTAAGCCGTATCATCCATAGAAACACTAAGGACAAATGCCAAAAGCAGCAATATCCCAAACACAGCCGCCGAAGCGGCTAAGCTGGAAAAACGTATAAGATTAATGATCACACTCATGTGATAAATTCTCAAAGCAAAACTTATTTCAGATACTGAGCACTATACTCATGTACAGTATCTACAAAGATTTTTGGTTGCTCTGGATTAACCCACTGTGTAATACCATGTCCTAAGTTTGCGACATAGCCTGTAGTCTCACCACCGGCATAAGCATCATCAAGCATTGCTTTTACTGCTCTTTCAATTTCTGACTTAGAACCATATAAGGTTGCTGGATCTAGATTACCCTGTAAAGCAACACGGCCAGCAACGGCCTGTCTCGCAACATTTAAAGGTGTGGTCCAATCTAAACCTAAAGCATCAGCACCAGTCATTACCATTGGTTCAAGCCATTGACCACCACCTTTAGTAAATAAAATTACAGGTACTTTACGTCCCTCTTTCTCACGCTGTAAGCCTGCCACAATTTTCTGCATATAACGTAAAGAGAAGTCTATATATTGTTGATGTGCTAATGCACCTCCCCAACTATCAAATATCTGAACGGCTTGCGCACCTGCATCAATTTGCGCATTTAAATAGTCGATTACCGCATCAGCAAGATGATCAAGTAAAGCATGCAAAACCTCAGGTTGACGGTAAAGCATTTCTTTACTAAAACGAAAATCTTTGCTTGATCCACCTTCGATCATATATGTGGCCAATGTCCAAGGACTACCAGAAAAACCAATCAATGGTACTTGTCCTGATAATGCTGAACGAATAGCAGATACTGCATCCATAACATAGGCTAAATCAGCTTTAGCATTCAACTTGGTTAAATTAGCAACATCTTGTTCAGTACGTATGGTTTTATGAAACTTAGGTCCTTCGCCAGCCTCAAAATATAATCCGAGTCCCATTGCATCTGGCACAGTAAGAATATCTGAAAATAAAATTGCAGCATCCAACTCATAACGACGCAAAGGTTGCAATGTCACTTCACAAGCAAGTTCGGTATTTTTACACAGTGAAAGAAAATCCCCCGCTTGACTGCGAGTCTCACGATATTCAGGTAAATAACGGCCAGCTTGACGCATCATCCAGACTGGAGTCGTATCCACAGGTTCACGTAATAAGGCACGTAGAAAGCGATCATTTTTTAAAGTCGTCATTTACTTTCCAAATCTATATTCTAAAATCGTCGCCATCATAACAAATGCACCCCAATATAGTAATGCTTAGCACAATGTTTCCGACTTAGTGATTAATATAAATATCGAATTAAACAAAACAAATACTGCACAGAATAATTATTTCTGTAATACTTATCGCGATTTGAATATTCCTATATGAATAAACGTTAAGGTTGATTTACATGTTCGTTCGCTCAATCCTTGCTTTGAGTCTCAGTTGTGCTTTTACTACAAGTGTTCTCGCGGCACCACAAGCAGCTGATCAGTCAAAAACTTCTGCAACCGTTGAAGATCCAATTGATCCATTAGCAGTAGATACTGCATCTGATGTAGCAAATAGCGCAATTACTCCACAAGAACAGAAAGATCTAAACCAAGCTGCAAATACGCTGCAAAAATTAGAAAAGTCTGAAAATCTAAAAGCTGATATTGCTCAAGCACCAAGTACAACAAATACAACAAATACATCCAACAAGGCTGCAAAAGCAGCTTGGACTCTCGATGGTATTAATAATGCCGAATGGTATGAAAATATTGGTCGTGGTCAATTTCCTGTGTATGCTCGCGCACATGTAATGCTTAACAATGCTCATGCTTCACCAGGTGCAATTGATGGTTCAAGTGGCATGAATACATTAAAAGCCATTTCATCTTTCCAACAAATGCAAGGTTTAGAGCCAACTGGATCTTTAACCAAAGAAACTTGGGATAAACTAATTAGTTTACAAGGGAATAAACCTGCTTTTGTAGAGTACACCATCACTGAAGCAGATTTAAAAGGTCCTTATTCAGGATCAATCCCGCGTGATTATGCTCAACAAGCAAAAATGAAAGGACTCTATTATACTGGTCCTCTCGAAATGCTTTCGGAAAAATTCCATATGGATGAAGCCTTTATGAAAAAGCTCAATCCAAATGCGAGTTTTAAGAAAGCTGGTGAGCGTATTATTGTGACCAATATTCGTAATGAGCTTCCTGAAAATATTCATTTAATTGTTGCGCATAAAGGTGTTAAACAACTTTATTTATTTAATAGTCAAAATCAAATGGTCGGTTCTTTCCCTGCAACCATTGGTAGTGCACAAACACCATCTCCAACAGGAACTTATAAAATTACTGGAGTTGCTCCAAACCCATGGTACAGCTACTCTCCAAGTAACTTTGTACAAGGAAATAATAATAAACCTCTTTCTTTGCCACCTGGCCCAAATGGCCCAGTGGGTAATATTTGGATTGGTTTAAGTAAAAAATCATTTGGTATTCATGGTACACCAAACCCTTCTTTGATTTCTAAGACAGCATCGCATGGTTGTATCCGTTTGACGAACTGGGATGCGAATGACTTAGGTAAGAAAGTAAAAGCTGGTGTTACAGTGAAGTTCCTCGAATAATTTCAATTCAGTATATGTATAAAAAACGCCCACATTTGAGGGCGTTTTTTTATGCCATTTTAATTTTTTATCCAACTCAGAAAACCTTTCCCATCATCATGACGCTAAACATAAGTTTAATTGTGTACAGATCATCAACTAATTTTTAATTTAACTAAACAACAACAATGAATAAAACATAAAGCCTAAAATCTAGGCATAACAAAACATATGTGATCACGCCAACTACATAAACAACCCAACCTTTACATTCATTAGATTTTTTAAAAAATTATATGTAGCGTCTACATCGCATACATACACCATTACCAATTTAGCTGTTCAACTTATTATAAATATCATCTAAGGATTCAAGATGAAATCAAAACAACTACATACTGGTTTTTATGGCCATCCAAGGCCACTAAAAGGACTTTTTCTAACCGAACTGTGGGAACGCTTTTCTTTTTATGGTATTCGCCCACTCTTAATTCTCTACATGACTGCTTTTATTTTTCAAGGTGGCATGCAAATGAGCCGAGCTGAGGCTTCTGCATTGGTCGGGCTTTTTGCTGGATCTGTCTATTTTATGACGATATTAGGAGGATGGCTTGCAGACCATTATTTAGGTCAAATTCGTGCCGTGTATATTGGTGCAATCCTGATGTCTATAGGCCATTTTTGTATTGCCCTGAATGCTTTTTTTTCGAGTACCTTTTTTTACCTAGGATTGGTCTTTATTGCTCTAGGTTCAGGTCTTTTTAAAACCTGTATTGCTGTAATTGTTGGTTTGCTCTACCAAGAAGCAGATCAGCGTCGGGACTCAGGCTTTCTTATTTTCTATACGGGAATAAATATTGGTTCGTTTATTGCTCCATTAATTACAGGGCTATTAGCTGAGCATATTAATTGGCATGCTGGTTTCATTGCTGGCGGCTTAGGTATGTTATGTTCAATGCTTATATTTCGTTTTTATTGTATAAAACAACTTAAAAACTTTAACCAAGACCTGATTAGTAACAATGGCTTGGACTCCCCCATTTCACCACACCCCTATGCAGCAAAACTCATTTATGGCTTGGTGACTATCCTAATATTTTTAATAATTGCCGTTCATCAAGCTTGGATTACTCTCCATCCTATATTTTTAAGCCGTTATTTGACCATTAGTATTGTTACAACAGTCTTTATTTACTTTGGCTATATGCTTTTTTTTGCAGGATTAACTTTTCATGAAAAAACTAAAATTATTTTATGCTTTATTTTATTAATGGCTGCTGCCTTATTTTGGTCTGCTTTCGAGCAAACCTACACTGTATTTAATCTCTTTGCATTAGAACATACCAATCGTAATCTATTTAACTTTCAAATTCCCACCATTTGGTTCCAATCAATTAACCCACTCTTCGTCATCACCTTATCACCTGTTTTGGCTTGGGTATGGACTGCTCTTGCAAAGCGACATTATCATTTAACGCATCTCAGTAAATTTATCTTGGCACTTCTCTTTGCAACAGCTGCATTCCTAGTACTCGCATTTGCCTGCCAATCACTGCTTAATAGTCAGCAAAGTCATCCACTCGCTTCACCTTGGTGGCTGGTGAGTAGTTTTTTCTTACTCACATTAGGGGAGTTATGTTTAAGCCCAATTGGCTTATCAGCCATGACAGAACTGGCTCCTGACAAACTGCGTGGACAAATTATGGGGCTTTGGTGTACTGCTATTGCTATTGGTAATTTGTGTGCAGGCTTAATGGGCAGTGAAATCTTAGCCCAATCTTTTAATGAAATGTCAGGCTTACTCTACCGATATAGCTTGATCTTACTGATTGGAGCCATACTTTTGTTTATACTTAAATTTCCTCTAAATAAGATGCTTGCTAAGCCCTCTCGTTGCGGATAAAAGGAATATATATGCTTACGCTCTCTACAACAGATAAACTTAAACAACTCCGTGACAACATGAAAGAACAAGGCATCAATGCTTGGTTACTCATGAGTGCAGACCCTCATCTTTCTGAGTATTTGCCAGAGCACTGGAAAATAAGGGCTTGGTTATCTGGTTTCACAGGCTCTGTAGGTACCATCATTGTTACTGCCAATTTTGCAGGTCTTTGGGTTGATGGTCGTTATTGGTTACAAGCAGAACAACAACTTGCAGGCAGTGGGATCAGCGTACAAAAACTCACGGCAGATCCTCAAAGCACGCATCTTGCTTGGATAAAACAGCACCTACAATCAGGAGATACGCTTGCAATAAACAATCAAATTATATCTGTACAACAATTTGGCTTACTTGAACAAATTTCCCAACAATACAATATTCAGCTTTATACGCAATCAGATCTAATTGATGAACTTTGGTTAGATCGACCAGCATTGCCTGTACAAACAGTACACATGATGGCAGATGGCCTCAATGCATTAACACATCTTGAAAAAATAGAAGCCCTTCGAGAAATCCTAGCGACAAAACAAGTTGCCAGCTTATTTATTTCATCTCTTGATGATATCGCATGGATTTTAAACTGCCGTGGTTGTGATGTTGAATACAATCCTGTTTTTTTAGCGCATTTATATATTGATCAGTCTCGTATTGTATTATTTATTGCCCCAAACAAACTCAAACCTAAATTAATCCAACAGTTACAACATGATGGTGTTGAAATCATCGATTATACTCAGTCAGCCCCTTTTCTCTCTCAACTACAACAAGACAGTATCTGGCTTGACCCCACAAAAGTATCTGCATTTCACCAAGAAGCACTCCCTAAAAGTGTAAAAGTCCACCATGAACTCAATCCGAGCACTAGACTGAAGGCATCTAAACATCCTTTAGAAATTCAACATATCCGCAATGCCATGCTTAAAGATGGAATTGCCTTATGTCACTTTTTTACATGGCTTGAACAAGCAATATCTGAAAAGATTGAGTTAAATGAACTTGATATTGATAAAAAACTCACAGCTTATCGTGCACAACAATTGGGGTATATTGGACCTAGCTTTGCTACTATTGCAGGTTTTAATGCCAATGGTGCTCAACCGCACTATCGAGCAACAACAGAACAGTTTAGCCCCATTCATGGTCATGGTTTGCTTCTTATAGACTCAGGGGCTCAATATCATGACGGTACTACAGATATCACTCGAGTTGTTGAAGTTGGTCAAGCAACTGCTCAACAAAAAAAGGACTATACACTCGTCCTCAAAGCACATATTGCACTATCACAAGCTGTCTTTCCAGAAAACCTCGCCGCACCACTGCTTGACTCAATTGCACGGCAAGTTTTATGGCAACAAGGATTAGATTATCGGCATGGTACAGGCCATGGTGTCGGTTTTGCACTAAATGTACATGAAGGGCCACAAGTCTTGTCATATTACGCACCCATTACAGCTGATTCAGCCTTAAAAGCTGGGATGATTGTTTCCAATGAACCTGGACTTTATCATGATGGCCAATATGGCATTCGTATTGAAAATTTAGTCACTGTGCAAAATAAAGTTGTTCCCACAGTGCATTATGGGCAGTTCTTGCATTTTGAGAATCTAACTTTATGTCCTATTCATCAACAATGCATTGTAAAAGAGCTTCTCAATGAAAGTGAAAAACAATGGCTAAATAACTACCATCAATCTGTTTATCATTCACTTGCACCCTATTTAACGGGTTCAGTACTAGAATGGCTGACACATCAAACACAAATGATTCAATAACACATTTAAGCTATTTCTATGCGTTAATCAGTCTATACAAGGAACCTCGGTTCCTTAAAGACACCTAAACAAAATACCCTTCACGAATAAAATGAGATAAGGCATTTACAGTAAGAAAAAATACCCTGACCAAATACGTCATAGCATTAATCAGGGTATTTGATAGATCTTAATGAATTATTTCACTTCTTTAACATTAAAACTACGCTCCTTAGAGAGCTCAATAATACCTTCATCCCCTTTAGTATGAACTGATACGCCATTCTCACCTTTTAATAACATACCACTGCCTGCTGGAGATTCTTTTAATGCATAGCTATTACCCTCTGCGTCTAATAAAGTTGCACTGGCAAAATTATCTTTGGTCGTTAGGATAAATTCCTTCTTATCTTCAGTTTCATATTTTACACTTGTTGCATTTGAGTCAATCACACCAATCTGTGAAGCTGCGGCGGCATCTGTTTTAGTCGTCTTATTTTGGTCTGCTTGACTACATCCACTCATAAAACCTAATGCCAAAAGCGATGAAATAAAAAGTAATTTTTTCATTAAAATTCCAATCATTAGAAACATTTACTTAATCATACTACGATCAAAAACAATGGACAAAACGAATAACAATTCACTGCAAAATCTTTTCAAATTTATTCGATTTTATTCTGATCTACTCATTCTATGTCGCTTCCACAAACTTAACAGTATGATCTTCTAGCAATAAAAAACCTCACAATGAGTGAGGTTTACTGTAAAAAGCATGTACTAAACAACATGCTCTTTAATTTCGAGATTCATTTCAACCACAGTCAAATTAACGTACTATGCCTCGTTTTGACTGGGCTAAAGAATCAATCAAAAGCTGAGCCTCAGCAACTTGAGGAACAATTTCCGCTTGTATTTGAGCAATTGCTTCTTCCGTGGTCAAGCCTGATTTAAAGATTAATTTAAAACACTCTCGCAAACCATGAATTGTTTCTTTAGACCAACCTTTACGCCGCATACCTTCAACATTTAATCCAAAAGTACGCGCAGGATTTCCAGAAACCATCGTATATGCAGCAACATCTTTAAGAATTAAAGATGCACCACCAATCATACTGTACGAATCAATTTTACAAAATTGATGAATCCCCGAATTACCACCGACCACAACATAATCACCAGTATGCACATGTCCAGCAACGCCGACATTATTGGCGAAAATGTTATGGTTGCCGATAACACAGTCATGGGCAATATGAGTATTGACCATAAGTAAGTTATGACTGCCGATTTTTGTCAAAGACTGATCCTGAACAGTTCCTCGGTGTAAACTACAATGCTCGCGAATTTGGTTATGGTCACCAATTTCAAGCCATGTATCTTCACCTTGATACTTCAGATCCTGACAATCCTCACCAATACTGGCAAATTGATAGATCTGATTGTGTTCACCAATACGTGTATTTTTGGCAATCACAACATGAGAGTAAATTTTAGTACCAGCACCAATGCTGACATTTGGTCCAATAATTGTGTATGGACCGATACTAACATCAGAAGCAATCTGAGCGGTTGGATCGATAATTGCGGTCGTGTGGATTAATTCGTTATTACTCATACCTGCTCTAATTTCTGATGAGAAATGATAATTTCAGCCGTCGCTGCAATCTTGTCATCTACGCAAGCAGTACATAAATATTTATAAATACCGCGCTTTTGCATAAGAAGTTCAGATTTTAGCACCAATTGATCGCCTGGAACGACTTGTTTTTTAAAGCGAACTTTTTCTGCACCAGCAAACAAAAACAATGAACCTGGTTGAGGTGTTTCATTGTTCATAATAAAACCTAAAACACCTGAAATTTGCGCCATTGCTTCAACAATAAGTACGCCAGGCATAATCGGATAACCAGGGAAATGCCCCTGCATAAATTCTTCATTAATCGTGATATTTTTATAACCAACAATACCATTCTCGGTTACATCAGTTACACGATCAACCAGCAAAAATGGATAGCGGTGTGGTAGATATGAACGAATAGTTTGAACATTCATTGGTAGTTCAGGAACCGTGAACGGTAAGGCTTTAGTCTCAGTCATAGTTATTTACGCAACTTAAAATTAGTTTCAAGGGACTCAATTCGAGCCTGCATATGATCAAGTTGTTTGACCATCTTGGTCAATGGCACATCTGCTAATTGTCTAAGGCGAACCACCGTTTTTTTCCATTGAGCAGTTTCTGACATTGCAGTACCGGAAGAATAACTACCTGCTTGTAAAATATTTTTTGTGACCATTGACATACCCGTAATTGTCACATTATCACAGATATTTATATGCCCTACGACACCAACAGCACCTGCAAAGACACAGTTTTTGCCAATCGTTGTACTACCAGCAATACCACACTTAGCAGCCATTGCTGTATTTGCACCCACTTTAACGTTATGTGCAATTTGCACAAGATTATCAAGAATCACACCATCTTCAAGAATGGTATCTTCAAGTGCACCACGATCAATACTGCAATTTGAGCCTATACGTACATTATTTCCAATACGGACAGAACCTAATTGTGCAATACGATGCCACTGACCTTGATAGGGTGCAAAACCAAAACCTTCCCCACCAATGACGGTATTTGCATGAATACGCACATTATTTCCCAATTGCGCAGCAGCTGTAATGAGCACATGTGATTCAATTAAACAGTTTTGACCAATCTCAACCCCGTCATCTAAACGAACATGTGATTGAATAATGGTATTATCACCCACAACACAATGTTCACCGATCACTGCATAATGCCCAACATAAGCATTGTCAGCGATGATCGCTGAAGCTGCTATTTGCGCTGTATGCTCAATACCTCGGCGTGAAAATTTAGTTTCAAAGTGATGAGTTAACTGAGCAAATGCTAAATATGGGTTATCAACTACAATAAAGTGCTGATGTTTCGACAGTTGCTCTTTAAGGGCGGCAGTAACAATCAATGCACCTGCCTGAGAATGAATGGCTTTATCTAGATACTTCTCACCATTAACAAAAGATACTTGCTCGGCCTGAGCGTACTCAAGACTAGCAAGCCCACTGACTTGAATCTTGCTGTCGCCAATTACAGTACCATTGACGACATTAGCAAGTTCATTTAATGAATAACAATTTGACTTCATTGATTATTTAATTGCATTAACCTTTTGAGTCATTTTATCAGTTAAATCGAATTTTGGGTCATAAGATAAAACAGCATTTTTGTTCATTACCATATCTAAACCGCTTTCTTGGCGCAATTGTTCAGCAACTTGCTTTACACGTGCTTCAAAAGTTTTATTTGTGCTTTGAATAGCAGCCTGTACTTTAGTTTGAACAGCTTGTTGAATCGTTTGGAACTCAGTTACTTTTGCTTGATATTGCGATGCAAGTTGCTCTTTATTCGCCCCTGGTTGAGTTGCTTTTTGCTGCAATGCTTCTATTTCTTTGCCAATTTGTTCAAGCTTTGCAGTTTGTGGTTTAACTGTTTGTTCTAAACTCGCATTTTGCTGTTTTAAATATTGGCTTGCAGTCACTACTTTTTCTAAATCGACTACACCATAACCTGCAGCATTTGCTAAACCAGACACCGCCATACCTAAACCAAGAACCAATAGATTCATTTTTTTCATGTTTTATACCTTTTAAACATTTACAACTATTTTAAACAACAAGAAATTGAAAGCGGTCGTTAGAATGTACGACCGATTTCAAATTGAACCGCTTTTGTTTTATCGCCTTCTTTATCATTCAATGGGAATGCATAACTGAGTGATAATGGGCCAATCATGGTAATCCAAGTGAAACCAACACCAACACTATAACGCATATTACCAAAATCTAACTCATTGTTATCTTTACAGTATTGCTTAGCATCAACAATTTTACCATTGCCGAAATTTAGCTGACCGCGTGGAACATCACACTGGGTATCAAAGACTTGTGCGCCTTCAGCAAAGATTACAGGACGTACTTGACGTGCCCAATCCCCTTTAAATGGAATAGGAAGTGCAAGCTCTGTACCAAACTGAATTAAAGCGTTACCACCCACTTCTTCAGGGTTCCAATCCACTGCACCAATGGCATCATAAACCACACCAGGATATTTCGGACCTAGAGTACTGTTGTCATAACCACGAACCGAACCAAAACCACCGGCATAGAAGTTTTTATAGAATGGTAAGTCATTACCATAGCCCAACTTACCATAGCCACGAAGAACAAAGTCTTTACCCAAAGAGAAATAAGTTTGAGCTTCATAAGTTAATTTTTGATATTCAACATCACTACCAGGGAGAGCAATCTCACCGTTTAAGCGATGCAAAGTACCACTGGTTGGGAAAATTGGACGGTTTAAGGTGTTATAAGACCAACCTAGGTTTAAGTTATAAGTTAAGAATTCACCTTGAAACTCACCATGATATGTGACAGGGGGCACGACAACCTTCTTAACGCTATCAAAGCATTCCCTTTCCGCATTCAACTCAGAACCAGCTGGACATTGAGTCTTCGCCTCTCCTGTCGCTTTACCACCATTACGCAATAAATAATCACGTACATAGGTCGATACATACTGACCCGTAGTTACTTTCGTATTATCAATGTTTAAACCAGCACTAATATTTTGGTTTTCATCAATTGGATAACCAAAACTTAAACCACCACCCAAACTATCTGTAACGTAGTTGTTGACGTTATAACTACTGTTTAATTTAGTCTTACGATAATATGCGTTATAACCACGACTCACCCCATCAATGGTGAAGTATGGATCAGTTACACTTAAGTTATAGTAATCTTGTGTTTCTGAACGCGATAAATCAATGGCTACACGATTACCCGTACCAAAGAAGTTGGTTTGACTTAAACCTGCTTGGAATGTCACACCACCACTTTGCGAGAAACCGACAGCTAAAGTACTAGTACCAGAGTGTTGCTCTTCAACATTAATATTTAAATCAACTTGGTCTGGTGCATTCGGTACACGAACAGGTTGAATATCAACTGTTTTAAAGAAACCAGTTCGCTCTAAACGCACGCGAGAAAGGTCAATTTTTTCATTACTGGCTAATGCACCTTCCATCTGACGCATTTCACGACGTAATACTTCATCAGCTGTCTTTGTGTTCCCAGCAAAGTTAATACGACGAACTGTAACTTGTTGACCTGGATTAATATAATAGTTCAGATTTACTGTATGCGTTTCAGGTAAAATTTCAGGCACAACGTTAATATCTGCATAGTAATAACCAGCATTACCATATTTACGTGAGAGTAATTGCTTTACAGCATTCACGCGTTCCTGCGAATAAATGTCACCATCTTTATATACTTGCAGAGCTTTAAGCTCATCCATTTTATAGAGAGCATCACCTAAAAACTTAGTTTGACCAAATTTATATTGCTCACCTTCATTAACAGATACCTCAATAAAGATATTCTTTTTATCTTCACTAATATTTAAATTAGAACTGTTAATTTCAAAATTGATATAACCTTTGTTTAAATATAATGCACGTAAAGCTTCCATACTGGCAGCCATTTTCTCACGCGCATAACGGTCATTACGCGTAACAATAGATGCCCAGCCACTTTCTTTTAATGCAAAGGCTTGCTTAATTTCATCATCTTTAAATACGGTATTACCAACAATATTGATATCAAATACTTTTGCGGCCTTACCTTCTTGAAAGTTAATATCTAATTCAACACGGTTATTTGGGCGTGCAACTGTATCCACTTTAATTTTGGCATCGTAGCGACCTTGCTGCGCATATTGCTGCTCAAGCTCTGTTTCCAAAGTTTGCAATGCTGATTTTTTCAGCACTTCACCTTCAGCTAAGCCCATTTTCTTTAAACCTTCTTGTAAGGCTTCTTTAGGAATAAGCTTATTGCCTTTAAAGTTGATTTTAGAAATGATTGGGCGTTCAACAACATCAAAAACGAGCACACCATTTTCTTCACGCGCTTTAATGTCATCAAACAAGTTCGTTGCATAAAGCGCACGAATTGCATCAGCAATTGCTGGATCAGACACGCGATCCCCACTATTAATTGGGATCATGGTTAAAACATTTTTCGGAGTTAAACGAACTAAACCGTCAACACGTATATCACGTGCAATAAATTCATCCGCTGCATATACTTGTTGTACTGCAGCCATCGCACTAACGAGTGCCAATGGCATAAATAAATATGAGTGCTGCATGCCTGTTTTTTTCCAAAAAAGTTAATTTTCCAACAATTACATTATAAACGCATAAAATCGTTAAATATTGCAAGAAGCATCATACTTCCGAGCAGTACCATACCAATTTTGAGTCCAATAATTTGTATATTTTCAGATACAGGCTTACCCCGTATCGCCTCTATGATGTAATAAACCAAATGTCCACCATCCAACATTGGAATCGGGAGTAAATTTAAAATTCCTAAGCTCACGCTCATCAGTGCCATGAAAGAGATAAATGTTTGCCATCCCATTTCAGCACTTTGTCCTGCAACTTTCGCAATGGTAATTGGACCAGATAAATTTTCTAGGCCAATCATACCACGTACCATTTTTACCATAGAGTTTAGGATCATAGTAGAAAGTTGACCAGTTTTTTCTACTGCAATCACAAAAGCTTCAGCAGGATTATATTGAATTGTTTGTTTATATTCAGCTGGAATTGTCACTTTTGTCTGCTGCATTTTAATGCCGAGCATGCCTTTGACTTGCCCCATATCATCGCGATGTCCTTGTGGCATAACTTGTAGCTGTACAGTTTGCCCTTTTCGTAATACATCAATATTCAACATTTTTTCTGGAGAATGCTGTACTAAACGAATAACATCAAAGCTATCATGCATGGCTACACCATCAATAGCAGTGATTTGATCACCTACATGCATACCTTGGCGAATTGCAGCACCATCTTCACTCAATTCACTAATAACAGCTGGAACTGATGGGCGATAAGGTAAAAAGCCAAGCACCTCCATAGGAGATTGACTTTGGTCCTTAATGAATTCTTGAATAGGTAATGCTGCTGTTTTTTGCTCGCCACCACGGTTAAATTGCACATAAATTTGACCAGTTTCACCAACACGATCTACCAAGGCGTAATTAAGCTTTTCCCAAGTTTCGGTTGACTTACCATCAATGGCTGTAATTTTATCCCCAACTTTAAGTTGAGTTGCAGCAGGTGTGTTCTCTAAAACTTTACCAATACGTGTATTCAACTGTGTCTGTTCTGGTAAAAATAAAATCCAAAACAGCAGTACTGCAAAAATTAAATTAATAAGAGGTCCAGCAGCAACAATAGCAATACGCTTCCAAGGTGATTGGCGATTAAAAGCCAAATGGCTTTCTGCCTCGCTGACATTCCCTTCACGCTCATCAAGCATTTTTACATAGCCACCTAATGGCAATGCAGACAATTGATATTGAATACCTGATTTTTTTGACGTCCATTTTAATACTGTAGGGCCAAAGCCAATGGAGTACACCAAAACTTTAACACCAAGTTTACGTGCAACCCAATAATGTCCAAATTCATGTATTGCAATGAGTGGACCTAAAAGGAATATGGCAGCAGCAATAATAAAAAGGACATTCATGTTCAGCTTCCCAGTCGACTGATATATTGCGCAGTAACTTGGCGTGCAAGTTTATCGGTATGCAAAATCAAATCTATTGATTCTGCAGCAACATTTTGGACTTGATTTAGGGTATGTTCAACTGTTTGTGCAATATTTAAAAAACCGATTTGTTGTTTTAAAAATGCAGCAACGGCAACTTCATTTGCTGCATTGAGTACAGCAGGCATAATTCCACCTGCTTGCATTGCTTGACGTGCCAATTTCAATGCAGGAAAGCGTACCAAATCAGGAGCTTGGAAATTAAGTTGAGTATGAGTAAAGAGATCTAAGGGCGCAACATCAGTTGAAATCCGCTTTGGCCATGCCAACGCATGCGCAATTGGTGTACACATATCAGGGTTCCCCATTTGAGCCAATGTAGAACCATCCACATATTGAACCATTGAGTGAATAATACTCTGAGGATGCACAACAACTGTAACAAAATGTTCTTTTATTGAAAACAAATGACAAGCTTCTATTAACTCCAGCCCTTTATTCATAAGAGTGGCTGAATCAACGGAAATTTTTTGTCCCATCGACCAATTTGGATGTTTGCACGCTTGTGCTGGAGTTACATGTTGTAATTGTTCTAAGCTTGTTGTTAGAAATGGGCCACCAGAAGCTGTCAATAATATTTGTGAGACACCCAACACTGGTTCACCTTGCGGATTCAACTGCATATAGTTAGCAGGCAAGCACTGAAAAATTGCATTATGCTCTGAATCGACTGGTAATAGTAAAGCCTTTGACTGATGTGCTGCACGCATCATCAATTCACCAGACATCACTAATGCTTCTTTATTTGCCAATAACACTCGCTTACCAGCTTTAATTGCAGCTAAAGTAGGCAACAGACCTGCAGCACCAACAATTGCAGCCATAACCACATCAACTTCTGGATGAGCTGCAATTTGCTCCAAGCCGCTGTTATCGGTTAGGATTTCAATATTTTCTAGCTGATATTCTTTAAAATATTTAGTTAATTCTGCAACTCGCTCTGTCGGAACTACAACCACTTTCGGTCGATGTTTCTGACAGATGGCGGCCAATTCAGCCATACGGCTATAACCACTGAGTGCATAAACTGAATATTGTTCTGGATGTTGAGCCAAAACCTTTAGCGTGCTTTTCCCAATGGAACCTGTCACGCCAAGAATACAAACTGCTTGTGTCATTTAAAGATCTACACCAATAAGTTTTAAAACACATAAACCTGCTGCAAAAACAGGTGCTGCAGCAAGCAACGAGTCAATACGATCTAATACTCCGCCATGACCAGGTAAAATACGACCTGAATCTTTTATACCTGCACGACGTTTAATCATTGACTCAAAAAGATCACCTAATACTGAACTAAAAACAGTAATTACGGATAGAATAAAGAACAAGATATGTTGTAAAAGTGTCACTTTTAAGAAACTCACCTGCACAACAATAATGACCAGCATTACGGTCACTACCCCACCCATTAAGCCCTCAATAGACTTATTTGGACTAACTTTAGGTGCAAGTTTTCTTTTACCCATTTTACGACCAACAAAGTAAGCACCACTATCTGCCCCCCAAACCAAAAGGAACAAATACATTAACCACCATGGTGAACTGTGCCAAACATCAAAAATTGCGGTTACCGCAGCGCTAATTAACACTACGCCAATAATATTCAAACTGGTATTGTACCAACCATCATATTCTGGATAAGACTTCACCCAATTAATACTCAATATCCACGTTAAAATAGATGCTGTCCATAATAGCAATGCTAAGTCACCAAGGTATAAAGCCAAACCTGAGAACAAAGCAGTAAATAGCCCAAAAATCGCCGCCTTGGACTTATTCACATTGACACTACGATGTGGCATTAATTTTGACCATTCATAACCGGCAATGCCAGATGCAATGATCATGAGCACATACATTGGATATTCTGAAGTTGTTGCAAACATACAGCTAAGTACAACCGCAACCAATACCAATGCGGTGATTATCCGCTCTAACATTACTTTTTCTCTATTTTCTCATGTTGAATTTGTTCTGAAGTCTTACCAAAACGCCGCTCCCGCCCCATGAATACATTAACCGCATGACCAAATTCCGTAGTGGTAAACTCTGGCCATAGTGTCTGGGTAAAATACAGTTCAGCATAAGCCGCTTGCCACAAAAGAAAATTTGACAATCGGTAGTCTCCACCTGTGCGAATTAATAAATCCACCGCAGGTAAATCCCCTAAACTTACATAACGTGAGAACAAATCACTGTCGACCTGTTCGGGTTCGAGTTTGTTTTCCTTCACCTCGACTGCAATTTTCTGTGCAGCTTGTGCAATATCCCACATACCACCATAACTCACTGCAATAGTAAGTGTCATGGCAGTATTGTGTGCTGTACGCTGTTCTGCTTCCTGCATTAATTCACGTAGATCTGCAGATAATCGACTTCGGTCACCAATAAATCGCAAAGAAATCTGAAACTTTTCCATACGTGGAATTTGTTCACGAATTGTCTCATCTAATAAATGCATGAGCAATTCAACTTCTTGCTGTGGACGGTTCCAGTTTTCACTCGAAAAAGCAAAAACTGTCAGAGCCTTGATATTTATTTCACGACAATATTCAACAATGGGATCGAGAACATTTTTGCCCTCTCTATGCCCATCGCCTTTATCAAGTTGATTTTTTTTGGCAAAACGATTGTTGCCATCCATAATGATGGCAACATGTTGAGGCGCAGTTGCGTTGTCATTAGACATGCAAATTTAGACCTTCATCAATTCAGCTTCTTTCGCTGCTAAACGCTTATCAACTTCAGCAACATATTTATCTGTAATTTTTTGAACATCATCACCTGCACGACGCTCTTCATCTTCAGAGATTTCTTTATCTTTAAGCAATGACTTAAAATCACCTAAAACATCACGACGTATATTGCGAATTGCTACTTTGGCATTTTCAGCCTCAGTACGTGCAACTTTCTGCATATCACGACGAGTTTCTTCAGTTAATGCTGGTAAAGGAACACGAATAGAATCTGCAGTAATTGGGTTTAAACCAAGATCACTTTCACGAATAGCTTTATCAATTGCAGAAACCATTGTACGCTCAAATGGTTGAACGATCAGTGTACGTGAATCTTCAACACCCACGTTTGCCACTTGGTTTAACGGCACATCAGAACCATAGTAAGGAACCATGACCCCATTTAAAATTGATGGGTGTGCACGGCCAGTGCGTACTTTTGCGAATCCTTGCTCCAAAGACTCTAAAGTCTTTTGCATACGAGATTCACTGTCTTTTTTAAGATCGTTAATCATATGATCTTCCTTACTATTTATTCAAAATTAAAAATTTAAAAGTTGCAGTATAAAGTGCTTTACGGCAGAGGTCACGAATTTGTCACCAAGGTTCCTTCTTTTTCACCCATAACAACCGAAAGCAAAGCACCTGACTTGTTCATATCAAAAACTTGTAAGGGCACATTGTGATCACGACACAAACAGATTGCAGTTAGATCCATTACACCAAGCTTTTCATCTAGAACCTGATCAAAACTTAATTGATCATATTTCACTGCATCATCATATTTACTCGGGTCTTTGTTGTAGACGCCATCAACTTTAGTTGCTTTAAGAATCAACTTCGCTTCAATTTCAATACCACGTAAACATGCTGCTGTATCTGTTGTAAAGAATGGGTTACCTGTACCTGCTACAAATACACATACCTCACCTTGAGACAAATGACGGATTGCATCACGACTCGAATAGGATTCAACAACAGTACCTATTGGCAAAGCAGACATCAAACGAGTTTTGATATTGCGACGAACTAAAGCATCACGCAAAGCCAAACCATTCATCACAGTTGCAAGCATGCCCATTTGGTCACCTGTTACACGACCAACTAAACCATCTTTTTGTAATTGGCTACCACGATATAAATTTCCGCCACCAACAACAATACCGACTTGCACACCTAGGCCAACCATGTGTGCGATTGATAAAGACATCTGATCGAGCACTTGAGCATCAATCCCCATATCCTTATTACCAGCAAGCGCTTCGCCTGATAATTTTAATAAGATTCTAGAATAACGTGGATTTTTCGAATCTGACATCTGTTTAACTCCGCAAATATGTTAATAAACGCCACTGAAAGGTGTTCTGTTAAAGCTTAGGTTGATTTTATTTGGATTAGTTTTGCAAATAAATCGTACTCATCGGCATCTGTAATTTCAACTTCAAGTAAATCACCTGCTTTAATAAGTGATTTATCAATGTCTTCTACAAATACATTGCCATCAATCTCTGGTGCATCAGCATATGAACGTGCTACAGCAACAGGAAACTCATCTTCTAGCCCATCAACCAATACTGTCATCACTTGACCAATTCGTTGTTGTAACTTAGCAGCAGAGATTTCTTGCTGAACCTGCATAAAACGTTCATAACGTTCTTGTTTTACTTCTTCTGGCACATGATCAGGTAAGTCATTTGCTGTTGCCCCTTCCACTGGAGAGTAAGTAAAGCAACCAACACGATCCAACTGTGCCTCACGCAACCAATCTAATAGCATTTGGAAGTCTTCTTCTGTTTCACCAGGGAAGCCTACAACAAATGTTGAACGAATAACTAACTGCGGGCATTTTTCACGCCAAACTTTTATACGCTCTAAAGTATTTTCGCTATGTGCTGGTCGCTTCATTAATTTTAGAATTTTTGGACTGGCATGCTGAAAAGGAATATCTAAATAAGGCAAAATCTTCGATTGCGCCATTAAATCAATTACTGCATCTACATGTGGATATGGATAAACGTAATGTAAACGCACCCATATGCCCAATTGGCCTAAAGCTTCACACATGTCGAAGAATTTAGTTTTAACTGGTTGGCCATCCCAAAAATCTAATTTGTATTTAGTATCAACACCATAAGCAGATGTATCTTGAGAAATGACCAAAACTTCTTTTACGCCTGCATTTTTCAATGCTTTTGCTTCACTCAGTACAGACCCTACTGGACGTGAAACTAAATCACCACGCATGCTTGGGATAATGCAGAAGGTACAACGATGATTACAGCCTTCTGAAATTTTCAGATAAGCATAATGTTTTGGTGTTAAACGAATCCCTTGTTCTGGGACTAAATCAATAAATGGATTATGTTTTGGTGGTGCAGGTACATATTCATGTACTGCTTCCATAACATCTTGATATGCGGCTGCCCCAGTGACTTTTAAAACATTGGGGTGCATTTCACGAATTTTGTCTTCATCTTTACCAAGACAACCTGTAACAATCACGCGACCATTTTCATTCATGGCCTCGCCAATGGCATCCAAGGACTCTTGTACTGCAGATTCAATAAAACCACAGGTATTAACAACAACTAAATCCGCACCATCATAATTCGATGCGACCTCATAACCCTCAGTTTTTAATTGGGTCAAAATACGTTCAGAATCGACCAATGCCTTAGGACAACCTAAAGATACAAAACCGACTTTGGGGGATTTCATGAATCTGTGCTCCACTAGAATGCGTGGTATTGTATGATGTTTCTGCGCATAAAAACAGGTGGAATCCACACTCTTTGCAATATGCACCATTTTGTGACTATTTTTTAATGCATTGCTCATTTAGCACCATTTTGGAACAAAAATAAATTGCAGCACCATCTACATCCGCTATATTTAAACAAAGGCGGGTAAAACACAGCGTGCTTGTGCTTTGCTTATCCTACATCGGTTTATATACATTCAAGTTGGCGCACATCTTGCTAAAGAATATCTATACAAATGTTGAATTGCCCCACTTCGGTGATTTTTGCGCACAACAACAGCAATATTGCGCCTTTTTAATACAGGATTATTTGGTTAATGCCTTCAAACTCAACCATTGACTATCAACTGCTTGTGGATAATTTAGTCACAGCTATTTTATTGGTTGATCACAACCTCAATATCTATTATCTCAACTCTGCTTGTGAGGCACTGTTTGATCTCAGCTTATTGCGTGCCAAAGGACAACCCGTACTTAATATTTTACATCGCTCTAACGATCACTTTAAAACCCATGAAGCATTATTAAACACCTTAAATAAAGGTCAAAGCTATACACGGCGCGAAGCGATTCTCAGCGTAAACTTTAAAGATGTGCATGTGGATTATTCAGTTTCACAATTGCAATCCTCTATGCAACACCCTCCTTTGTTGTTAATTGAACTAACGCCGATTGATCGTATGCTTAAGATCGCAAAGGAAGAAAGCTTAACACAACAACATCAAGTTACTCGCCAGCTTATTCGAGGCGTTGCGCATGAAATCAAAAATCCGCTTGGAGGTATTCGTGGCGCCACACAGCTTCTTGCACGTAGCTTAGCTGACCCTCAATATAACGAATTTACAGATGTGATCATTAGTGAAGTAGATCGGCTAAGAAATTTGGCAGATACCATGCTCGGCTCTCGCCAACTTCCTAGTTATAGTGAAGTGAATTTGCATGAGCCTTTGGAACGTGTTCGTGCACTTATTGTCAACCAAACCAAAAACCGTATAAAAATCACACGCGACTATGACTTATCACTGCCTGAAATTAATGCAGACCGTGACCAATTAATTCAAGTCATGCTTAATATTAGTGTCAATGCTGTACAAGCAATGATGGAAAACAAAGCATTTTATCAAAACCACTCTCCTGCACTATGTTTACGCACACGTATTCAACGTCTTGTCACCATTAATGGTGTCTTACACAAATCTACAATTCGTATAGATATAGAGGATAACGGACCTGGTATTCCCGAAGAATTACTTGAAGCTATTTTCTACCCACTTGTTTCAGGCCGTGCCAATGGAACAGGACTTGGGTTGAGCATTGCGCAAAATATTATGCATCAACATAACGGGATGATCGCCTGCCAATCTACATCTGGAAAAACCACATTTAGTCTTTATTTACCTTGGGAGTCCAATCATGCTACAAAATAAAATTTGGATTATTGATGATGATCGGGCAATGCGCTGGGTCCTTGAAAAGACCTTTAAAGAAGAAGGCTTTGATGTCTCAAGCTTTGAGGAAGCTCAATCAGCCTTAGAACAATTACATCAGTCTACGCCAGATGTCATCTTAACTGATATTCGTATGCCGGGTATTGATGGACTTAGTTTCTTAACGAAAGTAAAAAACAGTCATCCAGATCTACCTGTCATTATTATGACAGCACATTCTGATTTAGAGTCAGCTGTATCTAGTTATCAAACAGGTGCCTTTGAATACCTCCCTAAACCTTTTGATATTGATGAAGCCCTTGCATTAGTCAACCGTGCCATCATGCACATCAATAAGCTACAACAACAAGAATCAGCTAAAGCGACGCCAATTCAAACCACAGAAATCATTGGCGAGTCTCCTGCCATGCAGGAAGTTTTTCGAGCCATTGGCCGTTTATCACAATCTCATATTACTGTACTCATTAATGGTGAATCAGGCACAGGCAAAGAATTGGTTGCTCATGCGCTGCATCGCCACTCACCGCGTAGTAATAAACCTTTTATTGCACTAAATATGGCCGCTATTCCCAAAGACTTAATCGAAACGGAGTTATTTGGTCATGAAAAAGGTGCTTTCACTGGTGCCAATACCCAACGTCAGGGTCGATTTGAACAAGCCAATGGCGGCACTCTGTTTTTAGATGAAATTGGCGATATGCCATTTGAAACTCAAACTCGTTTATTACGTGTACTTGCAGATGGTGAATTTTACCGTGTAGGTGGACATATACCTGTTCGTGTAGATGTACGTATTGTCGCTGCTACACATCAAGATCTAGAAAAACAGGTACAAGCTGGGCGCTTCCGAGAAGATCTTTATCATCGTCTTAATGTTATTCGCATTCACATTCCTAAACTGGTTAATCGTGCTGAAGACATTCCAATGCTGGCGCAACACTTTTTGGCCCGCGCTGGCAAAGAACTAGATGTAAGTCCGAAGATTTTGCGTCAAGAAACTCAAGATTACATGAAACAGTTGCCTTGGCCCGGCAATGTCCGCCAGCTTGAAAATACTTGTCGTTGGTTAACAGTCATGACAACAAGTCGTGAAGTTTATCCAGAAGACTTACCCAATGAACTCAAACAAATTCCTATTCCTCAAATATCAGTATCAACTGATACCACCACAACAGTTTTACCAGAACAGTGGGATCAACTCCTAGAGCAATGGGCAGAACAAAAACTCAAAAATGGTGAAATGAAATTACTTGAAGTTGCGATTCCAATGTTTGAGCGCACCTTAATTCAAGCTGCACTTGCACAAACCCGTGGACGCAAGCGCCATGCCGCCGAATTATTGGGTTGGGGACGTAATACACTTACACGTAAACTCAAAGAACTCGGTATGGACTCTGCTGATGATGAGGATGAAGAGGAATTAAAAATTTAAGCTTTAGACTTTGCATTGTCCAAAAAAATAGCTGCTTTAAAGCAGCTATTTTTATATTCACTGAATGATCTATAGTGAACTCAGCTATTCATTAGACCTCTAGCATCGTATTAATGGTCTCAACCATATTTTTTGACTTAAACTGAGTTTTCAATTGCTGTAATACACTGCGGACTTCCGTGCGCTTGGGTTCAGCTAACGTATACCAACGAGCTAAAAGTTGTAAAATACGTGAACCTACAATTGGATTTTTCTCATCAAGATATAAAGACAATTCAACGATATGCGCTACACCAAAGCTCCATGCATTTACTGGATTGGCATTTAAGCCCCCTGTAACAGCACGGAACCGGTTAGGTGTTCCTAGGTCATAGTCAGGATGAGTAGTTAAAGCAGTAATTTGCTCAGCAGTCACTTGTGGATGCGCTGCTTGTAACATAAACCATTGATCTAGTGATAAAGCTTCATCCTTATAACGTTGATAAAAATCTTGTAATGCAGCTTTAGCTTGAGGAGCATTATACCAATGCAAGATTTTTAACGCCCCTAAGCGCTCAGTCATATTGGCTGTGGTTTTATATTGTTGATCTGCCATAGCAAATACATCAGCATCACCTTGTCGTGCCAACAAACCCAGCATAATATTTTTCAGCGCACGAACACCCATTGCCTGTGAAAAATCAGTTTGTGTAGCAGGATTAAGTGATAGATAACAAGTTTTCACCCAAGTGGACAAAGCCTTAGCCAAAGAATTTAATAGTTGTTCGCGTTTCTCTCGGACTTGCTCTGGTTGATAATCTTGATCTATACGACTAGCCAAGTAGTTCTCACTTGGTACATCAAACAAGCGAGATGCCAACAATGGATCTCGTTCTACAATGGCTGGTAACGTATTCTTGATTGCATCCAAATAGATTTGCGCTGGGTGATCATCCAGTAAAATTCGTTCTAATAAAGTTTGAGTTGCTTGCCACTGGTTAAAACCATTACTCTCAAATTGCAATAGCTGAGCCAGTTCAGTATCTGAATAATCAAAGTCCAAGTTCACAGGTGCTGAGAAATTACGTAGTAAAGAAAGTACTGGCTTCTGTTTCAATCCACTAAATTCAATTGTTGCTTGCTCTTGATCAAACAAATAAACAGCGTCTTTCACTTGATTAGCCACTAATACATCGCAATTTAACACCAATTGCTCACCTGTTTGTGGGTCAAACATCGCTAATGCAACAGGAATTGGTAATGCTTGTAAATTTGGATACTTCGCATTGGCCTTTAAACTTTGCTTTAAGTGTAAACGATAGCTTTGCTTTTCTTCACTATACTCTGCTTGCACCTGTAATTTAGGTGTACCTGGCTGGTTATACCAAAGTAAAAAGGCAGATAAATCTACACCAGAGCCTGCAGTTAATGCCGCAATCCAATCTTCAACAGTAACAGCCTGACCATCATGACGGCGGAAATATTCGTCTGTACCACGGCGGAACTTTTCTTTACCCAACAAAGTTGCCATCATACGGTTAATTTCCGCACCTTTTTCATAGACTGTTGCTGTATAGAAATTATTAATTTCAATAAAATGGTCAGGGCGTGGTGGGTGTGATAGTGGGCCTGCATCTTCAGGAAATTGGTGTGCTTTTAATACTGCAACATCATCAATACGTTGCACTGCTGCAGACTGTAAATCTTCAGAGAAAGACTGGTCACGGAACACCGTCAAGCCTTCTTTTAAACAAAGTTGGAACCAATCACGACAAGTAATACGGTTTCCTGTCCAGTTATGGAAATATTCATGGGCAATGACTGACTGTACACGCATAATTGCTGCATCAGTAGTAAATTCCTCATCTGCCAACACACAAGAGGTATTAAAAATATTCAGGCCTTTATTTTCCATTGCCCCCATATTGAACTGACTAACAGCTACAATCATATAGTTATCTAAATCATAGGGACGACCATAATGCTCTTCGTCCCAACGCATTGAATGCTTTAATGCTTGCATTGCAATATGGCATTTTGGAATATCTTTAGATATTGCATAAATTTCTAATGCAACCTCACGACCTTCTGATGTGGTGTATTGGTCACGTAGTACATCCAGATCACCAATAACACAGGCAAATAAATAACTTGGTTTTTTAGTCGGATCTTGCCAAATTGCATAATGACGCTGTCCATCAACATCGCCCTTCTCAATCAAATTACCATTAGCAAGTAATACTGGATATTTTTTATCGGCTTCAACACGTGTTGTAAATGTAGAAAGTACATCTGGGCGATCTGGATAGAAGGTAATTTTACGGAAACCTTCAGGCTCATTTTGCGTAACAAATAAATCACCGCCAGCTTGATATAGACCCTCAAGCATCGTATTTGTTTCAGGATGAATGCGCACTTCTATTTCCAATAGTGCTTGTTCTGGTGCATTTAAGATCACTAACTGCTCTGAATCCAAACGATAGTCTACTGCAGTAAGCAATTGATCATTAAGGCGCACATTAAGTAGCTCAAGATCACGCCCCAATAAAACTAGATCCCCAGCAGCTTGACGCTGCATTTTTAAAACACTGTTCACTTGAGTGTGATCTGCATAGACTTGAATATCGAGTTCCACCGAATCCACAAGATAAGCTGGTTTTTGATAGTCTTTCAAATAAATCGTTTGATTTGCGTCCGTACTTGGGTTTGCTGCGATATTCATAAATTGCCCTCTTTGTTGAGCCAAATCGTCTTAACTTTATCTTTTATCAATTCACTAATCATATGCCAAGTCATCTACTTCGTTATAGTAATGATTCAATTGACATACCAATATAATGAGACCTTGAGTGTCATAGCCTCTATATCGGGTTAGGCTTACTGATTTTCAATTTAATCACGCTATAAATGTCTTTATTTTATGCAATAGTAACATTAAGCTCTACTCGACCAACATCTGCTGTACTCACTTAAACTAAGATGAAGTAACTTAAGACAAAACTCCATAGTACAGCTGTCTCACTGAGCTCAACACTCGCACCTAACAAATCGCCTGTAACCCCACCCACACGGCGAACAAAAACAGTACGTAAAATAAAAATTGTTAATAATAGTGCCATTACAGACACTAGCCCATGCCATGACCAATAGCTTGCAACAAGCAAACTCAACAAAGTGACCAAGCTCAACTTCAAGCACATTCCAAAAGAATAACGATGCGCAACAAGGGCCTGGGCAATACCTTGGGCACGTACATAAACCGTAGTGCTGAGTAAAATTAATGCTGCCAATCGTCCTAAAACTGGAAATAAAATCAATGCATTCATGAGCTCATGGTGTTGCAATAATACATAGAGTGCTGACCACTTCATCATGCCCTGTAACAACAGGCTCAACACACCAATTGGCCCACAAGAGGGATCTTTCATAATGGCTAAGGTCCGATCTTTATCACCATATCCACCGACCCAAGCATCAGCACTGTCTGCTAAACCATCTAAATGCAAACCGCCAGTTAGAACAACCCACAATACAAAAATTAAACTCACCAGCATAATATGAGGAAGTCCACTACATAAGAGTGCAACCCCATATAATACAGCACCAATCAAAGCACCGACCAACGGATAGTAAAGCAGTGATTGGCTTTGCTCAGTATCACTAGGCATCGCTTTTAAATGGACAGGAATAATCGTCAGAAACTGAAGTGCTATAAGAAATGGGGTCATACACCCTCCTTTTATTCGGGAGTTGCTCGCACATTAGCCTCAACAGAACGAATGCAAAGTTGTTGTGACCGTGAAAATGTCAGTTCAAAACGATAGAGCTGTCCAAGTTCAGCAGACTGAGTAAGAATCAAATCTAAATCTTGTTGTAAAGCTAAACATTTTAGTAACTTAATCACTCCACCATGACTCACTAATAAAACATGTGTTAATTGCAATGTCTGCATTTGCACTAACATCTGTTCTAATCCACTCCACACCCGTTGTTGAAATACCTCTAATGATTCAGCAGAAGGTGGAGTGAATTGTGTTGGATGTTGCCAAAATTCGGCCAATTGCTCTGGATATTGTTGATAGAGCAGTGCTGTCGTTTGCCCTTCCCAATCACCAAAATGCATTTCTTGAAATTTTGCACTCTTATAGAGATCCAAGTTCAAACGCTCAGATAAATCAGAGGCAAAGCGCTCACAGCGTTGTAATGGAGAAGTCCAAATTGCCTGCCAAGGTACAAGTGTCGAATTAAATTGATTGCTATATACATCAACAACATTAGCAACCTCTTGCTGCATTTGCTGCCAACCTTGTGGTGTTAGAGCATCGTTCAGCGAACCGCGTAAGCAGGCAGACAACTCACTTTCACCATGCCTTAATACATCAATACGTAGCATTCGGCCTTAACCTTTAAGTTTGTCGCCAATAACTGCAGCTTCAGCAAAGGTTGCCATTTCATTATGTAAACGACAAGCCAAATGAATCAATCCCAAAGCCGCACCTGCTCCACTTCCTTCACCCAAACGCATATTGAGTTTCAATAATGGATTAGCCTTTAACTTTTCTAATAATAAAACATGACCACGCTCAGCCGACTGATGACCAAATAACATCCAATCACGTACCTGAGGATTAATCTGACAAGCAACCAAGGCAGCAGCAGTACTGATAAAGCCATCAACTAAAATTGGCAATCCTATCTGAGCACAACGAATATAAGCCCCAACCATTGCAGCAATTTCAAAGCCACCAACAGCACATAAAATATCAATACCTTGGTCTTTTAATTTAGGCGAATGTAAGGCAATTGCACGCTCAATCACTTGAACTTTGTGTTGCAACTGAGCTTCATTCAAACCTGTTCCAACACCTGTTAGCGTCTTAGCTTCCATATCAAGGATTAGACATGCCAACGTTGAAGCTGAACATGTATTTCCAATTCCCATTTCTCCAGCAATGTAAATAGATGCTTTTTCAGCATAAGCCGTTTCTACATTGCTTTTTCCTATTTCTAATGCAGCCAAACACTGTTCAAGTGTCATTGCTGAAGTTTCAACAAAATTAGCAGTTCCTGCCGATACAGGCACCTGTAACACGCCATCAACATGATAGGGTTCACCCACTGTACCGCAGTCAATGACATCGAGCTGAGCATCATATTCACGAGCAATTACACTAATACAAGCTCCACCTGTCATAAAGTTATGTAACATTTGTCTAGTCACAATCTGAGGATAAGCAGAAATTTTCTCTGCCATAACACCATGATCTGCAGCATAAATACAAATCCATGGTCGGTCTAATTGTGGGTGCGATGTGTTTTGTAATGCAGCCAAATGAATTGCAACTTGCTCCAATTCAGCAAGTGAACCTGTTGGCTTGGTTAATTGTGATTGACGCTGCTCAGCCAACTCTCGACTATGCTGACTCGGTTGCTGACAAGCCTGTTGATACCATTGCACTGTTCACTCTCCTTTTAATTGCATTGGTAAACCAGCAACACAAAAAGTTACTGTATCTGCCAACTGCACAATTTGCTGATGTAGACGCCCAGATTCATCTACAAACTGACGACTTAACTGCCCCATTGGTACCACGCCCAATCCTGTTTCATTACTGACTAAAATTACATGTGACTTAAGTTTTGGTAAAACAGCGAGTAATTTTTCACACTGTAGACCTTGTGTGTTTGAGTTGACATCAAGCAAGAGATTACTCATCCATAAAGTTAAGCAATCAACTAAAATCACTTGACCTTCACAATCTATTTTAAGTAATTCATCCGCCAAATAAAGTGGGGACTCAACTAAACTCCAGTCTGCTGGACGCTGTTGTTGATGATGCAAAATACGCTGCTGCATTTCTGCATCTAATGCCTGTGCTGTAGCCACATAGATGACGGGTAGATTCTGCGCAAGTGCAATTTGTTCAGCGTATCGACTTTTTCCTGAACGTGCACCACCTAAAATAAATTGCAACATGATTAATCCAATTGAAGTGTGTGTTCCGCATATAACGGACCTTGCAAGCATTGCGCCTGATAATAACCAAAATGTAACTGTTTAAATGTTAAAACAAACGATCGTTGCTCTAGTGCATCTATAGCTGCCTGAATTTGAGCATAAGAATAGCTATTATTATAAATACCCAAGCTAAGATGTGGCACATAATACTGTGCTCTAATTTCCTGCGCGTACAATCCCATTTGTTGGCGTAATTGTTGCAAAATCTGTTTTGAATCTTCAATTTCAACAAATAAAGATGAACGAAAACTACGTACATTAGCTGTATTTAAAACAATAGGTGATAAATTCAGTTGTGCAATTTTTTTGCGCTGTTGAATAAACTGCTCATGACTAAAATCATCGTTATAGACTTGTTGTTGTCCTAAAAATCCACAAACAAAAATAGTAATATGATATTGCCGCTGCATAGGTTGAATAATAAAGTCAGAAAAATGTTGACTCAGTTGTTGGCAATAATCGATACAGTCTTGCTGTTCTAGCTGCAAATACCACAAAGCATATTTTTTTCGGTTTAAATGCCATTCTGGATAATCAGACTGTGTAGTTGCGAGTGTAGTTTGTTGTGCTGTTAAAAACACCGAAGACATTTTTTGATGCCACGTATAGAAAAGTAACCTTGCTAAGTATCACACAAAAAGAACAACAACACTGATCTTGATGCTGTTGTTCATTTATTTTTTTAAAATTCAGCTAAATCTTTTAATTTAAGGCAATAACTTTAACCACAATCGCTTGAGACTCTTCGAACTCATCGAAAATCTGTTTACGTTGTAATTCTTTCGACTTCACTTGGAAATCATGTTGCTGATAACGAATCACCCGAGGAATACGATCAAAATAATCAGCATCACAATCAAGTTCTTCTTCAAATAGCGAAGTGCCTAATTGATAATCCTTACTTTTCAAAACAATATACTTCACTGTGGTTTTCATCGGATACCCCTTTTTTTATCACGCTTTATTTTCAGTTATAACAGGTTTTATCTGACAGTCCAGCTTTTAACATTCCGATGCGCATTATTTCAACATTCCTTGTTTTTAAGAACATTTAACCATATGACAATACAGTGAAATACAAATACTTTTTTACAATATATTATCCTAGCCCAAGTCTATTTAACTAAGCCCTAGGTTAGAATTGGCTTTTTTATTGTCTGACTATAAATAATTATGTATGTGGTCATCATTATATCGGTGTTTTTCATTAGCTTGCTCTATGCTCACTTTCGAGGCAAAGAGCGATTAAAATTCTCTCGTCAATTTTTTGATCATTCGACTTTTCTTGGTCCGATCAATATGTTTATGACAGGATTTTCACGCTTACCCCCAGACCCTTTTTTTGATCCAAAACAGTTTCCAGAATTGGAAGTTCTACAACAAAACTGGAAAGTTATTCGTGATGAAGCTTTACAGCTTCAAGATCAAATCAAAGCAGCTGAAAGTAATAATGATGCAGGCTTTAACACCTTCTTTAAACGAGGTTGGAAACGCTTTTACCTAAAATGGTATCAAGATACTCATCCATCAGCTCGACAACTTTGCCCACAAACTGTTGCCTTGCTTGAAAAGATTCCAAGTGTAAAAGCAGCAATGTTTGCCGAACTACCTTCAGGCAGTTATCTTGGTAAACACCGTGATCCATATGCTGGTTCTATCCGCTACCATTTAGGTTTAAGTACCCCTAACGATGATCAGTGCTTTATTGAGGTTGATCAACAACGTTATTCTTGGCGTGATGGCGAAGCAACTCTTTTTGACGAAACTTATGTTCATTGGGCTCAAAATAATACTGACCAAACGCGTATTATCTTGTTCTGTGATATTGAAAGACCAATGAAATGGAAATGGGCACAATCCTTTAATTACTGGTTTGGTCGTAATGTGATGTCTGGTGCCAGCTCTCCAAATGATGCAACAGATAAAACTGGTGCTATTAATAAAGTCTTTAAATATGGCTATGCAGTACATGCTAAAGGCCGTGAAATCAAGGCCCGCAACAAACCGCTATACTATATTTACAAATGGATATTATTTGCAATTTTGATCTGTGTGCTTATGATTCCAGCCATCCTCTAATCAGGACGCGATGAGATATTCCAACTTATAGAGATAATAAGTAATAATCTCTCATAAATACTCCACCCTATTATTTCTTTAAGGGGTGGAGTATTTTAAGTTAAATCCATTTATACTTGTAAAAAACAATCCTAAAACATAGGTAAAATATGAAAATCCAACTTGCCCTGACTTCAACACTTGCTCTTCTACTCTCTGCTTGTGCAGGTTCTTATCCTGAACGTGTTGTAACTAAAGGACCTCTTATCTGTGCTGCTAACGAAGTTTGTCCAGAAATTGCAATGCGTTGGAATGATGAACAACGTAATGGGTTTAAAATTACTGCTGAAATTAATAATCCAGAGCAGTACGATATTAAAAAATTCAATTTCGTTATTGATGGCCAACCTTATGAATATTCAACTATTCAAGCAACAAAATATCGTACAGAAGCCCAAAATAAAATTTCAAGCAATTCAATCATTGTCCCAGTAAGTTTTCTCAATTCGTTTCACAATGCAAAAGAAATTGACCTAAAACTTAGTACAGACAAAGGGGAAATTGTTCGCCCAGTACTTACTGCTGATGGTCATAAATCATCTGCTTACCTGACTTTTATTAAAGGTTATGTTGGTCAAGTCATTACTGAATAATACGACTGCATGGTAAGTGTGTTACTAAGTAAAACACCAAAAACAAAAAGGCCTCATCAATGCGTATTGATGAGGCCTTTTTATTAAATCATGACTAGATTGTATTTAAAGCCAATTCAACGCTTTATTCAGGTGTGCCGTATTGCTGTTCTAAGTACTTCACAATTTCAGCTGACTCAAATAAAGCCACATTGGTATTGGGGTCAACCAAATAAGGAACTTGAATATCTTGTGTTGGTCTTCCCATCAATTCAATGATTTTTGCTCGTTTACCGGCCTTAATGGCGTGATAAGGGCCTGGCTTTAAACGGAAGCTAGCGAGCCCCATATCTTGCCAACGTTCTTTTGCTACGTTGTTGAATACAAAAGGCAATTCAAGCTCAGTTAACAACGCACGTACAATCCGTGTAAAAGGGCTCGATTCAAATCCCCACAATTGTAATAATTCAGCTGGTGCTTCACGTTGTTTAATCGCTTTATTTACCCACACCCCTCTTGCACCATTAATCAATGTACCAGCAAATGCAACAAACGGAAGTTTAGGATAATACCGATACGTACTTGGTGTCTTACCTGTAGCACTATAGTGTTTAAATAGGTGTTGTATAATTTGTTGTGACTCATACAGTTGATCGCCTGTATTTTCATCAACAAAGAATGGAAACTGCATTTTTCCACCCAGTTTTTTCACCACACTGCGATATTTCTCCCCTCCTTTTGGGCAGGGATAAACTTCATAATCGAGGTTCAATAGCGTCATCACTTCACGTACACGTCGACAAAATGGTGAACCTTCAAATTCGTAAAGTTTAAGTGCCCGATTAGGTTGCATCGGAAATGCTGTACCAGACATTCCACGACTACCTTCAGTCAATGATGAAAGTATTGCTTGTGTTACTTTAATATGATGATTCACCATGCTATTACCTTAATTTAAATTATTATTAGTTTTTTGGCTGTGCCATAAAAAACCTATTAACAATCGATAAGTTTTTCCTGAGCAACCACAATGCCGTTATTATCTGCATATAGATACTCACCATTGTGAAAAGCCACCCCACCAAAATACAAACTTATTCCAACTTCGCCTATGCCCTGACGATGGCTTTTACGTGGTATTGCAGCCAATGCATGTACGCCTAGATTCAGTTCTGCAATTGCATCTACATCTCGAACACAGCCATAGATTACAACACCATTCCAATTATTTTTTACTGCCGACTCAGCAATCATATCGCCCATTAAGGCACAGCGCATTGAAGCTCCACCATCCACGACTAAAACTTTACCTGTACCATCTGTAGCAAGTAGCTCTTTAACGCGTGAATTATCTTCAAAGCATTTCACAGTAACGATTTGTCCTGCAAAACTTTTACGTGCTCCAAAACTTTGAAAAAACTTACCATCCAAAGAAGGAGTTAATACTTGTATATCTAGATTTGGATGATCATCTAATAAGTCACAAGTGACGAAAGTCGCTGTTTGCATGTTATTTATCCTTGAAAAGTTTTTTGCACAGCTAAGTTATCATAAATCAAGAAATTTTCTATTTGCCTTTCGGCTGCCCCAATCAATATCTGAGCCACCTGATTTGCCGTTACTGGGCGAAAAGCAAATTGTTGTGGCAATACCTTCGTTAGATGAGTAAATAATCGTTGTGCACCTTGTTCAAGTAATCGCTGTTCCTTACGCTCACCGAGCAATAAAGAAGGTCGAATAATAGAAACTTTTGCCAGCCCCAGTTGCTGCACCTCGTTTTCTAACTCACCTTTTACTCGGTTATAAAAAAATAATGAATCAGCCTTTGCTGCTAGTGCACTTACAAGCAAATAATGTACTTCTGTACCTACAAATAAGCGTGCAAAGTGTGCATTTAAATTAAAATCAACCTGAAAAAATGCAGCCTTAGATCCCGCCTTTTTCATCGTTGTCCCAAGACAACTAAAAGCATGGCTACACATAACAACCTGTTCTGCGCTTAACTTTGTCAAATCTTCACACACAATCTGTTTCACTTTGTTGTATTGTTCAAATTCTGGCTCATATTTACGAACTATAGCGGTAATTTTCTGACAATGGTTAAGCTGATTCAGCATTGTAATCAACTGCTTACCCACCAGCCCTGTAGCACCAATAACAACAGCATGTTGAATAATGTTTGACATTTTTTATACATCCTTCTGTAAAATCTAACCAAAAACATAGGGTTCACTGATTTATTTCTATCATTAAAACCAAGTCAAAGCACATCAAGACTTGACTTCGATGCATTGTTTAATCAAAATATGGCACTTGTTTACGGGCTGGTGACAATTCTTCTGAAATTGGCTTCAGTTGCAATTTCAGCCCGCCCAGACCAATCTATTTCAAGGAGTGCACGAGTGGCAAACTCTGCTCAAGCTAAAAAACGTGCTCGTCAAAACGTTAAAGCACGCAAACACAACGCAAGCTTACGTTCTATGGTTCGTACTTATATCAAACGTACTATCGCTGCAATCACTACTGGTGATTATGCTGTCGCTACTGACGCTTACAAAAAAGCAGTTCCAGTAATCGACCGTATGGCTGATAAAGGTATCATCCATAAAAACAAAGCTGCTCGTCATAAGAGCCGTTTAAATGCACAAGTTAAAGCTTTAGCTTCTAACTAAGTCGCATTAAAAAACAAAAGCCCTTATGGGCTTTTTGTTTTTTTAACCACAAAAACTAATCTCATTATAAATTACAATAAAAACTTAACTTACATTAAAGATCATATCCCACGTATACATAACATATGAGTCGTATCTAACAAAGACTATGTGGTTTGTTGCTTTAGCTCTTCAATGCATCGTGTATGCTTTTCACCTCGCCATATCCAATGGATACAACTTGTTGCAAAATCATTCCCCTCAAACCAAACAAAAAGACCTTCCATCATTTCTGGCCAATCCTGTACCGAAATATGCTGTCGCTGTGAAATAACAGCCAATAGAGCTGCAATAATCGTATCATGACTCACAGCAAGGCTTAGACCAGCCTTTTGTTCTGGATGACTGTGATAAATCAATTCAAGGACATCCAATACACCATATACTGGATGCTTCATACCTGGTAGTCGTTGATTAATAAAGCTATTAATAAATCCTAAAGCACCTTGACGACGAAAATATGGTGCAGCCTGCTGAATATCCACCACAAAGCTACCAGGCTCAACCAATAAACCCTGAGAAACCACATCAATAGTATTTAAGCAATCTTGCCCCACTTCTTCAGCCCCTTGAATCATGAGTGTTGCTGTATCTCGACAACGCTGAATTGGGCTAGAAATACAATACTGTAACTCACGCTGACTATGTTCAACTAAATGAGCCCCCCATGACTGCGCTAACTCTCGACCTTGCGCAGTTAACTGTAAATCATAACCCGCCACCCCCTGCCCAGAAGCCATCTCACGAAGAGAATGTCGTGTAAACAAAGTCACAGGCGTGCTCAATTCTGGTAATAAGTCCATGCCATCAAACATCGACTGGGGTAACAAGTTCAGCAAGACATTTCCTTAATTTCTAAATCCTCTCAAGCACTTTGACATACTCAACCCACTTTAACAATCAATCAACAATATAATCCCCAAACTGTATTGTCAAAATGTGCGTTACAGTCCATAGATAGACACTGGACAACAGCTTTACAAAATAATTCATTGATTTCATATGTTTTTCACATAAAAAAAGACATACTATTTTTATGGTTTTAAACATTAGTCAATAACAAGTGATAATTTAGAGGCTTAAGATGCAAAATATAAAAGTTAAAAACTATGATGCACAAAATGCACATCTTTGGATTATTGGTGGTGGTATCGCTGGTATGGCGGCAGCGGCTTTTGCAATTCGTGATGCGAAAGTTCCTCCCGAGAATATCCATATCCTAGAAGAATTAAACCTTACTGGTGGCGCAATGGATGGCGCACATAGTCCGAATGCAAAACATGCGTGGGTAACCCGTGGTGGCCGCATGCTCACAGATGAAACCTATTTATGTTTATGGGACTTATTTTCCAGCATTCCCTCTCTTGAAAATCCAGATATCTCTGTACGCGAAGAATGTCTGCAGTTTAATCAACATATTAAGACCCATGCACAAGCTCGTCTCATCGATGCTGACCATCAAATTTTAGATGCTGAAAAACTTGGATTCAATACCCTACACCGTGCTCAAATACTTCGCCTGCTCACCAGTAAAGAAGATAAAATTGGTAGTCGTCGCATTGATGAGTACTTTGACCACAGCTTCTTTCAAACGAATTTTTGGCGCATGTGGCGTACAACTTTTGCATTCCAACAATGGCATAGTGCGATTGAACTCCGCCGTTATTTTTTACGCTTTATGCAAGAACTACCAAGAATCCATACACTTGCTGGTATCAAACGCACAAAGTACAACCAATATGACTCTATGATCGTGCCATTACAACGCTGGCTTACCCAGCAAGGTGTAGATGTACGCTTTGCACACTATGTCAGTGATGCAGACTTCGAAACCAATCCCGACACTCAAGAACGTCGTGCAACACGACTACATGTTCATCATTCTGGTGCGATTGAACAAATTGAACTCGGTGCACAGGATATTGCTCTATTTACACTAGGCTCAATTACGGCTGATTCACGTTATGCGGGAAATAATGATGTACCCGCTCTTATTCGTGATCGCCTTGATCATGGTTGGACACTTTGGCAAACACTCGCAGACAAGGCTACAGACTTTGGTCGCCCAATGAGTTTTTATGGCAATATTGACGAACATAAGTGGGAATCTTTCACTTTAACCATGTCGGATGACGTTTTATTAAATCGTATCATTGAATATACAGGTAACCAGCCAGGTACAGGCGCACTAATGACTTGGTATCAATCGGCTTGGCATCTTTCCATTGTTGTTCCAGCCCAGCCACACTTTGCCGATTTACCCAAAAATACTTATACGCTTTGGGGTTATGGTTTTCAAATTGATCAAATTGGTGATTACATTAAAAAGCCGATGTCTGAAGCAACGGGTACAGAAATACTCACAGAATTGGTTAAACAGCTTGGTTTTGATGACATCTTGACACATGTATTGTCAACCACTCAGGTCACAACAGCTATGATGCCTTATGCATCTGCCCTATTTGCTTGTCGTAAGCCTGGTGATCGACCACAAGTTGTTCCTAAGAACTCAGGAAATTTCGCCTTTTTAGGGCAGTTTGTTGAATTAAAAGATGATGTTGTTTTTACTGTTGAATATTCTGTACGTGGAGCAATGACTGCAATTTATCATTTTTTTGAAGTAGATCATGAAATCCCTGATATCTATAATGGCTTATTTGATCCTAAAGTAGGATTAAAAGCATTAGAAACGGTATTCCACTAAACATAACCCGTTCGGCGGCGTAGCTTTGATATTTAGGCTACGCCACCAATCTCAATTTTTAGAATTGATCGAAATTTCAATCACTTTTCTCAAGTACACTCTGCAAGGCATCCAGCGCAATCTTTTGGTTATTCTCATTACGAAAAGCAATAAACCCTTCATTTAATACAGTACTACGCTGATTATAGGTAAAGGGAACAGCCCGTAGGCTCACTAACCCACCACCAATGCTTTCGAGCAACCCTTGACCTGCACTAGTATCCCATTCCGAAGTTGGATGAAACCGTGGATAAATATCAATTTCACCTTCAAGCATCATACAGAACTTGTATGCACTCCCTGCCTCACGGCGAATAACGGGGATCTCTTGCTCAATATACTCAATATACTGTTGATACTTTGGATTCTTACTACGATGACTTAAACCAATTTGTACAGCATCTTCTTCAATGTCTTTATATTTACAATAACGTTCCCAATGCCCTGTAGTAATAGAATAGCGATAAGGCAATTCAGTTAAATAACCAAGGTAAAGGAGTTGTTCACAAGGCACTGCAATAGCAGAAAATATGGTTTGATGATTTTGAATAAGACTTAAATTAATCGTAAATTCATCACGTTGATGTAAAAACTCTTTCGTACCATCTAAAGGATCTAGCATCCAACAACTATCCCACTGCTGTCTGTCAGAGTGATCATTTTCCTCAGATAAAACAGGGATATCCGGACTAAATACTGCAAGTTGCTGCAATATATATTCATTAACTTTTAAATCTGCTTGAGTGACTGGAGATTGATCATATTTACTTTCTACATCAAACGCTTTACCTGCACAATAATGTCTATATTCGTCCAACAGCATCTGGCTGGCTTTTTGTAAAATAGACATAATTTCTAATAGTTGCGCATCTTGTGGAGTTTGAGTTGTAATAAACATCGTCTAGAACCTACCCGTTATTTATATAATTTTAAAGCTTAGCTACGTAGCCGTCTATTTTAAGTCACCCAAACCTTACTCATTTTACTCACCCCCAGCTCACGACCACACAGGCAATTTTCAACAAGCAAATGCTCAGGCTAAAACCCATTAAATGCCCAACATACTAACTGTTTATCAGCAAAACACCTAATCTAAATTATATATTCAAATGTATTAATAAGTGATCTATCTCACAAATTAATTATTTTACTAAAATTAATCTGTAAAATAATTTCCATCGACTCCAACAAATTTGGCACAAAAATACTCAAATATTTGGGGGTTCAATCTATAGAACCCCATCATAATCTATAAGTTTGAAAGAAAAGTTTCACAGTGCTAACTATTCAGTGTTATTAATATAGAAATGAATTATACACTGAGTAACATACTGACAAGTGAAGCTGCACAAACTCGTGATACTTCTTTTGTCAGCAATAAGGGCTAAAATTACTTTAATCAAATACAGCAATTCAAAACAAATAACTTATCATTCAAATAGATGATTAGTCTTCATCACAATCTGCTTTCTAGCAAAATTTGCCTTTCCCTGTTGTGAAATATAATATTTAAACCACTCAAACACTTCAAATGAAATATGTCTGATTTGCAACTTTCCCTAAGTGAATACCTATCCATAGTACAAGAAACCATTAAACAAACTTTTAGTGATGCAATCTGGGTAAAAGCAGAAATTCGTAATCTCAATATAAAATCTGGACACTATTATTTAGAGCTCGCAGAAAAAGATGAAGATACAGACAAAGTAATTGCTAGCTGTAAAGCGACAATTTGGAAGTCTAGTGCGGCTAAAATGATTTTGAAATTTGAAAAAGAAAGCGGTATTGAACTTACCACCGATTTAAATGTACTGATCAAAATTAAAGCTGTATTCAGCCCTCAATACGGTTTTTCTGTAAATATTGAAGACATCGACTCAAGTTATACATTAGGTGATATTGCCAAACGCTATCAGCAAATATTACTTCGTCTTAGTCAAGAAGAATTGGTACATAAGAACAGATTACTTCCCACTCCATTTGATCTGCATCATATTCTTGTCATTGCTCCAGAAAATGCAGCTGGACTAGGTGACTTTAGAAAAGATGCGGATTTATTGGCAAAATCGAATGTATGTCAATTTACTTATCACACCGCAACCTTTCAGGGCAATACAGCCGCAAAAAGTATTAGCGAATCTCTTGCAAATGCACTCAGACAGTGGGCAAAAGCCACCCACATTGCTCCAGATCTCATTGTCATTATACGTGGAGGTGGTGCTGTAAATGATCTTGCTTATCTTAATGACTATGATCTTGCTGCTTTACTATGCAAACGTTCTGTTCCAATCTGGGTTGGTATTGGTCATGAAAAAGATAAAACAATATTAGACGAAGTCGCGCATCGATCTTTTGATACTCCAAGTAAAGTCATTGCAGGTATTCGTAATTTAATCTCCGAACGTTCACAACAAGTGCTGGAATATTTACAGACCATCAAATTTTTTTCTCAAAATCAAATCACAATCTATCAAAAGCAAAATGAGCAACATATTCAACTCATCAAAACGCTTGCCCAAAACCAATTAAATGAATCAAATAAAAATATCAATTTAATCAAAAATACAACCCAGTACTTTGCCCAGCTTCAAGTTAAAAATACAACCACACTTCTAGACTCATTAATGCGAGAAACCTTATTGCAAAACCCAAAAACAGTCATGGCTAAAGGCTATGCTGTTGTACGAAATCAAGGTAAGACTATTCGTTCTGTGCAGCAAATCGTGGATAAATCTATTCAGATTGAAATCCAAGATGGTATTATCAATGCGCATATTACACAGGTAAGTAAAAATGACTAAATCAGATCTGAGCTTTAAAGAGGGATATGAAGTGCTCAAGAAAAATGCGGCGCTCCTCGAATCACAAAATGAACCAGATATTGATAATTTAATGAAAATAGTTGAAGAATCTATGTCTGCTTATAAAGCTTGTAAAACACGAGTAGATGCAATTCAACAGGCCTTAAATGAAACGTTTAAGGAATAAATCGTGATCCCACTCTATTTGCTATTTTTATACCGACTACAATCTTTTTAATCATCTCTGGAACTATAACGCTTACCTTTATAACGCCCCATAGAACCCTTCAAAAGTTCTATATCCATTTTCAAATTACTCACCTGACACTTATAGCAAGAATCGGATTTTGCTTCCTAGCGCTATTTGTTAATGTTTAACTTTAGTCAAAAAGTTTCAGTGAGTGATAATGTTAAAAGATACGAACTATATTCGGATTGCAAAAGCAATTGAGTATATTAATCAAAACTTCAAACAACAGCCCAGCTTATCTGAAGTTGCAGAGCACGTTCATTTAAGCCAAGCTCATTTTCAAAGAACCTTCACAGAATGGGCCGGCATAAGCCCTAAAAAATTTCTACAATATATTAGCTTGGAACACGCCAAGTCTATTTTAAAAAGTCACAAAGAAAACAGCATATTCGAAGCAACCTTCAATACTGGTTTTTCAAGTACCAGTCGTTTACATGACCTATTTATACATATTGAGGGCATGTCACCCGCTGAATACAAAAATGGGGGTGAATCATTGCAAATTTATTATAGTTTTGCAGAAACCACCTTTGGCTCTGTCATTATTGCTTCAACAGCAAAAGGCATTTGCCATATGGCTTTCACTGAAACTACGCCAGATGCATTTGCACAACTTCAACTCAAATTCCCCAAAGCAACATTTTTGCAACATCAAGATGAGCTACAAAAAAAAGCGATTCATCTCCTGCAATCAAATCATGGTGATCTAGCAGAAATTAAGTTGCACCTCAAAGGTACTGAATTTCAACTCAAGGTTTGGGAAAGCTTGCTCAAAATTCCTATGGGAGAATTAACGACCTATGGGGAAATTGCAAAGAACATTGGGCACAACAAAGCCTCTCGTGCGGTAGGTACAGCAATAGGTCATAATCCTGTAGCCTTCCTTATTCCTTGTCATCGCGTTATTCAGTCATCTGGGCATTTTGGTGGTTATATGTGGGGAGCAACACGAAAAACAGCCATCATTGGTTGGGAAGGAGCAAAAACTCATGCAACCCCCTGAAATAGAACAGTACTTTAGAAAAAAACTAGCACAGCTTGATTGGCAAAATATTACCAAAATGATGCATCAACAAGGTTATATGCTACTTGAGCAGCTATTAACTGAATCACAATGTGACCTGATAAAAAGCCATTATGATCATCCTACTCTTTATCGTAAGACCGTGAATATGCAACGTTATCGCTTTGGATTAGGAGAGTATAGATACTTTAACTATCCTTTGCCTCATATGATTCACCAACTACGAACGCAAATGTATTCATATCTTATGCCTATTGCGAATGCATGGTTTAATATGCTGAATATAGAAACAACTTTTCCTGAAAATCATCAAGACTTTCTATTTCAATGCCATCAAAAAGGACAACTTAAAGCAACTCCACTCATTCTTAAATACGATAAAAATGGCTTTAATACCTTGCATCAAGACCTTTATGGTGAAGTTTATTTCCCCATTCAACTTGTTGTATTTTTAAATCAAGTAAACACTGATTATCAAGGTGGAGAATTTGTCCTGACTCAGCAAATTCCACGAGCTCAATCCAAAGTAACTGTACTGCAACCCAAAAAAGGTGATGTGGTTATTTTTACCACTCAATTTAAACCTGAAAAAGGGCTCCGAGGATATTACCGAATTAATATAAAGCATGGCGTAAGCCCCTTACATCAAGGTGAACGTTATACTTTAGGAATAATCTTTCATGATGCAGTGAACTGAATATGATTGAACATGACATATTAACGGATCAAGAATTTCGTTTATTATTTCGTCAAGGAAAGATATTGTTTGCAGGCAATCAACGTTTAGGCATTTACGGTTTATTGCATTGTAGTTCAGGTAAACGAATGAAGCGTAAAAATAGAGTTTTTTTTAAAAATGAAACTGAAGCACTGAGTTTAGGATATCGACCTTGTGGACATTGTATGAGACACGCCTATAGGAATTGGAAAAATGGATCTATTTGAACAAGAATATCTCGGTCTTAATCTTTTACCTTATGATGGGAATGTCTTGTATTATGGTCAAATATTGTCATTAGAATTGGCTAATATTTATTTTTCTAATTTATTTCATTCTATTGCCTGGCAACATGATGAAGCCATTATTTATGGAAAACACATTACAACCAAACGTAAAGTCGCCTGGTATGGCAATCTCCCTTTTTCATACACCTATTCAAACACAACCAAACATGCCTTAGCTTGGACTCCAGTACTCATTGAATTAAAAAAATTAGTCGAACATCATACAGGAGAAACATATAACTCATGTTTACTTAATTTATATCATGATGGCAATGAAGGTATGGCATGGCACAGTGATGCAGAAAGCGATTTAAAAAAGAATGGTGCTATTGCATCATTAAGTTTAGGCGCTCAAAGAAAATTTGCATTCAAACATAAACAGACCAAAGAAAAAGTGGAGCTGGTTTTAGCACATGGCAGTCTATTACTAATGAAAGGTACCACACAAACACATTGGTTACATCGTTTACCGCCGAGCAAACGTATTCACTCAGCACGGATTAATTTAACTTTTCGTCAGATTGAAAAACCATAATCTTAGTTCAATTTTTTAATACTTCCCTCATTGAACTCGATATCTTCAAAATATTCTAAATTCACATGGCTAAACCGTATAGCGAAAATTTAGCCATAATTATGCTTACCACTGATAGCGAAGTCGAAATAAGTGCAGATCTGGTGTTGATTTATTATCATGAGTATATAATCTCTCATAATCAAAACCTAAACCATAATTAAAACGAAATGCTACCCCTACACCATAATCTTTACGTGAAAAATCATCACCATGAGTGTATTTAATATAATCACCCATTACATAAGGTTGTACTGATTGTATACCGTGATTTTGCACATTAAATCTATAGCCTGCATAGTACTCAAAACCATAAGCTTCCGTGTCTAAATATTGCTCTAAATTTACAGGTGTTTGCTGATTTAATGCGGAATTATTAGGCAGCAAATTCTTATACCATCCTACCCCAGCACCTAACATCCATTTCCCATCAAAATAATATAAAGCTGAAGCAATTAAATCTTGAGACAAATCATGACTATTTATTGAATCATTTAAACGTGCCTCATTATGTTTATAAGAAACACCCAAGGACAATTTTTTGTTCAAATGAATATCTGCTGCTAGCTCACCACCAGACTTTAGCTTATAGGTCATATTATTTTTTGATGTTTCATCTCCAAATAAATAGGCTGCATAAAGATCAACATATTTATTTTTGTTCTCATAACGTAGTGTTTTACTTGACACTAAAGAACCATCAAAGAATGAAAAAGGACTCCATGTAGGTGCCTGGCCCAGCATATCGTAATCCCACAGATCTGTTTTTACCCCAACAACATCATGATAAATACTGTACATTTTACCAAACTTCAATGTACCGTATTTTGAGTTCTCTATCCCACCATATGCTTGAATTGTAGTAAAATCTTCATCATTCTTTCCATAATGCCCCTCCCAATCAAAAATTTTAGGTAGATTAAAATAATTTTGATATTCAGCAAATATGCGCGTGTTCTCATTAAATTTGTAATCTAAATCAAAATACATACGGCTTGCTGCACTATAACCATCCCTACGATATTTTTGACTTTCATTGGTTTTATTATATTGATCAAAATTGAGTGCTTGTAATCTCATGCTCCCACGCGTCTTAAGCGACAAGCTATCTTGGTCAGAAAAAATTTTATCTTGATGCACAAGTTCAACTTCAGCATAGGCTTTATTCACGTTTAATGTAGCAATTGCGCAAAAGCCTATCACAAATGTTTTTTTTAACATTTTGATGTCCATATAGTCCAATTTTAATTTTGTTGGATAATCCTTTCCAACACCTACTATATTGAGTATTATTCTGTGCTTATAATATGCCAAATATATAACTTAATTTAATAACAAGTTAATATAACAGCCAGTATTATAAAAACATTTCCTACCAATCAACAATTTCCAACTTTACTCTCATATTATAAATATGCTTTTTAAAATCAGATGTTAATTTAACAATAAACTCAAAACATAATATAAATATTAGATACATAAACCCATTAGAAAACATATTATTATGCTTCTAAAATTAGAATCATTATTCATATTGAGTTTTGAAAACTGAAATGAAAAATACCTCAGTTTTCAAATACTATTTTGTTTAGTCTATTTTGCTGATCGACTTTTAAGAAATTCAGAGATATTAATTAAATCGAGATCCTCACTTGCATGAACAGGACCTTTAAACTCTCGCTCTGCTGTAGTCTGTAAATATTCACTCGTGATTTTTTCGTTATCTGGCCAAATATGGTTAAGTACTAATCCTTTAGCTCCCATTTTAGCAGCAAAAGCCCCAACACCTAATGTCGCCTTATGACTACGAGGGTCTACTCCAGAAGTAATTGCTGTATGGCCGTCTAAGATTTGTGTAGTCATGGTTTTTTCAATTGCGGTGCCTGCAAAAACTGCTAGGGCTGCATTAATATCCATCACTTCATTAATCAAAATATCCGTATTACGTCCCAATTGCATTAAATTATCATTTGGAGCAGTATCACCACTAAATGTAACCGATCCATATTTCGTATCAAATCGATAAGACCAAGCTGGATATACCATAGGATGTTGAGCTAATGCCGCTGTCACTTTAACGTAGTCATCCTGATAAACCTGTATTGGTTTCATCTTCGGAGACATATTACTTGGACTGGAGTTTTTAGGTGCAGGTAATGCTTGAATATCTAGCATTCCCGGACCATTTGTTCCAGTTAAATCTCTTGGGTGATCATCTGAGCGTCGTACTGTATGTATCGCGTTATTCATATCATAAGCATTTGCTGCAAAATGATGCTGCATTAATTCTTTAATCCCTGGGGTCGGATCTTCAGCATGAATTAATTTAGTATTGGGTAAGTGTCCAAAACCTGCATCACTATCGAGTTTACCATTTGCATCAGCGCGATCTGGGCCAATGAGTGCGATTTTCTGTTTTCCATACTTCCAATTTGGAAAATTCACGTTAACAAATGGATATAAGTCATCGACATGATCCGAATGTAAATGTGTGATAAATATCCCTTGCACATCACCAAAATTCAAACCACTTTCATAGAAACGCTGTACCAAACCAGAGCCCGCATCAATCACATAGACTCGACCATCCACAACCAAAGCTGTTGATGTAGCAGCTCTTAAGCTTGGAAAAGGTCCAGCCCGAGTTCCCAACATCACTAAATACAAACCTTCGCGTGGTGGTGGAGTAGCTCTCACTCGTTTGGGTTGTCTTTGCAGATAATGAGGTGTTGTACTGGCCACACTCACCGAGCTTTTTTCAACTGCATTATTAACACTACTTTCATTTCCAGCAAAGCTTGACTGAGTAATCAAACATGCTGCAATAGCAGTGCACAAATAGCTTTTTAAATTTATCATACGATTTTCCTTTATCTAAAAACATACCTAACAATTACCACAAAATATTTTGTGAAATTTCATCCTTAAAGGTATTTTTAAGCCCGTGTTTTGCAATGAATAGAATGCATTGACCCTTCAATTGAAAAACCCATATATTTAATCAGTTACAGTAAAAAAATCTTCATCATAATGAAAAGTTTTTACCTCTATCTCAGATTTATTATTAGGAAGTTTAGCACCCATTTTTGAGTAAATTTCTCATTATTAGATCTTAAATAAATATTTTTTAGAATATCGTACCAATAAAATTGAATTAGCAATCAATTTCTTCTATTTTCACTATTTAAACATATAATTGCATATCTCAAATTTTATGATTTTCATTGAATATACTTTCATGTGTTTTTATTCAAATGAAGTTTAATAAAAAACCCCGACTATGCGGGGCTATTTATACAATTGCATTAATTTGATTGATTTACACCAACCAAGAACTGACTACAAACAGAGCCCTCCGAGGCATTAGCAACTTGGCTATCTGAAAGACTCAGTTTATTAAGTACTGTGCCATGACTCAGCTTTAAACTCTTTCCTGTTAGGACACCAAGCTGTTTAACTTGTTCTGTCGTCAATAACTGGTGATCAACAGCTTGATTCATCATTACACAGGAAGTTACAACAGCGTCATAACGAGCAAAAACTTGAGAGTAGCTAAAAAAACCAACTAAGCCACCAATGACTACACCAATTAAACCAGATAAAATCACGTGTTTTTTATTCATACATACCAAGTTAAATGTTTATTAAATTCACCTCAATAATAAATGTTAAATGAGTCTCATTTTATATGAATAATGTAACTTTAATGTTTTTTGCATAGTACATAACCACGTGATACTAAAACACTTGGATGAAAAGCTCACTCAATGCACTACAATTCTCACGCTGCTACTTTTTAACTAAAGTTAATATGAAAAAATACAAAAGATTTTACATCACATATTTTGGTTTTAATTTTTTATGTACACACTTTCTTTTATAATATGAACAGCCTTGTTAGACCTTGAAAGACATTAGCTTCTTACTAAGATAAAATCATCTGTTTTGCTAGCCCTTTCTACCAATAATTTTGATCAAAACCAATTATTATTGACTAAGCTTAAGTCCCGACCTTAATGGTGATAATATCTACCAAACTAAAACTACACGATGCTTTTTGTTTAATTTTATTTTAATACTAAAAGAATATTTTCGAGGTTTTTTATTAAAAATTATAAATAAGTGCATTAGAAGTGTTTAAATTAATTGAAGATGGGGTAACTGCTTAGCTTCTACTGTTAACTTTGGTTATTATATGGAGCCCCCACCATGCTATTTATAATCCAAGTCAAGCGTCCAGTTTTATCAGCACACATTGATCCATATTTAAAAGAAGTGAATTTAATGTCGCCCGTAACACCCCTTTAGGTAAGATAATCTCTGAATAAGTTTTCTCAAAATCAGTAGTGTAAAAAATTCGCTCCTGGTCTTGATTAAACCCAAGAACCAAACCAAACCCATACTGGAATAGCTCACCAGTATCAAGAAATACCAATTTATCATTATCAATATCAGAGAAATTAATTTTTGATATTGGAATATCTGTTAAATCTTTTTTTAGACCATCAATACTTTCAATATTACATATTAAAGCCCAAAATAGAGCAGGCAAAGTTATATTTATGCCTTGTGCTGGATAACAGATATTATCAATCCAAAAATTAAAGATACCTAAATTAGGATTATTCTCAAGTTCATAAACTATATCCCACTGTATAAAAAATTGATCATGATTTTTTAATATCATTTTAATACCTTTGAGTTCCACCCTAACTTTCGTAATGAGGCTTTTACTTTATTATCTAATGTTAACGGGTTTCTTTGATCCGCAGTACTTCCCGCCCAGTGATATATATTTGAACCAGTCCCTTCATAAGTAAATGAGATCACTCCTATCATCAACTTCAAGCTGCATAACATGGATATAAAAACAAGGTGTCTCAGCAATGATGACTGGTTGATGATTCTCTGCCTGAACTTTCTTTGGCTGAATGATTACTTGTGAATCTAACTGCTGTTTTAATTCATTGAACCTCTGATCCTGACGAGTCAGCTCAGCAATAGACAAATCTTCTGCTGCATATACACCGCCTGAACAAAATAAAAACAACCAAAAACTTATATGTTTTATATTCATATTTTATAAAAATAAAATTTATCAAAAAGCTACGTAAACTTATAATACAACAAAATAAATATCAATAATAATTACTATTAACACATATTATAATTCTTGTTAGGAGTGTTTCCTTAATACAAGTGATCATATATCAAACACCCAAATATATTTAAAGATTGACCAATATGCAAAATACATGATCAGTGGAGATGGCGCCCACCAAACCAAACTACAACTCATTGTTTTATATTATTTAATTTTAAGATCAAAAACTCTTTTACCCATAATTTACCTAATTTTTCATGATCAACCTTTGAGGGGTAAATAGAGTTGTTCAAATGAGGGGTATGGATTTAAACTAATTTTGATTGCCAAGATAACACTTTAAGGTGATTACAGGATGATCACCTTGAATCGTTTAATGAGTAAAATAAGATTTACACCGAATTATTTTTAGGCTTTCAAATGAAAGGCAAAACACTAATATTATCTTTTATAAAAACTTTATCATTAGCTTTATCCAAGTTTAAATGTTCATGAAGATTATCAACTAACCAACTTTTTTGTATTGCATATAATGTATCCGAACCATAAGCCTCTGGTGGAAACATCAACTCAACATAACCAGCTTTTGCTCCAGAAATCATGATCAAACCAATTAGACCAAAATCACAGAAGGGATTATTAAAAAACATTAGATCAACAATTTGATCTGTATAATAAAACTCTGTTTTATGCTTAATAAATACACGTAAAACTGTTCCACTCCATACTAAATCTCGCTCACATTCTTCTAATAACTGCCACATTCATTCTATTCCTATTTCATAATCAGTTTACGTATTGATGATTCTTTAGCTGATTTCCCGTATATTTCAATATCCCTAAGTGTCTGCCCCCAATATCATGTTTTGCAACATTTACAATGTAAAGTATCTTCTACCCATAAGATATTTTGTTTAGTCCAATTACAGGAAAGATGGTAATCAAGCTTCCTCTAATATTAGTAACTATCTTAATCGTTTTAAATTTTCCATTATTTGATTTCAATCACAAATCACTTAAAGCGATTTACCCACTTCAATGCGCTATAATCACAATAAGGATATTCTAAGGAAAATATGTACATATTTTCTCTTAAAACATGGAAAACCTTGAAAGATATAAAAGATGTTACCATGCTTTTAAAATTAATATTCTATTGAATTAACAGTTAGTTATGTCGATTTTTTGGACTTTGAGAAGCATTGAGAAAATTTAAATGAAAAATACCATCGTTATGTTCGATATGGATGGAACACTGCTTGATTTAGCTTTCGACGATCTCATTTGGAATCAGCAACTCGCAATTCGTCATGCAGAGCATCATCAATGTAGCTTAGAACAAAGCCAAGCTAACTTAAATCAATTCTACCAACAGCACAAACATACCATCTCTTGGTATTCATCCGCTTATTGGACGCAAACTGTTGGTGTTGATGTATTACAATTACAGTATGATTTTAAACAACACATTGCTCCACGCCGAGGTTGTTTTGAACTTTTAACACAACTCAAACAACAAGGATATCGCTGTTGGTTACTCACCAATGCAGATCAAGCCGGTTTACAACTTAAACTTGATCAAATTGAGCTCCGACCTTACTTTGAAGTGATTTTAAGCAGTGAACAGCTAGGTTATAGTAAAGAGCACCCATTATTTTGGCAAAAACTTCAGGAACTACACCCCTTTTCCTCCCAAGATGCTGTATTTATTGATGATACAGCACCCGTTTTAGATGCTGCACAACAATTTGGTATTCCCCATTTATTCAGTATCATTCAACCATCTAGTGGACGAGATGCACGTTGTCAAACAGAACTGAATTATCCTGCACTTCAAGATTTAACTGAGCTTATTGATCATTTAGCAACTATAAATACAAAGGTTTTACATGAGCAAACAGCCTGAATCCTCTTCTTTAGAGGCAATGCGAGTTGATAAATGGCTTTGGGCCGCTCGTTTTTTTAAAACACGTTCTGCTGCAAAAGAAGCAATTGAAGGTGGTAAAGTACATCATCAAGGTGAGCGAGTAAAAGTATCCAAAGAAATACGTGTTGGTATGCAACTAACTATTCAACAAGGCTTTGATAAAAAAACAGTTTTAATTAAAGGCTTATCTGCTCAGCGTGGCCCTGCCCCAATTGCACAGCAACTTTATGATGAAACTTCAGATAGCATTGCACGTCGGGAATTGATTTCCACTCAAAGAAAATTGCATAATCTAGCACGTCCAGAGCATCGACCAAGTAAAAAAGATCGACGAGACTTGCAGAAATTTAAGCATGATAATGATCAACAAACACAACGTGTTTGGTCTTTTCATGAAGATGAACCATGCGACACACTATGACGCAGAGACTTAAAAACAGATAGAACAGGCTCTACTTTTCTGTCACTATTGTTGCCGTGGACATGATCCAAAGTGAAAGACATCCACTTAAATAGTTAGTGAAATAAATATTGTATTGAGGTTAGAAAGATGGATGAGAACAAGAGCAAGGCACTTACCGCAGCGCTGAGTCAAATTGAAAAGCAATTTGGTAAAAATACCGTAATGCGTTTAGGTGAAAATAAAGTACAAGCCGTTGAAGTCGTGTCCACAGGCTCGTTAACGCTAGATATTGCATTGGGTATTGGTGGTTTACCTAAAGGCCGTATTGTAGAAATCTATGGTCCTGAATCTTCAGGTAAAACCACTATGACCCTACAAGCAATTGCACAATGCCAAAAAGCTGGTGGAACCTGTGCATTTATTGATGCAGAACATGCTCTTGACCCACAGTATGCACGCAAATTAGGTGTAGACATTGACAACCTATTAGTTTCACAACCAGACAATGGTGAACAGGCTCTCGAAATTGCTGATATGCTCGTTCGCTCTGGTGCAATTGATCTTATTGTTGTTGACTCAGTTGCAGCCCTAACACCTCGTGCAGAGATTGAAGGCGAAATGGGTGACTCACACATGGGGCTTCAAGCACGTTTAATGAGTCAGGCTTTACGTAAGATTACTGGTAATGCTAAACGTTCAAATTGTATGGTTATTTTCATTAACCAAATTCGTATGAAAATTGGTGTAATGTTTGGTAGTCCTGAAACAACAACTGGCGGTAATGCATTAAAATTTTATGCTTCTGTTCGTTTAGATATTCGTCGTGTCGGCCAAGTTAAAGAAGGTGACGAGATCATCGGTTCAGAAACTAAAGTTAAAGTTGTGAAAAACAAAATGGCTCCTCCATTTAAAGAAGCACTTTTCCAAATTTTATATGGTAAAGGCACGAACCATTTAGGTGAACTGGTTGATCTAGCTGTACAGCAAGAATTAGTACAAAAAGCAGGAGCCTGGTATTCGTATCAAGGCAATAAGATTGGCCAAGGTAAAAACAATGTTATTCGCCATTTAGAAGAGAACCAACAACTCGCTCAAGATCTAGATCGTATGATTCGCGAAAAGCTTTTAACTACTCAAATTGCTGCACCTGAAGAGCAGGAAGAAGAACCAGCAGACTTACTTGCAGAATAATCCCCCCTTTCTCACAATAAAAAACGCCCTCAGGGGTGTTTTTTATTGACGCTTAAGAAGGCTCTAATATGTCTACATCACCATTCCCCAAGTTACTCGATTATCACACAATTAAAAATGAATATGATTGTCATAAATCGAGCGATGAAAATGCCGCAATAGATCATCAAACTCTATCTACTGAAGATGCTCTTGAAGAAACAGCATCACCTCAATCCCATACTCCTCCTACAGGACTCACAGGTACGCGTTTACGCTCCTATGCCTTTGCTGTACTCACACGCCGAGAATACTCAAAAAAAGAACTCATTGAGAAATTATCAATATATGCTCAAAACAAAGATGAGGTTCTTGCTCTCGTTGATGAATTTGCAGCGGCCAATTATCAAAGTGATGAACGTGTAGCAGAAATGACTCTGCGTAGTCAGGTACAACGAGGTAAAGGGCCTCAACGTATCAAACAAGTATTAAAAAGCAAAGCGCTTGACCAAGCACACATCCACGATCAAATGCAAGAAATTGACTGGCTAACACAAGCCTATCAGCTCAAAGTGAAAAAATATGGTCCTGCAGTCGCTACAGATCCAAAACTCAAAGCCAAACAAGCCAGGTTTCTTCTCTATCGAGGTTTTCAAATGGATATTGTGATGAAAGTTATTGCGGGTAAAAAAGAAGAGGATTAAAAAAAGAAAATTTAAAATTATTATGGTGGCAACCCTACTAGCAAAATTTCGGCACATCATAGATCTGCTACCGTTGCTACCTTCCGGTCCTGGCGGGGTTTACAGAGTATAATTGCGAAACCACCAGCAGGGTTACCATTACAGAAACAAAGTATATGGATTTTTTCTTGACTTGCAAGCTAGATCTGCAAAAAACCACTACATCCTTAACTGTTTGTTCATTTGAACAACAATTTAACGTAATATCTCTCCTGAGCACGCCAATAAAGCACATCAAATTGACATCCTCACCCCCTTAAATGGGGGTGATTCCTACTGCTAGACGCTTATGTCCTGAGAAACACTGTTTCGTAAGAAGTATATTCAGTGCGGAATTTATATCCCGATCCCATGAGCTACCACACTCATGACACTGCCATTCTCTTATTCCAA